>NZ_QWBW01000001.1 GCF_004117855.1 Modicisalibacter coralii
CGTGGGGCAGACCGCCCAGGATCGACGCCTGGCGGGCCGGGTTCTGGCCGCAGGCGGCGGTCAAGACGTGGCCGAGCAGGACTTCGTCGACCTGCTCCGGGGCGACGCCGGTATTGGCGAGGATATCCTGAATCACCTTGGCGCCCAGCTCGGCGGCGGGAATCCCGGCGAGCGACCCGCCGAAGGTGCCGATGGCGGTGCGGCGTGCCGCGACGATGACCACGTCTTGCATGTGAGACTCCTTGACTCGAGGACGAAATGCCCAGTCAGCATAGGAGAACCTTGTGCGCCGCGACAATTGCCAATCCGTCGAAATTTGACGGTGGGCAGCATTGTCGCGGCGGCGTGCCGGGCAGGCGACGCGGGCGTCTCTCCGCTTGCGCTCGCCCGGCGGCGGTCAGCGCGGCAGCGTGACCCTGACGTTGTCGATCAGGCGCGCCGGCCCCAGATGGGCAGCGGCGAGCAGCACGGCGTGGCGGGTGGTGTCGGTGACCGGCCCCAGATCGTCGGCGCGGCGCAGTTCCAGGTAGTCGGGCTTGAAACCCGCCTCGACCAGATGCGCGGTCCCCTCGCGCAGCGTGGTGGCGGGCTCGTCGCCACGCTCCAGCGCCTCGCGGGCCTGGGCCAGCATGGCGTAGAGACGCGGTGCCCGGGCGCGCTGACCGGCATCCAGGTAGCCGTTGCGCGACGACAGGGCCAGCCCGTCGTCGGCCCGCACGATGGGCACGCCGACGACCTCGATGGGGACGTGCAGATCGGCGACCATCTTGCGGATCACCGCGAGCTGCTGGTAGTCCTTTTCGCCGAAGCAGGCCAGGTCGGGCTGGAACAGATTGAACAGCATCGTCACCACCGTGGCGACGCCGTCGAAATGACCGGGGCGGCTGGCACCGCACAGGCCGTCGGAGACCCCGGGCACGCTGACCGTCGCTTGGCGGTCGGTGCCGTTGGGGTAGAGGGCCTCGGCGGGCGGCGCGAAGACCAGGTCGCAGCCGGCGGCCTCGAGCGCGGCGCAATCCGCGTCGAGGGTTCGCGGATAGCTGGCGTAATCCTCGCCGGGACCGAACTGCAGGGGATTGACGAAGATACTCGCCACCACGAAATCGGCACGCTGCCGGGCGGCGGCGACCAGCGCCAGGTGGCCGTCGTGGAGGTTGCCCATGGTCGGCGCCAGACCGATACGCCGTCCGCTGCGACGGACATCCGCCAGGGTGCGGCGCAGGCTCTCGATGTCGCTGAGGGTCTGCATCAGAAGGAGTGCTCCTTGGCCGGGAAGCGACGGGTCTTGACCGCGTCATGGTAGGCCCGGAAGGCGCCCTCGATCGACCCCGTATCGGTCAGGAAGTTCTTCGCGAAACGCGGGATGTAGCCGCTGCTCACGCCGATCACGTCGTGCATGACCAGGATCTGGCCGTCGGTATCGGCGCCGGCGCCGATGCCGATCACCGGGACGTCGAGCGCCGCCTGGGCGGCGCGGCCCAGGCTGGCGGGCACGCACTCGAGCAGGATCACCGAGGCGCCGGCCTCGACCAGGCGCCGGGCATCGGCGATCAGCCGCTCGGCGTGCTCGGCATCGCGCCCCTGGACCTTGAAGCCACCGAACTGATGCACCATCTGCGGGGTCAGGCCCAGGTGGGCGCATACCGGCACGCCGCGGCGGGTCAGCTCGCGGATCCCTTCGGCCATCCAGGCCTCGCCCTCGATCTTGACCATCTCGGCGCCCGCCCGCATCAGCGCTCCGGCGTCCTTGAGGAGACCCTCGAGGGAGGCGTTGCTCATGAACGGCAGGTCGGCCATCAACAGGCTCGTGCCCTTGGTGCGGGCCACGCAGCGGGTGTGGTAGACGATGTCGTCGAGCGTTACCGGCAGCGTGCTGGTATGGCCCTGGAGGACCATGCCCAGCGAGTCGCCGACCAGCAGGACCTCGATACCGGCCTGATTGGCGGCCTGGGCGAAGGAAGCATCATAGGCGGTCAGGCAACTGAACGGTTCGCCGGCGCGCTTGGCCGCCTGCAGCGTGCTCAGAGTGACGGTTTTCATGACTGGCGTTCTCGTCGGCTTGGCAAATGGCGCCCGGCTCGGGGACGCCAACGGGCGTGAGCGTTACTGCTGCTGTTACCCGTTACAGGGCAGGAAGTGTGGAATGGTAACAAAAGCGCTGCAACCCTACTTTCGCGGTGACACCCGGTGCAACCCGTCGTCGCCGAGGGTCGCCGCCAGACGGGCGACGGGAACGCCGTCGAGTTTGAGGTCCGGGGCGATGTCGGCCAGCGGCACCAGCACGAAATTGCGCTCGCCGATGCCGGGATGCGGCAGCGTCAGCCGCGGCGAGGTCTGACGACGTTGTGCGTAGAGCAGCAGATCGAGATCCAGGGTGCGCGGCCCCCAGTGGCGCTGGCGGCGGCGGCGGTGGCGCTGCTCGAGCGCCTGCAATTGATCGAGCAGCGCCAGTGGCGACAGCCGCGTGATCAGCTTGGCGACGGCATTGATGAAGTCGGGCTGGTCCGCGGGACCCATCGGCGTACTGGCGTAGAGCGGCGATGCGCTGACCAGCCGGGTCGTCGGCAGGCGGTCGAGTTCCGAGAGGGCTCGTGTCACCTGGTCCCGAGGCCCCTCGAGGTTGCTGCCCAGGCCGACATAGGCCACCGGCAGCGCCTCTTCAGTCATGGTTGCCGGAGTCCGGGCGCGTGTTGTTGCGCCGACGCTTGCGGGGGCGGCGCTTGCGCGGGGCCGCAGTGCCCGCCGGGTCGGCGTCGACCTTGCCGAGCAGGCGCCGCTGGTCGTGCTCGTCGCCCTCCTGGAAGGCGGTCCACCAGTCGCCGAGGCCGGGCTTGACCTCGCCGGCCGCCTCGCGCAGCAGCAGGAAGTCGTAGGCGGCCCGGAAGCGCGGGTGCTCGAGCGTCTGGTAGGCGCGCTTGCCACGGCGGCGCGGCAGACGCTGCTGAAGATCCCAGATGTCGCGCATCGGCAGGCTGAAGCGCTTGGGGATCGAGGTGTGCTGGAGCTGGCGGGCGATGGCCTGCTGGGCGGCGGTCTGCTGGGCGGGGATCGGCGGCATGCCTTCCGCCTGCAGGCGCTGGACGCGCTGCTGCACGCCGGGCCAGAGCAGGGCGCCGAACAGGAATGCCGGCGTCACCGGGCGCTCCCGGCGCACGCGGTCGTCGGTGTTGGCCAGGGCCTGAATGATCAACGGCTCCGCCCAGTCGAGTTCGTCCAGGGTCTCGTCCGCCTCGGGGAACAGCATGGCGAACAGCCCGTAATCGCGCAGCAGATGATAGGTGGCGACGGCCTGGCCCGACATGAACAGCTTGAGCACTTCCTCGAACAGGCGTGCCGGCGGAATCTGCAGCAGCAACGGGGCGAGCTCGCGAATCGGCGCCTCGGTCGCCGGCGCCAGGGTGAAGTCGAGCTTGGCGGCGAAGCGGATGGCACGCAGCATGCGCACCGGATCTTCGCGATAGCGCACCTGAGGATCGCCGATCAGGCGTAGCGTGCGGTGCTCGAGGTCGTCGAGGCCGCCGGCCCAGTCGTGAAGCGAGAAGTCGGCAATGTTGTAGTACAGCGCGTTGACGGTGAAGTCGCGGCGCAGGGCGTCTTCCTCGACGTTGCCCCAGACGTTGTCGCGCAGCAGCAGCCCCGCTTCGGACTGTTGCGAGACGTGTTCGCCGTGGTCGTCGGTGTGGCGGCCGCGGAAGGTGGTGACCTCGATGATCTCGCGACCGAAGCGGACATGCACGATGCGAAAGCGCCGGCCGATGATCCGCGAATTGCGGAACAGGTCGCGCAACTCTTCCGGGGTGGCGTTGGTGGCGACGTCGAAGTCCTTGGGGGTCTGGCCGAGCAGGGCGTCGCGCAGGCAGCCGCCGACCAGATAGGCCTCGTACCCCGCGTTGTGCAGCCGATAGAGGACCTTGAGCGCGCTGTCGCTGAACAGCTGGCGCGAAATGTCGTGTTCTTCTCGGGGAATGATGCGAAGCCCGGGAGCCTTGCCGGTGCCATCCTGATTGCCGAACAGAGTCTTCAAACGTTCACCGGGGCGTTGGAGAAAGCGAGTAAATCCTTTGAACATGCCGCGATAGTGTCTCGCCGTTCGCGAAAAGGCCAGTGTAGCCGAGCGTCCGGAGGATGCAAAGCGTTACGACCATCGTCCGGCCAGGAACCATGAGAAAGGGGAGACCTTTCGGCCTCCCCTATCAAGCAATTCGACAGCATCCGTGCTGTTGATTCTTCTTCGTGATGGCGCATCGCCTTGAATACGCACCACAGTCACCAATTCGGAGTCATCAGGCAAGCAATGGTCTTGTTATTGGTCATCTTCCTGATGGCGACCGTCTCGTATTCAAAACAATAATCCAACCACGACGGCAGGGTGTCTGCCTTCCCCCGGCGATTTGTTGTTGTTGCCGGAGGTGCTCCTCAGACAGGTATTTGTCGTTGTTCGACCTGTGCGCGGAGCGTCGCGTCCCGATACGGTTACCGGATCGTCGCGGCCATTGTCGTTATTGTGGTCGCTCGCTTTCTCGACAGGCGGTTTATGGTTGTTGGGCCTGGAGAACGCGTGTCGTCGTCTCGGTTGTTCTTGTTGTTGCCGGACTGACGAAAATCCTTCCGACGAGCCTGTTGTTATTGTTGCCGTCGGTGGCATCCGGTTGTTGTTCTTCTTGCCCTGGTAGTTGCAGTGGTCATGCCAGATTCAGGTTTTTTCTTTAAAAACAATAGATTAAAGATATATGGTCGGAATCGGCGCCTCGGGAGGCCGTGCTGTGTTACCCCGAGTGCGCCGTTATGGGGAAAAAGCTGTGTGGGATGGTAACAAGTGGTGCGAACCCGCTGTCCGGGCCGGCCTTCGCGAGGCGCTCGGCGACGAAAATGCGTGTTAGACCATGGTATTGCCTGCCCAGCGGCGGCTCAGGCGGAGCGGGTGCGGGGGCTCTTCTTGCGGGGGATTCCCAGGCGCTGGCGACGCTCCCAGAGGCACTTGCGGCTGATGCCGAGCTTCTGGGCGAGCTCGGTCTCGCTCATCTGGTCCTGGTGCTCGAGCACGAAGTGCTGGAAGTAATCCTCCAGCGACAGGTCTTCTTCGGCCGCCTCCGGGGACGCCGCGCCACCCCCGCCCGGCGCGCTGCCGCGGGATGCCGCGGTTCTGGCGGGCATCGACACCGGATTGAGGCCCAGGTCCTCGGGGTGGATGAGGTTGCCCTCGGCCAGGATCACCCCGCGCTCGAGGGCGTTCTCCAGCTCGCGCACGTTGCCCGGCCAGGGGTAGTCGCGAATGTCGCGCCGCGCCGCGCGCGAGAGCTTCAGGCCGTCCCGGGCGTGGCGCCGGCAGGCGGCGGCGAGCAGGACATCGGCGATCTCGAGGATGTCGTCCTCGCGCTCGCGCAGCGGCGGCAGATCGATCTGCATCACGTTGAGGCGATAATAGAGATCGAGCCGAAACTCCCCGTTACGCGACAGCGCGTGCAGGTCGCGGTGCGTGGCGGCGATCAGGCGGACATCGACGTGGCGGGTCTCCACCGAGCCGATCTTGCGAATCTCGCCCTCCTGCAGCACGCGCAGCAGGCGCGCCTGGGCATCCAGCGGCAGCTCGCCGATCTCGTCGAGGAACAGCGTGCCGCCGTCGGCCGCCTCGACCAGGCCGGTGCGTGCCGCGCTGGCGCCGGTGAAGGCGCCCTTCTCGTGG
Source organism: Modicisalibacter coralii (assembly GCF_004117855.1). Lineage (GTDB taxonomy): Bacteria > Pseudomonadota > Gammaproteobacteria > Pseudomonadales > Halomonadaceae > Modicisalibacter > Modicisalibacter coralii. The sequence continues at coordinate 5,684 of NZ_QWBW01000001.1, forward strand.
CCGAACAGCTCGGACTCGATCAGCGTCTCGGGGATCGCCGCGCAGTTGACGCAGATCAGCGGCGCCTGGGCGCGGCGGCTCTGGCGGTGGATGGCCCGGGCGACCAGTTCCTTGCCGGTGCCCGATTCGCCCTGGATGAGCACGGTGACGTCGGCCGGGGCGGTCTTGCGAATCCGCGTGTAGACCGCCTGCATGGCCGGGCAGTCGCCGATCATGTCCTGGGGCGTGGCGTCCGCGGGGGCGGGCGGCGTGGCGGACGCCGGGGGCTCGCGGGTCGGCTCGTGAGCGTCGAGCGTTCTGGCCACGGTGGCGAGCAGCTCGTCGTGATCGAAGGGTTTGGCGATGTAGTCGACCGCGCCCTGCTTGAGGGCGTCGACCGCCGAACGCATGCTGGCATAGCTGGTCATGATCAGCACCGGCACCGGCGCAGCGGCATCGATCAGCGCGGTGCCGGGGTCGCCGGGCAGGCGCAGGTCGCTGATGATCAGGTCGAAGTTCCTGAGCTCGAGACGACGTGCCTCGGCCACCGACTCGGCTTCGCTGACGATATACTCGTGACGCTCCAGGAGCCGACGCAAGGCGGTACGGATGATGGCTTCGTCTTCAACGATCAGGATCTGGCTCATCAGCATCTCTGTCAGCGTGAGGGGCTTGGGGCAGCCACAGGCTTATGCGGGTGCCGTGACCGAGTTCGGGCAGGGGCGATTCGACGCGTACCTGGCCATGATGCTCCTGGACGATGCTGTAGACCAGCGACAGACCGAGCCCGGTGCCCTCGCCCGGGGGCTTGGTGGTCGTGAAAGGCTCGAAGAGGTGGTCGCGGATCGAGGCGTCGATGCCGTGACCGGCGTCCGTCACCGTGATCCGCACGCCACCGTCGTGACGTCTCGCGTCGACCACCACCAGACCGCCGGGAGGACTGGCGTCCCGCGCATTGCCGAGCAGGTTGACCAGCACCTGGACCAGGCGCTGGGCATCGCCCTGCACGGTCAGGGCCGCGGGGCATGCATTGCGATATTCGATATCCTGGCCCGAGCGGGCCAGACGTATCAAGTGCAACGCCTCGTCGGCGATCGCCTGCACGTCGAGGGTGGCATGGCGTGATCCGGCGTTGCCACGATCGCCGCCATGGGCGAAGCCGACCAGCGAGCCGACGATGCGCGAGACACGGTCGGTGAGTGCCTGGATCTGGTGGGCGGTATCCAGCACCAGGGCGTCGTCGGTGTCGTAGCGCAGGTTCTGCGCCAGCGAGGAGATCCCGGTAATGGGGTTGCCGATCTCGTGGGCGACGCCGGCGGCGAGACGCCCGATCGACGCCAGTCGCTCGGCGTGGACCAGCTCGTCCTCCAGCCACTTCATCTCGCTGTGGTCCTCGATCAATACCACCGTGCCGCCGCGTTCGTCGTCCTCGACGGCCAGGTCCGCCGTGTGCAGGGTCAGGTAGCGGGTGCCCCCGACGAGTTCCACCGGCTGCTTGTAGAGGTGGCTGCCGGGGCGCTCGAAGGTCCGCTCGAGCAGTCCCGCCCAGGGCGCCGGCAGGCTCTCGCGCCGCGCGCCGATCACGCTGGCGCCGGCGATGCCCGAGAGCCGGGCCAGGGCGTCGTTCCACATCAGCAGTTCGTCGTCGTCGCCGAACGCGCACAGGCCGATGGGCAGCTGGGTCAGCGTGCGGCGATGGTAGCGGCGCAGGCCGTCGAGTTCGCGGGCGAGGCCGGTGAGCCGCGAGCGGTAGGCCTCGAGCAGGCTTTCCACGTAATGCACGTCGTCGGTCGCCGCCTTCGGCCCCTGCTGATAGGGCAGGAAGCGGTCGACGATGTCGCGCGCCACCGAGGGGCCCATCAGCCCCGAGAGGTTGGCCTGCAGGCGGCCACGCAGGCGCCGCAACGCATAGGGCCGGCTCTCCTGGGGCGACATGCCCAGCGCGTCGAGCGCGGCGTCCACCTCGCGGTCGGCGACCTCGGGGCCCAGGGCGTCACTGAGATGACGCTTGAAGTCCTCGCCGGTGCGCGCGCTGAGCGGCAGTCGCTTGGGCCGGATCACCGCATCCACCGAGCAGGCCTCGGCGGCGGCGCGCTCGGCCTCCGAGGTACGGGTGACCAGCGAGACCAGGATCAGCGTCAGGGTGTTGGCGGCCAGCGAGATCAGCGTCACCGTGTACCACACCGGCTCGCCGGCGAGCAGTTCGAGGCCGGGCGGGATGAACAGCAGCGCCGGCCAGCCGGTGAGCATCGGCAGCCACTGGCCGGCCAGCCACAGCAGGCTGCCGGCGATCAGCCCGCAGACCATGCCCTTGCGGTTGGCGCCCGGCCAGTAGAGCAGGGCCAGCATGCCCGGCAGGAACTGGGCGATACCCACGAAGGCCACCAGGCCCAGGCTGGCGAGGTCGTGCTCGCCGCCCAGCGCCCGGTAGAACACCCAGCCGCCGAGAATCACCGCGACGATCAGTACCCGGCGCAGCCCCAGCAGCCAGCGGTAGAGGTCGTCGTGGCGGCCGGGCGGGTGCGCGACCAGCACCAGATGGTTGAGCACCATCCCCGCCAGCGACAGGGCGATCACGATCAGCGTGCCGCACACGGCGGCGAGACCGGCCAGCAGGGCGAGGCCGGCGAGCCCGGGGGTGTCGAACAGCGTGAACACCAGGTAGGCGAGCCCGGCCTGGGGGGGCGCGACGTCGCGATACTGCGCCGCCCAGAGAATCAGCGGGGCCGGCAGCGCCATCAACAGCAGATAGAGCGGCAGTTGCCAGCTCGACTGCAACAGCGCCTGGCGAGACGGGGCCTGGGCGAAGGCCATGTGGAACATGTGGGGCGACAGGAAGGCGGCGGCGAAGAACAATAACAGCAGGGTGCGCCATTGCCCCGGATCGAGACGCCGGGCGATCACCTGGAAGGATTGCCCCGGGCCGTCGAGCCAGTGCTGGAGATCGCCCGGACCGGCGAACACACCGTACAGGGCGACGCCGGCCAGCACCAGCAGTGCCACCAGCTTGACCAGCGACTCGACGGCGACCGCGGCGACCAGGCTGGCATGGTCGGCGGTGAGATGCGTGCGTCGCGCGCCCAGCACCAGGGCCATCGCCGCCACCAGGGCACAGAACAGCAGCGCCAGGAGGGCGGGCGAGGCGCTGCCGGTGAGCAGGTGAGCGACATCGCCCACCACCCGGACCTGCTGGGCGAGCAGCGGCAGCACGGCGAGCAGGGTGATCAGCGTGACCAGGGCGCCGATCCAGCGGCTGCGGAAACGAAAGGCGAACAGGTCGGCCAGGGACGCCAGCTGGTAGGTGCGGGTCAGGCGCAGGATGGGCACCAGCAGCACCGGGGCCAGCAGGAAGGCGCCGGCCACGCCCAGGTAGAAGTCCAGGTAGCCGTAGCCGATCTGCGTCGCCAGGGCGACGCTGCCGTAGATCCCCCAGGCGTTGACGTAGATGCCCAGCGACAACCCGTAGACCAGCGGATGATGGACGACCCGGGCCGGAATCCAGCCGCGCCGCGTCGCGCCGGCGACGACGAGCAGCAGGGCCAGGTAACCGACGACCAGGGCCGTCAGGCCGGCCAGGCTAATGCTCATCGAGCTTCCTCTTTTGCTCCAGCCATACCGACAGCGCGATCAGCGCGCCCCAGATCAGAAACGGCCGGTACCAGGCCATGCCGGGGACGGCCCAGCCGCTCATCAGCATCGGCGACAATAGATAGCCGCCGAAGACCAGGAACAGCATGATGCGGTAGACGTACATCCGGGTACCTGCAGGAAAGCGGAGGCCCGAGTGTAGGGAGGGGCGTTGTCCGGCTCAACCCGACCTGAGTCGCAGGGGCCCGGGCCCGGTGGCGTCACGGCTCAGGGGCGGGGCATGCGGTGGTGCTTCTGCGCGCGCAGGCGCGCGGGGTCCCAGCGCGCGATGGCGTGAGCCAACTGCTCGGCGACCGGTGCCTCGCGCAGGGTTGTCGGGGGCTGCTGCTCGAGGGCGATCAACGCCTCGTGAAGCCAGCGATTCACCGCGCCCGGCGCTGTCGGCAGGGCCGGGGCGAGGTTCTGCTTGGACAGCTTCTGGCCGTTGGCGGCGACGATCAGCGGCAGGTGCAGGTAGCGCGGCGTGGCCATGCCCAGGGCGGCCTGTAGCTGTAGCTGCCAGGGGGTGTTGTCGAGCAGGTCGACGCCGCGCACCACGTCGGTGATGCCCTGGTCGGCATCGTCGACCACCACCGCCAGCTGGTAGGCCCACAGGCCTTCCTTGCGCTTGAGCACCACATCGCCGAAATCGACGGGGTCGAAGCGCTGCTCGCCGAACAGCCGGTCCTGCCAGCCGACCGGACGTGGCCCGCGGTCGGTGCGCAGGCGCCAGGCCACCGGGCGGTGAGGATGACGCAGGCCGTCGCGACACCAGCCGGGGTAGATCGGGTAGTCGCGCCATTCCTTGCGCGAGCAGCTGCAGGGATAGGCGAGGCCGGTCTCGGCGAGCCGTTCGAGAGCGGCCTGGTAGGCCACGTCGCGAGCGTGCTGGTAGCGGATTTCGCCGTCCCAGTGAAGGCCGTAGGTCTCGAGCTGGCGTCGGATCGTCTCGCTGGTGCCGGGCGGGCAGCGCGGCGGGTCGACGTCCTCGATGCGCAGCAGCCACTCGCCACCGGCGTGGCGGGCATCGAGGAAGCTCGCCAGCGCGGCGACCAGCGAGCCGAAGTGCAGTGGCCCGGAGGGGGTGGGCGCGAAGCGGCCTCGATAACCGGACATCGGGCTCTCCTGAAAGGCAAACGGGCGCCCAGGGGCGCCCGTGATATCGAGAAGCGGGAGCGATCAGCCGCCCAACTGCTTCTCCTTGAGTTCCGCCAGGGTCTTGCAGTCGACGCACAGGGTGGCGGTGGGGCGCGCCTCGAGGCGGCGGATGCCGATCTCGACGCCGCAGGCCTCGCAGAAGCCGTAGTCGTCCTCGTCGATCTTCTCGAGGGTCTCGTTGATCTTCTTGAGCAGCTTGCGCTCGCGGTCCCGGGTCCGCAGTTCCAGGTTGAAGCCCTCTTCCTGCGTGGCGCGGTCGGCCGGGTCGGCGTAATTGTTGGCGTCTTCCTGCAGGTGGCGAACCGTGCGGTCCACCTCCTCCATGAGATCCTGTTTCCAGCCGAGCAGGATCTGGCGGAAGTGCTCGAGCTGATTGTCGTTCATGTACTCTTCACCCGGCGCCGGCTCGTACGGGGTGAATTTCTTGGGCGCTTCCGTTTTCTGTTCCGCTACTGGCATGGGGCTGCCTCATTACTCACAGTGACTTGGGCCGGGGCCCGGCCGCTCGGATCGCGCGTCGGCGTGCCCGACGGGTCCGCGGATGGCATGCCCACCCGAAGCCTTGCTTATTTAGCGAAAAAGCCGGCGCATTGCAACCACCGGCGTCGCCCGAGCGGCCCGGGATTGACGCGGGTCGTTACCACGGGCCAACTGGTCGGTCCGCCCCGATGGCGGCAACGAAACGAGGACAGCCATGAACTGGAATCCACGCGTCGAGCGGGTGCAACCGTTTCGCGTGATGCATCTGCTGGAGCAGGCCCAGGCCCGCGAGGCGGCCGGCCACGACGTCATTCATCTGGAGATCGGCGAGCCCGATTTCGCCACGCCCCGGCCGATCATCGAGGCCGGTCGGCAGGCGCTGGCCGAGGGCCATACGCGCTATACGCCGGCCGGCGGCATCCCCGCCCTGCGCGAGGCGATCGCCGGGCATTACGCCGAGCGCTTCGGCGCGACGGTCGATCCGGCCCGGATCCTGGTCACCCCCGGCGCCTCCGGCGCGCTACTGCTGGCCAGCCAGCTGCTGGTGGGGCGCGGCGACCGGGTATTGATGGCCGACCCGACCTACCCGTGCAACCGTCACTTCATGGCCCTGGCCGATGCCGAGGTGGATTGCGTGGCGGTGGGCGACGACAGCGGCTGGCAGCTCGACGCCGGCCTCGTCGAGCGCCACTGGCAGCCGGCGACCCGTCTGGCGATGCTCGCCTCGCCCTCCAACCCCACCGGGCACGTGCTCGACGCCGAGGCACTGCGCGCCGTGGCCGATGTCGTCGCGCGGCGCGATGGTGCCCTGCTGGTCGACGAGATCTATCAGGGGCTGAGCTACGACGTCGAGCCGGTCAGCGCGGCGGCGGTGGCCCCCGAGGCGTTCGTCGTCAACAGCTTCTCGAAGTACTTCGGCATGACCGGCTGGCGACTGGGCTGGCTGGTGGCCCCCGAGGCGGCCGTGGAACCGCTGAGCCGGCTGGCGCAGAACGTCTTCCTCGCCGCGCCGACGCCGTCGCAGCATGCCGCGCTGGCGGCCTTCACGCCGGCATGCACGGCGGAACTCGAAGAGCGCCGCCGCGAGTTGCACCGCCGCCGCGACGCCCTGCTGGCGGGACTCGGGCGCCTCGGGCTGGCGCCGGCGGTGCCGCCCCAGGGCGCCTTCTACCTGTGGCTCGACGTGTCGCAGTACACCCGCGACAGCCAGGCCTTCTGCCAGCGGCTGCTCGAGACCGAGAACGTCGCCATCACGCCGGGCGTCGACTTCGCCGTGCGCGGCGGCGAGCACCACGTGCGCATCGCCTTCACCAACGACGTCGCGCGGCTCGAGGAAGCGGTGGAGCGCCTCGGCCGCTTCCTGGCGCGGGAGGGGCGCTGACGTGGACTACCCCGAGCTCGTCCCCGGCACCCTGCGCCGGCGCTACAAGCGCTTCCTCGCCGATGTCGAGCTGGCCGACGGCACGCTGGTCGTGGCCCACTGCCCGAATACCGGCTCGATGCGTGCGGTCAATGTGCCGGGCTGCCGAGTGTGGCTGTCGCCGAGCACCAACCCGGCCCGCAAGCTGGCCTGGACCTGGGAGCTGATCGAGCTGCCGCAGGCGGCGGGCGGGGTGGCGACGGCCTCCGTGCATACCGGGCGCACCAACGCCATCGTCGAGGAGGCGCTGCGTGCCGGGCGCATCGAGCCGCTGGCCGGTTACGCCGCGCTCAAGCGCGAGGTGAAGGTCGAAGGCGCCCGACGTAGCGACGCCCGACTCGACTTCCGGCTCGACGACCCACAACGCGGCACCGCCTTCGTCGAGGTCAAGCAGGTCACCCTCAAGGAGCGCGACGGTCACGGCTACTTTCCCGATGCGGTGAGCGAGCGCGGTACCCGGCACCTCGAGACGCTGGCCGGGCTGGCCGCCGCCGGGCAGCGCGCGGTGCTGCTTTTCTGCGTCGCCCACGAGGGCATTCACGATGTCGCCCCGGCCGCGCATCTCGACCCGCGTTATGCCGAGACCCTGCGACGCGTCGCGGACGCGGGCGTCGAGGTGCTGGCCTACGGCTGTCGGGTGGGGCGGCGCGACGAACGGCCGGTGACCATCGAACTGGCTGGCCGTCTACCGGTGTCACTGCACCGCGAGATACACGACCCCGGCCTCGTCGACTGACACCGCCAGGGCGTCAACCGCTCGCCCTGGCAGGGGCTGGACAGGCATTCGCCGCTAGCGGTCAGCTCTGCTGGCGCGCATGGCCGCGGCCGACCCGGAAGATCGCGATCTCGCCGAACAGGTTGGGCCACAGCCGACTGCTCCAGTGGCTCTGGTGCGCGCCGTTGCCCACCGCGCGGTCGGTGATGACCAGCTGCTTGTCGAGACACAGCCGTTCGAAGTCGTTGAAGGTCGACAGGTGGATGTTGGGGGTGTCGTACCAGGCATGGGGCAGGGTGCGCGACACCGGCATGAAGCCCTTGAAGCCCAGGTAGAGGCGGTGGCGCCAGTAGGCGAAGTTGGGGAAGGTGATGATCGCCTCGCGGCCGATGCGCAGCATCTCGTCGAGCATCAGGTCGGGGCGCCGCAGGGCCTGCAGTGCCTGGGTCATGATCACCAGGTCGTAGGCGTCGTCGTCGAAGTTGGCCAGGCCCTGATCGAGGTCCTGTTCGATGACGTTGACGCCGCGCTCCAGACAGGCGGTGATGCCGTCGGGGTCGATCTCCAGGCCGTAGCCGAAGACGTCCTTGTCGCGGGCCAGGGCGTCGAGCAGCGTGCCGTCGCCGCAGGCCAGGTCGAGCACCCGGGCGCCGTCGTGGACCCAGTCGTGAATCAGCGTGAGATCGGCGCGCATCACGAGCCCTCCAGGCCGAGGTCGCGGGCCACGCGCTTCATGAAACCGCCGAACACCGCCTGGTAGCGGGTATCGGGGAGCAGGAAGGCGTCGTGGCCGTACAGGGAGTCGATGGCCGCGTAGCTGACCGGCTTGCCGGCGCGCACCAGGGCGTCGACCAGCTCCTGAGAGCGTTCCGGGGCGAAGCGCCAGTCGGTCGAGAAGCTGACCACCAGGAAGCGACAGGTGGCCGGCGCCAGGGCCGCGGCCAGGTCCCCCTGGTGTGCGGCCGCCGGATCGAAGTAGTCGAGCGCCTTGGTCATCAGTAGATAGGTGTTGGCGTCGAAGGCGGTGGAGAAGGTGTCGCCCTGGTAGCGCAGATAGGATTCGACCTGGAACTCGACGTCATAGCCGAAGTTGAGCTCGTCGCTGCGCAGGTCGCGACCGAACTTGGCGCCCATCGAGTGCTCGGAGAGGTAGGTGATGTGGCCGACCATGCGCGCCAGCTTGAGCCCGCGCTTGGGCACCGTGCCCTCGAGCGCGTACCAGCCGTCGTGGAAGTCGGGGTCCGAGCGGATCGCCTGGCGGGCGACCTCGTTGAAGGCGATGTTCTGCGCGGTCAGGCGCGGCGTGGCGGCGATCACCACGGCGTTGGCGATGCGTTCGGGATAGGCCAGCGCCCACTGCAGCACCTGCATGCCGCCCAGGCTGCCGCCGACCACCGCGGCGAAGCGTTCGATGCCCAGCCGGTCGGCGAGCCGGGCCTGACTGTTGACCCAGTCGCCGACGGTCATCACCGGAAACTCGGGGCCCCACAGGCGGCCGGTATCGGGGTTGACGCAGCATGGCCCGGTACTGCCGTGGCAGCCGCCCAGGTTGTTCAGCGAGATGACGAAGAAGCGCTCGGTGTCGATGGTCTTGCCGGGACCGATATGGGCGTCCCACCAGCCGGGCTTGCGCTCGTCCGCGCTGTGATAGCCGGCGGCATGGTGATGGCCCGACAGGGCGTGGCAGATCAGCACCGCGTTGTCGCGTGCGGCGTTGAGCTCGCCGTAGGTCTCGTAGACCAGATCGTAGGCCGGCAGGGTCTTGCCGCAGGCCAGCGGCAGCGGGTCGTCGAAGTGCTGCTGCTGCGGCGTCACCAGGCCGACCGAGTCGGCGGGAAGCGTCTCGGGCATGAAGCGTCAGTGTCCAGTTCGGCGCAGGGCCTTTGCGGCCCTGTCTCTCGTTGTCTTGGCCGCGCGGCGGTTACAGGCCGACCAGGACGCCGGAAATGCCGGCGGCGCGGGTCAGCGAGCCGACCACGATCCCATCGATCAGGTTGATGACGATGAACACCACGATCGGCGAGAGGTCGATCATGCCCAGCGGCGGAATCACCCGGCGCACCGGCGCCATGATCGGTTCGACCAGTTGCATGATCAGCAGGGCCCCCGGATGGCTGGCGTTCGGCGCCACCCAACTGAGGATGATCATGCCGATCAGCGCGAAGAAGTAGATCTTGAGGATCGCACTGGCCAGCGCCGCCACCGAGGCGATGGCGATGCCGCCCAGCGGCGGAAGACCGCCGATCGCCACCTGCACGATCAACGCGATGCTCAGCGCCTTGATGATGAAACCGGCGCCCAGGGTGGCGAGATCGATGCGGCCCATCGGGCGCAGGAAGCTCTGCAGCGGCTTGACCACCGGCTGGGTCACCTTGACCACCGCCTGGCTGATCGGGTTGTAGTAGTCGGCACGCGATGCCTGCAGCAGGAAGCGCAGCATCAGCAGGAACAGGTAGATGTTGATCAGGGTGTTGACCAGCATCAGGCCGGCGCTTCCCAGTTGACTGCCCATGAATCCCCTCCGTTATCGGTTCGGCGTCTTGCCCAGTTCGCTGGCCATCTCGCGGGCCCGCGCGGCACAGGCCTCGGTCGCCTCGGCGAACAGGGCCCGCAGGCCGCCGTCTTCCAGGCAGTGGATGGCACGTTCGGTGGTCCCGCCCGGCGACATCACGTTCTGGCGCAGCCGGGCCGGCTCGACGTCGCTGCGTTGCGCCATCGTGGCGGCGCCGAGGCCGGTCTGCAAGGCCAGGCGGCGGGCGGTCTCGGCGGGCAGGCCGAGGCGCTGACCGGCTTCCTCGAGGGCCTCGAAGATCAAGAAGAAGTAGGCCGGGCCGCTGCCCGACACCGCGGTGACCGCCTCCAGCAGGGCTTCGTCGTCGACCCACTCGACGAGACCCACCGCCTCCAGCAGGGTGGTGGCGAGCTCGCGCTGGGCGTCGCTGACGCGGGCATTGGCGAACAGCCCGCTGGCGCCGGCACCCACCAGCGACGGGGTGTTGGGCATGCAGCGCACCACGGCGAGACCGCCGCCGAGCCATTCGTCCAGCGTCTCGGCGGTGAGACCGGCGGCCACCGAGACGATCAGCGGGCGTCGCGCCTGGATGGCGTCGCGCAGGCCGGCGCAGACGTCGTGCATCATCTGCGGCTTGACCGCCAGGACCACCACGTCGGCCTCGGCGACCGCGGCGGCGTTGTCGGTCGCGGTATGAATGCCGTAGTCGGCGGCGAGCGTCTCCAGGCGCTGTTCATCGGGGCTGGTCGCGGTGATCGCGGTGGCCGGATAGCCGCTGTCGATCATGCCGCCGAAGATGGCGCTGGCCATGTTGCCGGCGCCGATGAAGGTGACTTGGCTTGCCATGCGGGAGTCCTCTGCTTGGCGTGAATTGGGTCAGGGATGCGGCGCGCGGGCGCCGAAGATGGCGGTGCCCAGCCGGACCAGCGTGGCCCCTTCCAGGACGGCGGCTTCCAGGTCGTCGCTCATGCCCATCGACAGGGTATCCAGGGCGAGGGACGGATGCCGCGCATTGAGGGTGTCGCGCAACCGACGCAGGTGGGCCAGCGGGCGGCGTTGGGCCTCGAGGTCGTCGCTGGGCGCGGGAATCGCCATCAGGCCGCGCAGTGTCAGGTTGGGCAGATCGGCGACCGCCAGGGCCAGGGACTCGAGTTCCTCGGGGGCGACGCCCGACTTGCTGGACTCGCCGCTGACGTTGACCTGCAGGCAGACGTTGAGCGGGCCATGGTCGGCGGGGCGCTGTTCCGAGAGCCGCCGGGCGACCTTGAGGCGGTCGACACTATGCACCCAGGTGAAGTGCTCGGCCACGGCGCGCGTCTTGTTGGATTGCAAAGGGCCGATGAAATGCCAGACGATAGCGTCGAGATCGGCGAGTTCGGCCTGCTTGTCGAGGGCTTCCTGAAGGTAATTCTCGCCGAAGTCGCGCTGGCCGGCGTGGTAGGCCTCGCGGATCGCGCCGGCGGGCTTGGTCTTGCTGACGGCCAGTAGTTGGGCGTCGTCGTCGGGGCGCTGCGCTCGTTCCAGGGCCGCGGCCAGACGTCGACGGGCGCGCGACAGTGATTCACTGACCTGAGCGTCTGGCATACTGGCGTCGACCTCAACAAGAAACAAACGAAAGCAGGGGAGTGCATGGATATTACCGAATTACTGGCGTTCTCGGCAAAGCAGAACGCCTCCGACCTGCACCTGTCGGCGGGCCTGCCGCCGATGATCCGCGTCGATGGCGACATCCGGCGCCTCAATGTGTCGGCGCTGGAGGACCGCGAGGTCCGCAAGATGATCTACGACATCATGGGCGACAAGCAGCGCCGCGACTACGAGGCCTACCTGGAGACCGACTTCTCCTTCGAGGTGCCGGGCGTGGCGCGCTTTCGTGTCAACGCCTTCCACCAGGATCGCGGTGCCGGCGCGGTGTTCCGGACCATTCCCGGACGCGTGCTGACCCTCGAGGAGCTCGAGCTGGGCGAGGTGTTCCGCCACTTCTCGCAACTGCCGCGGGGGCTGGTACTGGTGACCGGCCCCACCGGCTCGGGCAAGTCGACGACGCTGGCGGCGATGATCGACTACATCAACGACACCCAGCACCACCATATCCTGACGATCGAGGATCCGATCGAATTCGTGCATGCCAGCAAGCGCAGCCTGGTCAACCAGCGCGAGGTCCATCGCCATACCCAGGGCTTCACCCAGGCGCTGCGCTCGGCGCTGCGCGAGGATCCCGACGTGATCCTGGTCGGCGAGCTGCGCGACCTGGAAACCATTCGGCTGGCGCTGACCGCGGCGGAAACCGGCCATCTGGTGTTCGGCACCTTGCACACCACCTCGGCGGCCAAGACCATCGATCGCGTCATCGACGTCTTCCCGGGCGACGAGAAGGCGATGGTGCGCTCGATGCTTTCCGAATCGCTGCAGGGGGTGATCTCGCAGACGCTGCTCAAGCGTCACGGCGGGGGGCGGGTCGCCGCCCACGAGATCCTGGTGGCGACCTCCGCGGTGCGCAACCTGATTCGCGAGGACAAGGTGGCGCAGATCTATTCGGCGATCCAGACCGGCGGCAATCTGGGCATGCAGACGCTGGATACCGCGCTGGCCAAGCTGGTCAGCCAGAACGTGGTCAGCCGACAGGAAGCCCAGGCCAAGGCCAAGGGGCACCTGCCGGAAGCCTGACCATGACCCCGGGATGCCACGGACGAGGAGCGCGGCGATGACCCCCGCTGAATGGCTGCAGCAGTTGCTGGACATCATGATCGACAAGCAGGCCTCGGACATGCTGATCTCGACCAACGCGCCGGCCTCGCTGAAGATCAGCGGCAAGCTGGTGGCGCTGGGCGAGACGGCGCTGTCGATCGGTCAGGTGCGCGAACTGGTGTTGGCGGCATTGCCCGAGGGGTTGCGCACGCGCTTCGAGGCCGAGCACGAGGCCAACTTCGCGCTCAGCCTGCAGGGCAAGGGGCGCTTCCGGGTCAGCGCCTTCTACCAGCGCAGTCAGATGGCCATGGTGATTCGCCGCATCGCCTTCGACATCCCCGGCCTCGACGCGCTCGCGCTGCCGGCCGCGCTGGGCGAGCTGGCGCTGCTCAAGCGCGGCCTGGTGTTCGTCGTCGGCGGCACCGGCACCGGCAAGTCGACCACCCTGGCGTCGATGATCCAGCATCGCAACGAGACGGCCGGTGGCCACATCATCTGCATCGAGGACCCGATCGAGTACATTCATCCGCACCGCCGCGCGATCATCAACCAGCGCGAGGTGGGCATCGACACCGAGTCCTTCGAGGTGGCGCTGAAGAACGCCCTGCGCCAGGCACCGGACGTGATCATGATCGGCGAGATCCGCACCCGGGAGACCATGGAACAGGCGCTGACCTTCGCCGAGACGGGCCATCTGTGCCTGGCCACGCTGCATGCCAACAATGCCAACCAGGCGCTGGAGAGGATCATTCACTTCTTCCCCGGCGAGCGCCACGAGCAGGTCTGGCTGGACCTGTCGCTCAACCTGCAGGCGGTGGTCGCCCAACAGTTGTTGCCGCGGCAGGATGGCAAGGGCCGCGTGGCGGCGATCGAGGTGCTGCGCCGTTCGCCGCTGATCGGCGACCTGGTGCGCAAGGGGGAGGTGGGCGAGATCAAGGCGCTGATGGCGCGCTCGCGCGACCTGGGCATGCAGACCTTCGATCAGGCGCTGTTCGAGCTGTATCGACGCGGCGATATCAGCGAGGACGTGGCGCTGGTGCACGCCGAATCGGCCAACGACCTGCGCATGATGATCAAGTTCGCCGATGGCGAACAACGCGGCGTGGACGAGGCGATGAATGCCGCCGACCGGTTGTCGCTGCGCGACAGCGACGACTACTGAGCGTCTGGCGCGCCGGGCGACTCAGGCGCTGTAGACACCGCCCAGCACGCGCGGCCCGGCGGCGCCCGTCACCGCGGGGAGGTTGCCGGGCAGACCTTCCAGGCGTCGCCAGGCCAGCCAGGCGAAGGCGCCGGCCTCCAGCCAGTCGGCCGACCAGCCGAACGTCTGGCAATCGGCCAGCATCAGGGTCGGCAGCTGGCGGCCCAGGCGTTGCAGCAGATCGGCGTTGTGGGTGCCGCCGCCGCAGGGAATCAGGGTGGCGGGCACCGGGCCGAGAGTCTGAGCGACGCCCAGTGCGACACTCCTTGCGGTCAGTTCGGCGAGGGTCGCCTGCACGTCCTGCGGCGCTTCATGACCGCTCAGGTGGGCCTCCAGCCAGGCGAGGTGGAAGTATTCGCGGCCGGTGCTCTTGGGCGGGTGCCGGGCGAAGAAGGGGTCGGCCAGCAGACGCTCGAGCAGGGCGGTATCGACGCTTCCGCCGGCGGCCCAGCGGCCGTCGGCATCGTAGTGGCCGTCGCCGTGATGACGGGCGTACCAGGCGTCGAGCAGGGTGTTGGCCGGCCCGGTATCGAAGCCGGTGACCGGCATCGCCCTCGAGCGGGGCGGCAGCAGGGTCAGATTGGCGAAGCCGCCCAGGTTGAGCACCACCCGCCATTCGGCGTCGTCCGCGAACAGCGCGGCATGAAAGGCCGGTGCCAGTGGCGCGGCCTGCCCGCCGGCGGCCAGGTCGCGGCGGCGGAAGTCGCCGACCACGCGGCAGCCGGTCAGCTCGGCGAGCAGGCTGGGGTTGTCGAGCTGGCAGGTGTAGGGCGCTTCGCCCTGCGGGGCGTGCTCGATGGTCTGGCCGTGGCTGCCGATCGCGGCGATCGCGCCGGCGTCCAGCCGGTTGCGCTCGAGCAACTGCTCGACCGCCTCGGCCTGCACGTGGCAGAAGGCCTGTTCGGCGCTCGCCAGATCGGCGAAGCGCACTGCCTCGGCCTGGCACAGGGCCAGGAGCTGCTGGCGCAACGCCCCCGGCATGGCCACGCCCACGGCGTCGAGCAGTTCGACGTGCTCGGTGTCGCAGCGGACCAGGGCCGCATCGATACCATCCAGACTGGTGCCCGACATCAGGCCGACAAACAGGGGCATGGGCGTTTCTCTCCTTCGTTGACCGCGCTCAACCGTCACGTCGAGACATGCTACCATCTTGCTCCATTCGCCAGACCACCCTTATGACGGGCCACCATTTACGAGAGAGGGGTACGATGACCGACGTCGCCGATGCGCTGGCGCTGCTCAAGCGCGGCGCCCACGAGATCCTGCTCGAGGAGGAGCTGGAGAAGAAGCTCGCTTCCGGGCGCAAGCTGCGTATCAAGGCCGGCTTCGATCCCACGGCGCCGGACCTGCACCTCGGTCACAGCGTGCTGCTGACCAAGATGCGCCAGTTCCAGGACATGGGGCACGAGGTGATCTTCCTGATCGGCGACTTCACCGGACGGATCGGCGATCCCACCGGCAAGAACGTCACCCGCAAGCCGCTCACCGAGGAAGAGGTCAAGGCCAACGCCAGGACCTACCGGGAGCAGGTCTTCAAGGTGCTCGACCCCGACAAGACCATCGTCGCCTTCAATGCCGACTGGATGGGCAAGCTCTCGGCGGCGGACATGATCGAACTCGCCGCCCAGTCCACCGTGGCGCGGATGCTCGAGCGCGACGACTTCGAGAAGCGCTACAAGGCCAATCAGTCGATCTCGATCCACGAATTTCTCTACCCGCTGGTCCAGGGCTACGACTCGGTGGCCCTGGAGGCCGACGTCGAGCTGGGCGGGACCGATCAGAAGTTCAACCTGCTGATGGGGCGCGAGATCCAGAAGCACTTCGGCCAGGAGCCGCAGGTCGTCATCACCATGCCGCTGCTCGAGGGGCTGGATGGCGTGCAGAAGATGTCCAAGTCACTGGGCAACTACGTGGGGCTCGACGAGGCGCCGGGCACCATGTTCAACAAGCTGGTGTCGATGCCCGACAGCCTGATGTGGCGCTACTTCGAACTACTCTCGCTGAAGTCCAACGAGGAACTCGAGGCCCTCAAGCGTGACGTCGAGGCCGGCGCCAACCCGCGCGACATCAAGATGGCGCTGGCGCGCGAGCTGATCGGCCGCTATCACGGGGAAGACGCGGCGGCCAACGCGCATCGCAGTGCCGGCAACCAGCTCGCCGAGGGCGAGCTGCCCGAGGACCTGCCGGAGGTCACCGTCGATTTCGACGGTGAGCAGGCGCCGATCGCCGCGGTACTCAACCGCGCCAATCTGACCAACAACAGTGCCCAGGCCAAGGACATGCTCGGCAACGGCCGGGTCAAGGTCGATGGCGAGGTCGTCGCCAAGGACCACATGCTCGACACCGGCAGGAGCTATGTGATCCAGGCCGGCAAGAAGCGTTATGCGCGGGTCATTCTGAGCTGATGCGCATCGGCCCAGTCGCTGCTGAACGCCCGCCTCGCGCGGGCGTCTTGTTATCCACAAGGGGTTGGCGGGCGGCGGTCGTGACCGGGTGTGGATAAGCCGTCTCGGGCGGTCGTGAAATTTTTCTCGAACGAGGGCTTGTCAGGGCCGAATGTGAGGCGTAAAGTACGCATCCGCTGCCGACGACGGGACACGTCACCGGCGGTGACGGGAGAAGCAAGTGGCTGTTTCTTCGAGGGTTTTGGAAAACGGCGGTGAACAAATCGCTTGCCGGATCGCCTCGAAGGCTGTAGACTTCGCTCCCACGATTCGCCGGCCTTTCGGGGTCAGCGGTCAAGCGCGGCCGAGATCGATGGCTGATCTCATCCGGTGTTCGGCACCGGCCACCGAGGCTTGACAGCGCAGCGCGAATCGGTAGAATACGCCTCTCTCGCGGCGAGGCGCCTTCGGGCAAACGACGCGATGCTCTTTAACAAGTCGATCAGGTAATTCATGTGGGCGCTTGGCCACGATACGGTGACACTGTCACATGATATCAAGGCAAGCGACTCGTCAAGAGACGTTTGAACCTTGAGCCAGGTTTGGTCCGCCTAACGGACCATCAGACTTTCAACTGAAGAGTTTGATCATGGCTCAGATTGAACGCTGGCGGCAGGCTTAACACATGCAAGTCGAGCGGTAACGGGTCCAGCTTGCTGGATGCYGACGAGCGGCGGACGGGTGAGTAATGCATAGGAATCTGCCCGGTAGTGGGGGATAACCTGGGGAAACCCAGGCTAATACCGCATACGTCCTACGGGAGAAAGCAGGGGATCTTCGGACCTTGCGCTATCGGATGAGCCTATGTCGGATTAGCTGGTTGGTGAGGTAACGGCTCACCAAGGCGACGATCCGTAGCTGGTCTGAGAGGATGATCAGCCACACTGGGACTGAGACACGGCCCAGACTCCTACGGGAGGCAGCAGTGGGGAATATTGGACAATGGGCGCAAGCCTGATCCAGCCATGCCGCGTGTGTGAAGAAGGCTTTCGGGTTGTAAAGCACTTTCAGCGGGGAAGAAAGCGTGCCGGTTAATACCCGGTACGGACGACATCACCCGCAGAAGAAGCACCGGCTAACTCCGTGCCAGCAGCCGCGGTAATACGGAGGGTGCAAGCGTTAATCGGAATTACTGGGCGTAAAGCGCGCGTAGGCGGCTAAGTAAGCCGGTTGTGAAAGCCCCGGGCTCAACCTGGGAATGGCATCCGGAACTGTTTAGCTAGAGTGCAGGAGAGGAAGGTAGAATTCCCGGTGTAGCGGTGAAATGCGTAGAGATCGGGAGGAATACCAGTGGCGAAGGCGGCCTTCTGGACTGACACTGACGCTGAGGTGCGAAAGCGTGGGTAGCAAACAGGATTAGATACCCTGGTAGTCCACGCCGTAAACGATGTCGACTAGCCGTTGGGTCCCTTGAGGACTTAGTGGCGCAGTTAACGCGATAAGTCGACCGCCTGGGGAGTACGGCCGCAAGGTTAAAACTCAAATGAATTGACGGGGGCCCGCACAAGCGGTGGAGCATGTGGTTTAATTCGATGCAACGCGAAGAACCTTACCTACCCTTGACATCCTCGGAATCCGCCGGAGACGGYGGAGTGCCTTCGGGAGCCGAGAGACAGGTGCTGCATGGCTGTCGTCAGCTCGTGTTGTGAAATGTTGGGTTAAGTCCCGTAACGAGCGCAACCCTTGTCCCTATTTGCCAGCGATTCGGTCGGGAACTCTAGGGAGACTGCCGGTGACAAACCGGAGGAAGGTGGGGACGACGTCAAGTCATCATGGCCCTTACGGGTAGGGCTACACACGTGCTACAATGGCCGGTACAAAGGGTTGCAATCCCGCGAGGGGGAGCCAATCTCGGAAAGCCGGTCTCAGTCCGGATCGGAGTCTGCAACTCGACTCCGTGAAGTCGGAATCGCTAGTAATCGTGAATCAGAATGTCACGGTGAATACGTTCCCGGGCCTTGTACACACCGCCCGTCACACCATGGGAGTGGACTGCACCAGAAGTGGTTAGCCTAACTTCGGAGGGCGATCACCACGGTGTGGTTCATGACTGGGGTGAAGTCGTAACAAGGTAGCCGTAGGGGAACCTGCGGCTGGATCACCTCCTTAACCGACACGTCAGCAGTTCGAGTCTGCCCAGACCCACCAAAACAAGCTGTAAGCCATAAGCTGTCAGCTTTAAGTCAAGCCCGCCAGGCATGGTGTTGGTTTTTCTTACAGCTTAAAGCTTCCCGCTTAAAGCTGATGTTCAGGGGCCTTAGCTCAGCTGGGAGAGCGCCTGCCTTGCACGCAGGAGGTCACCGGTTCGATCCCGGTAGGCTCCACCATCCTCCCGATGTCCCAACAGTCTTTCCAATAAGTCCTAAGCTATAGGTTTTGGGTGACATGTCGATGACTGTCACGTAAAGCTTACAGCTTAGAGCTTATGGCTCTAAACGCTCTTTAACAATGTGAATCAAGCTGACAACGTTTCTTCCGARAGGAAGAGACAAACGAGATACGACTCTCGAGCGTATCCGGCGATCGTGTCATCGCACCAGACCCCTTGGGGTTATATGGTCAAGCGATGAAGCGCACACGGTGGATGCCTAGGCAGCCAGAGGCGATGAAGGACGTGACAGCCTGCGATAAGGTTCGGCGAGGTGGCAAATGACCTGTGACCCGGACATCTCCGAATGGGGCAACCCACTCAGGGTAACCTGAGTATCGCCATGTGAATCCATAGCATGGCGAGGCGAACCGGGGGAACTGAAACATCTAAGTACCCCGAGGAAAAGAAATCAACCGAGATTCCCCCAGTAGCGGCGAGCGAACGGGGAGTAGCCCTTAAGCGTTGTGACCGATAGGCGAACAGGCTGGGAAGCCTGACGATACAGGGTGATAGTCCCGTAGCCGAAATCCGATCAGCGTGAAATCGAGTAGGTCGGGGCACGTGAAACCTTGACTGAAGACGGGGGGACCATCCTCCAAGGCTAAATACTCCTGGCTGACCGATAGTGAACCAGTACCGTGAGGGAAAGGCGAAAAGAACCCCGGAGAGGGGAGTGAAATAGACCCTGAAACCGTGTGCGTACAAGCAGTGGGAGCACTYNYGTAGTGTGACCGCGTACCTTTTGTATAATGGGTCAGCGACTTATATTCAGTGGCGAGCTTAACCGNATAGGGGAGGCGTAGGGAAACCGAGTCTTAACTGGGCGACCAGTCGCTGGATATAGACCCGAAACCGGGCGATCTATCCATGGCCAGGGTGAAGGTTGAGTAACATCAACTGGAGGCCCGAACCGGGATCTGTTGAAAAAGATTCGGATGAGCTGTGGATCGGAGTGAAAGGCTAATCAAGCTCGGAGATAGCTGGTTCTCCTCGAAAGCTATTTAGGTAGCGCCTCACGTATCACCGCCGGGGGTAGAGCACTGTTTCGGCTAGGGGCCCATCCCGGGTTACCAAACCGAGGCAAACTCCGAATACCGGTGAGTGCAGCGTGGGAGACACACAGCGGGTGCTAACGTCCGTTGTGAAAAGGGAAACAACCCAGACCGTCAGCTAAGGCCCCCAAATTCTGGTTAAGTGGGAAACGATGTGGGAAGGCTTAGACAGCTAGGAGGTTGGCTTAGAAGCAGCCATCCTTTAAAGAAAGCGTAATAGCTCACTAGTCGAGTCGGCCTGCGCGGAAGATGTAACGGGGCTAAACCAGATGCCGAAGCTACGGGTTCGCCGAATGGCGAGCGGTAGAGGAGCGTCGTGTACGCCGATGAAGGTGTGTCGAGAGGCATGCTGGAGGTATCACGAGTGCGAATGCTGACATGAGTAACGATAAGGGGAGTGAAAACCTCCCCCGCCGGAAGACCAAGGGTTTCTGTTCGACGTCAATCGGAGCAGAGTGAGTCGGCCCCTAAGGCGAGGCCGAAAGGCGTAGTCGATGGGAAACGGGTCAATATTCCCGTACCTCGCGTGATTGCGATGGGGGGACGAAGAAGGCTAGGTGAGCCGGGCGTTGGTTGCCCCGGTGAAAGTGCGTAGGCCGAGGGCTCAGGGAAATCCGGGCGCTCAAGGCCGAGACACGAGACGAACRGACTACGGTCCGGAAGTCATCGATGCCACGCTTCCAGGAAAAGCCTCTAAGCTTCAGATCACGTGAGACCGTACCCCAAACCGACACAGGTGGTCAGGTAGAGAATACCCAGGCGCTTGAGAGAACTCGGGTGAAGGAACTAGGCAAAATGGTGCCGTAACTTCGGGAGAAGGCACGCCGGCATTACGTGAAGCCCCTCGCGGGTGGAGCGGAAGCCGGTCGAAGATACCAGGTGGCTGCAACTGTTTATTAAAAACACAGCACTCTGCCAACGCGTAAGCGGACGTATAGGGTGTGACGCCTGCCCGGTGCCGGAAGGTTAAGTGATGGTGTTAGCGCTTGCGCGAAGCTCCTGATCGAAGCCCCGGTAAACGGCGGCCGTAACTATAACGGTCCTAAGGTAGCGAAATTCCTTGTCGGGTAAGTTCCGACCTGCACGAATGGCGTAATGATGGCCACGCTGTCTCCACCCGAGACTCAGTGAAATTGAAATCGCAGTGAAGATGCTGTGTACCCGCGGCTAGACGGAAAGACCCCGTGAACCTTTACTATAGCTTCACACTGGACGCTGATGTTGCTTGTGTAGGATAGCTGGGAGGCTTGGAAACCCGGACGCCAGTCCGGGTGGAGCCGACCTTGAAATACCAGCCTGGCATCATTGGCGTTCTAACTTCGCACCGTGATCCGGTGTAAGGACAGTGTGTGGTGGGTAGTTTGACTGGGGCGGTCTCCTCCCAAAGCGTAACGGAGGAGCACGAAGGTACCCTCAGCACGGTTGGAAATCGTGCATTGAGTGCAAGAGCATAAGGGTGCTTAACTGCGAGACAGACACGTCGAGCAGGTACGAAAGTAGGTTCTAGTGATCCGGTGGTTCTGTATGGAAGGGCCATCGCTCAACGGATAAAAGGTACTCCGGGGATAACAGGCTGATACCGCCCAAGAGTTCACATCGACGGCGGTGTTTGGCACCTCGATGTCGGCTCATCACATCCTGGGGCTGAAGTCGGTCCCAAGGGTATGGCTGTTCGCCATTTAAAGTGGTACGCGAGCTGGGTTTAGAACGTCGTGAGACAGTTCGGTCCCTATCTGCCGTGGGCGTCGGAAGTTTGCGAAGTGCTGCTCCTAGTACGAGAGGACCGGAGTGGACGTACCGCTGGTGTTCCGGTTGTGATGCCAATCGCACTGCCGGGTAGCTATGTACGGACGGGATAACCGCTGAAAGCATCTAAGCGGGAAGCCCCCTTCAAGATGAGACTTCCCTGGGGCCTCGCGCCCCCTGAAGGACCCTCGAAGACGACGAGGTTGATAGGCGCGATGTGGAAGCGCTGCGAGGCGTTGAGCTAACGCGTACTAATGGTCCGTGAGGCTTGACCATATAACACCCAAGGGGCCTGAGTGGCCCTGTGGGCGAGACACGACGGATACGTCGCGAGAGTCGACTCGATCAGCTTGATCACGTTGTTGAAGCGCACCAGGTACTTGGGTGCTGCAGAGCCTGCAGCACGCCACGGTTACGCCTGACGACCATAGCGAGCGGGTCCCACCTGACCCCATGCCGAACTCAGCAGTGAAACCGCTCAGCGCCGATGGTAGTGTGGGGTCTCCCCATGCGAGAGTAGGTCATCGTCAGGCATCTTTTCGGAAAACCCCAGCCAATCGGCTGGGGTTTTTGCGTTTCGGGGCGGCGAAAGGGCGCGTCAGGCCCATGAGCCGGGTACCCCTGCGAGAGTCCCGGGGCGGCGGCCGCCGGAGCGCCGGCCGAGACATCCTCAGGCATCTTTTCGAAACCCCAGCCAACTGGCTGGGGTTTTTGCGTTTCTGGGCAGCGGAAACCGCGAGCCGGCCCTGGTGACCGTCGTTGCTTGAAGTTTGCGAGATTTCTTACATCGGCTGTGAGAGATCTCGGACAGCCCATGTCCCGAGCATCCCGTATCGTGACCCCGAGCGAGGGAGATGCTCAGGGAAAGTCCTCGGCCGGGATGGCTGAGGCACTACCCATCTCTGGCCTGCCGGCGGCTATCGCCGCGGTATCTCATCGAGCCCGGCCGCACGGAACAGCGCATTGAGCGTCTCGAGCAGCATCGCGTACTGGCGTTCCTCATGGGGCGTATCGGCCATCGCTAACAGGGTTGCCTGCGTCATCTCCGGCGGGATGCCGCCAAACCCGACGATGCGACGGCAC
Organism: Modicisalibacter coralii; assembly: GCF_004117855.1. Lineage (GTDB taxonomy): Bacteria > Pseudomonadota > Gammaproteobacteria > Pseudomonadales > Halomonadaceae > Modicisalibacter > Modicisalibacter coralii. The sequence goes on from NZ_QWBW01000001.1 coordinate 28,160, forward strand.
AAGCGGTTGTACCAGCTTTCGAGTCTTTCATTGTCACGACCGCGCTCCGGTCGACGGGTAAGCGTCAGGCTCCTGGCCATCTGACGGAGGATCGCGGCGTAGGACGTCATGGTCAGGCCGTCGTGAGGTGCCAGTAAGCAGCGCGCAGCCTCGCTATCCGGGTGGCAGACATCGGCGATTTCCCCGTCTGGCGTATGAGCCGCCTGGCTGCGGTGCGGGGAAGCCTCGTCCTGCTGCGGAGTCATGTCGATCGTTTGCCGGACCATTGCCGAACATCCCTTTGTTGTATGACCTTCAATTCGCCTCGAGGTAATAATTCCGATAAGAAAAGATTCTTAGTGTAATCATTTGTCAGCATGATTGGCCAATCTACCGATGTCCTGGTTACCGCCTGCCGCCGATCGAGTCCGTCGATGCGGCGTGAGTTCTCAGCTCAGGCGTGTAACGCATTCGCGTCACGCAAAGACAAGGTCTCCGTGCGCCGACAGCTCAGGCAGGTGACGCAGGTGAGGGTACCGATGAGGGGCTGATGTTCGAACCTTGCCCACCGATGCGGCTCTCCGTTGGCAGGCTCCCGATTACCGCAGTCGCACATGAGTATCGGATTGCCCTGCGGATCGTAACTACTGACGATGCGTTTCATGGCGGTCTTCTCCCTGGTCATGGGGAGAGACTACGCGTATTGCCGATAAGGTGTTGTCAGCCAGGGGCGGGAGAAAATGTAGGCGATTTCCTACAGATCGTTCGGGAATTCTCCTATCCTCTCCGGGCGCGTTATGCGCCATGATGTCATTGATCTGTCTGGATCAGGGCTTTCGAATGTGTCAGAAAGCTCAACGGCTTGAGTCCCTTTCTTGCCCCGCCTTCATGGCGGGGCTTTTTATTGACGGGATTGCCGTACTGGTGTCTGCATGTGGAGCGATCAGCCGATCTGTACGGAGCCGCGGGCGTACTTGAGTCCCCGCTGACGGCGGGCTGCCATGAAATAACCCAGCGACAGAGGGCCGACACGGCCCAGCAACATGGTCACGATGAGTGCCAGCTGACCCGGCATGGACAACTCCCCGGTGACGCCCCGCGACAGGCCCACGGTGCCGAAGGCGGAAACCGTCTCGAATGCCAGATCGAGAAATGGCTTGCCGGGTTCCGTCATCGTCAGTACGAACAGGCAGGTGAAGATCAGCAGCATCCCGGCCAGGGCCACGGCAACCGCCTTGATGACCGTCTCCTGGGGGATCGAACGACCGAAGACCACCGGCTGGGCGTTGCTGCGCAGGAAGGCACGCGCCACCAGCAGCAAAACGACGAAGGTCGTGACCTTGATCCCGCTGGCCGTGGAACCCGACCCGGCACCGATGAACATCAACAGCATGGTCAGCAGGGTCATGGGGTCGGTCAGCGAACCGGTGTCGAGGGTATTGAAACCGGCCGTGCGTGGCGTGACGGCCTGGAACCAGGCGGCCTGAAGCTTGGCCCCGAGACCGTCCAGGGCTCCGAGCGTGGCGCTGTTGTCCCATTCCAGCAGCAGCATGGCTGCCATGCCGGCCAGAGACAGCCACAGCGTGGCATGCAGCACGATGCGTGCATGCAGGGAAAGCGATCGACCGCGCCGCCATTCGAGCAGTTCGCCGATCACCGTGAAGCCCAGTCCGCCGACGATGAACAGGGCGCTGACGACGACGTTGATCAGTGGATTGGCCACATGGTCGGTCAGGCTGTCGGGCCAGACCGAGAAGCCGGCATTGTTGAAGGCGGAAACGGCGTGAAAGAAGCTGACCCACAAGCCTCTTTGCAGCCCGTATTGCGGCACCCAGCTCAAGGCCAGCAGGGCGGTGCCGATGGCCTCGGCGATCAGGGCGAAGGCGATCACCAGGCGCACCAGGCTCATCAATTCACCGAAGGAGGTGTGGTTGAGGCTCTCCTTGACCAGGTTGCGTTGATAGAGCGGCAGGCGCATGCCCATCAGGGCCAGCGTCAGTGCCGCGAACGTCATGAAGCCAAGACCGCCGACCTGGATCAGGCATAGCAGCACCCACTGGCCGAACAGGGTCAGGTCGGCGGCCTTGACCACGCTGAGACCGGTCACGGTGACGGCGGATGTGGCGGTAAACAGTGCCTCGTGCCAGGACAACGGGTCGCTCGCCGAGACCGGTAACCATAACAGCAAGGTACCGATGCCGCTGAGCAGGGCAAAGCCGAGCAGCAGGATCTCGGGTGGCGAGAGCTGAATGATGCGACCGTGGGGCAGTTGACGCAGCGGATGGGCAATGCGTTGGCGATATCTCATGGTGATGTATGGCTCAGATCGGCATCAGAGCTTCTTGCCCAGTTCGCGCAGATCATCGAGGTCGCCCATCAGCACCAGATGATCCTTGTCGTGAAGTTCCGCCTCGCCGCTCGGCGCGTGAAGGACCTCCTTGCCGCGCTTGATGGCAACCAGGGCCAGGTTGGCCTTGTCGAGTTCCAGGTCGGCTACGGTGGGGCAATTGTCGTTGAGCTTTTCGGTGGTCTGCAGTTCGACGATGAACTGGCGATCGCCGAGCTGAATGAAATCCACCATGGCACGATAGTGCAGGCTTTCGGCGACGCGCAGGCCGGTATCGTACTCGGGGTAGACGACATGGTCGGCGCCGATGTGCTTGAGCAGGCGATAGTGGGTATCGGAGTGGGCCTTGACCCAGATCTCCTGAGCGCCCTGCTCGCGGGCCAGCAGCGTGCAGATCATGCTGGCCTCGATGTTGTCGTCGACATCGACCACCACGGCGTCGTACTCACCGAGGGAGAGTTCGGCGAGTGCCTTCTCGTTGGTCACGTCGGCGACCACGGCATGGGTGAGCAGGTCGGACAGCGCATTGACGCGATCCTCGCTGTGGTCGACGCCGAGCACGTCGTTGTGTTGGCGACGCAGCTCCTGGGCAACGGTGACGCCGAAATAGCCCAGCCCCAGAATCGCGAACTGATGCGTCATGTGAACTCCTTTCGTCCCTGATGAGATGGCAGCGACCGGCTAGTCGTCGGGGATCGCCGGTGCCCGGGAATCCAGTCCGGCTTCGAGCTTGGCCAGCAGGCGGAAAAAATCACGATACTCCGCCTCGCTCAAGGTCGCCACCAGATCGCTTTCCCAGGCCAGGGCGCTGGGGATCACCGAGTCGAGCAGATCGTGGCCGGCATCGCTCAGGGTCAGCCAGCGCGTGCGCTGGTCGGCCTCGTCGCGGCGTCGCTGGATCAGGTCGCGCGCGAGCAGTTGGGCAACGGCGCGGGACACCCGGGCCTTGTCCATGGCCGTCAACTGGCAGATCCGCTTGGCGGTGAGCGGTTGAGATTGTTGCAACCAGGCCAGCACCCGCCACTGAGCGATGGTCAGATCGTACCGCTCGGCGTAGATGGTCGACAGTGCCTGGCTGATGCGTTCGGCCAGGTTGGCCAGGCGGTAGGGGAGAAAGGTCTCGAGGTCGAGTTCACTGCGCGGGGTCGACGGTGTCGGGGGCAAGTCACCCTCCTGAAAGCCGGTATCATGAACGTTACCCGAGTGTAGCGGGCGGTTCGGGGTGTGGCAGACGAGCCTCTCGATCGTATCAAAAACTTGACACTAGTGGGGCGCTTCTACGACCAACGGTAGACGAGGTTGGCTTGTGACCGGCGCAGTCTTTCCATATGGTTTCAATTGAAACTTTATCGGGCGCTCGGTGGAGTCGCACCATGAACCGATGCCGTGCAGCTAGCGTTTTTCGCTGCAAAAGGTTCAAGTTCTGGCAAGACGGTGCGCTGCATTGGTGCACGATTCCCGGAAGGCGCTACAATCGGCGGCTTGTGCGCAAAAACGTGTTGGCGAGATTTGGCACAACAACAAAACCCGCAAGGTGTTTCTATGACGACGAGAGAGAAACCTCAGAACCTCTGGATAGGCCGCTGGGGCTTCGTGCTGGCGGCGACCGGCTCCGCGGTGGGGCTGGGCAATATCTGGAAGTTCCCCTACATGACCGGTGAGTACGGCGGCGGCGCCTTCGTGCTGGTCTATCTGCTGTGTATCGCCGCCATCGGTATCCCGATCATGATGGTCGAGATCGGCTACGGGCGCCGGGGGCGCGGCAGTCCCATCGACGCCATCCGCCGGGTGGCGCGTGAGTCGGGGCAGAGCGCGGGCTGGTCGCTGATCGGCTGGATGGCCATGCTCTGCGGCTTCATGATCCTGTCCTTCTACGTGGTCGTGGCCGGCTGGTCGGTCTCCTACCTGTGGAAGACCGTCACCGGCGGGCTGACCGCGGACAGCGTCGACGGCATGGCGGCGATCTTCGGTGCCAACAATGCCAATCCCCTGAACCTGGGCTTCTGGAGTACGCTGGTGACGGTGGTCACCATGCTGATCGTCGGCAAGGGCGTTCAGGAAGGCATCGAACGCAGCGTGCGCTGGATGATGCCCGGCATGGTGATCATGCTCGGGATCATGATCGTCTACGCCATGTTCTCCGGCGGTTTCGGTCAGGCGCTCGACTTCCTGTTCGCCTTCGAGATCGGCAAGCTCTCCAGCGCCGGTCTGCTGGCGGCCATGGGCCACGCCTTCTTCACGTTGTCGCTGGCCTCGGGGGCGATCCTCACCTACGGCTCCTACCTGCCCGACGGCAAGTCGATCGCGCGCACCACCTTCACCGTGGCGGTCTGCGATACCCTGGTCGCCCTGATGGCGGGCCTGGCGATCTTCCCGGTGATCTTCGCCAACGGGCTGGATCCGGCGAGCGGCCCGGGGCTGATCTTCATGAGCCTGCCACTGGCCTTCGAACAGATGCCGCTGGGCCGGGTGCTGGAAGCGATCTTCTTCGTCATGCTGACCATGGCCGCGTTGACCTCGGCGATCTCGATGATCGAGGCCACCGTCGCCTGGCTCAACGAGAGCAAGGGCATCCCGCGCGCCAAGGCGGCGTGGGGCACCGGCATCGTGCTGTGGATCGTCAGCACGCTGGCCATGCTGTCGTTCAACATCGGCGCGGACTGGACCCTGGCCGGCAAGAATTTCTTCGACTGGCTCGACTATCTGACCTCGCGCTGGATGATGCCGCTGGGCGGTCTGGGCATGGCCATTCTCGCCGGCTTCGTGCTGCGTAACGAGATCTTCAAGTCCGAGCTGGGCCTGAGCGATGCCCAGCACGCCCTGTGGCTGTTCATGATCCGTTATGTCAGCCCACTGGGCATCGTGGTGATCTTCATCGATGCGCTGGGCCTGATGTCACTCGACATGGCCAGCCAGTGGCCCTGGTTCCTGGGGATCCTGGTGGCGATCACCCTGATCGGCGAGACACTCAGCCCACGGCTGCGTCGTCAGTCCGCCAAATGACGATCGCGCCACCCCTGTGTCATCGTGCCCCGGCCGTGTGCCGGGGCATGCTTGCATTTGGACGTTGCGTTATAAGCTGGCAACCAGACGTTACTGGCAATCCGCCCGGTTGATCATTATTTTGGCGTCTAAAGCAGGTTTTTCTCCTTTGATTTCGTTATATAGGCCGATCGATGACCCGGACGTCCTTCTCACCGGAAACCGCTTCGACCCCGACTCGGCTCGCGGCGCTCCGCGACTTTCCGCGGGGGCAGGTGTGCCTGGTGGGCGCCGGCCCGGGCGACCCCGAGTTGCTGACGCTCAAGGCCTTGAAGCGTCTCCAGGCCGCCGAGGTGATCCTGCATGATCGCCTGGTGAGTGGCGAGATCCTGGCCATGGCCAACCCGCGGGCGCGCTGTTTCTACGTGGGCAAGGCTCGCTCCCGGCACAGCCTGCCCCAGGAGGGGATCAACCGGGCGCTGGTCGACTGGGCGCGGCAGGGCAAGCGTGTCGTGCGCCTCAAGGGGGGGGATCCCTTCATCTTCGGCCGCGGCGGCGAGGAGCTGCAGACCCTGGCCGAGGCAGGTGTCGACTTCGAGGTGGTGCCGGGGATCACCGCGGCGTCGGGGTGTGCCGCCTATGCCGGGATTCCGTTGACCCACCGCGATCACGCCCAGTCGGTGCGCTTCGTCACCGGGCATCTCAAGAGTGGCAGCTGCGACCTGGACTGGGCGACGCTGGCCCGACCCGGTCAGACACTGGTGTTCTACATGGGGCTGGGCAGTCTCGAGACCATCCGTCGCGAACTGCTGGCCCACGGTCTCGCCGCCCAGACGCCGCTGGCGCTGATCGAGCAGGGCACCACGGCGCGCCAGCGGGTACACGTCGGCTCGCTGTCGAGCTGGCCGCCGGGCTTCGACCGCGAGCGGGTCAAGCCGCCGACGCTGATCGTGGTCGGCAGCGTGGTCGCGTTGCATGAGTCGCTCGCCTGGTTCGACGACAGCCGTTCGGCCAGTCGGGGCTGGGAAGAGGGCAAGCATCCCACGCCGCTCAACGATGCCGATAGCGCCTGAGCGGCGTGACATTGACGCCGCCGGAGGTGCTCCCGAGAATGAGGGTATCAGGGACGTGGAGGGCGGCATGAACGTCGAACAACTGGATATCCGGGACCATCTGGCGCGCTACGCGCCGTTCGATAGTCTCCCCGACGCCTTGCTGGATCGCATCGCCGAGGGTATCGAGGTGCGCTATTTCCAGGCCGGCACCGATCTGCTGGTCAAGGACCAGGCGGTCGAGGAGCTCTGGTACATCCGTAGCGGTGCCGTGGAGATGTTCCAGCGTAGCGGACGGCTATTCAACCGCCTGGGCGAGGGCGACGTCTTCGGCTATTCGGATCTGCTGCGCAATCGTCGCGTGCGCTACCCCGTGCGGGCGCTCGAGGACACGCTGATCTATTTCATCCCCGCCGCGATCTTCGATGAGGTCTGCGAGCAGGACGACGACTTCGCCGAGTTCTTCGATACCGGCGGTCGGCGGCTCAAGGCCACGGTGGAGCAGCATCGCGACGACAGCGACATGATGTCCACCCGCGTTCGCAAGCTGATCGATCGCCCGCCGGAGATGGTCGACGTCGATACACCGCTGCAGACGGCCGCTCAGCGCATGCGCGACACCAATGCCACCAGCCTGCTGGTTCTCGATACGGCGATGGAAGCGTCGGCGCGGACCTTCACCGACCGCGACGGTCACAATCGCCAACTGGTCGGCATTCTCACCGATCGCGATTTCTGCGCCCGGATGGCGGCCGGGGGGCTCTCACCGGACGTGCCGGTGGGCGAGGTGATGTCCCGACGGGTGATCGTCGTGCAGTCCGACGAGACGGTGCACGAGGCCATGCTGAGCATGTTGCGCAATCAGGTGCACCACCTGCCGGTGCTGCATCGCCGGCAGCCGATCGGGGTGCTGCACATCTCCGACATCGTCCGCTACGAGACCCCCACCAGTCTGTTCCTGGTCAACAACATCTTTCTCCAGAACGACATCGATCAACTGGCCCGGCTGTCCGGTGAAGTGCGTACCGCCTTCGCGCGCATGGTCGCCGACGGCGCCAACTCGGAAATGGTCGGCCGTTCCCTGGCAACCATCGGCCGCAGCTTCACCCATCGCCTGATCGAGCTCGCGGAAGCCGAGCTGGGGCCGCCGCCGGTGCCGTACTGCTTCATGGTGCTGGGCTCGATGGCGCGTGACGAGCCGACCATCACCGCCGATCAGGACAATGCCCTGGTGCTCGACGATCGCTTCGATCCCGAGCAGCACGATGCCTATTTCGCGGCACTCGCCAAGTTCGTCAGCGACGGCCTGGCGGCCTGCCGCTACCCGTACTGCAAGGGCGACGTGATGGCCACCAACCCGCGCTGGCGTCAGCCCCTGGCGGTCTGGAAGCGCTACTTCACCGAGTGGATGGACGAGCCCAATCCCGAAAGTCTGCTGCACAGCTCGATCTTCTTCGACCTGGCGGCGGTACATGGCGACGAACCGCTGGTCGAGGCCCTGCAGGATCTGATCGCCGAACTCGCCCCCAAGCGGCCCTACTTTCTCGCCGCCATGGCGCGCAACGCCCTGGGGCGTACGCCACCGCTGGGCTTCTTCCGCACCTTCGTCATGGAACAGGACGGCAAGCATCGCAAGTCGATCAATCTCAAGCGGCGTGGCACCGCGCCGCTGGTCGATCTGGTGCGCGTGCATGCGCTCGCTTGCGGTTCCAAGGCGCAGAATACCTTCGCCCGGCTGGACGATATCGCCAGGACCCGGCTGCTGGCGGACGGCGTCAACGATCGGCTGCGCTACGCCTTCGAGTTTCTTTCCATGGTACGCATTCGCCATCAGGCCCATGACATCGAGCAGGGCGACGAGGCGGACAACAACGTCGAACCCGAGAACATCGCCAGTCGCGAACGTCACCACCTCAAGGATGCCTTCGAGGTCATCAGTCATGCCCAGAAGTTCCTGGGCTTTCGCTATCCGATGCCCTCGAAGACCAAGAAGGCCCGCTGATCAACATGAGCAACGCGATGCGATTCGGCGAGCAACGCCCCGATTGGCCCGAATACCTGGCCGGACGGGCCAATCAGACCCGCAACCGGAAGCTGGCCGACTATTTCTCGACGGGCTCGCTTTCCGCCGACATGGCGATCGGCGAGGCACCGCTGGTGGCGCTGGATCTCGAGACCACCGGCCTCGACGCCACGCGCCACGACATCGTCAGTATCGGGGTGATGCCCTTCACCCTCGAGCGTATCCGGGTCAGCGACGGCCGTTACTGGGTCCTCTCGCCGCGCCGCGCCCTGAGCGACGAGTCGGTGGCCTTCCACCACATCACCCATACGGAAGTGGCCCAGGCGCCGGACTTTGCCGCGATCATCGACGAACTGCTGGCGTGCCTGAAAGGACGCCTGGTGGTCGTGCACTACCGACAGCTCGAGCGCAGTTTCATCGATGCGGCGGTTCGCGAACGGCTCGGCGAGGGCCTGCTGTTCCCGGTGATCGACACCATGTCGCTGGAGGCGCGCATTCATCGTCAGTCATGGTGGGCACGACTGCGTCGCTGGGCGGGGCGGCCGGTTGCCTCGATACGGCTGCACGAGAGCCGGCTGCGCTACAATCTGCCGGCCTACACGGGTCACCATGCGCTGGTGGACGCCCTGGCCACCGCCGAGTTGCTCCAGGCGCAGATCGCTCGCCACTATCGCTGGGAAACGCCGGTCGGTGAACTCTGGCGCTGACCGGCCCGATCCTCCCTCGATGTCCGGTGGTCCCGCCCCAACTACTCATCAGGCCTGCCTGGCATAAAAAAGGAGCGGCCCCGTAGGGCCGCTCCCGCTGGTGATGCCAGGACGGCGAACGTCAGATCTTGGGTTCGGAGCGCAGCCCCTGGATGATGGCGTAGCAGGCCGCCAGCAGTACCAGGGTGAAGGGCAGGCCGGTCGAGATCACCGCGGCCTGCAGGGCCGTCAGCCCGCCGCCGAGAAGCAGCGCGATGGCGATGGCGCCCTCGATCAGGGCCCAGAACACCCGCTGTGACTTGGGCGCGTCGACCTTGCCCCCGGCGGTGATCGAGTCGATCACCAGCGAGCCGGAATCCGACGAGGTGATGAAGAACACCATCACCAGCACGATGCCGACGAAGGAGGTGATGGCGGTCAGTGGCAACTGGCCGAGCATGGTGAACAGCTGCAGTTCCAGCGCCGCATCCTTGACCCCCTGGAAGCCGTCGTTGACCAGCTGGCTGATGGCCGTGCCACCGAAAGCGGTCATCCACAGTACCGAGACCAGCGACGGTACCAGCAGTACCGCGATCAGGAACTCGCGCACCGTGCGGCCGCGACTGACGCGGGCGATGAACATGCCGACGAACGGTGACCAGGAGATCCACCAAGCCCAGTAGAAGGCGGTCCAGCCGTGCACGAAGTTGACGTCGTCACGCCCGAACGGATTGGACAGGGCCGGCAGGTATTTCAGATAGGAGAACAGGTTCTCGAAGAATCCGGTGGCGATCATCAGCGTGGGGCCGACGAAGATCACGAAGGCCAGCAGCAGGAAGGCCAGGGCCATGTTGAGCTGCGACAGTCGTTGCACGCCCTTGTCGACGCCGGCGACCACCGAGCCCAGTGCCACCAGGGTGATCCCCATGATCAGGATGACCATGACCACGTTGTTGTTGGGCGTGTCGAACAGGTAGTGGAGCCCCGCGGACGCCTGGGTGGCGCCGAGCCCCAGCGAGGTCGCCAGACCGAACAGGGTGGCGAACACCGCCAGGATGTCGATGATGTGGCCCGGCCAGCCCCAGACGCGCTCACCCAGGATCGGGTAGAAGATCGAGCGCATGGTCAGTGGCAGCCCCTTGTTGTAGGAGAACAGTGCCAGAGCCAGCGCGACCACGGCGTAGATGCCCCAGGGGTGCAGGCCCCAGTGGAAGATCGTCGCGGCCATGCCCAGCGAGATGGCACCCTGCTCGTTGCCCTGGGCGCCGCCCAGCGGGGCCCAGGAGTCCCCGGAGAGAGAGGTGCCGAAGTGGGTGATCGGCTCCGACACGCCGTAGAACATCAGGCCGATGCCCATGCCGGCGGCGAACAGCATGGCGAACCAGCCGGCGTAGCTGAAATCCGGTCTGGCGTGCATGCCGCCGATACGCACCTTGCTCAACGGCGTGAAGATCAGCACCACCGCGAGGATGACGAAGATATTGGCGGCCAGCAGGAAGAGCCAGCTCAGGTTGCTGGTCAACCACTGGCGGGTGCCGTTGAAGATCGGCCCCATCTGGTCGGGCAGTGCCAGCGTGATGATCACGAAGAACAGGATCAGCAGCGACGAGATGGTGAAGACCTTGCCATGCAGGTCCACATCGAAGCCGAACTTTTTGGTGGTGATGTTGTCCTGACCGATCACGTAATCGGTATCGATGAGATTGGAAGGGCCTTCCGGCGCAGGAACGCCCTCCTGAGGCGGTTCCGGCTGGTTGTTGGTATTTCGATCCACGGGACTTCTCCGTTTTTCTGTACGATGTGCAAAGCGCCAAGCTCGAGACGGAATGCCGTCTTTGCAGGCCTCGCCGGGTCTCCTGGCTCGTCTCCGGCAAGGGCGCAGTAACAACAGGGATTATCCTGAAGCAATCTCTCGTCGCATGCCACCGCCAAACGCCTGACTGGCGCGATCGGCGATGAAGCGTGTCGCTGTCGGGGTTACCCGGTCGCTAGACGATGCCGGCGTCCAGCGCGGCGGCCAGATAGAGACCGAGTTCCTCCGTCTGGTCCGCGAAGGACGGCTGCCACTCCCCGCGCAGTCGCAGAGGCGGCTGCACCCACTGCCAGCCGAGGCCCGCCACGATCGCTTCCACCGCGCGACAGGTGCCGGTGCCGTCGTGACCGGCACGCACGTAGAGGGCACAAGGCAGCCCGCGACATTCTTCGAGCAGCGGGTAGTAGCTGCGGTCGAAGAAGTCCTTGAGCGCGCCGCTCATGGTTCCCAGGTTCTCGGGGGTACCCAGCAGGATGCCATGGCAGCCCAGCACGTCGTCGGGGCCGGCCTCGAGCGGGGCTCTGACCGACACCGATACCCCCTCGATGGCCTCGTGGCGAGCCCCTCGCTCCGCGGCGTCGCGTAGCCGGCGGGTGTTGGGCGAGGGCGCATGGGCGACGATCAGCAGATGCCTGGACATGCGCCCATGGTGGCACGTCGCGGCCCGATGTCCAGCCAGGGCGCCACTGGCGGGTGACGCTTCCCGGGGTTGTGGGCTATATTCAAGCGATCGTTTGAATACAGTCGTCCGGGAGAACAACAGCCATGGCTTACTATCAGGCGCCGTTGCGCGACATGCGTTTCGTGCTCAACGAGGTCCTCAAGGCCGGTGACGAGTGGGCAGCCATGCCCGCTACCGTCGAGGTCACCCCCGACCTTGCCGATGCCATTCTCGAGGAGGGCGCGCGGGTCACCCGGGCCGAACTGTTCCCGCTCAACCAGAGTGGCGATGCCGAAGGCTGCCGGTTCGAGGGCGGTCGCGTCAACACCCCGTCGGGGTTCAAGGCCGCGTTGCGTACCCTGGCCGACGGTGGCTGGCTGGGGCTGGGTGGCAATCCCGATCACGGCGGACAGGGGCTTCCCAAGCTGTTGACCGTGGCTTTCGAGGAGATGCTCTACGCCACCAATGCCAGCTTCGCGCTATACCCGGCGCTGAACACCGGCGCCACGCTGCTGCTCGATCAATACGCCCCCGAATCGATCAAGCGTGTCTACCTGCCACGCATGTACGCCGGTGAATGGCTGGGCACCATGTGCCTCACCGAACCGCACTGTGGTACCGACCTGGGGCTGATAAAGACGCGTGCGGTGCCGCTCGACAAGGCCGGCGGCGAAGGGCCGAAGCGTTACGCGATCACCGGCAGCAAGATCTGGATTACCGGCGGCGAGCACGACATGGTCGACAACATCGTGCATCTGGTGCTGGCCAAGCTGCCCAATGCGCCGCCCGGGACCAAGGGCATCTCGTTGTTCCTGGTTCCCAAGTACCGGGTGAACGCCGATGGCGAACCGGACGCCCCCAACGGGGTGAGCTGCGGGGGGCTGGAGCACAAGATGGGCATCCAGGGCAGCGCCACCTGCGTGATGCATTTCGAGGACGCCGAAGGGGTCTTGATCGGCGAACCGCACCAGGGGCTGGCGGCAATGTTCACGATGATGAACTACGAACGTCTGTCGATCGGTCTTCAGGGGTTGGGGCTCGGCGAGGTGGCCCATCAGAGCGCCATGGATTTCGCCCGCGAGCGGCGCCAGAGCCGGGCGCCGGGCGGCGCGAAGGCGCCCGATGCCGACGCCGATCCCATTCTGGTGCACCCCGACGTGCGTCGCATGGCGCTCAATGCGCGGGCCTGGAACGAGGGCGGCCGGGCCTTCGCCGCCTTCGTCGCCAGCCAGCTCGACCGCGCCAAGTTTCATGCCGACGCCGAGGTGCGCGACGAGGCCGAGGCGCTGGTGGCGTTGCTCACGCCGGTGGCCAAGGCGTTTCTCACCGATCGCGGCTTCGACACCACGGTGGAGTCCCAGCAACTCTACGGCGGCAGCGGCTACTGCGTGGAGTGGGGCGCCGAGCAGTACGTGCGCGATGCGCGAATCGCGATGATCTACGAAGGCACCAACGGCATCCAGGCCATGGACCTGGTGGGGCGCAAGCTGTTCCGCAATCAGGGGCGTTACGTCAAGCGCTTCGCGAGTCTCATGCAGGCCGATCTGGGCGAGCGCCCCGACCCCGCGTTGGCCGATGCCCACACCCGCGCGACGCTGGCGCTGGTCCTGCTCGAGAACGTCACCGTCGATCTGCTGCAACGCGCCAAGAACCACCCCGAGGAACTGGGCGCCGCGGCCGCCGACTATCTCTCGCTGTTCGGCCATGTCGCCTATGCCTGGATGTGGTGGCGCATGATGCGCGCGGCCCAGCACGGTCTGGAGACGCAGGGGCCCTCCGGCGAGGCCTTCTACCGGGCCAAGCTGGCGGTGGGGCGTCACTATCTGACCCGCATGCTGCCGCGTATCGAAGCCCTCGAGCGTCAGATCGAGGCGGGCGCCGAGCCGCTGATGGCCCTGCCCGAGGAGGCCTTCCATCCGCAGGGCTGAGATGCCATGATCCCGCGCCCGAGACTCCATTAGCAGGGCGTGTTATAACGACGTCGGACTCGAGACGGCAGGCAAGGCGGGCCGACGGTGACCTGAGCGATGGGGCGGCGGGACATGGTGACAACGTGGCGGCGAATCCAGGCGGCGTGCTGGCGGCTCGTGGCGGGCGAGGCCTTGTCGCCGTTGCAACGCATGCACCTGGCCTTCCTGTTCGTCGCCGCCTTGACCGCCGCCATCTCGGGGGCCTTCAACGTCATCGTCGGGCTGAGTTCGCCGACCTATGCCCTGGTGCTCGAGGGCATCGCCCTGGCCGTGCTGTGGATGTGGTATCGCTCGCGCTGGCATGGCGACGTGGTGCGCATGGCCTGGTGGTTCTGCCTGCTGGCGATCTTCGGCATCATGCCGCTGAACTGGTTGTTCAACCAGGGCATGAGCGGCCCCACCTCGATGTTCTTCCTGATGGGCGCGGCCTACGCGCTGGGTGTGATCCCGTCCTGCGGCTTCCGGCGCTGGGTCGTGCTGGCGGGAATCGTGGGCATGCCGCCGCTGATGATCCTGCTCGAGTATCACCACCCGGGTTGGGTGACGGATTATCCCGACCGGTTTTCCCGGGCACTGGACCTGGGGGTGAGCTATCTGATGAACGTGGCCATTCTGCTGATCCTGGTCAGCGGTCATCTGAAGCGGGTCCGTCGCGAGCAGCGAGTGAGTCGCCGTTACGCCGAGCGGCTGCGGGAACTGGCGCGACGCGACAGCCTGACGGGGCTGCTCAATCATGCGGCCTTCCACGAACGGGTCGCCATCCGGCAGGGCGAGTGTCGACACGACGGCACCTCGGCGGCGCTGCTGACCTACGATCTCGATCACTTCAAATGGCTCAACGATACCCATGGCCACCCCTATGGCGACACGGTCATCGTCCGCTTCGCCGACTGTCTGAACGACGTCGCGAGCGATTTCGGTGCCGTGGTGGGGCGTTGCGGCGGCGAGGAGTTCTCGGTCCTGATCGCGCCGGCGACACCGGCGGAGATGCTGGCGTTCGATACCCGATTGCGTGAGGCGTGTCGGGCGCGGCCGCTCGCCCACGGCGATATCCAGTTCAGCGGGGGTGGAGCCCTGCTGGAAACGGACGGGCCGGTCAGCCGCTGGTTCGAGCGGGCCGATCGCTCACTGTATGCCGCCAAGTCGGCGGGCCGACAGCGTTTCTCGATGGATGACTCGCTGGATAACGAGTGCCTGCCCGGATAAGAGGGTGTTTACAAATTAGGCGAGCGAAGGCAAGACAAGGCAAAATCGGCCGAAAAAGCGGAGTTTACACGGGGTAAATGAGCATTTTGAGGCCGATTTTAACGCCGTATTGTCGAGCGCAGGCATTTTGTAAACACCCTCTAAGAACGCCTTTCACAACCGCTAGACGAAGTGAGCTTCTCCGGCGGCAGGACGTCGCGAGGGCGCTGTGAACCCCTCCCTGGGCGCTACCTTTGCCATCCATGGCAAAGGACCCTCGCTTTGCCCTGCCACCGGTGCCCCTCATCAGGGGGTTTGGAGATGCATTCCAAGCCCTCCTGCTTCTTTCCAGCCCTTGCCGTGGACGCGCCCGAATTCCCTGCGTTGCCGGGGCGGGTGCGCCTTTCCAGGACGCCCGGTCGCCGCTGCACCATTATAGTGCGATGCGCTGCCCGAATTCGGGCGTTTTCCGAACCCGTGGCAAACGCCATGCACCATTGTGGGGCGTCGAGGGGCTGCGGTGTGGCTGTCGTATTTCTGTAAGTCTCTAAATTTAAAGGGTTAATGGAGGATTTCAGGAGGTTGGCATGTCCCTTGCGCTTTGTGAGGTGATGGCTCCGTGAATGGGGGCGCTCGTCGCTGGACACGATGAACAACCATAAACGCAAGGAGACTCAAGTGAACGCATCCAAGTCCCATCGCTGGATCGCCGCCGGCCTGCTCGGCCTGGGTATCTCGGTTCCTGCTCTGGCCCAGGAGGACACCATCAAGGTCGGCATTCTCCATTCGCTGTCGGGCACCATGGCGATCAGCGAGTCGACGCTCAAGGACGAAATGCTGATGCTGATCCAGCAGCAGAACGACAAGGGCGGCCTGCTCGGCAAGCAACTGGAGCCGGTGGTGGTGGACCCGGCCTCGGACTGGCCGCTGTTCGCCGAGAAGGCCCGTCAGCTGCTGGCCAAGGACAAGGTCGACGTGATCTTCGGCAACTGGACCTCGGCCTCGCGCAAGGCGGTCCTGCCGGTGGTCGAGGAACTCGACGGTCTGCTGTTCTACCCGGTGCAGTACGAGGGCGAGGAGTCTTCCGAGAACATCTTCTACACCGGCGCGGCGCCCAACCAGCAGGCGATTCCGGCCGTCGACTACCTGATGAACAATGTCGGCGTGCAGCGCTGGGTGCTCGAGGGCACCGATTACGTCTACCCGCGCACCACCAACAAGATCCTCGAGACCTATCTCAAGGAGCACGGGGTCGCCGACGACGACATCATGATCGACTACACCCCGTTCGGTTATTCGAACTGGCAGAACATCGTCTCCAACATCAAGCAGTTCGGCAGCCAGGGCAAGAAGACCGCCGTGGTCTCGACGATCAACGGCGACGCCAACGTGCCGTTCTATCGTGAGCTGGCCAACCAGGGTATCGACGCCGCCGACATCCCGGTCATGGCCTTCTCGGTGGGCGAACAGGAGCTGTCGGGTATCGATACCGCGCCCTTGGTCGGTCACCTGGCGGCCTGGAACTACTTCATGAGCGTCGATACCGACGCCAACTACGACTTCATCGACAACTGGATCGCCTATAACGACGGCGACGACACCGTGGTCACCAACGATCCGATGGAAGCCCATTACATCGGCTTCAACATGTGGCTGCAGGCGGTCAAGAAGGCCGGAACCACCGAGGTCGATGCGGTCAAGGACGCGATCATCGGTGTCACCGTGCCCAACCTGTCGGGTGGCTACGCGACGATGATGCCCAACCACCACATCACCAAGCCGGTGATGATCGGCGAGATCCAGGACAACGGGCAGTTCTCGGTGGTCTGGCAGACGCCGTCCACCGTGGCCGGCGATGCCTGGTCCGACTACCTGCCGGGCTCGCGGGATCTGATCAGCGACTGGCGCAAGCCGCTCGAGTGCGGCAACTACAACGTGGTCGAGAAGACCTGCGGCGGCAGCGCCGAGGAAACCGCCAGTCAGTAAGACGGGCGCGATCCCCCGGCCGTGCCCGTCACGGCCGGTCCCGATAACCGTCGGAATCGGCAGCGTGCCCTCGGTGCCGGTCCCGCGACACGCCACTCGAAGGATTCCCGCATGACGCTCTTGCGGACCATTACCGCGACCCTGATGCTGGGTTGTCTCATCGCCCTGGGCGCGGGCAATGCCCTGGCCCTGGACGCCGCCTCGCCCCAGCAGGCGCCGGACGAATTGCGCGCCCTGGCCGCCGATTCCTACGCCGCCAAGGCCCGGGCCATCAAGGATCTCGTCGCCAGTCAGGCGCCGCGTACCCGCGTCTGGTTGCAGGCGCTGCTCGACGGCAAGCTGCAGCGGCTTGAGGACGACGGTCGCTTCGTGATCGTCACCGACAACCGAGGCCGTGACTGGACGGTGATCGATGCCGTCGACGACGCGCCGCTGGGCGAGGTCTCGCGGCGCAGGATCGACCGCATCACCATCAACAATGCCCTGCGCAATCAACTGCGCAGCGCGATGGCGATTCTCGATCTCGACGCCGATGATCCGGCCGAACGCCTGGCCAGTGCCGATCGCCTGATCGGCGAGGTCGACGCCGACCTGGCCGAGCCCCTGGCAGCACGCCTCGACGCCGAGAGCGACGGCGACGTGCGCGCCAAGCTGGCCCAGGCGCTGGCCCTCTACCGATTGCAGTCGGGCGATGCCGCGCAGATCGATGCCGCCATCGACACCCTCTCCGGCAGCCTCAATCCCACCGTGCGCGCTGCGCTCGCCCAGGTCGCCCGGGGCGACGGCGAGGCCGCCGAGGCGGCCCGCCAGGCGCTGGCCGGCATCGAGCAGGCGCTCAGGCTCAACCACGCCGCCGAGACGCTCTATTTCGGCCTCAGCCTGGGCTCGGTGCTGGTGCTGGCGGCGATCGGCCTGGCGATCACCTTCGGCGTGATGGGCGTGATCAACATGGCCCACGGCGAGCTGATCATGCTCGGCGCCTACACCACCTGGATGCTCCAGCAACTGCTGCCCGGTCAGCCCGGCCTGGCGCTGATCCTGGCGATCCCCGCCGGCTTCCTGGTGTCGGCGCTGGTCGGCGTGATCATCGAGCGCAGCGTGATCCGCTTTCTCAAGGGGCGGCCGCTGGAAACCCTGCTGGCGACCTTCGGCGTCAGCCTGATCCTGCAGCAACTGGTGCGCACGGTGATTTCGCCGCTCAACCGTACCGTGGTCACGCCGGAGTGGATGAGCGGCTCGCTGGTGGTCAACGAGGCGCTGTCGCTGACCCTCAACCGGCTCTACGTGCTGGGTTTCGCGCTGGTGGTGTTCGCGGCGCTGATGCTGGTGATGCGCCGCACCCGGCTGGGCCTGGAAGTGCGCGCGGTGACCCAGAACCGCACCATGGCCCGGGCCATGGGGATACACGCCACCCGCGTCGACATCCTCACCTTCGCCCTGGGCTCCGGGGTCGCCGGACTCGCCGGGGTGGCGCTGTCGCAGCTGACCAACGTCGGCCCCAACCTGGGCCAGAACTACATCATCGATTCCTTCATGGTGGTGGTGTTCGGTGGCGTGGGTAACCTGTGGGGCACGCTGGTGGCCGGCATGTCGCTGGGCGTGATCAACCAGGTGATCGAGCCCTGGGCCGGCGCGGTGCTGGCCAAGGTGATCGTGCTGGTGTTCATCATCCTGTTCATTCAGAAGCGCCCGCGCGGGTTGTTCCCGCAGAAGGGCCGCGCGGCGGAGGGCTGAGCCATGAACTGGTTTCTCAAGCCGGCCACGGAGCGCTCGACGCAATGCTTCGTCGGCGTGCTGATCGTCGCCCTGGCGGTGGTCTGCGTGCTCAACCTGGCGCTGCCGGCGGCCAATCCCCTGCATGTCTCGACCTACACGGTGGCACTGCTCGGCAAGTACCTGTGCTATGCGCTGCTCGCCGTGGCGGTCGATCTGGTGTGGGGCTACCTGGGCATCCTGAGCCTCGGCCACGGCGCCTTCTTCGCCCTCGGCGGTTATGCCATGGGCATGTATCTGATGCGCCAGATCGGCGATCGCGGCGTCTACGGCGATCCGGTGCTGCCGGATTTCATGGTGTTCCTCAACTGGGATCACCTGCCGTGGTACTGGCAGGGCTTCGACATGGCCGGATTCGCCTTCCTGATGGTGCTGCTGGCGCCGGGGCTGCTGGCGCTGGTGTTCGGCTTCCTGGCGTTTCGCTCGCGGGTCACCGGGGTGTATCTGTCGATCATCACCCAGGCGCTGACCTTCGCGCTGATGCTGGCGTTCTTCCGCAACGAGATGGGCTTCGGCGGCAACAACGGCCTGACCGACTTCAAGGAACTGCTGGGCTTTCCGATCAGTGCCGACGGCACCCGGCTGGGCCTGTTCCTGGCTTCCGGCGTGGCGCTGGGGCTCGGCTACTGGCTGTGCCGGGCGATCGTTGCCAGCAAGCTGGGGCGGGTCTGCGTGGCGTCGCGGGATGCCGAGGCACGGGTGCGCTTCATCGGCTACCGGGTCGAGCGCGTGCAGCTTTTCGTGTTCGTCGTCTCGGCGATGCTCGCCGGTGTCGCCGGCGCGCTCTACGTGCCGCAGGTAGGGATCATCAACCCCAGCCAGTTCTCGCCGCTGTTCTCCATCGAGATCGTCGTCTGGGTGGCGCTGGGCGGCCGCGCCACGCTCTACGGCGCGGTGATCGGGGCGATCCTGGTCAACTACGCCAAGACGGTGTTCACCGGGGTGATGCCCGATGCCTGGCTGTTCGCCCTGGGCGGGCTCTTCGTGGTCTGTACCGTGCTGTTGCCGCGCGGCCTGGCGGGCCTGATGCAGTGGCGCCGCAACGCGTCACGCCATGACGAGCGGACGACGGAGGCGACGGCATGAGCATCCTGCAATCACTGGCCGATCGCGAACGGGTCTTCGATTTCCTGATTCCCGACGCCTCGCCGGTCGACGTGCGCCACGGGCCGATCCTCTATCTCGAGGACGTCAGCGTCAGCTTCGACGGCTTCAAGGCGATCGACGATCTCAACCTGACCATCGACGACGGCGAGCTGCGCTGCATCATCGGCCCCAACGGGGCCGGCAAGACCACCATGATGGACATCATCACCGGCAAGACGCGGCCCGATCGCGGGCAGGTGTGGTTCGGCAGCCGCCACAACCTGCTGACGATGAACGAGCCCGAGATCGCCACCCTGGGAATCGGCCGCAAGTTCCAGAAGCCCACGGTGTTCGAGGCGCTCGGCGTGTTCGAGAATCTCGAACTGGCGATGAGCGCCGACAAGCGTGTGCTGCCGACGCTCACCGCGCGACTCTCCGGCGCGGCGCGCGATCGCATCGACGAGGTGCTGTCGCTGATCGGCCTCGATGCCCAACGCCGCCGACCGGCGGGAATCCTGTCCCACGGCCAGAAGCAGTGGCTGGAGATCGGCATGCTGCTGATGCAGCGCCCGCGCCTGCTGCTGGTCGACGAGCCGGTGGCGGGCATGACCGAACAGGAGATGGAGCGTACCGGCGAGCTGCTCACCAGTCTGGCCGGCAAGCAGTCCGTGGTGGTGGTCGAGCACGACATGGGCTTCGTGCGCTCGATCGCCCGCAAGGTCACGGTACTGCACCAGGGCAGCGTCCTGGCCGAAGGCAGCATGGATCAGGTATCCAGCGACCCGCGGGTGGTCGAGGTCTATCTCGGGGAGGAGGCGTGATGCTGGCCATCGACACGCTCAACCAGTTCTACGGCGAGAGCCACACCCTGTGGGATCTGTCGCTCGACGTGCCCAGTGGGCAATGCACCTGCGTGATGGGCCGCAACGGGGTGGGCAAGACCACGCTGCTCAAGTGCGTGATGGGCGAAGTGCCGATCAAGACTGGCGAACTCACCTATGATGGAGAGATACCGCTGACCCGCCGGCGTCTCGAGGATCGCTCGCGACTGGGGATCGGCTACGTGCCCCAGGGCCGCCAGATCTTCCCGCTGCTGACGGTGGAGGAAAACCTGCGCACCGGGCTGGCGGCGCGCCGCGACGGCGCGAAGCGCATCCCCGAGCGGATCTACGAGCTGTTTCCGGTGCTCTGGGAGATGCGCCATCGCCGTGGCGGCGATCTGTCCGGCGGCCAGCAGCAGCAGTTGGCGATCGGCCGGGCCCTGGTGCTCGAGCCGCGGTTGCTGATCCTCGACGAGCCGGGCGAGGGCATTCAGCCCAATATCGTCGCCGAGATCGGCGAGGTGATCCGCAAGCTCAATCGCGAGGACGGCATGACCGTGCTGCTCGCCGAACAGAAGCTGCCGTTCGTGCGCAAGTACGCCGATCGCTTCGTGATCCTCGATCGCGGCCGGCCGGTGGCGCAGGGCGCCATCGACGAGCTCGGCGACGACCTGATCAAACGACACCTGACCGTATGACGCTGTTTCACGATCTCACCCCGGCGCGACGCGCCGTCGCCCGCCACGACTCGGGCCATCGTTTCGATGCCGAGCGGCGCTGGGCGGCCTCGCTCGCACTGGGTTTCGCTCCCGGCGAGCGGGGCACGCGGCTGATCAAGACGCGCCACGAAGGTCCGCTGCGCGTCCAGCGCCCCTTCTATCCGGAAGGGCGCGACGCCGGAGCCCCTTGCCATGTCTACCTGCTGCATCCCCCGGGCGGGCTGGTGAGCGGCGATGCCCTGGCCATCGACGTGGACGTCGCGGGGAATGCCCACGCGCTGCTGACCACGCCGGCCGCCGCCAAGCTCTACCGCGCCGACAGCCAGGGCGTGAGCTGGAGCCAGCACGTCCGGCTGGGGGTCGCCGAGGGCGGCACGCTGGAGTGGCTGCCCCAGGAGACCCTGGCCTTCGACGGTTCGCGTGGCAGTCAGTCGACGACCATCGAGCTCGCCGGTGGCGCACGTTGCCTGGGTTGGGAGCTCATGGCGCTGGGCCGGCCGGCCAGCCGCTTGCCGTTCGCAAGCGGCCGGGTCGAGCAACGCTTTCGTCTGACCCGCGACGGCCTGCCCTTGTGGCTGGAGCGTCAGCCCCTCGATCCCCGGCATCCGCGTTTTCAGGGGCGCTGGGGGCAGGGCGGGGCGACGGTGCAGGCCACGCTGTGGGCGGTGGGCCTCGACGCGCCGCGCTCGGCCGTCGAGGCGTTGCGCGAGGGACTACCCGCGTCACCATGCTGGGCGGCGACGCAGCGCAACGACGTGCTGCTGCTGCGCTATCTCGGCGACTCCCGCAACGCCGCCTGGGATCTCTGCCAGCGCGCCTGGGAATGCCTGCGTCCGCGCCTCGTCGGCCGCGAGGCTCATGCGCCGCGCATCTGGGCCACCTGACCCGACACGCCAGTATCAATCACGCAGAACAGCGACGAGAGGAACGATCACCATGGAACTCACGCCCCGCGACAAGGACAAGCTGCTGCTGTTCTCCGCCGCGCAGCTCGCCGAGCGCCGCCGCAACCGTGGCCTCAAACTCAATTACCCGGAGGCCGTGGCGCTGATCAGCTTCGAGATCCTCGAGGGCGCCCGCGACGGCAAGAGCGTCGCCGAGCTGATGAGCGAGGGTCGCGAGATCCTGACCCGTGACGACGTGATGGACGGCGTGGCGGAAATGGTCGACGAGGTGCAGGTCGAGGCGACCTTTCCGGATGGAACAAAGCTCGTGACCGTGCATAACCCAATTGTCTAAGGAGCTCGCCATGATTCCCGGTGAATACCAATTGAAGGACGGTGAGATCGAGCTCTGCGCGGGACGCAGCCGGATCACCGTCGAGGTCGCCAATACCGGTGACCGGCCGGTCCAGATCGGCTCGCACTACCACTTCGCCGAGGCCAACCCGGCGCTGGTCTTCGATCGCGCCGCCGCGCGCGGCTATCGTCTCGACGTGGCCGCGGGCACGGCGATTCGTTTCGAGCCCGGTCAGAGTCGCGAGGTCACGCTGATTCCCTACGTCGGTCGGCGGCATGTCTACGGCTTTCGCGGCGAGGTCATGGGCTCGCTCTCTAACGCGCCCGAGGCCACGCGAAAAGCGCAAAAGCCTGATGAAGGAGGCCAACCATGAAGCCTGCTAGCACGATCACGCGCCAGGCCTATGCCGACATGTACGGCCCGACCGTGGGCGATCGCGTGCGCCTCGGCGACACCGAACTGTGGATCGAGGTCGAGTGGGATCATACCCATTACGGCGACGAGGTGAAGTTCGGCGGCGGCAAGGTCATCCGCGACGGCATGGGCCAGAGCCAGCGCAACGACGCCGCGGTGATGGACACCGTGATCACCAACGCGCTGATTCTCGACTGGTGGGGCATCGTCAAGGCCGACGTGGGGGTCCAGGGCGGGCGCATCGCCGCCATCGGCAAGGCCGGCAACCCCGATACCCAGCCGGACGTGACGATCGTCATCGGCCCCGGCACCGAGGTCATCGCCGGCGAGGGCAAGATCCTCACCGCCGGCGGCATCGACGCGCACATCCACTTCATCTGTCCGCAGCAGGTGGAAGAAGCCCTGATGAGCGGCGTGACCACCATGCTCGGCGGCGGCACCGGCCCGGCCACGGGGTCGAACGCCACCACCTGCACGCCGGGCGCCTGGCACATCGGCACCATGCTCCAGGCGGTCGACGAACTGCCCATGAACATCGGCCTGCTCGGCAAGGGCAACGCCAGCCTGCCCGAGGCGCTGGAAGCGCAGCTCGAGGCCGGCGCCATGGGCCTCAAGCTCCATGAGGACTGGGGCACCACGCCGGCCTCGATCGACAACTGCCTGAGCGTGGCCGAGCGTTACGACGTGCAGATCGCCATTCATACCGACACGCTCAACGAATCGGGGTTCGTCGAGGATACCCTGGCGGCGTTCAAGGAGCGCGGCATTCACACCTACCATACCGAAGGGGCGGGTGGCGGCCATGCTCCGGACATCATCACCGCCTGTTCCAAGGACTACGTGCTGCCGTCGTCGACCAATCCCACCCGGCCCTACACGGTGAATACCATCGACGAGCATCTCGACATGCTGATGGTCTGCCACCACCTGGACCCC
>NZ_QWBW01000002.1 GCF_004117855.1 Modicisalibacter coralii
GTCGCTGGGCCTGCCCAACACCCCGCTGCACGGTGTCGAACTCACCGCCGTGTCCGGCAATCTGGTCATGGCCAAGCCGCTCGGCGTGCGCCAGGGCATCGATTTCGACCATACCGGCGAGGTGCGCCGGGTACGCGCCACGGCCATCGGCTCGCTGCTCGACCGGGGCACCCTGGTGATCCTGCCGCCGCTGGGCTTCTCGAGTACCGGCGAGGTGTTCGATCTCGATGCCGCCGAAGTCGCCCAGCAGACCGCCGTGGCGCTCAAGGCCGACAAGCTGATCCTGCTCGGCGAGGCCGATGGGCTGCACGACGAGAGCGGCCAGTTGCAGCGTCAACTGACCCCCGACCAGGCCTCGCCGCTGCAGCGTGCCGCCACCCCGGGCAGCGAGCTGGCCCGCCATCTGGCGGCGGCCTGCGAGGCGGCGCGGCACGGCGTGGCGCGCACCCACCTGCTGTCGTGGCACGATCACGATGCCCTGCTCGGCGAGCTGTTCACCCGCGACGGCGTGGGCACCATGATCACCCAGCACCGCTACGAGCAGCTGCGCCCGGCGGAACTCGGCGACGTGGCCGGGCTGCTCGAGCTGCTGCGCCCCCTGGAAGAGCGGGGCATGCTGGTGGCGCGCTCCCGCGAACGCCTCGAGCATCAGATCGACGACTATCTGGTCATCGAGCGCGACGGCATGATCATCGGTTGTGCGGCACTGCACCCGTTCACCGACGCCGCCATGGCCGAGCTGGCCTGCGTCGCGGTCCACGACGACTATCGCGGGGGCGCCCGCGGCGCGCTGCTGCTCGCCGAGGTCGAGCGTCGCGCCAAGCGCACGGGGGTCAGGGCGCTGTTCGCGCTCACCACGCATACCGCGCACTGGTTCTTCGAGCATGGCTTCCGGCTGGCCGATCTCGAGGCGCTGCCGCCGCTCAAGCGTGAGACCTACAATCACGCCCGCCAGTCTAAGGTCCTGCTCAAGGCGTTAAACTAACGCCGTTTTCGACCCGTCCAATCCGCTTCGGCGAGGTCCGTGTGTCGCGTTTTTCCCAACAAACCAGGCCGGGTGTTTCCAAAATGCGACACAGTAAATACCTGATTTTATTGACTTTTGGCGGTTTCGCCGATTTGGCGTTGCAAAATGGCGACGCTTTTTGTCGGGCAAGCCGCCAGAAATCCCGTTTTTCCGCTCACCTGGCCGAACTGGCACGCGATGGTTTTACACAACTATTTGAAATAAAAGAAAAATAGTAAAAAGTGGCACGCCCTTCGCAATGTATAGGGCGAGCAACGGGAAGCGGTTCAAACGGCTCGTATCACTTCCCGGCTGGGTGCAAGGCGATCTTCCCACGACCCTGTGTAGATCCCGTGACCGCCCAGCAGCGTCTGCTCCACGCGATGTGTGACTTAGGTTGCGATGAGACGGTACCGCTGATCAGCAAGGATTGGTACCTAGAGGGCAAGGATGCCCCGGCAAGGATGCCACTCCCCCTCAAGGGGGACCCAATTGGGATGCGCCGCCCCGGCGACGCATCGATCGGACGAAGCCAGGCGGTTCGCCGCCACAGTGAGATCATGTCCCTGGCAGACACACGGATGATTTCACGGTTTCGGGACTCTTCGGGAGTCCAACTCCGAGTCCTCGCGGATGTCTGGCCAGGCAGACTCTTGTGAGTACTCACTTGACCCTTCAGTTCCCTGCGTACCTTGGGCCGGCCATGCCGGCCCTCTTTTTTTGCGCCTCGGGAACGTCGTCGGCTGATCGGGGCGGTAACTCTGTTATGCTGTGCGGAGAGAACGAATGAATCTGGCCCTCTTTCTGCATAGAACGGTTTCCATGACCTCCCAGGTGTCGCGCCGCTGGCGCCCCCGGTCCCTCCTGCAGCTGGTTCTGCTGGCCTTCGTGGTCGTGATGCTGCCCATCGCCGTCCTGATGTTTCAGGCCGGCCAGGCCTTGTCGGAGCTTTCGCAACTGGCCAACGTCAGTGCGCGCGAAGCGGTCGACCAGACCCGCCGTGCCCGCACGCTGTCCAATCTCGCCGTGGAAATGGAGCGCAGTGCCCGCCAGTATGCGGTGGTCGAGCAGCCCGGCCTGATGGAGATCTATGCCGACAAGGCCCAGGAGTTCGCCCGCCTGCTTGCCGCCCAGCGGCGTCTGCTCCCCGACAACCCCAATATCGCCGCGCTCGGCGACCAGATCCAGGCGCTGGCCCTGCTGCCCAGCCTCACCCCGGAGGAGCTGCAGGCGCATCTCGACGAATTCGCCAGCTTCTCGGCGCGCACCGATGCCGTCCGCGAGGCAACCAACCGCCAGATCGACGCGCGCATCGACGCGATCAGTGACCAGGCCGGCGAGGTCCAGCGCCGATTGTGGCTGCAGACCGCGGCGCTGGTCTCGGCGAGCCTGGCGTTGATGCTGCTGTTCACCTGGCTGATCATCCGCCCGATCCGTCAGCTCGAGCGGCGCATTCTCAGCCTGGGCAGCGGCTTCGAGCCGCCCAAGGCCTCGCTCATCCAGGGGCCCGCCGAGCTGGTACGCCTGGGCGATCGCCTCGACTGGCTGTCCAATCGCCTCAACGAGCTCGAGGCGCAGAAGCAGCAGTTCCTGCGCCACATGTCCCACGAGCTCAAGACCCCGCTGGCCAGCGTGCGCGAGGGCACCGGGCTGCTCGGCGACGGCGTCGCCGGCGAGCTCAACCCGCGCCAGCGCGAGATCGTCGAACTGATCGATGCCAGCGGCGAGGAACTCCAGAAGCTGATCGAGCAACTGCTCGACTACAACCTGCTGCAGCACAACCAGGGCACCCAGATCGAGCGCTTCGACGTGTCCACGGTGATCAAGGAGGTGCTCGCCAAGCACCAGCTGGCCCTCGAGAAGAAGGGCATGCGGGTGAGTGCCTTCCAGGAGCCGCTCGACTGGTGTGCCGATCGCGAGCGTACCCAGCGCATCCTCGATAACCTGGTCTCCAACGCCATCGCCTACGGCGAGGACGGCGGCGAGCTGGAACTGCGCGCCTTCCGCGACGGCCGGACGCTGGTGATCGACGTGGCCAACAGCGGCGAGCCGATCGCCGACGAGGACCGTGCGCGCCTGTTCGACGCCTTCTACCAGGGGCGGGCGCGTCGCAAGGGCGCGCTCAAGGGGTCGGGCATCGGCCTGTCGGTCGCCCAGGACTGCGCCCGCGCCCAGCACGGCCGGCTGACACTGGCCGATGCCGACCCCCTCGACGTCTGCTTTCGCCTGATTTTGCCCTGGAATGCCGACACGGGGGGCGACCACGATAAACAGCAGCGGCCCATGATTGCCGCTGCCGACGATGCAAGGAACTGACGCGATGAAGCATCTCGCTCTGGGGGCCAGCCTGCTGGCCATCGCCCTCGTTGCCTCCGGCTGCCAATGGGTCCCTCGGCACGCCGAACAAGATATCGCCGAGCAGGACCAGTGCCTGACGGAAATCCCGACGCTCGAGGAAAATGCCTGCATGCTCGCCGCCTGGGTCGATTTCGGCCTGGCCGCCCAGCGTGGCGACAGCGAATGGCGTCAGCGTATTCTCGAGGAGGCCGACGGCCTGGCGCCCCGCCAGCGGCTGGCGCGGGCGGTGGTGCTCTCCTGGGCCGGCCGCGACCACTGGAAGGACGCCTCCGAACTCTACAAGGCCGACCTGGCCCTGGCCCCCAGCAGCCTGCAGCCGCTGCTGCGGCAGTGGCTCAACGGCCTGGAGGCGCGCCGCGCCCTGGCCGGCGAACTCGCCGACAGCGAGAGGTCGCGCCGTCAGGTGAGCCGCGAGCGCGACTCGCTGGCCAAGAAACTCGATGCCCTCACCGCGATCGAAGAAAGTATCAATTCGCGCCAGCAGTGAACGTCGCGGGCCGCGTCAAGGCCTGACGCAGGCCCCCGGCTGGCGCCGAGACTGTCTAGGAGTGATGACGTGAAGCACGCTGCCCATGTCCTGCTGGTCGATGACGACGCCAGCCTACTGAAGCTGCTGGGGATGCGGCTGGAAAGCCGTGGCTATCGGGTCACCACCGCGGAGAGCGGCAGGCAGGCGCTGGATTGCCTGGAAAAGGCGCGTCCCGACCTGGTGCTCTCCGACCTGCGAATGGACGAAATGGACGGCATGGCGCTCTTCCAGCAGCTCCAGAAGCGCATGCCCGGGCTGCCGGTGATCATCCTCACCGCCCATGGCTCGATTCCCGATGCGGTCAGCGCCACCCGCCAGGGGGTGTTCAGTTTCCTCACCAAGCCGGTCGACCGCGACGAACTGTTCGCGGCGATCGACGACGCCCTGACCCAGACCCCCGGGCCGGCCGCCGAGGGCGACGACGCCTGGCGTTCGGCGATCATCACCCGCAGCCCGCAGATGGAGACGGTACTCGAGCAGGCGCGCATGGTCGCCGGCTCCGACGTCAGCGTGCTGGTCACCGGGCCCAGCGGTTCGGGCAAGGAGCTGCTCGCCAACGCCATCCACCAGGCCAGCTCCCGGGCCGGCAAGCCGTTCGTCGCCATCAACTGCGGGGCGCTGCCCGAGCAGCTGCTGGAAAGCGAGCTGTTCGGTCACGCCAAGGGCGCCTTCACCGGCGCGGTCAGTCAGCACGAGGGGCTGTTCCAGTCGGCCGACGGCGGCACGCTGTTCCTCGACGAGATCGGCGACATGCCGCTGCCGCTGCAGGTCAAGCTGCTGCGCGCCCTGCAGGAGCGCCAGATCCGTCCACTGGGCTCGACCACCTCGGTGCCCATCGACGTGCGCATCATCTCGGCGACCCACCGCGACCTGGACCGGGCGATGGCCGAGGGCGACTTCCGCGAGGATCTCTACTACCGCCTCAACGTCGTCAACCTGCGCCTGCCGCCGCTCAAGGAGCGCGCCGAGGACGTGCCGCTGCTCGCCAAGCACCTGGTCACCCAGGCCGCCGAGCGTCACAAGCCGTTCGTCAAAGGCTTCTCTTCCGAGGCCTTGAACCTGCTGGCCTCCAGCGCCTGGCCGGGCAACGTGCGCCAACTGGTCAACGTGGTCGAGCAGTGCGTGGCACTGACCAGCGCGCCGATCATCCCCGAGGCGCTGGTCGCCCAGGCGCTGGCCGCCGAGGAAAACGCGCTGCCGTCGTTCAACGAGGCGCGCGCCGGCTTCGAGCGCAGCTACCTGATCAAGGTCCTCAAGATCACCGAGGGCAACGTCACCCAGGCGGCACGCATCGCCGGGCGCAACCGCACCGACTTCTACAAGCTGCTCGGGCGCCACTCGCTGGAGCCCGGCACCTTCAAGCCCGGCGCCGACGCCGAGACGCTCAACCAGGCCTGAGAGAGCCGGTGTGCCGGCCCTCGCCCTGCCGCGCCCCGGCACCGCCAGCGGGGCCTGGTTGGGGCCGACGCCGACAAGATGACTCGACAGGCCGTTTTCGGGACACGCGGAGGCTCGGTGCCAGTCTCTGCGCACCCCGGGGGCGTCAGGGAAATACCGCGATACCGTCGCGGGTTGACAGTTGCAAGAGGCTTATTTATATGGGGACGCATCAGTCCCTATCGTGAGTCATCATGGTCCTGCTGGCGGCTTTCGCTCTACTCTCCATTGGCTTTTCTTTCCTCTGCTCGGTGCTCGAAGCGGCGTTGTTGTCTTTGACCCCGAGCTACATCGCTCAACTGAAAGAGCAGCGCCCCAAGCTGCATGATTCCCTGTCCCGGCTGAAGGCCAACATCGACCGGCCTTTGGCGGCGATCCTGACGCTCAATACCATCGCCCATACGGTGGGGGCCACCGGTGTCGGTGCCCAGGTGTCGGTGTTGTTCGGCGAGACCTATATCGCCGTGGCTTCCGCCCTGATGACGCTGCTGATACTGGTGCTTTCGGAAATCATTCCCAAGACCATCGGGGCTACCTATTGGCGTGGCCTGGCTCCGCTGCTGCCACCGCTGCTGCGTGTCATGATCGTGGTCCTGGCGCCGTTCCTGTGGCTTTCCGAGCTGATTACCAACCGTATCGGCAAGTCCGAGCACGATGTCGACATGCGCGGCGAGATCAAGGCGCTGGCTCGCATTGGCCTGGAGGAGAAGGCGCTGGACAGCGACGAGACCCGAACCATCGTCAATATTCTCAATCTGCACGAGATCAGCGTGAAAAGCGTGATGACCCCGCGCACCGTGTGCGAGACGGTGGCGCCGATGCTGACGGTGGGGGAGTTCGACCAGCGCTACGGCAAGACCCAGTTCACCCGCTTCCCGGTCATGGACGCTGACGAGCAGGCCCTGGGCTATGTCCACAAGGCGGATACCTATCACGCCGACGATGCACAGACCATGAAGGCGCTGATGCACCCCGTCGAGGTCCTCCAGGAGGCCGACAACGTCGAGCAAGTCTTCACCTCGATGCTCAAGGACCACAACCACATGCGGGTCGTCTACGACGACCACGGCACCTGGGTCGGCCTGATCACCCTGGAAGACGTCATCGAGACGATCCTGGGTCAGGACATCGTCGACGAGACCGACAACGTGCAGAACCTGCGCAAGTACGCCAAGCAGCGTTGGCTGAAACGCATCAAGCGCGACGAGTCGGCCCGCTCGCGGCGCTGAGCGCGGCCCCCGCCACAGCCATGACGACCGCCCGCCGGCAGCAGCCCGGCGGGCGGTGTGTCGAGGTTCTTCGCGGCTCAGCGTGAAACGTCAGGGCCCCGCCATGGCGCATGAATCCCTTCCCACCAGACCCCGCCTGGATGGCCCACTGACGCATGGGGATTCCGGCGGGAGGGAACGTGTTCCCGATTGGCGCCGCAGGCGCCCGGCATGGCCGGGGAGGTAGAGTGCCCGCCGCCATCGCGAATGAAGTCGCGCCCGCAAGGACAAGCTAACCGGCAGGGGTAGGTGAGGGAGCTTGGCTTTATACGAAAACTGCCTGGTTCGGCGATACGGCGTTAACAATCGGCTGGTGCGCCAGCCCGGTCCGCTTTTTCGCCGACTTTTCGTACAAACACCTAACGCTTGTATCGGCGCTTGACCTCGACACTGAGCCGGCCTTCGCCAAGCCGTGCCTTGAGCGTCTCGCCCGGGCGGGTGTCGCCGGCGCGCTTGATCACCGTGCCGTCGGCGTTCTCGAGGATCGCGTAGCCGCGCCCCAGCACCGCCAGCGGGCTGACCGCCTGCAGTTCGCGCACCAGCGCCGCCAGGTTTGCCCGGCGCTGTTCGATCTGGCGCGGCATGGCGGCGTGCAGCCGCTCGTCGAGGGCATCGAGCCGGCGTCGTGCCTGCGCGAGGTGCCGGTCGGGATCGGCCCCCGCCAGTCGGCTGCGCAGGTGGTCGAGGTGGCGGCGCTCGCCGGTCAGGCGCTGCTCCAGGGCGCGGTGCAGGCGGCCCTCCAACTGGCCGAGACGCTGGCGCTGCTGGGCGAGTCGCTCGCCGGGGTGGCGCAGCCGGGCACGCAGGTGATCGAGACGCTGGGCCTCGGCCTCGAGCCGGCCCTGCTGGGCGTTGGCCAGGCGCTGGCGGAGCTCGCTCAGGCGCCGGCGCCGATCGCGCTGGTCGGGCACCAGTTGCTCGGCGGCGGCCGAGGGCGTCGGCGCGCGCACGTCGGCGGCGAAGTCGGCCAGGGTGACGTCCACCTCGTGGCCCACCGCGGCCATCACCGGCAGCCGCGAATGGAAGATCGCCCGCGCCAGATGCTCGTCGTTGAACGCCCACAGATCCTCCAGGCTGCCGCCGCCGCGGGTCACCAGGATGGCGTCGAAGCCTGAGCCGGGCGACTCGGCGAGGCGGTTGGCGATGGCGATCGCGCGAATGATCGCCGGCGCCGCCTCGCGACCCTGCACCGCCACCGGCAGCAGCGTCACCGGCAGCGCCGGCCAGCGCGCGGCGAGCACCGCCAGCACGTCGCGGATCGCCGCACCGGTGGGCGAGCTGATCACCGCCAGATGGCGCGGCGGGTAGGGCAGCGGGCGCTGGTTGGCGAATACCCCCTCGCCGGCGAGCTGGCGCTTGAGGCGCTCGAAGGCGGCTAGCAACGCCCCCTGGCCGGCGGGCTGCACCGCCTCGACGATCAACTGGTAGTCGCCGCGCGGCTCGAACAGCGAGACCTTGCCGCGCAGGCGCACCTGGTCGCCGTTGTTCAGCGCCGGGGTGAAGCGGGCGCGGTTGCGGAACAGCGCGCATTTCACCTGGGCGCGGTCGTCCTTGAGTGTGAAGTAGACGTGCCCCGAGGCCGGCCGCGCCAGGCTCGAGATCTCCCCCTCCACCCAGCATTCGCCGAACCCGCGCTCCAGCATCTGCCGGGCGCGGCGGTTGAGTTCGCTGACGGAAAGGGCGGCATCGGTGGCGTCGGGCATGGCGGACATCCTCGTGGCGATCGGGGCAGCCTACCATCATCGACGTCTCCGGAACGACGCGGATGACTCTATAGGAATGAAAAATATTATCAGTTTTATTCGTATTGACTGTTCGATATCCCCCTTACAGAATCTGACGCTCGCTTGACCAAAAACCATAAGGCGGCCTTCGCGTACCGCCACATCATCAAGGGGATCGAGCATGATCGAGAGTCAGAAAAAGTCGCCCGTGAGCCGCGCGCGATGGCAGGGGGCCACTGCCGCGCTGCTTTGCTGCACACCGCTGATAGCTTTCCCGGGGAGCGGCAATGCCCAGGAAGCCGACGAGGGCAACGGTGACGAAGCCAAGGACTATCGGCTCGCGCCGATCATCGTCAACGCCCGGGCACTCGCCGACGACAACGCGAACACCACGGTGGCCCGGGAGCTGTGGATGGGCGGCAAGGTCGCGACCAGCATTCAGGACACGCCCGCCTCGGTGTCGGTGATCACGCAAAAGGAGATCGAACAGCGCGACGCCACCACCACCGAGGAAGTCCTGCAATACACGCCGGGGGTCGTCACCGGCTACTGGGGCACCGACGACCGTAACGACTACTTCCAGATTCGCGGCTACGATGCCACGACCTACCGTGACGGAATGACGCTCGGCACGATGCGCGGCGTGCGCGAGGAGCCCTATGCCTACGAGCGTGTCGAGGTGCTGCGCGGCGCCAATTCCACCTTGTTCGGTCCGGCGGATCCCGGCGGCTCGGTCAACTTCGTGAGCAAGCGGCCCAGGTTCGAGCGCTTCGGCGAAGGCTACGTGGGCTATGGCTCGTTCAACCACAAGGAGGTCGGTATCGACGTCGGCGACACCCTGGATGCCGACAAGACACTGGCCTATCGTTTCACCGGCAAGTTCAAGGACAGCGACCGCGAGTACGCTCACTCGAATGACGACGACCGCTTCCTGATGGGCGGACTGACCTGGGAACCGACGGATGCCACCTCGGCCACCCTGATCCTGGATTATCTGAAACGCGACAACACGCCCAACAGCGGTGGCTACCCGCTCGACGGGGAATACGACCGTGACGCTTTCTTCGGCGAGCCCGGCTTCAACGATCACGACGTCGAGCGTACCAGCGTGACCGGCATGCTCACCCATGACTTCGACAACGGGCTGACCCTGCGCGGCAACCTGCGCTACAGCGATCTGAGCGACGACTCGGGCTACGTCTATCTCTACGACTACGCCGGACGACAGGGCACCGAACTGTCGCGCTATTATTTCGGTGGCGACTCGTCGGCCCGGGAGTTGATCGGCAACGCCATCCTGCAATACGACGCCAGCTTCGAGGCCATCGACAGCAGCACCCTGGCGGGTGTCGAATATCGCGATGCCGCGACCGACGACAGCTCCTTCTACGGGCTGGCGCAGCCGATCGACATCGCCGATCCCGAGTACAGCGGGGCGCCGGCGAGCCTGGACGTGTACAGCCGCAACGACCAGGACTACACGACCCGCTCGGTCTTCCTGACCCAGAATCTGTCCTTCGACGACCGCTACATCGTCACGCTGGGGGTGCGCAATGACGCGATGGATCTCTCCAGCACCGACATGAGCGGCGTCAGCGCTTCCGATGACATCTCCGAGACCTCGGTACGCGGTGCGCTGACCTACAAGATCAATGACGAGGTCTCCACCTATCTCAGCTACGTGGAATCGGTCGCGCCGCCTTCCATCGGGGTCAAGCCCGAACGCGGCGAGCAACACGAGATCGGCGTGAAATACGCGCCTCTCGGCATGGACGCGCTGTTCTCGGCGGCAATCTATGACCTGACCAAGGAAGACGTCACCATCGCCGTGGTGCAGGACAATGGTGCCATCCAACAGGAAACCCTCGGCGAATCCCGGGTGCGGGGCCTCGATCTGGAAGCCAAGGTCGAGTTGACCGACAACGTCAACCTGACCGGCGGCTACTCCTACATGGCCTCGGAGGTGGAGCGGGGCACACTTCGCGACGGCACCTCGATCGAAGGCAACGAGTTCACCACCGCACCGAAACACACGGCGTCGCTGTGGGGCCATTACACCCTGCCGGACGCCGGGATGAGCGTCGGCCTCGGCGCCCGCTATGTGGGGTCTTATTACTTCGATGCCGCCAACACGGCCAAGAGCGAGTCGGCCACGCTATTCGATGCCGCCTTCGGCTATCGGGTCGTCAAGGACACCGACCTGACCGTTCACGTCAGCAACCTGTTCGACGAGCAGCACGTGGTCAACTCCGGTACGGCGAATTACTACAACCAGGGCCGCGAAGTCGTGGCCAAGATGAGCTACCGCTGGTAGGGCCAGGGCGACGACAGAAGCCGTGGGAGCGAACTTGTTCGCGATGAATCAATCGGCCATCTAGCCCGCCAATCGGCAATGGCGCGTCAAGCCACGCCCCGGAGCCCGTCCACGACCAGCATCAGGCCGCCCAGGAGTACCACGGCGTCCAGGAGCCGGGCGTGGGCTTGCGTGGAAAGGCGTCGTGCCAGGCGCCTGGCCAGCAGCGTGCCCGGAATGGCACAGATGCCGATGATCCCTGCCAGGCCCCAGAGCGCCGGTGGCAGGGCGCCCGTGGCCTGGAACACGCCAACCTTGGCGAGGCCCAGCGCCAGGGAGATGCCGGCGTCGGTGGCGACAACGCCGGCGCCGGACGAGCCGCACGCCATCAGCAGCGCGATCAACACGACACCGGACCCCGAGGTGCCCCCCGTCAGCAGCCCGTAACCCGCCGCGCCCAGGGACATGCCCCGCCTGCCCACCCGGCCCCGGCGACGCATCAGCCACGGTCGCAGCGCCACGATCAGGACCAGCATCAGGCCAAGGACGAGGCTGATGCCGGGACCGGAAAGCCGGGTATAGCCATAGGCGCCGAGCAGACAGCCGGGCAGTGCCAACGCCACGATGCGAGCCGCCTTGTGCCGGTCGAGATGAGCGCGGAAGGCGAATACCCGGCTGGTGTTGGTGAGCAGTGCCGAGAGGGCGATCACCGGGACCACCGCCTCGGCGCCGATCAGCGGGATGAGCACCGGGGGCAACAGGAGCCCGGTGCCATAGCCGCCGATGCCCCCGATCACCGCCGCCACGAAGGCCATGGCGGCGACGATCAGGCCGTGACCGGCATCGAGATGGCTCAGGGCGGTAGAGGCTGCGGGTTCCACGGGCGGTCATCCAGTCGCTGAAGCGCATTCGGGGCGGTCAGCCGGCAGGATGCGCCGCTCCTCGGCGCCGGTCCAACGAGAAAGACTCGTGGCGTGACAAGGACGGCTTGTCGGTGGCCGGCGGGCCAGAACACGGGACCTCTAGGCGAGCGCCTGCCTGGCCACGGTGATGAAATGGCCCACGGCGGGCGGTGGCGACGCGGCCTTGTGGCTCGCCAGGTAGAAGTCCCGGGTCAGGCTTAGCGAGGCGATGCGCTTGGCGATCAACCGCCCGCTCGCCAGGGCATCGCGGGCGCACAGCGAGGAGAGGATGGCCACGCCGAGCCCGGCCTGTGCCGCCGCCTTGGCCGCCTCCGGGTTACCGGCAGTCAGGGTGATGTTCATTTGCTCCATCGACAGACCCAGGGTATGCAGCCGGCGCTGCAGAAGGGCGCGCGTGCTCGAGCCTTCCTCCCGCGCGATCAGGGGCGCCGCTTGCAGATCCTGCAGGGTGACGACGGCTTGGTCGGCCCAGGGATGATCGGGCGCGACGACGAAGACCAGCGGATCTCGAAAGCAGGGCGTGGTCTCCAGGCGCCCGGGATCCGGGGCGCCGGCACTGGAGATAGCGACATCGACTCGCCCGTCGTGAAGCCGCTCGACGACATGGCGACTGTTGCCCACCTCCAGCAGGATGCGGGTAGCGTCGCGTTCGTGAAACCGGCTCATGAGCCGAGGCAGGCGGTACTTGGCGATGGAATGGGTGGCCGCGATGCGCAACGTCGGCTGGGCGCTACGCGCGATGGCGGTGAGCGACTCGTTGGCTTGTGCGTACAGGGCCAGGATTCGCTCGGCGTGGGCGAACAGCGTCCGCCCGGCCGGGGTGAGCGACGTGGTGCGATGCCCGCGGGTGAAGAGTCGCGTGCCCACCTCGCGTTCCAGCGAACGGATCTGCAAGGAAACGGCCTGCTGGGTCAGGCCGAGATGCCCCGCCGCCCTCGAGAAGCCGCTGTGCGTGGCCACGGCGTGGAAGACGCGTAAGCGCTGGTCTCTGAGAAGGGTCATCGGTGCCATGGGCAATGGCCGCTCGAGCAGTGTCGTTGCTTGAGCATAGCGCAAGGCAGTTCATGGCCGAGGCCGAATACCAGACCGCCGGGAGTGAACGCCCTCCCGCCAGACCCGGTGCCGGCAGGCCGCGTGGGAGCGAACGGGTTCGCGATGAAGGGACCACTGGGTCAGGTTGTAGGCATCGGGTTGCCTGATAGGGCGGCCTCAGCGGAGCCCAAGTGCCATCACCGGTGTGAAGATGACGCACGGTAAAACGGCGAACCATAGTTTTCCTTCATCGCGGCAGTCGACCATGTATATTGTTAACACGCTAATCATTATCTAGACTTGCCCCACTTCAGCGAGCCCCGGAGGCTCGCTTGCATTGTCGACCTGATGTCCTCGCTACAAGGAGTTTGCTACGTGGCTTCGTTATTCGAACCGTTCGATCTCGCCGGCACCCGCCTGAACAACCGCATCGTCATGGCGCCCATGACCCGCTCCCGCGCCCCGGAGGACATCCCCACGGAACTGGGGGCGCTCTACTATCGCCAGCGCGCCAGTGCCGGGCTGATCATCTCCGAAGGCACGCCGATCTCGCGTCAGGGGCAGGGGTATCTCTACAACCCGGGTATCTTCGGCCCCGATCAGCTCGCCGGCTGGGCCAAGGCGACCCGTGCGGTGCATGAGCGCGGCGGCGTCTTCTTCGCCCAGATCTGGCACGTCGGGCGCGTCTCGCACACTACCGTGCAGGTTGCCGGTGCCTCGCCGGTGGGGCCCAGCGACAAGCCCGGCGGCATGGCCTTTGGCTATAAGGAGGACGGCAAGCCGGACATGCTCAAAGCCAGCCAGCCTCGCCGACTCGAAACCCGGGAAGTCAAGGATATCGTTGGCGATTTCGCGCAGGCGGCGGTCAACGCCCGCGAGGTGGGCTTCGACGGCGTCGAGATCCATGGCGCCAACGGCTATCTCTTCGAGCAGTTCCTGAATCCCGGCGTCAACGACCGCGACGACGAGTACGGCGGCTCGCGGGAAAACCGCTGCCGACTGCTGCTGGAAGTGGTCGACGAGGTCAGCAAGATGATCGGCGCCCGCCGTGTCGGGGTGCGTCTCTCGCCGCATGGCACCCTGTTCGACATGCCGGAGTACGACGACAACGGCGAGACCTACCTTCACCTGGCGCGTGAATTCAACAAGCGCGGCCTTGCCTACGTGCATCTGCACGACCAGGGCGGCCAGGGCATGCCGCCCATGCCGCGCGACTATCTGCGCCAGTTCCGCGACGTCTACGACGGCACGCTGCTGCTCGCCGGCAATCTGGACCAGGCAGAGGCGCAGACGCTGGTCGACGAGGGCACCATCGACCTGCCGGTGTTCGGTCGCCTGTTCACCTCGAATCCGGATCTGGTGGAGCGCATGAAAAACGGCTGGCCGCTGGCGGATTTCGATCCGAATACCTTCTACGGCGGCGATGCCCGCGGCTACGTGGACTTTCCCACGTATCCTGAAGAGCAGGCACGTCTCGAGCGCGAGAAGATGCTCGAGCAGAAATCCTGACCGGAGCATTTTCTTGTCGAGCTATCCGGCCTGGTGGTAGTGCCAGCGCCCCAGGCCAGCTAGGCAAGGAGCCCGTGGGAGCGAACGTGTCCGCGATGAATGGGGCACCGAGCGGCCGTACCCTCCGCCATCGGGAATAAATTCCCTCCCACAACCACCGGGCGGCCGCCGCGCCACCGCCATCGGGAATGCCTTTCTTCAAATAAGCCTCTCGCAAAGGCAGGCTCCCGCAAGGCCAGGCTTCCTCAAGGGCCAGCTACCGGCGAGGAACCCGTGGGAGCGAACGTGTCCGCGATGAATTGGCCCGATAATCGTGGGCGGTCGCCATCGGCCATTGGTTTGTGGCAGCATCTGCCGCCCTCGGCACGGGCGCGGATGCGTACCGTGCCTCAAGCCAACCGCCACAGGCGCCTTCATGACAGACGACAGTACCGCCATTTCTTCTCCCTCCAGAACCACGACCTCGCGACTGGGCGACCCCGTAGTACTCGGCCTGAGCGTCGGTTTCGTGCTGCTGTTCGTGGCCCTGTCGCTCTACGATATCGACATGGTGGCCGACGGCATCGGGGCCGGTTTCGCCTGGACCGCGCGAACGCTGGGCTCGTATTTCCAGCTCCTGTTGTTGCTGACGTTCTTCATCGGCATGGGGTTGGCCATCACCCCGGCGGCCAATGCTCGCATCGGCAACCTCGATACGCCGGAAATGAGCACCTTCAAGTGGCTGTCGATCATCATGTGTACCCTACTGGCCGGGGGCGGCGTGTTCTTTGCCGCCGGCGAGCCGGTGTATCACTTCGTCGTCACGCCGCCAGCGTTCTCCACCGAGGCGGGCACCGCCGAGGCCGTGCCCGGTGCGCTGGCCCAGTCGTTCATGCATTGGGGGTTTCTCGCCTGGGCGATTCTCGGCTCGCTGACCGCCGTGGTGCTGGCGCATGCCCACTACGACAAGGGGCAGCCGCTGCAGCCGCGCACCTTGCTGATTCCGGTGCTCGGCGAGCGCCTGATGCAAGGTTGGCTCGGCGGAGTCGTCGATGCGCTGTGCGTGATCGCCGTGCTGGCCGGCACTGTCGGGCCGATCGGCTTCCTGGCCACCCAGGTCAGCTTCGGCCTGCATGAGCTGTTCGGCTTCTCGCAGGGCTATGGCACGCAACTGGTCATCCTGGCGGCGCTGGGCGCCGTCTACGTGACCTCGGCGATGACCGGCATCGGCCGCGGCATCCAGATGCTAAGCCGCTTCAACGTGTTCCTGGCGCTGGCGATCGCCGCGGCTATCTTCATCTTCGGCCCGACCCTGTTTTTGACCAACGCCTTCACCCAGGGCTTCGGCGAATACCTTTCCTCGTTCTTCCGCATGGCGACCATGACCGCTGAGACCGCGCCCGCCTGGTGGATGAAGTGGTGGACGGTGTTCTTCTTCGCCTGGTTCATTGGTTATGGCCCATTGATGGCGATCTTCGTGGCGCGCATCTCGCGCGGCCGCACCATCCGCCAGATGATCCTCAGCGTCGCGGTGATGGCGCCCATCGCCACCACGGTCTGGTTCACCCTGATGGGCGGCTCGGGCATCTACTATCAGTTGACCGGCGCGATCGATCTCACCGAGGCGCTCAACAACTTCCAGTTCGACGTGGCAACCCTGAGCGTGGCCCAGGCCCTGCCGGGCGGCACCTTCATGGCGCTGGCCATCCTCCTGCTGACCACCATCTTCGTCGCCACCACCGGCGACTCGATGAGCTACGCCATTTCGGTGGTCGGCAGCGGTCACGACGACCCCAGCCCGCTGGTGCGTGCCTTCTGGGGCATCGTCATGGCGCTGATGGCGGCCACTCTGCTGTACATGGGCGCCGGGCAGATCGGCGTTTTGCAGCAGTTCATCGTGATCACCGCCATCCCGGTGTCGCTGGTGTTGCTGCCTTCGCTGTGGACCGGCCCCCAGGCGGCCCGGGCCATGGCCCGCGAGCAGGGGCTGCTGGGCAATCCCACCCCCGACCGGCAGGGCTGAGGCCGACCGGGGCGGCCGTACGCGGCTTGCCCCGGTCGTTCCACAGTCGCATTGAGTGGAAAAACGGGCGACGTTATAATGGTCGATTAACTTCTCCCTCCTCCCCACAATCTGCTCATTGGGTGATTCCGATATGCTACGTATGGCGCAAGAAGCTCTTACGTTCGACGACGTATTACTCGTTCCCGGCTACTCGGATGTCCTGCCCAAGGACGTCAGCCTCAAGTCCCGCCTGACCCGCCACCTTCAGCTCAACATCCCGCTCGTCTCCTCCGCCATGGACACCGTCACCGAAGCGCGCCTGGCGATCGCCATGGCCCAGGAGGGCGGGATCGGCATCATCCACAAGAACATGACCATCACCGCCCAGGCCGCCGAGGTGCGCAAGGTCAAGAAGCACGAGAGCGTGATCGTCAAGGATCCGGTCACGGTGAGCCCCGAGGCCAAGCTCAAGGACCTGCTGGCGATGGCCGACGAATACGGCTACTCCGGCTTCCCGGTGGTGGAAGGGGAGACCCTGGTGGGCATCGTCACCGGGCGCGACATGCGCTTCCAGCCCGACCACAGCGACGACGTCGCGGCGATCATGACCCCGCGCGAGAAGCTGGTCACCGTGACCGAGGGCACGCCGCTCGACGCCATCAAGGCCAAGCTGCAGGAAAACCGCATCGAGAAGATCCTGATCGTCGATGACGCCTTCCGCCTGCGCGGCCTGGTCACCGTGCGCGACATCGAGAAGGCGCGCACCTACCCCCACGCCGCCAAGGACGCCGACGGCCGCCTGCTGGTCGGCGCCGCCGTGGGCACCGGCCCGGAGACCGCCGAGCGCATCGCCGCACTGGCCGAGGCCGGCGTCGATGTCGTGGTGGTGGATACCGCCCATGGCCACTCCCGTGGCGTGATCGAGCGGGTGCGCTGGGTGAAGGAGCACTTCCCCGCGGTGCAGGTGATCGGCGGCAACATCGCCACCGCCGAAGCCGCCCGGGATCTGGCCGAGG
This sequence comes from Modicisalibacter coralii, assembly GCF_004117855.1. Classification (GTDB taxonomy): domain Bacteria; phylum Pseudomonadota; class Gammaproteobacteria; order Pseudomonadales; family Halomonadaceae; genus Modicisalibacter; species Modicisalibacter coralii. The sequence goes on from NZ_QWBW01000002.1 coordinate 17,080, forward strand.
CCGGCGCGGACGCCGTCAAGGTGGGCATCGGTCCCGGCTCGATCTGCACCACCCGCATCGTCGCCGGGGTCGGCGTGCCGCAGATCACCGCCGTCTCCAACGTCGCCGAGGCGCTCAAGCCCTACGACATCCCGCTGATCGCCGACGGCGGCATCCGCTTCTCCGGCGACCTGGCCAAGGCGATCGCCGCCGGTGCCAGCACGGTGATGATCGGCGGCCTGCTGGCCGGCACCGAGGAAGCCCCGGGCGAGGTCGAGCTCTACCAGGGCCGCACCTACAAGGCCTACCGCGGCATGGGCTCGATGGGCGCCATGTCCCAGAGCCAGGGCAGTGCCGACCGCTACTTCCAGGACAAGTCCGAAGGCGCCGAGAAGCTGGTGCCGGAAGGCATCGAAGGCCGCGTGCCCTACAAGGGCCTGATGAGCGCCATCGTCCACCAGTTGATGGGCGGGCTACGCGCCTCGATGGGCTACACCGGCTGCCACGACGTCGAGGAGATGCGCACCAAGCCGCAGTTCGTGCAGATCACCGGCGCCGGCTTTGCCGAATCGCACGTGCATGACGTGCAGATTACCAAAGAGGCTCCTAATTACAGAGCTGGCTGATACCAGATTAAGAAGGAAGATAGAAGAGATAAGAGGGAAGAAAAGAGAGGCGGGGTATACCGCCTCTTACTTCTTCATTCTTCCCTCTCGATTTTCGAGGCAATGATCCAGGCCTCGACGTTTGAGTCCACAACGGCGGTGCCCATTTCATGCAAGACATTCACGCCCACAAGATCCTGATCCTCGACTTCGGCTCCCAGTACACCCAGTTGATCGCCCGTCGCGTGCGCGAGATCGGCGTCTACTCCGAGGTTCGCGCCTTCGACATCACCGAAGCCGAGATCCGCGAGTACAATCCCAACGGCATCATCCTCTCCGGCGGGCCGGAGTCGGTCTCCGAGCTGGGCTCGCCGCGCGCCCCCGAGTGCGTGTTCGAACTGGGCCTGCCGGTGCTAGGCATCTGCTACGGCATGCAGACCATGGCCGAACAGCTGGGCGGCGCCACCGAAGGCTCCAACAAGCGCGAGTTCGGCTACGCGCAGATCAAGGTGGCGGGCGACGACGACCTGCTCGGCGGCATCAAGGATCACGTCGACCATGACGGCAGCGCGCTGCTCGACGTGTGGATGAGTCACGGCGACAAGGTCGCCCGGGCGCCCGAGGCGTTCAGTGTCACCGCTTCCACGCCGAGCTGCCCGATCGCCGCCATGACCTGGCCCGAGAAGCGCTTTTTTGGGGTGCAGTTCCACCCTGAGGTGACCCACACCCTGCAGGGCCAGCGCATCCTCGAGCGCTTCGTGCTGGAGATCTGCCAGGCCGAGCGGCTGTGGACCCCGGCGCAGATCATCGAGGACCTCTCCGAGCGCGTGCGCGAGCAGGTCGGCGACCGCCACGTGCTGCTGGGCCTTTCCGGCGGCGTGGACTCCTCGGTGGTCGCGGCGCTGCTGCACAAGGCGATCGGCGACCAGCTGACCTGCGTGTTCGTCGACAACGGCCTGCTGCGCAAGAACGAAGGCGACCAGGTGATGGAGACCTTCGCCAGCCACATGGGCGTACGGGTGATCCGCGTCGACGCCGAGGACGAATTCCTCGGCAAGCTCGAAGGCGAAAACGACCCCGAGGCCAAGCGCAAGATCATCGGCAACACCTTCATCGACGTGTTCGACCGCGAGGCGGCCAAGATCGACGGCGTGGACTTTCTCGCCCAGGGCACCATCTACCCGGACGTGATCGAATCCGCCGCCAGCAAGACCGGCAAGGCGCATGTCATCAAGTCGCACCATAACGTCGGCGGCCTGCCCGAGACCATGAAGCTCAAGCTGGTCGAGCCGCTGCGCGAGCTGTTCAAGGACGAAGTGCGCAAGCTCGGCCTGGAACTCGGCCTGCCCTACGACATGGTCTACCGCCACCCCTTCCCGGGGCCGGGCCTCGGCGTGCGCATCCTCGGCGAGGTGAAGAAGGAGTACGCCGACATCCTCCGCGAGGCGGACGCCATCTTCATCGAGGAGCTGCACAACGCCGACTGGTACCACAAGACCAGCCAGGCCTTCGCCGTGTTCCTGCCGGTGAAATCGGTCGGCGTGGTCGGCGATGGCCGCCGCTACGAATGGGTCATCGCCCTGCGTGCCGTCGAGACCATCGACTTCATGACCGCCCGCTGGGCGCACCTGCCGTATGAGCTGCTGGAAAAGGTCTCCAATCGCATCATCAACGAGATCAGCGGCGTATCGCGGGTGACGTACGACGTCAGCAGCAAGCCGCCCGCGACGATTGAGTGGGAGTGAACGCTGGGGAGGGGTGTTGATAGACGCCTAGCTCGGCCGTATCGCCGGTCTCATACGAAAGCCTGCCATTACTGGCAGGCTTTTTTGTTGCACAACGTTACAAGCTAAGGCTAAATTTGATTAAGCCGTTGAGGCCGTGGCCGATAGAAGCGTATGAGGAAAAAAATTTATAAAATCTCTTTTTAAAGGTGAGGTATGAAAAATAGCAATGCGTTGGCCAATCTTTTTTTAGAAAGAAGTAAGTTTCTGTTGATAGGGTTGACGGGAAGAACTGGGTCTGGGTGTACAACTGCAGCGAATATTTTGAGAGAAAAAAATCCTATATTCCCTGAGATTTCTGACCTGAGGTATAAGGGAGAGTCTTTTTATGCGGGGCTGGATGCAAGAAGGTATGATATAGTAAAAAAATATGCTGCGGAAAACTGGAGGCCTTTTTTCTATATTAAAGTCAGTGACTTGATATCTGCTTACTTGATGACATTGACGTTGACGGACCTGTCGAAATTTATTGTCGAGTCATCTACGCACGATGATTTACGTATATCGGGTGTAAAGAAAAGAATAAGAAATGGAGTTTATAATGATGCCTCAATGAGGCGTCTTCGTATGAAGTTGCCAAGAATATTGTGTGAGAAAAGCTATGAGGTGACCAGAAAGTCAGAGGTTCTTAGAGTTCTAGCTGGGGTGAAAAAATTTACAGAAATTTTCAAGCAGGAGTTGGATGAAATTCAAGCAGGGCTGTATGTAGAAACATATCAAGCTGCTGGAAATTCAATACGAAAAGTTGGTGCGGTTTCTTCAGAATTCAAGTGCAGACCTTTTGATCCAGATAAGGTTTTTGAACTTCCTAAAGCGATTAATAAATTCATAAAATCCGTCAGGGCTGTTTACGAGGAGTCGTTTATTGTAATTGATGCCATACGGAACCCATATGAGGCGAGGTTTTTTAAAGATAGATACTCTGCTTTTTACTTGGTGTCTATTAATGCGCCTGATGAAGATCGGGAGGATTATCTGAGCAGTATTAGGAAGTTTAATAAAGACCAGATAAAAAAGATTGACGATATTGAGTCTGGGAAGTATCCGGTAGAAAATGATGACTTTGTTTCTCAAAATGTAAAGAAATGCATAGAAATTTCAGACATACATCTTTTTAACCCGCGGAATGAGAGAGATAATAATAATATCCTTAAGTCCCAGTTAGCGTGGTATGTGGCGCTTATGGTGCATCCTGGATTGATTACTCCTAGTTCGATGGAAAGGGTTATGCAGATTGCTTATACAGCAAAGACTAATTCTGGATGTATATCGAGACAAGTAGGTGCAGTAGTCACTGATAGTGATTCGTCAATAAAAGCGGTAGGTTGGAATGATGTGCCTCATGGACAAGTGCCTTGCGCTTTGCGAAGTGTCGAAGGGGTGATTCGGAGTTTTGATGATGAAGTTTATAGTGAATATGAAAGGAATAATAAAGAGTTTAGGGAAAAGATTATTGAGGTGTCCGGATGGTATGAAGGGGCAGATTTAAAGGGTAGGAATTTATCATACTGTTTCAAAGATGTTAAGAATAGTGTTGACGGAAAAGGTAATCAAGTCCATACGAGGTCATTGCATGCTGAGGAAAATGCTTTTCTTCAGATTTCAAAATATGGAGGCATGAGCGTACAAGGTGGATCATTATTTACTACTGCTAGTCCATGCGAGTTGTGCGCAAAAAAAGCATTTCAATTAGGTGTTGAAAGAATAGTTTATATAGACCCATACCCAGGGATAACAAAAGTACATGTTTTGGCTAATGGGTCATTAAAGCCAAAATTGGTGCAGTTCAGAGGGGCGGTGGGTAGAGGTTATTTTCAATTATACGAACAAGCTTTACCATACAAGGATGAGCTGGAGTATTTTGAAAATGGTGGCAAGCAAGAGTCTGGTAGGAAAAAGGATATAATGTCAAGTATTGAAACTCTAGAAAAAGAGGGGTTGATTAATAGCGAAGAGGTTGCGTCTTTTATGGAGAAGATTGGCTGAGTTTTTTCATGCGGGCATATCTGTGGCTCTTCGCAAGTTAGCATGAAATTGTAGGGTTCATTGAGGGCATTCAGGATAGAGTGTACAGTGATGGTATTCGCCTGACACATGTCCCCGTGGGCTCCCTATAGTTAAGCAGTGTTTTCTGCCGTTTTCCTGGGCTCCTTCTTCGTCGCCTTAGGGAGTCCCTTCTTGAAGACGGCATAGGGCGTCGCCCCCTTCATGTTGCGGCCCTGATGCGGCCGTTGCGTGTTGTAGATGACCAGATAATCGTCCAGGTCCTGCTGCATCTCTTCCAGGGCCTCGTACCACTTGGTGCGCCCCTGGATGCGGAAGTGCTCATCCAGCAGGGTACGGTGCAGCCGCTCGACGAAGCCGTTGCTCTGCGGTCGCCGAACCTTGGTGGTGCGATGCTCGATCTCTTCGAGCTGAAGGAACAGCTCATACGGATGCTGATCCTTCCGGCCGCAGAACTCTCGGCCGTTGTCGCTGAGCACCGTGCTGACTTTGGCGTTGTGGGCCTCGAAGAAAGGCAGCACGTCGTTGTTGAGCACATGTACTGCCGTGATGGGCAGTTTGCTGGTGTAGAGGCGCCCCCAGGCGTAGCGGCTGAAGCAGTCGATCACGGACTGCAGGTAGACCTTGCCGACCCCCTTGAGCGTGCCGACGAAGAAGGTGTCGACGGCCACCAGTTCACCGGTATGGTGGACCTCGATATGGCGTTCGCGGAACTCAGGGCTGAAGCGTTCCAAGTGGCGAACCTGATCTTCGGTCAGCTCGATCTTCTGCTCGCGTGTGGCCTTCTCGAGCCGCGGGAGGCGCTCATGACGGGTCAGCAAGTCATGGCGTCCCCAGACGCCTCGGACTCCCGTAGAGCTGACCTGAATACCACGTAGCGCCAGTTCTTGAGCGACGCGAACCGGACCGTGAGTGGGGAAGGCCAGGCTGTGCTCGAGAATGGCCGTTTCGATCTCTTCGCTGACGCGGTTGGGGTGTGGTCCCCGCGGCCCGGGAAGCTTGTCGACAAGCCCCTCGGAGCCGATGTCAGCGTCAGAGCTATAAGTCCGTAAATCATCAATACAGATTGTCCCCCCGACCCGCATGGCCTTTCCTTGCTGGTGACCAAACCGGTAAGTGCGCCTTTCAAAACCTTGAAAGCGGCTCTAGCCATTCCTAGATTTTGGGCATGGCTAAGAAGATCGTATCCGATGAACTCTGGTCTATCGTCGAGCCGCTACTGCCTCCGCCTCAGCCCAAGCCGCGTGGCGGCCGACCTCCCGTTTCCAATCGTGCAGCCCTGACAGGCATCCTGTTCGTCCTGCGCTCGGGTATCCCTTGGGAGATGTTGCCTCAAGAGATGGGCTGCGGTTCCGGCGTGACCTGTTGGCGGCGCCTGCGCGACTGGCAGGAAGCGGGTGTCTGGGAACGCTTGCATCAGACGCTGCTGGAACACTTGCAGCACGCGGATCAACTGGATTGGGAGCGAGCCTGTATGGACAGTGCCTCCTTACCGGCAAAAAAGGGGGCTCAGCGATCGGCCCCAACCCGACAGACCGAGGAAGACCGGGCACCAAGCGGCACCTCCTGACTGATCGTCAGGGAGTCCCGTTGGCTGTCCTGCTCTCGGGAGCCAACATGAACGATAGTGTGCCATTAACGGCTCTGCTCGATAGCGTTCCACCGATTTCGTCGGGGCGACCGGGACGGCCTCGCCGGCGTCCCGRCAAACTCCATGCGGACAAGGCGTACGATCATCGCCGTTGCCGCCGAGCCTGTCAGCGACGGGGCATTCAGCCCCGTATTGCTCGTCGAGGTGTCGAGGATAGTCAGCGACTCGGCTGCCATCGCTGGGTTGTCGAACGAACCTTTGCGTGGCTGAGCCGGATGAGGCGACTTACCACGCGCTATGAGCGGCGAGTCGATATCCATTATGCCTTTACGCTGTTGGGCTGTTCCTTGGTCTGTCTGAACAAGCTTCAAGGCAGGTTTTGAAAGGCGCTCT
>NZ_QWBW01000003.1 GCF_004117855.1 Modicisalibacter coralii
CGCCAGGACATTGCAGCCCTTRGGCACGCTGAGCACCGCCTTGCCGGCCTTGTTCTTGCCGATCAGGTCGTCGAGCCGCGCCACGAACCCGTAGCCGCCGTCCGAGGCGAGCAGGTAGCGCGTCTCGGGCGGCGCCAGCATCAGCCCGGTCATGTGGGCGCCCGCGGCGGGGTTGATGCGTCCGGTGATCGGCTCGCCCTGGCTGCGCGCGCTGGGCAGGTTGTGCGCCGCCAGGGTGTAGGCGCGCCCGCTGTCGTCGAGCAGCACCAGCGGCTGGTTGGTCTTGCCCCGCGCCGCCAGGTGAAAACGATCGCCGGCCTTGAACGCGAGCCCGGCGGGATCGATCTCGTGGCCCTTGGCGGCGCGGATCCAGCCCTTCTCGGAGAGCACCACCGTGACCGGGTCGGCGCCCATCAGCTCGACCTCGGAGAGCGCCCGGGCCTCCTCGCGCTCGACCAGCGGCGAACGGCGCGGATCGCCGTATTCGCGCTCGGCGTCGCGCAGCTCCTTCTCGATCAGGTCGGTGAGCGCGGCGTCGTTGCCGAGCAGTTCCTTGAGGCGCTCACGCTCGGCCTGCAGTTCGTCCTGCTCGCCGCGAATCTTCATCTCCTCGAGGCGGGCCAGGTGACGCAGGCGCAGCTCGAGGATCGCCTCGGCCTGGCGGTCGGAGAGGCCGAAGGCGCTGATCAGCGCCGGCTTGGGCTCGTCCTCCTCGCGGATGATGCGAATCACCTCGTCGATGTTGAGGTAGGCGGCGAGCAGGCCCTCGAGGATATGCAGGCGATCCTCGACCTTGCCCAGCCGGTGCTCGAGCCGCCGGCGCACCGTGGCGCGCCGATAGCGCAGCCACTCGCCGAGCATCTCGGCCAGCGACAGCACCCGCGGGCGGCCGTCGAGACCGATGACGTTGAGATTGACGCGGACGTTCTTCTCGAGGTCGGTGGTGGCGAACAGGTGCGCCATCAGCGACTCGATGTCGACGCGGTTGGAACGCGGCTCGATCACCAGCCGCGTGGGCGTCTCGTGGGTCGACTCGTCGCGCAGATCGCTGACCATGGGCAGCTTCTTCTTCTGCATCTGGTCGGCGATCTGCTCGAGCACCTTGGCCCCGCTGACCTGATAGGGCAACGCGGTGATCACCACATTGCCCTCTTCCAGGCTGTAGCGGGCGCGCAGCTTCACCGAACCGCGACCGCTCTCGTAGAGCTTGGCGAGATCGGCCCGCGGGGAAATGATCTCGGCCTCGGTGGGAAAGTCCGGCGCCGGCACGTGGGCGACGAGATCGCCCACCGTGGCCTCGGGATGACGCAGCAGATGACAGGTCGCCTCGACCACCTCGTGGACGTTGTGCGGCGGAATGTCGGTGGCCATGCCCACCGCGATGCCGGTGGCGCCGTTGAGCAGCACGTGCGGCAATCGCGCCGGCAGCACCGCCGGCTCGTTCATGGTGCCATCGAAGTTGGGCATCCAGTCGACGGTGCCCTGGCCGAGCTCGCCGAGCAGCACCTCGGAGAACTTCGACAGCCGCGCCTCTGTGTAGCGCATCGCCGCGAACGACTTGGGATCGTCGGGGCTGCCCCAGTTGCCCTGGCCGTCGACCAGCGGATAGCGATAGCTGAACGGCTGGGCCATCAGCACCATCGCCTCGTAACAGGCGCTGTCGCCGTGCGGGTGGAACTTGCCCAGCACGTCGCCGACGGTGCGCGCCGACTTCTTGTACTTGGCGTTGGCGGTCAGCGACAGCTCGCGCATGGCGTAGATGATGCGCCGCTGGACCGGCTTCATGCCGTCGCCGACGTGCGGCAACGCCCGGTCGAGAATCACGTACATCGAATAGTCGAGGTACGCCTTCTCGGTGTATTCCTTCAGGGAAAGGCGTTCGACGTCGCCTTCCTCCACATGGATATCCATGGTCATGGGTGCGGGGCCCTGTCTGCCTGCATGGAAACTTCGCGGGCGGTGCCCGCTCGATACGCTCGGGAAGAGCTGTAAGCCGTAAGCTTCCAGCTGTAAGTAACCCCAACACGCTTCGGTTTTTCTTACAGCTTACGGCTTAACGCTTACAGCTTCCCGAAAGGGCTAAACCTCGATATCGGCCAGATTGCCGTAATCCTCCAGCCACCCCTTGCGATCGCCGGCACGCTTCTTGGCCAGCAGCATGTCGAGCATCTCGCTGGTGCCGTCGCCGTCGGCGCGGGTCAGTTGCACCAGCCGCCGGGTATCGGCGGCCATGGTGGTCTCGCGCAGCTGCAGCGGGCTCATCTCGCCGAGGCCCTTGAAGCGCTGCACGTTCGGCGTGCCGCGCTTGCCCTCCAGGCGCTTGAGGATCGCCGCCTTCTCGCTCTCGTCGAGGGCGTAGTGCACCTCCTTGCCGAGATCGATGCGGTAGAGCGGCGGCATCGCCACATAGACGTGCCCCGCATCGACCAGCGCCGGGAAATGGCGCACGAACAGCGCGCACAGCAGGGTGGCGATGTGCAGGCCGTCGGAGTCGGCGTCGGCGAGGATGCAGATCTTGTGGTAACGCAGCTTGGTCAGGTCGCCGCTGCCCGGATCGGCGCCGATGGCCACGGCGATGTCGTGGACCTCCTGGGAGTTGTAGATGTCGTGGGAATCCACCTCCCAGGTGTTGAGGATCTTGCCGCGCAGCGGCAGGATCGCCTGGGTCTCCCGGTGCCGGGCCTGCTTGGCGCTGCCGCCGGCACTGTCGCCCTCGACCAGGAACAGCTCGCTGGTCGCCGGGTCCTGTCCCGAGCAGTCGGCCAGCTTGCCGGGCAGCGCCGGACCGGCGGTGACCTTCTTGCGGGCGACCTTCTTGGCGCTCTTCTGGCGGCGCTGGGCGGCGCTGATCACCAGTTCGGCGAGCGCCTCGGCCTGGTCGACGTGGTGGTTGAGCCACAGCGAGAAGGCGTCCTTGACCACCCCGGAAACGAAGCCGGCGACGGTGCGCGACGACAACCGTTCCTTGGTCTGACCGGCGAACTGCGGGTCGAGCATCTTCACCGAGAGCACGAAGGAGACCCGCTCCCAGAGGTCGTCCGGGGTCAGCTTGACGCCGCGCGGCAGCAGGCTGCGGTAGTCGCAGAACTCGCGCAACGCCTCGAGCAGCCCCGAGCGCAGGCCATTGACGTGGGTGCCGCCGAGCGGCGTGGGAATCAGGTTGACGTAGGACTCCATCAGCGGCTCGCCGCCCTCCGGCAGCCACTGGATCGCCCAGTCGACGCCCTGCTCGTCGTCGGCGAAGTGCCCCACGAAGGGCGAGTCCGGCAACACCTCGAAGCCGTCGTTGGTCTGCGCCAGGTAGTCGCGCAGGCCGTCCTCGTACTGCCATTCGCTCTGGGTGCCGTCGGCTTCGCTCAACACCACCTTGAGCCCCGGGCAGAGTACCGCCTTGGCGCGCAGCAGGTGCTTGAGTCGCGGCAACGACAGCCTGGGCGAGTCGAAGTAGGCGAGCTCGGGCCAGAAACGCACCACCGTGCCGGTGGCGCGCTTGGCGCAGCTGCCGATCACGCTGAGCTCCTCGACCTTCTCGCCCTTGGCGAAGGCGATGGCGTGCCGGCTGCCGTCGCGGCAGACCTCGACCTCGAGCCGCTCGGAGAGCGCATTGACCACCGAGACGCCGACGCCGTGCAGCCCGCCCGAGAAGCGATAGCTGGACTGCGAGAACTTGCCTCCGGCGTGGAGCTTGGTGAGGATCAGCTCGACCCCCGACAGGCCGTGCTCGGGATGGATGTCGATGGGCATGCCGCGGCCGTCGTCACTGACCTCGATGCCGCCGTCGTCGAGCAGCCGGACGCGGATCTCCCCGGCGTAGCCGGCCAGCGCCTCGTCGACGCTGTTGTCGATGACCTCCTGCGCCAGGTGGTTGGGCCGCGTGGTGTCGGTGTACATGCCGGGGCGCTTGCGCACCGGCTCGAGGCCCGAGAGGACCTCGATCGAAGAGGCACTGTATTGCGTCATGCGTTATCCGGAGAAATGGCTGATAGTCGTCGCTCAGGGCCCGGCGGCACCCTCCTGCGCCAGTCCGGCGAAGGTGAGCCCGCCGTGGGCCAGCACCGCCGGCAGATACGCCGCCAGCTGGCTGAAGCCGTGATCGCCGCCCGGCTCGATCAGCGTGCGACACCCCCGGTAGGCGCGGAAGGCGTCGCGGCAATCGAGCGTCTCGTCGGCGGTGCCCAGCAGCAGCAGATAGCGTGCCGGCGTGAGCCGTTCGGGCACCAGCGCCGTCAGGGCATCGCGGTGCTCGGCCTCGATGGTGAAACGCTCGCCGCTGTACGGGTTGACGAAATCCTGGCCCAGCCAGGCGTCGACCAACCGTGCCGGCGCCACCGCCGGGTTGATCAGCACCGCCGGCAGGTCGTGCCGTTCGGCCAGCACGCTGGCCCAGAATCCGCCCAGCGAACTGCCCACCAGCAGGGGGGCGTCGCCCAGCTCGGCGAGGGCGTCCTCGGCACTCGCCAGCGCCGCCTCGGGCCGGTGCGAGAGCTGCGGCGTCCGGCACGGCAGGGGCGCGTCGCCGGGGCCGATCCGCCGGCAGGCGGCACGCATCAGCCGTGCCTTGGGCGAGTCGCTGCCGCTGTTGAAGCCGTGCAGGTACAGCACGCCACTGGCCGGCTCGCTGCGCAGGCCGTCACTCAGCATACCGCAAAACCTGGATGAATAAACAGCATCAAGTCCGTTCCTCGGCCTGCCAGACCGCCTCGATCAGGCCCCGGCTGGAGCCATCCAGCGCTTCGAGCCCTTCGTGGGAGGCGAGAATGCCCTCGGTCTGGGTGGCGATCTTCTTGCCCAGCTCGACCCCCCACTGGTCGAAGGGATTGATGTCCCAGATAGTCGCCTGGACGAACACCTTGTGCTCGTAGAGCGCGACCAGCGACCCCAGGGTGCGCGGTGTCAGGCGGTCGAGCAACACGGTGGTCGAGGGCTGGTTGCCGCGATAGCGCTTGTGGCTGGGACGCGGGCCGTCGTCATCGATCGCCTCGTCACCGAGCATCAGCACCCGCGACTGGGCGAAGCAGTTGGCCAGGGTCAGGCGATGCTGGTTCTTGAGATGCTGACGGGTCGCCTCGTCCTCGACCCGGTCGTAGCGGCGCATGGGCGCGATGAAGTCGCACTCCACCGCCTGGGTGCCCTGGTGCAGCAACTGGTAGAAGGCGTGCTGGGCGTTGGGCCCGAGCTGGCCCCAGAGCACCGGGCAGGTCGAATAGCGGGTGAGTTCGCCACTGTTGGTCACCGACTTGCCGTTGGACTCCATCTCCAGCTGTTCGAGATAGCTGGCGAAGAACTCCAGACGACCGTCGTAGGGCAGGATCGAGTGGGCGCGGATGTCGAGGAAGTTGTTGTTCCAGATCCCCGCCAGGGCAAGCAGCACCGGCAGGTTGTCGGCGAGCTCGGCGCTGGCGAAGTGGCGATCCATCGCGTGGGCGCCGGCGAGCAGCTCGTGGAAGTTGTCCATGCCCACGGCCAGGGCGATCGGCAGACCGATGGCGCCCCACAACGAATAGCGGCCGCCGACCCACTCCCAGAATTCCAGCTGGTTGTTCTCGGCGATGCCCCACTCGCTCATCTTCTCGGGACTCGCCGAGACGCCGATGAAGTGCTGGCGCATCACCAGGTCGCGATCGCCGTCGCCGTTGACCAGGTGACTCAGCAGCCAGTCGCGGGCGGTGCGCGCGTTGGACAGCGTGTCGATGGTGGTGAATGACTTCGACGACAGCACGAACAGCGTCGTTTCCGGGTTGAAGCGGGTCAGGTAGTCGGCGAGCTGCGAGCCATCCATGGTCGAGGCGAAATGCACCTCGACGGGATGGATGTCGCGCGGGCGGTAGTCGGCCAGCGCGTGTGAGACCATCAGCGGCCCCAGGTCCGAGCCACCGACGCCGAGGTTGACCACGTCGGTGACCGCCTTGCCGGTGGCGCCGCGCCATTGCCCGGCGTGGCACTGTTCGACGATCCGCGCCATCCTGGCCAGGGTGGCATGCACCGCCGGCACCACGTCCTCGCCGTCGACCTCGAGGCTGGCGTCGGCCGGCAGACGCAGCGCGGTGTGCAGCGCCGGGCGATCCTCGCTGAGGTTGACGCGCTCGCCGGCGAGCAGGCGGCCGATCGCCTCGGGTACCCCGGCGGCCCGCGCCAGGTCGAGCAGCTTGTCGAGGGTCTCGCCGCGCCAGCGCTGCTTGGACAGGTCGAGCATCAGCCCGACCGCACGCCGGCTGAAGTCCGGGTAGCGCCGCTCGGACTCGCGAAACAGCTCCGTGAGATGCACGTCGCGCATCACCCCGGCATGCTCGCGAAGCGCCAGCCAGGCCGGGTGCTGATCGATCGTCGTGGCGGTAGTGGTCATCGGTTCCTCCTTGAACGGTACAATGGCGAACTCACGGCCCGTGCCGCGCCAGGGTCCCACGGGGCGGGTGCATGCCGGGCGGGCGATGCGTACACTACGCGCTGTCCGAAAACGGCCGGGTGGCTCGCGGTCTTGGCGAGCGCTCGCCCCCTCGACGCGGCGGCCACGCCCTGCCCTGCTGCCGTGACGTTCGTCATTCCTACATCAGCAACGAATGCCCATGAGTGATGCATCTTACCGTGACGCGATCTTTACGACACCCCTCGACCGGGTCGCGTCCTTCTCCTTCGACGAGCAGGTGGTGGCCTGCTTTCCCGACATGGTGCGCCGCTCGATCCCCGGTTACGGCCAGATCCTGGGCATGCTGGGCGTGATCGCCGAGCGCCACCTGCGCCACGGTGGCCACGTCTACGACCTGGGCTGTTCGCTGGGCGCGGTGGGTCTGGCGCTGGCCGGCCGTCTGCCGCCGGACGCTTTCACGCTGACCGGCGTCGACCTGTCGCCGGCCATGGTCGGGCGCGCCCGCGAGATCGTCGCCGCGGAGTGCCCCGATCACCGCATCGAGATCGTCGAAGGCGACATCCGCCATGTCGACTACCGGCCGGCGAGCCTGATCGTGCTCAACTTCACGCTGCAGTTCCTCGACCCCGGCGAACGCGACGGCCTGCTCGAACGGCTGTACGCCACCCTGGAACCGGGCGGCGTGCTGATCCTCTCGGAGAAGATCGTCGCCGCCGACGAGGCCGAGAACGCCTGGCTGGTGGAACGCTACCACGACTTCAAGCGCGCCAACGGTTACAGCGAGCTGGAGATCAGCCAGAAACGCAACGCCCTGGAGAACGTGCTGCGCCCCGACACCCTGGAAACCCACCACGCCCGCCTCGCCGGGGCCGGTTTCGAGCGCGTCACCACCTGGTTCCAGTATCTCAACTTCGCGGCGATGATCGCCTTCAAGCCGCGTCGTACGGGAGGCACCGGCGCATGAGCGAACACGACCCCGCCCAGCGGGCGCTCTATCACGCCTTCGTCGAGCAGGGCCTGGATACCTGGCTGGCACGCCTGCCCGAGCAGCTGGCACGCGGCCTCGACCGCAAGCGCCACGGCGACCTGCCCGGCTGGGAGAAGGCGGTCGCCAAGCTGCCCCAACTGCCGGCGGCCCGCGACGTCGCCCTGGAGCGCGACACGGTCAGCGTCGATGTCACGCTCTCCGAGGCCGACCGGCGGCGCAGCCACAACCTGCTCAAGGCGCTGATGCCCTGGCGCAAGGGGCCCTACCGGCTGGCCGGCATCGCCATCGATACCGAGTGGCGCTCCGACTGGAAGTGGCAGCGCGTCGCACCGCACCTGTCGCCACTGGCCGGCCGGCGGATCCTCGACGTGGGCGGCGGCAACGGCTATCACGCCTGGCGCATGGCCGGTGCCGGCGCCGCCTTCGTGCTGGTGATCGACCCGTCGCCGCGCTTCTATTACCAGTTCCAGGCGGTCCGCCACTTCGTCGGCGATGCCGATGGCGGGCGCACGCACTTCCTGCCGGTGGGCATCGAGGACGTGCCACCGGGCCTGGCCGCCTTCGACACGGTGTTCTCGATGGGCGTGCTCTACCACCGGGCCTCGCCCTTCGATCATCTGTGGCAACTGCGCGACGCCCTGCGCCCGGGGGGCGAACTGGTCCTCGAGACGCTGGTGGTCGAGGGCGACGAGACCACGGTGCTGGTCCCCGGGGAGCGCTACGCGCGGATGCCCAACGTCTACTTCCTGCCCTCGTCCCGGGCGCTCGCCGGCTGGCTGTCGCGTTGCGGTTTCGAGGACGTACGGGTGGTCGACGAGGCCCCCACCACCCTCGACGAACAGCGCGCCACCGAGTGGATGACCTTCCAGTCGCTGAGCGACTTTCTCGATCCCGTGGATCGCTCGCGCACCGTCGAGGGCTACCCCGCGCCGCGCCGCGCGGTGCTGGTGGCCCGCAAGTCGCCATAGCGCGGCGACGCCGGCGTCACGCCCCGGGCGTCGTCGGCCCGCGCCCGTGATGGAACGTCATGAAGACGATGCCCGGCGCCATCACCAGGCGCCAGGCCAGTTCGACGTCGGCGTCGAAGCACGGGTCGAAGGCGCGCACGGTATCGATCAGGCTCTCCAGCCAGAGATCGTACAGCGCCGGGCGGATATCGAGATGCCGGCGGTCGTGGACCACCGCGATGCGTTCGAGGTAGTAATCGGTCTCGCTCGAGGCGAAGAAGCTCAGCAGCCGGTAGAAGGCCTTCTTGAGCATGGCCTGCTGACGCGCCATGTCGGTGTGACGGAACTTGGCCGCCACCTCGTCGGACGAGGCGATGAAGCGCCGGTAGAAGGCGTCGAAGAAATCCTGCCCGCCGGCGGAGTCCGACAGCACCCGTTGATAGCTGGCATCGAACAACTGCTCGACGTCCATGGCCGGCCCTCGCTGGAGGCATCGCCACAAGCGTAGCCGAGAACCCCCGCCGAGGGATTGAGCGAGATCATAACGCGGCCCCGGCTCCCCTTAACCCACGCTGGCGACCAGACGCCCCTGCCCATCGAAAGCCTCGAAGCCCGTTTCGAGACGGCCGTCCGCGCCCGGTCGCGTGACGCACCAGGCCTCGCTCAACGCCGTGGTGTCGATGGTCAGGCGCAATTGCCCGCCGCCGAGCACCAGCGACGGGTCGCCCCGGGCCGACCAGGGCGTCATCCAGCCGCTCTGGACATGGGTGCAGCCCTCGAGTTCCAGGGTGACACGACGCCGCAGCGGACGCTCGAGGACAGCGACGAAGGCATCGACGGACAGCCGTTCGGCGCCATGCCCCGCCAGCAGGCGATTGGCGGTGAGCCGACTCAAGCGATAGCGCCGCAGCAGACGCTCGGCCCCCGGCCTTCGTGCAGACGATCGACGCCGTGACCGAGACGCCGCCCGACGTCGAGACGCTACGGGCCGAGTGGCGCGGGCTGGGTTCGCGCGAGGATGCCGAGCGTCGGTCGCGGCCTCGAGTTGCCGCCAGCCCCGGTTATCGATGTCGGCGATCACCAGACGGTGCACCGAGCGCCCGGTGCGATCGAAGATCTGCAGGCTGTGCATCGCGCCCCCGCCATAGTCATCGTCGATCAGGCAGGCCCAGTACCAGTTGGGCAGGAACCAGCGCATCAGCAAGTCGGGGCGCCGGACCGGCGTGACCCGACGCTGCTCCGGCAGATAGCCGTTGTGCGCCAGCTGGACATCGTGGCTGACCAGTTCGGCGTGCTCGCCG
>NZ_QWBW01000004.1 GCF_004117855.1 Modicisalibacter coralii
GCCAGGGTGCTGGCGGTATTGCAGGCCACCACCAGCACGGCGGCGCCACTGACCCGAACCGCCTCGCGACACACGGCGGTGATCCGCTCGACCAGCCAAGCATCGGGCTTGGTGCCGTAGGGCAGCATGGCATTGTCGCAGACATAGGCCAGCGTCGCCGCCGGGAGCCGCTCGCGAATCGCCGCGGCCACCGACAGCCCGCCGACACCGGAGTCGAAGATCAGGATCGGGCCGGCCATGGCGCCTCGCGGTGAAAGTGCGTGACCAGGGACGCGATCAGCGCCGACAGCCGTGCCGGCACCAGGCCGCAATCGGCGCAAAGCAGAACGACACCCAACGCCGGCACGGCGAAGCCCTCGAGGACCCGGGTCAGGCGCCCCTGCGCCACGTCCGGCTCGCCCAGGAAGGCTGGCTTGTAGACCAGCCCCATGCCACGGGCCGCGGCCTCGACCAGCGCGCGTCCGTTGTTGCAGGTCAGCACCGGGCGGACGGGGTAGCGCCTGAGGCGCCCGTCGACCTCGAAGACCCAGTTCGGGCCCTCGCGCTGCAGGCTGTAATGCAGGCAGCGATGGCCGCTCAACTGGTCCGGATGCGTCGGCTCGCCGTACTCGGCCAGATAGGCGGGCGCCGCATAGACCCCCACCGGCATGCTCAGCAGCCGCCGCGCGATCAGGCTCGAGTCGTCGAGTTCGCCGATCCGGATGGCCAGGTCGAAATCCTCGGCCACCAGATCGACACAACGATCCTCGAGCATGACGTCGAGCTGGATCTCCGGATGGCGATGCTCGAACGCCTGCAGCGCGGGGATCAGCTCGCCCACCCCGAAATCCAGCGGCGCCGAGAGCCGCAAGCGGCCACGCAGCTCACCGCGCTGCTCGCCGAGCCCCGCCTCGAGCTCATACAACTCGTCGAGCAGCCGGGACGCCCCGTGCAGGTAACGCTCGCCTTCGGCGGTGAGCTGCAACCGCCGCGTGGTGCGCGTCAGCAGGCGCACCCCC
The DNA here is from genome assembly GCF_004117855.1 of Modicisalibacter coralii. Taxonomy (GTDB): domain Bacteria; phylum Pseudomonadota; class Gammaproteobacteria; order Pseudomonadales; family Halomonadaceae; genus Modicisalibacter; species Modicisalibacter coralii. Next base: position 999 of record NZ_QWBW01000004.1, read on the forward strand.
AACTGGCGTTCGAGCCGCGCCACCTGCTTGCTGACCATGGCGTTGGACAGGCCCAGCTTGCGCGCACCGCCGGCAAAGCTCCCGGCCTCGACCACCGCACGAAAGGTCTGCATCGCCTGAAGGCGGTCCATCGTCGTCCCTCACCCCGCTCGTAGGCCGCCTAGTCTACCGCAGCCCGCCGGGCTTGGCCCAACGCCTTGCGCACGCCACGAATACTGGTTACTTTTACAGTATAACCACACCTTTCAGGTCAACGGCGACGGCGCCTCGCGGAATTCGGCGTACAGTTCGGAATACGCCTCCTGCAGGCGTGCCAGTTCCTGCTCGGCGCCCTCCGGCAACGCCCTGGCCAACTGGTCGAGGTCAGCGTCGTCGAAGTGATCGCGAATCAGCGGAAAGAGTTCCTCGCGTTCGGCACGCAGGTAGGCACGGTGGGCATCCAGGTAGGCCTTGAGGTCATCGGCGAAGCGATCCATGGGCACCACGGCATCCATCAGGATCATGTCCAGACTCTCGGACAGCCGCATCAGCCGCTGATGCAGCGCCTCGTAATCGGCGGTGAGACGGGCGATCAGATCCTCGACACCGGAAACGCGGGCGATGAGACGCTCGCCGCAGATCTGCTCGAGAGGCACGGTGAAGCCTTTCATGTAGTCGAGGATGTAGTCGACGACCTCACGAACCAGCTGGAAGTTCGGCCGCTCGCCCTCGTCCAGCGTCTTGTGCTTGAGCGACAGCACGTGCAACAGACGCGCCATGTTGGCATGGTCCTGGCGCAATTGGTTGAGCATGGGCATGGGGGGAGCCTCCTCTGCTAGAGCATTGACCGACAGGGGGGAGCACTGGACTCATCCGTTACCGTGCCTGAAAAATGCCGGCGCTCGCCAGTGTTTCGGACACGGCCCGGTTAAGGCGATACCTCGCGACGCGCGATTGTCAGCGGACGACGAACGGCGCAGGGCACTGTCCTTCGGCCCGTCGACTGTATAAAACTAGTGGCAAAGACGCCGTTGTGCCCGTTGAATGACACCCCAGGCACCCACTTCGCACGACGAACCGACGATTCATTATGGACCTTTTCAGCCAATCGGCAGACGCCGACAGCGCGCCGCTCGCCTTTCGCATGCGCCCGCGACGCCTCGACGACTACATCGGCCAGCAGGCGCTGGTCGGGCCCGACAAGCCGCTGCGCCGCATGGCCGAGAGCGGCCAGTTGCGCTCGATGATCCTGTGGGGCCCGCCCGGCGTCGGCAAGACCACGCTCGCCGACATCCTCGCCGCGGCCTCCCAAGCCAATCTCGAGCATTTGTCGGCGGTGATGGCCGGGGTCAAGGAGATCCGCGCCGCCGTCGAGCGGGCCCGCGCCGCCCAGGCCCGGCAGCAACGCACGGTGCTGTTCCTCGACGAGATCCACCGGCTCAACAAGAGCCAGCAGGACGCCCTGCTGCCCCATGTCGAATCGGGACTGCTGACGCTGATCGGCGCGACCACCGAGAATCCCTCCTTCGAGGTCAACTCGGCGCTGCTCTCCCGGGCGCGGGTCTACGTGCTCAGGAAGCTCGACGAAGCGGATCTGATCGAGGTGCTGCAACGCGCGCTCGACGACCCGCAACGCGGTCTGGGCCAGCGCCGCATCCAGGCCGACGCCGAGGTGCTGACGACCCTCGCCCGGGCCAGCAGCGGCGATGCCCGACGCGCGCTGGGCCTGCTCGAGACCGCCTGCGACTTCACCCGGACGGACGGCGATCGCGAGCGGCTGACGCGCGACGCCCTCGAGGAGGTACTCGGCCATCAGGCCAGCGCCTTCGACAAGCAGGGCGATCACTACTACGACCTGCTCTCGGCCATCCACAAGTCGATTCGCTCCTCGCGGCCCGACGCGGCGCTGCTCTACATGGCCCAGTTCATGCAGGGTGGCGGCGACCCGCTGGACGTCGTCCGCCGCCTGGCGGCGATCGCCTCGGAAGACGTCGGCAACGCCGAACCCCGCGCCCTGCCCCTGGTCATGGCCGCCTGGGACGCCTATCTGCGGCTCGGCGATTACGAGGGCCAGCGGGCCATCGCCCACGCCGCCATCCATCTCGCCGTGGCCCCCAAGAGCAACGCCATCGACCGCGCCTGGAAAGGCGCCAAGGGCTTCGTCGCCGAGCACCCCGATTTCGAGGTGCCTACCTACCTGCGCAACGCGCCGACCAAGTTGATGGCCTCACTGGGTCACGGCGAGGGCTACCGCTACGCGCACAACGAACCCAACGCCTATCCCGCCGGCCACGCTCACGACTGCTGGCCCGACGAGTTGCCGGCAACGACCTTCTTCGCCCCCAGCGAGTACGGTCAGGAGAAACGCTTCAAGCAGATGCAGGCCTGGCGCGCCGAGCTCGACGCCCAGGCCGATCGCGGCACCGAAAGCACCTGAGCCGCGCACGAAAAAGACCCCGGTCGCGCACACCGCGACCGGGGTCCTGACAGTACCGCGAGAAGCCCGTTCAGCCGGCTTCGCGAATCACGTCGGCACCGTCGGGAATCTCGAACGTGAAGCGCGACGCTTCCAGCCTCGGGTTGGTCTCGACCTCGTCGAAGCGGATCGCCGTCTGCTGCCCGGTGCTGTCGGTCATCCGCAACCCGGCCAGTTGCTCGCCGCGGAAGGTCAGCTTCAGCGACTCGAACAGGGTATCGGGCGTCTTGGGAATCAGCGTGAAGGTTTCCGCCGCCCCCTGCTGCGTGCGCGAGACCTTGTAGCTGTCGGTCAAGGCCGCGCTGCTGCCGGACAGCAGCAGGGCCGGCGTGTGCGTGACCCGCTTGTCGAGGGGCTGCACCGTGACCTGATCGAGGTCGGGGTCGTACAGATAGACCTGATCGCCGTCCGAGACCACCTCCTGGCGATAGGGGGCGTCGACCTCCCAGCGGAACTTGCCGGGGCGCGACAGCCACATGCGGCCCTTGGCTTCCTGCAGGCGATTGCCGCTGCCGTCGAGGATCTGCTGATCGAAATCGGCCGCGTAGGTCTTGAGCGGATCGAGCAGGTGGGTCAGACGCTGCGCCGCCGCCTCGTCGGCACTCGCCGCCAGCGGCATCATCAGCAACAGCGCACCGAGCACCGCCAGACTCTTGAACAGTTTCATGCCGTCTCCTTGGTCGTCGACTCTCATCGGACGGCGCTGGCCGCCGTCCCTTCCATGGACAGCCTGCACGCCGTCGGGTTGCAACGGCGTCGCGGCTTCCTCATTGCTTGCACAGGCGTACCGGCCCGCCCCGCGACGGCTCAATCGCCGACGGGCGGCGGCGCCAGCACCTCGCGGCTGCCATTGGTGCCCATCGACGATACCACGCCGGCCGCTTCCATCGCCTCGACCAGCCGCGCGGCGCGGTTGTAGCCGATCTTGAAGCGGCGCTGCACGGCGGAAATCGAGGCCCGGCGCGACTCGGTGACGAACATCACCGCCTCGTCGTAGAGTGCGTCCTGTTCGGCATCGTCGCCGTCGCCTCCGCCGCCCTCGGCCTCGAGACCGGTCAGGGCATCGGCGGAAACACCCCCGGTGAGGATCTCGTCGATGTATTCCGGCTCGCCGCGCCGCTTCCAGTCCTCGACCACGCGGTGCACCTCATCGTCGTCGACGAAGGCGCCGTGAACGCGGGTCGGCATGCCCGCCCCGGCGGGCAGGTAGAGCATGTCGCCGTGACCCAGCAGCGCCTCAGCGCCGCCCTGGTCGAGGATGGTGCGCGAATCGACCTTGGACGAGACCTGGAAGGCCATGCGCGTGGGGATGTTGGCCTTGATCAGACCGGTCACCACGTCCACCGAGGGCCGCTGGGTGGCGAGGATCAGATGGATACCGGCGGCACGGGCCTTCTGCGCCAGCCGCGCGATCAGTTCCTCGACCTTCTTGCCGACGATCATGAACATGTCGGCGAACTCGTCGATCACCACCACGATGTAGGGCAGCTTCTCGAGGACCGGTGGCTGTTCGTGCATCTGCCACGGCTGCGGCTCCCACAGCGGATCGGCGACCTGGGCGCCGGCCCGCTCGGCCTCGTCGAGCTTGGCATTGAAGCCGGCGATGTTGCGCACGCCCATCGCCGCCATCAGCTTGTAGCGTCGCTCCATCTCGGCGACGCACCAGCGCAGGCCGTTGGCGGCTTCCTTCATGTCGGTGACCACCGGCGCCAGCAGATGCGGAATGCCGTCGTAGACCGACAGCTCGAGCATCTTGGGGTCGACCATGATCATCCGCACGTCTTCCGGGCTCGCCTTGAGCAGCATCGAGATCAACATGCCGTTGACCCCCACGGACTTGCCCGAGCCAGTGGTACCGGCCACCAGCAGGTGCGGCATCTTGCCGAGGTTGGCGACCACCGGCGCGCCGCCGATGTCGTGGCCCAGGGCCAGCGTCAGCGGCGAGGCGGCCTGCTGATAGGCGTCGGAGTCGATCACCTCGCGCAGGCGGATCATCGCCCGGTTGGGGTTGGGGATCTCGATGCCCACCGTGGGCCGCCCGGGAATCACCTCGACCACGCGCACGCTCTTGACCATCAGCGAGCGCGCCAGGTCCTTGGCTAGGTTGCTGATCTTGGAGACCTTCACCCCCGCCGCCGGCTTGATCTCGAAGCGCGTGATCACCGGCCCCGGCCAGGTCTCGACCACCTCCGCCTTGACGCCGTACTCGCGCAGTCGCGTCTCGAGCAGCTCGGCCATGTCGGCCAGTTGCTCCGGCGTGTAGTTGGGCTGCTGCGGGTCGGGCGGCGTGAGCAGGCGCAGCGACGGGAACTCGCCATCCGGCTCGGGCAGGTCGTCGAGTACCGGTCGCTGATTCTGCAGATGCTCGACCGTCCACAACGCCGGCCCCTCCGGTTCGCGGGCCGCCTCGCGAGCCTGCTCGGCACTCGCCATGCGGGGCTCGTTCCGGGGCGTGACCTGCGTGCCGGTCGACCGCGTGGAAGGCGTTTCGGCAGCACGCTCGGGGGTCCAGGGCGGCGCCGGGGTCGCCTCCTCGTCGCCGGAGGCCGTCGCCGATAGCAGCGACGGGGCCGGCTCGCTGGATGGCGCCGGCGGAGGAGCGTCCCACGGCGACTCGGGCGGCCCGGCAGCGGGCGGCTCGCTGGTCGCCGGGTCGGTACGTTCATCGCCGGAATCAGTGGCAGCCGTCACGGACGGTTCGTCCCGTGGGGGCACCGTAGCGTCTTCGCGGTCCACCGCAGGCGGCGCCTCCGCCGGGGCACTCGCGGCCGGCGCCGAGGGCCTTTCCGCCGGGGCGGCATGAGGCGGCTGGCGGGCATCGGTCATGATCGGCCGCGAGATGGGCGCCGGGATCTCCGGCTCGTCATCGTCGGGCAGAATCGGCTCGGGCGGTGCCATGCCGGGCGTGGTGCGCGCTGGCTCGCGCTCGCCGGTGCGGTCGAGCTCGGGTTCGCGGCGGACCCGCTCGTGCGGGGTCGCATCGGGGCCGGCCGGGCGTGACGGGGCCGGCGCGTCGGCATGCGACCGTTCGGCCGTCGGCGCAGGCGCCTCGGGTGGCGTGGCGGTCTGCGGGGAAGAAGGCCGCGTGAAGGCCTCCCGGGCACGCGCCTCCTGCGCGGTATACGCCGCCTCGGGCCGCTTGGCCGAGGGCGTCTGCTCGGGGACGTCCCAGGGGATGTCGGTGCCGCTCTCACGGGCCTGCCAGGACGGCGCGTCGTCGGCGTCCGCCTCGCCCGGATACCCGCCGAGATCGGGGCCCAGTTGCGGCTCCATGCGCTGACCGCCGGCCAGCGCCGGCTCGCCCTGCCAGGCTTCCTCGCGACCGCGGCCCAGCCAGCGCTTCCACCAGGGGCGGGCGGCACCGGTCTCGCCGTCCGCCGGGCTCTCGTCCGCTACGGCGTCGTCGGTCGCGGCGCGGTTCTCGGCGGTCTCCGGCGTGTCGTCCGGCTCGCCACGGCGGTTCAGCGAGTCACGCGCGCCCCCGAACTGGCGGGCGATCCACTGCAGCCCGGCCTGGACGCGCAGGCCCAGTTCGTCCATCACCGTCAGCCAGGAGAGCCCGGAGAACAGCGGAAAGCCGGCCAGGAATGCCGCCAGGGCGATCAAGGTCGCCCCTCGCAGGCCGACCAGCGGCGTCAAGGCTTCACCGAGCCCCTCGCCGAGGATCCCCCCGGCCTGGTAGGGCAGTTCGCTGTCGGGGTTGAAAAAGTGCAGCGCCCCCAGGCTAGTGGTGGCCAGCAGCAACAGCACCAGACCGCCCGCACGAACCGCCAGGGCCGTGGCGTCCCACTCCAGGCGCACCTCGCGCCGACGCATCAGCCGCCAGGCGGCGAAGCCCAGCATCCCCGGCCACCACAACGCGCTGGCCCCGAACAGCGAGTACAGCACGTCGGAAAGCCAGGCGCCGATCGGCCCCATCCAGTTGCTCACCGCCTGCTCCGGCCCGCTCTGCGACCAGCCCGGATCGGCGGGCGAATAGCTGAACAGCGACAACAGCAGGAACACGCACGCCGCCAGCAACACGATGATCACCCCTTCCCGGGATGCCCCCTGCAGGCGCAGCCCGAAACGACGCGCCCGCTCCCGGGCCTGGGACGCGGCCTGCCGACGCCCTCGGGTCCTCTTCTCGACACTCAAAAGGCCTACCCCCTTGCTGACTCCGCCGGTCTCGCCACGGGGCCGAGCCCGCGCCGCGAGACCCTCGTCTCGATATGCCCGCCATCATACCGAGCCTGGGCCATCGGGCACAGGGGCCGGGACGCGGGAATCGCCCGGCAGCCCGGCGGGGCATTGAGTTGACGGGTTAGCGACGGCAAACTTGGCGGGCATCGACGGCCGATCTGCGAGACAACGCTCCATGCTGCCCTGGTTACCGGCCCGCCCGGTTCGCTTCCCGCCCACCGAGAGCGCCCTCCACGACCCCGACGGGCTGCTGGCGGCGGGCGGCGCCTTGACGCCGGATTGGCTGCTGGCCGCCTATCGTCGCGGCATCTTTCCCTGGTTCTCCGACGACCAGCCGATCCTGTGGTGGAGCCCCGACCCACGGATGGTGCTGTTTCCCGATGAAATCCGTATCCGCCGCAGCCTCGCCAAGCGCCTGCGCAACGGCGGCTTCCGGGTCACCCGCGACCAGTGCTTCGCGGCCGTGATCGCCGCCTGTGCCGAGACGCGCGCCGAGGGCACCTGGATCACCCCGCCCATGCAGGCCGCCTACCGGCGTCTGCACGACCTGGGCCACGCCCACTCGGTGGAGGTCTGGCGGGGCGAGCACCTGGTGGGCGGACTCTACGGCGTCGCCCTGGGTCGCGCCTTCTTCGGCGAGTCGATGTTCAGCCGCGAGAGCGATGCCTCGAAAGTCGCCCTGGTCCACCTCGCCCGGCATCTTGCCGACCAGGGCGGCGGGCTGATCGACTGCCAGATGCACACCGCGCACCTGGCCAGCCTGGGCGCCCGCGACATCGCCCGCCGCACGTTCATCGACTATCTTGACCAGTATGCCGCTCTGCCGGCAGACCCATGGCCGCTGGCCCCGTCATTCCGTTGCCATCCGGGAGGCCCAGAACGTGAGTAGTAGCGCGCCGCAGCAGCCGGCACGGGACCTGCGCTTCTTCCTGACGGTGCCCCATGCCTGCAGCTACCTGACGGGACGAGAGGCCACGACGCTGTTTCTCGACCCCCAGGAGTCACCCGGACAGGGCGTCTACGATGCCCTCGCCCTGCTGGGTTTCCGCCGCAGCGGGCGCCACCTGTATCGCCCCCACTGCGAAGGCTGCAGCGCCTGCATTTCGGTGCGCATCCCGGTGGACGACTTCACCGCCAGTCGCACCCAGCGCAAGCTCTGGCGCCGCAACGCCGACCTGGACCTGCACGAGCGCCCGGCCACCTTCGACCCGGAGCACTATGCCCTCTACGCGCGCTATATCCGCGCCCGCCACGCCGACGGCGACATGTATCCGCCCAGCCACGAGCAGTACCGGACCTTTCTGACCCTGGACCACCCCTACGCCCGACTGCTGGAATTCCGCCTGGCTGGCCGGTTGCTGGCGGTGGCCGCCATCGACATGCTGGGCCACGGCCTGTCGGCGATCTACACCTTCTTCGACCCGGCCCCCGAGTTCACGCGGCGCTCGCTGGGCACCTATGCGGTGCTGCGTCAGGTGGAAATGGCCCGCCAGCGAGGGCTGGCTCATGTCTACCTGGGTTACTGGATCCGCGAATCGACGAAGATGAACTACAAGCAGGCCTTCCAGCCCCTCGAATTCCTTGACGGACGTCACTGGCGCCGAGCCATCCCGCTGTAGAGAGCGGGAATTTTTGCCTTGACGCGCGGCATGCGGCAGAATATCGGGCTATCTTGATCAGCGACGACGCTGCCCTTCGGCAACGCGTCCCGCTGTGACTGTCGCAACCATCGAGGATTCGCCTATATGGCACGAGAAGATCATATCGAAATGGAAGGCGTCGTCGTCGACACGCTGCCCAACACCATGTTCCGCGTCGAGCTGGAAAACGGTCACGTCGTGACGGCTCACATCTCGGGCAAGATGCGCAAGAACTACATCCGCATCCTGACCGGTGACAAGGTCAAGGTCGAACTGACCCCCTACGATCTGTCCAAGGGTCGTATCGTCTACCGCTCGCGTTGAGCGCTGCCCTGCGCCATCGGCGTTCAGGGTCTCCCTTGTCTGACCCGGTTCCGGGTTCCGGCCACCGCCCTGCGTTTCCAAGGCCCCTGCTCCGCCAGACGCCTGCGCGCACCGCCGTCTCGCTTCCATGAAAAACGCCCCGTCATCGACGAGGCGCGGTAGTGATGCCGATACCGGGAGACGGCGCTTCAGCCGCTCCCGGCGAAGGCGTTCAGGCCACTTCGGCTTCGGTGGCCAGGTGCAGCTCGTCGGCTTCCACCGAGACGTGAACCACGCCACCATTCTCGGCAAGCTCCCCGAACAGGATCATTTCAGCCAGGGGCTTCTTGAGCTTCTCCTGAATGACCCGCGCCATCGGGCGCGCGCCCATCTCGGGATCGTAGCCCTTCTCGGCCAGCCAGGCGCGCGCCGATTCGTCGACGTCCAGCTGGACGCGCTTCTCGTCGAGCTGGGCCTGGAGTTCGACCAGGAACTTGTCGACCACGTTGCGTACCACCTGCGGCGCCAGACCGTGGAACTGGATGATGCCATCCAGGCGGTTGCGGAACTCGGGCGTGAAGGTCTTGCGAATCACCTCCGAGCCATCCGTGGAGTGGTCCTGGGTCTGGAAGCCGATGGAGCGGCGCGCGATCTGCTCGGCCCCGGCGTTCGAGGTCATGATCAGGATGACGTGACGGAAGTCCGCCTCCCGGCCGTTGTTGTCGGTCAGCCGGCCATGGTCCATGACCTGCAGCAGCAGGTTGAAGACCTCGGGGTGCGCCTTTTCGATCTCGTCGAGCAGCAGCACGCAATGCGGCTGCTTGGTGATCGCCTCGGTGAGCAGGCCGCCCTGATCGTAGCCCACGTAGCCCGGCGGGGCACCGATCAGCCGCGACACGGTGTGGCGCTCCATGTACTCGGACATGTCGAAGCGCACCAGCTCGATGCCCATCAGCTGCGACAGCTGGCGGGCGACCTCGGTCTTGCCGACCCCGGTCGGACCCGCGAACAGGAAGCTGCCCACCGGCTTGTCGGGTGACTTGAGACCGGCCCGCGAGAGCTTGATCGCCGAGGCCAGGCTGTCGATCGCCTCGTCCTGACCGAACACCAGCATCTTGAGGTCGCGATCGAGATTGGAAAGCAGCTTGCGATCCGAGGTCGAGACGCTCTTCGGCGGGATCCGCGCGATCGACGCGACCACGGCCTCCACCTGTTCGGTGTCGATGGTCGACACCCGCACTTCCGGCGGCAGCAGCCGCTGGTGCGCGCCCGCCTCGTCGATCACGTCGATCGCCTTGTCGGGCAGATGACGGTCGTTGATGTAGCGATCCGCCAGGCGCACCGCACTGTCGAGTGCGCTGTCGGTGTACTTGAGCTGATGATGCTCCTCGAAGCGGCCGCGCAGCCCCTTGAGGATGCGGATGGTGTCCTCCACCGACGGCTCGAGGACGTCGACCTTCTGGAAACGCCGCGCCAGGGCGCGATCCTTCTCGAAGATGCCGCGGAACTCCTGGAAGGTGGTCGAGCCGATGCAGCGCAGCTCGCCCGAGGAGAGCAGCGGCTTGAGCAGGTTCGAGGCGTCCATGACGCCACCCGAGGCGGCACCGGCGCCGATCACGGTGTGGATCTCGTCGATGAACAGGATCGAATTGGGCTGCTTCTTGAGCTCCGCCAGCAGCGACTTGAGCCGCTTCTCGAAGTCGCCACGATACTTGGTGCCGGCGAGCAGCGCGCCCATGTCCAGCGCATAGACCACCGCATCGCTGATCACGTCGGGGACGTCCTCCTCGACGATGCGCTTGGCCAGGCCTTCGGCGATCGCCGTCTTGCCGACCCCGGCCTCGCCCACCAGCAGCGGGTTGTTCTTGCGACGCCGCGCCAGGATCTGCACGGTGCGCTCGAGTTCGTGGTCGCGGCCGATCAGCGGATCGATCTTGCCGAGCCGCGCCTGCTCGTTGAGGTTGGTCGCGTAACCGGTCAACGGATGGGCATTGCCTTCGCTCATACCCTCTTCACCCTCCTCGGCGTCCTGGGACGGCGACGGGTTCTGGCCGTGACCGGCCACCTTGGAGATGCCGTGGGCGATGTAGTTGACCGCATCCACGCGCGCCACGTTCTGCTGCTTGAGGAAGTAGACCGCCTGGCTCTCCTGCTCCGAGAAGATCGCCACCAGCACGTTGGCACCGGTGACTTCGGACTTGCCGGACGATTGCACGTGGAACACCGCACGCTGAAGCACGCGCTGGAAGCCCAGGGTCGGCTGGGTCTCGCGATCCTCCTGTTCCTCGGGGATCAGCGGCGTCGTGGAATTGATGAAATCCTGCAGGTCGGAGCGCAACTTGTCGAGGTTGGCTCCACAGGCGCGCAGCACGTCGGCTGCGGACGCGTTGTCCAGAAGGGCCAGCAGCAGATGCTCGACGGTCATGAATTCATGACGCTTGGAGCGCGCCACCGTGAAGGCCGTATTCAGGGTGAGTTCAAGTTCTTTGCTCAGCATGGCAGTCCCCTTCTCGCCGCCTAGGGCATGTCGGCACTTTCACAATCGGGCACTTTGGGCGGTTTGGCAACCCCCAGACTGTGACGTTGCCTGGCGTCAGTCGGCCCTGTCGATGTCACACAGCAATGGATGCTGGCACTCGCGTGCATACTCGTTGACTTGATGACTCTTGGTTTCCGCGATGTCGCGGGTAAAGATGCCGCAGGTCGCCTTGCCTTGGGTATGGACCGCCATCATGATCTGCACGGCCTTCTCGTGATCCATGTAGAAGAAGGTCTGCAATACCTCGACGACGAACTCCATCGGGGTGTAGTCGTCATTGTGAAGAACCACCTTGTAGCGCGGCGGCTCCTCCAATTCCGGATCCGTCGGCTTGACCGCGAGGTCTTCCTCACCCTCCTCTTCGGTCCCGGGCGGCCGCGTCATCCCGGCGCGGATCGGCTGCGCCAGTGACGGGGACGTTCCGGGATGCAATACCACGGCGGTCATCGACATTCTCTCGTCTCTATTGAACATAAGAGCCAGAATCCATCTCTACAAGCCGGGAGTGCCGCATGACGCATTGCTTGAGACGTCGAGAAACTCCCGGGGTTCCCTTCAAGATGCGGCCCGCGGGGCATGCTTGCAAGGGGGCTAACGAAAATCCCCCGCTCGCGAAGCGAGCGGGGGATGCGGTCACGGGCCCGGCGGGCCGGGGGTGGTTCAGCCCTTGGCCACGACGTCCAGCGCCTGATTCAGGGTCGCGCTGGGGCGCATCGCCTGACTGGCCCGGTCGTGATCCGGATGGTAGTAGCCATGGATGTCGACCGGCTTGCCCTGGACGCCGTTGAGTTCGTCCATGATCTGCGACTCCTTCTCCTCGAGCGTCTTGGCCAGCTCGGCGAACAGCGACTTCAGCTCGGCATCGTCATCCTGGGACGCCACCGCCTGGGCCCAGTAGAGCGCCAGGTAGAAATGGCTGCCGCGGTTGTCGATCTCGCCGACCTTGCGCGAGGGCGACTTGTTGCTGTCGAGGAACTGACCGTTGGCCTTGTCCAGCGCCTCGGCCAGCACACGGGCGCGGGCGTTGTCGAAGGTCTTGCCCAGGTGCTCGAGCGAGGCGGCCAGCGCCAGGAACTCGCCCAGCGAGTCCCAGCGCAGGTGGTTCTCTTCCAAGAACTGCTGGACGTGCTTGGGCGCACTGCCGCCGGCGCCGGTCTCGAACAGCCCGCCACCATTCATCAGCGGCACGATGGAGAGCATCTTGGCGCTGGTGCCCAGCTCCATGATCGGGAACAGGTCGGTCAGGTAGTCGCGCAGCACGTTGCCGGTGACGGAGATGGTGTCCTCGCCGGCGCGAATCCGCTCCAGCGAGAAGCGCATGGCGTCTTCCGGCGACATGATGCGGATGTCCAGGCCGTCGGTGTCGTGATCCTTCAGGTAGTGCTCGACCTTCTCGATCAGCTGCGCGTCGTGGGCCCGCTTGGCGTCGAGCCAGAACACCGCCGGGGTGTCGCTGTCGCGGGCGCGGGTGACGGCGAGCTTGACCCAGTCCTGGATCGGCGCGTCCTTGGTCTGGCACATGCGCCAGATGTCGTCGCGCTCGACCTCGTGCTCGAAGAGCACCTGGCCGTTCTCGTCGGTCACGCGCACGGTGCCGTCGGCGGGGATCTGGAAGGTCTTGTCGTGGGAGCCGTACTCCTCGGCCTTCTGCGCCATCAGACCGACGTTGGGCACGCTGCCCATGGTGGTCGGATCGAAGGCGCCGTGCTTCTTGCAGTCCTCGATCACGGTCTGGTAGATGCCGGCATAGCAGCGGTCCGGAATCACCGCCTTGGCATCGTGCAGGGCGTCATCGGCGCCCCACATCTTGCCGGAATCGCGGATCATCGCCGGCATCGAGGCATCGATGATCACATCGGAGGGCACGTGCAGGTTGGTGATGCCCTTGTGCGAATTGACCATCGCCAGCGGCGGCCGCTCCTTGTAGAGCGCCTCGATGTCGGCCTTGATCGCGTCCTGCTGCTCGCTCGGCAGCTTCTCGATGGCAGTGTACAGATCGCCGATGCCGTTGTTGGGGTCGAAACCGGCCTTGTCGAGCAGATCGGCGTGCTTGTCGAGCACCTCGCGGTAGAACTCGGACACCACCATGCCGAACATGATCGGGTCGGAGACCTTCATCATGGTCGCCTTGAGGTGCAGCGAGAACAGCACGTTGCGCTTCTTGGCATCCTTGATTTCGCTGTCGATGAAACGGCTCAGACGCCGGCTGCTCATCGCGGCGCCGTCGACCACTTCGCCGTCGAGCACCGCGACCTTGTCCTTGAGCACCGTGTGGGTGCCGTCCTTCTGCAGCAGCTCGATCTTGAGGCTGCCGGCCTGGCCGATCACCGCCGACTTCTCGGTGTCGTAGAAGTCGCCCTCGGTCATGTGGGCGACGTGCGACTGGGAGTCGCTGGACCACTCGCCCATGCGATGCGGATGCTTGCGGGCGAAGCGCTTGACCGACTGCGGGGCACGGCGGTCGGAATTGCCCTCGCGCAGCACCGGGTTGACCGCACTGCCCTTGGCCTTGTCGTAGCGCGCCTGGATCGCCTTCTCGTCGTCGTTCTTGGGATCTTCGGGATAGTTGGGCAGCTTGTAGCCCTGAGCCTGAAGCTCCTTGATGGCGGCCTTGAGCTGGGGCACGGAGGCGCTGATGTTGGGCAGCTTGATGATGTTGGCTTCGGGCTTCTGGGTCAGCTCACCGAGCTCGGCCAGGTCGTCGGCGATACGCTGGTCTTCGCTCAGGTAGTCGGGAAACTGCGAGATGATGCGACCGGCCAGAGAGATATCGCGGGTTTCGACCTCGATGCCGGCGGGATCGGTGAAGGCATCGATGATCGGCAGCAGGGAGTGGGTCGCGAGTGCAGGGGCCTCATCGGTGAGCGTATAGATGATTTTCGGCGCTTTGGACATCGTTGCGTTAACCTCTCTGTGTCGCTGCGATTGCAAGAAATCGGGGTCCGGGCGAATCGACGTCGCTGCCGCCTGGGGAAAGCGGCGACCCGGCGCGTCCGATTGCCATGAACTGTGTCCACGCAGGCGCTCGGCCCATCGTTGCAGACAGGGGCCCGGGATGCCCTGGTTCGCGTGTCGGCGATGGTACCCCTGCGGTCGCGCCGCAGTATAACAGTGCAGGCCCCTATCCGCATGAACAATGTCGACAATTCGCCACGCCGCGAGCCGCAACCTCATGAGTGACCTCTATCTACTGCACAAGCCGTTCCAGATGCTCTCCCAGTTCACCGACGACCAGGGCCGGGCCACGCTCGCCGAGGTCATCGACGTCCCCGGCGTCTACGCCGCCGGGCGACTCGACTACGACTCCGAGGGGCTGCTGCTGCTCACCGACGACGGCGCCCTGATCCGGCGCATCAGCGATCCGCGCCACAAGCAGCCCAAGACCTACTGGATACAGGTCGACGGCGAGCCGGACGATGCCGCTCTCGAGGCCCTTCGCCAGGGCGTCGTGCTCAACGACGGGCCGACCCGCCCGGCCCAGGTGCGGCGCATCGCCCCGCCCGACGTCGGCCCCCGTCACCCGCCGATCCGCGAGCGTCGCGACATTCCGACCCGCTGGCTGGAAATCACCCTGCGCGAGGGGCGCAACCGCCAGGTTCGGCGCATGACCGCGCACGTCGGCCACCCCACCCTGCGGCTGATCCGCGTGGCGATCGGCGCCTGGCGGCTCGACGGCCTCGCCCCGGGTCAATGGCGCCGCGAGACGCTGCACGCCCCGGTGGCCCCAGGCCGGCCACGTCAGCCGCGCCGCCGGAGACGCTCGTCATGAGCCGCTGGGCACCCCGGGTGACCGTGGCCACGGTGGTCGAGCGCGGCGGCCGCTATCTGCTGGTGGAAGAGGATCGCGGCGGGCCGCTCAGCGAGTTCAACCAGCCCGCCGGCCACCTCGAACCGGGCGAGACGCTGGCCGACGCCGCCCGTCGCGAGACCGCCGAGGAGAGCGCCTGGCAGGTCGCGATCACCGACTACCTGGGGCTCTATGTGTTCACCGCGGCCGACGGGCTGGTCTTCCACAGCCACGCCTTCGTCGCCACGCCCCTGGCCTGGCTCGACACGCCGCTCGACACGGGCATCCTCGCCGCCCACTGGCTGACGTACTCGGAAATCGACGATCTCGAGCGCGCCGGACGGCTGCGCAGCCCGCTGGTGGCGCAGCGCCTGCGCGATCTGCGCGGCGGGCGAATCTACCCGCTGGCGGTGATCCGCGAACGCTGACGCTCGAAGCCGCAAGCCGCTTTCGGGTATAATCGCGCGCAATCTTTCATCGACTTGCCAACCGAGGGTGACCATGTCGTCTCAATCCCCGGTGTCGTCCGGTTCCGCGACGCCCGCCGCCCAGCGCAAGGTGATCGTGGGCATGTCCGGTGGCGTCGACTCCTCCGTCTCGGCCCTGCTGCTGCTCGAGCAGGGCTATCAGGTCGAAGGCCTGTTCATGAAGAACTGGGACGAGGACGACGGCACCGAGTACTGCACCGCCAAGGAAGACCTGGCGGATGCCCAGGCGGTGTGCGACAAGCTGGGCATTCCCCTGCACACCGCGAATTTCGCCGCCGAATACTGGGACAACGTCTTCGAACACTTCCTCGCCGAGTACCGCGCCGGGCGCACCCCCAACCCGGACGTACTGTGCAACCGCGAGATCAAGTTCAAGGTGTTCCTCGAATACGCCGAGATGCTCGGCGCCGATGCCATCGCCACCGGCCACTATGTGCGCCGCGGCGAGCGCGACGGCCGGGTGCGCCTGCTCAAGGGGCTCGACGCCAACAAGGACCAGAGCTACTTCCTGCACGCCGTGCCCGAAGCGGCCATCGCCCGCACCCTGTTCCCGGTCGGCGAGCTGGAAAAACCCCGCGTGCGCGAGCTGGCCGAGCGTCACGACCTGATCACCGCGCGCAAGAAGGACTCCACCGGCATCTGCTTCATCGGTGAGCGGCGCTTCCGCGACTTCCTGCAGCAGTACCTGCCGGCCCAGCCGGGGCGCATCGAGACACCCGAGGGCGACGACATCGGCGAGCACATGGGGCTGATGTACTACACCCTCGGCCAGCGCCAGGGGCTGGGCATCGGCGGGCTGGCCGACTACCCGGACGCCCCCTGGTACGTCGCCGCCAAGGATCTCGACCGCAACGTGCTCGTCGTCGTGCAGGGCAAGCATCACCCCCTGCTCTACAGCGACGCGCTGACCACCGAGCCGATGGACTGGATCGCCGGACAGGCGCCAGCCGGCGAGGCACGCCTCACCGCCAAGACGCGCTATCGTCAGGCCGACGTACCGTGCCGGGTGCGCACCCGCGACGACGGCGGCGTCGAGGTGATCTTCGACGAACCGCAGCGCGCGGTGACCCCGGGGCAATCGCTGGTGCTCTACGCCGACGACGTCTGCCTGGGTGGCGGCGTGATCAACGCCACCTGGCAACGGGAGACGCTCGCCGCATGAATGCCACGCCCATCCATTCGGCGCCCGACGATCCCGTTTCCCGGCAGACCCTGGCACTGGCCGGCGTCTTTCAGGCCGCGACCCTGGTCGACCAGCTGGCCCGCCAGGGCCAGTGCGACCCGCGCGCCTGGGAAACCCAGCTCCACGCCACGCTGGATACCGATCCGGCGAGCTTCGAGGCCATCTACGGCGGCCACCCCAACAACCTGCGCCAGGGGCTCGACACCCTCGGCGCGGTGGTCGCCCGTCGCCGGGTCGACCCCAATGTGCTGCGCTACGCCTTCACGCTGCTGATGCTGATGCAGAAGCTGCGCCAGCAGCCGCAGATGATGGACACGCTCGGCGAGCGTCTGGCCCGCGTCCAGGGCCAGGCCGAGCACTTCGGCGAGACCCACGAGAACGTCGTGGCCAGTCTCGGCGAGCTGTACCAGGACACCATCTCGACGTTTCGCCAGCGTATCGTGGTCCAGGGCGACCCCGGCCTGCTCCAGCAGCGGATGATGCCCGAGCGGGTGCGTTCCGCCCTGCTCTCGGGCATCCGCTTTGCCCTGCTCTGGCACCAGCAGGGCGGCCGGCGCTGGAAGCTGCTGTTCCAGCGCGGCGCCATGAAGAAGGCCCTCGAGCGACTCTGACCGCCCTTTCCCGCAACCGACGGCGCCGGCCGAGCCAGGCGCCCCGACTCACCGGACGATTACCATGCAGCTTGAGCTCTCCGCGCTGACCGCGCTCTCTCCCGTCGACGGCCGCTACGCCGCCAAGGCCGAGGCCTTGCGCGAACACTTCAGCGAGTTCGGCCTGATCCGCGCCCGCGTCACCGTCGAGGTGCGCTGGCTGGAACGCCTCGCCGCCCATCCGCAGATCGTCGAGGTCCCGCCGCTGTCCGCCGGGGCGACGAAATTCCTCGGCGAACTGGTCAGCGGCTTCTCGGTCGCCGATGCCGAGCGCATCAAGGAGATCGAGCGCACCACCAACCACGACGTCAAGGCGGTGGAATACTTCCTCAAGGAGAAAGTCGCCGAAGTCCCCGAGCTGCATGCGGTCACCGAGTTCATCCACTTCGCCTGCACCAGCGAGGACATCAACAACCTCTCCTACGGCGTGATGCTGCGCGACGGCCTGGATACCCTGCTGCCCACCCTGCGCGAGGTGGTCGACGCCGTCGAACGCCTGGCCCACGAGCACGCCGACCAGCCGATGCTCTCGCGCACCCACGGCCAGACCGCCACGCCCACCACGCTGGGCAAGGAGATGGCCAACGTCGCCTATCGCCTGAAGCGCCAGCTCCGCCAGATCGAGGCCGCCGAGATCCTCGGCAAGATCAATGGCGCGGTGGGCAACTACAACGCCCACCTGGCGACCTACCCGGAGATCGACTGGGCGGAGAACGCGCGCACCTTCGTCGAAGGGCTGGGGCTGAGCTTCAACCCCTACACCACCCAGATCGAGCCCCACGACTACATCGCCGAGCTGTTCGACGCCTTCAGCCGCTTCAACACCATCCTCATCGACTTCGATCGCGACGTCTGGGGCTACATCTCGCTGGGCTACTTCAAGCAGAAGACCGTCGCCGGCGAGATCGGCTCGTCGACCATGCCGCACAAGGTCAACCCGATCGACTTCGAGAATTCCGAGGGCAACCTGGGGCTGGCCAACGCCATCCTCACCCATCTGGCCCAGAAGCTGCCGATCTCGCGCTGGCAGCGCGACCTGACCGACTCCACGGTGCTGCGCAACCTGGGCATCGGCCTGGCCTACGGCCTGATCGCCTACCACGCGACCCTCAAGGGCGTCGGCAAGCTCGAGGCCAACCCGCAGCGCCTGGCCGAGGACCTCGACAACAGCTGGGAGGTGCTCGCCGAACCGATCCAGACGGTGATGCGCCGCTACGGCATCGAGAAGCCCTACGAGAAGCTCAAGGAACTGACCCGCGGCAAGCGCATCGACCAGGCCGGCTTCGCCGCCTTCATCGATACGCTGGAGCTGCCGGATGCGGTCAAGGCCGAGCTCAAGGCGCTCTCGCCGGCCACCTATGTCGGCAATGCCGCCGAGCAGGCGCGCCAGCTGTAAGCGCCGAGCGCCGAGCGCCGAGCGCCGAGCGCTCGTAGGGTAAGCGGCGCCGGGGACAGGCCTGGAGAGGGTCTTTTTCCAAGGATGGAAAAAGTAGCGCCCGAGGAAGGGTTCACAGCGCCCTCGTACAGGCCTGTTGCCGGAAAAGCCGCGACTCGAAACCACCAACTCCCTTCCCACGACTTCAGTATTTCGTCAAGAGGTGGTACCCATGTCCCCCGACTCCCCCCTCACCCTGCTCGGCGGCCGCTCGGTCCGCGATTTCCTGCGCGAGTACTGGCAGAAGAAGCCCCTGCTGATCCGTGGTGCCTTTCCCGACTTCGTCTCGCCCCTCTCCCCCGAGGAGCTCGCCGGACTGGCCTGCGAGGAAGGCGTCGAGTCGCGCCTGGTCGAGGAGCACGGGCCCGACGGCCCCTGGCAGGTTTCCCACGGCCCCTTCGACGAGGCCACCTTTTCCCGGCTGCCGGCACGGGACTGGACGTTGCTGGTGCAGGCGGTGGATCACTACGTCCCCGAGGTCGACGCCCTGCTCGAGCACTTCCACTTCCTGCCGCGCTGGCGGCTCGACGACATCATGATCAGCTATGCCCCGCCCGGCGGCAGCGTCGGCCCCCACGTCGACCAGTACGATGTCTTCCTGCTGCAGGCCTCGGGCACGCGCCACTGGCAGCTCGGCGGCCTGGTCGCCGACGAGGCGCCGATCGTGCAGGGTATCGACCTGAAGATTCTCGAGCATTTCACGGTCCAGCCCGGCCAGGACTGGCACCTCGAGCCCGGCGACATGCTCTACCTGCCGCCGGGGGTCGCCCATCACGGCGTCAGCGAGTCCGAGGACTGCCTGACCTTCTCGGTGGGCTTCCGCGCGTTGTCGGCCGACGAGTCGATCACCTCGTTCGCCGACTATCTCGGCGAGCAGTTGCCCGACTCGCTGCGCTACGCCGATCCCGACCTGGAACCCGCCACGCAGCCCGGCGAGATCGACGACGCGGCGCTGGCACGCATGCGCCGGCTGATCCTCGAGACGCTCGATGATCCGAGCCAGCTCACCCAGTGGTTCGGCCGGGCGATGACCCAACCCAAGTACCCCGACCACCCGGTGCCGGCGGAAGAGACGACGGACGTCGATGCCCTTGTCGCCGCACTACAGGCCGGCGAGACGCTCGAACGCACCCCGGGGTCGCGCTTCGCCCATCGCGATCACGGCGAAAGCCGGGCGACACTGTTCGTCGACGGCGATGCCCACGACTGCGACAGCACGCTTGCCGCCCGGATCGCCGGCGACGAGCCGCTCGACGCCGACACGCTCCCCCTGCCCGGCGCGCCGGCACTGCTCGCCGAGCTGCTGCAGCGCGGCAGCCTCGGCTGGCCGCTGGCTCCCGACGACGAGGACGACACATGAACGAACGGCGACTGCACATCGAGCGTGGCGACTGGCAACGCCTGGGCCCGCTGGCCGCCGAGATCCGCCGCCGCGTGTTCATCGACGAACAGGCGGTGCCCGAGGCCGAGGAATGGGACGGGCGCGATCCGGAGTGCGTGCACTTCCTCGCCTGGCACGAAGCGACGCCCGTGGGCACCGCACGGTTACTGCCCGATGGTCATGTCGGGCGCGTGGCGGTACTGCCCGACGGTCGCGGTCTGGGCATCGGTCTCGCCCTGATGCGCGAGGCGATTCAGGCGGCACGCGATCTCGGCCACGCCAGCATCGAGCTGGCCGCCCAGACCCACGCCCTGGATTTCTACCGCCGACTGGGTTTCGAAGCCCATGGCGAACTCTTCCTCGACGCCGGAATTGCGCACCGCAACATGCGCCTGTCGCTGAACGACTGATTTTGCGGCGGTTTCCCGTCACGGCGAAAGACGACTACAGGGCGGCGGCAAATTTGCGCGTCTTGTAGTCATGCTACAACCCTCCCTGCCTCCAAGTGATGATTGTTGAGCCCCGTGGTTGTGGGCCATATTGCATTGCAAGACGAGATTAAAACATTCGTTTTAACCCTGCCTTGTAGTCGAGGGCCAACGAATGCCACTCGTCCGAAACGCGAGATTGTCGGCAACGCCGACAGTGTGAATGGGCTCCCGGCAGCACGTGAAATTCGCACCTGCAACAAACGGCGCCGGCCCCTAACGCGAGAGACGACTACGCCGCCACTGACGAGGATTCGCCATGACCCGCTATCAGGATACGCTCAACACGCTCAACGAGCTGCGCGACGGCCAGGCCGGCCGCTGGGACAACATCAACCCCGAGTACGCCACCCGGATGCGGATCCAGAACCGCTTCCGCACCGGCCTCGACATCGCCCGCTACACGGCCTCGGTGATGCGCCGCGACATGGCCGAATACGATGCCGACCCGTCCCGCTACACCCAGTCGCTGGGCTGCTGGCACGGTTTCATCGGCCAGCAGAAGATGCTCGCCGTCAAGCGCCATCACGGCACCACCGCCAAGCGCTACCTGTACCTCTCCGGCTGGATGGTGGCGGCGATGCGTAGCCAGTTCGGCCCGCTGCCCGACCAGTCGATGCACGAGAAGACCGCGGTTCCGGCGCTGATCGAGGAACTCTATACCTTCCTGCGCCAGGCCGATGCCCGTGAGCTGGGCCATCTGTTCCGCGAGCTCGACGCGGCCCGCGCCAAGGGCGATGAAGTCGGTGCCCGAGCGGTTCAGGAGCGAATCGACGACTTCGAGACGCACATCGTGCCGATCATCGCCGACATCGATGCCGGTTTCGGCAACGAGGAAGCCACCTACCTGCTGGCCAAGCGCATGATCGAGGCCGGGGCCTGCTGCATCCAGATCGAGAACCAGGTATCGGACGCCAAGCAGTGCGGCCACCAGGACGGCAAGGTCACCGTGCCCCACGAGGACTTCATCGCCAAGCTCAACGCGGTGCGCTATGCGTTCCTCGAACTGGGCGTCGAGGACGGCGTGATCGTCGCCCGGACCGATTCGCTGGGGGCCGGCCTGACCCAGAAGCTGCCGGTCAGCAAGGAACCCGGCGACCTGGCATCGCAGTACAACGGTTTCCTCAATACCGTGCCGATCTCCGGCGCCGAGGACATCTCGGAAGGCGACACGGTGATCAAGCTCGACGGCGATTTGCGCAAGCCGCTGCGCCTGGCCAACGGCCTCTATCGCTTCCGCCCGGGGACCGGCGAGGACCGCGTGGTGCTGGACTGCATCACGGCGCTGCAAAACGGCGCCGACCTGCTGTGGATCGAGACCGAGAAGCCCCACGTCGCCCAGATCGCCGGCATGGTCCAGCGCATCCGCCAGGTAGTGCCCGATGCCAAGCTGGTCTACAACAACTCGCCGTCGTTCAACTGGACGCTCAACTTCCGTCAACAGGTGTTCGATGCCTGGGAACAGGAAGGCAGGGACGTCTCGGGCTACGACCGCAGCCAGTTGATGAGCGCCGATTACGACGACAGCGAACTGGCCGCCCTGGCCGACGAGTGGACGCAGAACTTCCAGCGCGACGCCGCCCGGGAAGCGGGGGTCTTCCACCACCTGATCACCCTGCCCACCTACCATACCGCCGCGCTGTCCACCGACGAGCTGGCCCAGGGCTACTTCGGCGAGCAGGGCATGCTGGCCTACGTCGAGAACGTCCAGCGCCGCGAGATCCGCCAGGGCCTGCCCTGCGTCAAGCATCAGGACATGGCCGGCTCCAACCTCGGCGACGACCACAAGGAGTACTTCTCCGGCGAGGGTGCGCTGAAGGCCGGCGGCAAGGCCAACACCATGAACCAGTTCGCCTGAACGCATCACCACCCACCGCCCGACAGCGGGAAGGCCTGGCCTTCCCGCTGTTTTCGTCGTCCAGCGGCCCACCGTGCGACGCAGGCTCGCACCGATCGACGCAGACGTGGTCAAATGCCGAAGAGCGGGTTAAACTGAATTATCAAACACTGTTTTCAATGCAGAATGGAGAGACTGGGTATGAAGCTGACGCGTTATCTGCCGGTGGTCGCCATGGGCCTTCTCACCCTGGGCGGCTGCGCCAACAGCGACCTCTATTCCGGCGACGTCTATCGGGGCAGTCAGGCCAAGTCCGCGCAATCGGTCGCCTACGGCACCATCGTCTCGGTGCGTCCGGTACGCATCCAGGCGGACGACCAGGACAGCGGCGTGCTCGGCGGTCTGGGCGGCGCGGTGATCGGCGGGCTGCTGGGTAATCAGATCGGCGGCGGTTCGGGCCGGCAGATCGCCACCGCGGCCGGCGCCATCGGCGGCAGCGTGGCGGGCAAGAAGATCGGAGACAAGGCCAACCAGGTCGACGCCTACGAACTGGAGATTCGCCGCGATACCGGCAATACCGTGGTGGTGGTGCAGAAGGCGGATCGTGACTGGCAGCCCGGCCAGCGGGTCCGGCTGATTGGCAACGGTTCCAACATGAGCGTGGCACCCTACTGATCCTCGGCCGCCTCGTGCCTGGCAGACACCAACGCCAGTCGGCTGCCGCCGACTGGCGTTTTGCATGGCAGACTCTCCGCGGGGGCTTCTCTCGCCGCGTGTGTCACACGGGCGACACCATCCGGGTCAGCGCCGGGCGATGATCCACACCGCATGGATGATCCCCGGGATATACCCCAGGATGGTCAGCAGGATGTTCAACCAGAAGTGCAGACCGAGCCCTACCTGCAGAAAGACCCCCACCGGCGGCAGGATGATCGCGAAGATGATACGAATGACGTCCATGTAAAAGCTCCCTTTCCTGGGTCAATGCCCCTCACCGAGAGGATCGAGGCGTGTTCCATGATTTCAAGATAGCAGTGCGCTCGGAGCGCGTCGTAAGTGTTCGTCGGGCTCAGCGCTCCTCGCCCGACGCGTCATCTTCCTGGGCCCGATGAGCCGCCGGATCGATCTTGCGGGTCAGGTGATCGGCGCCCTCGGCCAGTTCCTGATGGTGGCGCTCCCAGTCCTCCCAGTCATGCGGCGTACCGCTACGGGGGCGCTGGCTCCCGGCCTGACGCGCGCGCTCCCAGGCCAGTTCCTCCAGCGTATTGGGGCGCTGTTCCTCACGATCGAGGTTGATGCCCTGCTTGGCCAGATAATCTCGTGCATTCATCGGTGACCTCCTGGGACTTGCCCGGGTGTTCGGCCTGGAAGCGTCTCTTGACGCTCTCTCCAAGCCCTCGCGACACGTTGATCGCCATGGCCTTGCCATCAATGATGATAGTGGGGACGACGGGCGCCCTGGACAAGGGGGCGCAGGATGGCCCGGGCCGTCGACGCGCGAACGCCGGTTGCCGTGGTCGGGCGTTGAATCGCATCGCCGCAGCCGCCGTCGCGAGACGCTATCTTTCCACTGAGCGGGCGAGAAAGCCCTCGCCGGCAAGGATCCACCGACCGGGCACGAGGCCCGGCCGACCGCGAAGCCACGGGGCCGAGACGCCCTTCGGCAGGAGGCATGCGCCATGTCCACCAAGGCTCCCACCACCATCCGCGAGATCATGTCCCACGACTGCTACCGGGTCACCGGCAACACCTCGGTGGCCACGCTGGTCGCCGGCCTGGCCCTGCACCGGCTGCCCGGGGCACCGGTCGTCGACGAACGCGACCACCTGATCGGCTTCGTCTCCGAAATGGACGTCATGGGCAAGCTGCTCGACAGCGCCTATTACTGCGACGAGCCGGCACCGGTTCGCGACCTGATGCGCCACGAGGTACTCACCGTCACGCCCAACAAGAGCATCACCGACCTCGCCCAGGAAATGCTGGGCACCAAGCCCAAGGTCTACCCGGTCGTCGAGGGGGAACGTCTGGTGGGCATCGTCACGCGACGCGACGTGGTCAGCGCCATTCTGCAAATGCGCGGCCACTGACCGCCGGCTGAACTAAAAAAACCGCCACATCGGGACGATGTGGCGGTCAAGGGATCGAATTGCAGTAAGCAAAGACGCAATCTTCAGCGACTGCTGGAAAATCGCGCTTGTCCCTGTGACCACGGTTCGGCGAAAATTCTCCCGGTTTCCGAAAATTTTCTCGTATCAACGTGTAATCGCCCGGCGAGACTTGTCAGCCTGGGCGATGATTCATTATCATCCCTGCGCCGAGCGGGTATAGCTCAGTTGGTAGAGCATCAGCTTCCCAAGCTGAGGGTCGCGAGTTCGAATCTCGTTGCCCGCTCCATTTTACGGTTCACTCAAGTTTGCTCCTCATCGCCACCCCGCATCAAGCCTTGATTCCTCGCCTTTTTCCTGTTCATTCGTGTTCGCCGGTTGGCGTGCGTATGGTAGCCACGGCTGTATGGGGTCGTGTATGTTGGCTTTCCCAGCCACCGACACCATACACCGACGCATGAAACGCAAAGCCATCAAGCGCCGCCCGCTGGCGGATACCGTGCTGTCCACCCTGGAGCCCGAGGAACGCGAGTACCGCGAATCCTACGGCATGGATCGCCTCTACTTCGTGGTC
>NZ_QWBW01000005.1 GCF_004117855.1 Modicisalibacter coralii
CTGTTCGCCCGCGATGCGGCCCTTCTCGAGCACGACCACGGGAATGTTCCGTTCCGCCAGTGCCAGGGCCGCGGTGAGGCCGATGATGCCGCCGCCGATGACGACCACGGTGGTCGAGGCGGGAACGTCGCTGGAGGTTTGTACGGGCGTTATTGTCGGTGCCATGGCGGGGAGTCCTGAAGGAAGCGAAGGGGCGAAGGGCAGGGAAGCGACCGGTTGGCCGCCTCGCAAGGCACGAGCGGATCAGCTCATCGGGCGGAGGTGTCGATCCGCTCCACGTCGGCGCTGCCGGCGCCGCGATAGACAAGGACGAACAGGAAGACACCGCAGACCGCGGCGCCCAGCGGCGGGCAGGTCACGGTGATGGTCGGGTCGATACCCCGCATCTTCCGACCGAACAGTGTCATGACGGTCTCGGTATCCGCCGGGTTCTGGATGAAGATCCGCGCGGACACGATGTCGGCGAGACCGCTGCCCACCGACCCTAGCGCACCGTCGATATTGGCAAGGACCTGCAGCAGCTGCTCGCTCACGTCATCGGGGATCGCCTTGGTCTCGGGGTTGCGCCCGGCGGTATTGGATACCAGGATCCAGTTATCGACCGCCACTACACGTGAGTAACTCCCCAGTT
>NZ_QWBW01000006.1 GCF_004117855.1 Modicisalibacter coralii
CTCCAGGCTATCAGTGCAAGGTGGCTTCACCGAGTGCGATAGCCTGGACACGACAGTAACGGGACAGGCAGCGAGCGTCAGGCCCTTCTTGAGTCACATGCATCGACGAGGTGAGCCCTCGCCGCCAGGTGTTCCCGGGTCACCGACAGGTCCGAGGAAAGACACACTACCCGGTCGATCAGAGTGGGGGTCAGGAGACCCGAGAACCCTCACGGCACCAGGTCTTTCAGCATAGGTCGATCGCTGTGTGAGTCAGGTCAACCCTGAAACACCCGGCATCTCTCAGTATTACTATCCGAGTGAACGACGACCTTCTTGGGCATCTTACGGCGCCACAACGCCATCTGGAGCGCGTCCCCGGCCAGGTCGGCAGTCATTCGCTCGCTCATCGCCCAGCCGATCACCTTGCGTGAGAACAGATCGATCAGCACCGCCAGGTAGAGCCATCCTTCACCGGTCGCCAGATAGGTGATGTCGCCAACCCATTTCTCGTTCGGCGCCGTGGCGGTGAAGTCTTGCTCCAGCAGGTTGGGTGCCACTTCTTCATCGAAGCTGCTTGCCTTGCCATGGGTCACCTCGTCTTAGTGTACGACCTTAACGAGGTGTCCACTGCTGCTGGGCAAGATCACTGGGCCTGCTGGTGGTCGACAAGGAACTGCTCAGCGACGAGGACACCGACGCCGACTGGGCCAAGGTGCTCGGCGCCAGCGTTACCCTGGCCAATGGCGGTATGCAGGCCATCGAGGGCGGGGCTCAATGGTGTGATAGCCCCGCTGCGCCCCAAGCCCACTCGATCAAAGAGTTCATGTCGGCTGGTACCAGACAAACCCATCTCGCCGGTTCTCGTCGGTGCGCTAGGCTCGGTAAGAGTATTGACCACCGCGAGGGGCCCATGACCCGGCGTATCGTGATCATCCAGGGCCATCCCGACGCCAGCGAACCGCACCTATGCCATGCCCTGGCCCAGCACTACCTGGAAGGGGCGGAGGCGACCGGCCACGCGGTGCGGGTGATCGATGTCGCCACGCTGGATTTCCCGCTGTTGTGCAGTCAGAAGGCCTGGCAGGAAGGCCCGTTACCCGAGTCGCTACGCTCCGCGCAGGCGTCGATCGCCTGGGCGGAGCATCTGGTGCTGATATTCCCGCTCTGGCTCGGCGACATGCCGGCACTGCTCAAGGGCTTTCTGGAACAGGTGGCGCGGCCGGGCTTCGCTTTCGAGTACGAGAAGCACAATCCCTTCGGACGCAAGGGGCTTACCGGGCGTTCCGCACGGGTGGTGGTGACCATGGGCATGCCTGCGCTGGTTTACCAGCATTTCTATCGCGCTCACAGCGTCAAGTCGCTGGAGCGCAACATCCTGGGCTTCGTGGGCATCGCCCCTATCGAAGAAACACTGATCGGCCAGGTCGAGTCACTGACACTCAAGACCCGACAGGCCTGGTTCGAGAAGCTCCACGAACTGGGGC
This sequence comes from Modicisalibacter coralii, assembly GCF_004117855.1. Taxonomy (GTDB): domain Bacteria; phylum Pseudomonadota; class Gammaproteobacteria; order Pseudomonadales; family Halomonadaceae; genus Modicisalibacter; species Modicisalibacter coralii. The sequence goes on from NZ_QWBW01000006.1 coordinate 1,467, forward strand.
GCTGGGCACAATAGCGAGCTGCTGCCAATGCCCGGAGCCGTCGAACTCATTCCCGATAACGGCTGACCCGAGGCAATGTTTATCGCGAACCAGTTCGCTCCCACCGGAATGACCTGCCACCGATCTTTTCCTGGCCTCACCACGCCGGCGTGAGGAAATCAGCGAGTCGTGCTGATTCGAGAACTCTAGCGACCGCCGGTCACATCGATACAGGTCCCGGTGGTATACGAGGCCGCATCGGAAAGCAGCCAGAGGACCGCCCGGGCGACTTCCTCGGCTTGACCGCCACGGCGCATCGGCACCGTATCCTTGAGATGATCGACGCGTTCGGGTTCTCCGCCACTGGCGTGGATATCGGTATAAATGATCCCCGGACGCACGGCGTTGACACGAATGCCTTCGTCGGCGACCTCCTTGGCCAGGCCGACCGTGAAGGTATCGATGGCGCCCTTGGTGGCGGCGTAGTCGACATATTCATGGGGCGCGCCGAGCCGCGCGGCGACCGAGGAGAGGTTGACGATGGCGCCGCCGGTACCGCCCTGCGCGATGGACATGCGGCGGATCGCCTCGCGGGCGCAGAGAAAGCTGCCGGTGACATTGACGGCCAGAATGCGGGCCAGACGGGCAGCATCCATGTCGGCCACGCGACACTGCCGCTCGAGGATGCCGGCATTGTTGACCAGCGCGGTCACCGGCCCCAGTTCACGGTCGATGCACTCGAAGAGTCGCACGACCTCGCCCTCCTCGGCCACATCGGCAGCCACGGCGATCGCCCGGCCGCCGGCCGCGACGATCTCGTCGACCACCGCCTCGGCGGCCTGCCGGTTACCCCGATAATTGATGCAGACCCGATAACCCGCCGCCGCTCCCAGGCGGGCCACGGCGGCACCGATTCCCCGGCTACCGCCGGTCACCAGCATGACGTCACTCATCGCAATGTTCCGTTTCGTGTTGAAAGACGCCTCCATCCTGGGCGGCGACGCCGATTTTGGGAAGACGGAAACGCGAGATGTGATCTCTCGGCAGGTTGTTCATTCGGCGCCTACCGGGCAAGGGAAGGTACGAAACCCATCTCCAGAAGGGCCGGATGCCTCCATGAGAATGCGCGTCTCATGCCACATGGTCGAATCCTGCTGGCCGCTCCGGCCATCGATGAAGGAGTGCGGGCTGCACCAGCCATAAAGCGCTCGCATCAATGACGCCTATGTTGAGCGATGCAAGCTGGAAAGGGAGAGGCAGGCATCTGCCTGCCTCGCTTCATCAGTACAACTGGCATCGCCCACAGGCCAGTTTGGGGTACCAACCTCCGGTTAGAGAAACGCTGCATAAATGCCTACGCGGACTCGGCGTCCCCAACGAATCGCTTCGTTGCGTGGTACTGGGGCGCCAGCCCGGTCGAAAACTCGCCTAACTTCATGTTATGTCTCGTTTTCTGCATTCCATGCGCCTCGCGCTTCATCTCGCTCGTCGATTTATTCAGCATTTCCTTAGCCGGCCAGGCCTGACTGTGAAAAACCTCGCTAGGGATCGGCACGTCTGCCGATGCCCCGATAGACTAGCCCTCGGGCAGCCACGTAGACGGGGTCGTAGATGTTGCGACCGTCGAGAATCAGGCGCGAGCCGAGGGTCTCCGCGAGACGCCGCCAGTCCGGGTTCCAGTAACACTTCCACTCGGTGACGAGCATCAGCGCATCGGCCCCTTCGCAGGCCGCATAGGGATCGTCCTCGTACAGGCTCAGCAACGGATGGGCGCCGACCTCCTTGCGCAGGGCCGGGAGTGCCGCCGGATCGTGGAGTTGCACGTGGACGCCCTGGGCCCACAGCGCCCGTAGCAGGGTCAGCACCGGCGCGTGGTCGATGCGCGTGGTCCCCGGCTTGAAGGCCGCCCCCCAGATGGCCACGCGACGCCCTTCCAGTTGGCCGTGGAAATGCGTCCACAGCTTGCGGAACAGCGTCTCCTTCTTGTGCTCGTTGATGTCCAGGACTTGCTCGAGCAACTGGGACTCGCGCCCGGTCTCGTGCTGGACATCGGCCAGACGCATCAGGTCGCGGGAGAAATTGGGGCCGCCGAAACCACACCCGGGATAGAGATACTCGTAGCCGATACGCGTGTCGGCGCCCATCCCCTGGCGGACGTGCTCGACGTCCACGCCCAGCGAGTCCGCCAGCCCGGCCACCTCGTTCATGTAGCTGATGCGGGTGGCCAGCATGCCGTTGATCGCCAGCTTGGTCAGCTCGGCGGCACGCCGCGGCATGCGCTGAAAGACCTCGGCACGCCGGTTGAAGGCGCGCAACAGTTCGCGGACCTGATCCGCCGCCCAGTCGTCCTCACAGCCCAGCAACCAGCGCGACGGTCGGGTGAAGACCTGCCAGGCGCGCCCCTCCTCGAGCATGTCGGGCAGCACCACCGCCACCTGAGAGGCGTGCCGCAGCAGGGCTTCGAGCGATTCGGTCTGACCCACCGGGAAGGTCGAGTTGTTGACCACCACCAGCGGCGAGGTCTGCCCGCCGGCGATGGCGTCGATGAACTGTTCGGCGGCCTCGCGCTGGTCCGGCGCCAGGGCCAGCCATACGATATCCACCTCGCCGCAGGTCTCGAGACCGTCGGTGGCATCGAACACCTGCAGCGCCCCGGCCTCGCGGCTGGCCGAGAGCTGCTCGGCCACCGAGGGTTCGCGGGACAGCCAATCGGCTTCGGCCAGCTGGCTCCAGGGCGCATCGGGATGCGGATACCAGTCGACCTGATGGCCGACCGACGCCAGGGCCGCCGCGGCCGTGGCCGCCGCGAGCTCGCTTCCATGCACGATGATTCGCATCGCTTACCCCTCGCTGGCGTAACGCTGCAGAAGGGCGTTGAAGCCGTCGCCGAACTTGGGATGGCGCTTGGCGAAGACCAGCGTGGCCTCGAGATAGCCGAGCTGGTGGCCGCAGTCGTAGGTCGCGCCCTGCATCCGGTAGGCGGCGACCGGCTTGTCCTGACGCAGCCGGTCGATGGCGTCGGTGAGCTGGATCTCGTTACCGGCGCCCGGCGGGGTGTCGGCGAGCAGCGGGAAGATTTCCGGCGGCAGCAGATAGCGGCCGATCACCGCCAGCGTCGACGGCGCCTCCTCGACCTTGGGCTTCTCCACCATGTCGCTGATCGGGGCGCTCTTGCCCGGCGCCGGGGTCTCGCCGTCGAGCGCCACGATGCCGTACTTGTAGGTCAGTTCCTCGGGCACGTTCTCGACCATGATCTGCGCGGCGCCGGTCTTGTCGAAGGCCTCGATCATTCCCGCCAGATCGTTGCGCGTCAGGCCGGCATCGTCGACCAGCACGTCGGGCAGCAACACCGCGAACGGATCGTCGCCGATCACCGGGCGCGCGCAGAGGATGGCATGGCCCAGGCCCAGCGCTTCGGGCTGGCGCACGGCGATGATGCTGACGTCGTCGGGCACGATGCCGCGCACCTCGGCGAGCATGTCGTCCTTGCCCTTGGCCTCGAGCATCGCCTCGAGTTCGTAATGCTTGTCGAAGTGGTTCTCGATCGCCCCCTTGCTGGAGTGCGTGACCAGCACGATCTCCTTGATGCCGGCCTTGACCGCCTCCTCGACCACGTACTGGATCACCGGCTTGTCGACGATGGTGATCATTTCCTTGGGGATCGCCTTGGAGGCGGGCAGGCAGCGGGTGCCGAGCCCGGCGACGGGAAGTACAGCCTTACGGATCATGGGGTCCCTCCTTCATGCACGAATGATTCGAGTATGTCATAGCGTTGCGTGACCCGCCGCATCCTGCAGCGAGCCGAGACGCCCGGGCGCCTCGTTCACAAACGATAACATCTATGCGCGCCCGACGTGACCGTCAACGGCGAATCGGTGGGGTAAACGCCAACCGCGACAGACATGCCAGCGTCCCGGCCGCCCCCCAAAGCGCTCGATAACAGGTAGAATGCCGGGATCATACCGCAGGAGGTCCGCGATGCCATCTCATGCTCCGCCAGGCACCCCGCTCGACGTCGAGTTGTTGATCGAGGCCCGCTGGGTGCTGCCGATGAGCGAGGGTCTGCCGACCCTGGACGACCATGCCGTGGCGATCGATGCCGGGCGGCTGCTCGGCCCCTGGCCCATCGAGGAAGCGCGCCGTCGGGTCAGGGCGCGCCGAGTGCTGGCCCTCGGCCACCATGCCCTGCTGCCCGGTCTGGTCAACGCCCACAACCACGCCGGGATGAGCCTGATGCGCGGCTTCGCCGACGACCTGCCGCTGATGACCTGGCTCAACGAGCACATCTGGCCCGCCGAGGCGGCCCACGTCAATCCGCGCTTCGTCGCCGACGGCACGCGCCTGGCGATCGCCGAGATGCTGCGCTCGGGGACCACCACCTTCGCCGACATGTACCTGGCCCCCGAAGCGGTGGCGGAGGTGGTGGCCCAGGCCGGGATCCGCACCCAGCTCTGCACGCCGCTGATCGACTTCCCTACCCCCTGGGCCGCCGATTTCGGCACCGGCCTCGAACGCACCCGGGCACTGGTGGAACGCTATCGCGATCATCCGCTGATCGAACTGGCCTTCGGCCCTCACGCCCCCTACACCGTCGGCGACGACAGCCTACGGCGCCTGCTCGAGGCCCGCGAGCGGCTCGACCTGCCGGTTCAGATGCACGTCCATGAGACCGCCGACGAGGTCGAGCAGGGGCTGGCCAAGCACGGCAAGCGGCCGTTGCAGCGCCTGTTCGAGGCCGGGCTGCTCGGCGAGCGCTTCCAGGCGGTCCACGTCACTCAGGTCGACGACACGGATTTGGCGATGCTGCGCGAGACCGGCACCCAGGTCATCCACTGTCCGCAGTCCAACCTCAAGCTGGCCAGCGGCTTCTGTCCGGTCGAGCGCCTGCGGCGCGCCGGCGTCAACGTCGCTCTGGGCACCGACGGCGCCGCCAGCAACAACGACCTGGACATGATCGACGAACTGCGCAGTGCCGCGCTGCTCGCCAAGGGCGTCAGCGGCGATGCCGCGGCCCTGCCGGCCATCGAGGCACTGGCCATGGCCACCCGCGACGGCGCGCACGCGCTGGGGCTCGGCGACCGGATCGGCCAGTTGCGCGACGGCTTCGAGGCCGATCTGATCGCCGTCGATCTGCAGGCCGTCAACACCCTGCCCGTCCATCACCCCGCCTCGGCGATCGTCTACGCCATGAACAGCCGTCAGGTCAGCCATTCCTGGGTGGCGGGTCGCCCACGGCTGGTGGACGGCATTCTCTGCGACAGCGATGTCGAGGCACTCACGCGCATGGCCATGGAACAGCAGCGCGCCATGGCCGCCACCAGCCAATCGGGAGAGGCTCAATGACTCAGGCGCAAAGCGAAGACCGCCGCCATAACGTCGATCACAATGAAATCGCCAAGTTCGAGGCACTGGCCAATCGCTGGTGGGACGCCGAGGGCGAGTTCAAGCCGCTGCACGAGATCAACCCGCTGCGTCTCGACTTCATCGACGCGCGCGCCGGCCTCGCCGGCAAGACGGTGATCGACATCGGCTGCGGCGGCGGCATCCTCAGCGAGGCGATGGCCCATCGCGGCGCCACGGTGACCGGCATCGATCTCGGCGAGGCGCCGCTGTCGGTGGCCCGCCTCCATCAGCAGGAAAGCGGCGCCGAGGTGGTCTACCGCCAAGCCAGTGCCGAGGAGATGGCCCACGAGCATCCCGGCGAGTTCGACGTCGTGACCTGCCTGGAGATGCTCGAGCACGTGCCCGATCCGGCGGCCGTGGTGCGCGCCTGCGCGACGCTGGTCCGCCCTGGCGGGCATGTGTTCTTCTCGACCATCAATCGCAACCCCAAGGCCTATGCCTTCGCGATTCTCGGCGCCGAGTACGTTCTCGGCCTGCTGCCGCGGGGCACCCACGAATATCGCAAGTTCATCCGCCCCTCGGAGCTTTCCAACTGGTGCCGGGCGACGGGGCTGCGCGTGCGCGAGCAGAGCGGGCTCACCTACAACCCGCTGACCCGCCGCTATCGCCTCGCGGCCCATGACGTCTCGGTCAACTACCTCATGCACTGCTCGCTGGAGACGCCATGAGCGAGCCCGCGACCACGCCTCCTCAGGCCCTGCTCTTCGACCTCGACGGCACCCTGGTCGACACTGCCCCGGACCTGGCCCGGGCCACCAACGCCCTGCGCGCCCATCACGGGCTCGAGGCGTTGCCCTATCCGCTGATTCGCGCCCAGGTCTCCAACGGCGGCAGCGCCCTGGTGACCCTGGCACTGGGCCTGGAGGCCTCGCACCCCGATCACGCCAGCGCCCGGCAGTTCCTGCTCGACAGCTACGGGCGCGACGTCGCCGCCGAGAGCCGGGTCTTCCCCGGTCTGGAGCCGCTGCTGGCCGCCTGGTCGCGGCCGCGTATCGCCTGGGGAATCGTCACCAACAAGCCGCGCGCCTATGCGGCACCACTGATCGAGGCATTGGGTCTCGAGCCCGGTGCCCTGCTGTGCGCCGACGATCTGCCGGTCAAGAAGCCCGCCCCGGAACCGCTGTGGGCCGCGGCGCGTGAACTCGGTGTCGCCCCGGATGCGTGCTGGTACATCGGCGATCATGCCCGCGACATGCTCGCCGCGCATGCTGCCGGCATGCGCGCGATCGCGGTGGGGTATGGCTACATCGACGAGGCGGAGGATCGCGAGCGCTGGCAGGCCGACCGCTGGTTCGAGACGCCGCAGGCGCTGGCCGCGGCGTTGCTGGCGGTCGAGCGCGACGCCTGAAGGCGGGATGGCGCGACGCCGGTCGGCCCGGAGCGGGCGACCGGCGGGCTCAGCCCCTAACGCCGCGGCGGCTGAGCGTCGAACCGCTCGCCGGTATGCCCGCGGCTGTCCGGGCCCATCAGCCACAGATAGGTGGGCATGATCTGCTCGGCACTGCGCAGCGTCGCCGGGTCTTCGCCGGGAAAGGCGCTCTGGCGCATTCGGGTGCGCGTCGCACCGGGGTTGAGACTGTTGACGCGGATCGACGACAGGTTCTCGAGTTCGTCGGCCAGCACCTGGACGAAGCCCTCGGTGGCGAACTTGGAGACTGAGTAGCTACCCCAGAAGGCACGCCCCTTGCGACCGACACTGGAGGACGTGAAGATCACCGAGGCGTCGCGAGACGCCTTGAGCAATGGCAGCAGAGCCTGGGTCATCCATATCGGGCCATTCAGATTGACCTGCATGACCTGCTCCCAGAGTGCCGGCGGATACTGCTCGAAGGGCGTGATCCGTCCCAGCAGACCGGCGTTGTGCAGGATGCCGTCCAGGCGGCCGAACGCCTTGTCGAGCGTTTCGGCCATCTCCTGATAGTCCTTGAGCGTTGCCCCCTCGAAGTTGAGCGGGAAGATCGCCGGCTGCGGGCCGCCGGCCGCTTCGATCTCGTCGTAGACGCTCTCCAGCTTGGCGGTGGTACGCCCCAGCAGGATCACCGTCGCACCATGGGCCGCATAGCTTTTTGCGGCGGCCCGACCGATCCCGTCGCCGGCTCCGGTCACCAGGATCACGCGATCGGCGAGCAGGTCGTCGCTCGCTCGATAGTCGATCTTGCAGGTCATGACGCCGTCTCCCTGCCCCTCACAGGCCGGACTGGTTGAGGAAGTCCTTGGCCATGCTGGCGGCGTTGCTGTCGGGGTATTCCTGGGTCACTCGCTGGAGCAGTTGCTTGCTGGCATCGGGCTGGCCCTGGCGCGCCTTGAGCAGACCCAGCTTGTACAGGGCATCGGGCACCTTGCTGCTCTGCGAGTAATCCTCGATCACGGTATTGAACGACTGCGCCGCCTTGTCGAGTTCGGAACGCGCCGAATAGAGCTCCCCCAACCAATAATAGCCGTTGGGTCGCAACGGCGACTGCGGGTAATCCTTGACGAACGCCTCGAAGGCACGGGTGGCGGCATCGAAATCCCGCGCCTGAACCTTCTCGAAGGCCGCCTGATAGGCCTGTCGGCCGTCCTGGCTGGCGGCCGCCACGCTGTCGGCGGCACCGTCGTCGACACGCTGACCGTCGGACGCGGCACCCGCGTCACTGCCTCCGGTACCACCACCGCGGCCGAGCTGATCGACACGCTTCTCGAGATCCAGATAGCGTTCCTGGGAGAGCTGCTTCTGCTGTTCGAGCTGATAGCGCAGCTCCTCGAGCTGACCGCGCAGCTGCTTGATGGCCTCCTGATTCTCCTGGAGCTGGTTGAACAGTACCAGGTTGCCCCCGGGCTCCTCGCGAGCCTGGGTCTGCTGATAGAAGTTGCTCTGCTTGGCCGCGAGATCCTCGACCACGGGGGCGGCCCATACGGTCAGCGGGAGCACCAGGGCTCCCGCGCCGCACAGTCCTTTCAGACGGTGTTTCATGCTCGACTCCGCCTATGACTGGAAGACATCGCCCGGACCGCCGATATCATCGCGGATCCGGGCGAGACAGCGTTGCTCAGTAATCGAGGATGACGCGACGGTTCTTGGCGTAAGCCTGTTCGTTGTGTCCTTCCACCGCCGGACGCTCCTCACCGTAGCTCACGACATCGATCTGCGACGGCGACACGCCCTGCACGGTCAGGAAACGCTCCACCGATTGCGCCCGGCGCTCCCCGAGGCCGAGGTTGTACTCGCGGGTACCGCGCTCGTCGGTATGGCCCTGCAGGACGACGTTCGCGTTGGGGTGGCTGCGCAGATACTGGGCGTTCGAATTCAGCACCGACTCGAATTCGGGACGAATGGTGTCCTTGTCGTAATCGAAGTAGATGGTCCGCACGTCGGGGATGCCGGCCTGCTGCTGCTGCCCGCCTCCCATCTGGGTGCCGCTGACCTGGCCGCCGGAGACGCCCTGGCCACCGGCGCCCATGCCGCCTGCGGTGCCTCCGCCGGTGCCATTCATGCTCCCGTCCTGGGTGCCACCGCTGCTGGAACAGCCGGCCATCACGGCCAACGAGACAGCCACTGCCAGACCTTTGGCGTACGGTTTGAACTTCATTGTCAACTCCTTGCTCGGAATTCGAATGACACGAGATGTCGCTTGTCCCGCGACGTCAATTCATGAAGGGCGACCATGCCGGTTCGCGCACGTCGCCCTGGGCCGAGGGCAGACGGTAGGACGCATTGCCATCGGCCGACACCACACTCAGCACCCCGCGGTTACCCTGCTGGGTAGCGAAGATTACCATGCTGCCGTTCGGCGCGACACTCGGTGACTCGTCCCACCGCGAGTCGCTGAGAATCGTCAGCCGGTTGGTGTCGAGATCCTGCCTGGCGACATGAAAGCCGTCGTTGCCGCGGTGAATCATGAACAGCGTCTTGCCGTCCGGGGAGAAGCGCCCACGGGAATTGTAGTTGCCGGTGAAGGTGAGGCGCTCGCTCTGCCCGCTGCCCAGATTGTAGCGGTAGAGTTGCGGGCCGCCGCTGCGATCCGAGGTGAACACCAGGCTCTGGCCGTCCGGCGCCCAGGACGGTTCGGTGTCGATCGAGTCGTTGTTGGTCAGGCGCTGCAGACCGCGTGACCCGATATCCATCACGTAGATTTCCGGCTGACCGTCCTTGGAGAGCGACATCGCCAGCCGCCGGCCATCGGGCGACCACGCCGGGGCGCCGTTGATGCCGGAGAACGAGGTCAGCTGCACACGCTGACCGGTCGCCAGATTCTGCACGTAGATCGCCGAGTTGCCCGACTCGAAGGACACATAGGCCAGCTTCTTGCCGTCGGGCGACCAGGCGGGCGACATGATGGGGTCGTCGGAACCGAGGATCTGCTGGCCGTTGTGGCCGTCGGCGTCGGCGACATGCAGCGCGAACTGGCGATCGTCGCCCGCGCCCTGTGCCGTGACGTAGGCGATGCGCGTCGAGAAGGCGCCACGCACGCCGGTGATCGCCTCGAACACCTTGTCGCTGACATAGTGAGCCCCGGCGCGTAACTGATTGGCCGAGACGGTGACCGCCTCGCCGAGCATGCGTTTCTCGCCGTAGACATCCATCAGCTCGAACTGGATGCGGTAGTCGTTGCCCTGCGGCGTGACCTGGCCGACGACCACGTAGTTGCTGTCGACGGCCCGCCAGTCACGATAGTAGACCTGATCGCTGGTGTGGGGCGTGGCCACCAGGGCGCTGCGGGCGAGCGGATCGAACTGGCCGCTGCGGGCCAGATCGTTGCTGACGATATCGGCGATGTCCTCGGGCAGCGTGCCATCCTGTTCCGCGAAGGGCACCACGGCGATGGGAATCGCCTGATCGCTGCCCTTGGTGATCTGGATGGTCAGGTCGGCACTGGCCAGACTGCTGAACAGCAGGATCAACCAGCCGCACAAATACGGGGTCAGTCGTTTCATCAGCGCACATCCTCAGGGTTGAAATCGAGATTGAAGTCACGGAACTGGCGCTGTGCCGATGGCGGCAAGTCGCGCATTTCCCGAAACGGTGCCGCCCGCTCGACGGCCTGCAATACCGAGCGATCGAAAGTGGGATCGCCACTGCTCTTCTGGATCGTGGCATCCACCAGCTCGCCGGTGGGCAGCAGGGTGAGGTGCACCACGGCCCGAAGCTGATTGCTCGCCGATGCCGGAATGATCCAGGCCTGTTCCACTGCACGCTTGACCAAATTCTTGAAGCCATTCGCCGCCTGGGCCGCCTGTCTGGCATTGGCGATCGCCTGCTCCTCGCCGGCAATCGACTGATCGAGCGCCTGCTGGGCAGCCTGCTTGGCCGCTTGTGCCGCGCGTTCGGCCGCCTCTTCGGCCTTGCGCTTTTTCTCGGCTTCGGCCTGCTTGCGAGCCTCCTCGGCCTTGCGCTGTTTCTCGGCCTCGGCCTGCTTGCGAGCCTCCTCGGCCTTGCGCTGTTTCTCGGCCTCGGCCTGCTTGCGGGCCTCCTCGGCCTTGCGCTGTTTCTCGGCCTCGGCCTGCTTGCGGGCCTCTTCTGCCTTGCGCTGTTTCTCGGCCTCGGCCTGCTGCTTGCGAGCCTCTTCGGCCTTGCGCTGTTTCTCGGCTTCGGCTTGCCGGCGGGCCTCGGCTTCGGCCTTGCGCTGCTTCTCCGCCGCGGCCTGACGCTGGGCAGCCTGTTCGGCTTCCTCGGCACGACGCTGGGCGGCCTCTTCGGCCTGCTGACGCGCCTTCTCGATCGCCTCGAGTTGCTGCTGACGCGCCGCCTCGGCCTGTTGCTGCTTGGCGGCCTGTTCGCGCGCCTGCCGTTCGGCTTTCGCCTGGGCGTCTTCCTCGGCCTGTTTCGCCTTGGCGTCCTGCTCCGCCTGCTTCTGGGCCTCGGCGGCGCGCGCCTGGGCCTCCTGGGCACGCTGCGCCTGATCGGTCGCCGTCTCGGTACTCACCAGGGTCGCCTTGACGATCGACGCGGAGGACGGCTCGGGCTCGCTGGCCGGCCAGTGCAGGAGACTCAAGACGAGCACGCCCAGATGAAGGCCAATGGCGAGGACCACAGGTAGACCATAGCCTACCCGCCTTTCCTTTCTAGCCATCGTGTTTCCTCATCGCTTCGCCGGGGGCGGATCGGAGATCAGCCCCACGTTGGGCACCCCGGCCGTCTGCAGCGTGCTCATCAGCGTCACGACCTGCCCGTAGGAAACGCTCTGGTCCCCCTTCACCATCACCGGCGTCTGCGGCTTGCGCTGGAGGATGGCGATCACCTTGTTGCTGATCTCGTCGAGGCTCAGCGGTGTCTGGCCGTCACCCACCGACAGGAAGTATTCGCCGTCGCGATTGACGGAAACGACCAGCGGCTCGCTGTCGTCGGGGACGTCGATGGGCTCCGAGGTCACCTTGGGCAGTTCGACCTGCACCCCCTGGGTCATCATGGGGGCGGTGATCATGAAGATCACCAGCAGCACCAGCATCACGTCGATGAAGGGCACGACGTTGATTTCGCCCATGGGCTTGCGATGCGGGCCGCGATTGAAGGGTCCGTGCATCATGACCGTCGCTCCTCAGGCTGCCTCGCGATCACCGCGCCCCTGGAGGTTGCGGTGCAGGATGGAATGAAACTCCTCGGCGAAGTCCTCGTACTGGCCCAGGATCCGGTTGGACTGAGCGGACAGGCGATTGTAGAAGATCACCGCGGGGATCGCCGCGAACAGCCCCATGGCGGTGGCGATCAACGCCTCGGCGATCCAGGGCGCGACCGTGGACAGCGTCGCCTGCTGGGCCATCGACAGGCCCATGAAGGAGCCCATGATGCCCCACACGGTACCGAACAGGCCGATGTAGGGGCTCGACGATGCCACCGTGGCGAGGAAGATCAGGTGCTGGTTGAGGCGCTCCTCCTCGCGCGACCAGGCGACCCGCATCGCCCGCTGCACGCCGTCGAGAATCGCCTGGCTGCTGCGCGTCTTGGGCATCAGCCGGTTGAATTCGCGAAAGCCGGCACGAAAGATGTGTTCGGCGCCGACCACGTCCTGTTCGGGCGGCGTCTCGCGATAGAGCTCATTGAGGTCGACCCCCGACCAGAAGCGGTCCTCGAAGGCACGATGGGCCTTCTTCGCCCGGCTGAGGACGAAGCTGCGCTGGAAGATCACCACCCAGGAGGCGATGGACCCCACGATCAGCAGCAACATCACCAACTGGACGACCAGACTGGCGTTCATGATCAGGTTGGGAATGGACAGGGAATCGTTCACGTGCGTCCTCGTCAGTGGTTAAGCGTATCCATTCAAGACCGCGGCAAGTGCCGCCGGCCACCGTGTAGGGCGAAGTCGCGTCGCGTCGATACAGGCGATATCGACGTCCGCGTCGCACAAGGGTTCCCCGCCTGCCAGCACCTGCTGGCGAAAACGCAGCCGGCACGACGTGCGTTCGACGACCTCGGCCGTGACCCGGAGCCGGTCGTCGAGTCGGGCGGGCTTGGCGTAACGGCATTCGAGCCGGTGCACGACCAGCTGGATGCCGTCGTCGAGCAATCCGCGCTGGGTCAGGCCTCCGGCGCGCAACCACTCGCTGCGTGCCCGCTCCATGTATTTCAGATAGTTGACGTAATAGACGATGCCACCGGCGTCGGTGTCCTCGATGTAGACCGTCACCGGAATCGCGAATGCCGTCATGGGCGTCCCTCGCCACTCGCTTCGGGGGCGCCTTCCAGGGCCTCCAGACCGAAATGCAGATAGGCCTGGCGGGTGACCATGCGCCCCCGCGCGGTGCGCAGCATGAAGCCCTGCTGAATCATATAGGGCTCGATGACGTCCTCGATGGTGTCGCGCTCCTCGCTGATCGCGGCGGCGAGGCTGTCGACCCCCACCGGCCCGCCGTCGAACTTCTCGATCATCGCCAGCAGCAGCCGGCGGTCCATGTGATCGAGCCCGTGGCTGTCGACGTGCAGCATGTTCAGGGCCCGGTCGGCGGTCTCCTCGGTCAGCCGCCCGTCGCCGCGGATCTCGGCATAGTCGCGCACGCGGCGCAGCAGCCGGTTGGCGATGCGTGGCGTCCCCCGCGCGCGCCGCGCGACTTCGGCGGCTCCCGCCGGCTCCGCCTCGATGCCCAGCAGCCGCGCCGAGCGGGCGACGATCTCGGTGAGCTCGTCGATGGCGTAGAACTCCAGGCGCTGGACGATGCCGAAGCGATCGCGCAGCGGCGAGGTCAGAAGCCCCGCGCGAGTGGTCGCGCCCACCAGGGTGAAACGCGGCAGATCGAGCTTGATCGAGCGCGCCGCCGGCCCCTCGCCGATCATGATGTCGAGCTGGAAGTCCTCCATCGCCGGGTACAAGACCTCTTCCACGGCGGCCGGCAGACGATGGATCTCGTCGATGAACAGCACGTCGCCCGCCTGCAGGTTGGTGAGCATGGCGGCGAGATCCCCGGCGCGTTCCAGCACCGGCCCGGAGGTCGACTTGATGTCGACCTCCATTTCGGAGGCGATGATGTTGGCGAGCGTGGTCTTGCCCAGTCCCGGCGGGCCGAATACCAGGGTGTGATCGAGACTGTCGCCGCGGCGGCGCGCGGCGGCGATGAAGATGTCCAGTTGTTCGCGGACCCGGGGCTGGCCGATGTAGTCGGTCAGCCGCCGGGGACGAATCGCGTGGTCGTGATGAGGCTCGCCCTCCTGGGGCGCGGCGGCTATCAGGCGATCGCTGTCGATCATCGCGGATTATCCTGCAAACTTGCGGGCCAGGGCGGCCTTGATCAGCGCTTCCGTCGACAGACCCTCATCGAGTCCCGAGAGCATGCGGCCGGCCTCGGTCGGCTTGTAGCCCAGCGCCACCAGCGCCGCCTCGGCGTCGGCCTGCGGGTCGCTCGCCGGCGACGTGGAAGGCGTCGCTCCGTCGACGTCGAGACCGCCCTGCCCGCCGGACCAGTGCGGAAAGCGGTCGTGCATCTCGACGATCAACCGCTCGGCGGTCTTCCTGCCGACCCCGGGGAGCCGGGTGAGCGCCTTGACGTCGCTGTCCATGACACAACGAATGAACTGGTCCTGCTCCATGCCGGAAAGAATCGCCAGGGCCAGCTTGGGCCCCACCCCGTTGACCTTGACCAGCGCCCGGAACAGCGCCCGCTCGGGTTCGCGGAAGAACCCGTAGAGCAGGTGCGCATCATCGCGAATGCTCAGATGGGTATAGAGCTGAACGGTGTCACCGATGCCCGGCAGGGCCAGCAAGGTGTTCATCGAGGCCTCGAGTTCGTAGCCGACGCCGCCCACGTCGACGACCAGCCAGGGGGGCTGCTTTTCCAGCAGGGTGCCTCGCAGGCGTCCAATCATGCGATACCTTCCTTGAGATGACTGGGTGATCACTATACTGGTCACCCGGACGACTGGCCAGCGCGGCTCACTCGGGTCGAAAGTCGCGCCACGCCTGGCGTCCGCTGCGACGCCGGGTGCTGCGTCCGGCCCGTGGCAGCAGGCCGGCGCGGGCATTGGCATGGGTCAGGGCGATGGCCAACGCGTCGGCGGCATCCGCCTGGGGCGTGGCGTCGAGCGCGAGCAGCGCCGTCACCATGTGCTGGACCTGAGCCTTGTCGGCCGCTCCGGTGCCGGTCACCGCCTGCTTGATCTGGCGGGCCGCGTATTCATGCACCGCCAGGCCGTGATTGGCGGCACAGACGATCGCCGTGCCCCTGGCCTGGCCCAGCTTGAGCGCGGAGTCGGGATTGCGCGCCATAAAGACCTGCTCGATGGCGAATTCCGCCGGGCGATAGCGGGCAATCAACTCGGCCACGCCGGCATAGACCTGGGCCAGCTTCTGAGCCAGGTCGTCGGCCTTGATGCGGATGCAGCCGCTGGCGACGTAGGCGGGCCGCGTCGCGCCGAGATCCAGCACCCCGTAGCCGGTGATTCGCGAGCCAGGGTCGATGCCCAGCACGATCATGCCGGGCGCCACCGATGCCGGCTCACGCGGGCGCCGGCCGCTGGATCAGTGGAGCTCGGCGAGCACATCGTCGGCGAAGTCGGCGTTGGAATAGACATTCTGTACGTCATCCAGATCCTCGAGGCGGTCGAAGAGCCCGACGACCTTCCTGGCCACCTCGACGTCCTCGATCGGTGAATAGGTCTCGGGAAACATCCCCACTTCGCTGTGCTCGGGCTCGAGCCCCCGGGCGACGAGCGCATCCTTGACCTCGCCGAAGGCCTTGGGCGTGGTGATCACCTCGATCGCGCCATCGTCGTGAGTCACGACGTCCTCGGCGCCGCCCTCCAGGGCCGCTTCCATGATCGTCTCCTCGTCGCTGTCGGCGGCAAAGTTCAGCCGCCCCTGCTTGTTGAAGAGAAACGCCACCGAGCCGGAGGTGCCCAGGTTGCCGCCGTGCTTGCTGAAGGCGTGCCGCACGTCGGACACCGTGCGGTTGCGATTGTCGGTCAGGCATTCGACCAGCACCGCGACACCGTCCGGCCCGTAACCCTCGTAGACGGCCTCTTCCATGGCGTCGCCGTCGGCATTGCCGGCGCCCCGATCGATCGCCCGCTGGATGGTGTCCTTGGTCATGTTGTTGGCGAGCGCCTTGTCGACCGCCGCGCGCAGTCGCGGATTGTCGTCGGGCTCGCCGCCACCCTGGCGTGCCGCCACGCTGAGTTCACGAATCAGCTTGGTGAATACCTTGCCCTTCTTGGCATCCTGCGCCGCCTTGCGGTGCTTGATGTTCGCCCATTTACTATGGCCAGCCATCTCATGGTCTCCTTAATCGGAAAGACCGGCGCCGCTGTGATCAGCTCGCCGGTCGCCGTGACGGGAATCGATGAGTCGTCGGCCCGCATCGGGTACCGAACCCGGGCCACCGTGTCGCGGCGGTCCGGGCCAGGCGCATCACGCCTCGTCGGTCGCCACCTTGGGCTTCTGACGCAGGCGGATGTTGAGTTCCTTGAGCTGCTCGGCGCTCACCTCGCCCGGCGCGTCGGTCATCAAGTCCGCGGCGCTCTGGGTCTTGGGGAAGGCGATCACTTCACGGATGGTGCGCGCCCCGGTCATCAGCATCACCAGCCGGTCGAGGCCGAACGCCAGACCGCCATGGGGCGGCGCCCCGAACTTCAGCGCCTCGAGCAGGAAACCGAACTTCTCGTTGGCCTCGTCCTCGCCGATGCCCAGCACCTCGAGCACCGCACGCTGCATCGCCTGGTCGTGGATACGGATCGACCCGCCGCCCAGTTCGGTACCGTTGAGCACCATGTCGTAGGCCCGCGACAGCGCCTCGACGGGGTTGTTCCTGAGTGTCTCGACGTCGCAGGACGGCGCCGTGAACGGATGGTGCAACGCCTGCAGGCGAGCACCGCCGTCGTCTTCGAACATCGGGAAGTCGACCACCCACAGCGGTGCCCAGGCCTGGGTATAGAGGTCGAGATCCTCGCCGAGCCTGACGCGCAGCGCGCCGATCGCCTCGCTGACGATGCGCGCCTTGTCGGCGCCGAAGAAGATGATGTCGCCGTCCTCGGCGCCAACCCGGTCGAGCAGCGTCTCCACGATGCCGTCCATGAACTTGACGATCGGCGACTGCAGCCCCTCGAGCCCCTTGGCGCGCTCGTTGACCTTGATCCAGGCCAGCCCCTTGGCACCGTAGATGCCCACGAAGCGGGTGTACTCGTCGATCTCCTTGCGGGTCAGCTTGGCGCCACCGCTGACCTTGAGCGCCGCCACGCGGCCGTCGTCGGCGTTGGCCGGGCCGGAGAAGACCTTGAAGTCGACGTCCTTCATCAGGTCGTCGACGTCGACCAGTTCCAGCGGAATACGCAGGTCCGGCTTGTCGGAGCCGTAACGGCGCATCGCCTCGGCATAGGTCATCCGCGGGAAGGCCGGCAGCTCGACGTCGAGCACGTCGTGGAAGAGCTGGCGGATCATGCCCTCGGTGATGCCCATGATCGCCTCCTCGTCGATGAACGAGGCCTCGATGTCGATCTGGGTGAATTCCGGCTGACGGTCGGCGCGCAGGTCCTCGTCGCGGAAGCACTTGGCGACCTGATAGTAGCGATCCAGCCCCGAGACCATCAGCAACTGCTTGAACAGCTGCGGTGACTGCGGCAGGGCGAAGAAGTGGCCTTCATGGGTGCGGCTGGGGACCAGATAGTCGCGGGCACCTTCCGGGGTCGCGCGGGTCAGCACCGGCGTCTCGATGTCGAGGAAGCCCTCGTTCTCGAGATAGGCACGCACGCTGTGGGTGATCCGCGAACGCAGCCGCAGCTTGTCGATCATCTCCGGACGGCGCAGGTCGATGTAGCGATACTTGAGGCGTACCTCCTCGCCCACCTTGCCGTGCTCGTCGAGCTGGAACGGCGGCGTGGCGGCGGTGTTGAGGACCTCGACCTCCTTGGCCAGGACCTCGATCATCCCGGTGGGCATGCCGGGATTCTGGGTGCCCTCGGGGCGCAGACGAATGCGCCCGCGGATGCGCAGCACGTATTCGCTGCGGGCGCGGTCAGCATGGGCGAACGCATCCGGGGTATCGGGGTCGACCACGACCTGGGCGATGCCGTCGCGATCGCGCATGTCGAGGAAGATCACTCCCCCGTGGTCACGGCGGCGGTGTACCCATCCGCACAGCGTGACCTCCTGGTCCACCAGAGTCTCGTTCAACTGGCCGCAATAATGGCTGCGCATGTCAAATCCTGTTCCGTTGCTTTGAGAGTGCTTCTCCGCCGGCCGGCGCCGGCGGAGAACGATCAGGCGGTTGCCTTGCTGTCGGCCGGCTTGGCGTCACCGCCCGACGACTTGCTGGCGTCACCGGCGAGGTTGCGCTTGGTACCACCGGACTTGAAGTCGGTCTCGTACCAGCCGCCCCCGGCGAGACGAAAGCCCGCCGCGGAGATCAGCCGCGACAACTCGCTGGCCTGACAGACGGGACAATCGGTCAGCGCCGGCGCACCGACCTTCTGAAGCTTTTCCAGGCGATGGCCGCAGGCCTTGCACTCATATTCGTAGATGGGCATGGTTCTAATCACTCTGTGACGAAGTCTCTGCCGCAGGCAGCCTGCTCGAGCCTACGGCGATCATCCCTATGATGTGGCCAGCCGTCGCGCTTTCCAAGCCTGCCGCGAAAGCCGCATATTATAGCGTGCCGCGGCCCCGGGCGGGCAAGTTGTCGCTCGGCGGCGCGAGGAAGTTTCCGTCGACAAGGAATTGCCATGAAAGCCGTGATACTCGATGCCGCCACGCTGGGCGACGACATCGACCTGCAACCGCTGCACCGCGAGGTCGATACCCTCGAGGTTTACGACCTCTCGCCCCCCGACACCTGCCGAGAGCGCCTGGCCGGCGCCGAGATCGCGCTGGTCAACAAGGTCGTGCTCGACGAGGCCCTGCTCGGCGACCTGCCCGAGTTGCGCATGATCGGCGTGCTGGCCACGGGGACCAACAACATCGACATGGCCGCCGCCGAGCGACTGGGGATCACGGTGCGCAACGTCACCGCCTACGGCACGGCCAGCGTCGCCCAGCATACGCTGATGCTGATGCTCAGCCTGGCCAACCGCCTGCCGCTCTATCAGCGCGATGTCCGCGAGGGCGCCTGGAACCGCGCCCCGATCTTCTGTCTGCTCGATCATCGCACCCTGCAGCTCGACGGCAAGCGTCTGGTGATCGTCGGCAGCGGCGAGCTCGGACGTGCCGTGGCACGCCTGGCCGAGGCCTTCGGCATGCACGTCGACTTCGCCGCCCGCCCCGGCAACGAAGGCGAGGACTCCCGCAGACCGCTCGCCGACCTCGCGCCCGAAGCCGACATCATCAGCCTGCACTGCCCGCTCACCGAGGCGACACGCCACCTGATCGACGAGGCGTTGCTGACCCGGCTCAAGCCGGGTGCCCTGCTGATCAACTGCGCGCGTGGCGGCATCATCGACGAGGCGGCGGCGCTGACGGCGCTGCGCGACGGCCGGCTCGGCGGCCTGGGCGTGGACGTGCTGCCCGGCGAACCGCCCCGCGACGGCCACCCCCTGCTGAGCGCGCTCGAGGAACCGCTCAACCTGATCGTCACGCCTCATAACGCCTGGATCAGCCCCGAGGCACGCCAGAACGTGATCGCACTCACGGCCGACAACATCAGACACTGGAAAGCGAATCGCTGAGACACGAGCGAAACCGCTCGAGATAACGGTATCAGCATCGTCGGGTCACACCGTCCGGACGACCGCGAAGGAGACGCCATGCTCTACAACTACGGGTCGATCAATATCGACCATGTCTACCGGGTTCCGCATCTGGTGCGCCCCGGCGAGACCCTGACCAGCCACGGTTATCGCCAGGTGCTGGGCGGCAAGGGAGCCAATCAGTCGCTGGCCATGGCCCGCGCCGGTGGCGACGTTACCCACTGGGGGCGACTCGGCCAGCAGGACCGCTGGGTGCTGGAAACGCTGGCCAGCGCCGGCGTCGACATCACCCCCATCGAGCTGACCGCCGAGCCCAGCGGCCACGCCCTGATCCAGGTCGACGACCATGGCGAGAACGCGATCATTCTGCATCCCGGAGCCAATCACGGCTTTACCGACGCGCACCTCGCGACCCTGATGGCCTCGGCCCGGGCCGGCGACTGGCTGCTGCTGCAGAACGAATGCAACGCCCTGGAGCGCTTGCTGATCCGTGCCGAGGCCCAGGAACTGCGCATCGCCTTCAACCCGGCGCCGATGTCGGCCAACGTGCTGCGTCTGCCGCTGGAGCGTTGCCAGTTGTTGTTCCTCAACCGCGGCGAGGCCGCCGCGCTGGTCGACCGCAACGAACACGACACGGTCGACGGCCTCCTGGAGGCCCTGCGCCAGCGCCTGCCCACGAGCCAGGTGGTCCTGACCCTGGGCCGCGACGGGGTGGTCTTCCAGGACGCCACGCGACGCCTGCGGCTACCCGCCCATTCGGTCGAGGCAATCGACACCACGGCGGCCGGCGATACCTTCATCGGCTACTTCATGGCCGCGCTGCAGCGCGACAACGACATCGTCGAGGCGCTACGCCTGGCCAGTGCCGCCTCGGCGCTGTGCGTCCAGCGCGAAGGGGCCGCCCCCAGCATCCCGGTCTTCAGCGAGGTCGCCGAAGCGACCCGAACGTGGGACGAGCTGCCCCTCGACGAAGCGTGACCCTTCCCTACCGAACCAACACGAGGATCGAGACCATGACGACTCCCATCATCTTCGACACCGATCCCGGCGTCGACGACGCCCAGGCGATCGCCATCGCCCTGGCGCACCCCGACATCGAACTACTCGGGCTGACCACCACCTTCGGCAACGTCGAAGTGGCCACTGCCACCTACAACGCCCTGCTGCTCAGCGAGCTGGCGGGCCAGTCGATCCCGGTCGCCCAGGGCGCCGCGGCACCGATGAGCAAGCCCAAGTCGCCGCCCCCGGCGCACATCCACGGCGCCAACGGCCTGGGCAACATCGATCTGCCGCCGGTCAAGGGGCAGCCACAACCGGTCAGCGCCGGCCAGTTCATCGTCGACACGGTCAATGCCCGCCCCGGCGAGGTGACCCTGGTGGCGGTCGCTCCGCTGGGCAATCTGGCCGCCGCCCTGCAGATCGACCCGAGCATCGTCGACAAGGTCAAGCGCGTGGTGGTGATGGGCGGCTCGATTCGTGAGGGCGGCAACGTCACGCCGGTGGCCGAAGCCAATCTGTTCAACGACCCGCACGCCGGCGCCCGCGTGCTCACCGCCGGCTGGCCGCTGACAATGGTGGGGCTCGACGCCACCCACCGGTGCGTGCTCGATCCGGCGGCGATGGCGCGCATCGCCGAGGCCCAGGGCGAGCTGGGCAAGGTCCTGGCCGGCAGCTACGAATTCTACAAGGCCTTCTACCAGCAGGCCCTGGGCTTCGACGGCTGCTGCCCTCACGACAGCTGTGCGCTGGCCTGGCTGATGAAGCCGGAACTCTTCACCACCCAGCGCGGCCATCTCAACGTGGTCACCGAGGGACATGCCGAAGGACAGACGATCTTCGCCCCCGAAGGCCGGCCATTCATCACCGAACGCTGGTCGACCACACCGCTGGCCGAGGTCTGCCTCGACGCCGACGGCGCGGCGGTGGTCGACTGGATCGTCGAGACCCTGAGCTGAGCCGAGACGCCACGGAGGCTCACTTGCGGGGCGGGCGGGCCTCCGGCAGACACCCCCTCAGCGGGTGACGAAGGTGTCGTGTTCCTGCCAGTCGATGCCCGCCAGTTCGACATGGGTCACCCGCGCCGCGGGTGGCCCCTTCCACAACCATTCGATCACGCCGTTCACCGCTTCGCCCCGGCCGCAGAGCACGACCTCCACGCTGCCGTCCGCCTGATTCCTGGCATACCCCGTCACGCACGCACTCAGCGCCCGTTCCCGGGTCGCGGCGCGGTAGCCGACACCCTGCACCTTGCCGGTAACGCGTGCCTTGACGCAGCAATCGCTCATCGCCTCCTCCCCTGTCGTGACGTATCGCCCCTCGTTGTAGCATTCCCGACGCGCGACGCCCAACCCGCGGCGGCGCCCACGGTCACATTGCGCCCATCGCCCGCTCAGTCGTTGATCAGCTCATGGCGAACCTTCACCGCCACGTTGCGCGGCACGATACGCTTGCCGCGGGCTTCGAAATGCGTGCGGGTGAGCGCCGTGCCGAACAGCAGGATCAACGACGAGTAGTAGACCCACAGCAGGATCAGCACCACCGACCCGGCCGCCCCGTAGGTCGAGGCCGTCGCGGTATAGGCCAGGTAGGCGGCGATGGCGTAGCGGCCGAGGGAGAACAGCACCGCGGTGACCAGCGCCCCCACCGCCACGTCGCGCCAGCTCAGCACCACGTCGGGCAGCACCTTGAAGAGCGTGGCGAAGAACAGCGCGATGACCAGCAGCGATACCAGCACCTCGGCGCCGCTGAGCAGCGTCTCGGTCCACGGCAGCCAATCGCCGGCGAAGCGGAACACGGCACGCATCACCACGCCCAGTACCAGCGAGACCAGCAGCACGAAGCCGATCGCCAGCACCACGGCCAGCGACATCACGCGCTGCTTGAGAAAGATGAGCAGGCTGTTGCGGTCGGGATTGGCGGTGACCCCCCACAGCACGTTGAACGAGTACTGCATCTGGGCGAACACCGTGGTGGCGCCCACCAGCAGCGTGAACACGCCCAGCAGGGTGGGCAGCAGCCCCGACGCCTGGATGCGCGAGGCGGCGACGGCGTTCTGCACCGCCTCGGCGGCCCCGGGGCCGATCATTCCCTGCAGGTTGGCGACGATCTGGCCCTGTGCCGCTTCCTCGCCCAGCACCACACCGATCACCGTGACCGCGATGATCACCGTCGGCGCCAGCGAGAACAGCGTGTAGAAAGCCAGCGATCCGGCGTAGCTGAAGGCGTTGCGGTCCAGCCACAGCTTGACGGCGTCGCGGAGGATGCGAATCCAGCGGAGGGGGGTCTTGACGAGCACGGGAACGTCCTGTTCGGAAAACGGATCCCAGCATAACCAAGCGCGGCGGCCGTGAAAAATCGCCAACCCATTCCATGCCCGGCGCGCCTTGCAGCCGGCAAGGCCGGCCACCATAATGGCCGCGCCTTTCCGATCGGAGACAGATGGTGCCCGCCAACCCCTCGCCACCCGCCACCGGCCACGACTTCGACTGCCTGGTCTTCATCGGCCGGTTCCAGCCGCCGCATCTGGGCCATCTGACGGTGATTCACGAGGCATTGAAGCGGGCACGCCAGGTCATCGTGCTGATCGGTTCCGCCTGGCAGGCGCGCTCGCTGCGCAACCCCTGGCGCTTCGAGGAACGCCGCGACATGCTGCGCAGCGGCTTCGACGACGACGACAACGCCCGCCTGGAGATCGAGCCACTGCTCGATGCGCTCTACAACGACGACGTCTGGGTCCGCGATGTCCAGCGCAAGGTCCGCGACATCGCCCGGCCCTGCCACGGCAAGCTGCCGCGCATCGGCCTGATCGGTGCCAGCCGGGGCCAGTCCAGCTACTACCTGAGCCTGTTTCCGCAGTGGGAGTCGGTCAGCGTGCCGCTGGTCGACGCCATCTCGGCAAGCCGTATCCGCGAGCGGCTCTTCCATTCCCGGGCTTCGGGCAGCGCCTACTTGGCTGACGACGCCGGCCACGATTTGCCGGCCCACGTGCATCGCGCCCTCGAGGCCTTCCAGTCGACGCCCGCCTGCGACCAGTTGCTCGAAGAGCAAGCGTTGCTCGAACAGTATCGCAGCGCCTGGGCCCAGGCGCCCTACCCGCCGATCTTCGTCACCGTCAACGCCGTGGTCGTGCAGTCCGGCCACGTGCTGCTGGTCAGGCGCACCGCCGCGCCCGGCAAGGGGCTGTACGCCTTGCCGGGCGGCTTCATCCACCCCCAGGAGCGGCTGCTCGATGCCTGTCTTCGCGAACTCAAGGAGCGGGTCCGCCTCAAGGTTCCGGAACCGGTGCTCAAGGGCTCGCTGCGCGATCAGCGGCTGTTCGACGACCCGCATCGCAGCTGGCGGGGGCGCACCCTGGCCGAGGCCTTCTACTTCGCCTTGCGCCCCGAGCAGCAACTGCCGCGTCTGAAAGCCACCCGCGGCGGCGATCGGGCGAGCTGGGTGGCGCTCGCCGACCTCGAACCCGAGACCCTGTTCGAGGATCACTTCTTCATCATTCAGAATTTTCTGGGGCTTCCGGCCGGCTGGGCCAGCCCCTGAAAGGGCCTTGAGAGGCCTGCGCTCGTCGAGCCGATCAACGCCCTCTGACACAGCACGGCCGGATCAGGCCTGCAGGAAATCCCGCGGCAGCTTGGTCATCTGCCGCCACAGCCGCTCCACGCCCGGCTTGTGCACCAGCGAACAGCGATACAGCCTGACCTCGAGCGGAATGTCCCAGTGGGCATCGCCGGCCCTCACCAGACGCCCATCGTCGAGTTCCTCGCGGATACAGAAATCGGGAATCCAGGCCATGCCCACGCCCTGCAACGCCATGCCCTTGAGCCCCTCGGCCATCGCCGTCTCGTAGACGGTCTTGAGCCGCATCCGGGTCGGATCGTTCTTGAGCAGCATGCGCACCGAGCGTCCCAGAAAGGCCCCCTGGGTATAGGCCAGGAACGGAATCGCCTCGTCACCCTCGAGCGGAAATCGCGGCCGTCCCCGCTCATCGGGGACACAGACCGGCAGCATCATCGCCTTGCCGATCGAGAAGGAGGGAAAGGCCTCGGCATCGAGCTGCATGGTGGCATAGGGGTCGTGATAGCCGAGCATCAGATCGCAGTTGCCTTCGCGCAGGACGTGGATGGCATCGCCCACGTTCATGGCCACTAGGCGGGTGGGCAGTTCGCCGACCCCCTTCTGCAAGCGCGAGATCCAGCGCGGATAGAACGCCAGCGCCAGCGAGTGTGCCGCGACGATGTCCAGCGCCTCGTTGGCCATCGCCAGCCCGCGCAGATGACCGAGACATTCGCCGAGCTGCTCGACCAGGTTGCGCGCCGTAACCAGAAACAGCTGCCCTTCGGGGGTCAGACCCACGGGGGTCGTCGAACGATCGACCAGGGTCGCGCCGACCGCCTGTTCCAGCGAACGGATGCGCCGGCTGAAGGCCGGCTGCGTGACGTGGCGCTGCCGCGCCGAGGCGGAAAAGCTGCGTGTGTTGGCCAGGGCGACGAAGTCTTCCAGCCATTTCGTTTCGAGGTTCACCGCGACTCCACTTGCCGTTGGCGGGCGCGAGTGCCACCACTCACCGCCGAAGCCACGATTTTACCCAAGCTCCCACCCCGGCTCCACGCCTATGTCGATGTTTTGCAACACCTTGTCCACCCGCCATGAATGTTCACTGGACCGGGGCCAGCAGGTAAGCCGCGCGCGAGACCAGCTTGCGCCACAGCGAGCGCTGCTGGAGTTCTTCCAGGGTGACCTGACGGCAGTGCGTGAAATCGCGCTCGAGCATCGTCTCCACCTCGGCGGCGAACCCCCGGTCGGGAATGAAGGCGGTGATCTCGAAATTCAGCCGGAAGGAGCGATTGTCCAGGTTGACCGTCCCCACGGCCGCG
This sequence comes from Modicisalibacter coralii, assembly GCF_004117855.1. GTDB lineage: Bacteria > Pseudomonadota > Gammaproteobacteria > Pseudomonadales > Halomonadaceae > Modicisalibacter > Modicisalibacter coralii. The sequence continues at coordinate 26,799 of NZ_QWBW01000006.1, forward strand.
CTGTGATCGTCGATCAGCAAGACCTTCTGATGCAGAAAGCCCGGCTGATAGCGATAGATCTTGACGCCCGCCCGAATCATGTCCGGCAGAAAGGAGAACGCCGAGAGAAACACCAGCAGATGGTCGGGCCGCTCGGGCATCATCACGCGCACGTCCACCCCGCGCATGGCGGCCAGCCGCAGGGCGTCCTGCACGCCCTGATCGGGCACGAAATAGGGACTGGTCACCCATAGCCGATGCTGGGCGCTGGTGATGTTGTGCTGCATGAACAGGCTCGCGGTCTCCTGGGCGTCGGCCGGCCCCGACGGCACGATGACCACGTTCTGGCACTCCTCGCAGGTCACCTCCGGCATCCAGGTCAGGTCGATGACCCGGCCGGTCGCCCAGTGCCAGTCTTCCCAGAATGCCTCCTGAAGGCCCAGCACACTGGGTCCGGCGAGGCGCAGGTGGGTATCCCGCCAGGCACCGTGACGCGGGTTCTCGCCGAGATACTCGGTCCCCACGTTGAGCCCGCCGGTCCAGCCCTGAACGCCATCGACCACCACCACCTTGCGGTGATTGCGAAAGTTCAGCTGGAAACGATGGCGCACGCCGCGCGACGAATTGAAGGCGCTCACCTCCACACCGGCACGCCGGAGATCCTCCAGATAGCCCTCGTCCAGGGCCCGGCTGCCGATCTCGTCATACAGCAGGTGGACGCGCACACCCTGCTGCGCCTTGCGTTCCAGTCGATCCTTGAGCGCCAGCCCCAGGCGGTCGCGACGGATGATGAAGAACTGCACCAGCACATAGCGGCTCGCCGACTCGATGCCCGCGAACAGGCTCTCGAAGGTGGCCTCGCCGTCGATCAGCAGTTCGGCGCGATTGCCGCTGGTCAGCGGCATCATCGCCAGCTTTTCCACGGCATGCACGTTGCCCTGACGCACGTCGGCCAGGTACGGCTCGATCAGCGGCCGATAGCGCTGCAGCACACGGCGCAGCGCCGTGTCCCGTTCACCCCGCGCCGACACGTAACCGTAGAAGCGCGGCCGACCGAAGATCCAGTAGGCCGGCAGCGCCAGATAGGGAAAGGTCACCAGGGAGATGATCCAGGCCACCGCCCCCTGCGACGTGCGACTCGACATCAACGCCAGCACGGCGGAGACCGCACCGGTGAGATGGATCACGAAGACACCGAGGCCCAGCAACCAGGAGGTCATCGCACGCTCCCGCCCGGCGTGACCGGGCCGAACGCCCCTCGCCCGGCGCGGCGTATCCCCGCGCCGCCCCGGCAGGGGGCGATCGAGGCATGCTGATGGGCGCGTCCTGCACGTCGCATGGCGTTCCCTCGTCGTTGACGTGGCTGGCAGGCGGCGTCGCGGCCGACGCCGCCGCGTCGGTCATCCGCCGATCAGGCCGGTTCGGCGATGATCGCCTGCCACTTGGCCGGACCGGTCCGGTGGACCGACTCGCCGCTGGAATCCACGGCCACGGTCACCGGCATGTCCTCGACCTCGAATTCATAGATCGCTTCCATGCCCAGGTCCTCGAAGCCGACCACCCGTGAGGCCTTGATGGCCTGGGCGACCAGATAGGCGGCACCGCCCACGGCCATCAGATAGACCGCCCGGTTGTCACGGATCGCCTCGATCGCCGTGGGCCCGCGCTCGGCCTTGCCGACCATGCCCAGCAGGCCGGTCTGTTCGAGCATGGTGCGGGTGAACTTGTCCATGCGCGTGGCGGTGGTCGGACCGGCGGGGCCGACGACCTCGTCGCCCACCGGATCCACGGGCCCCACGTAGTAGATGAAGCGGCCCTTGAGATCCACGGGAAGGCTCTCGCCCTTGGCGAGCATGTCGACCATCCGCTTGTGCGCGGCGTCGCGGCCGGTGAGCAGCTTGCCGTTGAGCAGCAGCGTGTCGCCCGGCTGCCAGTTGCGCACGTCCTCGGCGGTGACCGTGTCGAGATCGACGCGCTTGACGTTGTCGCCGACCTCGCGGGTGATCTCCGGCCAGTCCTCGAGCCTGGGCACCGGGAGTTCGGCGGCCCCGCTGCCGTCGAGGGTGAAGTGCACGTGGCGCGTGGCGGCACAGTTGGGGATGATCGCCACCGGCTTGTTGGCGGCGTGAGTCGGATAATCCTTGACCTTGATGTCGAGCACCGTGGTCAGTCCGCCCAGCCCCTGGGCGCCGATGCCGGTCCGGTTGACCTTGTCGTAGAGCTCGAGCCGCAGTTCCTCGGCGCGCGTCGAGGCGCCCCGCGCCTGGAGTTCCTGAATGTCGATCGGATCCAGCAGCGACTCCTTGGCGAGTTCCATGGCCTTCTCGGCGGTGCCGCCGATGCCGATACCCAGCATCCCGGGCGGGCACCAGCCGGCCCCCATCTTGGGCAACTGCTCGAGCACCCAGTCGACCACGTTGTCGGAGGGGTTGAGCATGGCGAACTTGGACTTGGCTTCGCTGCCGCCACCCTTGGCGGCGACGTGCACCTCGACGGTGTCGCCGGGCACCAGCTTGTGGTGAATGACCGCGGGCGTGTTGTCCCGGGTGTTCTGGCGCTTGCCGTCCGGATCGGCCAGCACCGAGGCGCGCAGCACGTTATCGGGGTGCGTGTAGGCCCGGCGCACGCCCTCGTTGATCATGTCGTCGAGACTCATGTCGGTCTCGAAACGCACGTTCATGCCGACGTGCACGAAGACGGTGACGATCCCGGTGTCCTGGCAGATCGGACGGTGGCCCGTGGCACACATCCGCGAGTTGATCAGGATCTGCGCGATGGCATCGCGCGCCGCCGGATTTTCCTCGCGCTGGTAGGCCGCATGCATGGCCTCGATGAAATCCTTGGGGTGGTAATACGAAATGTACTGCAGCGCATCGGCGACGCTCTGGATCAGGTCATCCTGGCGGATCACGGTCATGTGGCAGGAACTCCTTCGAGTGACAAGCAACTCGCCGCGGACCATCAGGTGTCTGCGGCGAATCTCCGTGGCCCCGGATTATACCCTATCCCCACCGGCCACGGCAGCGCTCGCGCCTGGCATCCCGAAAGGCTACCACCCGACCTCACAGCCTTTTGTTCCCGACTATAAAGATAACGGTATAAAAAGTAGACTTTTGCAACTCCGCCTCACTCTTACCAAACTAACGGGGTGGACCGACGCGCCGAACTGGGACGTCCGGCGCGTCGCTCGCGATCAACCGACTACTTGCAGGGATGCTCATGTACCGTCGCCACTTCGTCTCGTTTCTGTTCCTCGCCCTCGCCATCATCTCCGTCTGGCTGGTGTTCTGGCCCCCCGCCTCCTACCTGCTCATCGTGTGGCTGGCAATGGCCCTGCTCGGCATTTACGACCTGCGCTCGCGGCACAACGTGCTCAACAACTACCCGATCATCGGTCACCTGCGTTACATGCTGGAATTCGTGCGCCCCGAGCTGCGCCAGTATTTCTTCGAGTCCGAGCAGAGCGGCCGCCCCTTCAGCCGCGCCCAGCGCACGCTGATCAATGCCCGTGCCGACGGTAAAGCCGATACCTCGCCGTTCGGCACCCTGCGCGATTTCGAGGCCGCCGGGTTCGACTTCTCCGAACATTCGCTGGTGCCCAAGGACGTGGCCGAGGACGTCACCCGCATCACCGTCGGCGGGCCGCAGTGCGAGCGCCCCTACCACGCCTCGCGCCTGAACATCTCGGCGATGAGTTTCGGCTCGCTGTCGGGTACGGCGGTGCTGGCCATGAACCTGGGTGCCAAGCGGGGCGGCTTCGCCCACAACACCGGCGAAGGCGCCATCAGCCCCTATCACCAGCGTCATGGCGGCGATCTGATCTGGGAACTGGGTACCGCCTATTTCGGTTGCCGCACCCGGGAGGGCCGCTTCGACGCCGAGGTGTTCCGCGACAAGGCCCGTGAGGACCAGGTCAAGATGATCGAACTCAAGCTCTCCCAGGGCGCCAAGCCCTCCCATGGCGGCCTGCTGCCGGGGGGGAAGGTCAACCAGGAGATCGCCGAGACCCGTCAGATCGAGGCCGGCAAGGATTGCCAGTCGCCGGCTTCGCACCCCGAGTTCGATACCCCGATCGGGCTGCTGGAGTTCATCGTCCGCCTGCGCGAACTCTCCGGGGGCAAGCCGGTGGGCATGAAGATGTGCCTCGGCAAGCGCAGCGAATTCCTGAGCCTCTGCAAGGCGATGCGGGAAACCGGCATCCGTCCCGACTTCATCACCATCGACGGTGCCGAGGGCGGCACCGGCGCCGCCCCGCAGGAGTTCTCGGACCGCCTGGGCAACTACATCAACGAGGCGTTGCCGTTCGTGCACCAGTGTCTCGTCGGCACCGGCCTGCGCGACGACCTCAAGCTGATCGCCAGCGGCAAGGTCGCGCTGGGCTTCGACATGGTGGTCAAGATGGCGCTGGGCGCCGACATGTGCAACGCCGCCCGACCGTTCATGTTCTCGGTGGGCTGCATCCAGGCGCGCCGCTGCCACACCAACCAGTGCCCCACCGGGGTCACCACCCAGGACCCCAAGCGCAGCCGCGCCATCAACGTCGAGGAGAAGGCCTGGCGGGTCGCCAATTACCACGCGGGCACCCTCAAGGCCTTTCGCGATCTGACCGGCGCGATGGGGGTCGACCACCCGGACAAGCTGACGCCCGACATGATCTACCATCGCAACGACTACACCCCGGCGGTCAGCTACCAGCAGCACCTCGTTCCGCTGCGTCCGGGTCAGTTGCTCGACGGCAGCGAGATTCCGGCGGCCTATGCGCCGCACTGGGAGGCCGCCCGGGCCGATCGCTTCTAGGCGCTATACCAAAACGGCCTGCGCTCGCCGCCTTTTCCTACAAACCCAGGCTTGGTTGCCTAGGCTTACTGTCACGTCGCCGGCCGCTTGCCGGCGGCGTTACCACGACCGGGTCCTCGCGATACCGAGATCGTCATCCAAAGGAGGGAATGCATGTCAGACACGGTCAGCGATTTCATCGTCTCGCGCCTCAGGGACTGGGGTATCGAGCGTCTCTACGGTTATTCGGGCGACGGCATCAACGGCTTCATGGCGGCCCTGCGGCGCGCCGACGACGGGCCGCGCCTGATCCAGCCCCGCCACGAGGAGGTCGCCGCCTTCATGGCCAGCGGCCACGCCAAGTTCAGCGATCAGGTGGGGGTCTGCGTGGCGACCTCCGGGCCCGGCGCGGTCCACCTGCTCAACGGCCTCTACGACGCCCGCAAGGATCACATGCCGGCGGTGGCGATCGTCGGCCAGCAGGCGCGCATGAGCCTGGGCACCGACTACCAGCAGGAGCTCGACCTGATCGCGCTGTTCAAGGACGTCGCCGGCGATTACGTGCAGATGGTCACCGAGCCCGCCCAGGCGCGGCACGTCATCGATCAGGCACTGCGCATCGCCATCGCCGAGCGCACCGTGACCTGCGTGATCCTGCCCAACGACGTGCAGGACCTGCCCATGGCCGATCCGCCCGCCGCCCACGGCGCGGTGTTCTCGGGCGTCGGCTATCGGCGCCCGCAGCGTCTCCCCGCGGCCGAGGATCTCGACGCCGCGGCCGAGCTGCTCGACCAGGGCGAGAAGGTGGCGATCCTCGCCGGCGCCGGCGTCAAGCACGCGGTGGACGAGCTGCTGGAGCTCGCCGAGTGTCTCGGCGCCGGCGTGGCCAAGGCGATCCTGGCCAAGACCATGGTCCCGGACGATGTGCCCGGCATGACCGGCACCATCGGCCTGCTGGGCACCGAGGCCAGCGAGAAGATGATGGAGGAGTGCGACACCCTGCTGCTGGTCGGCACGCGCTTTCCCTACGCCGAATTCCTGCCCAAGTCGGACCAGGCACGCGCCATCCAGATCGACGTCGCCCCCGAGGCGCTGGGGCTGCGCTACCCGACCGAGATCAACCTGCACGGCGACGCCCGCGGCACGCTGGCCGCCCTGACCGAGCGCGTGGCGCGCAAGGACAACCGCGAGTGGCGCGAGCGCGTCCAGGGCTGGATCGACGAGTGGTGGCGAATCACCGACGAACGCGCCGAAACCGATGCCGCACCGATCAACCCGCAGCGGCTGTTCCAGGCGCTCTCGCCGCGGCTGCCCGACGACGTGCTGCTGAGCTGCGACGTGGGGTCCGCCACCAACTGGTACGCACGCTACCTGAAGATCCGCCGCGGCATGCTGGGCTCGGTGTCCGGCGGCCTGGCCTCGATGGGCAACGGCGTGCCCTACCTGCTGGCGGCCAAGTTCGCCCACCCGCACCGTCCGGCGGTGGCGATGGTCGGCGACGGCGCCATGCAGATGCTCGGCAACCAGGCGCTGATCACCCTGGCCAAGTACTGGCGCGAGTGGGAGAACCCGCAGTGCATCGTGCTGGTGCTCAACAATCGCGATCTCAGCCAGGTGACCTGGGAGCAGCGCGTCATGGAAGGCGACCCGCGCTTCGACACCTCGCAGGACCTGCCCGACTTCGCCTTCGACGAATACGCCCGGATGCTGGGTTTCACGGGGCTGCGCCTGGAGCGCGCCGAGGAGATCGACCGGGTCTGGGACGAGGCCTTCGCCGCCGACCGCCCGGTGGTGATCAACGCCTACACCGACGGCGACATCGCCCCGCTGCCCCCGCACATCAAGTTCGAGCAGGCCAAGCACTACCTGAGTTCGATGCTCAAGGGCGATTCCTCGGCCACCCACCACGCGCGGTTGTCCGCCAAGCAACTGGGACGCAGCCTGCTGGGGCGCAACCGCTCCTGACATGGCCGCGCCCTGACCCTTGCGGTCTGGCAACGACGGCGGCCCCACCGAGGTGGGGCCGCCGAACGTGCTTCCGGGGTTACTTGAGTTCGATCAGCCGCGCATTGAGCGCCTGGGCCTGATCGCGGAGCCTCGCCGCCTCCTCGAACTCGAGATTCTGGGCGGCCTCGTGCATGGCGTCCTCGAGCTTGGCGATCTCGCGGGTCAGCTCGGGCACCGAGAGATTGCGCAGCATCTCGGCGCCGTAATCGGCCTGCGGCTCGGCGACCTTGCGCTCGCTCTTGCGCCGCGAGCCCTTCTTGCCGGGCGTCTGGGCGCCTTCCATGATATCGGCCACCGACTTGGTGACGGTCCGCGGCACGATGCCGTGCTTTTCGTTGTGGGCGATCTGCTTGGCGCGACGCCGTTCGGTCTCGTCGATCGCCCGGCGCATCGAATCGGTGACCCGGTCGCCGTAGAGGATCGCCTTGCCGTTGGCGTTGCGCGCGGCGCGACCGATGGTCTGGATCAGCGAGCGCTCGGCACGCAGGAAGCCCTCCTTGTCGGCGTCGAGGATCGCCACCAGCGACACCTCGGGAATATCCAGGCCCTCGCGCAGCAGGTTGATCCCCACCAGCACGTCGAACTTGCCCAGACGCAGGTCGCGAATGATCTCGACACGCTCGACGGTATCGATGTCGGAGTGCAGGTAGCGCACGCGGATGTCGTGCTCGTCGAGGTATTCGGTGAGATCCTCGGCCATGCGCTTGGTCAGGGTGGTGACCAGCACCCGCTCGCCGACCTCGGTCCGCGCGCGGATCTCCGAGAGCAGGTCGTCGACCTGGGTGGAGGCCGGGCGCACCTCGACCTCGGGATCGACCAGCCCGGTGGGACGCACCACCTGCTCGACCACCTGGCCGGCGTGCTCGGCCTCGTAGGGCCCCGGCGTGGCCGAGACGAACACCGTCTGCGGACAGATCCGCTCCCACTCCTCGAAGGTCATCGGACGGTTGTCGAGCGCCGAAGGCAGGCGAAAACCGTACTCGACCAGGGTCTCCTTGCGCGAGCGGTCGCCCTTGTACATGCCGCCCACCTGCGGAACGCTGACGTGGGATTCGTCGATGAACAGGATGGCGTCGGGCGGCAGGTAGTCGAAGAAGGTCGGCGGCGGCTCGCCCGGCGCGCGACCGGAGAGATAGCGCGAGTAGTTCTCGATGCCGTTGCAGTAGCCCAGCTCGAGCATCATCTCGATGTCGTAGAGGGTGCGCTGCTCGAGCCGCTGGGCCTCGACCAGCTTGTCGTGCTTGCGCAGCCACTCGAGGCGCTCGGCGAGCTCGGCCTTGATCTCCTCGGTGGCGGCGAGGATCGTCTCGCGCGGCGTCACGTAGTGGCTCTTGGGGTAGATGGTCATGCGCGGCACCTTGCCACGCATCTCGCCGGTCAAGGGGTCGAACAGGCTGATCGACTCGATCTCGTCGTCGAACAGCTCGACGCGCACCGCCTCCTCCTCGGAATCCGCCGGGAAGATGTCGATCACGTCGCCGCGTACCCGGTAGGTACCGCGGCGGAAATCCATGTCGTTGCGGGTGTACTGCAACTCGGCGAGACGGCGCAGGAAGGAGCGCTGGTCGATCAACTCGCCACGGTTGAAGTGCAGCCGCATCTTCAGGTACTGGTCGGGATCGCCGAGACCGTAGATCGCCGACACCGAGGCGACGATCAGCGCATCGCGACGCTCGAGTAGCGCCTTGGTCGCCGACAGGCGCATCTGCTCGATGTGATCGTTGATCGAGGCATCCTTCTCGATGAAGGTGTCCGACGACGGCACGTAGGCTTCCGGCTGGTAGTAGTCGTAGTAGGAGACGAAGTACTCCACCGCGTTGTCGGGGAGGAACGACTTGAACTCGCCGTAGAGCTGGGCGGCCAGGGTCTTGTTGGGCGCCAGCACGATGGTCGGGCGCTGCACGCGCTCGACCACGTTGGCCATGGTGAAGGTCTTGCCCGACCCGGTCACGCCCAGCAGCGTCTGGTGTGCCAGCCCGGCCTCGAGGCCCTTGACCAGGCCGTCGATCGCCGCGGGCTGGTCGCCGGCCGGGCGGTACTGGGAACGAATTTGAAAGGATTTGCTCATGAGCCTGAGATGGTAGCCGGGCGGGGAAAGTTCAAGCGCCGGAGGCCGTCGCCAGCCGGCTGGTGATGGCGACCGTGGCATCGGTCATCAGCCGGTGGATGGGGCAGCGATCGGCGATCTCCAGCAACCGCGTGCGCTGCGCGTCGTCGAGATCGCCCTCGAAGGTCAGCGACACCTCGAGGGTGTAACGCCCGTGGCGCTCCTCGCGGTCGTCGCGCGAGACCTCGACACGGACCGCCTCCAGCGGCCAGTCCTTGCGCCGGGCGTACATGCGCGCGGTGATCGCCTTGCAGGCGCCCAGCGCCATGTCGAAATAATCGTGCGGATCCGGCGCGCTCTCGTCGCCGCCGACGATCGCCGGCGCATCGGCGAACAGGTCGTCGAAGTCCTCGATGTCGATGCGCTGGCGCAGGCTGTGATCGTCGACGCTGATGACGGTGATGGTCATGCCGCCTCCCTGCGTGGTTGATGGTTTGTCTAGCGAACCTCGACACCCAACTGCTTCACCGCCCGGATCAGCGCATCGCGCTGCACCCGGCCCTCGACCTCGGCACCGTGGCGCCCCACCTCGGCGCTCTCGACGCCATCGACCATCATTAGCGCCGTGGTCAGCCGGTTGACGGTGTCGGCATCGTCGACGTTGTCGAAGGTCAATGAGATCTGCTGGGCCATGTGTCGTCCCCCTGGTGCGGTTGGCTCGCTCGACTGCGCCTCCAGTCTAGCACGCGGGGGCAATCCGTCACTCGCCGGCCACACCCGGCGAGGGCTCCGATGGCTTGCATTCGCCGCCCGGCGCCCCCATCTCGATAAGGATGACCCACCCCGGCAAGGGAGACGCCATGACCGACTGGAACGCCCATCTCGAGAGCCACGGCGCTCGCCACGTCGACGCTCGCCACGTGAGTTTCGCGGACCCGGCGCAGGTGCGCGAGGCCCTGGAGAAAACCGTCCTGCAACCGCTGGTCCACTTGGCGATCCTCGAGATTCGCGGCAGCGATGCCGAGCGCTTCCTGCAGGGGCAGACCAGCGCACAGCTCACCCTGGCCGACGGCGACTTCGCCGCACCCACCAGCTTCTGCACGCCCAAGGGACGCATGCTGGCCAACGGCCAGTTGATGCGCCGCGAGGAAGGCTGCTACTGGCTGCTGCTGGACGCCGGGCTGGTCGAACCGCTGCGCGGGCACCTGGCCAAGTTCGCGCCCTTCTACAAGGTCGAACTCACGGCGCGTGACGATCTGGCGATCATCGGCCTGACCGGTCACGCTGCCCCGGCGCTGGTCGAGGCCCGCTTCGATGTGACGCCACCGACCACCTGGCGGCAAGCGACCGTGGACGACGGCGTGATCGCGCGCCATCCCGGCAATCTGCCACGCCTGCTGCTCTGCCTCACCACGCCGGCGGCGATCGACGCCTGGGATGCCCTGGCGCACGACGCCACGCCGGTCGGCAACGACGTCTGGCAGTGGCAGGACATCCAGGCCGGTCTCGCCTGGCTGGACGCCAGCCTGCAGGACAGCTACCTGCCGCAGATGTTCAATTGGGAAGCGCTGGGCGGCGTGAGCTTCAAGAAGGGCTGCTACACCGGCCAGGAGGTCGTCGCCCGCGCCCACTTCCGCGGTCAGGTCAAGAAACGCCTGGTACGCGCCCGGCTCGAGGGCGCCAGCCTGCCGGGGATCGGCGACGCGGTGATCGACGCCGAGGGCAAGGCACGCGGCGAGGTCGTCGCGGCGGCGCTCGACGGCCAAGGCCAGGCCGAGATCCTCGCGGTACTGACCACCCGCGAGAGCGCCGAGCCGTTGACGGTCGGCGAGCAGCGCCTCGAACGCCTCGAACTGCCCTACCCGGTGGAACGCCTCGACCCCGAGGCCATGGCGGTCGGCAGCCCCTGACGGCTAGCGGCTCGGCCACCGCATCACGACGATGGCCCATCGGCGAGACCGAACAGCCGGCGGGCGTTGGTCGTACTATGTTCGGCGATCGCCGCCATCGTCTGGTCGCGTAACCCGGCCACCCGTTCGGCAATGTCAGCGATTCGCGCCGGCTCGTTACGCTGGCCCTGGAAGCCGCACAGCGGCATGTCGGGGCTGTCGGTCTCCAGCAGGTAACCGTCGTCCGGCAAGGCGGCCACGGCGCGATGCAGGCGCTTGGCCCGCGGGAAGGTCGTCGCCCCGCCCAGGCCCAGGACGAACCCCAGATCGAGAAACGCGCGGGCCTGTTCGGGGCTGCCGGAGAAGGCGTGGATCAGCCCCCCGGCCGGTGGCGCCAGCTGGCGCAGCCGCTTGGTCAGCGTGTCGTTGCACTGCACGCAGTGGATCACCAGGGGCAGGTGCCGCGCCTTGGCCAGGCGCACCTGGGCATCGAACAGCCGCCACTGGGCGTCCAGGCTGTCCGCGAAACGCGCATCGATACCGCACTCGCCCAGCGCCACCACCTCGGGTTGCGCATCGAGGGCCCGCGCCAGCGCTTCCACGTCCGCCTCGCCGTGGCGATCCATGAAATAGGGATGCAATCCCAGGCAGGCACTGACGTCGTCGCGCCGCCCCAGCGCCAGCACGGCGTCCCAGGCGGCCCGCGTGGTCCCCGGCACCACGAAATGACCGACGCCGGCCTCGCGGGCCCGCGCGAAGACCGCCTCACGGTCGTCGTCGAAGGCGGAAAAGTCGAGATGGCAATGGGCGTCGATCAGCATGCATTCTCCCGTCTCGGACGCATCTGCCGTTCCAAGCAGTCTAGGCAGCGGTGTCCTTCAGGTGCGAGGTGCAGGCCGGGCAGCGCGTCGCCTCGAGCGGGATCTTGGACACGCAGTAGGGACAGGTCTTGACGGTCGGCGCGGCCGGCTCCGGCTCGTGATGCAGGTTCTTGAGCCGGTTGATGTTGCGGATCAGCACGAAGGTGGCGAAGGCCACGATCAGAAACGACAGCGTGGCGTTGATGAACAGCCCGTAGTTGAGCGTCACGGCGCCCGCAGCCTGGGCCTGCTCGAGGGTGTGATAGGGCCCTTCGCCGCTGCCCGCGCGCAGCACCCAGAACTGATTGGTGAAGTTCACGCCGCCGGTGATCAGCCCGATCAGTGGCGTGAAGATGTCCTTGACCAGGCTGTTGACGATGGCGGTGAAGGCGGCGCCGATGATGATCCCCACCGCCATGTCGACGACATTGCCCTTGACCGCGAATTCGCGGAATTCCTTGAGAAACCGAGATGCCATGTCCGCTTCCCTCGATCCGGGGAGCGACGAGGGTCGCTCCTCGAACGCAAGATGTGCCATCACCCGGCTTCGGGCAAGTCGTTTCAGTGCTCGCGGGTGGCGTTGAAGCGTACCTCCGGCCAGCGTTCCTGGGTCATCTGCAGATTGACCCGGGTCGGTGCCAGGTAGGTCAGGTAGCCGCCCCCGTCGAGCGCCAGGTTGGTGCTCGCCTTGCGCCGGAATTCGTCGAGCTTCCTGGCGTCGTCGCAATACACCCAGCGGGCGGTCTGGACGTTGACGCCCTCATAGATGCAGTCGACCTTGTACTCCTCCTTGAGGCGATGGGCGACCACGTCGAACTGCAGCGCCCCGACCGCGCCGACGATCAGGTCATTGTTGTCCAGCGGCATGAACACCTGGGTGGCGCCCTCCTCGGAGAGCTGCTGCAGGCCCTTCTGGAGTTGTTTCATCTTCAGCGGATCGCGCAGGCGCACGCGCTTGAACAGCTCCGGCGCGAAGTGCGGGATGCCGGTGAAGCGCATGTCCTCGCCGACGGTGAAGGTGTCGCCGATCTGGATCGTGCCGTGGTTGTGCAGACCGATGATGTCGCCCGGCCAGGCCTGCTCGACGTGGGCTCGATCCGAGGCCATGAAGGTCAGGGCGTCGGCGATCTTGACGTCCTTGCCGATGCGCACATGGCGCATCTTCATGTTCTTCTCGTACTTGCCCGAGCAGACGCGCAGGAAGGCGACCCGGTCGCGGTGCTTGGGATCCATGTTGGCCTGGATCTTGAAGACGAAGCCGGAGAACTGGCCGTCACTGGCCTCCACCTCGCGGGCGTCGGTCTCCCGGGGCTGCGGCATGGGGGCATACTCGACGAAGCCGTCGAGCATCTCGCGCACGCCGAAGTTGCCCATCGCGGTACCGAAGTAGACCGGCGTCAGCTCGCCGCGCCGGTAGGCCTCGAGGTCGAATTCGTGGGAGGCGCCGCGTACCAGCTCGACCTCCATGCGCAGTTCCTCGGCCTGATCGGCGCCCAGCACCTCGTCGACCTCGGCGCTGTCGAGGCCCTCGATGCGCACGTCGTCGGGAATGCGGTTGCCCTGACCCTGCTTGTAGAGATGGATGACGTCGTCGTAGAGGTGGTAGACGCCCCTGAAGTGACGGCCCATGCCGATCGGCCAGGTCATCGGCGCGCACTGGATGTTGAGCACCGTCTCGACCTCGTCCATCACCTCGATGGGATCGCGGATGTCGCGATCCATCTTGTTGATGAAGGTGAGGATCGGGGTGGTGCGCAGCCGGCACACTTCCATCAGCTTGATGGTGCGATCCTCGACGCCCTTGGCGCCGTCGATCACCATCAGCGCCGAATCCACCGCGGTCAGCGTGCGGTAGGTGTCCTCGGAGAAGTCCTCGTGCCCCGGGGTATCGAGCAGGTTGACGATGCGCCCCTTGTAGGGGAACTGCATCACCGAGGTGGTCACCGAGATGCCGCGCTCCTGCTCCATCTTCATCCAGTCGGAGGTGGCATGGCGATCGTTGCGCTTGCTCTTCACCGAACCGGCGAGCTGGATGGCGTTGCCGAACAGCAGCAGCTTCTCGGTGATGGTGGTCTTCCCCGCGTCGGGGTGCGAGATGATCGCGAAAGTCCTGCGCAGCTCGGCTTCGCGAGCGGTCTGGGTGTCTGACATCGAATGGTCGTCGTCTCGTTGCCCACCCGGTCGGCCAAGCGAGGCTTCGCGGTCGGGCGGATGGGCGTGCGTGAATCGAAGGCCGCCAATTCTACGGCCTCGCGGGCACGAGTTGTAGCCCGGGCGGCCGCCACGGCCGCTGAGACCGTCGCCGTCTTCGGTTATCATGCCCCCAGCCTGACCTCGGAGCCGCCATGCCACAGCCCACGCCCCTGCCCTTGCCCCTGTCGACCCCCAACCGCAATCTGGTGCGGTTGACCTTCGTGCGCGGGATCACCTGGACCGGTTTTCTCGCCGCGATCATCTTCGGCATCGAGGTGCTGGGTTTCCAGTTGCGCGTGGTGCCGGTGATCAGCGTGATCATCGCCATGGGCTTCATCAACATCGCCTCCTGGTGGCGCCTGGGCCGCCCGCGGGCGGTGACCGACGTCGAATACCTGCTGCACCTGCTCGCCGACATCGCCGGGCTGTCGTTGCTGTTCTTCTATACCGGCGGTTCGACCAACCCCTTCATCACCTACTACCTGGTGCCGGTGACCATCGCCGCCGCGACCCTGCCCTGGCTCTACGCCTGGATCATCGCCAGCGCGGCGATGGCCGCCTACACCTTCCTGATGCTGTTCTACGACCCGGTGCCCCAGCTCAGTCACGGCATGATCGGGCCCGGCATCAGCCTGCACGTGCTGGGCATGTGGCTCAATTTCGGCCTCTCGGCGGGGCTGGTCACCTACTTCATCTTCAAGATGGCGCACGCCCTGCGCCGGCGGGACATCTCGCTGTCGCGCACCCGCGAGGCGGCCCTGCGCAACGAGCAGGTGCTGGCGGTGGCCACCCAGGCCGCCGGCACCGCCCACGAACTGGGCACCCCGCTGTCGACCATGGCGGTGCTGCTCAAGGAGATGCGTCAGGATGTGGCCGGCCAGCCGACCCTCGAGGCCGACATCGACCTGCTGCGCCAGCAGGTCGATACCTGCAAGTCGCGCCTGCAGAACCTGGTCGCCAATGCCGACCGGCGGCGGCTCGCCGAGCCCAGCTCGCGCCCCGCCCAGGCCTGGCTCGAGGGAGTGATCCAGCGCTGGCTGGTACTGCGCCCGGACGTCACCCATCAGATCGAGATCCTCGGCAAGCGCGGCACGCCGATACTGGCGGTCGACTCCACCCTCGAGCAGGCGCTGATGAACCTGCTCAACAACGCCGCCGACGCCAACCCCGAGGGCATCGTCATCAGCCTCGACTGGAACAACGACGAGGTGATCATCGACATCCGCGACCACGGCCCCGGCGTGGCGATGTCGATCGCCGACCAGCTCGGCGAGACCTTCATTTCGACCAAGAGCAAGGGCATGGGCATCGGCCTGTTCCTGACCCACGCCACCATCAACCGTTTCGGCGGCGGCGTGAGCCTTTACAATCACGAAGAGGGCGGCACCCTGACCGAAGTCAAGCTGCCCCGGCTGATCGCCGGCGAATGACGCGGCCATCGACCATCCACGAGGGGAAGACGCTATGCCCACACCGGAACGCCTGCTGATCGTCGACGACGACGAGATGTTCTGCCATGTCATGGAGCGCGCGCTGAGCCGTCGCGGCTACGAAGTGCTCATCGCCGCGGACGAGGAACAGGCCCTCGCCCTGGCGCGTCGCTCGCCGCCCGACCTGGCGACGCTGGACCTCAAGCTGGAACACTCCTCGGGACTCAAGCTGCTGCCCGACCTGCTGGCGATCGTGCCGGACTGCCGCGTGGTGGTCCTGACCGGCTATTCGAGCATCGCCACCGCCGTGGAGGCGATCAAGCTCGGCGCGGTCAACTATCTGTGCAAGCCGGTCGACGCCGACGAGGTACTCGCCGCCTTCGATCGCGACGGCGGCGACCCCGACATCGATATCGCCGACAACCCGCCGTCGATCAACCGCGTGACTTGGGAGCACATCCAGAAGGTTCTGCAGGAGCACGACGGCAACATCTCCGCCACCGCCCGGGCGCTGGGCATGCACCGCCGGACCCTGCAACGCAAGCTGCAGAAGCGCCCGGTAAGGCGCTGATCGCGCGCCCGCACCGGCTGGGGCCAGCGGCGCGGCGATGCTAGACTGAGAGGCCTTCACGCTACCCCACTCTGCATCCAGGAGGCCCAATGCAGCTTGCCGAGCGGCTCGCCATCGCGACACGGATCGCCGAAGAGGCCGGGCAAGAGATCCGCCAGGCCCGCGAGCGTCAGAACTTCGAGCAGCGCTACAAGAAAGGCAGCGAGCTGGTGACCGATGCCGACGTCGCCGTCGACCGCCTGATCGGTGAACGCCTCGAGGCACACTTTCCCGGCGAGACGCGGCTCAGCGAGGAGCTCGCCCCCGACCGCGAGACGCTCGGCCAGGGCGGCCCGCTGTGGGTCGTCGACCCCATCGACGGCACGGTCAACTTCGCCCGTGGCCTGCCGCATGTCGCGGTGTCGATCGCCTGGGCGCTCGACGGCAAGGTCCAGATCGGTGTCGTCCACGCCCCCTTTCTCGACGAGACCTTCACGGCGATCCGCGGCGACGGGGCCCAACGCAACGGACAGCGCATCCGCGCCAGCCTGGCCAGCAAGCTCGAGCGCAGCGTGATCGCCACCGGCTTTCCCTATCGTCTCGACGGCCGCACGCCGCTGCTGCGACGGTTCGCGGCGGTCATGCAACAGTGTCAGGACGCGCGCCGCTGCGGCTCCGCCGCGCTCGACCTGTGCAACGTGGCCAGCGGCCGGATCGACGCCTACTACGAGAGCGTCTCGCCGTGGGACTTCGCCGCCGGGTTGCTGATCGCCCGCGAGAGCGGCGCCCGCACCGGGCACGTCTATCCCTGCCCGACCGGCATCCCGGAGGAGCTCTACGGCGAACACATCGTCGCGGCCGCCCCGGACATCTACGTCGCGCTACGCAAGCTGCTGCAGCGTGCCGACGAGGACCCGCAGGCCGCCACGCGCTGAGCCACATCCTATAGCAGCCCGCAATGGCCCGCGTAGCCAGACTCTATTGGCGCCCGGGGTCGGATTGCGGAACAATGGGCGCAACGTCGCCGTTGACCGCCAACGAATTCAGGTTTCACCGACAGGAGATTGCATGCTTACCGTCATCTTCGGACGTCCCGGTTGCCCGTTCTGCGTTCGCGCCAAGGAGCTCGCCGACCAGCTGAGCAACCTGCGCGACGACTTCAGCTACAAGTACATCGACATCCACGAGGAAGGCATCACCAAGGCCGACATGGAGAAGACCATCGGCAAGCCGGTGGAAACCGTGCCGCAGATCTTCGTCGACCAGACCCACATCGGCGGCTTCACCGAGTTCGACCAGTACGTTCGCGACAACCAATTGATGCCCGAATCGCCGGTCAACTGACCGCCATCGGCAATACCGCAACGCCGGCCCCCAGGGCCGGCGTCTGCGTTGGCACCCACGGGCTGATGCAGATCAAGGGTCTCGCAATGCCGCTGGCGCCGGTTCCGGCCCCGGCCTAAAGTCGGATGATCCTCGTCCTGCCAGGAGGCCAGCCCATGGCACCCGAAACGCCCCCGAGCCCTGCCGGCGTCGCCGATCGCCACCGCCAGTTGATCGAGGCGACCCGCGGTTATCCGGCAATCCGCACCGCGGTGGTCCACCCCTGCGACGCCCCCTCGCTGGGCGGCGCCCTGGCCGCCTGGCACCAAGGCCTGATCGAACCGCTGCTGGTCGGCCCGCGCACGCGAATCGAGAGCACCGCCGAGGCCCTCGGCGAGTCGCTGGCGGGCCTGACCATCGTCGACACGCCGCACAGCCATGCCTCGGCGGAGACGGCCGTGGCGCTGGCCGCCAAGGACGACGCCCGCGCGCTGATGAAGGGCGCGCTGCACACCGATGAACTGATGAGTGCCGTCCTCGCCCACGAGGCCGGTCTGCGTACCGAGCGCCAGATGAGCCACATCTACGCCCTCGACGTCGCCAGCTACCCGCGCCCGTTGCTGATCACCGACGGCGCCCTGCATATCCAGCCCGACCTCGCCGCCAAGCGCGACATCATCCAGAACGCCATCGAGCTCGCCCACGCCCTGGGGCTCGCCCGCCCGCGCGTGGCGATCCTCTCGGCGGTGGAGACCGTCAACCCCCGCATCCCCTCGACCGTGGAGGCCGCGGCATTGTGCAAGATGAGCCAGCGCGGCCAGATCAGCGGCGGCGATCTCGACGGCCCTCTGGCCATCGACAACGCTGTGTCGGTCGAGGCCGCGCGCACCAAGGGGCTGACATCGGACGTCGCCGGCCAGGCCGACATCCTGGTGGCGCCCGATCTCGAGGCCGCCAACATGATCGCCAAGCTGCTCATCCACCTGGCCGACGCCCAGGCCGCCGGACTGGTCATGGGCGCCCGGGTGCCGATCATGCTCACCAGCCGTAGCGATGACATCGCCGCCCGCCTGGCTTCCGCGGCGCTGGCCTGCCTGGTCGTTCACCATGAGGCGACGCCATGAGCCGCTCCCCGATCCTGGTCATCAACGCCGGCTCGTCATCGCTCAAGTTCGCCCTGTTCGACGCCGACGCGGCGCTGGCCCGGGGCCAGATCGAACGCATCAACGACGCGCCTCGACTCACGCTCGACACCGGTGAAGCCAGCGCGCACGCGTTCCGCGTCGAGGGCCGCGGGCACGAGGCGGTCGTCGCCCCGCTGCTCGACTGGGTCAACGCGGTGCTCGAGGGCACGCCGCTCACGGCGGTCGGCCATCGCGTCGTGCATGGCGGGCGCGACTTCGCCGCGCCCCGGCGCATCGATCGCGACGTGATCGAACGGCTCAAGGCGTTGATTCCGCTGGCCCCCCTGCATCAGCCCCACGCCCTGACGATCATCGAGCAGTTGCACGAACGCTGGCCGACACTGCCCCAGGTGGCCTGTTTCGACACCGCCTTCCATCGTACCCAGCCCTGGGTCAATCAATGCTTTGCCCTGCCGCGACGGCTGACCGACGAGGGCATCCTGCGTTACGGCTTTCACGGGCTCTCCTACGCCCACACCGCGCGCCGGCTTCCCGAACGGCTCGGCGAGCGCGGCCGCGGGCGGGTGATCGTCGCTCACCTGGGCCATGGCTGCAGCCTGTGCGCCCTGCGCGACGGCCGAAGTCAGGCGACCTCGATGGGCTTCACCGCCCTGGACGGGCTGGTGATGGGCCGACGCGCCGGCAGTCTCGACCCCGGAGTCATCCTCTACCTGATGCAATCCCGGGGCTGGAGCGCCGCCGAGGTCGAGCACATGCTCTATCACGACAGCGGGCTCTACGGCGTCTCGGGGATCTCCGACGACATGCGCGACCTGCTCGAGAGCCCGGCACCGCCGGCGAGAGAAGCGATCGAGTTGTTCGTGCAGCGCGTGATTCGCGAGACGGGAGCGCTCGTCGCCCTGCTCGGCGGACTGGATGCGCTGGTGTTCACCGCCGGTGTCGGCGAGCATGCCGCGCCGATCCGCCAGGCGATCTGCGCGGGCCTGGGCTGGCTGGGCGTGGATATCGACGAAGCGGCCAATGCCCGTCATGCCGAACGCCTCGACCGTGGACGCGGACCGGCGGTCGCCATCATGGCGGCCGACGAGGAAGCCGAAATTCAGCGTTCAACGATCGACTGCCTCGACACCGGGTCGGCCGCCTCATGCTGAGCCCGGGACAGCCTCGCGGGCGTTGAAAGCTCTGCGACTCCCAGCACCTATACTGGTCAAGGCACCGCCTGGGAGAGCACCGCCGATGCAACGCGACGAGTTCCTGCAGCAATTGTGGCTGGACTATGTCCACCTGCACCCCGACCTCGGGGCGCTCGACCTGTGGGTCAATGCGCCCGCCGCGGAGTACCTCGCCCTGGTAACCCTCAACCAGGGGCCCTTCAGCACCGAGACACTGTTGCCCACGCTCGGCCATTTCGGCTATCGGCGGGCCGGACAGTACGCCATGGCCGACCGCGGCGTGCTGGTGACCTGCCTGTCCCCCGCCGACAACGGCGCCTGGCTGTTGCTGGTCGAACTTCAGCCCGGGACCCTGACCCGCGAACCGCGCCGCCGTCTCGAAAGCCTGGTGGGCGATGCCCATCCCGCCGACTGCAAGGGGCAGAACCTGCTCTGTCGCGGGCGTCCGTGGCCGATGCCCGACTGGGCGACCTACCGGATGCTCCACCAGGCCCACCCGCTCGCCGCCTGGCTGGCGGCGCTGGGGCCACGCCTGCATCATGTCGGCTTCGATTGCGAACGCCTCGGGGGCTCCCTGGCGCAGGTCGATCACGACTTGCGCCAGGCCGGGCTGGTCGGCAATGCCGACCGCCGCCACGGTATCTTCCCGATCTCGCCCCTGCTCGACTACCGTTACTATCCGGCCTGCACACGGCGCATCGCCTTCGCCGACGGCGATGAACACCGGGTTGCCCTGGGCGGGCTGGCCATCGTCCAGCGCTGTATCAACGGCGAGCGCGAGCGCGCCGCCGAACTGCTGCTACCCCGCCACACTCGTTGCGAGGTCGCCTGACAGTCACCCCAGCGGCTCACTCAATCGGGCCGATCGAAGGACAGCGAGGTCGCGCGAGGCTGCGGATCCGGGCGTCGCCCCCGCGACGGGTCCTGCTCATCGTCCTCGACCTCTTCCGCGCTGTCGCGCGAGTCCTCCATGGCGGGTTCTCGCGGGTCTTCCGAGGCTAGCGCCGCTTCTTCCTCGTATTCGTAGTACTCGAAGTCGAACTCCAGTTGCTGGGGATCGTGGCGGGTGTCGAGTTCGCTGTGATAGTGCGGGGTCTCCATCATCGGCATCGGCGCGTAGGGCTCCTGCGCGATTTCCGGCCGCGTCGTCGTGCGGGTTCCGTGCAGGCGCACCATGACGAACATCGCCAGCGCCAGCGCCGCCGCGCCCAGGAACAGCCACAACCCCTCGGGGCCAACCACCTGCATCACCAGCGAGGCACTGAAGGGCCCGATGATCGAGCCGATGCCGTACCAGATCATCAGCTTGGCGTTGGCGGCGATGATCTCGCTGGGCTCCAGCCAGTCGTTGGTGTGTGCCAGGCTCAGCGAATAGAGCGTGTGCAGCATGGCGGTATGCAAGCAGGCGACGACCAGCAGCATGAGGTAGCTGTAGGCCGCGGCGGCCGAGATGAAGACGCCGGTGACCGCCATGATCGCCGCCATGCACAGGATCACCTTGCGCCGGTCGAGCCGGTCGGAGATACGCCCCAGCGACCACTGGGCGATCAGCGCGACCAGCGTGGTCGTGGCCATGAACTGGGCCGTCTGGCCGGTCGACAGGCCGATCTCCTGACCGAAGAACGGGGTCATGGCGAAGAAGGCCTGAACCATCAGCCCGGCTGTGAAGGCACCGACCAGGCCCACCGGCGCACGCTTGTAGAGTTCCTTGAGCTTGATCTTGTGGGCGACGTCGTGGCTCGACTGCGAGGGGCCGTGAATACGATGGATCGACAGCGGCACCAGCGACAGGGCGAACAGCATCCCCGAGACCGAGAACAGCACCATCGTCGCCGGGTCGGCGATGTTGAGCATCCACTGGCCGCCGGCCAGCGACAACGTCGAGATGACCAGATACCAGCCCAGCACCTTGCCGCGGTTGTCGTTGCTCGATTCCCCGGAGACCCACGATTCCATGACCATCAACAGGCCCGCCGTGGAGGCGCCACCGGCGACACGCCAGACCAGCCATGCCCAGGGGTTGACCCACAGCCCGTGGAGCATCGCGGTGACCGCCAGCATCGCCGCGCAGGCGGCGAAGACCCGGATGTGCCCCACCGAGCGGATGCGCTTCTCGAGGAAATAGCTGCCCAGCACGAAGCCCAGCGAGAAGCTCGACATCAGCAGGCCGGCCATCTGGGAGGGAAAACCCTCGAGGGACATGCGCACCCCGAGCAGGGTCATGATCAACCCGTGGCCGAGCAGAAAACTGATTTCACAGACGAAGAGAATCGGCAGCGTCGCCGGTAATCCGCGCAAGTCGGGCCTCCTCCAAGATGCGTGATCGACGAAACGAGACCGCCGGCCCGAAATAAGGCCGGCGGAGATGGGCATCGCAAAAGTGGGTAGAGTCTAGCCGCTTAACCCCAGTCGGACCAAACCTCGTCCGGTCGGGGAGTTATACACAGAAACTGTGCATAAGGTTGTGAGTGGCGGCTGAACAAGCCCCGCCGACGTAGAGACCGAGCCGCCCCCGCCGCCGCGCTCAAAAAATCGCCGCCGGGTGACACACCCGCGAAACCGGCTGTCGAGCCCGGTATCGCCACCCAGGCCCGGGCGTATCACGCCCTTGGTCAGCGGCGGCATTCGGAGCCAGACTGACCACAAGGTCGATCTTGCGAGCGCCGCCCATCACCAGCCTGACGCGGAAGAGGAGGGTCAGCATGTCCACGCCACTCTGGCAGCCGTCACGGGAAACGATCGAGGCCACCCAGATGTACGCCTTGATGCAGCGCATCAATCGCGACCGGGGCCTGGCCCTGGCCGACTACGCCGACTTGCACGCCTGGAGCGTCGAGAACCTCGAGGCCTTCTGGCCCTATGTCTGGGAGTTGGGCGGGGTGATCGCCGAACGACGCGGCGAGGCCGTGCTGACCCGTCCCGACGCCATGCCCGGAGCCCGCTGGTTCCCCGAGGCCCGGCTCAACGTCGCCGAGAACCTGCTGCGCCGCCGCGACGCCAAGCCAGCGCTGGTGTGCCGCGACGAGCGCGGCCGTCGCCGCGAGTTGAGCTACGCCGACCTCCACGCCCAGGTGGCGCGTCTGGCTCACGCCCTGCGCGACAACGGCGTGACCCCCGGCGACCGGGTCGTCGGCTTCGTGCCCAACAGCGAGCACGCGGTGATCGGCATGCTCGCCACCGCCAGCCTGGGCGCGGTCTGGTCCTCCTGCTCGCCGGACTTCGGCTTTCACGGCGTGCTCGACCGCTTCGGCCAGATCCAGCCCAAGGTACTGATCGCCACCGACGGCTACACCTGGAACGGCAAGGCGATCGACACTCGCCAGCGCGTCGCCGAGATCGGCCGGGCGATCGATTCGCTCGACCGGGTGGTGGTCTTCCCCTTTCTCCGCGACACGCCGGATATCGGCGGTATCGACAAGGCGGTCGGCTGGCACGACTACCTCGACGACGCGGCCGAGCCCCTCGAGTTCGAGCCGCAGCCCTTCGACCATCCGCTGTACATCCTGTTCTCGTCGGGCACCACCGGGGCGCCCAAGTGCATCGTCCACTCGGCCGGCGGCACACTGTTGCAGCACCTCAAGGAACACCGCCTGCACACCGATCTCGCCGCCGACGACGTGCTGTTCTACTACACCACCTGCGGCTGGATGATGTGGAACTGGCTGGTCTCGGGGCTGGCCTGCGAGGCCACGCTGGTGCTCTACGACGGCTCGCCCTTCGCCCCCGACGCACGGTCGCTGTGGCGGATGGCCGCCGAGGAGCGCATCAGCGTGTTCGGCACCAGCGCCAAGTACCTCGCCGCCTGCGAGAAGCAAGGCCTGGCGCCGGGTCGCGAGCACGACCTTTCGGCGCTGCGGGCGATCCTCTCCACCGGCTCGGCACTGACCCACGAGTCGTTCGACTACGTCTACGGCGAGATCAAGACAGACCTGCTGCTGGCCTCGATCTCGGGCGGCACCGACATCGTCGCCTGCTTCGCCCTGGGCTGCCCGATCCGCCCCGTCTATCGCGGCCAGTTGCAGTGCCGTGGCCTGGGCATGGCGGTCGAGGTGGTCGACGACGCCGGCCAGCCGGTACGCAGCGAGAAGGGCGAACTGGTCTGCACGAGGCCCTTCCCGTCGATGCCCATCGGCTTCTGGAACGACCCCGGTGGCGAGCGCTATCACGAGGCCTATTTCGCGGCCTTTCCCGGCCTCTGGGCCCACGGCGACTACGCCGAGATCACCCCCGAGGACGGCCTGATCATCCACGGCCGCTCGGACGCCGTGCTCAACCCCGGCGGCGTGCGCATCGGTACCGCCGAGATCTACCGTCAGGTGGAGAAGGTCGAGGAGGTGCTGGAGTCGCTGTGCATCGGCCAGGAATGGCAGGACGACGTGCGCGTGGTGCTGTTCGTGCGCCTGCGCGACGGGCTGACCCTGGATGACGCGCTGCGCGACACCATCCGCCGGACCATCCGTGACAACACCACGCCGCGCCACGTGCCGGCGCGCATCGTCCAGGTCAGCGACATCCCGCGCACCCTGTCGGGCAAGATCGTCGAACTGGCGGTACGCAACGTGGTCCACGGCCGGCCGGTCGAGAACCGGGAAGCGCTGGCCAACCCGGAAGCCCTCGAACTCTACGAGAATCTGCCCGAACTGCAGGCGTGACGGTCAGCGGCGTCATGAGCCAGGAGTGAGCCGGGACGCTGGGCAGCCCGACACGCTTGCAGTAGCATGGTCGGCAAGTCATTGACGGAGAATGGCATGTCGATCTTCAAGGGGCTCGTCAGCGTGCTGCTGCTGACGGTCAGTACCCTGTTCTGGGCGGTCCCGCTGTATGCGCTGACGCTGGCCAAGCTGGTCACCCCGACCCGCCGCTGGCGCCTGCGTGTGCTGGGCGGCCTCAACCGCATCGCCCTGGCCTGGATCGGCACCAACCTGTGGTGGATGCGGCGCTGGCTGCGTCCGGTACTGGACATTCATCTGCCCGACGGGCTGTCGCCCCACCAGTGGTGGCTGGTGATCGCCAACCATCGCAGCTGGACCGACATCTTCCTGCTGCAGATGGCCCTGCACCGGCGCATTCCCATGCCGCGCTTCTTCCTCAAGCGCGAGCTGATCTGGGTGCCGGTGATCGGGCTGGCCTGGTGGGCCCTGGAGTTTCCCTTCATGCGCCGCTACAAGCGCGAGGCGCTGGCCCGCAATCCGGCATTGGCCCGCCGCGACCGCGAGGCGACCCAGCGGCTCTGCGATCAGGCCCGCCAGACGCCCATGGCGATCTACAACTTCGTCGAAGGCACCCGCTTCACCCCGGCCAAGCAACGCGAGCAGGCCAGCCCCTACCGCCACCTGCTGCGCCCCAAGGCCGGCGGCAGTGCCCAGGTCATCGGCCTGCTGGGCCGTCAATTGAGCGGCATCCTGGATGTCACCCTCGCCTACGCGCGGGAATGCCCGAATTTCTGGGACTTCCTGTGCGGACGCGAAGGGCCGGTCAGCCTGCAGGCGCGGCGCATCGCCGTGCCCGAGTGGATGCTCGAGGGCGATTATCATCAGGACCCGGAGTACAAGGAACGCTTTCAGCAATGGCTCAACGCGCTGTGGCAGGAAAAGGATCGCCGGCTCGCCTCCGCGACGGGCTCGGCCGCTACCGTGTCGGCGCGCTGATACTGCTCCTGCTGTTGCTGAGCGGCTGCGCCAACTCGCCCCGGATCTCCTCCGGCTACACCTCGGTGCTGGCCGGCAACTGGGTGACCATTCGTTCCGGCGACACCCTGGGCGAAATCGCCCGGCGCGCCGGTGTCCCGCTGGTCCGCCTGCAGCGCTTCAACCCCGGGGTCGATGCCCGCCATCTGCGCATCGGCCAGCGCATTCTGGTGCCCAGCCGCCGCGAGCGCGCGCCCTCCGGCGGCCCGTATCGCTACCAGATCCGCCCCGGTGACACCTACACGGCCGTCGCGCGTCGCTTCGGCACCACCGCGGGGCGCATCCGTGCCGCCAATCCCGGCCTCGACCCCGCCGATCTCGACGTCGGCCAACTGGTTCGCGTCCCCCTGTCCGGCGGCACCCGCACCGCCGTTGCCACGCGCAGCACGCGCCAGTCGACGCCGGCCCAGCGCAAGCCCAAACCCAAGTCGACCCGGGCCGTTAGCCTGCCCGATCCGGGCCCGCTGCCCAAGCAGCGGGCCTGGCCCTGGCCGCTCGACGACTACCGCGTGGTGCGGGCCTTCGGCCGCGACAAGCGCGGCGCCCTGCAGCCGATGCTGCTCGCCGCCAAGCGCGGCGACGTCGCCCATGCCGTGGCCGATGGCGACGTCCGCTTCGCCAGCACCATGCGGCAACTGGGGCATGTGGTGATCGTCCACCACGACGGCAACCTGCAGACCGTCTACGCGCTGTGCGACAAGCTCGAGGTTCGCGAGGGACAGACGATCGCCGCCGGCACGCCGGTCTGCACGGTCGGCTACAGCAACGTCACCCACCGCTACGACCTGCTCTTCGACGTCCGTCACGGCGGCAAGCCCATCGACCCGCGCAAGGTGCTGCGCTGAGGCCGGCGGCGTCACACACTGTTCACCGCGCTGTCGTGTCGCTGTCATCCCCGGCGGCGATGCTGACCCCGTCGCTCATTCGACGCGGGAGACACGCGCATGCGCATCGCCATGGTCAGCGAGACCTGGGCACCGGACATCAACGGGGTGGCGCACACCCTCGGCCAGTTGAGTCGCGAACTGCATCGACGCGGGGTGTCGATTCAACTGGTACGCCCGGCGCCCCGGGAGCCGGGACGCGCCGAGCACGTCGCCAGCGAACTCCAGGTCCGCGGATTTCGCGCGCCGGGCTACCCCGACGTGCAACTGGGCCTGCCCACTCGCCGCCGGCTGCTCGCCCTGTGGCGCGAGCAGCGCCCCGATGCCATCTACGTCGCCACCGAAGGCCCGCTGGGCTGGTCGGCGCTGAATGCCGCCCGACGCCTCGGTATCCCGGTGGTCAGCGGCTTTCACACCAACTTCGACCACTACGCGGGGGATTACGGCTGGCGCTGGCTGGCCTGGCCGGTGCGCGCCGTGCTGCGCCATTTCCACAACCGGACCCGGGCCACGCTGGTGCCCACCCGGCAACGCGCCGACGAGCTGGCGCGTTGCGGCTTCCGCGGCGTCCGCGTCATGGCCCGCGGCATCGATACCCGCCACTTCGGCCCGCATCGCCGGGACCCGGCCCTGCGTCGGGCGTGGGGCGTGGACCCACAGCAGCCGGTACTGCTGCATGTCGGCCGCCTCGCCCAGGAAAAGAACCTCGATCTGCTGATCGAGAGCTATCGCGCGATGCGCGCCACGAGCCCCGCCCTGCAGCTGGTGATCGTCGGCGACGGGCCGCTGCGCGGCGAACTCGAACGCCGCCTCCCCGAGGCCATCTATACCGGCTTCGTCGATAGCGATTCGCTGGCGCGGCACTATGCCAGCGCCGATCTGTTCGTGTTCCCCTCGCGTTCGGAAACCTACGGCAACGTGGTCCTCGAGGCGATGGCCAGCGAGCTGGGCATCGTCGCCTTCGATTACGCCGCGGCGGCCGCGATGATCGAGACGGGACATCACGGCTTCACGGTCGCGCTCGACGACGACCAGGGCTTCATCGACGCGGCCCTCGCGCTGTGTCGCAACCCGGGCCTCGCCGCCCGTCTGGGGCGCGCGGCCCGCCTGCGCGTCGAGCCCCAGGGCTGGTCGTCGATCGCCGACGACTTCCTGGCCACGCTACGTCACGTTCAGGAGACGCCTCATGACACACCGCAACCTTCCGGCGTTTGAACGACTCGATACCCTGGAATGGCAGGCCTGCCACCGGCTGGCCTGTTACAGCCGCTATCGAATGATCCTCTGGCTGTTCCGCTTCGCCAGCCGGGTCGGCGACTGGCCCGCCTGGGTGCTTCTGACACTCGTGGTGAGCCTCTCCGACGACACCCAGGGCTGGCGTACCGGCTTGCAGTTCGCCGCCACCGCGGCCGTCGGCGCGCTGGTCTACCGGCTGCTCAAGACCCGGCTGTGCCGCGAGCGCCCCTACATCACCTTCAAGCAGATCCCCTGCACCATGCCACCGCTGGATCGCTACAGCTTCCCCAGCGGGCACACCCTGCACGCTGTGAGCTTCTGTACCCTGACGATCGCCCTGGCCCCGGCGCTGATCCCCTGGATCGCGCCGCTGGCGCTGTTGATCGCCCTGTCACGGGTGGTGCTGGGTCTGCATTACCTCAGCGATGTCGCCGCCGGCGCCCTGCTCGGCTACCTGCTGGCCAGCGCCAGTGTCTGGCTGTACCCGTTGCCGGTGTGAACGGGTCCGGGCCTGGCCAGGTCGGCGTCGACATGCCAACCTGCCGGCATGACCGAATCGAACCCTCCCAACTGGCAGCGACTACTCGACTCGCCCCCACTCTGGCGGCTCGACGGTGCCGTCACGGCCGAGGCGGGGTGGCGCCTGCTCGAACGGCTCGACCGCGAGATTCCCTGGGAGACACCGACCCTGACCCTGTACGGCCGCCGCCACCCGATCCCGCGCTCGCAGTGCTGGATGGGCGACGCCGAGGCCCGCTACCGCTATTCCGGCCAGGACTTCGCGCCCCGGCCCTGGCATCCCGCGGTGAAGGAACTCGGCGAGCGGGCCCGGGCGCTGATCGACCAGTTGGGCGTGACGTCCGACGTCAACAGCGTGCTGCTCAACCGCTACCGCGACGGCGAGGAGAGCATGGGCTGGCATGCCGACGACGAGCCGGAACTGGGTCATGAACCGGTGGTCGCCGCGCTCAGCCTGGGCGCCGAGCGGCCCTTGCGATTCCGCCGGCGCCAGCCGCCGCGCGACCCCTTCAACGTCTGGCTGCCCCACGCCAGCCTGCTGGTCATGGGGGCGGGCGTCCAGGAATGCCTGCAGCATGCGCTGCTGCCGCGCGCCATTCCCGGCCTGCGGATCAGCCTGACGTTTCGTCGCGTCATGCCGGGCTGAGCCCCGGCGACGACAAGGCGCCGTCTCCCAAACGAAAAGGCCGCCTCGATCGAGGCGGCCCGGTAGGCGTCACATAGAAGATAACGGTATAAAACGTTACCCTCGGTGGTAGCCCGGGGCCACGAAGGGCAGCTTGCTGACGGTCATCGGCAGGCGCTTGCCGCGCACTTCGGCATAGACCACGTTGCCGATCTCGGCCTCGTCGATCGCCACGTAGCCCATCGCCACCGGCTGGCCGACGGAGGGCCCGAAACTGCCGGAGGTCACCGAACCGATGGAACGATCGTCGGCGTTGAACAGCTCGGCGCCTTCGCGCACCGGGGCACGCCCCTCGCCGAGCAGGCCGACACGCTTGCGACGATGATCGCGGGCCTGCAACTGGTGGAGGATGACGTCGGCCCCCGGGAAGCCGGCCTCGCGCTCGCCACCGACGCGCCGCGGCTTGCCGATCGCCCAGATCAGGCTGGCCTCGATCGGCGTCGTCGACTGATCGATGTCGTGACCATACAGGCAGAGGCCGGCTTCGAGTCGCAGCGAGTCCCGCGCACCCAGCCCGATCGCTTCGACCTCGCTCTCGGCGAGCAGACACCGGGCGAGGCGCTCGGCCTCCTCGGCGGCGACCGAGATCTCGAAGCCGTCCTCGCCGGTATAGCCACTGCGGCTGACCCAGACCTCCATGCCCGCGATCTCGAATCGGCCGTGCTGCATGAAGACCAGGCGGCAGGCCGCCGGACACAGCCGCTCCATGACCTCGGCCGCCTTCGGCCCCTGCAGGGCGAGCAGACCACGATCCAGCTCCTCGACCGAATACTCGCCGCCAAGACCGGTACGCAGGTGGGCGATATCCTGGGCCTTGCACGCCGCGTTGACCACCAGATAGAGATGATCACCGGCGTTGACCACCATCAGGTCATCGAGGATCCCGCCCTCGGTGCCGGTGAACAGCGCATAACGCTGCGCGCCTTCGGCGAGGCCGACGATGTCGGCACAGACCAGCGACTCCAGCGCCCGGGCCGGCTCCGGACCGCGCAGCACGACCTGGCCCATGTGCGAGACATCGAACAGGCCACAGGCAGTACGCGTATGCTCATGCTCCTTCTTGACCCCCATGGGATACTGGACGGGCATGTGGTAGCCGGCGAATTCCACCATCTTGCCGCCCAGTTCGACATGCAGGTCGTGCAGCGGGGTACGGTTGAGATCGGTCATCGGGTTGCTCCACCCTGAGTGAGCGTGAATGAACGGGCTTCAGCGATTCAGGTCTTCACCCGGCAACACCGTCTTGCCGGCAAAGTAGTCCTTGGTCAGCTTGAAGACCACCGGGGACAACAGGGCCAGCGCGATCAGGTTGGGGATCGCCATCAAGGCATTGAAGACACTGGCCATCAGCCAGACGAAGTCGAGCGGCGCCACGGCACCCGCCAGGATGGCGAGGATGTAGACGACGCGATACAGCTTGATCGAGCGCACGCCGAACAGATACTCGAAGCACTTCTCACCGTAGAAGGCCCAGCCGAGGATCGTGGTGAAGGCGAAGACCGCCAGGGCGAACGACACCACATACTGGCCCACGCCGGGCAGGGTGTTGTCGAAGGCCATGGTGGTCAGCGCGGCACCGGTCTCGCCCGAGGTCCAGTCCTGGGTGGTGAGGATCGCCAGCGCGGTGATCGAGCACACCACGATGGTGTCGATGAAGGTACCGAGCATCGCCACCAGCCCCTGACGAACCGGGTTCTTGGTCTGTGCCGCGGCGTGAGCGATCGGCGCGCTGCCCAGGCCGGCCTCGTTGGAGAAGACGCCGCGCGCGACACCGAACTGGATCGCCTTGGCCACCGCCGCGCCGGCGAAGCCACCCGCCGCAGAGGCCGGCGAGAAGGCATGCCCGAAGATCAGGCCGAGCGCCGCACCGATCTGGTCGGCATTGATGACGAGGATCAGGACACCGCAGGCGAAGTAGGCGATCGCCATGATCGGCACCAGCTTGCCGGCGACCTTGGCGATACGCTTGATGCCGCCCAGGATCACCGCGCCGGCGAGCAGCATGATCACGATGCCGGTCAGCCAGTGCGGCAGATTCAATGACTCGCCCAGGCCGTCGGCCACGGAATTGGATTGCACGGTGTTGCCGATGCCGAAGGCCGCCACGGCGCCGAAGAAGGCGAATAGACCGCCCATCCACGCCCACTTGCGGCCCAGGCCGTTACGGATGTAGTACATCGGGCCGCCGACGTGATCCCCGGCTTCGTCGACCTCGCGGTAGCGCACCGCCAGCACCGCCTCCGAGAACTTGGTGGCCATGCCCACCAGCGCCGTGATCCACATCCAGAACACCGCCCCCGGGCCACCCAGGAAGATGGCGGTGGCCACCCCGGCGATGTTGCCGGTGCCGATGGTCGCCGACAGCGAGGTCATCAGCGCGTTGAACGGCGAGACCTCGCCCTCCTTCTCGTCGCCCTCGGCGGTGGTCCGCCCCTGCCAGAGCAGCTTGAAACCGGTCCCCAGCTTGCGGATCGGCATGACCTTCAACCCGGCCTGCAGGTAGAGCCCCACGCCGAGCAGCAGCACCAGCATCAAGGGGCCCCAAACGACGCCCTCGATAGCGCTCAGTAGATTCGTCAACGTTTCCACGTCATTACTCCCAGTGACAGTTTGTTGTTAGGCACGCATGTGCACGGTGTCGCGCCGTCCTGCCGACCGCCGTGACGGTGACCGGCAGGACGGTTGAAACGAACCGGCGTAACGATAGCGGAACCCGCCGCCCCGACTCCACTCGACCTTAGAAAAAACTGCACTTTCTTTTCCGGTCAGAACAAAGCTCATGGTGAACGCCGCCACTGCCGGACGAGTCTCCTGACAGAGTAAAGAGAAACTTTTTTCTTTTAGGAAACATCGCCACCTTACCCAGCCACCAGCCTCGGCGCAAGCACGTCGCCCGATCCGCCATCCCCGGTGGTAGCATAGCCCGGACCCGCGGCCCCTGCCGCCCAGGTCGCCGGACGGGGCGTGCGCGTCACTCCAGGGATGGCGCTCCAGGACTGGACGGAGACGCCAAATCTGGCCACCCTTACCCCACGGTCAGGCACCAATGCTCGCGTTCGTATCGCCGCCGTGTCGCCGACCCTGACAAGAGAGTCGTCATTCAGGCAAAATCGCGATACGATTCCCTAAAAAGAAAACCATTTTTCGTATAGGAAAAATTATGAGCAACATCCCCGCGAACCTGCGTTACACCGACAGTCACGAGTGGATCCTCGACAACGGCGACGGCACGGTCACCATCGGGATCACCGATCATGCCCAGGAAGCCCTCGGCGACGTGGTCTTCGTCGAACTGCCCGACGTCGGCCGCGAGCTCGATGCCGGCGAGGAGTTCGGCGTGATCGAATCGGTCAAGGCGGCCTCCGACCTCTACGCCCCGCTGGCCGGCGAGATCGTCGCCGTCAACGAGGCGCTCGAGGATGCGCCGGAAACCGTCAACGAGTCGCCGTACGAGGAAGGCTGGATCGCCCGAGTCAAGCCCAGCGACAGCGCCGCCCTCGACGACCTGCTCGATGCCGACGCCTACGCCGCGATCGCCGACACCGACGCCTGAACGACGGCGGGCGAGATCGCCCGCCGCGTTCGAGCGTGCCCCTTCCGTTTCTCAACCCGGGCCTGACCGCCCCGTCACACTCAGGGTGCTCCATGTCTACAGATAACCGCCGTCTGGCCGACCTGGTCAGTCATGACGCTTTCGTTCATCGCCATAACGGCCCCGACGCCGCCGACGCGAAGGCCATGCTCGAGACGCTCGACGTCGCCGACATGAACGCCTTGATCGAGAAGACCGTGCCCGCCGGCATTCGTCTGGGACGCGAGCTCGACCTGGACCCGCCGCGGGGCGAGGCGGAGGCGCTGGATTACCTGAAGCGCCTGGCGCGCCAGAACAAGGTCTTCAAGACCTACATCGGCCAGGGCTACTACGGCACCCACACGCCGGCGGTGATCGTGCGCAACGTGCTCGAGAATCCGGGCTGGTACACCGCCTACACGCCCTATCAGCCGGAGATCGCCCAGGGCCGTCTGGAAGGACTGCTCAATTTCCAGCAGATGGTCATGGACCTGACCGGCATGGACCTGGCCAATGCCTCGCTGCTCGACGAGGCCACCGCCGCCGCCGAGGCCATGGCGCTGTGCCGGCGCGCCAACAAGGCGGTCAAGAGCGACCGCTTCTTCGTCGCCGACGACGTCTTTCCTCAGACCCTCGACGTGCTGCGCACCCGCGCCGCCTACCTGGACATCGAACTGGTGGTCGACCGGGCCGAGAACGTCGCCGCGCACGAGGTCTTCGGCGCGCTGTTCCAGTACCCCGGCGACGGCGGGCGCATCGCCGATCTGGGCACGCTGATCGGCCAAGCCAAGGAGAACCGGGCGCTGGCCTGCGTGGCCACCGACCTGATGAGCCTGGTGCTGCTCAAGGAACCCGGGGCGCTGGGCGCGGACATCGTCCTCGGCAACTCGCAGCGCTTCGGCGTGCCGATGGGCTATGGCGGCCCGCATGCCGCCTTCTTCGCCACCACCGACAAGCACAAGCGCTCGATCCCCGGGCGGATCATCGGCGTTTCCCGCGACAGCCGCGGCAACACCGCGCTGCGCATGGCGATGCAGACCCGCGAACAGCACATCCGCCGCGAGAAGGCGACCTCCAACATCTGCACCGCCCAGGCGCTGCTGGCCAACATCGCCGGTTTCTATGCGGTCTACCACGGTGCCGAGGGGCTGCGAACCATCGCCTCGCGCATCCATCGCCTGACCACCATCCTCGCCGAGGGGCTGCGCCGCCACGGTGTCGCGCTGGCCCACGACAGCTGGTTCGACACCCTGACCCTGACCGGGGTCGACGCCGGCAAGATCCATGGACGCGCCCTGACCCACGAGGTCAATCTGCGCCTCCACGGCGACGGCCGGGTTGGCGTGAGTCTCGACGAGACCACCTCGCCGGCCGACGTGGCGCGGCTGTTCGACGTGCTGCTCGGCGAGGAGCACGACCTGTCGGTCAGCGCGCTGGACGAGGCGGTGATCGCGGACGGCCTCACCGGCATCCCCGCGGATCGTGCCCGTGAAACGGGCTTTCTCGACCATCCCAACTTCACGCGCTACCGCAGCGAGACCGAGATGCTGCGCTACCTCAAGCGCCTGGAGAACCGCGACCTGTCGCTGACCCACGCGATGATCCCGCTGGGCTCGTGCACCATGAAGCTCAACGCGACCAGCGAGATGATTCCGATCACCTGGCCGGAATTCGCCCAGATCCACCCCTTCGCGCCCGGCGATCAGGCGGTGGGTTACAAGCAGATGATCGACGAGCTCAGCGCCTTTCTGGTCGAGATCACCGGCTACGATCACATCTCGATGCAGCCCAACTCCGGCGCCCAGGGCGAATACGCCGGCCTGGTGGCGATCCGCCGCTATCAGGCCGACCAGGGCCAGGGGCACCGCAACATCTGCCTGATTCCCAGCTCGGCCCACGGCACCAATCCGGCCTCGGCGGCCATGGCACAGATGAAGGTCGTGGTGGTCGAGTGCGACGACACCGGCAACATCGACATCGACGACCTGCGCAGCAAGGCCGAGCAGCACAGCGAGGCCCTGTCGGCGATCATGATCACCTACCCCTCCACCCACGGGGTGTTCGAGGAGACGGTGCGCGAGGTGTGCGAGATCGTTCACCGGCATGGCGGCCAGGTCTACATCGACGGCGCCAACATGAACGCCCAGGTGGGACTCGCCCGGCCGGGCGACTTCGGCGGCGACGTCTCGCACCTCAACCTGCACAAGACCTTCTGCATCCCCCACGGTGGCGGCGGCCCGGGCATGGGGCCGATCGGGGTCAAGGCCCACCTGGCGCCCTTCGTCGCCAACCATGTGGTCACCCCCCTCAACGGGGTCCGCGAGGACAGCGGCGCGGTCGCGGCGGCGGCCTTCGGCAGCGCCTCGATCCTGCCGATCTCCTGGGCCTACATCAAGATGATGGGCGCGCGCGGACTCCGCGAGGCCACCGAGCTGGCGATTCTCAACGCCAACTACATCGCCCACCGCCTGGAATCGCACTACCAGGTGCTCTATCGCGGCATCAACGGCACCGTGGCCCATGAATGCATCATCGACATCCGCCCGCTCAAGAACGCCTCGGGGATCAGCGAGGAGGATATCGCCAAGCGCCTGATGGACTACGGCTTCCACGCCCCGACCATGTCGTTCCCGGTACCGGGCACGCTGATGATCGAGCCCACCGAATCGGAATCGCGCTACGAGATCGACCGCTTCTGCGATGCCATGATCGCGATCCGCGAGGAGATCCGGCGCGTCGAGCAGGGCGAATGGCCGCTCGACGACAACCCGCTGGTCAACGCCCCGCACACCATGGCCGACCTGATGGACGACGGCTGGGAGCGCCCCTACTCCCGCGAGCTCGCCGCCTTCCCGTCGGAGGCCGTCAAGGCCGCCAAGATCTGGCCGGCGGTCAACCGGGTCGACAACGTGTTCGGCGATCGCAACCTGATCTGCTCCTGCCCGAGCATCGATGCCTACCGCGACTGAGTGGCCCGCCACCCGGTATCACGGCAGCTAACGCAACGGCCCCGCATGTGCGGGGCCGTTCGCGTTTCGGGCGTTCAGATATCGAAACCGGGCTCCTCGACCAGGCCGTAGAGGGTATTGCGCCGTTCGTCGCGGAAATCGTCGAGCAGTTGTTGGTAACGGCGCGGCAGGTCGCTGCCCGATTGCGTGACGATGTAGAGGGATTCGTAGACCTGATTGGGCAGGGTCAGTGCCTTGACCTGACGCTGCCAGGGCGAGGTCTCGAGCACCAGTCGCGAGATCACCGTGAAGCCCAGCCCGCGGGCCACGGCGTCGAGCACCATGGCGACCTCGTTGGT
The DNA here is from genome assembly GCF_004117855.1 of Modicisalibacter coralii. Lineage (GTDB taxonomy): Bacteria > Pseudomonadota > Gammaproteobacteria > Pseudomonadales > Halomonadaceae > Modicisalibacter > Modicisalibacter coralii. The sequence continues at coordinate 62,059 of NZ_QWBW01000006.1, forward strand.
GAAACCCTGGCGGGGAAAATGGCTCATCGAGCGGAATTCGCCGGCGAAGTTGGCGCGCAGCAACTGACCGGCGTGATTGAGCCCATCCGAATAGTTGATGAAGCCCAGCGCCATCAATTCCTGCAACGAGGTCCCGGTGAAGTCGGCCGGGACCACCAGGCACAGCGGCTCCTGATGCCACGGCTCGAAGTGCAGCTCGGGATGCCGCACCCGCTCGGTGACGATGCCCAGGTCGTGTCGCCCGGCCAGCACGCCCTGCACGATCTCGTGGTTGAAGGCGAAGCTGTAATTCACCGTCAGCCCCGGGTGCATCTGCTGATAGCCGAGAATGAACGGGTAGAACATCAGCCCGATGCTGCCCGGCGAGGCGACACGGCACTCCCCGGAGTGCGGGGACTCGTTGTCCAGCGAGTGGCGAAAATGCTCGTGCTCGGCGAACAGTCGAATGGCGTAGTCGTAGGCACGTCGCCCCGCCTCGGTGAGCGTGAAGCGTCGTCCATGGCGGTTGAGCAGCGGCTTGCCGAGATACTTTTCCAGCTTGCGGATGTGCTGACTGACCCCCGGCTGGGTCATGTCCAGACGGCGTGCAGTGTGCGTGAAGCTGCCGGTCTCTACCAGCGTGATGAAGGTACGAAAGTACTGGGCGTTGAACATGGATCGAGGGGTCCACTCGCTGGAAGTCATTGGTGGCGCGGCACAAGCGACGCCCCCGGGTCGGCGACACGGCTGGCCATGCCCAGGCCGATCAGGACACCGCCACAAGCTTAACAAAAATGCCCGCGCCCCGCAGCGCTGCGGGGACGAGAGCGGCGTGTTAGCATCGACGAAGACACTTCCCCGGACCCGACAGATCACTGTCGGCGAGTGGCAGAATCGGCCTGACGAACGCTTGCCAGGGATTCGCCCTCGCCGGGGGCGGCATGACAAGGAACCCTAGATGCCCGAAACGATATCCACGACGATTTCCCCGGAAGGCAGCCTCGAGGTCCTCTCCCAGCAGGAGGTCAACCGCCTGCGAGACACCTCGGCCAACGGCCTTCACGACCTGCTGCGGCGTTGCGCGCTGGCGGTCCTCAATTGCGGCTCGCCCACCGACGACGGCCTGGCCGTGATGGAAGCCTTCCACGACTTCGACATCGAGGTGCTGCAGCAGGACCGCGGCATTCGCCTCAAGCTCACCAACGCCCCGGACGAAGCCTTCGTCGACGGGCACATGATCCGCGGCATTCGCGAGCACCTGTCGGCGGTGCTGCGCGACATCGTCTACGTCTTCAACGAAATCCAGCAGCAGCCGCGCTTCGACCTCTCCACCGGCGAGGGCACCACCAATGCGGTGTTCCATATCCTGCGCAACGCCGGCACCCTGAAATCCTCGCGCGAACCCAGCCTGGTGGTCTGCTGGGGCGGTCACTCGATCACCCGCGAGGAGTACGACTACACCAAGGACGTCGGCTACCATCTGGGCCTGCGCGACATGGACATCTGCACCGGCTGTGGCCCGGGCGCCATGAAGGGGCCGATGAAGGGCGCCAACGTCGCCCACGCCAAGCAGCGTCGCAAGCACGGGCGCTATCTGGGCATTTCGGAGCCCGGCATCATCGCCGCCGAGTCACCCAACCCGATCGTCAACGAGCTGGTGGTGATGCCCGACATCGAGAAGCGCCTCGAGGCGTTCATCCGGGTCGGTCACGGGATCATCGTCTTTCCCGGCGGCGTGGGCACCGCGGAAGAGATCCTCTACCTGCTGGGCATCCTGCTGCACCCGTCGAATGCCGACACGCCCTTCCCGGTGATCCTCACCGGGCCGTCGAGCGCCGCCGAGTACTTCAAGCGCATCGATGAATTCCTCGCCTATACCCTCGGCGAGTCGGTACGCCAGCGCTACCGCATCATCATCGACGACCCGATCGGCGTGGCCCGCGCCATGCGCGAGGGGATCGACGAAGTCGCCGAATTCCGGCGCGCTCACAACGATGCCTTCTACTTCAACTGGCGCCTCAACGTGCAGCCGGCCTTCCAGCAGCCCTTCGAGCCCACCCACGAGGCGATGGCCGGGCTCGAGCTGCATCGTGAGCTGCCGGTCCACGAACTGGCCGCCAACCTGCGGCGTGCCTTTTCCGGCATCGTCGCCGGCAACGTCAAGGAACCCGGCATCCGCGCGATCGAGGCCCGCGGCCCCTTCCGCCTGCATGCCGAAGCCGAACTGATGGAACGCCTCGACGCCCTGCTCGGCTCCTTCGTCACCCAGGGCCGCATGAAGCTGCCGGGACGCGAGTACGTGCCCTGCTACACCTTGAAATGAATCACGGCCCGGAATGCTCCGGGCCGCCATGCATCGCCCCGGTCGCTCGGCCGGGGCGGCGTCGAGGGGCTTGCCGTCAGGCGCCGCGGCGCCGCCACCCCACCAGCAGGGCATGCCCCAGCAGACCCAGGGCCGTGCCGTGGGAAAGCACCATCAGGCGATCGACCCCGCCCTGGCTCCACTGCCAGATCGCCACCAGCGCCAGGCCCAGCACCAGCCTGAGCGCCAGACTGGTCAACAGCCCCGGCAGGCGACGTCTTGCCGGCGCCTCGAGCACTCGCCACGAGAGCAGTGCCCCGACGAGCACCACGACCAGCGCCCCCGTCAGCAGCCACAGGCGATCCGACTGGCCGGCGGCGTGCAGATAGCGCGGCAGGGTCGCCAGCAGGGCGATCGCCACGCCCACCATCACGCTGACCCGCTCGGGCGTCATCAGGTTGGGTTTCACCACGTCACCTCCTTCAGGCCTGACGAAGCTGCTGCTCGGCGATCCAGCGCTCCGCCCAGGGAACGGCCTCGTCGTCGGCCATGAAGGTTTCCATGGCATCGATCTCGAGGCGTTCGCCGAGCCGTTGTGCCCCGAGATCCTCGAGCAGGGCGTCGAGACTGCGCCCTCCGCCGCAGAAGCTATCGACATAGGAGCTGTCGCCCAGCGCGATCAGCCCGTAGCGCAGCGCTGTCAGGGTCGGCGGGCGTTCCTTGAGCGCCCGCACGAACGGCGTCAGATTGCCGGGCACGTCGCCGCTGCCGGTGGTCGAGGTGCAGAACAGCGCCAGATCGGGCAACGGATCGACGAGGTCCTCGAGGGTGGGCTGCTCGAGGATGTCGACCTCGTAGCCGGCCTCTTCGAACAGCGGCTTGACCTGCTCGGCGACATCCAGGGCACCGCCGTAGACGGTACCGACGAAGATCTTCAAGGTAGGCATGTATCGGACTTGCTTGAGGAATTTGCTCGGATATTACCACGGAAACGCCACCGAGGCAGCGCCGCAGGCGGGCTGCCTCGGTGGCGCAGGCCGGCTATACTCGTCGCTTTGCCGGGGGCACGCAGCGCATGGATCAGACCTTCGAGACCTGGGCCACGCCGCTGATGATCGGCGGACTGATCCTGTTCATGGGCTTCATCATCTGGGACCTGGCGCGCCAGTCGCGCGCGGGCCGTTTCGGTAGCGTGATGCTGTTCATGGTGCTGGGCGCCGGCCTGCTCGCCTTCGTGATCAAGGTGGTGATCACGTATTTGATGGAGAGCGGCGGCGGTCTCTAGGGCCAGGGCCGCCGCCGCTGTACGTCACTCCGCCGGCCGGGCCTGCCCGGCGGCACCGATTCGGCGTTCGATCATGCTCTCGTGGACGTCCTGCAGGCTGGCCGGGTCGTCGATGGTCGACGGCATGCCATACGCCTCGCCGTCGGCGATATTGCGCAGCAGCTTGCGCAGGATCTTGCCCGAGCGGGTCTTGGGCAGGCGCGGCACCACCAGCACCTGGTGGAGGCAGGCGATGCCGCCGATGCGTTCGCGCACCAGGGCGACCAGGGCGCGCTCGAGCGCCTCGTCATCGCCGTCGAAGCCGTCCTTGGGAATCACCAGCGCGATCGGCACCTGCCCTTTCAGCGCGTCCTGAATGCCGATCACCGCGCACTCGGCCACCGCCGGATGCGCGCCCACGACCTCTTCCATCTCGCCCGTGGACAGCCGGTGCCCCGCCACGTTGATCACGTCGTCGGTGCGCCCCATGACGAACAGATACCCGTCCTCGTCGAAATAGCCACCGTCGCCGGTCAGGTAATAGCCCGGATAGGCGGCCAGATAGGCGCGCTGGAAACGCGCCGGATCGCGCCAGATGCCGGCCAGGCAGCCCGGCGGCAGGGGTTCGCGAATCACCACACTGCCCTGGGTGCCGGGCGCGGCCCTGTCGCCGTGCGGGTCGAGCACCTCGACGGCGTACCCCGGCACCGGCATGGTGGCCGAACCGGCCTTGGTCGGCATGGGCTCCAGGCCCTGCAGGTTGGCGGCGATCGGCCAGCCGGTCTCGGTCTGCCACCAGTGGTCGATCACCGGAATCTTCAGCAGGTCCTCGAGCCAGTAGAACGTCGGCGGATCGAGCCGCTCGCCGGCCAGGAACAGGGTGCGCAGACAGCCGATGTCGTGCTTCTCCAGCCAGTGGCCGTCGGGATCCTCCTTCTTGATCGCCCGGAACGCCGTGGGGGCGGTGAAGAAGGCGCGAACCCGGTATTCCTCGATGAGCCGCCAGAACGCCCCGGCATTCGGCGTGCGCACGGGCTTGCCCTCGTAGACCAGCGTGGTGCAGCCGTAGATCAAGGGTGCATAGACGATATAGGAATGCCCCACCACCCAGCCCACGTCGGAGGCCGAGAAGAACACCTCGCCGGGCGACATGCCGTAGACACGCTCCATGGAATAGTGCAGTGCCACGGCATGGCCGCCATGGTCGCGGACCACCCCCTTCGGCTTGCCGGTGGTCCCCGACGTGTAAAGAATGTAGAGCGGGTCGGTCGCCGCCACCGGGACGCACGCCGCCGGCTCGGCCGTCTCGATCACCGTGCGCCAGTCATGATCGCGATCGCCGAGTTCGGCCGTCAGCGCTTCCCGCTGCAGGATCACGCAGACCTCGGGGCGGTGGGTACTCTGCGCCAGCGCGGCGTCGAGAATCGGCTTGTAGGGAATCACCCGGTCGACCTCGACACCGCAGGAGGCGGCGATCACCACCCGCGGTTCGGCGTCGTCGATGCGTACCGCCAGTTCGTGCGCCGCGAAACCGCCGAACACCACCGAGTGCACGGCACCCAGTCGGGCACAGGCGTACATCGCGACCAGCGCCTCGGGGACCATCGACATGTAGATGACCACCCGGTCGCCCTTGGTCACGCCCAGTTCCCGCAACGCACCGGCGAATCGCGCCACCTCGTCGCGCAGTTGCCGATAGCTCAGGGTCCGCTTGCTCCGGGTGACCGGCGAGTCCCAATGAATGGCCGGCTGATCGCCGCGCCCGGTCTCGACGTGATGGTCGAGCGCCACGTGGCAGGTATTCAGCACGCCGTCGCCGTACCAGCGCGCATGACCCTGTTCGTCATACGCGAGAATGGTCCCGGGTGGACTGAACCAGGGGATGCGCTCAGCCTGCTCCGCCCAGAAGGCAGCGGGTTCCTGGATCGCGAGTCGGTATTCGGTCTGATAGGCGCTCATGGAAATCCTGACCTTTGATGATGGTTGTTGTCAGCCGTGTGGTCGACGCCGCCACAACGATTGTTGACACTCTAGGTCAGGGGCGAACTTTTGCCTTCATACCATGGCCTAAAACCGGCACAGCGAGCGAGTCTTCGTGATCTGCGACAAGCCGCGTGACAAAATTGTCGACAAAGAGACGCAAGGACCGTCATGACGGCAAACGCTACGCTGATTTATCGTGAAATCCACCCCAGCGCCCCGATTGCGCGGTGAATGAAGTTTCACTAAATCAGTAATGAAGGCAGACCCGATAGGCTCAGAATCACGATCAGCGAGTCGCCTAACGGTTTCCGGCGCCAGGGCCGCAGGCCCTCGCGCGATCACCGCGTACGAGACACGACAAGAACACCGACGCGGCACCGGCCCCTCTCCCGCTGGGCCGTCACCCCAGGAGGCGCCAATGACTACCCGCCAGCCCACCGCGACCCTGCTCGAAGGAAGCGGTACGGCGATCAACCAAGCCACCAACCTGCTCAAGGCCATGGCCAACGAGAACCGTCTGCGCATCCTCTGCCTGCTCGACGATGGCGAACTGTCGGTTTCCGAGCTCAATGCCCGCCTGGCACTGAGTCAGTCGGCCCTCTCGCAACATCTGGCGATCCTGCGCCGGGAAGGACTGGTCACCACCCGGCGTGCCTCGCAGACGATCTACTACTCGCTGCAGGGCGACCAGGCGCGCACCCTGGTCGACACCCTCGCCGGTCTCTACAACAGCGGCTGACCGCAGGCGTCAGCGCCGCTGCCAGCCACTGGCCTCCAGGGTCTCGTAGAGCCGCCGGAGGCTTCGCTCGACGCCGACCGAGGCCGCCAGGCCGACCCGTTCGGCCATCCCGCGGCGCTTCTCCAGGGCGACACTCAGCACCCGGGCACGGGCCATCCGCTCGAGCAGATAGGCTTCGCTGGTTCCCACGGCATCGATCAACCCCTTTTCCACGGCCTCGCTGCCGTACCAGGTCTCGCCGGTGGCGATGGCCTCGATGTCGAGCCCCGGTCGCCGCTCGCCGACGAAACGCTTGAACAGCGCGTGGGTGTTCTCGAGCTCATCGACGAACTTCTCGCGTCCCTCCTCGGTGTTTTCGCCGAAGACCGTCAGGGTCCGCTTGTAGCGTCCCGCGGTCAGCAGTTCGACATCGACGTCGTGACGCTTGAGCAGCCGATGCAGGTTGGGCAGCTGCGCGACCACCCCGATCGACCCGAGTACCGCGAACGGCGCGGCCTGCACGCGATCGGCGCAGCAGGCCATCATGTAACCGCCACTGGCCGCCACCTTGTCGACGCACACCGTGGTCGAGACCCCGGCCTGACGCAGTCGGTCAAGTTGCGCCGCCGCCAGGCCATAGGCGTGGACCAGCCCGCCCGCCGATTCGAGCCGCACCACCACCTCGTCGCCCGGTTCGGAGGCCTCGATCAGCAACGAGACCTCCTCCGCCAGGCGGGCGGTCCCGGACGCCTTGATGTCGCCATGGAAATCGATGACCCAGACCGTGGCACGGCGCTCGCCGCCCGGCTGGCGATCGCTGTGCTTGTCGTCGCGCTTGAAGGCCTTCTGCGCGAGCTTGCGTCGCTTCTTGTCCAGCGTGGCGAGTTTCAGGCGCCGCTGCCTGGCCCGGTAGCGGCCATTGAGTTCCTCGATTCTCAGGCGGCTGCGCGCCTGACCGCTACCTCGCCCCTTCGCGGCGACGGCGATCACCGCGACCGCCACCACCGTCAGGGTCACCGCTTCCGCGAGGAACAGCCCATAGTCCGACAACCATTCGTTCACGCTCGACTCCTTGTTCCGGCTACGCGTTGCGAATACTCTCGCTCGAGGCAACGACAAGGGCCTCTACCGGCGCCCCACTTGCTTCAAACGAGTGTCTTAAATATGCTCCCCGATACCATCGCCCATAGCAGGAAGCCGCAATGAGCAACACCCCCAGCGTCATCGACACCCTCAAGGCACGTTTCGATCCCCAGGCCGCCAAGGGCATGAACGAGACCTTCCAGTTCCTGATCAGTGACGCCGACGACTATTATCTCCAGATCGAGGATGGCACGCTGGACATCCAGCAAGGCGAACACGACGATCCCTCGGTCACGCTGAGCACCGACAGCGCCACGCTCAAGGGTGTCCTCAAGGGCGAATTGAACGGCATGCAGGCCTTCATGTCGGGGCGCCTCAAGGCCAGCGGCAACGTCATGCTGGCGACCAAGCTGTCACAGCTGTTTCCCTGACCCCTGCTCCCGCTTCCCGCAACGACGAGGGCCCCGCCGATTTGGCGGGGCCCTCGTCGTCATGCGTGCGGAAGCCTGGCATCAGGGGTGCTGACCGTCGTAATCCTCGACCCGGGCCTTGAGCTTCTGGCCGGGGCGGAAGGTCACGACGCGACGCGCCGAAATCGGAATCTCCTCACCGGTCTTGGGGTTGCGTCCCGGCCGTTCGCGCTTGTCGCGAAGATCGAAGTTGCCGAATCCGGACAGCTTCACCTGTTCGTTCTCGCGCAGACAGCCGCGAATCTCCTCGAAGAACGCTTCCACCATCGACTTGGCTTCGCGCTTGGATACGCCCAGCTCGGTATGCAGATGTTCGGCCAGCTCCGCTTTGGTCAACGCACCCATGATCACTCCCTCGTGCTGGATGACGGCATCAGCCTCGCAACTCGGCGCCGAAACGACGCTTGGACTCGGCAACGATAGCATCGACTAACTGATTGATTTCCTCATCATTCAGCGTGCGCGAAGGATGCTGCCAGGTCAAGCCCAGCGCAAGGCTCTTGTAGCCCTCGGCGACCCCCGCCCCCTGGTAGACGTCGAACAGGGCCAGATCGGCCAGCCATTCGCCGGCCTGCTCGCGCAGCGTGTCCAGCAGCGCCTGGACCGGCACGTCCTCGGCCACCACCAGCGCCAGGTCACGGCGCACTTCCGGGTAGCGGGAAAGCGGCACGAAACGCGGCAGTTGCCCTGCGACCAGCGCCTCCTGCTCGACCTCGAAGACGAAGGCATCGACCTTCAGCCCCAGCTCGCTGCGCACCGCCGGGTGCAGCGCACCGATCCAGCCGACCGGCACGCCGTCGCGCAGGACCCGCGCCGACTGCCCGGGATGCAGCGCCGGGTGGGGCTGTGCCTCGAAGCGCCACTGCCCCCCTTGCCCGCTCATCGCCAGGATGCTTTCCAGGTCGCCCTTGAGATCGAAGAAGTCGACCGTATCGCGTCCCGCCGTCCAGCCTTCGGGATCGCGCGACCCGCAGACTAGGGCGCCGACCATGGCGGTCTGCTCCAGGGCATCGAGTTCGCCGCGGAACACCAGGCCGGTCTCGAACAGTCGCACCCGGTTCTGCTGACGATTGAGGTTGTGCATCAGCGCCTTCACCAGCCCGGGAAACAGGCTGGCCCGCATCACCGACATGTCGCTGGAGATGGGGTTGGCCAGGCGCGGCGCGACCGCATCGGGGGCCAACAGCGCCTGCAGGTCCGGCGCGACGAAGCTGTAGCTGATCGCCTCCTGGTAGCCGCGAGCCACGAACTGGCGACGTAGCTGCGCCAGGGGGCGACGCGCCTCGTCATCGGCGCTCAACGCCAGGCGGGCCGCGGGGCGACGCACCGGAAGCCGGTTGTAACCGTAGATGCGCGCCAGTTCCTCGATCAGGTCCTCCTCGATCGCCACGTCGAAGCGCCAGCTGGGCACCTCGACCTGCCAGACGCCGGCGTCAGCGTCAGCGTCCACGACCCGCATGCCCAGCCGCTCGAGGATATCGACCATGTCCGCGTCGGGAATCGCCATGTCCAGACACTGCTGGACTCGCGCGGCCCGGAGGGTCACCCGACGCGCCGCGGGTAGATGATCGGGGCTCACCGTCTCGCTGATCGGCCCGGCCTCGCCGCCGGCGATCGCCAGCAGCAGCGCCGTGGCGCGCTCGATCGCCGGCAGGGTCAGGTCGGGGTCGACGCCGCGCTCGAAACGGTGCGAGGCGTCGGTGTGCAGGCCGTAGGTCCGCGCCTGGCCGGCCACCGCCAGCGGCGCGAAGAACGCTGATTCGAGGAAGACGTCACGGGTGGCGTCGCTGACCCCGGAGTGCTCGCCGCCCATCACGCCGGCGATCGCCAGCGGCTTCTCGGCATCGGCGATCAGCAGGGTGTCAGCGCGCAGGGTCACTTCCTGACCATCGAGCAGTACCAGGGTTTCGCCGTCACGGGCATGGCGCACGTCGATGGCCTGCGCGAGGTTGGCCAGGTCGAAGGCATGCATCGGCTGGCCGAGTTCGAGCATCACGTAGTTGGTGATGTCGACGACGGCATTGATCGGGCGCACGCCGCTGCGGCGCAGGCGTTCGACCATCCATAACGGCGTCTCGGCGCTGACGTCGATGCCGCGCACCACCCGCCCCACGTAACGTGGGCAGGCCTCGGGCGCACTGACCGCGACCGGAAAGACGACCTCGTGGGTCGCCGGCTGCTCGACCAGCTCGGGCGGGCGAACGGTCAGGCGATTGAGTGCCCCCACTTCGCGGGCCATGCCCTTGACGCTCAGGCAGTCGCCACGGTTGGGCGTCAGGTCGACCTCGATGGTCCGGTCGTCGAGGCCCATCCAGCCGCGGAAGTCCTCGCCCACCGGCGCACTGGCCGGCAATTCGAGAATGCCCGGCGAGGTCTCCTCTTCCAGCCCCAGCTCGGAGGCCGAGCAGATCATGCCCCGCGACTCCGCGCCGCGCAGCTTGGCCTTCTTGATCGTGAAGTCACCGGGCAGCACGGCACCGACCCGGGCGAAGGCCACCTTCTGGCCGGCGGCGACGTTGGGCGCGCCGCACACCACCTGGACCGGCTCGCCGGAGCCGTCGTCGACCCGGCACAGGCTGAGCTTGTCGGCGTCGGGGTGCGCCTCGCGACTGATCACCTCGGCGACGACCACGCCGGAGAACTCGGCCGCCACGTCGGCCACGGCGTCGACCTCCAGGCCCGCCATGGTGATCTGATCGGCCAGGGCCTGCGTCGACAGGCTCGGCGAGACCCACTCACGCAGCCATTGTTCGGAAAATTTCATCTTGAGATCCCGTCTCCTTGAGTCGCTCAGGCGAACTGACGCAGAAAGCGCAGATCGTTCTCGAAGAACAGACGCAGGTCATTGACCCCGTAACGCAGCATGGCCAGACGTTCCGCCCCCATGCCGAAGGCGAACCCGGTGTAGCTCTCGGCATCGATGCCCGAATGGCGGAAGACCTCGGGATGCACCATGCCGCAGCCCATGATCTCGATCCAGCCGCTGTGCGAGCAGACCCGGCAGCCGTCGCCGCTGCACATCACGCACTGGATGTCGACCTCGGCGGAGGGTTCGGTGAACGGGAAGTAGGACGGCCGGAAACGCACCGACAGATCGTCGCGCTCGAAGAAGGCGTGGAGGAAGTCCTCGATGGTGCCCTTGAGGTCGGCGAAGCTGACCCCCTCGTCGACCAGCAGCCCTTCGATCTGATGGAACATCGGCGTGTGGGTCAGGTCGGAGTCGCTGCGATAGACCCGCCCCGGGCAGACGATGCGGATCGGCGGTGCCTGGGTTTCCATGGTGCGCACCTGAACCGGCGAGGTATGGGTACGCAGCAGCCGGGTGGCATCGAAATAGAAGGTGTCGGCCATGCCCCGCGCCGGGTGATGCGCCGGGATGTTGAGCGCCTCGAAGTTGTGGTAGTCGTCCTCGATCTCGGGGCCCACGGCGACCTCGAAGCCGATATGGGCGAACAGCCCCTCGATCCGCTCGAGGGTGCGAGTCACCGGATGCAGCCCGCCCGCGACCCGGTCGCGACCCGGCAGGGTCACGTCGACACGCTCGGCGGCCAGGCGCGCCTCGAGCGCGGCCTGTTCGAGCGCGCGCCGACGCGCCTCGATGTCGCCGTTGAGCGCCTGCTTGGCCTGATTGATACGCTCCCCGGCCTGCGGACGTTCCTCGGCCGGCAACTGGCCCAGCGACTTGAGCAGCGCGGTGATCTCGCCCTTCTTGCCGAGATAGCGAACCCGGACCTCGTCCAGCGACGCGACCGTATCGGCGGCCTGGATGGCCTGACGCGCCTCGTTGACCAGAGTGGATAGATGCTCCATCCGTTACGCTCCGATTCTGGGTCGTGGGGCCCGAAGGCCCCAAAAAAAACAGGGGAAGAGCGGCTGCTCTTCCCCTGCGACGTTCACGATGAACCATCGGCAAGCCATGGCGGCCTCGCCGGTGTCATCATTTACTGGGCAGCCTTGGCCTTCTCGACGATAGCGGCAAAGGCAGCCTTTTCGTGAACCGCGAGATCGGCCAGGACCTTGCGGTCGATCTCGATACCGGACTTCTTGAGGCCGGCGATGAAGCGGCTGTAGGACAGGCCGTTCTGACGGGCCGCCGCGTTGATGCGCGAGATCCACAGGGCGCGGAACTGACGCTTGCGCTGACGACGGTCGCGGTAGGCATACTGGCCCGCCTTGATGACCGCCTGCTTGGCGACACGGAACACGCGAGACCGGGCACCGTAGTAACCCTTGGCCTGCTTCATGATTTTCTTGTGACGGCGGCGTGCGACCACACCACGCTTGACGCGAGTCATGGCAATCTCCTGACGTTAGATGAATTCGACCAAGGCGTTACAGGTTGGGCAGCATGCGACGGATCAACGGCTTGTCGGCGTCGTGGATCTGTTTCATGCCGCGCAGCTGACGCTTACGCTTGGTGGATTTCTTGGTCAGGATGTGACTGCGAAACGACTGCTTGTGCTTGAAGCCGTTGGCCGTCTTCTTGAAGCGCTTGGCAGCGCCGCTGTTACTCTTGATTTTCGGCATGGAGAGAGTCTCCGCTCGGGTTTCTTTAGAAAATCCGTGGCCGATAGCCGCCCGCTGGCGGCTATCCGTTCGACTGCCGTCGGATCACTTCTTCTTGGGGGCAAGGATCATGACCATCTGGCGCCCTTCCATCTTGGGGAAGGATTCCACATTGGCCAGTTCCTCGAGATCGGCGGCGATCCGTTCCATCAGCTTGCGGCCGATGTCCTGGTGCGCCATTTCACGACCTCTGAAACGCAGCGTGACCTTGCCCTTGTCACCACCTTCGAGGAAGCGCGTCAGGTTCTTGAGCTTGACCTGATAGTCCCCCTCGTCGGTGCCAGGCCGGAACTTGACTTCCTTGACCTGGATCTGCTTGGTCTTCTTCTTCTGAGCCGCTTTCTGCTTCTTCTGCTCGAAGAGGAATTTACCGTAATCCATGATCTTGCAGACGATGGGGTCGGCGTTGGAGATCTGCACGAGATCCATTCCCGCCGCCTCGGCCCGCTCCAGCGCTTCGCTGGTGGGCACGACGCCGACCTGTTCACCGTCGCTGTCGATCAACCGCACCTCGTCTTCACGGATGCGGTCGTTCATGGGAGGGCGCTTGTCCTGAGGACGTCCGCGCTGAGTATTACGCTTGATCGTTACGTCTCCGTTCTGGTTAACGTTGTCGTGTCAGCCCCGCTCAGCCTCGAGGCGGGCGATCAGGTCATCGACCGTGATGGTGCCCAAATCCTCGCCACTCCGGGTACGAACGGCGACTGAATCCGCTTCGACTTCCTTGTCCCCTACCACCAACAGGTACGGGACCTTCTGCAACGTATGTTCACGGATTTTAAAGCCGATCTTCTCGTTCCTCAAGTCCGCCTTGACGCGCAGGCCGATTTTCTGCAGGCGTTGCTCGACGGCCAGGGCGTAATCGCGCTGGGCATCGGTGATGGTCAGCACCACCGCCTGCTGAGGCGACAGCCAGAGCGGCATGGCGCCGGCGTAGTGCTCGATCAGGATACCGATGAAGCGCTCCATCGACCCGACGATGGCCCGGTGCAGCATGACCGGCGTGCGCCGCGCACCGTCCTCGGCGACGTACTGGGCGCCCAGACGCTCGGGCATCATGAAGTCGACCTGCATGGTACCGACCTGCCACTGGCGACCCAGGCAGTCCTTCATGTGGTATTCGATCTTGGGTCCGTAGAAGGCGCCCTCGCCGGGCAGCTCCTGCCACTCGACCTCGCAGGCCGACAGCGCCGAACGCAGGGCGGACTCGGCGCGATCCCAGACGGCGTCATCGCCGATCCGCTTGTCGGGACGCAGGGCGATCTTGACGGCGATGTCATCGAAACCGAAATCGCGATACACCTTCAGCGCCTGGCGGTGGAAGGCCGTGACCTCGGCTTCGACCTGCTCCTCGGTGCAGAACACGTGACCGTCGTCCTGGGTGAACGCCCGCACGCGCATGATGCCGTGCAGCGCACCCGAGGGTTCGTTGCGGTGACAGCCGCCGAACTCGCCGTAGCGCACCGGCAGTTCCCGATAGCTGCGCAGTCCCGAATTGAAGACCTGAACGTGCCCCGGGCAGTTCATCGGCTTGAGCGCGTACTCGCGCTTCTCCGACTCGGTGAAGAACATGTTCTCGGCGTAGTTGTCCCAGTGGCCGGACTTCTTCCACAGCGACACGTCCATGATCTGCGGGCAGCGCACTTCCTGGTAACCGCTCTCGCGATAGACGTTGCGCATGTATTGCTCGACCACCTGCCACAGCGTCCAGCCCCGCGGGTGCCAGAAGATCATGCCCGGCGCCTCTTCCTGCATGTGGAAGAGGTCGAGCTTGCGCGCCAGCTTGCGGTGGTCGCGCTTCTCCGCCTCCTCGAGCCGCTTGAGATAGGCCTTGAGCTGCTTCTTGTCGCCCCAGGCGGTGCCGTAGATGCGCGTCAGCATCGGTTTCTCGGCGTCGCCGCGCCAGTAGGCACCGGCCAGCTTGGTGAGCTTGAAGGCCTTGAGGTGGCTGGTGTTGGGCACGTGCGGACCGCGGCACATGTCCGTGTATTCTTCGTGATGATAGAGGCGGATGGTCTCGCCTTCGGGAATCTCGCGGACGATCTCCTGCTTGTAGGGCTCGTCGCGATGCAGGAAGGTCAACATCGCCTGATCGCGATCGACGTACTCGCGCACCACATCGTAGCCCTTGTCGATCAGCGCCTTCATGCGCTGCTCGATGGCCTCGAGGTCCTCGGGGGTCACCGAACGGCCGAAGTCGATGTCGTAGTAGAAGCCGTCCTCGATCACCGGGCCGATCGCCATCTTGGCATCGGGGTACAGCTGCTTGACCGCGTGCCCGATCAGGTGGGCGCAGGAGTGACGAATGATCTCGAGGCCTTCCGGGTCACGCGCGGTGATGATGGCCACCTCGGCATCATGGTCGATGACATCGGCGGCATCGACCGGCACGCCGTCGATCTTGCCGGCTACGCAGGCCTTGGCCAGACCGGGGCCGATCGATTCGGCGAGTTGCATGATACTGAGCGGGGCATCGAACGTGCGCTGACTGCCGTCCGGGAGAGTCACGATGGGCATGGGTATCCTCGTGCGCAGTGGTGATCCATACCAGGGATCACATGTCGCGGAATCAGGGTGTATGGCTGGGGCGAGGCGAGCATCGTCATCCGGCCAACACACCCACCGCTCGGCGTCGGACCGTGCAGCGGCGTGAGACGGTGGCGGACGTCGGCGCTCGCGAGAGGTCAGACATTAGCAGTTGCCGGGGCGCGACGTCCAGCAGCACCGGCCCGGCGCACCCATGAAAAAGGGGCGCCGCTGGCGCCCCTCTTCGCAACCGACGACCGGACTGGCCGGCCGTCGTCTCGCCGATGTCTTACTGAGTCCACTCACCCAGTTCGACACGACGGTTCTGAGCACGACCTGCAGCCGTCTCGTTGGTGGCGATCGGATCGCTCTCGCCGTAACCGATGGCCTTCATGCGATCAGAGGCGATGCCCTGAGCGTTCAGGTAGTCCTTGACGGACTCGGCGCGACGCTGAGACAGGTCCTTGTTGTAGGCTTCGGTACCGATGGAGTCGGTATAGCCTTCAACACGGACGCGGACCTGACCGTTGGCTGACAGCTTGTCGGCCACGCCGTCGAGGATGCTCTCGGCCTGAGAGGTCAGCTTGGCGGAGTCGAACTCGAAGTTGACGTCGTGCAGGACCACGTCGGCTTCACAGCCCAGCGCGTTGACCTCGGCACCGGCCGGGGTGTCCGGGCACTGGTCCATGTAGTCGGGTACGCCGTCACCGTCGGAGTCCAGCGGGCAACCGGAGGCGTTCACCTCGACACCGGCCGGGGTTCCCGGGCACTCGTCCATGTAATCGGGTACGCCGTCACCGTCGGTGTCCAGCGGGCAGCCGTCGGCATCCACCGCGACACCCGCCGGGGTGTTCGGGCACTGGTCACGATCGTCCGGGACGCCGTCACCGTCGCTGTCGCCCACCTTGCTGCCGTAGTCGGCGCACAGCAGGGCACCCGCCGTCGCACCCGCCACGCTACCGATGGCTGCGCCATCGTCCTCGTCGGCATCGCCGCTCGAGGCATAGCCGATGCCGCCGCCGATCAGGCCGCCGGCCAGACCGCAGACGAAGGGTGACTGGTACCAAGCATCCTGCTGGGTATCGCCCATGGACTGAGTGCCGGAGCTGGCACAGCCCGACAGGCCAATCACGAAAGCGGAACCAAGCAGCAAGCCAGTCGTTGATTTCTTCATGTAAGACTCCTTCTTAACACAGCGCTCGTCGTAACGTGTCGTTACTCAGCGGGTTCAAAACAGCCTAGAACCCAATAATTCGGGGGCGATGAGTCCTCTCATACACTCCCCGGAAAAGAAAGCACATCCGACGCCCGTCGGCCAGTGCTCTCCATCCTTCTTTGCCGCGGTCATCAACGACAATCGCATTACATCATAGCAGTTACAATCGTGACGCAATGCATGAAACGATGCAAATGACGCTTACTGTACCAGTCTTGTACAACACTTCAGGCGCTCGCTCGTCCCAGATGATGCTCGACGAGCCCGTGAAACAGGTCCACGGCCCGTTCGAGCAGTTCGTCGGGAAAATCGTAGGCCGGATGATGCAAGGGACGGCACTGCTCGCCACTGCCGAGGGTGAACATCGCCCCTTCGCCGCAAGCCAGCAATACCCCGAAATCCTCGGACCAGCGATGCGCCTCGTCCAGCCGGTGCACGGGCATGTCGAGCGAGCCGGCGACGCTTTCGATGACCTCGACGGCCGCCGGGGCATTGACGGTCGCCGAGAAGACGTCGCTCCAGTCGATCTCGACCCCCAGTTGCTCCTCCTCGGCCTCGGCACGCACCAGCGATACCGAGGCCTCGGCCAGGGCCCGCATCATGTCGTCGCTGGCCGTGCGCAGGGTGGCCATGACCTCGGCCTGGCCCGGCGAGGTGCCGAATGCCACCTCACCCAGCCGGGCGTGAATCAGGGTGATCATCACCAGCCCCAGGTCGTCCGGCAACTGCTGGGGAAGACGCTTCAGCCCCTGGAGAATGCGGCACATCGCCATCGCCGGACTGCGTCCCTGCTCGGGATGCGCGGCGTGCGCGCACAGCCCGTTGAGGCGCACGGTGAGGCCGCGGGATGCACAGCTGAACGCCCCGGGGCGCACCGAGACCTCGCCCAGCGGCCGTCCGGGCAGGTTGTGCATGGCGTAGACGAAATCGGGACGAATCTCGGCAAAGGCCGCCGCATCGACGATCCGCCCGGCGCCGTCGCCGGTTTCCTCGGCCGGCTGGAACAGCAGCACCACTTCGCCGCTCCGGGGACGCTGCCGCGCCAGACGCTGAGCAACGCCCAGCAGGGCGCTCATGTGGCCATCGTGGCCACAGCTGTGGGCAACGGCGTCGTGACGCGAGCGCCAGGCCGTGCCGGCCGCCTCGCGGATCGGCAGGCCGTCGAGCTCGGCGCGCAGCATCACCCGGGGGCCGGGCTCGGCGCCGCGAAAGACACCGGCCACGCCGTGCCCCCCCAGCCCCCGCAGGACACGGTCGGCACCGGCCTGCTCGAGCCAGTCGGCCACCCGCGTGGCGGTTCGCGACTCGTCGCCGGAGAGCTCCGGAGCGGCATGCAGCGCATGGCGAATCTCGGCGAGGGGGGTGTCCAGCAACGACAACGACATCACGAGGCTCCCGAACGGACGATCAATGGAGGCTGGCCGGCCAGCGCTGCTTGAAATCGAGTACCGCCTGAGCCGCGGCAAGCACCTCGCGACGCAGGTCCGACTCGACCGCCAGACGCTCGCGATCCTCGCCCATCCGCTCGCGCGGGGTCAGCGCCGCGCGCGCGGCGTGCGTATGCAGATGCGAGGTGCGCCGATGGACCTCGGCAAAGACCCGAAAGGCGTCGCGTTCGACCAGCCCGGGGTCGATGATCTCGAGAAGCACCTTGCAGCGCAGGGAGCCTTCGGTCAGGTCGACCTGTTCGGCCAGCATCGCCCGGGCGAGGCCATCGAGGCTCTCCAGACAGTTGTGGTTGGCGCGCTGGACCTCTTCCTCGCGGAAGCGCTTGCGGCGGCCGACCTCCCGCCACAGCGAATAGGCATAGCCGGCGAGCCCGGCGATCAGGATCAGGCCGACCAGCAGCAGCAGCCAGGCCGTCGTTTCTGTCATGCGCGCCTCATGCGGTTCACTTGCGAGTGCGCGCAGTATACGCGGGCACCGTCATGGACCCAAGCGTCGCGATCGGGCGACGAATGCAGCGTAGCGAAGCGCTTGACTCGGCTCTTAGCGCGTTGATTGGCTATCCTCTAGGCTCGGCACGAAAACTGCCTGCGCTCGTCGGCTTTTCGGACAAATCCTCGGGGGCCCGACCATGCCCGATGGCGGGCCCGGCAGGACAGGAATGCGGCGGATTCGACGCCCGCCAGCGATGACGGAACATGCAAGGAGGCACCTCATGGCGAACGATAACGACACCCGGCAACAAGCGGCGCCGCCCTCGCTCGCCGCACGTATCGGCTTCTGGCTGGGCCCTGCCTGGGTCGTCATGGTCCTGCTCGTTCCGGCACCGGCGGGGATGTCGCCCGCGGCCTGGCACTGTGCGGGCATGGCCCTGCTGATGGCGACCTGGTGGTCGACGGAAGCGATTCCCATCCCGGCCACCGCCCTGCTCCCCCTGGTGCTGGTACCGGCCCTGGGAATCGGCGACATCGATCCCACGGCCGCCAGCTACGCCGACCCGATCGTCTTCCTGTTCCTGGGCGGCTTCCTGCTGGGGCTCGGCATGCAGCGCTGGGATCTGCACCGGCGCATCGCCCTCAAGGTCCTGCAGATCGTCGGTCATCAACCGCGTCGCCAGATCGCCGGCTTCATGATCGCCACCGGCTTCCTCAGCATGTGGGTCTCCAATACCGCCACCAGCATCATGATGCTGCCGATCGGCATGTCGGTGATCAGTCTGCTCGACGACCGTGACCCGCAGGAACTCAACCGCTACGCCACGTCGCTGCTGCTGGCGATCGCCTATGCCGCCAGCATCGGCGGGATCGCGACACTGATCGGCACACCGCCCAACGCGCTGCTCGCCGGTTACCTCGCCAGCGACCGGGGCATCGAGATCGGCTTTGCACAATGGATGATCGTGGGCATCCCGGTCAGCGTGATCATGATGGTCGCCGCCTGGCTGTGGCTGACCCGCGGCGGCTTCTCGCTGGGTTCCGGCGAGGACAGCGCGCAGTTGGTGCGCGACCAGCTGGCCGAGCTGGGCGCCCTGTCGACGGCGGAGCGCCGCGTCGGGGCGATCTTCCTGCTCGCCGCCTTGGCCTGGGTCACGAGACCGTTGATCAACGATGCCGGCCTCGGGTGGGTGTCGGATACCGGTATCGCCATCGCCGCCGGTCTGCTGCTGTTCATTCTGCCCAGCGGCCAGCGGGGCCACCGGCTGCTGAGCTGGGAACAGGCGCGTGACCTGCCCTGGGGCGTGCTGTTGCTGTTCGGCGGCGGCCTGGCGCTGGCGGGGGTCATCAAGCGTTCCGGTCTCGCGGAGTGGATCGCCAACCACCTGTCGGTGTTCGGCGCCCTGCCGCTGATCGGCCTGGTGGGCATGGTGGTGCTGGTGATCATCTTCCTCACCGAAGTGACCTCCAACACTGCCACCTCGGCCGCCTTCCTGCCGCTGCTCGGAGCACTGGCGCTGTCGCTCGACGTCTCGCCGATCCTGATCACCGTGCCCGCCGCCATCGCCGCCAGTTGCGCCTTCATGATGCCGGTGGCGACACCGCCCAACGCCATCGTCTTCGCCACCGGCCACATGCGAATCCAGTCGATGATCCAGGCGGGCTTCGTGCTCAACCTGATCGGCACCCTGGTGGTTACCGGCGTGGTCTACTTCCTGCTCACGACGTTCTGGTGAGCCATGACCTCGATCAGCATTCCGGCACATGACGTCAGAACGCCGAGGCACACCCTGCGGCAACGCCTATACTCAACCCACGCTCGACGCGACGGGAGGTTCGTATGGCAACGCGCAAGTCCAGAACCGGCAACGACGCTTTGGCCTCTCTGCTGAACGGCGACTCGCTGCCCAGCTGGTGGATGCAGCAGTGGCTGGAGTCCACGGCGCCGATCACGCGGATGCAACTGGCCTGGCTGCAGACCATGAGCGAGGCCATGCAGCACGAAGCCGAGTTTCTCAAGGTCGTCGCCACGTCCAGTGAAAAGCTCGCCCGCTGCGCCTGGGATCCCGAGGCGCTGCGCGATCCCTCGGCGCTCTCCTCCTGCTACCAGCAGGCCGCCTCCGAGGTGGCCAATGCCGCGGCCCGGCGTTTCAGCAAGGTCAGCGAACTCAGCCACGACCTTCGCGAGCGTATCTGGGACGAGATCTGAGAGGGTGTTTACAAAGTCGGCGAGCGAAGGCAAGACAAGGCAAAATCGGCCGAAAAAACGGAGTTTACACGGAGTAAATGAGTATTTTGAGGCCGATTTTAACGCCGTATTGTCGAGCGCAGGCATTTTGTAAACACCCTCTGACGCCGGCTCACACTCCGAACAGCGCGACGATCGCCGGCAGCACGAAGGCGGTGAGCATGCCGGTGAGCCCCATGGCCAGTCCCGCGAAGGCGCCCGCCATCGCCCCGACCGAGGCGAAGCAGTACGCGGTGCCGAAGCCATGAGCGGCCAGCCCCATGGTGAACCCCTTGACGCTGGGGTCCTCGATGCGCAGCCAGCGAAAGATCCACGGACCCAGCGTGCAACCGATCGACCCGGTGAGCAGGACCAGCGCCGCCGCCAGCGAGGGGATGCCACCGATCTGCTCGGCGATGCCCATGGCGATCGGCGAGGTGACCGAGCGAGGCGCCAGCGACAGTAGCACTTCGGGCTGCGCCCCCATCAGCAGGGCAATGCCCAGTGTCGAACTCACCGCCGTGACGATACCCGCGAGACAGGCAACCAGGATCGGCACCAGCATGCGGCGCACCCGCTCGCGATGGTCGAACAGCGGAATCGCCAGCGCCACCGTGGCCGGCCCCAACAGAAAGTGGATGAACTGCGCGCCCTCGAAATAGCTCGCGTAGTCGATGCCGGTCAGCAACAGGAAGCCGATCAACAGGGCGATGGCCACCAGAACCGGATGCGCGAAGGTGGAATGCCCCGCCAGGCGATGGAGGTGCGTGGCCAGATAGAAGGCCACCAGCGTCGCCAGCAGCGATACCAGGGGGTTGCCGGACAGGTAGACCCAGAGCTGATCGAGCCCCGTCAGATTCATGAGTCACCCCCGCCCCAACGCCGCTTCGCCAGCACGTCGAGCACCTTGGCGGTCACCGCCAGGGTCAGTCCGGTGGATACCACCAGGGTCACGGCGAGTATGCCCAGATCCTCGCCGATCAACCCGAAATGCGACATGATCCCCACCCCGGCGGGCACGAACAGCAGGGTCAGATAACGCAGCAAGCCCTCGCCGGCCGTTCGCAGGGCGCTGGGCACCCGACCGTTGACCATCAGGGCCACCAGCAGCACGACCATCCCCATCACCGGCCCGGGCACCGGCAGCGACAACGCCCTGACCAGCAACTCACCGATGAACTGACAACCCAGCAGTACGCTCATACCGACGATCAACGGCATCTCTCTCCCCTTCTGGCAACGCTTGCGACCAGCATGATACTACGAAAGTCGCACATCTCGAGCCGAGGCCGACCCTCTGCCACGTCCATCAGCGACAAGCGATTGAATGCCAAGCGTAATTTCCACTTGCATTTGATCGAGGAATCGTTAGTATATGCCTCGTCCTGCGGCGAACACTTCAGCGAATGCTGATGAAGTCGCGACATTGTCGGAGCGTGGCGCAGCTTGGTAGCGCGCTGCAATGGGGTTGCAGAGGTCGCTGGTTCGAATCCAGTCGCTCCGACCAAAAGGATTAACGAAAACCGCCGCTCACGGGTCAACCGAAGCGGCGGTTTTTCGTTGCCGTCAAGATTTTGTCAAAAAATTGTCAAAACGCTATGGGGTTGACCTGTTTCCAGAGGGCGTCATCTCCTGCCGGGATGACTCCGGCGCCCTCTTGCCTGCCGGAAAGCCATCCTCGATTCCCGCCGGTGACGAAACCTGCCAGGGTGCTGAAGGCCTCCATCACCTGGCCGAGCTCCTCCATCTGGACGATGGTCGCGTCGACGCGCATCGCCCGGACGTACAGGTTGCCGTCCCGGTCGGCGTCTCGGTCTTCAGCAGAGAGATGGCGATAGCGGTGACTCATGGCAACACCGTACCTCATGGGTCACATGTTGCGCTTGATCATTGAGACCAACCACCCTAGCTACCCGCAAGGACCCGAAGACTGGCAAAACGCAACACGCACGCCAGTTTGGCCTGAAAGCATGGCCTATCCTGGTCCCGACCGGGCAGCTTAATCTGGACATTTAACCTAGGTAGATAGGAAAGGGGCCTTTCGAGGCCCCTTTCTCTATATTAGTAAGAATTGATACAACAGAAAGAGCTATGACTGACCCCGACCGTGTTGAAGATCGGCTACGAGCTGACCAAGAAGTTGCTCCGTCCGGTGACTGGGTTGAGAGAGCGACGCGCAAGGTGCGGCATCACCAATGCTGTCAGCGTCATCAGTCGTGTCAGCGACAGGCGGGATTTGCGCCAGAGCATCACTCCTCTGGCCTTGGCCGAACTTCGCCCGATCCATTGGTTCAACAGGATCCAGGCTGGACAGAGGCGCCGAAAACAGATGGCGATTTGCAGTGACACCGGCAGGCATAGCGAGCTCTCCTTGCTGCTTCAGTAATAGGACTGGACCACTTCGTTCCGACAAATCTTCACCCAATGATAAGGGCGGTGCCATCGAAGGATAGTACAGGTGCCGTCCCGACCGGAGCGATCAGGCCTGCCGTAAATCAGTCGTGCATCCCCTTCCGTCATCCCGGGGATCACCACGCCCTGCGCCCGGGCCTGGTCATACTTTGATTCCTCAGTCTGGCTGTGCAGATCGCGGACCCTGGCACGTTCACGGGCGAGATCGGCCTTGAGGCGCTGTTGCTCCTCGCGCTTACGGCGTTGCTCGGCCAGATCGAAGCGAGGTTCGGGGGAGCCGACCGTGGAGAGGTTACTGCCGACCTCGACGGACTGGCGCTCATCGCCACAAGGGTAGTCCTGAAACGTTGCCGTGCCGTCGATCGTACAGCGATAGATGTCAGCAGCCTGGGCGGACACCACGGCCGACAGAGCCGCCGTTGCGATCACACCCGCCAATGCCTTTGCAATGAGCCACTTACGCATAACCGACTCCGGTTAGATTCAAGAGTGGCATCCCTGCCCAAGGGCACCGCCCCTTATCGCTATCCATGAAACGCTTGAATACTGTACCCGGGTTTAACGGTGTGTCCACTGCTGCTGGGCAAGATCACTCGCCGATCAGCATCAGGTCGCCGTGCTGCACCAGCAAGGCATCATCGGTGATCAGCACGTCCTCCTCGAGGCTGGTGCGGCAAGGGCGATTCAGTCCTTCGCCGAGCTCACAGAGCAGAGAATTGGCAATCGCCGCCAAAACATCATGCCGTTGCGATGATAACGCGACCGTTCCTAGAACATCTTCCCGGGCAACCACAGGGTCAGCGCGGGAAGCGCCGCCAGCAGTACCAGACGCACCACATCCGCCAGGATGAACGGCAGGATTCCGCGGATCACCGTTCGCTGGGTCAGATGAGGCTGAGTGGCCTGGACCACGAACAGGTTCATGCCGATGGGCGGGGTGATCAGGCCGATCTCGGCCACCGTCACCACGAGCACGCCGAACCACACCATGTCGAAATCCAGCGAGGCCGCGACCGGCGCCAGGAACGGCACGGTCAGCAGGATCATCGACATGGCATCCATGAAGCAGCCCAGGATGATGTAGAACAGCATGATCAGCACCAGCACCATGGCCGGCGACAGGCCGCTGGCCTCGATACCGTCGATCAGCGCGCTGGGCAGCCCGGTGGTTTCCAGGAAATAGTTGAACAACGACGCGCCGATCAGGATGAAGAAGATCATCCCGGTCAGGCCCGCGGTCTCCCGCACCGCCCCCCACAGCGCCCGGCGATCGAGCTCCCCGGAAATCAGCGCCAGGCCGAAGGCACCAACGGCCCCCACCGCGGCGGCTTCGGTGGGCGAGAACCAGCCCATATAGATGCCCCCGATCACCAGCGCGAAGAGCAATAGCACGCCCCAGACCCGACGCAGGGTAGCCAGCCGTGTGCCCCACCCCGCCCGGGGCGTGGAAGGCGCCAGATGCGGGGCCATGCGTACCCGCACGATGATCGCCAGCCCATAGAGCACCGCCCCGATGATCCCGGGCAGGATGGCGCCAATGAACAGCTGGCCGATCGAGGTCTGGGTGAGGATGCCGTAGATCACCAGCAGGATGGAGGGCGGGATCAACACACCCAGCGTACCGCCCGCGGCGATGGAGGCGGATGACAGCGAGCCATCATAGCCGCGCTTCTCCATCTCCGGGATCGCCACGCGCCCCATGGTCGCGACCGTGGCCAGGGACGACCCGCAGATGGCACCGAAGATGGCGCAGGCGCCGACCCCGGTGACGGCGAGCCCGCCTCGGACATGACCCAGGAAGCTGTTGACCATGTCGAACAGCGAGCGCGACAGCCCGGCGCGCGCGGCAAAGACCCCCATCATCACGAACAGCGGCACGACACTCAGCGAGTACGGGAAGATCGCCTCGAAGGGTGACGAGCCGAGAATGAACCCGGCCCCCATGAGCCCGTTCAGCCACCAGAAGCCGCCGACCCCCACCAGCGCCATGGCCACCGCGACCGGGAAGCCGAAGGCGATCAACGCCAGTGTCAGGCCGAAACCGGCCAGACCGAGCATCGCACCACTCATGAGGCGACCTTCGAGGCTGTGGCCGGCCGAGAGGACGGCAGCAGGCCGAGTCCGGTCCCGACGATGGAGAGACCGACGCCAAACAGCAGCGGCATCCAGTAATAGAAGATCGGAATGCCCAGTTGCTGCGAACGATCGCCGAACATGACCTGCTGCTGGAAGGTGGCGTAACAGAAATAGAGCATTACACCCAGCAACGTCATGGCGGCCAGCCCGGCGACGCCCCGCAACACGCTCGTCAACTGACGAGGCAGGGACTCGACGAGCAGATCCACGCCCACATGGGCCCCGGTCATGAAGGCGTAGGGAATGACCAGCCAGGCCCCGCCCAGCACGAACAGCTGGACCAGGTCGACCACGCCGGGTACGGGGTGGTCGACCTGGCGACCGATGATGTCGGCCACCGTCAGCAGCGCGGCCGCCGCATAGGCCGCGACGCCGATCACGGCGGTCAGCGTGACCAGGGATCGCAAGGCGGTTATCACGTAGCGCATAAACAGGGTCACCCTAAAGACGGCGGGCCGTCACCCTGACGGGCGCCGCCCACGCGAGGAGGCTCAGGAGGCGTCGTCTTGCTGCTTCTCGGCGAGCAGCTCGCGCATGCGTTCGTAGATCTCCCGCGCGTTGTCGACCCCGTGATCGGCGGTCTCCTGGATATACGCCTCGGTGGTGGGCTGCAGCGCCTCGCGCCAGCGCTCACGCTCGGCGTCCGTCAGGTGGGTGATGACATCCCCGGAGGCCACGGCCTCCTCGCGGCCGGCGGCATCCCACTTGTCCCACCAGTCTCCGAACTTGGCCACCAGCGAGTCCCCCGACGCCTCGTCGATGCACGCCTGGACGTTCCCGGGCAACGAGTCGTACTTGCGCTGATTCATCACGAAGAAAAACGGGACCGTATAGGCGCCGGCGTCCAGGTGATAATGCAGCACCTCGTTCAGGCCGAACGACTTCACCGGGTCCCAGGGGAAGACGGTTCCGTCAATCACGTGCTTCTGGATGTTCTCGTAGACCTCGCCCGGCGGCAGACCCTGCGGGGTGGCCCCCAGCGCCGTAAGCATCTGCGAGACGGCAGGGCTGGGAGTCCGCAGGCGCAGCCCCTGCATGTCCTCCATGGTTTCCACCTTCTTGTCCGCCGTGTGGACGAGCCCACCGTTGTGGGCATGCAAGGCGAGCACCTTGAGGCCGCGATATTCGGGTGCCAGGTACTCGGGATACATCGCCCACAGCGTCTCGCTGGCGGCCCCGGCGTCACGAGTCATGAACGGCAACTCGATCAACGAGGTGCGCGGAAAGCGCCCGCGGGGGATGCCCTGAAGGCCGTGCGCGATATCCACGACCCCGGCCAGCACCTGCTCCTGCTGCTTGGCGACGTTGCCCAGCTGCGTGCCGCCCGGATAGATCTTGAACTGGACCTCGCCGTTGGTGCACTGGGTGACCTGCTCGGTCCAGGGCACGATGAAATCGGTATGGATGCCATGCACGGGAGGCAGGTAATGGCTGACCTTGAGCGTGGTCTGGGCGGAGGCGGCTTGCGACATCAGCAGCGTCGCGCCGGCGACTAGCGTGGCCAGGGTGAGTGTCTTGTTGTTCACGGGGAACTCCTGATTGCTCCGCAGGCGCGGAGGTGGGGTTGGTCTTGTTGTTCGGCCGTCAGGGGCCAGGAGGAAGTCGTTATCGATCAACTAGAGCCCCAGCACGAGCTTGCCGCACTTCGCGCGGGAACAGCAGGTCATCATGCGCCGGTTGGCGGTTCGCTCGTCGGCGGTCAGGACCTTGTCGCGGTGGTCAACCTCGCCCGCCATGACGGCCACCTCGCAGGTACCGCACAGCCCTTCTTCACAGTCGCTGGGCACGTCGACACCGACCGCGCGCAGCGCCTGCAGCACGGTCTGGTCGGCGGCCACGGGCACGGTCAGTTCGGAGTCCGTCAGCTCCACCTCGAAGGCTTGCTCCTGGCGAGGATCGAGGATCGCCTGACCCGCGCTGAAGTGTTCAACATGGATGGCATCCGCGTCGTCCCGGGTGAGTTCCGCCAGCGCACCGAGCAGACGTTCCGGGCCACAGGCATAGACCGGGGCCTCGCCGCGTCCGGCCAGGACGGCGGGAAGGTCGAGGCGCCGTCCGGCGTCCGCGGGATACAGGTGCAGACACTCACCATGATCCCGTGTCAGACGCGCCAGCAGCGGCATGGCGGCTCGGGAACAGCCGCCGTAGTGGATGGTATAACGCTTGCCGAGCCGCTTGAGGCGATCCGCCATGGCGATGATCGGAGTAATGCCGATGCCTCCGGCGATCAACAGGTAGTCGTCGGTGGTCTCGTCCAGCCGGAAATGGTTGCGCGGGCCACGCAGACGCACCCGGGCCTGTGGCTCGACCGTGTCATGGATGTAGCGGGAGCCGCCCCGCCCCGGTGCTTCCCGGCGGATGGCGATTTCCAGGCGATGTTCGTCGTCCGGGTCACCGCACAGGGAATACTTGCGCGTGACGTCGCCTACGGTCAGATCGATGTGGGACCCCGGCGTCCAGCGCGGCAGCGGTCGCCCGCGCGGATCTTCCAGCACCAGACGGATGACATCGGGCGTCTCGCGGATGACCCGAGTCACCACCGCCTCCCGCTCGGCATCTCGCCGGGAGGGCGCGCCCAGCGGGAAGTCGCGCCCCTGCTCACGGATCGAGCCATCGCGACGTTCGGGGTTCTGGGTCGGGTCCCAGCGCACCCACAAGTGCTCCGGGCCACGGAACGAGGTATTGGGCACGAAGCTGAACGTCTGCTCGGGAACCAGGGCCATGTGCGGCAGGCGACGCGTGAATTCTTCGAGGAAGATACGCATCTCCAGGCGGGCGAGGTTCTTGCCCATGCACTGGTGGCTGCCGTAGCCGAAGGTCAGGTGATCGGTGGTGTTGTCCCGGTAGATGTCCAGCTCGTCGGGATTCTCGAAGTGCCGGCCGTCGTGGTTGGCCGAGGCACTGACGATCAACAGCTTCGCCCCCTCGGGGATCGTCACGTCGCCGACCCGTGTATCGGTCGTGGCGATACGCCGCCAGGCGGCCACCGACCCCGACAGACGCAGGCACTCTTCGACGGCATTGGGGATCAACGACGGGTTGGCGCAGAGATCTTCCCAGACCGCGCGATTTTCCAGCAGCAGGCGCAACATGTTGGCGGTGGCATGCGCCGTGGTCTCGTGGGCGGCGACGATGCCGGCCATCATCATCGAATGCAGGTAGGAGTCGGTGACCACCTCCGGCAGCTCCTGCTGGCGGCGAATGGCGTACTTCATCCAGCCGTGGCCGGAAGGGTCCTGTCGCATCTTCTCCAGGACCTGGCCGGCATATTGCCAGAACTTGCCCACCGCCTCGGCGACGGCCACCTGCTCGTCCGGCGAGGGGCGTCCCCAGGTATTCACCGTGTGGGCAATGGAGTACTCGCGCAGCGTGTCCATGTCCTCCTCGGGCACACCGAGAAAGTGCAGCGCCACGGTCAGAGGGATTTCCCAGAGCATTTCATCGACCAGGTCCGCCTCGCCCTTGTCGACCAGCCGATCCAGATAGTCACGCGTCAGGTGCCGCACCATGGGTTCGTGATGGGCCAGCTCGTCCAGTTCGAAGGACGTCATCAGGGCGCGGCGGCGCTCCATGTGGGCCGGTTCGTCCTCGTTGACCAGGGTGCGGTTCATGGCATAGCCGTAGCGCTTGAGCGTGTCCTGTGCGGCCTGGGTGACGGGCGTGATCTTCTCCAGGGCAATGGACGGCGAGAACGTCCGGTTGTCGCGGAAGATAGCCTTCACATCGGCGTAACGGCTGACCACCCAGTAGCCGAGCCTGGGACTGTAGAAGACCGGTTCCTGATCGCGGGACCAGCGCAGCGCCTCCGCCGGGTCCAGTTGATAGTCGCGTTCGAAGGGGTCGAACGCTGCCGCCTGCGGCGATACCGGACAGCCGTTCGGCGCGACATCGAAGGCATGAGAGGCGGAGGCGTGAAAAGGACAACGTCCCTCGTCGGCGCGCGGTGAGGTCCGGGGCGTGGGCATGGCGAGTCTCGTTATTTACTTTTATTGAAAAGACTTGTTCTGTGAACGAACATAGGTAAGCCCTCGACCGGGGTCAAGGGGCGGACAGCTGAGACCCCGGGCTTTCTAGCCCAAAGTCTAAGAGGGTGTTTACAAATCAGGCGAGCGAAGGCAAGACAAGGCAAAATCGGCCGAAAAAGCGGAGTTTACACGGGGTAAATGAGCATTTTGAGGCCGATTTTAACGCCGTATTGTCGAGCGCAGGCATTTTGTAAACACCCTCTAAGCAGTGATTTCTGAACGGCGAGCCTGCACGATGAGTCAGTTGCAAACCCTCGATCGGGGTCTCCAGGCCCTGAAGATCATCGCCCGCCACCCGGGCGGCCTGAGCATTGCCGAGCTGGCGGAAGCGCTGGGGATCAACCGGGCGATCGTCTACCGCATCGTCGCGACACTGGAGGCTAACGCCCTCGTCTATCGCCGCAAGGACGGGGCCATCTGCCTGGGCGGGGGGATTCTCGGCCTCGCCGCGCAATTCGAGCCGCAGTTACGCAGCGTGGCCGAACCCTTGCTGCGCCGCCTGGCCCGCGAGACGAACGCCACCGCCTACCTGTCCGCCGCCCAAGGCGACGAGTGCGTAGCCTTGATGGTGGCCGAACCCGAAGAGGCATTGCTCCGGGTCGGCTACCGGGTGGGGAGCCGACACCCCCTGACCATCGGCGCCGCCGGCATTGCCATCCTCTCGGCGCGCCCCGAGTCCGAATCGGACAGCGACGCGGTACGCGACGCTCGCCGCCAGGGCTACAGCATTACCCGCGGGCAACTTCAGCGTGGCGCCGTAGGCGTGGCCTGTCCGCTGTGCGATCCGGCATCCCGCTCGGGCTTCGAAGGCAGCGTCGGCGTCGTGGCACTGGACGACCTGGATGCCGACGCGGCGGCAAGTGCCATTCAGGCCTGTGTGGCACGACTCAACGATCTGATGGCGTGACCTCATGATGCGAGAAGATCCTGGGTGGTCGGACAGTGCCGGAACGCCGGGAACCGGGACGGAGATCCTCCGCGTTACGGGAAAGCTCCAAACCGTCTCTGGGGAAACGGGGCCGGCTTGGTACGTGATGACAGCACCGCAGGCCGTTACGTCTCGCTCGTCATCATCGGAATGGCTGAACGACTCCCCACCAAGGGCGACATCGCGGAAATCTCAGCTTGCATGCGGGTCGGTTTTGGGGAGGTCTTCGTGGCTTGAAGCGCTCAGCACACAACTCAGCACACAAAGAGAAGGCCCACCCTCGCGGGCAGGCCTCCAAGCGCTGCGTCTCCTTGCTGGCTGACCACGAACGTCCTGTTCGTGCCTCCTTGGCCTGTCGAGCCTTCCTGGCTCGTTCTTCCCTGTCAGCGATTCCTTCGCTGTACTCAGCGTAGGCCGCTAACGGGCTGCCTACATATAACCCAAGTTAACCATTGCGCAAATTTACAGAAAATAACCAACATAGGTTTGCCACACCCACGGCGCATCGCAGCCGGGACTGTTCGTCGCCGGCGCTTGCGGCCGGCAAAGCGTCCGCGCCGGTACGTCAGAAGCCAGTAATTGGCAGCTTTCGACACCAGGCGCGCTCTGCCTAGATCATTTCCCGTCTCTCACCCCTGCTCGCCAGGTCTTCCGGGCGACTCACGCCGGATTGCGAACAGCGTTTGAAAACCCAAATTCTCTGCTACGCTGAAGAAGCGATGCGAGAAATCGCCATCGCTGATCGTGATGTCAGGAGGTAGCATGTGATGAGCAACAAGACAGGCATCGACTACTTCGTCGATCTCGACCACCGCCAGACCTACTTGCTGGCGGCAACGAATGAGGGGCCCGACCGCGCCAGCGGCGTGGAGATCTGGTTGATCGAGGATCATCTGGGCCCCGTGCCCGATTGCCTCATCGGCAGCGACGACCAGCGGCTGATCTATCGTGGCGTCACGGACGAAACCGAGGTGCGTCGGGAGTTCTATCGCATGAAACGGGCCCACCAGCCCGGTCGGACGCCGCTCCACCGGGAAGAGGTGCGGGGTCGCTGGCGCTACTTGTCGTCGTCTCCCTACCCGGCCCGCTAGCTATCGCATCACCGTTACGGACACAGCGAGGGAAGCCGAGCGAGGTGGACGCACGACCGAGCCGGCTTCCCTTGCGTTCGGGCATCCGAACGCCACGCTGCCGGGCTATCGACGCTCGTCGACCGCGCGAAGCTGCGTCTGATAACGGGTCTTGCGCTCGACATACCCGCTACTGCTCTCGGCCAGGCCGGCGACTTCCTCGTCGCTCAGTTCCCGTACGACCTTCGCCGGCGAGCCCAGGATCAAAGAGCGCGGCGGGAATGTCTTGTTGGACGTGACCACCGAACCGGCCCCTATCAGGCACTGCGCACCGATCTGCGCCCCATTGAGGATCGTCGAATGCATCCCCACCAGGGTGCCGTCGCCAATGGTGCAGCCATGCAGCATGACCAGATGGCCGACCGTGACGCCCTCTCCGATCCGCATCGCGAAACCCGGATCGGTATGCAGCACACAGTTCTCCTGAATATTGGTGCCGTCACCGATGACGATGCTGTCGTTGTCGCCACGGATCACGGCGCCGAACCATATGCTGACATCCTTGCCGAGGGTCACATCGCCGATCACGGCGGCATTCGGCGCGACAAAGACCGTCGCATCGCGCCGCGGCGCCTTGTTGTCGAGTGCGTAGAGAGTCATCGTCGTTGCTCGCTCTTGAGGTTGTTGGCTCGCCGGTGACCGGATAACCAGGGTCGGTGCCTCGATCAACCGGACCTTCCGGGCTCGCCCGTGGGCGTTCCGCGACAGCGTCGCGATAGGGCGGGCCTGTCACGTCTCCCATCGTCGGTCATGACGAGGAAGACGCCAAGCACCTCGAGTCGTGGTCTCGTCTTGCGCTGCCGCTCCTTGAACGTAACGAAATGTGTACTATCGTGGTAATGGAGGGCACGTGACGCCCTGACCAATGCCAAGGAGAGCTCCCATGAACAAGCTGCAACAGGCGCCAGCGACGCTCGGCCCCCATATCGGCCCGGCTCAGGCCTACACTGCCGAGCACACGATTGCCACCACCCGGCGTGACGAGGACGACGGTCCGATGAGTCTCGAGCAGGCCGCCAACGCCCGGCGGGAAGCGGAATACATCGCCCGTCGCAATGGCGTCAAGGAACCCCTGCTGCAACTCTGGAAAGTGATGCACTGAACCGAAGGCAAGGCTCACGCCGAGACCCGCCCCGGTCGCCAGGACCGGGGCCACTGGCGGATCTCAGCGCGGCGATATGGCTGCCGCTGGACGCTCCCCTTCCTTCTCGCCCCCCGCGAATGGCCTTCCCCGTGTCGGCGCACCTGGCCGTCATTCGACACGAAGCGACGGCGTCTTCGGCTCCTGCCGTGGCGAGTAGGCCAGCGCCCGCTTGAGCAACTGCAACTCGCAGTCCGAGTCAGGGTCGGCATAACACGCCATCACCCGAGTGATCTCGCGGCGCAACATGCCCTGGAGATAGGCGTGATAGGTCATGATGAAGGCCTGGCAATGCTGGCAATGCAACGCAGTGGCAGCAGCGGGTTCGCTCCCTTGCGGCCATGAGTTATCGGTGCGGCATACCGGGCAGACGGCTGTCCTGAAACGATTCGACATGGGGTGTCCCGCCTTCCTTCCATGGATGGGTGAAGCCCGACGGTACCACGCTTCGTATGACCGGTTGTTGACTCCCGACCGATCGCTTGCGGCAATACAGGAATTCGCCCGCAGGGCGACACGGGCTTGTCGGCAACGAGGAGACACAACAAAAAGCCGGTCCGCGAACGGACCGGCAACATGTGCTCAAACGGGACAGCAGGGAGCGTTGAACACACTCTCACGATAGGACAGCCATGGCCCGAGTACAAGGTTGGTATAGCCAGAAACGCGTAAATTAGGCCTAAAAATACTGAGGAATACGAAAGCACCGGAAAAACTTATACA
Source organism: Modicisalibacter coralii (assembly GCF_004117855.1). Taxonomy (GTDB): domain Bacteria; phylum Pseudomonadota; class Gammaproteobacteria; order Pseudomonadales; family Halomonadaceae; genus Modicisalibacter; species Modicisalibacter coralii. Next base: position 94,768 of record NZ_QWBW01000006.1, read on the forward strand.
AGACCTACCCGTGACGCGAGGCCAGGCGCATTGGCCTCAGGCGGCACCGCCCAGAATGGCCGCCAGATCGATGCGCGACTCCTGGGGCCTGAGATCCAGCAGCGCCTCCAGGGCACTCAGATGGTCGTGCATGCGACGCCTCGCCTCGTCGGCCGGCCCGTGCTCGAGCAACGTCAGCAGGTCGGCATGATCGTGATCGAGATAGCAAGCCTCCATGCCCGAACGCTTGTAGAGGGCAATGACGATCGAGGTGCGCAGGATGAGGTCGGCGAGCATGGCGCCGAGCACGCGATTGGGTGACTGCTCGGCCAGATAATGGTGCACCGCCTGCGAGCATTCGACACGCTCCGCCTCGTCGCCACGCTGATGCGCCTCGTGCTCACGGGCGATGATCTCGGCCAGGGCCTGGCGTTGCGCCTCCTCGAGGCGGCCGGCCAGCAGTCCGGCGACCTCACCCTCGACCAGGCGGCGAGCGGCGAAGATCTCGCGGGTTTCCGCCACGTCCGGGGCCGACACACGGGCCACCTGGTTGGGTTGCTGAACGATCACGTGGTCGGAGGCCAAGCGGGTCAGCGCCTTGCGCACCACCGAACGGCTGACCCCGAAGATCTCGCCCAGGGTGACCTCGGGCAGACGCGTCCCCGGTGGCAGGCGCTGGGTCAGCACCGCCCGACGAATCATAGCGACGATCTGCGGGTCGCTGATCCGGCCGCCGGATGGCGCATCGGCCAGCATCGTTTCCTGCCATGGCTTGTTCATAGCCACCTCGCGTTGTCGTTACGAGTTCCACCTTCGCACGTTATGCCCGGCAAGGCCATGTGTATGCAATCGGACACGATTTTTGGATCCAAGACCCCGCCAGACATTGTCACCACTCGCCTCAGGAAAAGGCATGAACAACGATGAGGGACCACGGGCAATCATGTGCGCGCTGCACAAGATCCCGCCAGAGGATCCCCACATACACGACAATCGGGAACCTTTTCGGAGCGTTTTCGAGGGTATCAGATTGCCCTCGCCGGGCGTCGCACCGTCTCGCTGGCACTTTCTGCCCCTTTTTTGCATACAAGAGGCGATCTCCAGACCAAGGTACTAAGAACAGGACCCGTCGAGCGCAACGCCTCGCTGCCACGATTCGTGCCGCTCGCCGGGAATGCCTGTCCAGAATCGAAGTATGGCGTGACGGGCGCCGGCGCGCACACGCCGCGGGTCGTCAAGGGCCGGACGCTGCGGTACCCGTCGTGCCGGGGAGGGCCGTTCAGGACCGGCGCGATCTCACGCCACAGCCTTGCAACACGACCCGGCACAGAAAATCGGTGATCCGCCGGTAGTCGTCGGTATCGAGTGTCTCGCGACCGGTGATACCCAGCACCTGGGCCTCGAAATCCGCATAGTGCTGGGTCGCCGACCAGATCAGGAAGATCAGCCAGACCGGGTCGACCGGATCCATCAGCCCGCGTTCGGCCCACTGCTCGAAGACCCTGGCACGCTGTTGCACCCAGTCGCGCAATTCGCCGCGCAGATAGTCCTGAAGAAAGGGAGCCCCTTGAATCACCTCGGCGGCGAACAGTCGCGAGCCCTGGGGATGGGTGCGCGTCAGTTCCATCTTGCTGCGAATGAACGCCTCGAGCACCTCGGCGGGATCGTCGTCGACGCTGATGTCGTCGAGCATGGCGTTCCAGCGGCTCATCATCCGCTCGAGAAGCGCGACATAGAGCTTGCGCTTGCTGCCGACGTAATACAGTACATTGGACTTGGGCAGCCCGGCGGCCTCGGCGATCGCCTGCACGCTGGCCCCCCGGTAGCCGTGCCGGGCGAAGACCTCCTCGGCCGCCTCGAGAATCGCCTTCTCGTTGCGCACCCTCGCCCGCGACACCTCCGACGAAGGGGTTGTGGTCATCGCAGCACCCCGCTGGTTCAAAGTCGCAAGCTTGCCGTACCTCGGGCCCGGACTCAATGTCGATCAAGCACTTGCCGAACCGTCGCCCCCGCGAGTCAGGATCAGCGCCATTTTTCAAACGCCCCGGCTTGCACTCACCGGGCAAATACGCCACGCTTCACTCATCTTGACCAATTGGTCAAAACCTCCTGACCTCGACGTCGAACACCGATAACAACGAGCGACCCGTGATGATCGACTTCTATCTCAATGGGCAGCGTCGGCAGTGCGCCGACATCCCGCCCGATACCAGTGCGCTCGAACTGCTGCGCATCCACCTGGGTCAAACCGGCACCAAGGAAGGCTGCGCCTCGGGCGATTGCGGCGCCTGTACCGTGGCGATCGGCACGCCGGACGGCAGCGGCGAGCTGACCTACCAGACGGCCAACGCCTGCATCATGCCCGCCCACCAGATCCACGGCTGCCACCTGGTCACCGTCGAGGGGCTGGCCCGCGGCGATGCCCTGCACCCGGTCCAGGCGGCGATGGTCGACTGCCACGGCAGCCAGTGCGGCTTCTGCACGCCGGGCATCGTGATGTCGCTGTTCAGCCTGCACGAATCCCAGCGCCGCGCCCCCGCCCCGCTGACGCCGCAACGCCTCGAGGCGGCTCTCGGCGGCAACCTGTGCCGCTGCACCGGCTACCGGCCGATTCGCGATGCGGCCCTGCGCATGAACGACTATCCGGACACCCACCCGGCCTGGGCCGACGACCCGCAGTTGCCGGCCGACGTCGCCGCCCTGGCCCATGATGCCACCCGCCAGCCGCCGGTGGCGGGCGAGACGCCCGAGGCCTACGCCCGGCCCCGCGACCTCGCCGAATTGCGTGAATGCCGCCTGCAGGCGCCCCAGGCTCGCCTGGTCGCCGGCGCCACCGACCTGTGGCTGGAAAGCACCCAGCAGCTCAAGTCCTTCGACGCGCTGATCGACGTCACCCGGGTCGCCGAACTGCAGCGCATCGACGAGAACGACGATGGCTGGTGGATCGGCGCCGGCGTTACCTATCGCCGCATCGAGCCGCTGCTCGAAGAGGCCTATCCCGCCTTCTCGCACCTGATGCACCGCTTCGCCTCGCAGCAGATCCGCAACCGCGCCACCCTGGGCGGCAACGTCGCCAACGCCTCGCCGATCGGCGATACCCCGCCGGTGCTGCTCGCCCTCGACGCGACCCTGCGCCTCGACGGTCCCGACGGCGAACGCGAGCTGCCCATCGGCGAATTCTTTCTCGACTACAAGAAGACGGCGCTCGCGGACGGCGAGTTCCTCAGCGCGATCTTCGTGCCCAAACCGACCGCGGACCGGCAGCTCAAGGTGTGGAAGATCTCCAAGCGCCGCGAGGACGACATCTCCGCGGTGCTCGCCGCCTTCGCCTGGCGCCTTGAGGACGGCGTGATGCGCGACGTCCACCTGGCCTTCGGCGGCATGGCCGGCATCCCCAGACGCGCCAGCGCCACCGAAGCCGTGCTGGAAGGACAGGCGCCCGGTCAGGCGCTCTTCGCGACGGCCAGGGCCACCCTGCGCGGCGAATTCGATCCGCTCGACGATGTCCGCGGCTCCCGCGAATATCGCCTGGTCACGGCGACCAATCTGCTGGAGCGGCTGCGCCTGACCCTCGATACCGACAACGACCCGACCACGGAGGTGTGTCTCGATGCGTACGCTCACTAAGCTGTCCAGCACGGCGTCCGACACCCCCTCCGCCACCGGCCAGCCGGCCGAGGTCGATGCCGAGTCGGCCCGCGCCCGACACGACCAGGACGGCCGCAACAAGGGCGACGGTCCGCTGGCGCGCGAGGCCCGTGACACCCGAGCCAATGGCGCGGGCACGGCCCAGGCCCACGAGAGCGCCATCAAGCACGTCACCGGGCGTGCCGCCTACATCGACGACATCCCGGCGCCCGCCGACGCCCTGCACGTGGCGCTGGGCTTCTCGCCGGTGGCCCACGGCCGCCTGACCCGGCTCGACCTCGAGGCGGTCAAGCGCGCCCCGGGCGTGGTCGAGGTCTTCACCGTGGTCGACGTGCCCGGCCACACCGATATCGGCCCGGTCTTCCCCGGCGACCCGCTGATCGTCGACGACGAGATCAGCTATCTCGGCCAGACGCTGTTCGCGGTGGCCGCCACCAGCTACAAGGCGGCACGCCTGGCGGTCAGGGAGGCCATCGTCGAGATCGACGAACAGCCGGCGAGCCTCGACCCGGTGGCCAGTGCCGAGCGCGGCGACGTGGTTCGCCCGACCCACGTCCAGGAGCGCGGCGACTGGCAGGCGGCGCTGGCGGGCGCCGCGTTCACCCTCGAGGGCGAACAGTTCGTCGGCGGTCAGGAGCACTTCTACCTGGAAGGCCAGGCGTGTCTGGTCACCCCCACCGAGGACGAGGGCGTCGTCGTCTACACCTCCAACCAGCACCCCAGCGAGACCCAGAAGCTGGTCGCCGAGGTACTCGACATCCCCTTCCATGCGGTGACCGTGGAGACCCGGCGCATGGGCGGCGGCTTCGGCGGCAAGGAAACCCAGGCCTCGCCCTGGGCGTGCATCGCCGCGCTCGTCGCCCGGCGTACGGGGCGCGCCGCCCGGCTGCGCCTGCCGCGTGCCGAGGACATGCGCGCCACCGGCAAGCGCCACCCGTTCCACAACCGTTACCGGCTGGGCTTCGACGCCCGGGGCGTGCTCGCCGGCGGCGACATCACCGTGATCGGCGATTGCGGCTACTCGCCGGATCTCTCCGAGGCGGTGGTCGACCGCGCCATGTTCCACGCCGACAACGCCTACTCGTTGGGCGACGCGCGGGTCACCGGCCATCGCGCCCGCACCCACACCGCTTCCAACACCGCCTTTCGCGGCTTCGGCGGCCCGCAGGGCATGATGATCATCGAGCAGGCGATGGACGACATCGCCCGCCACGTGGGCGAGGACCCGCTGACGGTGCGCAAGCGCAACCTCTACCGCGCCGAACGCGACGTGACCCATTACGGCCAGAGCGTCGACCAGCACCCGCTGATGAACGAGCTCATCGAACGCCTGGAAGCGAGCAGCGACTACTGGCAGCGGCGTGAGGCGATCACCGCGTTCAACGCCGCCAGCCCGGTCATCAGAAAGGGCCTGGCACTGACGCCGGTGAAGTTCGGCATCTCGTTCACCGCCAAGCACCTCAATCAGGCCGGCGCGCTGCTGCACGTCTACACCGACGGCAGCGTGATGATCAATCACGGCGGCACCGAGATGGGCCAGGGCCTTCACACCAAGGTCTGTCAGGTGGTGGCCCGCGAGCTGGGCCTGGATACCCTACAAGTACGCATCACCGCCACGCGCACCGACAAGGTGCCCAATACCTCGCCCACCGCCGCCTCGAGCGGCGCCGACCTCAACGGCATGGCCGCCCGCGACGCCGCCGGTCGGCTCCGCGAGCGGCTGTTCGACTTCGCCGCCGAGCACTACCAGCTCGACCGCGAGGGCATGCGCCTGGAAGACGGCGAACTCGTCGCCTTCAACCGTCGCATCCCCTGGGGCGAGCTGATCCAGGCCGCCTACCTGGGCCGCGTGTCGCTGTCGGCCAAGGGCTTCTACTCGACGCCGTTGATCCACTACGACCGGGAGACCGGCAAGGGGCGCCCCTTCTACTACTACGCCTACGGCGCGGCGGTTTCCGAGGTCGAGGTCGACACACTCTCCGGCGAGTACCGCCTCACCCGGGTGGACATCCTCCACGACGTCGGCGACTCGCTGAACCCGGCCATCGACATCGGTCAGGTGGAAGGCGGTTTCATCCAGGGCATGGGCTGGCTGACCAGCGAGGAACTCAAGTGGAACGCCGAGGGGCGACTGATCTCCGACGGGCCGGCGACCTACAAGATTCCCACCTTCGGCGACCAGCCGCCGGTGTTCAACGTCGCGCTGCTCGAGGGACACCCCAACTCCCAGGCCAGCATCTACCGCTCCAAGGCGGTGGGCGAACCGCCCTTCATGCTCGGCATGTCGGCATGGTCGGCGCTGCGCGACGCCCTGGCCAGCCTGGTGGACTATCGCCGCTGTCCGCGGCTGGACACCCCGGCGACGCCGGAGCGGGTACTGATGGCCGCCGAGGCTCTGCGCCAAGGCGGCGCCCAGGCGGCATCGCGGGAGACCCGGCATGATCTGGCATGAGGCGCTGCACCGCCTGCAGGACGCCGCCGAGCCCCACGTGCTGGCCAGCGTGGTCGGCACGGCGGGTTCCACACCCCGCGAGCCGGGCGCCAAGATGGTGATCACCGCCGATGCCGTTCATGACACCCTGGGCGGCGGCAGCTTCGAGTACCAGGTGATCGATACCGCACGTCAGGCGCTGGCCGACGCCGAACCGGGAACGCGCCTGGAGGCCTTTCCGCTCGGCGCCCGCTCGGGCCAGTGCTGTGGCGGCTACGTCCACGTCCTGCTCGAGGTGTTTCCCGGCGCGGCGCTGACGGTCGCGCTGTTCGGCGCCGGCCATGTCGGCCAGGCCCTGGCCGGCCTGCTGGCGCCGCTGCCCTGGCGCGTGCTGTGGCACGACAGCCGCGACACCGGCTTCCCCGACTGGGCGGCGAACCAGCCGCGCCTGAGCCGCCGCCCGGCCGCGGATGCCGACGCGGCGGTGGCGGCGTTGCCCCCGGGTTGCCACGCCCTGGTGATGACCCACGACCACGACGAGGACCGCCGCCTGGTCGATGCCCTGCTCACACGCGGCGACTGCGCCTCGCTCGGCCTGATCGGCTCGACCAGCAAGTGGGCGAGCTTCCGTCGCCGGCTGAGCGATGCCGGACACCCGGACGACGCGCTGAGTCGCGTCCGCTGCCCGATCGGCATTGCCGGCGCCCACGGCAAGCTGCCTTACGAGATCGCCGTGGCGGTGGCCGCCGAACTGCTCACTCTCAAACCCCAGGCCGCCGCGTCGGATCGGCGCGGCGTCGAACCGCAGGTGCTGCGGGCGACGTTTCCCCCACGATCGGCCCCGTGACCGTTTCAGGAGACCGACCATGACCGATGCCCGCCTGTTGCGCGGCCCCCTGCTGAGCTTTCTGAATGATCCCGGCGAGAACGATACCCCGGAATCCGGCAGCGTCCTGCACCTCGAGGACGGCGCGCTGTGGCTGGAGGACGGCCGTATCCGCGCCATCGGCGACTACGCCGAGCTCGCCCCACACCTGCCGGCCGGGCTCGAGATCGTCGACTATCGCGACAAGCTGATCATGCCGGGGTTCATCGACACCCACGTGCACTACGTGCAGCTCGACATCATGGCCTCCTACGGTCGCCAGCTGCTCGACTGGCTCAATGAATACACCTTTCCCGAGGAGTGCCGCTTCGCCGAACGCGCCCACGCCGAGAACGTCGCCGAGGCCTTTCTCGACGAGACGCTGCGCACCGGCACCACCACCGCGCAGGTGTTCTGTACCTCGCATCCGGTCTCGGTGGACACCTTCTTCACGGCCGCCCGGCGCCGCGGCCTGCGGATGCTCGCCGGCAAGGTGCTGATGGACCGTCACGCCCCTGACGGCCTCGTCGACACCGTCCGGGGCGGGCTCGCCGACAGCGAGCGGCTGATCGCCGACTGGCACGGCACCGACCGGCTCGGCTATACCCTGACGCCACGCTTTGCGCCCACCTCGAGCCGCGAGCAGCTCGACGCCACCGGCGCGGTGCTGCGCAACGCCCCCGATCTCTACCTGCAGACGCACCTCTCCGAGAACCGCGGCGAGATCGACTGGGTGGCCGAGCTGTTCCCCGAGTCCCGCGACTATCTGGACGTCTACGAACGATACGGGCTGGTCGGGCCGCGCAGCACCTTCGCCCACGGCATCCACCTGTCGCCCGACGAGCGCAAGCGGCTCGCCCAGGCCGGCGCCAACATCGCCTTCTGCCCGACCTCCAACCTGTATCTGGGCAGCGGCCTGTTCGATCGCCTGGCCTGCCGCGAGGCGGGTCTCAACGTCTCGCTGGCCAGCGACGTGGGCGCCGGCACCGACCTGTCCGGCTTCGCCACCCTCAAGGCGGCCTATCAGGTCGGCCAGTTGCTCGACCAGCCGCTCACCGCCTGGCAGGGCTTCTACCGGCTGACCCTGGGCAACGCCCGCGCCCTGCATCTGGACGCGCACATCGGCAGCCTGCGCGAGGGCGGTGAGGCCGACCTGGTGGTGCTCGATCCCCAAGCCACGCCGCTGCTCGCCCGGCGCACCGCTCGCACCCAGTGCCTGGCCGAACGGCTCTTCGCATTGATGATCCTCGGCGACGACCGGGCCGTGTACGCCACCTGGGCCCACGGCCGGCTCGTGCATCAGCGTGATGCAAGCGCCCCGCACGACGCACCACCGGATCGCATCGGCCAGCCGGCCTGATTTCGCTGGGGCGCGACCTGCCCCGCAACACGGTCGGCAGCGTCGACCGGACCCTGCGTATTGGCTGCCGACCCATGGCGTTCGCCCCGATCAATGGGCGTCGATACGCGCCAGCAGCGCCTCGCGCCGCGGCTCCTCGATGAAGGCTGCTTCCACGGCGTTGCGAGCCAGCGTGCGGAAGGTCGCGCGGTCCCAATCGAAGGCCGCGTGGCAGGCCAGGAAATTGTCGAGCATGCCGCCGCCGAAATAGGCCGGATCGTCGGAGTTGAGGGTCAGGGTGAGACCGGCGTCGAGCATGGCCGGCAACGGATGCGCGTCCATCGTCTCGACCACCTTGAGCCGGGTGTTGGACAGCGGGCACACGGTCAGCGGCATCCGCGCGTCGCGCAACCGCGCGACCAGCGCCGGATCCTCGAGACAGCGCACGCCATGGTCGATGCGGCAGACATCGAGGGTATCCAGCGCCTGGTGGATGTACTCGGGCGGCCCTTCCTCGCCGGCATGGGCGACCCGGGCCAGGCCCAGATCCCCGGCCCGGGCGAAGACCTCGACGAACTTGTCCGGCGGGTGGCCCTGCTCGGCGCTGTCGAGCCCCACGGCATCGACCAGTTCCAGGTAGGAATTGGCCTGCTCGAGCACCTGCATCGCCTCGTCGGCCGGGCGGTCGCGCACGAAACTCAGGATCAGCGCGCTCGACAGGTCCAGCTCGCGGGCGGCCGCGCGCATCGCCCGGCGCAAGCCCTCGATCTGCGGGGCCAGTCCCACGCCTCGGGCCAGATGCGCCTGCGGGTCGAACATCAACTCGACATGCACCACGCCGTCGGCATGAGCCCGGCGAAAGTAGGCCATCGCCAGATCATGGAAGTCGTCGGCGGTGCGCAGGACCGCCATGCCCTGGTAGTAGAGATCGAGGAACGACTGCAGATCGTGAAAATCGTAGGCGGCGCGGACCTCATCCACTGACGCGTAGGGCAAGGACACCTTGTTGCGCGCCGCCAGCTCGAACATCAGCTCGGGCTCCAGGGTGCCCTCGATGTGCAGGTGCAGTTCGGCCTTGGGCAGGCCCTTCAACCAGTCGTGCATGGGGGTCTCCCGCAATATGAGTCCATGCCATATTGCCTGAGCTGACCGATCGGGCAAAGTCCGCTTCAGAGCCGCCCTTCGCGTAACGTCAGGGTTCGCGTCACGCCGGGCAGCCAGGCGTCGTCATGGGCCAGGTAGAGCACCGTGCGCCCCTCGAGCCAGGCGTCCAGCCGCGCGGCGATACGCGCGGCGGTGGCGGCATCGACGCCGGTGAACGGCTCGTCGAGGATCACCAGCTCGGCCCGGGTCAGCAGTACCCGTGCCAATGCCAGACGCCGCGCCTGCCCCCCGGAAAGCCGGCGTCCCGACTCGCCCACCCAGGTCTCCAGCCCCACCGGCAGCGCGGCCGCCCAGTCGGCGAGTTCGACGATCTCCAGGGCCCGCCACAGGGCCGCCTCGTCGACCTGGGCATCGGCGAGGCGCAGGTTGTCGGCCAGGCTGGCCTGGAACAGCTCGCTGCGCTGGGTGAGATAGCCGATACGCCGGCGCAGCCGGGCCGGTGCGACCCGGTGCAGGTCGACGCCGTTGAAACGCAGCGTACCCGCGGTGGGATCGAGCTGGCGGACCAGCAACTGGCCGATGGAGGACTTGCCGGCTCCCGAAGCCCCCAGCAGCGCCAGCCGCTCACCGGGCGCGATCGTCAGCGAGACGTCATCGAGCGCCGGCACCGGGGCGCCGGGATAACGCAGTGTGACACCCTGCAAGGCGATACCGGGCCGGCCGTCGGGCAATGGCTGTGGCGTCCCGGGAGCCGCGATGCCACCCTGCCGGGCTTCCAGCGCATTGAGCCGCCGGGCCGCCGCGCGCGTACCGCCGAGTGGCGTGAACGCCGTCGGCAGGGCACCGAACACCTCGTTCAGCGCCAGCACCGCCAGCGGCAGCATCACCATCACGGCGCCGCCGATCCGCTGTGCCTCGTAGGCCCGGGCGCCCAGCCACAGCGCCAGCACGGCAGCGGCGCTCACGCCCAACCCCGCCAGCGCGCTACCCAGCGCCTGACGGCTGGCCAGCCGCCGCTGATCGGCATAGAGCGCCCGCGTTTCCAGGCCGAGACGCCTCCGGTAAGCGTCCAGCGCCCCGTGGCCGCGCAGCTCGGCGAGGCCCTCGAGCAGCTCGATGATCCGACTGCGCAGGCGATCCTGAGTGGCGATCCGCCGCTGACCGGGTGCCATGCCCAACCGCGCCTGACCGATCACCAACCAGGCCCACAGCGCCAGCAGCAGTAACGTCACGACAAGCGCCGCGATCGGCACGAAGATACCCAGTAGCACGCCGACGCCGAGAGCCGCCAGCAGGGCCACCAGCGGCGGTGCCAGCAACCGCAGATAGAGGCCATCCAGGGTGTCGATGTCCGCGGTCAGCCGATTGAGCCACTCCGAGGCACGCAGCCTGGCCAGCTCGCGGCCATCGAGACGGGTCAGCACCGCGAAGGCATCGCGCCGCAGGTCGGCGAGCACGCGCAGCACCGTGTCGTGGTTGTAGAGCCGCTCGGCATAGCGCGCCACGGTCCGCGATATCGCGAAGGCCCGAATGCCGCCCCCGGGCACGTAGACGTCGATCGACGCCGCGACCCCCGCGGCGATCAGCGCGCCGGTCAGCGCCGTGGCGGTGATGAACCAGCCGGAGAGCGCCAGCAGGCCGATCCCCGAGACCGCGGTCAGCAGCATCAGACCGGCGCCCAGCCACAGGCGCCGTCGGCGACGTCCCAGGCGGTTCAGCCAGGGACGAAAATCCGCGCCCAGCGACCCGGCACCCCGCTCGCCGTTCGGAACGCGCCGCCGCTCATGCCGAGACATCGTTGGGCCTCTCCTCCGCCGTTGGCGGCCGCGCCAGATCGACGACACGATCGGCCAACGCGACCAGTGCCGGATGATGAGTGGCGATCACCAGCGTCACGCCCTGGCGACGCAACGCCTGCAAGGCCTCGACGATGGCCGCCTCGGTGATCGCATCCAGCCCGGCGGTCGGCTCGTCGAGCAGTACCAGCGGGGCCCGCGACAGGAGCACCCGCGCCAGCGCCAGCCGCTGGGCCTGGCCCCCGGAGAGGCCGAAGCCGCGCTCGCCCAGCGGGGTGGCCAGCTCGTCGGGCAACGCCGCAACGACCTCGCCGAGATGCGCCCCGGCGATCGCCGCTTCGAGGGCCGTGTCATCGGCGTCCGGCGCCACCACCCGCAGGTTGTCGGCCAGGCTGCCCTGGATCAGCCAGGGACGCTGGTCCATCCAGGCGCTCGGCCCGCGCGGCTCGACGGCCAGGGTGCCCGCTGCCGGCTCGACGAACCCGGCCAGCGCCTGAAGCAGCGAGGACTTGCCGCTGCCCGAGGGGCCGACCAGGACCAGACATTCGCCCGGCGCGACGTCCAGATCGAGGGGGCCGAGCACCCGCCCGCGGCCGGCATGCGCGAGGGATACGCCACGCAGCGTGATACGCGGCGGGGCCGAGTCCCCCGTCGCGAACGCGGGGATGGACGGCGCGGGCTGCTTGAGCCGTTCGATCAGGCCGTCGGCCGCCCCCAGTGCCGCGGCGCGATCGTGATAGTGCTGGGACAGGGTGCGCAGCGGCTGGAAGAACTCCGGGGCCAGCAACAGCACGAACAGCCCGCTGAACAGCGTCAGTCCGTCGGCGGGGCCGAAACGAATGTAGCCGAGCAGGCCGAAGCCGATGTAGATCGCCACCAGGGCGATCGCCACCGAAGCGAAGAATTCCAGCACCGCCGACGACAGGAAGGCCAGGCGCAGGGTCCTGAGGCTGCGCCTGCGGTAGTCGTCGGCGGCGGCGTACACCTCGTCGATGCTCGCGCGGGTGCGGTTGAAGAGCTGCAGGGTGCTGACCCCGCGTACCCGGTCGAGAAAATGCCCGGCGAGCCGGCTCACCGCCACGAACTGTTCGCGATTGAGCCGCTCGGCGCCCATCCCCACCAGCGCCATGAACAGCGGAATCAGCGGTGCCGAGAGCAGCAGCAACAGCGCCGCCAGCCAGTCGAGATACGCGACCACCGCGAGGATGATCGCCGGCAACAGCATGACCAGCCGCAACTGCGGCAGAAAGCGCGCGAAGTAACCGTCCAGCGCCTCGACCTGCTCGACGAGCTGCTGGCCCAGCGCCGCGCTGTGGCGATCCGCCAGGCGCACCGGGCCCAGCGCGGCGAGATGGTCGAGCAGCGACTCGCGAACCCGCTCACGGACCCGCAATCCCGCCTCGAAGGCGGCCCGCTCCTGACCCCACTGGGCGAGCCCGCGCAGGACCAGCACACCGAGCAGCGCGACGAACACCGGCGTCAGGCTCGCCACCGACCGCGAGTCGTTGATCAGTACCGCGACCAGCCAGGCCAGCAGGCCCATCTGCACCAGGGTGCAAAGACCCGCCAGCAAGGCAGCGGCAGCGGCCAGCCCCAGCCAGTGGCGAACGCCACCGGCCAGGTCACGCAGCCAGCCCCGGGGTGTGGTGTCCACCGCCAGCGGTGGCGTCAATGGTAGCCCTCACCCGGACGCACCTTGCCGCGGAACACCCAGTAGGCCCAGCCGGTATAGCCGAGGATGATGGGAATCACGAACAGCACCCCGACCAGCAGAAAGAGCTGCGATCCCGGTGCCGAAGCGGCGTCCCACAGGGTGTACTCGGGCGGGATCACGTAGGGCCAGCGGCTGACCAGCAGGCCCAGATAGGTGAAGACGAACATGCCCATGGTAGCCAGGAACGGCAGGATGTCGCGCTCGCGCTTCACGCCCCACCACACCAGCGCGGCACAGCCCAATGCCAGCACCGGGAGGATCCAGATCACCTGCAGGTGACTGAACCAGCGTTCCCAGACCCCGGGATCGATGTAGGGCGTCCACAGGCTGACCCCGGCAAAGACCAGCAGTACCGCGGCCAGCAGCGACGGCACCAGGCGGCGCGCCCAGCGCTGGATGTGGCCCTCGGTCTTCATCGCCACCCAGGTCGCGCCCAGCAGGGCGTAACCGGCGAGCATGCCCAGCCCGGTGAGCACCGAGAACGGCGTCAGCCAGTCGAGGGCGCCGCCGGTGAATACCCGGTCGGCGGTCTCGAAGCCCTGGATGTACGCGCCGACCACCGCGCCCTGGGCAAAGGTCGCCACCGCCGAACCGCCGGAGAAGGCTGCGTTCCACCATTGCCGCGAACGGCGCGCCTTGAAACGGAACTCGAAGGCGATGCCGCGGAATATCAAGCCGGCGAGCATCAGGAACACGCCGATGTAGAGCGCTGGCAGCAGCACCGAGTAGACCAGCGGAAAGGCCCCCAGCAGCCCGGCGCCGCCGAGCACCAGCCAGGTCTCGTTGCCATCCCAGATCGGCGCCACGGAATTCATCATCACGTCGCGCGATTCCTCGTCCGGGGCGAAGGGAAACAGGATGCCCACGCCCAGGTCGAAGCCGTCCATCAGCACGTACATGATCACGCCGAAGGCGATGATCACCGCCCAGATCAGAGAAAGGTCGATAGTCGCCATGGCTCAGCTCCCTGAAGTGGTATAGCCGTCGGGATAGTCGTCGTCATAGGCCACGTGCGAGGCGGACATCGGCCGCATGGCGCTCTCCACGTCGTGGACCTCGCCCTCGGTCATGCCCTGGCGGATCACCCGCGTGAGGTAGTAGACCCCGGCATAGAACACCACGGCATAGACCAGCACGTAGCCGATCAGCGTGAACAGCGCCATGCCGCCGGTCAGCGAGGGGGTCACGGCCTCGGCCTGGGTCATCATGCCGTAGACCAGCCAGGGCGCGCGGCCGGTCTCGGTGACGAACCAGCCGGCGAGCACGGCGATGAACGGCGCCACGCTCATCAATCGCAGCCCCTGCAGGAAGGCGCGATGGGTGTAGAGTCGACCGCCGCGTCGCAGCAGCAGCCCGGCGAGGGCGAAACCGATCATCGCCAGCCCCAGCGCGACCATGATCCGGAACGAGAAGAACGCGATCCAGACCGGCGGCTGTTCCGCCTTCGGCACCTCGCTGAGACCGGGGAAGGTGCCGTTCCACGAGTGGGTGAGGATCAGGCTCGCCCCGTGCGGTATGGCCACCTCGAAGTGGTTGGTCTGGGCCTGCTGATCGGGTAGCGCGAAGAGCAGCAGCGGCACGCCATCGCCCTCCTGCTGCCAGTGGCCTTCCATGGCGGCGACCTTGGCCGGCTGGTGCTCGAGGGTGTTGAGCCCGTGCATGTCGCCGACGAAGGCCTGGAGTGGCGCAGCGATCAGCAGCAGCCACATCGACATGGACAGCGCCTTGCGGTTGGCTTCGACGTCGTGACCGCGCAACAGATACCAGGCGCTCACCCCGGAGACCACGAAGCCGCCGGTCAGGAAGGAGGCGATCACCATGTGCGCGAAGCGATACGGAAAGGACGGGTTGAAGATCGCCTCCAGCCAGGAGGTGACGTGGAAGAGCCCGTCGCGCATCTCGACCCCGGCCGGGGTCTGCATCCAGCTGTTGGTGGCGAGGATCCAGAAGGCCGAGACGAAGGTGCCCAGCGCCACCATCAGCGCGGCGAAGAGATGGACCTTGGGCGAGACCCGCTCGCGACCGAACAGCAGCACCCCCAGGAAGCCCGCCTCGAGGAAGAAGGCGGTAATCACCTCGTAGCTGAGCATCGGGCCGATGAAGTTGGAGGCCGCCTGGGAGAAGTTGCTCCAGTTGGTGCCGAACTGGAAAGACATGACGATCCCCGACACCACCCCCATGCCGAACACCACGGCGAACACCTTGGTCCAGAATTCGGCGAGCCGCTCCCACGCGGGGTTGCCGGTCTTCACGAACAGCCCGTAGAGCAGCGCGAGATAGGACGCCAGACCGATCGTGAAGACCGGAAAGATGGCGTGAAAGGATACGACGAACGCGAACTGCAATCGCGACAGCAGAATCGGATCAAGCTCCATGGCGACTCCTCAACCCAGCATCGGTTGGGGCCGTCGTCGACAGGGTTTTGGTGCGCATTTCTGCTTGTTGTCGGCCCAAAAGCCGTTCTTGTCGGTCACAACGACCCAGCATCCAGCATTCGGCCAACCATCCCCGGACGCGCGGAATGACCATCGGCCAAGTACTGGCACGACCTCATGATACCCGTCCGGGGAGGCCCACCTTAAGACGCGCCGGTGAGGTCCGTTGACGCAGGCCGGCGACGCGTCTCACCGCGGTGTCCTGAGTGTAGTCGGCAAAACCGCCGCCGAGACAATGCCGTCGTCGACGCCCTCTGCCCTGTCAGGCGCCCTGCACCAGGGTGCCGATCAGATAGCCGTTGTAGCCGAGGTAGGCGAGCAGCAGCGCGCCGGCCTCGAAACGGTTGATGCGCCCCTGGCCGCGCCAGCCGATGCCGAAGATCATCAACGCCAGGGTCAGCACCGCCATCACCGGCCAGTCCCGCCAGAGCACCTCGCTGCTGACGTCGATCGGCGTGATCACTCCGGCCAGGCCCACCACCGCCAGCAGATTGAAGAGGTTGGAGCCCACCACGTTGCCCAGCACCAGGTCGTGCTCGTTCTTGCGCACCGCGGTGATCGCCGAGGCCAGTTCCGGCAGCGAGGTGCCGACCGCCACCACCGTCAGGCCGATGATCAGATCGCTCACCCCGAGCGCCTGGGCGATCCATACCGCCCCCCAGACCAGCAGCCGCGAACTGACGATCAGCAGTACCAGCCCGATCAGCGTCCAGACGATGCCCGCCCGCAGTGACATGGCATGCTCGGCCATGTTCGCCTCGGTCGTGACACCCAGCGCATCGACCGCGCCGCGCTTGGCGCGCCAGATGGTCAGGCCCATCAACCCGACCAGCAGCACCAGCAGCACGGCGCCGTCGAGCCGCGAAATGCGGCCGTTCAGCAGCAGCGCCCCGGCGATCAGTGTCGCCACCGCCAGCAGCGGCAGTTCCTGCTTGATCACCTGGGAGTGCACGGCGAGCGGGCTGAACAGTGCCGTCACGCCGAGGATCAGGCCGATGTTGGCGATGTTCGAGCCATAGGCGTTGCCCAGCGCCAGGCCGGGATTGCCCTGGGCGGCCGCCAGCACCGAGACCATCATCTCCGGCGCCGAGGTACCGAAGCCGATCACCAGGATCCCGATCAGCAACGACGGCAAGCCGAGATGGCCCGCCGTCGCCGCGGCGCCGTCGATGAAACGGTCGGCACTCCAGACCAGCAGAATCAAACCGACAACGATGGCTGCAATCGCCAGTAGCACAAGGCCTCCCCCGCCTCAGCGGACACGCTCCATGATTTTGCCCGCATGATGCCCGAGTCGTCGCGGCACGGCCAGTTGCCAGGTCCGCTCGGGGTCCGTACCTTCATGATGGGAATTCGCGACGGATCGAGAAACGCCGTTCGCCCCCGACCGGGAAGCGGTTACACTGGAAATCTTGACCGCATGACACCACGAATCACGGGACGACCGAGTGGAATCGACCACGGCTGACAGCAGGGACGCGCGCCCCCACCTGGACGCTCGGCACCCCCGGCGCACGCGCCGCCGGTTGCGGGTGTGCCACGAGTGCGACTGGCTGGTCGCCCTGCCGCCGCTGCGCGCCGGCGAGAAAGCCGACTGTCCGCGCTGCGGCCATACCCTGGCCCAGCGTCGCTCGCACCCGGCCGAACGCAACCTGGCCTTGTCGCTGGCGGCGCTGGTGGCCCTGGCGATCGCCGTCTCCTTTCCGTTCATCAGTTTCGAGTTCAGCGGTATCCATAATCGCATCGAGCTGTTCGAGACCACCACGCAACTGATCGGTTTCCATCAGCCCGTGGTGGCGGTCTGCGTGCTGCTGGGCATCGCCGTGCTGCCGGCCCTGTACCTGGCCAGCGTCGCCTGGCTGCACGTCGGCCTGCTGCGTCGCGAACCCTTGCCTTTCAGCCGCGGCATCGCGCGCTCGCTGGTCCACATGCACCCCTGGATGATGGCCGATGTGTTCATCGTCGGCACCCTGGTCAGCCTGATCAAGGTCGCCGGGCTGGCCGAGGTCAGTCTGGGCATCTCCTTCTGGGCCTTCTGCGCCTTCGCCGTGCTACTGCTGGTGACCACCCAGTCGATCGACAACGACTGGATGTGGTTCTCGCTGGCCGGCGAGCCACTGGCCCCGGCGCACAGCCGCACCGGCACCACGGCCGCCGAACAGGGGCTCGCCGGCTGCCCGACCTGCGGCCTGGTCAATACCCTCGACACGCACGGCCATGGGCGCTGCCGGCGTTGCGGCGAGCCACTCCACGCCCGCGTGCCGAACAGCCTGCAACGCACCTGGGCGCTGCTCGCCGCCTCGGCGGTGATGTACGTGCCGGCCAACCTCTATCCGATCATGACGACCACGTACCTGGGCGACGCCAGCCCGTCGACCATCATCGGCGGGGTCGTGCAGCTCTGGCAGATGGGCTCCTATCCGGTGGCCGGGGTGATCTTCGTCGCCAGCGTGCTGGTCCCGGTGGGCAAGTTGCTCGCCTTGAGCTGGCTGTGCATCGCCGCCCGCTACCGGACCGGCGAGCACCGTACCGTGCGCACCCGGTTGTACCGGGTCACCGAGCTGATCGGCCGCTGGTCGATGGTCGATGTCTTCGTGGTGGCGATCCTGGTGGCACTGATCCGCGCCGGGACGCTGATGTCGATCACCCCGGGCCCCGCGGCCCTGGCCTTCGCCGCCGTGGTGGTGCTGACCATGCTGGCGGCGATCACCTTCGACCCACGCCTGTTGTGGCAATCCCCGTCGTCCGTCAAGGAAGCCTCTCATGCCTGAAGCGCACCGCGCCCAACGCCAGGTGCAGTCCCGCATCTCGCCGATCTGGATCGTTCCGCTGGTCGCCGTGCTGATCGGCCTGTGGCTAGTCTACGACAACGTCAGCCGGCGCGGCCCGCAGATCACCCTGGAGATGCCCAACGCCGAAGGCATCGAGGCCGGCAAGACGCTGATCAAGACCCGCAACGTCGAGGTCGGCCGGGTCGAGAGCGTGCGCCTGTCGGACGACCTCTCGCACACCGTGGTCACCGCGCGGATGAGCGAGGACGCCGAACGCATGCTCAACGCGGGCACGCGTTTCTGGGTGGTCAAGCCGCGCATCGGCCGCGAGGGCATCAGCGGCCTGAACACCGTGCTCTCCGGGGCCTACATCCAGCTCCAGCCCGGCCAGGACGACGAGCGCAAGTACCATTTCAAGGTCCTCGACCAGCCGCCAGTCGCCCCGCCTGGCGCCGAGGGCGTGCGCATCAACCTGGTCAGCAAGCTGGGCAGTTCGCTGCGCGTCGGCGACCCGGTCACCTATCAGGGCTTCACCGTCGGCCGCGTCGAGGACGCCACCTTCGATCCCGACGATCGCGAGATGCACCATCGGCTGTTCATCGAATCGCCCTACGATACCCTGATCACCGAGGCCACCCGCTTCTGGTCGGCCTCGGGGATCAAGGTCGATCTCGATTCCGAGGGCGTGAGCGTGCAGATGGAATCGCTCGAGGCCCTGGTCGGCGGCGGCGTGACCTTCGGCATCCCCGAGGACATTCCACCGGGGCCCAAGGCCGAGCCGGACAGCACCTACACGCTCTATGCCGACGAGGAAAGCGCCCTGCAGGGCACCTACAACAGCAACCTGGAATACGTGCTGCTGGTCGACGACACCGTGCGCGGCCTCTCCAAGGGCTCGCCGGTGGAGTATCGCGGCGTGCGCGTGGGCACGGTGGTCAGCGTGCCCTGGCACTTCACCGCGCCGCAGCCCGACTCGCGGCAACGCTTCGCGATCCCGGTGCTGATCCGTATCGAGCCACAGCGCCTGACCCTCGACAACCAGCCGATCGATCTCGACGAGTGGCGTCAACGCTTCACGCGCATGTTCGGCTATGGCCTGCGAGCCTCGCTCAAGAACGGCAACCTGCTCACCGGAGCGCTGTTCGTCGACCTCAATTTCGACAAGGACCAGCGCGGCCAGTACCAGCCGGAAACCTTCGAGGGCAAGACGGTCTTCCCGACCACCGCGGGCGGCTTCGCGCAGATCGAGCAGAAGGTCTCGAACCTGCTCGACAAGCTCAACGAGCTGCAGGTCGAGCCGATCCTCGACAAGCTCGACAAGACCATGGCGACCTCGCAGGCGACTCTCGAGGAGGTGCGCCAGAGCGCCGAAACCCTGCGCCAGATGCTCGACGACCCGGCGACCCGCGAGATTCCTGGCAACCTCAACGCCACGCTCGAGAATCTGCAACGCGCACTCGACGGCCTCTCGCCCGACTCGAAGGCCTATCGCAAGCTCGACGACACGCTGGAAAGCATCGAGCGCCTGGTCCGCGACCTGCAGCCGCTGGCCGAGACGCTCAGCGAGCAGCCCAATGCGCTGATCTTCGATCGCAGCGCCGGCCAGGACCCGATCCCGCGGGCCCCCAAACCATGACACGGAGGGAATCGCCATGCCGATACAAGGAGTGAAGGCCGGGCGCCGTGGCGGCTGGATCGCCGCGCTCGCGCTGCTGATCACCCTCGCCGGCTGCGCCACCGGCGGGGGTAGCGACGCCACCCCGCGCTACATGCTGCCGGGGCCCGAACCGACCGGCGAAGCGCCTCCGACACCGGCACGCGACACCCTGGTCATCGACGGGGTGACGGTCAGCCGCTATCTCGACGACCCGGGCATCGTGCTGCAGACCGACGCCATCCGCCTGCACCAGGCCAGCAATCACCAGTGGGCGGAGCCGCTGAACCGACAGCTGTGGCGGGGCTTGCGCGACCGGCTGAGTCAACGGCTGCCCGCTACCCGAGTGCTCGATGGCGGCAACCCGAGTGGCGCCTTGCATCTGAGCGTCGAGGTCGATCGATTCCAGGGGCGCTATGACGGCGTGGCGGTGACCAGCGGGCGCTGGGAATTACGCGATGCGTCGGGGGGGATCGTCGAGGTGGCACCGTTTGCGGTCACCACGCCCCTCGACGAGGATGGCTACCCGGCGCTGGTTCACGCCCTGGGGAGTAACTGGGATGACGTGGCGGCACGCATCGCCGAGGGCATCCGCCGCTATCGGTCCAACGGCTAGGCGCTGTCCGAGGGAAAGGCCCCGGCGCCAATACGCGGGGCCACCGGCCGATCAGTCCTCGGCGTCGGCCTTCAACTGAGCGCGCAGCCGTGCCACGGCCTGACTGTGGAGCTGGCAGACCCGGGATTCGCTGACGCCGAGCACGGCGCCGATCTCCTTGAGGTTGAGCTCTTCCTGGTAGTAGAGGCCCAGCAGCAGCTTCTCGCGCTCGGGCAATTGCTCGATCGCGGCGATCAGCCGCTCGCGCTGCTCGGAACCGGCCAGCGCCTCGAAGGGGGATTGTGGCGCGCCGTCACCGCCCTCGGGCTCGCCGCCCTCCTCGATCATCTCCTCGAAGCCGAGCAGATGCCCGCCGTTGGTATCGGCGAGGCGCTGGCGATAATCGTCGAGGTCCAGCGACAGCGCCTCGGCGATCTCGCGCTCTTCCGCGGGTCGTCCGAACTGCTGCTCGAGACGACGAATGGTCTCGTCGATCTCGCGTGCATGACGACGCACGCTGCGCGGTACCCAGTCGCGGCTGCGCAGTTCGTCGATCATGGCACCGCGAATGCGCTGACTGGCGTAGGTGGTCAGGCTGGCGCCCTGCGCGGCGTTGTAACGTCCGAGCGCATCGAGCAGGCCCACCATGCCGGCCTGGATCAGGTCGTCCAGGTCGACGCTGGCGGGCAGGCGAACCTGAAGGGCCAGTGCCTGCCGACGCACCACGGGCAGATACTGGTCGAGCAAGGCCTGCTGATCGATTTTACCCTGTGCCGTGTACATCCGTTCGTCTCGACCCCATTACCGGGGGCAGCGCCGAGATGGCTGCCGATGGTGGCATTATTGCCTGCATCGGCGAGGCGCCAAGCGGTAAATACCCGGCCGCTTGTCAGGTTATTTCCGCTTTTGCGGCCTCAGCGGTAGTCGACGATCGCCTGAAGGCCGGTGATGCGCAGCGGTCGTGTCGGTTGATGCCCCCGCACCAGCCCGAAACGGAAACGCAGCGGCGCATCGGCCGCCAGCCCCGCGAGGCCCTTGCTGCGCCCGCGCGCCGCGGAGAGCGCGAGACAACGCTGCGGATGGCACAACCAGGCCCGCAGTCCGACCACCCCGGGGGGGACCTCGAAGCGCCAGGCAACCGAGGCGATCTCGCCGCGAACGGCGGCCGGCGGCTCGATGGCCCGTGAATCGACGAGCCGCCCCGGCGTGAACACGCGGACCGCGCGGGCATCGCCGACCCAGCTTCCCGGCGCACCGGCCCAGGCCGGCAGCGCCATCAGCCATCCCACGGCCATCAGCCAGTGACGGCGCTTCACGCCTCGTGCCCTTGGCGGCGAGTCGCCGGCACGATCCACAACTCGAAGCCCAGAAAGCCCGCCGCCGCCTGCTGCAGATTGGCCAGCAGCCCCGAGCGGGATGCCAGCGGCGGATGCACCAGCAACAGGCGACGCGGCCCGCCATGCTCGGCAAGCTGCTTGAGCAGTCGGTAACTGCGCCGGAAGGCCTCGCCGTCACGTCCGACCCAGAGTGCCCAGTGACGCTGTTGGGCGACCAGTGCGGCAAGATGCGGGCTGTCGGCCTGGGTCGGCACCACCCGCCAGCTGAGCGGATCGCCGACCCAGCGCTGCCCCTGCGCGTGCCAGCGCTGGAGCGCCTCGACCACCGGCGCCGTCGAGGCCTGGTCACCGCCCGGCAGGCCCACGACCATCAAGACCCGTGTCGGCGTCGACTCGACGGCGGTCAAGGTCGCGGTGTCGTCGATGGTCGCCTGCGCGGTGTACGGGGCGAGCGTTTCGGCCCAGCGGCGCAATCCGGCCGCCTGATCTCCGCCGCTCATGCTCAACGACTCGCCATCGGCTCGCGCGCGCCGCCGGCCAGCAGGAAGGCGTCGCGGGCGGCGAACAGGTACCACAAGGCCTCGAGCAGTGCCGAGGCACTACGCTTGCGGTTACCGCCGAGCAGTGCCAGCAGGTGACCCCGCAGGTCCATCGCCCACTCGGCGCTCTCCTGGTCGAGACGCACCGCCAGTGCCGCCAGCGACGCCGCCAGCCAGACCCGCAATTCGCCATCGACCTCACCGGCATCCGGCTCCAGCCACTGCCAGGCCCGCCGGGCCAGCGTGGCCAGCTCGTCGTGGGCCAGGTGGGTGGCCAGCGTGGCCAGCGGCAGGTCGGGCACGGCCGAGAACCAGTAGCGCTGCCCGAGGCGACGCCCGGTGTCGGGATCGACCAGGGCGGCGAACCAGGCGGTCAGCGGCATCGCCTCATCCCCTTCCACGCTCAACCGCCGCACGCCAAGCCGCACCGGCCGCCCCCGATGACGGATGGCGATATCCCCGACGGGTTGGGCATCGTCGGCCAGCTCCTTCAGGGTCCGACGTGACCCGTCGAACGCGACGCGACTGTTGGCCTGGGCCTGGGCCACCCAAAGGTCCCCCGCGGCCCCCAGGTAACGACGGGCTGCCGAGGAGGGGCAGCGCGGCAGGAAGTGTCGGCGCAACGCCCCCTCCTCCGCGACCTCGACCAGCTTCTCCGTCTCGCCCGCCGACTGGCGGTGCGCCGGCCAAGGCGCCACCTGAGCGAGATCGTCACCGTTCAGGGCGATGGCCGGCAAGCGCCAGTCGCTGCCCTTGAGCGGTGCCGTGCGCGACCAGAGCATGCCCCGGGGCGGCTCGACGAAAGCCGTCGACGACGTCGACGGCAGTGCCATCAGCCCGGCGACCCTGGCTCGCTGATGATCGAGAGGCAGGCCCAGCAGCGGCCAGGCGGTCTCCAGATTGGCAAAGCCGCCGACGCGCTCGCGCAACTGGTCGAAGACCGCCGCCAGGGTCCGCCCCTGCCCCAGCAGGCTGCGCGACAACGCGCGCCAGCGCTGGGCCGACGGGCCCGGCTGCCAGTCCAGCGGTTCGCCGACGAACGACGAGTCCTCGTCGTTCACCGCCAGCGAGCGACTGACCAGCGCCTGACGGTCGGCGAGCCGCAGATCCTCGGGGACCTGCTGGCCGTGCGACACGTAGTGCAGGCACAGCTCGTGACGGATGGCGATGTCGAGCACCGCGCCCAGCCGCGGCGCCTCGTCGACCTTGGTGAGAATCGCCCCGTACAGCGGCGCCCCGGCGGCCCGCGAGGCACGCTGATAGGTGACCACCACGTCTTCCAGCGTCTCGCCGTGGCTGGCCGCATTGAGCAACAGCAGACGTCGCACCGGGCGCGGCGTTCCGCCGAGCCGCGCCACCTGGTCGACCAGACGCTGGTCGCGCTGGCTCATGCCGACGGTATCGATGATCACCAGCCGCTTGTCGGCGAGCGTTTCCAGCAGCTCGCCCAGCGGCGCCTCGGCGTCGAGGGCATGGACCTCGGCCCCCAGCAAGCGCGCATAGATGCGCAACTGTTCATGGGCACCGATCCGGTAGCTGTCGGTGGTGACCAGCGCCACGCTGCCGGCCCCGTGACGCATCACGTAGCGCGCCGCCAGCTTGGCGGTGGTGGTGGTCTTGCCCACGCCGGTGGGCCCGAGCAGGGCGAAGACACCGCCCTCGTCGAGCAGGCGCCGCTCGTCGTCGAGCACCGCCAGACGCGTGGCGAGTTGCCGCTCGAGCCAGGCCAGGGCCTCGCTGCCGTCGGCGTGAATCAGTTCCACGGGCAGCGAATCGAGCAGCTCGCGGGCCAGGGCGTTGCCGTAGCCGGCGGCCTGCAGCCGCCGGTTGAGCCGCCGGCGATTGTCCTCCTGGCCGTTGCCCTGGGCCGCCGCCTGGCCGACCAGCAGCGAGCGCAGATCCTGCATCTCGCCGAGCAAGCGTTCGGTGAATGCCGAGAAATCCGCCGGCGCGCCCCCGGTGGGGGCGGCCGGCGGTTCGGGCGGCCGTGGCGCGGCGGGAGCGCGTTCCGGGGCAGCCGCGGGCGGTTCGACACCCCGGCCGGCCGGCGGTGAAGGACGCACCGCAGCCGGCGGTGCCGAGCGGGTCTCGGCCGGCGGCGTCGGCGGCATCTCCTCGGCCAGGGCCAGGATCTCGACACCTTCGTCGACCCGGCGGTTGGCCAGGATCAGGGCATCGTCGCCCAGTGCCGCGCGTACCTGACGCATGGCGTCACGGCTGTTGGCTCCGATGAATCGCTGTACGCTCATTGACGGCCTCCGACCAGCGTGGTGACTCGAATCGTCCGGTCATCCGGAATCTCGGCCTGCGACATCACCACGAGATGACGCAGACGACGGCGCAGGAATCGCGCCAGCAAGGCGCGCAAGCCGTGCGGAACGACCAGCACCGTGGGTTCGCCGAGTGCCTCCTGACGCGAGACGGCGGCTTCGGTCTGGGTCATCAGGGTATCGGCCAGCCCCGGCTCGATGGCCCCGCCGCCGTTCATCGCCTGGCTCAGCACCTGTTCGAGGTTGGCATCGAGACCGATCACGTGCAATTCGCCCTGCCCCGGGAACCACTGCTGGGTGATCGCCCGGCCCAGCGCCGCGCGGACCACCGCGGTCAGATCGTGGGCATCGCTCTGCGGCGTGGCATGTTCCGCCAGGGTATCGAGAATGGTGCGCATGTCGCGAATCGACACCTCCTCCTCGAGCAGATTCTGCAGGATGCGTTGCAGGGTGGTCAGCGAGACCAGCTTGGGCACCACGTCCTCGACCAGCGCCTTGTTCTCCTCGCCGAGCTTGTCGAGCAGTTGCTGGACCTCGTGGCGACCCAGCATGTCGCCGGCATGGCGATGCAGCAGATGGTTGAGATGGGTGGCCGCCACGGTGCCGGCATCGACCACGGTATAACCGTAGACCTGCGCCTGTTCGCGCTGGCCGCCGTCGATCCACACCGCCGGCAGACCGAAGGCCGGGTCCTCGGTGGGCGTGCCCTCCAGGTGGCCGGAGACCTGGCCGGGATCGATCGCCAGCCATTTTCCGGGGTAGGCCTCGGCGCGACCGATCTCGACCCCCTTGAGGGTGATCACGTAGGTATTGGGGCCGAGCTCCAGATTGTCGCGAATGTGCACCACCGGCGGCAGGAAGCCGACCTCCTGGGCGAACTTCTTGCGCACGCTCTTGATTCGCCCCAACAGTTCCCCATCCTGGCGGTGATCGACCAGCGGGATCAGGCGATGGCCGACCTCGAGCCCCAGGGTATCGACCAGTTGCACGTCGTCCCAACTGGCCTCGGGCGCCTCGGGGGCCGGCGGTGGCTCGCGGTTGACCGTCTCCTCGGCGAGCTTGTTGTCGCGGTGGCGGACCATCCACCAGGCCAGCACCCCCAGCACCGAACTGAACAGCAGGAAGACCAGGTTGGGCATGCCCGGCACCAGCCCCAGCAGCCCCATCACGCAGGCGGCGAGCACCAGCACCTGGGGGTTGTTGAACAACTGGGAGATCATCTGCTGGCCGACGTCCTGGTCGGTATTGACCCGCGACACGGTGACACCCGCCGCCGTCGAGATCACCAGCGCGGGGATCTGGGCCACCAGGCCGTCGCCGATGGTCAGCAGCGCATAGGTGCGCGCGGCGTTGCCGAAGCTCATGTCGTGCTGCAGCACGCCGATCAGCAGCCCGCCGATCAGGTTGACCACCATGATGATCAGCCCGGCCACGGCATCGCCGCGCACGAACTTGCTGGCGCCGTCCATCGAGCCGTAGAAATCGGATTCCTGGGCGATCTCGGCACGCCGCTGCTTGGCGTCCTCCTCGCCGATCAGCCCGGCGTTGAGATCGGCATCGATGGCCATCTGCTTGCCGGGCATGGAGTCGAGGGTGAAACGGGCGCCGACCTCGGCGATACGCCCGGCGCCCTTGGTGATGACCATGAAGTTGATGATCACCAGGATCAGGAACACCACCAGGCCCACCGCGAAGTTGCCGCCGATCAGGAACTCGCCGAACGCCTCGATCACCTTGCCCGCGGCGTCGCCGCCCTCGTCGCCGTTCATCAGCACCACACGGGTCGAGGCCACGTTCAGCGACAGTCGCAGCAAGGTAGTGAACAGCAATACCGCCGGGAAGGCCGCGAAATCCAGCGGCTTCTGGGTGAACATGCTCACCAGCAGCACCATGATCGACATGGCGATGTTGAAGGTGAAGAACATGTCGAGGGCGAACGGCGGCAACGGCAGGATCATCATCGACAGGATCATGACGATGAGGACCGGACCGGCCAGCAACTTCATCTGGGTGTTGCCCAGCCAGCTCTGGCGCCCCAGGGTGTCCATCAGACTCATTGCGTTTCCTCGTGGGACGAAGCGGCATCAGGGCCGACCGCCAGATCGTCGGGAATGGGCAGATCGCGCGGCGGTACGGGCATCTCACCGCCCTCGCGACGGACCTGATGCAGGCGGAACGCCCAGGCCATGACCTCGGCGACGGCCGTGTAAAGGGCGACCGGGATCTCCCGGTCGAGATCCACGTGACGGTACAGCGCTCGCGCCAGCGGCGGCGCCTCGAGGCGCGGGATCCGATGCTCGTCGCCGATCTCGCGGATGCGCGCGGCCACGGCATCGGCGCCCTTGGCGATCACCCGCGGCGCGCCCATCTCGCCGTCGCGGTAGCTCAGCGCCACCGCGTAATGCGTGGGGTTGGTGACGATCACGTCGGCCTCGGGCAACTTGCTCATCATGCGTCCGCGGGCCATGGCCTGCTGCTGCTGGCGGATCCGCCCCTTGATCTGCGGGTCGCCCTCGGATTCCTTGTGCTCCTTCTTGATCTCGTCCTTGGTCATGCGCAGCTGCTTGTTGTGGCTCCACAGCTGGTAGGGCACGTCGATCAACACCACCACGATCAGGGACAACACGATCAGGCCGCAACAGACCGCCGCCAGCCGCAGCGCATGGAACAGCGCCTGCTCGACGGGCTGATCCATCAGGGCCAGCAGCTCGCCTCGCTTGAGCCATAGAAACGTTGCCGCGACGCTGCCCGTGAGCACCGACTTGGCGATCGCCTTGGCGAGTTCGGTCAGCGCCTGGGACGAGACCATGCGCTTGAGGCCCTTGCCGGGATTGAGCTTGGAGAGCTGGGGCTTGAGCGACTTGCCGGAAATCAGCCAGCCACCCAGCAATGCCGGCGACACCGCGGCCACCACGGTGAGCAGCAGAAACAGCGGCAACACGGCTTCCAGGGAATGCGTGCCCAGGGCCCACAGGTGGGCCATCATGCGCGTGGTGTCGAAGGCAATGCCGCGGTCGAAGAGGAAGGCCTGCTCCATCATCGCGCCCAGGTCGTCGTAGAGCAGCGAGCCCATCGACCACAGGCCACCGACCCCGGCGAGCAGCATCATGAAGGTGGCGAGTTCGCGCGAGCGCGCGATCTGGCCCTCTTCACGCGCCTTTTCCTGGCGTCGTGGTGTCGGGTCTTCGGTCTTTTCTTCGTCGCTGCTATCGTCGGCCATGATCTCCACGCCGTGCATCGGCCACACATCGGTCGAGGCTTATTCTGCGCGGGGGGCGTTGTCGACGAACAGCGAAAAAGCGCGACGAATCGGACGTTAATCCACGATTGTCGCGCACACGGAGGGGAGCGCAAAGGGGGCACAAACCGGCAGGAACCGACGCGCCCCTACCGGTACGCGGGCCGGGTCGCCCTGACCGGGCACCCCGCCAGCGACGCGGAAACCCTAGAACCCTAGCGAATCCAGCAGGTCGTCCACCTGATCCTGACTGTTGACCACGTCCTCGCCCTCGGGCTTGATCTGCGGGCCGTTGAGCAACGACTGGCTGCGCTCGTTTTCCATGGACCGGCGCAGCTCCTGACGATCCTGGCTGTCGGGAACGCTGTCGAGCAGGACCTGGACCAGTTGATGCTCGATCTCGCGGACCATGTCCATCATGCGCTTGATCACCTGGCCGGTCAGGTCCTGGAAATCCTGGGCCATCATGATCTCGAACAGTTCGGCGTTGGTCGCCTTGGTCTGTGCCGGGACATCGCTGAGGTAGTTGCGCGTGTCCTGAACCAGCGCCTTGGCCTCGTCGAGCTCCTTGGGCTCGGCGAACCACTCCGCCCAGCGGGCATCGAGTTCGGTCGCCCGGGCCTCGAGCGCTTCCTGCAGCGGCTGGGCGCGGTCGATGGCGTTGAGCGCCCGCTCGGCGGCCTGCTCGGTCATCGAGGCGACATAGCTGAGACGATCGCGGGCATCGGGAATCGCTTCCGCGGCCTTTTCGATCTCCTTGTCGAGACCCAGTTCGCGCATGCTGTCACGCAGCATGCGAGTCAGTTGACCGATTCGCTGGACCAGATCGTCGCCGCCCTGCGTTCCGGTGTGCTGTGCTTCAGCACTCATGGCTCACCCTCCTTCACAATTATGCTTATTTGCCCAGTTTCTCGAAGATCTTGTTGAGCTTTTCTTCCAGGGTGGCCGCCGTGAACGGCTTGACGACGTAACCATTGGCGCCGGCCTGCGCGGCGGCGATGATGT
The DNA here is from genome assembly GCF_004117855.1 of Modicisalibacter coralii. GTDB lineage: Bacteria > Pseudomonadota > Gammaproteobacteria > Pseudomonadales > Halomonadaceae > Modicisalibacter > Modicisalibacter coralii. The sequence goes on from NZ_QWBW01000006.1 coordinate 123,488, forward strand.
TCTCCTTCTTGGCTTCGGCGGTGACCATCAGTACCGGCAGCGATTTCAGCGCGTCATCGGCCCGGATCTGCTTGAGCATCTCGAGGCCGTCGAGATTGGGCATGTTCCAGTCGGACACCACGAATTCGAAACCGCCGCCGCGCAACTTGCCCAGCGCGTCCTGGCCGTCTTCGGCCTCCTCGACATTGTTGTAACCCAGTTCCTTGAGCAGGCTGCGCACGATACGCCGCATGGTGGGAAAGTCATCGACCACCAGAATGCTCATGTTCTTGTCGGACATCGTCGTTCCTCGTCTTTCGTCGTCAATCGGATATATCGGGTTGTGTCAGAATTCTTCCCAGTCGTTCTCGGCGGATACCGCGGAACGTGAGTCGATTCGTGGGGTGGCCGTCTGAGCGGTTTCGCTCGTCGCCGACGAACGCGGCAACGCGGCGGACTGCGCGACGCCGGCCGGCGTCGGGCCGGCGTTGGCCAGACGGAACAGTGCAACGGCCTGTTCGAGGCGGGTGGCCTGCTCCTCCAGCGAAGCGGCGGCCGCCGAGGCCTGCTGAACCAGCGCCGAATTCTGCTGGGTGACCTCGTCCATCTGCGTCACTGCCTGGCTGACCTGGTCGATGCCGTCGCTCTGCTCCTGCGAGGCGGCGGATATCTCGTCCATGATGTCGGTGACACGCTTCACCGAGGCGACCACCTCGCGCATCGTGTCGCCGGCCTCCTCGACCAGCGTCGACCCCTGCTCGACCTGGGCGACGGAGTTGTCGATCAGTTCCCGGATCTCCTTGGCGGCGGTGGCGCTGCGGCTGGCCAGGTTGCGTACCTCGCCGGCGACCACCGCGAAGCCGCGGCCCTGCTCGCCGGCCCGTGCCGCCTCCACCGACGCATTGAGCGCCAGGATGTTGGTCTGGAAGGCGATCGAGTCGATCACGCCGGTGATGTCGGCGATCTGGCGCGAACTCGTCGAGATACCCTGCATGGTGTCGATCACCCGATCGACCACCTCGCCGCCATGTCCCGCGGTCGTCGAGGCATCGTTGGCGAGGGTGCTGGCCTGGCGGGCGTTGTCGGCGTTCTGCTTCACCGTGGCGGTCAGTTCTTCCATGCTGGCGGCGGTTTCCGCGATCGAAGCCGCCTGCTGTTCGGTACGCGACGACAGATCGGCATTGCCGCCGGCGATCTCGCGGGTGCCGGTATGAATGGAGCCGCTGCCCTCGCGCACCGTGCGAACGGTCGTCGCCAGCCCCTGCTGCATCTCGCGCATGGCGGCGAACAGCTGGCCGATCTCGTTGTTGCTCGACACCCGGATGTCACGGGACAGATCGGCATTGGCGATCGCCTGGAAGTGCTCGACCGCCGCCTCGAGCGGACGCACGACCATCCGCGACAGACCGAAGCGCACCGCGACCAGCATCAGCAGGGCGAGAACCACGATGACCACGCCGATGATCTCGAACAGACGCACCTGATCATGGTAGGCGGTCATCAAGTCCTCACCGCGCACGTTGGCATAATGCACGAAGTCGGTCATCGCCGTGTTGAGCGGCGTATCGTAGGTGTCGAGGCGTGTCTTGAGGTCGCGATAGGTCGTCACGTCACCGTCGGCGAGTGCCTGACGCTGCTTGTCCAGAATATCCAGGACGCTGCCGAAGTTGTCGACGACGGCCGCGCTGAGTTCACGCCCCTGCTCTGTCTTGGGCTGGGCCTTGAACGTCTCGAAACGAACGCGGGAACGCTCGAGCAGATCGCCGGCCTTGGCCACCTGAGTGGCGGCGCGCTCCGTCTTGCCCAGATACAGGGCGTTCGACGCGCCTTCCAGGGCGAGGTTGGCTCGCAGCTTGAGCACGTCGGCGCGGGAGATTTCACTCAGTTGCTTGACGTTGATCCGGTTGACGGTATCGATCGATGCCTCGGCACTGCGGTTGGCGGTATACGACAGCCCTTCCAGGATGAGGAAGAAGAGCCCGACACACACCAACACCGACGTCAGCAAGGCACTGATGGAAATATTGCCCAGTAGGCGCTTCACAATGCGGTCTCCCTGCTTTACTTGGAATAATGGCGGTTCAGACCCGCTGGGCGCGGCCCGACGCGGCGACCTGATTCATGATGCGTGCCGCCATCTGATCGAGGTCGACACTTTCGACCGCGCCCCCCAGGGCCACGGCTTCCCGGGGCATGCCATAGACCACGCAGGTCGCCTCGGTCTGCGCCAGGGTATGCGCGCCGGCCTGGCGCATTTCCAGCAGTCCGGCGGCACCGTCCTTGCCCATCCCGGTGAGGATCACGCCGATCGCGTTGCGCCCGGCGTTCTGCGCCGCCGAATGAAACAGCACGTCCACCGAGGGGCGATGCCGGTTGACCGGGTCGCCATCGTCGAGGCGGACCACGTAATTGGCGCCGCTGCGGGCCAGCTTCAGGTGACGATCGCCGGGCGCGATGTAGGCGTGCCCCGGCAGGACCCGTTCGCCGTCCTCGGCTTCCTTGACGCTGATCCGGCAGATACGGTCGAGTCGCTCGGCGAAGGACCGCGTGAAGCCGCCCGGCATGTGCTGGGTGATCAGAATGGCCGGGGTGTTGGCCGGCAGCGGCTCGAGGACGTTGCGGATCGCCTCGGTACCGCCGGTGGAGGCCCCGATGATGATCAGCTTCTCGCTGGAAATCAGCGGCGCCTTGAGCGGCGCGGCGGGGGCCGGCGGCGTACGCGGCGCGGCACGCGGGCGCGAACGGGCGGCGGCACGAATCTTGTCGGCGATCATCTCGCCGTAGTCGAGCATCCCGCTGCGGATCCCCAGCTGTGGCTTGGCAATGAAGTCCACGGCGCCCAGCTCGAGCGCCCGCAGGGTGACCTCGGAGCCGGCCTGGGTGAGCGACGACACCATCAGCACCGGCATCGGCCGCAGGCGCATCAACCGCTCGAGAAAGTCGATGCCGTCCATGCGCGGCATCTCGACGTCGAGGGTCAGCACATCGGGATTGGTGCGCTTGATGAGATCGCGTGCCACGAGCGGGTCGGGCGCCGTCGCCACGACTTCCATATCGGGGTGCGAGTTGATGATCTCGCTCATCAGGTCACGGATCAGCGCCGAGTCGTCGACACACAACACCTTGATCTTCGGGCCACTCAAGAGGGGTTCTCCTTTCCTGTGCCCAGCCGTCACGATTGATGCTCGGCCGGGCAGTCATGTTCTCTATCGGCGGCCTGACGCACGACTTGAGGGTGCGCCGGCCAGTTCGTAGACGGTCTGACCGCGCAGTCGAAACGCCTGACTGATATAGGAAAAGTTCTCGGAATGGCCGGCAAACAGCAGACCATCAGGCTTGAGCAGCGGCACGAAGCGATCGAGAATCTTGGCCTGGGTCGTCTTGTCGAAATAGATCATCACGTTACGGCAGAAGATCGCATCGAAGGGTCCGTCCAGGGGCCAGGACGGCGCCAGCAGATTGAGCTGACGAAACTCGACCATCGCCGTGAGTTCGGGACGAATTCTCGCCAGACCGGCTCGCGTGCCGCCCCCGCGCAGGAAAAAGCGCTTGCGTCGCTCTTCGCTGAGCTTGAGAACCTGCTCCAGCGGATAGACCGCCTCCCGGGCACGATTCAGGGCATCGGTGTCGATGTCGGTGGCGACCACCCGCGACTCACGGGCCTTGGCCCCCAGCACCTCGCTGAGGGTCATGGCGATCGAATAGGGCTCCTCGCCGGTCGAGGCCGCGGCACACCAGATACGCACCGGACCACTGCGGCCGCTGAGATGATCGGCCAGCAACGGGAAATGGTGCGCCTCGCGGAAGAATGCCGTGAGGTTGGTGGTCAGCGCGTTGGTGAATGCCTCCCACTCCTTGGCATCGGGCTGACGCTCGAGCCGCGCCAGGTATTCCGAGAAGTGGGTCATCTTGTGCAACCGCAGACGCCGGGCGAGACGACTGTAGACCATTTCCCGCTTGTGCTCGGCCAGCACGATACCCGCCCGCTGATAGATCAGCTTGCGCACGCGCTCGAAATCGCCATCGGTCATGGTCAGGTCACGCTCGAGCGGGGTGCCGCCCGAGCGGGCCGCCGCGCCTGCGGCGTCGGCAGGCCCCGTGGGCGTGTTCAGAAGGTTTCCCATTCGCTCTCACTCGCGGTTTCGGCGGCAGGGTCCTGCCGCTCGGTCCTGGGTCGGTCCAGTGCCGGCGTTTCGCTGTCGGACTGACGGCGTGCCGCGGCGGCCCGGAAGCGCGTCTGGCGGTCGACGTTCTCCTTGCCGCTGCCGCTCAGGCGCAGCACGGCGATGGCGTTGGCCAGGTAGGCCACCTGCTCGTCGAGCTGCTGGGCGGCCCGCGCCGAGGTCTGGACCCGCTCGGCGTTCTGCTGGGTGACCTCGTCCATCTGCGCCACCGCCTGGTTGACCTGCTCGATGCCGCTGGTCTGCTCGTCGGAGGCCGAGGCGATCTCGCCCATGATGTCGTTGACCTTGGTCACCGCGCCGACCACGCTCTCGATCGACGCCTCGGCGCGCTTGACCAGTTCCGCCCCGCCGTCGATCTCCTGGGCCGAGCCGTCGATCAGCGCGCGGATCTCCTTGGCGGCCTCGGCACTGCGGCTGGCCAGGTTGCGTACCTCGCCGGCGACCACCGCGAAGCCCCGGCCCTGCTCGCCGGCCCGCGCCGCCTCCACCGAGGCGTTGAGCGCCAGGATGTTGGTCTGGAAGGCGATCGAGTCGATCACGCCGATGATCTCGGAGACCTTGCGCGAGCTGTCGGTGATCCGGCCCATGGTGTCGACCACCTGACCCATCACCTCGCCGCTCTCGCGGACCGAACCGACCGCGTTGCCGGCCAGGCTGCTGGCTTCACGGGCGTTGGCGGCGTTCTGCTTCACCGTGGCGGTCATCTGCTCCATGCTCGATGCCGTCTCGGCCAGCGACGACGCCTGCTGCTCGGTGCGCGACGACAGATCCTCGTTACCCGACGCGATGTCCCGCGAGGCCGGGCGCACCATCGACACACTGTGATCGACGTCCTTGACGATGCTGCCCAGGCTCTTGCGCATCACGTCGAGGGCCGCCATCAGCTCGCCGATCTCGTCGTTGCGCCGGCTAGGCATGGTGGCCCCCAGGTTGCCCGCCGAAATCTGCAGGGTGAACTGCTTGGATTCCTTGATCGGCCGGCGAATCGCGCGCATGCTCGCCACACCCATGATCACCAGCAGCACCAGGCCCAGCGCGATCAGACCGAGCTGCGCCATGAGAATCCGCTGTTTCTCGGCCTCGGCCTGTTCGACCAGCGCCTCGGCCTGGGCCTGCTTGCTGGAAACCAGTTGGTTGAGCACCCCGCTGAGCTTTTCGCCTTCGGTCAAAAGGGTCTCGTTGTAAGCGGTGTAGGCCTGATAGAAGTCCCCGTTGTTGAGACTCTCGATGACCTGGTCCAGCGCCTTGCGGTAGGTGGCCAGACCGTCGCCGAAGGACTGCGCCGCCTCGGAATGGTTGACGCCGCGGTCCATGAATTCCCCCCACAGGCGGTCGAGATCGGTATCGATCGTCTTGACCTGCTGGGTGACCTTGTCGAGGTCGCCGGACATCGGATTGCTGACCGGGTCGGCGACCAGATCGCGCCCCCGGCCCATCAATTGATCGATCTGCTGCAGACGCGCGACGTCCTTGAGGCCGTTGCTGTTGACGTCATGCAGCCGCTCGGACGAGGCCTGCAGGCCGTAGATACCCAGCCCGCTCCCGGCGACCAGCAGCACCAGGGCCAGGCCGATCATCGACGCCATGCGCCCCTGCAGGGTGCGCAGCCGCAGGCGTCGCAACCGCGCCCACAGCCCGCGGCGAACGATCCTGCCCTGCGCCAGTCGCACGCCCCGAGCCTTGCCGGCACGCAGTTGAGCGTAGACCTGTTCGGCCTGCCGACAGGCCTCGGGGTCGGCCTTGACCCGCACCGAGGCGTAACCCTGGAGCTCACCCTCTTCGTAGATCGGCGTCACGCTGGCATCCACCCAGTAGTGATCGCCGTTCTTGCAACGGTTCTTGACCAGCCCGCGCCAGGGTTCGCCGGCCTCCAGCGTTTCCCAGAGGTTGGCGAACGCCGCCTCGGGCATGTCCGGGTGGCGGACGATGCTATGCGGGGCGCCGATCAGTTCCTCCCGCGAGAAGCCGCTGACCTCGACGAAGGCGGGGTTGGCATAGGTGATCCGCCCCTTGAGGTCGGTACGGGAAATCAGATAGTGCTCGTCGTCGAGCGGATATTCACGCTGTGTGACCGGCTGATTGTCTCGCATGTCATCGTTTCCCCTGGTGTTGGCCGTCAATAGGCTTATTGTGTTGTTCGCGCGTCCTAGAACGCTTCCCAATCGTTGCCACCGTCCGTCGCGAGCGCGCGCGGTGCCGACTTCTGACGGGCGGAGTCACGCCCCAGGGCCGGTGCCCCGCCGCCGGCCTGGCGGCGTGCCGCGGCGGCCTGGAAGCGGGCCTGACGATCGACGCTCTCCTTGCCACTGCCCCGCAGGCGCAGTACCGCCATCGCCTCGGCCAGACGCACCACCTGCTCGTCGAGCTGCCTGGCGGCCCGCGCGGAGGTCTGGACCCGCTCCGAGTTCTGCTGGGTGACCTCGTCCATCTGCGCCACCGCCTGGTTGATCTGCTCGATGCCGCGAGTCTGCTCGTCGGAGGCCGAGGCGATCTCGCCCATGATGTCGTTGACCTTGGTCACCGCGCCGACCACGCTCTCGATCGACGCCTCGGCGCGCTTGACCAGTTCCGCCCCGCCGTCGATCTCCTGGGCCGAACCGTCGATCAGCGCGCGGATCTCCTTGGCGGCCTCGGCACTGCGGCTGGCCAGGTTGCGTACCTCGCCGGCGACCACCGCGAAGCCCCGGCCCTGCTCGCCGGCCCGTGCCGCCTCCACCGAGGCGTTGAGCGCCAGGATGTTGGTCTGGAAGGCGATCGAATCGATCACGCCGATGATCTCGGAGACCTTGCGCGAGCTGTCGGTGATCCGGCCCATGGTGTCGACCACCTGACCCATCACCTCGCCGCTCTCGCGGACCGAGCCGACCGCGTTGCCGGCCAGGTTGCTGGCTTCACGGGCATTGGCGGCGTTCTGCTTCACCGTGGCGGTTATCTGCTCCATGCTCGAGGCGGTTTCCTCGAGCGAGGCGGCCTGCTGTTCGGTGCGCGACGACAGATCCTCGTTGCCTGCCGCGATGTCCCGCGAGGCCGGACGCACCACCGACACGCTCTGATCGACGTCCTTGACGATGCTACCCAGGCTCTTGCGCATCGCGTCGAGCGACAGCATCAGATCGCCGAGTTCATCGTTGCGCCGGCTGGGCATGGTGGAGCCCAGGTTGCCCGCCGAAATCTGCAGGGTGAACTGCTGGGATTCCTTGATCGGCCGGCGAAGCGCGCGCACGCTCACCGCGCCCATGAGCACCAGCAGCACCAGGCCGATCGCCAGCAACACGCTCTGCACGATCATCATCTGATCACGCTGCGCCTGCGCCGTGACGGCCAGTTCGCGGGCATCGGCCTGCTTCGCTTCGATCAGCTGGTTGACACTGGTCGATAGCGCCGCGCCCTGCTTCTGAAGGTCCCCCAGGTGGTCGCGCAGCGCCACGAAGGCATCGAAGGCCTCGTCGCCGGAAAACGCCTCGGCGATGCTGCCCAGCCCCTGCTTCAGGTAGGCCTCGAGCTGCTCGCCAAAGGCGCGCGCCTCCGCGGTATCGTTGACCGCACGGGCACTGTACGCCGCCCAGGTGTCATCGATGCGTGCGCTGAGCTCCTGAAGCCGCTTGGCATAGTCGAGACGCTGATCCATCAACGTCATGCGCTCGTTGTTGGACAGGATCTGATAGCCCCGGGTCGCCAACTGGCCGATCTGCTGCAGGCGCGCGACGTCCTCGAGCCCATCGCGCTGCAAGGCCTGAGTGCGTTCGCCGGCCTCGTTGACCCCATACAGGCCCATGCCGCCACTGATCCCCAACAGCACCAGCGACAGCACGACCATCCCGATCATCCGGCCCTGCAACGAACGCAGACGCATGCGACGCAGGCGTGCCCACAGGCCGCGACGCACGATCTGCCCCCGCTCGAGACGCACCTTCTTCGCCTGGCCGGCACGCATCTGGGCATAGATGCGCTCGGCGCGCCGGACCGCTTCGCCGTCGGCCTGCACCCTGACCGACGCGTAGCCCTGGACCTCGCCGTTCTCGTAGATCGGCGTCACGCTGGCTTCGACCCAGTAGTGATCGCCGTTCTTGCGCCGGTTCTTGACCAGCCCCTGCCAGGATTCACCGGCCTCGAGCGTCTCCCAGAGATTGGCGAACGCCGCCTCGGGCATGTCCGGGTGGCGAACGAGGCTGTGCGGCGCACCGATCAGTTCGTCCCGGCTGAAGCCACTGACCTCGACGAAGGCCGGGTTGGCATAGGTGATCCGTCCCTTGAGGTCCGTCCGCGTAATCAGGTAATGCTCGTCGTTGAGAGGGTATTCACGCTGAGTGACGGGCTGGTTGTCGCGCATGTCTTGGTTCCCCACTGAGTGCTTTCGCGTACTCGTTTTTCGTTATGTCCTGAGTGGTGGTGGCTGGGCCTCGCGGCCCCCAGCCCTCATCGCACTCTGTGCCGCCGGGATTTGCCGGGTCGGCGAGGCATGACCGGGGGGATCCCCGATCAGAACGTTTCCCACTCGGCTTCGTTGCTCTCGCGCGTCGTCTCGGCATCGGACTTGCGGCTCGGCAATGCCGCCGTCGTTTTCGTCGATGACTGGCGCGCGCCCCCCGCTGACGGCTGATGCGCGATCGCCTCGCCATCGTCCTGGCCCGCGGCCAGGCGGAACTGGGCGACCGACTCCCTCAGCACCTCGGCTTCGCGCGCCAGGGCGTTGGCGGCGAGCGCCGATTCCTGCACCAGACTGGCGTTCTGCTGGGTGACCTGATCCATCTGGCTGATGGCCTGATTGGTCTGGCCGATGCCGTTGCTCTGTTCCTGGGAGGCCGCGGCGATCTCGTCCATGATGTCGTTGACCCGCTGCACCGAGGCGACGATATCGCTCATGGTGGAGCCGGCCTGATCGACCAGCCGGGAGCCGGCGTCGACCCGCGAGACCGAAGCCTCGATCAGATCGCGGATCTCCTTGGCGGCATCGGCGCTGCGACTGGCCAGGTTGCGCACCTCGCCGGCCACCACGGCGAAACCGCGGCCCTGCTCACCGGCGCGCGCCGCCTCCACCGAGGCGTTGAGCGCCAGGATGTTGGTCTGAAAGGCGATCGAGTCGATCACGTCGATGATGTCGACGACCTTGTGCGAGCTGCTGCTGATGTCGCGCATGGTTTCGACCACCTCGCCAACCACATTGCCGCCGCGTTCGGCGGTCTGCGCGGCACTCTCGGCGAGTTGGCTGGCCTGGCGGGCATTGTCGGCGTTCTGATCGACGGTCGAGGTCAACTGCTCCATGCTCGAGGCCGTTTCGGCCAGGGACGATGCCTGCTGCTCGGTGCGCGAGGACAGGTCGTTGTTGCCGTTGGCGATGTTCTGGGAGTCACGGTAGATGGCCTGACTGCTGCGCCGCACACTGCCCACCGTCCGCGACAGCCCCTCCTGGGTACGCCGCAGGGCGGCAAACAGCTTGCCGATCTCGTTGTCGCCGCGCCGTTCGATGTCGGCGGACAAATCGCCCGCGGCGAGGCGCTCGAAGTGCTCGACGACACGCCCCAACGGCTGAATGACGTTGCGGGTGATGCCCCACAGCACGACCAGGATCATGATCAGTGCCGCGACCAGCGCCGCGCCGATGGCCATCTTGAGCATCAGCGCCATGCCCTCGAAATCGTCGAAGAGCGTATGGCCGTCGTTCTCGGCGGTGACGAAGAAGTCGGTGGCACTCTCATAGAAGGCATCGTTGAGCGCCTGGACCGACTGGGTCGCCTCGCTGTAGGCGGCCAGATCAGTGTCCTGAAGCGCTTTGACCTGGGGCGCCAGGCCTTCCTCGAGCAGACGCTGGAAACGCGACTCGACCTCGTCGATCAGCTCCTGGTACTTCGCCTCGACGGGGATGGCGTGAAACTCGGCGAAGGTCTTCTGCAGGGACTCGAGCTGCCGGGACAGGTCGGCAGCATCGCCACTGTCGTTGCCCCACGTCGAACCGGTCAGGCTGGCATACTGATTCTGAATCGCGAGTCGCAGGTTGAGCAGTTGCGTATTGGCTCGATTCAGCGTCGCTTGCTGCTCGACATTGACCTGATTGAGCGTACCCAATGCCTGCTGGCTGTAGTGAACGGCATACCAGCCCAGGGCACTCACCCCGACCAGCAATGCCGTGAACACCACCAGGACCAGCATCCAACTGGTCTTGACGGTCATGTCATTGAATCGTTTCACATTGCCCCCTTGCACCAGAAACCTGGAATCGATCCCGACGGCGGTGTCTGTCGCTCTTTTTTATCGCGCTCGGGCCGCCTCATGGTCTTGTCGGCCGTACGCGGCGTTATCGATGAATTCGCGCCCGTCGGGTGCCACTGAAAGATATCGGCAAGCCGCGCGGGTTCTTGAGTCCCGATTAGCGCTCGGCCCATGCCGCGCCTGCCGGACGGCGGCAGATACAAAAAAGGCCGTGACGGATCCGTCACGGCCATGGCGAGGGCGACGCCCCGGCGTTACTTCTTGGCAGTACTGCTGTCCACCAGCGCCATCTCTTCGCTGGTCAGCAGCTTGTCGATGTCGACCAGAACCAGCATCCGGTCCTCGAGGCTGCCGAGACCGCTCAGGTAATCCGACGACAGCGTCACGCCGAACTCCGGCGCGGGCTTGATCTGATCGGGGGACAGGGTCATGACGTCGGACACCCCGTCGACGACGATCCCCACGATGCGCTCGCCGACGTTGACCACGATGACCACCGTCTGACCGCCGTACTCGACGTTCTCCAGGTGGAACTTGATGCGCAGGTCGACGATCGGCACGATCACCCCGCGCAGGTTGGTGACGCCCTTGATGAAGTCGGGCGCGTTGGCGATGCGCGTGACGTTCTCGTAGCCGCGAATTTCCTGGACCTTGAGAATGTCCACGGCGTATTCCTCGCTACCCAGCGAGAACACCAGGAACTCCTGGCTGTGCACGTCGGTGGCCGCCTGGGCCTTGTCGACGGCGGTGGGTGTCTGGGGCACGGTAGTCGTTGTCATGAAGGAAGCACCTCCTGGGCGGACGGGGTTGACACGGCCGCGCGCTTGCCTGATTTGCGCCGGCTCAAGCGATGCAGATCGGCGATATCGAGAATCAGCGCGACACTGCCATCACCAAGAATGGTCGCCGCGGAAATCCCCGGGACCTTGCGGTAATTCGTTTCGAGGTTCTTGACCACGACCTGTTGCTGACCGATGAGATCGTCGACGACCAGCGCATAACGACGGCCTTCGCCCTGGACGATCACCACGATGCACTCGGTCAGCTCGGTGCGCGCCTCGGCGACGTCCAGCACATGATGCAGGGCGATCACCGGCAGGTATTCGTCGCGCACCTTGAGCAGCAGATCGTCGCCGGCCATCGAGTAGAGGTCGTCGCGCGAGGGCTGCAGGGACTCGAGAACCGCCCCCAGCGGCAGGATGAAGACCTCCTCGCCGACCTTGATCGACATGCCGTCGAGAATCGCCAGTGTCAGCGGCAGGACGATCCGTGTCGTGGTGCCCTGACCGTAACGGGACATGATCTCGACGTGGCCGCCCATCGACTGGATGTTGCGCTTGACCACGTCCATGCCCACGCCACGCCCGGAGACGTCACTGACCTGCTCGGCGGTGGAGAACCCGGGCGCGAAGATCAACTGCCAGACCTCGTCGTCGCTCATGCTGTCGGAGACCGACAGACCGTTCTTCTCGGCCTTGGCGAGGATCTTCTCGCGCGAGAGCCCGGCACCGTCGTCGATCACCTCGATGAGGATGTTGCCGCCCTGATGCTGTGCCGAGAGCGTCAGCCTGCCGACACGCGGCTTGCCGACGGTCTCGCGGGCATCGGGCAGCTCGATCCCGTGGTCGAGACTGTTGCGCACCAAGTGCGTGAGCGGGTCGATGATTCGCTCGATGAGACTCTTGTCGAGCTCGGTGGACTTGCCCTCGGTGACCAGCTCGATCTCCTTGTTGAGCTTGGCCGCCAGGTCGCGGACCAGACGCGGGAAGCGGCTGAACACGTAGTCCATGGGCATCATGCGGATCGACATCACCGCTTCCTGCAGATCACGGGCGTTGCGCTGAAGCAGATTGAGACCGTTGTGCAGCGAGCTGTGGGTCACGCCGTCGATCTCGCTCGCCGTCTGATCGAGCATCGCCTGGGTGATGATCAACTCGCCGACCAGGTTGATGATCTGGTCGACCTTGTCCACCGGCACGCGAATCGAACTCGACTCGGCGCCGCCACCCTTCGGCTTGGCGGCCGGCTTCGCCGCAGCCTTGCCCGGCTTGTCGGGCGCCTTGGCAGCGCCGCTCTCCGGGGCCGAGGCGGCAGGGGCGTCTTCGGCGGCCGTCTTGTCCCCGGCCGCCGGCGCGGCGGGCGACGAGGTCGTGGGCGCGCCTGACGACTCAGTGGCGGCCACCGGGGAGCCGGAGTTGCCCTCGTCGACGATTGTCAGCTGCTCGGGCTCGACGATGAAGCACATCACCGCTTCGATGTCGTCGTTGCTGACGCCGGTGGACAGATGCACGTCGTAGCGCTTGGCATCACCGCTCTGGCTGGCGATCTCGCCAAGCTGGCCCAACTCTTCGACGAGCAACTGGCGGTCCTTGTCACCGACATCGAGCAACGAGATGCACAGACGTCGCTCGCCGGCGTCTCCGCCACTATCACCGGCCACGGGCTCATCGGCGGTGGGGGCCGGTGCGGGTTCGGGCTCGGCCTTGGGAGGCGCGGCGGGGGCCGGTGCGGCCGTGTCGCCGCCCATCGACTTGCCCAGCTCGTCGAGGGCGAGTTGCTTCAGGGTGCGGCAAATGCGCTCGAAAGCCTCCGGGTCCGGCTCGGCGCCGTTGCGATAGGCGTCCAGTTGGTCATGCAACATATCCTTCGCTTCCAGAAAGGTATCGACGATATCGCGACGCAAGGTGAGTTCGCCGCGACGCGTGTGATCCAGCAGGTTCTCGAGGATGTGGGTCGTTTCCTGCAGAACGACAAAACCGAACGTCCCGGCCCCGCCCTTGATGGAGTGCGCCGCTCGGAAGATGGCATTGAGCTGCTCCGGATCGGGGTCATCGACATCCAGATCGAGCAGGTGGCGCTCCATGTCACCCAGAAGCTCCTCGGCCTCCTCGAAAAAGGTGTCATAGAAATCGGTGATATCCATGTTCTAATCCACTCGGGTCAAGGGGCATTGCGCTCGGCATCAGCGGCCGGCAACGCCGGGTTCGTAACAGACTCGGTTTGCATTTCTTCGGGCAACAGCGACTTGCCGGGCTGCGGCGGTTTCACGGACTCGAAACCACTCTGGTCCTGAATCACCTCGGCGGTGTGCTTGTCGAGCACGACGATACTGATTCGCCGATTGATCGGATCGCCCGGATCGTCGGGGTTGAGCGGTACCCGCGAGCCCATGCCCGCCACGCGCAGCAATTTGTCCGCATCCAGACCGCCGGCCACCAGCTCACGCCGCGAGGCATTGGCCCGGTCCGCCGAGAGTTCCCAGTTGCTGTAACCCTTCTCGCCGCCGACATACGGGATGTCATCGGTATGCCCACTGAGACTGATGCGATTGGGGAGTTCGTTGAGCGCCGGGGCGATCGCCCGCAGGATGTCGCGCATGTAGGGCTCGACCTTGTCGCTGCCGAGCTCGAACATCGGTCGTTTCTCGGAATCGACGATCTGGATACGCAGCCCTTCCGGGGTCAGCTCCATGCGCAATTGCGAGCGCAGATCGCGCAGGCGCGGCTCTTTCTCGATCACCGATTCGATACGCTTCTCGAGACCCAGCAGGCGACGCTGTTCGTCGCTGGGACGGGTCTGGAGACGTTCGTCGATGCGCTGACGCTCGCCGTCGCTGTGCGTCGGGTCGGGTCCGCCACCGGGGATGGCGCTGGTACTGGCGCTACTCTTGTCGCCGCCTGCCATGGCCACCGGCAAGGGGGTACGAAAGTATTCGGCGATGCTGTGCAGTTCGGACTTGCTCGCCGTGGAGAGAATCCACAGCACCAGGAACAGCGCCATCAGGGCGGTCATGAAATCGGCGTAGGCGATCTTCCAGGCGCCGCCATGATGGCCGGCAGCCTTGACCTTCTTGCGCTTGACGATGATGGGCCGATGGTCGCTCATGAGCCACCCGTCGAACTCTTGGTCGAACGCACGTGATCCTCGAGCTCATTGAACGTCGGTCGCTCGGCCGTGAACAGGGCCTTGCGGCCGAACTCCACGGCCAGTTGCGGCGCATAGCCATTGAGGCTGGCCATCAGGGTCACGCGAATGCACTGCAGCATCTTCACCGCCTCGGTGACCTGGTGCATGATGCGGCCGGCCACCGGGTTGACGAAGCCGTAGGCGAGCAGGATCCCCAGGAAGGTCCCCACCAGGGCGTGGGCGATCAGGATGCCCATCTCGCCCGCCCCTTGATCGGCGGACCCCAGGGCATGCACCACGCCCATGACAGCGGCGACGATGCCGAAGGCCGGCAGGCCGTCACCGACCGCGTGCAGAGCGTGAGACGGGACTTCCGCTTCGTGCTGGAAGGTCTCGATCTCGTGCTCCATCAGCGCATCGATCTCGAACGGGTCCATGTTGCCGCTGACCATCAGGCGCAGATAGTCGGTCAGGAACGCCATGATCATCGGATCGGCGAGAATCTTCGGATAATCGGCGAACAGGGCACTGTTCTGGGGCTCGTCGATGTCGCGTTCGATCGCCAGCATGCCGTCACGGCGCGCCTTGGAGAGCAGCTTGTACTGAAGCGCCAGCAGTTCCATGTACATCGCCTTGTTGTACTTGGTGGTGCGCTTGAGTTTCGAGAAGCTCTTGAGCGTCGACTTGATGGCCTTGCCGTTGTTGTTGGCAATGAAGGCGCCGACCGCGGCGCCGCCAATCATCACCAGCTCAGCCGGCTGATAGAGTGCGCCGAGATGACCGCCCACCATCATGTAGCCGCCAAACACGGACCCGATAACGATCAGATAGCCTAGGGGGATGAGCACATTGAATTCCTTCGCCTGAAATGAACCGGGGCCTCTAACCCGATATCGGCAGAGGCCCCGGCGGCTTGAGGGGAATGGCTGAAAACTTCTCGTCAGGCTTGGCGGCGCGCCGAAGCGACCTCCACCAGGGCGGGAGCACTGCCCGAGGCCTGTTGTTGGCGGGCCTGACTGGCGGCTTCACGACGCTTGCGCGTCTTGCCGGCACGCGAGGGCGGCTGACAGATGCCGCAGACGAAATCCCGCGACGGCGTGTGGGCGTGAACGACGTACCGGCCGTGGCAACTGGTACATTCGCAGAGTTCGAGAAGCTCGCTCTCGAAGAAGCGCACCAGCGTCCAGGCCCGCGTCAGGCCCAGCACCGGCTCGGCATCGGCTTCCAGCGAGATCTGCTCGAGGTATAGCTTGAAGGCGCGGACGAAGGCCGTCATGCGCTCGCAGCCGTAGTCGTCGAGCAGACGCTGATAGATGTTGTAGAACAGCGACGAATGGATGTTCGGCAGCCAGGTGATGAACCAGTCGGTCGAGAACGGCAGCATCCCCTTGGGGGGCGACATGCCGCGCACCTCCTTGTAAAGCTTGATCAGGCGCGCCCGACTCAGATCGGTTTCGGTTTCCAGAACTTGCAGACGCGCCCCGAGTTCGATCAACTCGATGGCCATCTGCACCTGCTGCATCTCGGTGACCAGGCTCTTGTCAGCCATGGATTACCTCCGGCCGTTAGTGGACGAATCAGAACGCGACTCCGCGGCCGAAGCCATCAGCAGTGCCGCATGTATCTGACCCAGTCCCTGGTCGCGAGGATCCTCGATGAGTTTCGTCAGTTGCTCCGGCTCGTCGAAGCAAAGCCGGCAAAGCAGTTGATTGGAGCGTGCCAGCTGGCTGAGCTGCTTGACCGAGAGAGACGCCAGCAGATCCGCCATTTCATCGCTCAACTTGAGGCGAAACATGGCGGTGGGGCGGTCCTCGTTGATCAGCCGCTGGACCAGCAACAGATAAGACAGATTGGTGTCCTGAATATCACTCAGGAGACTATCGATAGGCATCGTCATTGACATTCCCTGCGTTGCGTATGCTGGACAGTACAAGGCCGTCCGGCTTTTTATCGAGCCTCCGGGAACCGGGGTGCTCGTCACTTATAATGTACCCTAATTGTGAGGCGTTTTTATGACGAACTTCAACCTGCCGGTTCAGAAAACTCAGACGCGACGCAGAAAACCTGATCCACATCAGTAATGAAATGTTAACCCCATGTCGTCAAAGATTTTTCGAACCTGCGACGGGTTAACCCATGAAAAGAAGCGACGTGGCGTGAAATGACTTCGTTAAAAACCGCAGGCAGGGTTCAACGATTCGCCGAGGCCGGGCCGTCCTCGGCCTGCTGCTCCAGGCCGTAAACCCAGACCAGCAGTTCGGCGACGACCTGATAGAGGACCGGTGGGATCCGTGCATCGAGATCCACCTGCATCAAAAGCCCCACCAGCTCGGGCGCATCGTGGACGAAGATTCCCTGGCGACGCGCCTCGGCAACGATCCGCTCGGCCAGCTCGCCGTACCCCTTGGCGACGACCTGCGGTGCCTTGTCGCCCTCCTGGTAAGCCAAGGCCACCGCCTGGCGGCGGGAATCCATCGACCTGTGATCCTTCATGAGTGGCGCTCCCGGTTCTCGTCCCCCGCTGCCTCGTCACGCGACGCAACGGCGGGCAGCACATCGACGCGTACCTCGTCGAGACCGCAGCGGCGCAACCGTGACTCGAACGCCGCCTTGCCGTCCCGCAGGGAGTCCAGCGTCGCGGCATCGTCAGCGCGTATCTCGAGCGACACCGCTCGGTCACGCAGGCGCAGTTGTACATCCAACTCCCCGAGCCGCCGCAGGCGCAGGGTCATCTCGCTGTGCCAGACCAGCTCTTCCTCGCCTTGCTGAGAACCGTCACCTTGCCGGGGCTCACGCTCCTCCAGACCCGCGGGCATATGCAGGGCGAGCGCCATAAACAGACCCGACCAGACGTCCCCCTCCCAGCGCAACGTCGGCGTGACCAGCAATTCCAGTTGATGACGTACCAGGTGCTGGAGAGCGTCGTCGGCACGCGCGGCAACCGGGCCCTGACGGGTGTCCACGTCAGCCGTGTCGAGGTCGAGAGATGCCAGCGTGCCCGCATCACCGGTGACCGTCCCCACCGGCACGGCGACCGGTCTGAAGGTGGCATTGGCCAGCGCAGGGGCGCCGGACCGCGGCGCTGCCGCCTGCTCGTTCGTCGGCGTCAATAACGGGCCGGCGGGTCGAGCATTGCCCTTGTGCGCCGCCGGCGGCGGAGCGAATTGCATCTGGGGTTCGCGCAGAAGATCGCCGCGCGTCAGGTTACCGCGAAACCAGCTTGCCAGGTGGGATTCGTAGAACAGGCCGCTGCTTGCGATGCTCCCCTGAAGGCGGTTGGCCACCTGGGAAGCCGATACCGACGCGGGGTCGGTGACCAGCGGCGTGGACGTGGTGAGGACCGATGGCGGAGCCGGGAACTTGAGCAGGACATCGGCGATGGTGCGCGCCGCCGGACTGAAGTGAGTGGCGGTCGATGATGGCAACAAGGGCGATCCCGCCGTGGCGGGTCGCCCTTCTCCATCAGGAACGAGCCGGGGCTGCGCGACCGCAGCCCCGGCTCGCCCCGACTCGAGCCGCGAATCGCTATGCACGGCCCTCGGCGCCGAACCCGGCGCCATCGGCTTGACCGGCTGCGGCATGTCGCGAAAGACCGGTGCCTCGCCACGCTTGCCCAGGACCTGATGCAGCAGCGTGTCGATCAGCGGCGTGATGACACCACTCACTCGTGCCCCTGACGAAACGGCAACGCTTGCCCGCCATCGCGATAGGCACGATTGGCGTCCTGACTCCGCCGGGTATTGCCGATCAATGCGCTGAGTTCATCGCGGCGGCTTTCCAGGCGGCGCCGCGTCTCGACGTCCTGTTCGAGAATCCGCTCGAGCAGTTCCGCCTTGCGCTGTGCCTCGGTCTCGCCCAGCCGGCAATCCGCCTCGAGGCGCTTGAGCGTCTCCACGGCGGTCACATAGGCGGACTCTTCGGCAACCAACTCAGGCCAGTCACCGCCACGCGCCAATTCGAGCATGGCCGATGAGCGCTGGAGTAGCTGCTCGTAACCCGCCAGCACTTCGCTAGCCGCCATCATTCAGGGTCAACTCCTTGCCTGGGGTGCGATCTCGCGCCAGGCCGTTCCGATGTCTTCGAGCAGACGCGCTGCTTCGTCGATTCGCTTCTCGTCATTGTGCAGATTGGCCTGCATGAGCAAGCGCACCACATAGTCGTAAAGCGACGCCAGGTTGGCGGCGATCTCGCCACCCTTGTCGTGATCCAGGGCTGCTGCCAGCCCATTGTTGACGATATCGATCGCCTTGGAGAGCGATTTGCCCTTTTCGGCCATGTTGCCCTCCTGCAGATGCAGCCGAGCCGCCCGCAAGGCACTCTGCGCGCCCTCGAACAACATGACGATCAGCTGGTGAGGACTGGCCGACATCACGCCGGTCTCGACCCCCACCCGTGCATAGGCATTGGCACCGCGCAGCGCACTCATGACGTTGTTCCCCTATGTTCAGTTCGAGCTCGTTCGAGCGTTCATGGCCTGGAATTGCTGCGACAGGTAACTCATCGTCGAATTCATCTGCGCCACCATGGAGTCCATGTCCGCGAATTGCTTGCGGTAACGCTCGACGGTGGCATCGATGCGACTTTCCATGGCGTCGTAACGTTCGTTCAGCCGGTCGATGCGATCCTGATAGCCCGTGGTGGCCGTATCGATGACACCGTCATCGTCGAGGAGCGTTGACAAGGTGTCGTCGAGCTGAACCGCCAGGCCGGACGCTTCATCGCCACTGCCGACGAAAAAGTCCTGAAGCGAACCGAGGTTGTCCGAGATCGCGCCGTCGAGCTTGTCGTCGTCGACCTTGAGGGTGCCGTCCAGCTGCAACTCGACGCCGATGTCCGAGAGCATGCTGAACTCACCGCCTTCCACCGCCCCGCTCATCGTGCGGCGCAACTGGGTTTCCACGTTGCGCAACGAACTGTCGCCGAGCAACTGACCCGCGACCCCGGTTTCACTGTTGAAAGCGGTCAAGCCGCCGATTGTCGACTGCAGCGAGTTGTAGGCATCGACGAACGACTGCACGTCCTTCTTGATCGTCGACTCGTCCCGCGACACGGTCACCGTCGAGTCACTGCCCACGCTTTCCTGGGTGATGTCGATCGCGACGCCTTGAATGGACTCCTCGACGTGGTTCGAAGCACTGGTGATCGCGATGTTGTTGACCGTCAGCTGGGCATCCTGGGCCTCGACGGTCTGGATCATGCCGTTGGAGCCGTCATTGGCGTTCGGATCGAAGGTCGCCGGATCGAACGTGAAACGATCGTCGGTGCTGCCGTCGCCGGCCACCATCGAAACGCTCATTGTCGACTCGGCCCCGGTATCCTTGGAGCTCAGAACGAGCCGATAGCCGCTGCCATCGTTGATGATCGAGGCCGAGACGCCGCCATCGGCGTCGTTGACCGCATCGCGCAGGTCCTCCAGGGAGTCGCCCCCCGACACGTCCACCTTAATGTCGTCGGCACCGGCCTGGCTGATCGTGAAAGTACCGGCCCCCACGGCCGCCGTCTTGTCGGCGATCGAGACGCTGGACAGGGAATGGCCCTGGGCCATGGCCGTCACGTGAACCTGGTAGCTGCCGGGCACCGCGGACTTGCCCGCGCTCGCCGAAGGCCCCTTTTCGCCGGTGACGTTGACCGACACGGCCTGATAGGTATCGGCCTCCTTCAGCTTGGCGGCGGCCTGCTGGAACTTGTCCAGCGCCGACTCGAGCTTGCCGAACGCGGAAATCTTGGCCTTGTAACTGGACTGCTGCTTGGTGATCGGCGCCAGTTGCTGACGCTCCGACGACTTCAGCTGATCCAGCAGGCCATTGAGATCCAGGCCGGACCCAATCCCCAGTGAAGAAATGCTTGCCATGCTTGGCTCCCTAACCCGTGCGACCTTTATACCAACCGAACACCCAGGCTGAGCGGGCGAAAAGGCCGATGTTTGGTGACTACTTCACGCTATCGGCCGTTGAACCGTGAACTTTAGCCCGCCGGGGCACCCGAGTCGCTAGCGGCTGGTCAAGGGCCACGGCCTGCGCCATCATGGGACTCGGCGGGCAACAGCCTTGTCCGCATGACGAACACATACCAGAACCAAGGACCCCCATGGACGCGACTACGCTCTTCGCCGACTACCAACGCTGGCAGCGCTTTCAGCGTCAGGACCAACTGGAGCGCGAACACCGGGCCGCGTTGCGCAAGCTTGCCGAATCCGGCGCCATGGCATCGCGGGTCACCCAAGGCTACCGCAGCATGGCGGAAAAGAGTGCCTCGGAAAGCGCCTGTTATCGCACCCTGTTCCGCCGTCGGCGGGAGACCGGTGACGTCGCCGCCTGCGAGGGCTGGCTACTGGTGCGTCGCGTTCTCGCCGAAGGTGGCACCACCCGCGTTCGCGCCACGCTGCTCGAGGGGTTCACGCTGGAAACGGGGACCATCGCCCCCGACCAGGCGTCGGCTTACAAGGTCACCCTGGAGATTTTCGATGAAATTCTGGTCCAACGCGACATGACCCTCGGTTGCCGTATCGACCGTCATGACGATGACCGCGACACGCACTTCGTCACCTTTCTGGATAGCGTGCGCGGTGACCTGACTCGCTACCTGAAGTAGCGAGAGGTACGGCTGGCGATGTCACATTCCGGCCTTTGCGCCCCCCCCTGAACAAGGAGCTCTTCATGAATACGGCTTCACCGCAGATTGCAGGTCTTGCCCTGCCGCTCGAATCACTCGATCCCCAGGTGACGATCCGCCGGCCCACGACCGTGGCCAGTCTCGACGTCGACAGCCCGGCGCGTGCCCTGCTGACCGATTTCGCGTATACCGGCGCCTTCACGATCCCTGCGTCGCACTCGATCACCCAGGCCCTGGAAATCATGAAACAGGGCGGTGTCCGCCTGCTCTTCGTGCTCAATGCGACGGGACAGCTCACCGGGGTGGTCAACGCCCGCGAGCTGATCGGCGGACGCCGCGTCACCCTCGCCATGCACCGCCACCAGGTCGAGCGCTCCGAGGTCACGGTGGAAATGGTCCAGACGCCCCGCCAGGAACTGCACGCCCTGCCGCTGTCCCGTCTCGAGAAGATCACCGTCGGTGAGCTGGTCAAGGCACTCGAGGCCTTCGGCGACCAGCACCTGCTGATCACCGAGAAGAACGAACAGGGCGTTCAGTGCGTGCGCGGGTTGATTTCGGCGGCCGACGTGGGCCGCGCCCTGGGCATCACCCTGGATCGGCCGCCGGAGGCGCGCAACTTCGCCACCATCTGCAAGGTGATTCTCGGCCACGAGATTTAAGAATGCATTTCCAAACCCTCGGATAATGAGCGCCGGTGGCAGGGCAAAGCGAGGGTCCTTTGCCATGGATGGCAAAGGTAGCACCCAGGGAGGGGTTCACAGCGCCCTCGCGACGCCCTGCCGCCGGAGAAGCTCACTTCGTCTACCGGTTGCGCGATGCCTCCATTATGCGGTGTCGCGCGAACGAAAACCGGTTACCGCTGGAATACGGCGTTCCAGGCTTATAACATGGACCGGATACCGACGAGAGACGCGATGCCGCGCTCGGGTACGACCTGCCATCAACAAGGAAATGATTCGTTGGCGTTAGGCAACTGGTTCAAACGCAAGCGCAAGCCCGACATTTCCGTGTGGGCCGTCAAGCAGATCGACGAAGATCTGCTGCATCTCTGTGGCCAGGCGACGATCGAGACGAAAGGCACGGCCGCCGAACTGATGGCCGCCCTTGAGGCAGACACCTTCCATGGCGCCGTGCGCATGCGGGAAAACGGCCAGATTCTCAATGCCGCTCAATTCGCGGCCCTGATTCCCGACACATCCCTCGATCTGGTCGACGAACGTACCGCCCGGTGGCGAAACCGGCAGTGGCACATCGCCTGGACGCCACAACGCTGCTGGCTACACACCGGCCCCCTGACGATCCAGCCCAGCCGACTCGACGGGCAGACCCGCTGGGTCAGTATCGAGGACGTCAGCGGCATACGTGCCAAGGCGCAATCACCCCACCCAGCCTCGCGGTTTTATGGCCTGCAATCGCTGACGACAGCCCCCTCCGACGCCCCCCGGCGCTCAGACCGCGAAAGCGACGATTGAGACCTCCCGGGCTCTGGCGAACCGAGACTGCCCTGGCCCCGCTCGCGCCGGCGCCGAGACCGACATTCGGTATCGGCGATGCGGCGCTTTTGGTTATCATCGCGCCTCCCCCATCGACGACGCGGAGCGCCCCATGACCGAAGCCCCCCTGCTCATCCTCTATACCGGCGGCACCTTCGGCATGGTCGAGAGCCCCCGGGGGCTCGTCCCCGGCGGCGATATCGCCCGTCGCATCCAGCAAGCGCTGACCGGCCTGCCCCCCGCCCGGCAGGCATCGCTGCCGTCGTTCGAGGTTCGGGAAGCCGCCACCCCCATCGACTCCAGCGCCGCAACCCCGCTCGACTGGCAGAGTCTGGCTCGCGAACTCGCCGACGCCTATGCCGAGCAGCGCTACGCCGGTTTCGTCGTCATCCACGGCACGGACACCCTGGCCTGGACGGCCTCGAGCCTCGCCTACCAGTTGCAAGGCATCGACCGGCCGGTCGTCGTCACCGGTTCCCAGAAACCGCTGGAAGCAGACGACAGCGATGCCCTCGCCAATCTGGAGGCCGCGCTGCGCTTCGCGGCACTGCCCGCGCTACAGGAAATCGCAGTCTGTTTTGCCGGCAAGTTGCTGCGCGGCGTGCGTACCCGCAAGTGGGACACCCATGCCGTCGACGGCTTCGCCAGCCCCAACTATCCGCTGCTGGGAGAAATGGTCGCTGGCCAGGCGATTCTGTATGCCGCCCGCGGGCTCGACGACCAGCAGCGCGGCCTGCCGCGCTTCGAATTGACGAACGACGGCGGCTCGCGTGAATCCCCGGTGGCACGTATCGCGCTCTGGCCCGGACTATCGACGCGCCTGCTGGAACGCTGGCTGCTGGACGACGGCATCCACGCAGGGCTGCTCGAAGTCTGGGGCAGTGGCAACATTCCCGACGACCCGGCGTTGCTGGAAGTGCTCGCCCGCGCCAGCGGCGAGGGCAAGTTACTGGCGGCGATCAGCCAGTGTCCACACGGCCCGGTGGCGATCGGCACCTATGCCGCCGGCCAGGGGCTACTCGATGCCGGCGTCATGAGCGGCGACGCCATGACCCCCGAAGCCGCCATCACCAAGCTGGTCCATCTGCTGGCCCAGCCACTGAGCGAGGCCGAGCGACGTCAACGCTTTTTGACGTCGCTGGTCGGCGAGCGTTGACTCAGGATCCCGAAGAATCCCGGCGATAGAAAGGCCTACCCACTCGCTGGATATGTCTAACGAGGTCGGGATTGTCGATCTGGGCGTAAATTGACAGGTCAAAGAGATAGGGCAACAGCAGGTCGTCCAATGCCAGTTCCAGATACTGAAGGTCTTTCCAAGTGAGCCTCTCGCCCTTCAAGGTCAGATCGATGTCCGAACCATGCCGATAAGTGCCCTTGGCCCGGGAGCCATACAGAATCGCCGAATCCAGCGAAGCCACGCTGGCCAGCACCCGTCTGATGCGTGACTGATCCTCCACGCTCAACCCAATGCCGCCCAGGGTTTGCTCATATCCCCGGATCACGCCTTGCTCCTCAATGCACTCAACGTTTCCCGTAGCGCTCTCAGGTTGGCGTGATGGGAATGCTGTATATTGACGAGAATATCGTCGGCCGTCTTTTCATTGTAAGTGTGCGACGTCCGGTTACGATCGACCAGCATACCCATCCAGGCGTCACCCTCCTCGATCAGCCCGAGTGAGAACGCTTCGCGGATGGTGTCCCGCGACCCGACGATCGACTCGATGCCCTGCCAGACCAGATAATCCTTGAGCGTGTTCCAGGCCAGCTCGTAGGTGTACTCAAAGGCCTGAATCACTCCCTGCTTCTCGAGGCTGGACAGCGGACGCTCACCCATGAGTCGCACGGCGTCATCCAGTTGCGCCAGGGCCTTCTCGAAATTTTTCAGACGCTGCACCCAGCGCACATCGAGCTCCGGCATAGCCTCTCCTGCGGTTTTCAGTCCATTTGCCCCAGCTTGCCACAAACTCAGCGCATCCTCAGCGGAATCAACGCCTCGAACCGCCCTTCTTCGCTGAACCGCAGCCGATAGATCCCGTGCACCCCGTCGGGACCGACGATGCGCCGCAACGCCCGGGCGGGGAAGGTGACTTTCTTGCCGGTCACGCTACGCGCATGCACCCATTGTGCGGCTCCCTGGTAATGGGTCAGGCACTGCTCGGCAGTGAGTTCCAGGACGATGTCGATGCTCGGCACGTCGATACTCATCACGCATCGGGAAAGCCGCGATAGTACCCCAACCGTATCGCGCCCGCAGCCCGCAGCCCGCAGCCCGCAGCCCGCAGCCCGCAGCCCGCAGCCCGCAGTATCGTGGGAACGACGGCGTTCGCGACAATGCCCCGAACAGCCGCCTTGCTGCCCCGCCCACAAAAAAATCGCACAAGTCCCTAAAGCTATCCCGTCAAGCGTCGATAACAGGGGTAACGGCCAACGGTGCCGTTGCGGTGGAAAGACCGGAAGTCCGGCTCACCGCTCGAGCCCCCTAAGAAAGGAAGGAACGACGATGTCCGTTATCAATACCAACATCACTTCAATGATCGCTCAGCAGAACCTGAACAGTTCCAAGAGCGACCTGACCACCTCCATGGAGCGTCTGTCTTCCGGTCTGCGCATCAACAGCGCCAAGGACGACGCCGCCGGTCAGGCCATCGCCAACCGCATGAGCAGCCAGATCACCGGCCTTTCTCAGGCACAGCGTAACGCCAACGACGGTATCTCCGTCGCCCAGACCACCGAAGGCGCCCTGAACCAGGTCAACGACAACCTGCAGCGTATTCGTGAGCTGAGCGTTCAGGCCCAGAACGGCACCAACAACGCCGACGACCTGGCTTCCATCCAGGCGGAAATCGACCAGCGTCTGACCGAGATCGACCGCATCTCCGAGCAGACCAACTTCAACGGCGTCAAGGTCCTCTCCGACGACCAGTCGCTCTCCATCCAGGTCGGTGCCAACGATGGCGAAACCATCGACATCAGCCTCCAGGAGATCAACTCCAAGACCCTGAGCCTGGACGGCTTCAACGTCAACGGCCCGGGCGCCAACCTCGGCGCAGCCACTGCCAGCGACTACACCGATGCCTACGGTACTGGCACCGGCGTGACCAGCAACACCGTCAGCGACTTCAGTGCCGATCTGGCCACCAACCTCGGTGTGTCTGCAGCAGCCGTCGCGACCTCCGGCACCGCTCAGGTCGACGACGATGGCAACTGGTACGTCAGCGCTACCCTGACCGCGCAGTCCAACGCCGAAGCCAAGGCGCTGCAGCTGCAGGGCATCGAAGCGACCTCCGGTACCGCCGTGACCTTCCAGGTGGCCCTGGATCCGTCCGAAGCCGCCGTGTCCACCGGCAACACTACTGCCGCCTACACGGTCGACGGTACCGATCTGGGCGCCAAGGACCTGCTGACCGGTTCCACCTCAGAACCGCTGAGCGCGCTGGATTCCGCCCTCAAGCAGGTCGATGACCTTCGCTCCGACCTGGGTGCCATCCAGAACCGCTTCGAGTCTGCGATCACCAACCTGTCCACCAACGAGACCAACCTGTCGGCCGCACGCTCTCGCATCGAAGACGCCGACTACGCCACCGAGGTCAGCAACATGACCCGTGCGCAGATCCTGCAGCAGGCCGGTACTTCCGTCCTCGCCCAGGCCAACCAGATCCCGCAGAGCGCCCTCTCCCTGCTGGGCTAAGCGGTACCCGCCACGGCATGACCCACTAGCGGTCACCATCGGCAAGAATCAGGCTCCCCCTCGGGGGAGCCTGCTTTGTTTGAGCATCCCTATACCTCCCCGAACCTCCAGTTGGCCCCATCTTCCGCGGCTTTTCGCTTCTTTGACGGCCCCGGCTAGCGGTTAGGCTAGAGACCATCGAGCCTCCGGTTGCATGGGACCCCTCACGATGTCGAAGAAGCGCAAGCAGCAAGCACGGCCACGATCCACGACCGGCCGTCATACCCTGGAATCCCTGGTGACTTCCATGCCACTGGCCAAGGCCAGGGCGTTGACCCAGCGAGAGCCGAACAATCCGCTCGGCTGGAAACAACTGGGGGCCCACTTGTCTTCCGAGGGGCAACACCAGGAAGCACTGAACGCATTGAATCATGCCCTGGCGTTGACCCCCGAAGACCCGGAAATTCTCGCGCTTCAGGGTCAGGTCAAGCATCGTCTCGGCGATGTCGATGATGCCATCGACAACCTCAAACGTGCCGTCGAACTGAACCCGACATATGCCAAGGCCCACAACTACCTGGGTTACATCTACTATACCCAGGCGAAATTCGACGCCGCGGTCACACACGCCGACAAGGCCTTCCAACAGGCACCGAACGACGTCAACAACCTGAACACTCTGGGCAACGTCCTCGCCAAGCGTTTCGAATACGCGCGCGCGCGGGAGGTGTTGACGCGCGCTGCCAAAATGGCGCCCGACGAATTCCTCTCCTGGAACAACCTGGGCAACGTTCAGATGGAAATGGGCGATCTCGACGCCGCCGTCGAGAGTTATCGTCATGCGCAACGAAATCGTCCCTCTGCACCGGGCCCCTTTTCCAACCTGATCACGGCCCACCATTATCACCCTGACAAGACCGGCGCCGAGATCAACGCCCTTAGCCGGCGATGGAATACCCTGTTCTCACCGCAGGTGACCCGGCGCCGAGTCGATACTCACAAGGACCCGGCAAAGCGACTGCGCATCGGCCTGATCTCAGATGGCTTCCGTGGCCATCCCGTGGGCCGCATGATCACCTCGGCGCTCGAGTGGGCACCCAAGGAGCAGATCGCACTGCATTTCTACAGTACGAACAATGTCGATGACGGTATCACTGCACGACTCAAGGCAATCGCCGAGCGCTGGATGAGCGTCCAGCACTTGGCCGATACCGATGTGGCCGACCAGATAGAACGCGACGAGATCGACATCCTCATCGACCTGGCCGGCCACAACTCCGGCAACCGTGTGCTCGCCGTGGCAATGAAGCCGGCACCGCTGGTGGTCAAGTGGGTGGGGGGCCTGATCAACACCACCGGCGTCGAAGCCATCGACTATCTGATCAGCGATGCCATCGAGACGCCGGCAGGCGTCGATGGCGACTACGTGGAAAAGCTGATCCGGCTGCCGGACGATTACATCTGCTATGACCCACCCGGCGGTTACGAGCCCGATGTCGGCGAACTCCCCGCACGCCGCAACGGCTATATCACCTTCGGTTGCTTCAATAACGCCACCAAGCTCAACGACGTGCTGCTCGGCGAATGGGCGACCCTGATGCAGGCCGTCCCGGGCTCGCGCCTCTACTTGAAGAGCATGCAGTATCAGAGCGACGAGCGCTGCCAACAGATTTTCGACACGCTGGGCCAGCACGGTATCCAGCGCGAGCGCATCCGCATCGAAGGCCCCTCACCCCATGCCGAACTGCTCGATGCCTACAATCGCGTCGACATCGCCCTCGACCCCTGGCCCTACTCGGGGGGCCTGACCACCTGCGAGGCCTTCCTGATGGGCGTGCCGGTGGTCAGCCTGCCCGGCCCCACCTTTGCCGGCCGCCACAGCGCCACGCACCTGGTCAACGCCGGCATGCCCGAACTCGTCGTCACCTCCTGGGAGGAATATCGCGCCCGGGTCCTGGAACTCGCCAGCGATCTCGACAGCCTCGCCACCATCCGCAGCCACCTGCGTCAGGTCCTCCTCGAGTCGCCGGCCTGCGACGCACGCCGCTTCGCCGGCCATTTCACCATGGCCATGCGTGCCATCTGGCAACGCCACTGCGCGGGCAAGGCCCCCGAGGCGCTGACCTTCGACAAGCACAGTCGGGCCTGGTTCGAGGACGACGGCCAACCCCTCGACCTCGAGCCTCCCCAATCCTCGCGACACGAGGAAGGTTTCCACTGGCGGCTCGACGGCAAGATCGTTGCCATCGACAACGGTGGCCGATTGCTGGAGAGCGACACGATTGGTCAGATGCTTGCCACGGGCAGCCTCGAACTCATTGCCTTCGACCCGACCGGCGATGCCGCCGAGGGTTCTCTCAAGCATCACGACGGCGTGCATTACTACCCGAACGTCACCCTCGGCGATGGCCAGCCGGCCACCCTGCATGCCTGTCTCGATCCCGCGATGAGCGGTTCTCTTGCCCCTCTGGACGACACCGACCAGCCGGATACGGTACTGCAGGGTCGCAAGGTACTGACACGCCTCTCCCTTGGCACGGTGGCGCTGGACAGGATCGAGGGACTGCGGAGCATCGACTGGCTGGTTCTGGATGCACGCAACGACAGCGCGACAATTCTCGACCAGGGTGAAGCCGCGCTACGTGACACCTTGCTGATTCAGGCCAGGGTCGCCTTTCAGCCAACCCACGAACGCCAGCCCAACCTGGCCGAGTTGCAGCATTGGGGGAGTCGGCATGGATTCCGGCTCTACCGCCTGCATCACCCCCGCCATCGAAGCGCGGCGGATAGTGTGGCGCAGGAAACACTGCATCAGGCCACGGAGCTGGTCAGTGCGGAGGCCATCTTTCTACCGACTCGCGAACGGCTGGAGGCATTGGATGACAGCCACTTGTTGAAGCTGTCATTCATCCTGCACACAGCGTATGGCATCCGAGACCTATCGTACAAAATCCTGCAATACGTGGATGACGCTACCGCCGATCGCTATCTGACGAGCTTGCGAGAAAACACCCCAGTACCTCGTGACATGCCTAGCAGCGCCGCCAATGAGGTGACCAGGCCGCCCCATCGGGAGGATACGATCAGTCATGAAATCGATCGCCTCCTATCGCAACATTGACCGGTAGCGAATGAAAACAACGAACGCCACCATCCGCTAAAGAGATTGCCCATGATTCCGATCATCGATTCATCGACGCCAACGAATACTCCAGCCGCACATCGCAATACACCGGCCGCGGCGGCTCCAGCCGTTTCGGATAACGGCATGGAAAGCCAATTCCTGCAGTTGCTGAGGACTGCCCGAAAACAGGACCTGAATGTCCTGGCGAAGCTGCTGATGCCGTTCATTGCCGACCATGAGTTGAAACAGCTCAGAATATGGGGCGACAAGTCGCGCGTTCATCTGGACAGGGCGACGATTTCGGTCAACGACCTGCTCGTCAACACGCGCTCGGGGCATGTCACCATCGACGAGCATTGTTTCTTCGGGCATCGGTGCATGCTTCTCACGGGGACCCATGACTATCGCAAGACGGGTATGGAAAGGCTGAAGGCCGTTCCCGACGAAGGTCGCGACATTCATGTCAAGGAAGGCGTCTGGATGGGGTCCGGGGTGACGGTGCTGGGCCCGGCAGTAATCGGCAAGAATGCCGTCGTGGCCGCCGGCAGCCTCGTCACGGGGGATGTCGCCGACAACACCATCGTCGCCGGCCGCCCGGCGAAACCGGTCAAGACGATCGATGGAGACGCGTTGTAATGGTCACCACCAAGAACCTGACTTTCACGATCACGCACGGCCGCACCGGGACGACCTTCCTGACCGAGGCATTCAAGGTTTTCGAGGACACTCTTTCCGTCCACGAGCCGGAGCCGAACTATGCGAACCACCTCCCTCTCGTCAAGCAGGACCCACGCCATGCCATCGACTTCCTGAAGCAGAAGCTGTCGCATATCGATGGGATTCGGGAAGCCAATTATGTGGAAACCAGCAATGTCTTCGGCAAGGGCTTCTTCATCCCTTTGCTGCGAATGGGTATCACCCCCAACCTGGTCCTCCTGAACAGGAATTTCAGAAAAACCGCAACCAGCCTCTTCCAGAGAGGTAGCACCCCGATGCGGACAAAGATGGGTCAGCACTTTTCCGCGGACCCCAGCGTCCCTGACAGCTTGCCGATCTATTCGCCCGACAGCCTCAGCGATTATCAACTCTGTTACTGGGGGGTCCTGGACGCCTTCGCCAGGCAGCTACAGGCCGCTGACATCTATGATGGCCAGGATTGCTCGTGCTACCGCTGGGCCGCCTCTGGCGACTTCCACGACTTTGACTTCCTGAAGAGCGTTGGAGCCACATTCGGCCTGAGCATCGGCAACGAGGATGCCGCCAAGAAGCAGCACGATGCCATCAAGGCCAAGCATCACAACCCCAACAGCTCATCGAGCAAGGCGTCACTACCGGCATCACTCGACGAAGAGGAGATCGCCGTGCTGGACAGAATTGCCTACTACAGGCCCGTTGTCATCGAGAAGGCCCTCAATTCCCGCTTCATGGACGGGTCAGTCAAAGCGGCCTTCGGCTTTTCCGACTGACATTCTCGAAATCTTTTTCATGTCCGGCACTCGGAGAGGTCTCGTCTGGACACCAGGGGCCATGCACGACCCGGCCGTCGGAGCCAACCGAAACACGGCAATGGACAGGGAATGTTCAGCCTCATGCCCCGACTTGCCCTACCTGACCGCATTGCCGCTACCAGATATCGAGGACACAGAGAAGCACGGGTCCCGCAAGGGGCCCGGACGCACCTCGAGACGGGACGCTTCCACGTCCCGCTCAGCCGCATCGATGACCCGACATGGCGACTCGAGGTAAAGCTTGCGCGTTATCTGCCGATAGATGCCTGAAACGACACTTTCAGCGCTCGCGAACACAGTGTCGGCCAACTCCCTGTAAACAAGGCTCGCCCATGGTACGCAGATTGTTATTCGCCAGCGCCGGCAGTGCATGGCTGCTCAGCGGCTGCTTTGCCGTCAATACCAGCCAGGCGCCGATGGCGACCACCTACCCCTACAGCGAGCAGCGGACCATGCAGGCGGCCCATCACTGGGACGTGCTGGCCGAGTACGAAGCAGCCGGCATGCTGCGCAGCCGCGCCTTGCGCGGCAAATCGCTGTTCATCAACGCCACCGGCGAAAACTCCACCTTCGCCAGGAGTTTCCAGGACCTGCTGACCAGCCAACTGGTAGCCAATGGCGCCCTGGTTCGCACCGACCCGATCAATGCCGCCCAGGTGAATTACCGGGTACGGCTCGTCGAGCACACGGACCGCGACGTCGTCCGCGCGCCGCAGGGCATGTGGACGGCGCTGGCCTCGGGCATCGCCGTGGCGACGATGCCCATCAATCACTGGGGCGAGCCGACACTCGCGCTGATCCCCGGCGCGGCGCTGGTGGACCTGTTCAGCGGCAGCTGGGAACGCCTCAGCAATCAGGAGATCGTGATCACCACTCAGGTCACCGAAGACGGTCGCATCCTGTACTCCTCGTCGCACATCTATTACATCAACGGTGGCGATGCAGGGCAGTATGCCGCTTCCAAGCCACTGCCCGTCACCGATAGCTGGTAAGGACACCGTTCATGTCGCCACTCAGATCCCTCTTGCTGCTTGCTGCCTTATCGATCATGCCGCTGGTCAGCGGCTGCGCGACCTCGTCGGATGGTCAGGTCGTCAATGGTGGCGATGACATCGATGTCCCTCGCCTGGTCCAGCACGCCGTCGATGACCTGCTCGCCAACACCCATGGGCTGGACCCGAGCCAGCCGGTGGTGGCGGCCTCCTTCGTCGATATCGACGACCTGCGCGTGTCGTCGACTTTCGGCCGCATCCTCTCGGAAACGTTCGCCTCGTACCTGGCGCGCGCCGGATTGCCGATGATCGAGGTCAAGATGCGCGACAGCCTGTTCATCGAGGAGCGCCGAGGCGAACTGGTGCTGTCGCGGGACATTCGCCGTCTCTCGGTCTCGCACGATGCCCAGGCGATTCTGGTGGGGACCTATGCTCGCGGTCAGAGTATGGCCTACGTCAACGTGCGCCTGGTGCGCACCCGCGACAATGCCATCCTCGGCGCCTCCAGCCTGCAGATTCCGCTGGACTACAACACTCGGGCCATGTTGCCGGCTCAGTGGTAGCGCACGCCGCCACTCGCCTCAAGTTGTCGAGCCAGGGGCCGATAACGAAGACAGGTCAGGCGGACGGTCCGCCCCGGTTTTTTGTCGAAGGATTGCCGACGCCATGCTTTGCGCGATGAAGGACAGCAGAGACAGCCCTCGATAAAGGAAAACAATCACCACGTGATGGTCCCCGTTCACCTGCATGAGGCCTTGCCAATGAGCACTCCGCTAGCCGATTCGACGACCGCCGCTGCCGCTTCCTCGGCGTCGCCCTCCGTTTCGACGACGCCGCAGCAGCGGCTCGAGCGCGTGCTGGCGCATCTGGCACCGCAGGAAGACGAGACCACCGAGGAAAGCAGCCAGACCAGCGCCGCCACCCAGAGCGACCTGGCCGAGCCGGTGCAACGCATCAATGCCGTGATGCGTAACTATGGGGTCGAGTTCGAAATTCAGGAGTACGACAGCCGCGTGATAACGCGCATCGTCGACCGGGAGAGCGGCGACACGATTCGCCAGATCCCCAGCGAGGAAGTGCTGCGGATCGCCAGGAGCCTGGCGGAAATGCAGGGCCGCCTGATCCATCTGGAAGCCTGACACCGGCAATGACACCCCCGACGTTACACGACATCGGCAGCACGTTCGACGCCTGGGCACGACACCCCCGGCGACGTGCAGCGCTCGAGGCGACCGGACTGCTCGACACGGCGAGCGAAGAACGTTTCGACAGCCTGACGCGGCTGGCCTGCCGGGTCTTCGACGTACCGGTTGCCTTGATCACCCTGCTGGATGGTCAGCGCCTGTGGTTCAAGTCCGCCTGCGGCACGCCGCTGCGCGAGATCGCGGCCAAGAGCTCGTTCTGCGCCCACACCCTGGCAAGGGAAGCGCTGGTGGTCATCGAGGATGCCAGCCAGGACCCGCGTTTCGCCGACAGCCCGTCGGTCAGCGACACGCCCTTTCTCCGTTTCTATGCCGGAGTGCCCATCCAGGGCCCCGACGAGATGATACTCGGGACCTTCTGCCTTCTCGACGAGCGGCCTCGCACGCTGAGTGACTGCGAACGCGAGACCCTCGAGGGTCTCGCGCGACTGACGAGCCTCGAGATCACACGCGGCGTCGAGACCGCTGCCTCGCACGCCATCGCCGAGGGTCACCAGCGCTATATCACTCGCCCGCCATTCGTTCCGGAACTGCTTCGCCACAGCGAGCGTCGCCATGTCGCCGGCGATACCCCGCGTGTGGTGCTTTCCGAGTTGCTGGATGAACTGCTCGACCATGTGAAGGGGGAGTACGGCCTGGTCGGCAGTCTCGAACCCGGCGACGAGGGCCGCGGCACGCTGAAGATACTCGGCTTGTCCAGCGTGGAGACCTCGCCCGCCATCCAGGAATTCTTTCTGCAAAGCGGCCGACGGTTGTGCCTGGAACGCCTCGACACGGTGAGCCGCGGCCGACTCAGCCGTCGTGCCGTGCAGTTCCTCGACGAGGCAGACCTCACCGCGCTGAACCAGGCCAAGCTGCCGCCCGGCCACCCCCGGCTGGACAACGTCCTGATCGTGCCCTTCCTGCGCAATGACCGACGCAACGGCCTGTTGCTCATCGCCAATCTGGCGTCATTGCCCGAGGCAAGCCTGATCGACGAGCTCGCCCCGTTGCAGGCGCTGGGCGGACGCCTCGTCCGCGCCCATCAGGATGCCCAGCAACGTGCCTCGCTACAGGCCAGACTCGAGGAATTTCGTGCCACCCTGGATGCCACCCTCGATCTGATCCTGATCGTCGACGAGCAGACGCGCCGGTTGAGTTATTGCAACCAGGGCGCCCTGGCCCAGCTCGGCTACCCCGAGACCGAGCTTCTGGCCCTGCCGGCCAGCACGCTGAACGAGGCGTTCGATGTCGATTCGATGAACAACCGCCTGGCCTCGCTGGCCGGCGACGTCACGTCCCTGCGCCTCGACACCACCCTGCGCTGCCGCGATGGCAGCGGTCTGCCGGTACAGGCCGTGGTACAGCGCATCAGCCACCACGCCACCGGACGCACCCACTACATCATCGTCGCTCGCGATCTTCGCGAGACCCTCAAGGCCCAGCGCGAGATCGACTGGATCACCCATCACGACGCGCTCACCCACCAGCTCAACCGCTCCGGCTTTCTGCGCGCCGTCGAGCAGCGCGCCGCGGCTGCCGACGATACCCAGCGGCTGCACATGGTGGTCATTTTCGGGATCGACCGCTTTCGGCGCATCAATGACGCCCATGGCACCCAGCAGGGCGACGCCATCCTGAAAGAGTTGGCGCAACAACTGAATCAACTGCTCCGCAAGTATCCGCAGGCACTGCTTGGACGCCTGGGCAGCGACGAGTTCGCCGTCAGCCTGCGGGTCAACAATACCCGCAAGGCCCTCGAACTCGCCGATCGCTGGCGGCAGGCCGTCGAGAATCATCGTTTCAACGCCATCGATGGCTTGCAGTTGACGGTCAGCGCCGGTGTCGCCACCGACTGGCAGGACGACATCCCGGCCGAGGAATTGCTGCGGCGCGCCAACGCGGCGCTGGTGCGCGCCAAGCGCAGCGGGCGCAACCGCTTTCGACAATACCTCACCGGCATGCTCGATGAAGCCAGCCGCGACGATGTCATCGAGCGGCGACTGGCCGGCGCTTTCAAGCGCGGGGACTTTCTTCTCAACTTCCAGCCGCAATGGAACCTGGACGATCTGTCACGCCCGTGCGGCGCGGAAGTGCTGCTGCGCTGGCACGATGCCGATCTCGGGGTGGTGGGCCCCGACGTCTTCATTCCCATCCTCGAGGACAGCGGTCTGATGGTCGAGGTGGGTCGCTGGATCGTCGAACGTAGCCTGGACACCGTGGCGGCAGAGCGCGAGCGGCTTGCCGACGGCTTCTTCGTGAGTATCAACGTCAGTGCCGTGCAGTTGATGGACGACCGAAACTTCGCCGACTTCGT
Organism: Modicisalibacter coralii; assembly: GCF_004117855.1. Classification (GTDB taxonomy): domain Bacteria; phylum Pseudomonadota; class Gammaproteobacteria; order Pseudomonadales; family Halomonadaceae; genus Modicisalibacter; species Modicisalibacter coralii. The sequence continues at coordinate 158,658 of NZ_QWBW01000006.1, forward strand.
CGCCGAAGCCCTGCGGGTACGGCGACTGCCGACCTCGGTACTCGAACTCGAAGTCACCGAAACCGCCCTGATCCAGTCCCCGCTGCGCGTGGAACAGCAACTCGATGCCCTGCACCAGCAGTCGATCGCCATCGCTCTCGACGATTTCGGCACCGGTTTCTCGTCGCTGTCGCATCTCAAGCAGTTCCCGTTCGACACGGTGAAGATCGACAAGTCCTTCATCGCCGGCCTGCCAAGTTCCACCGAGGACCGAGCCATCGTCGAATCGCTGCTGACGCTGTGCCGGGGCTTCGGCCGTCGCGTCTGCGCCGAGGGCATCGAGACACCGGCCCAGCTCGACTTTCTGCGCCGCCTGCAATGCACGCGGGCCCAGGGCTACCTGCTGGGTCGCCCGGGGCCCGAACTGGTCATCGAATCGCCGTTTCAATGAGACCCCGCGTTATCGCGGGATCCTGATCGAGAAGAAATCGCCCCTCCACCAGACACCATCGGTCGATTGGCAGGATAGCCTTTGCCGACGACGGTGCGCGTAGCGTCAATCCATCCGCTTCCGTGGGAGGGGATTCATTCCCGACGACGGTGAGCCTGATGGCATGCAGGTCGTTTTATCGCGAACAAGCTCGCTCCCACCTGTCCCCTCCGATGCCGCATGCCACGTAGGCGAGAGGAATGCATTCCCGACGGCGGTGGCCTGATGGCATGCAGGTCGTTTCATGACCCATGAGTTCGCTTCCAGGCCACACCAGCCGCCGGCGACTTACACCTGCATGTTCATGATGTCCTTGTAGGCGGTCACCAGGCGATTGCGCACCTGCACGCCCATCTGAAAGCCGATGCTGGACTTCTGCATGTCGACCATCACGTCGTTCAAGGCGACACCCGGCTCGCCGGCCTCGAAGGCCTTGATACCGGCGTCGGCTTTCTTCTGCAGGCGATTGATGCGCTCGACCGAGGATTGCAGGGCATCGGCGAAGCCGCCCTGCCCCACGCTGGTGGCCACCTGCTGCCCTCGGGCCTCCTGCGCGGCGCCGGCCTGCGTGGCCAGGCTCTGCATCTGTTGGAGTGCCGCCTGCATGGCAGGAGTGCTACTCATGGCAATTCCTCTCGCATAAGGATTGGGTGATGGCAAGCCTACCAAGCACCGAGCCAGGGCCATGGCACCAAATGACGCGCAAAAATCGGGCTTTTCTCGCCTTTAGGCTGACAGCGGCTCCGGATAATGGCCCCCATCACACGACCGTCCTCGCGGCCGGGGTTTTCGACCTTGAATGCCCCCGACAACGATATTACCCGCCCCGCTGGACGCGCCCTCGAAATGGATGCTGGAGCCGGACATAACCATGCGACTTGCAGCGCCCCGGATCGCCCGGGCCACTACTGACGACATCGCCCTGTCGGGCCTCACCTTCCCGAGGAGGCGCGCATGAGCGACGCCGCTTCGTCGCAGCCGAACGCCAACCGCGCGGCCACTGGCAACACTACCGGCATGTCCGCACAGGGCCTGCTTGCCCAGTTGCGCGGCAATCCCCGGATCCCCCTGATCATCGCTGCCGCCGCGGCGATCGCGATCATTGCCGCGTTGCTGCTGTGGGCGCGCAGCCCCGAGTATCGCGTGCTCTACAGCAACCTCACCAACGCCGATGGCGGGCGCATCATCAGCGAACTCGACAAGCGCGGTATCCCTTATCAGTTCAGCGAGGGCGGCGGCGCATTGCTGGTCCCCGCCGACCAGGTGCACCCGCTGCGTCTGCAGCTCGCCGAACAGGGCCTGCCCAAGGGCGGCGATGTCGGCTTCGAGTTGATGGACAACCAGGCCTTCGGCATCAGCCAGTTTGCCGAGCACGTCAATTACCAGCGCTCGCTCGAAGGGGAACTCTCCCAGTCGATCAAGACCCTGGGGCCGGTCGCCGCCGCGCGGGTTCATCTCTCGCTGGCCAAGCCCTCGGTCTTCGTCCGCGAGAGCCAGCCCGCCAAGGCCTCGGTGATCCTGACGCTCGAGCCCGGCCGCGCCCTTGGCGACGGTCAGGTCAATGCCATCGTTCACATGGTCTCGAGCAGTGTCTCGGATCTGGCGCCGGACAACGTCACCGTGGTCGACCAGAACGGTCGCCTGCTGTCGCGCAGCGATGGCGGCACCACGGGCCTCGACGGCACCCAACTGGATTACATCCAGGAAGTCGAGAACACCTATCAGCAACGCATCGAGCGCATCCTGGCGCCGATCCTGGGCGCCAATAACGTGCGCGCCCAGGTCGCGGCACAGATCGACTTCTCGAAGCGCGAACAGACCGCCGAGCGCTACCAGCCCAACCAGCCGCCCAACCAGGCCGCCGTGCGCAGCCGTCAGTTGAACCAGACCTACACCGGTGGCGATGAACTGGCCAACGGGGTTCCCGGCGCCCTGTCCAACACCCCGCCGGGCGCGGCCGCCTCGCCGATCGACAACGGCCAGGCCAACGACGCCCAGGGGGATGGCAACAACGCCCAGGATCAGGCCAACGCCGCCAACGGGCAGAATGGGGCCAATACCCAGGCCGGCAACGACACGCCGCCCAGCCGCCTGCAGAGCAACGACACCATCAACTACGAGGTGGATCGTCAGGTCGAGCACGTGCAGTTCGAGCGCGGCGACGTCCAGCGATTGTCGGTGGCGGTGGTCGTCGACTACCGGGATGGCGTGAACGACGCCGGTGAGCCGGTCAAGAAGCCGCTCAGCGACGAGGAGATGGCCAGCATCAAGCGCCTCGTTCGTCAGGCGATGGGCTTCTCGGAAAACCGCGGCGATGCCATCGAGGTGGTCAACTCGCCGTTCGCCGAGCGCGATGACAGCGTTCCGGAAGTGCCATGGTGGAAGTCGCCCGATGTCATCCAGTTGGCGCTGACGCTGGGTCGCTATCTGCTGGTCGCACTGGCCGCCCTGTTCCTGTGGTTCATGGTGCTGCGCCCGCTGATCAAGCGTAATAGCCTTCCCCCCGCCGCGGAACCGGCATTGCGTGGCCCGACGGCGGGCCGGGCCGGCGTGGCCGCCATCGAGGGCGATGGCGAGGAGTCGGCGGAAGACACGCCCGAGGCGCCGCCGCAGCGCCGCCGCCGTCGCTCGACGGCCTATGAGCAGAACCTCAAGGACGCCCGCGAGATGGCCCAGGAAGACCCGCGCCTGGTGGCCATGATCGTCAGAAGCTGGATGAACGAACAATGAGCGAAATGAGCGGCGCCCGCCGCGGCGCGATCCTGCTGCTCTCTCTCGACGAGGACAGTGCAGCCGAAGTCTTCAAGTACCTCTCACCCAAGGAGGTACAGGAGATCAGCATGGAGATGGCCGGTCTCGACCAGGTCTCCCACGAGGACATGAGCAAGGTGCTGGCCGAGTTCCACGACGAGGCCGAGCAGTTCACCGCCATCAATCTGCACTCGAGCGACCACATTCGCTCGGTGCTGACCAAGGCGCTGGGCAGCGAGCGTGCGTCGAGCCTGATCGAGGACATCCTCGAGAGCACCAGCACCAGCTCGGGCATCGACTCGCTGAACCTGATGGAACCCTCGATGGTCTCCGAGCTGATCCGCGACGAGCACCCGCAGATCATCGCCACCATCCTGGTCCATCTCGAGCGTCACCAGGCGGCCGACATCCTGCAACTGTTCGACGACAAACTGCGCAATGACGTGGTGCTGCGCATCGCCACTTTCAGCGGCGTCCAGCCGGCGGCGCTGCAGGAGCTCACCGAGGTCCTCGGCGGCATGCTCGACGGTCAGAATCTCAAGCGCAGCAAGATGGGCGGCGTGAGGACCGCGGCCGAGATCCTCAACCTGATGAACTCCTCGCAGGAAGAGGTGGTCATCGAGAACGTCCGCGCGCACAGCGAGGATCTCGCCCAGAAGATCATCGACGAGATGTTCCTGTTCGAGAACCTGCTCGACATCGACGATCGCGGCATCCAGCTGATCCTCAAGGAGGTCGAGACCAACTCGCTGGTGGTCGCGCTCAAGGGCGCGCCGGACGCGCTGCTCGAGAAGTTCATGGCCAACATGTCGCAGCGCGCCGCACAGATGCTCCAGGAGGATCTCGAGGCGCGCGGCCCGATCCGGGTCTCGCAGGTCGAAGCCGAGCAGAAGGCGATCCTCCAGGTCGTGCGGCGTCTGGCCGACAGCGGCGAGATAGTCCTCGGCGGCGGAGACGACAGCTATGTCTGATCGTCTCGTTCAGCCCGAGCACGACGACGGGGCCTGGGAACGCTGGCAGATGGACGAATTGCGCAGCGCTGGCGGCGGCAACGGCGCGCGGCACGAGCAGGAGCGTCGCGAGGCGATCCGGCGCCGCGCCCGGGAGCATCAGGCCCAGCTCGATGCCATGCGCGAACAGGCCCGCCAGGAAGCCTGGCGGCAGGGGCATGAGGAAGGCTTCGCCCAGGGTCGCGAGGAAGGCTACAAGAAGGGGCTGCAGGAAGGCTTCGAGGCCGGCGAGGCGCAGATGCGCCAGGAAACCGAGACAACGCTGCGCCCACTGCTGCCGCTCGCCGAGCAGTTCGACGCCGCCCTGGCCACCCTCGACGAGGAAGTCGCCGAGCGGCTGGTCGACCTGGCCCTGGCCACCGGTCGCCGGCTTGCCGGCGAAGCGCTCGAGGCCCGCCCCGAGGAGATTCTCGACATCGTCCGCGAACTGCTGCATGTCGAGCCGGCCCTTTCGGGGCGTCCGCGATTATGGCTGCACCCCGCCGACCTGACCCTGGTCAAGGCCCATCTGGGCCATGAATTCGAGGCCGCCGGCTGGCAACTGCAACCCGACGACACCATCAGCCGGGGCGGCTGCCGCGCGACCAGCGCCAGCGGCGATCTCGATGCCACGCTGGAAACGCGCTGGGCCTCGATCGTCGCCCAGGTTCGTCGCCGCAACACTCCCGATACGCCACCGGAGGACAGCGAATGACCTCGGCGGACGCCCTTTCCAACCGCCACCAGCGGCACTGGCAGGAGGCGCTCGGCGGGGTGCGCCAGCGTGTCGCCGCGTTGCCGGGCTACCGGGCCAGCGGCCGCATCGTGCGTGCCACCGGGCTGGTGCTCGAGGCCGTGGGGCTGCGCATACCGCTGGGCAGCGCCTGCCGCATCGAGGTTTCCCCCCAGGGCAGCGGGATCGACGCCGCGCAGTCGCCGCGCTACGCCGAGGCCGAAGTCGTGGGTTTCTCCGGCGAGAAACTCTTCCTGATGCCGCTGGAAGAGGTCAGCGGCCTGTTGCCGGGCGCCCGGGTCTTTCCCCTCGGCGAGGGTCGCGATGCCAACAGCAGTGCGCGCCGCTTCCCGCTGGGCGATAGCCTGCTGGGGCGCGTGGTCGACGGCAACGGGCGGCCACTGGACGGCAAGGATGGGCTGCTCGACGTCCCCCATGCACCGCTGGCCACGCCGCCGTTCAATCCACTGTCGCGGGCCCCGATCGAGGAGCAGATCGACGTCGGCATTCGGGCCATCAATGGTCTGTTGAGCGTGGGCCGCGGGCAGCGCATGGGGCTGTTCGCCGGATCGGGCGTGGGCAAGTCGGTACTGCTGGGCATGATGGCCCGCTATACCCGGGCCGACGTGATCGTGGTGGGCCTGATCGGCGAGCGTGGACGCGAGGTCCAGGACTTCATCGACAACATCCTCGGCGAGGAGGGCCGGCGTCGCGCGGTGGTGGTCGCCGCCCCCGCCGATACCTCGCCGCTGCAGCGCCTGCAGGGCGCCGCCTACGCCACCCGGCTGGCCGAGGACTTTCGCGACGCGGGACGCAACGTGCTGCTGATCATGGACTCGCTGACCCGCTACGCCATGGCCCAGCGCGAGATCGCCCTGGCGATCGGCGAACCGCCGGCGACCAAGGGCTACCCGCCCTCGGTGTTCGCCAAGCTGCCCGGCCTGGTCGAACGTGCCGGCAACGGCCCCCGGGGCGGCGGCTCGATCACCGCCTTCTATACCGTGCTCACCGAAGGCGACGACCAGCAGGACCCGATCGCCGACTCGGCACGGGCGATCCTCGACGGCCATATCGTGCTCTCGCGGGCCCTGGCCGAAAGCGGTCACTACCCGGCGATCGACATCGAGGCCTCGATCAGCCGTGCGATGACCGCGATCGTCGACGGCGACCAGTGGCGTCAGGCCCAGCGCTTCAAGCAGTTGGTCTCGCGCTACCAGCGAAATCGCGACCTGATCAGCGTAGGTGCCTACACCCCGGGGCACGACCCACAGCTCGACCAGGCGGTCTCGATGTTCCCGTCACTGGAGCAATTCCTCCAGCAGCGGATCGACGAACGCGCGAATATCGACGAAACACGGCGGGTATTGAACACATTGGTGTCGCCCTGAATCCGTTAGGCTTTGCGCACAATGGCTGAATCCGACCGTCCGGTCGACATGAGGTGATCCATCATGACCCACGCTTCGCCGCTCGACACCTTGATTTCCCTGACGCGCGACGCTCGCGACAGCGCCAACGTCAAGCTCGTCGAGTTGCGTCGCGCGCGCCAGGAGGCCCAGGTCCAGCTCGAGACCCTGCAGCAGTATCGCCAGGAATACCGGGAAAAACTCCAGCGCGCCATGGAGAATGGCATCGGCCCGGACAGCTGGCGCAACTACCAGCAGTTCCTGCTGTCGCTGGACGGCGCCATCGACCGGGCGCGCAAGACCCTTCAGGATCGCGAGTCGAAGCTCGGGCAAGGCCAGCAGCACTGGCAGCAGGAGCAGCGCAAGCTCTCCGCCTACGACACCCTGGCGGACCGCCGCGAACAGCGTGAACAACAGCGCATCAACCGACGCGAACAGCGCCAGAGCGATGAAATGGCCAGCAATCAGCTGCTGCGTCGCCAGACGCAGGAATCGCGTCACGAGACCAGCCACTAGGAGGCCGCCCCATGGCACCCACTTCCCTGCCATCCGTCTCCGCGACGACCTCCTCGACGCCGGGTACTTCCCGCGGTGGCGAGTCGGCCTCGAACGGAAACCTGTTCGCCCAGCTGATGGCCAGCACCGGCAAGCTCGCGCGCGGCCAGGACACGCCGGCCAACGGCAGTGAGTCCGTCGGCGCCACTGGCGAGATCGGCACCTCGGCCCGCGATCTCGAGACCATGCTCCAGGCTCTGAAAACCGCCCCGGAAGGCGACGAACTGACCCAGCAGCTCGAAGCGCTGCTCGACCGCCAGGCCGGACTCGACGGCTCGACCCAGGAGGGCAGCGATCCCGGCGAGCTGCTCGCGAGTCTGCTCGAGACCCTGCAGGACTCGCCTTCCCAGGGCGCGGACACGCTGGCCACACTGCGCAAGGAGCTCGGTGAGCCGGGCGATCTCGACGGCATCCGCGAACGCCTCGATGCCATCGCCGGAGCGCTCGGTCAGCCGCAGGCACCGATCCAGCCGCTGTCCCAGGCCGTCGCCCGGGCCGCTCAGGCGAACACCGCCAACGCTGGCAATGCACAGGCCATGGGTGCCGCGAACGCCATGCTCGCGAGTCGCATTGCCGGCATCGATGACACGGCTGCTGGCCGCTTGACCCCCGATACGCGGACCACGGCAACGACCGGTCTTGTCGCGGGCGACGCCAGCACGAGCGCTGGCGGCAGTAACACCCTTGCCGACAGGTCGCCATCCCAGGATTTCATCCAGTCGCTGCAGACGATCAATAACGGCGGCGCCGCGACACACCGCTCCGGCCAGGACGCCGCGGCGAACACTGCACTGACCAGCGCCCAGCTCGCCGCCCAGTTCGAGACAAGAGCGCCGGCGGGCAAGGTGCCGGAATCGTCCGGCAAGGGTGCCGATGCCGTCAGCCCGTCACTGCTGGCTAGCCACGCACCGCACCAAGCCGGCGCGCTGCAGGCCGGCAATGGCGTCGCTTCACCCACGACGGCCATGACCGGCGGCATGCCCAGCGCGACGCTCGCGGCGCCCCTCGGCTCCGGTGAGTGGCAGCAGGGCCTCGGCCAGCAACTGGTCAACCTGCATCAACGTGGCGACCAGCAGGTCCAGTTGCACCTGCACCCCGCCGAACTCGGCCCGCTGTCGGTACATCTGAAGGTCGACGACCAGCTGGCCCAGGCGCAGTTCCTCTCGAACAACCCGCATGTCAGGGCAGCCATTGAGCAGGCCCTGCCCCAGTTGCGGGCGGCCCTCGGCGAGGCCGGCATCCAGCTCGGTGACACCACGGTCGGCGATCAGGCACAGCAGCAGGAACGCAACGGCGACGGGAACCCCGGGAGCTCTTCCCAGAGAGGGACACTGGCCTTCGACGGCGATTCCTCCGAGGCATCCGGCATCCCGATGACGCCGCTGACGCTGGAGGCGAACGGGGTCGATCTGTACGCGTGACCCCTTCAGATTTGCCGATTCCGCGCCGATAACCCCACGAGAGCCGACTCCCCGAGTCGGCTCTCGCCGTCAACGACGACCCGGCGTTTTCACGACGGCAAAACCATGAGATGACCCGGTATGGGCAGCCTTTTCCTCCCATCCCCGGAGCGGAGCCGGCCTCATACTTCTCCCACTCAAACGCGAGAAAGACACAAGCGATGGCCAAGACGCAGACTGACGGCAAGAGACGCAAGCCCTGGTGGCTGCTGGGTCTTCTGATTATCCTGATATCGGTAGCCTGTTCGGCGGGCGTGTATTTCCTGCTCGAGTCACGCGGCTCCGAGGCCGGTGCCGAGTCCGCCCAGGCCGCGGAACCGGTCGAACCCGAGATTCCGATCTTCGTGACCGTCAAGCCGTTCACGGTCAACATTCAGAGCGATGACTACTCGCAGCGGTTGCTGTACATCGGCCTGTCGATCAAGGTGGCCGACGAAGCCTCCAAGGATCTGCTGGAGTCGCACATGCCCCAGGTGCGCAGCCGCCTGCTCATGCTGCTGTCCAGCCAGAACGCCGACGACCTGGTCACGCCGGAAGGCAAGCAGCAGCTGACCGGCGAGATCCTGGCCCTGTTCGACAAGCCGTTCTCGGACCCGCAGCCGCCGCTGAACGTGGACGACGTGCTCTACACCGACTTCATCGTGCAATAGGACACCATGGCTCAAGACGATCTGCTTTCGCAGGATGAGATCGATGCCCTGCTCAAGGGCGTCAGTGGCGAGGACGAAGGCAACGCCGGCGATGCCCCCAAGGGGGGGGATTCCCGGGTGCGCCCCTACGACCCGGCCACACAGCACCGGATCATCCGCGAGCGCCTGCATGCGCTGGACATCATCAACGAGCGCTTCGCCCGCCAGTTCCGGATGAGCCTGTTCAACCTGCTGCGGCGCAGTGCCGACATTACCGTCGACAGCGTCCGCTACCAGAGCTACAGCGATTTCTCGCGGCACATACCGGTGCCGACCAATATCAACCTGATCTCCATGAAACCGCTGCGCGGCACCGCGCTGGTGGTGTTTCCACCCAACCTGGTGTTCATGGTGGTCGACAACCTCTTCGGTGGCGACGGGCGCTTTCTGACCAAGTCGGAAGGTCGTGAATTCACTCACACCGAGCAGCGGATCATCCAGCGCCTGCTGAACCTGGCCATCGATGCCTACCAGGATGCCTGGCAGTCGGTCTATCCATTGGAGATCGACTACACCCGTTCCGAGATGCAGGTGCGCTTCGCCAACATCACCAGTTCGCCCAACGAGATCGTGGTCAACAGCACCTTCCATCTGGAGGTGGGCAATCTGGCGAGCAACTTCCAGATCTGCATGCCCTACTCGATGATCGAACCGATCCGCGACCTGCTCTCCGGTCCGCTGACCGACAGCAACGCCGAGGAAGATCGCGTCTGGGGCCAGCGCATGGCCGGCGAGATCAAGGAGTCGCAGGTCGAACTGATCGCCGACTTCGTCGACGTGGCCACCACCGTGGGCCGGGTCATGTCGCTCAAGAAGGGCGACGTGCTGCCCATCGAACTGCCGGACATCGTCACCACCAGCGTCGACGGCGTCCCGGTGATGCGCTGCGAATACGGGAGCCAGCACGGTCAGCGGGCGCTGCGCGTTCGCCACCTGATCGACCATATCCAGTCCAACGCCAAGTTTGCCCCCGGCCTTACCGGAGTCAAGGAATCCGACAATGACTGATCCCAACAAACCCGATCACTCCAGCACCGACGACGATTGGGCGAAAGCGATGGCCGAACAGGCCAGCGAGGAGTCGGCGGCCGACGACGATCCGTGGGCGGCGGCCTTCGCCGAGCAGGAAGAGGCCGAGCACCAGGCCGACGAGAGCGCGCAGGAACCGGAAGAGAGCCCGCATGCACAGGCCGCGGGCGAATCGGTGTTCAAGCCGCTCGACGCGCCGACCGTGGCGCGCAATGCCGGCATGCGCGATCTCGAGATGATCATGGACATCCCGGTCAAGCTGACCGTGGAGCTCGGCCGCACCCGAATCACCATCAAGCAACTCCTCGAGCTGGCCCAGGGCTCGGTGATCGAGCTCGATGGCCTGGCCGGCGAGCCCATGGACATCCTGATCAACGGTTATCTGATCGCCCAGGGCGAGGTCGTGGTGGTCGACGACAAGTACGGCATCCGTATCACCGAAATCATCACCCCGTCCGAGCGGGTCCAGAAACTCAACCGATGAGCGAGACGGCAGCGACGCAAGGCGCCGCCGAGACCCTCGGCGGCTCCCCGAGCGACCTGATGGGCCTGGCGATGCTCGGCAAGACCGTGCTGGCGCTGCTGGTGGTGATCGGCGTGATCCTGCTGTGCAGCTATCTGCTGCGCCGGCTCAATGCCGGGCGCGGCCAGGCAGGCCAGCATCTCAAGGTGGTGGGCAGCGCCGCGGTGGGCCAGAAGGAACGTGTGGTGATCGTCGAGGTACAGGACACCTGGCTGGTACTCGGCGTGGGCGGCGGCCAGGTCAACGCCCTGCACCGCATGGAAGCGCCCGACGAACCGCCCCGACCGACGTCCGCGAACACCGACCCACAGGGCTTCGCATCGCGCTTCGCCGCGGCCCTGCGTCAGAACACGCGGGATACCCTGAGTCGTCGATCGTCTGACGATTCCCCGGATCGCAAGGGGGAGTCGTGATCGCTCGCTCTGCCTGCGGCCCGCTTCGCCCGTGGCTACGTCGCCTCCTGCCGATCGCTCTGCTGCTGCTCTCGCAGTCGGCAGCGGCCCAGTCGATTCCCGGCCTCACCAGTCAGCCGCTGGAGGATGGCGGCCAGCAGTGGTCACTGAGCCTGCAGACGCTGTTGCTGCTCAGCGCAATGGCCTTCCTGCCGGCGATCCTGCTGATGATGACCAGCTTCACGCGGATCATCATCGTGCTGGGCCTGCTGCGCACCGCCATGGGGACCCAGTCCGCTCCGCCCAACCAGGTGCTGCTGGGACTGGCGCTGTTCCTGACCTTCTTCATCATGTCGCCGACCTTGCACGAGGCCTACGAGCAGGCCTGGCAGCCCTTCTCCGACCAGCAGATCGGCATGGAGACCTTCGTCGAGCGTGCCAGCCAGCCGTTTCGCGAATTCATGCTCGCCCAGACCCGCGAGCCTGACATCGCGCTGTTCGCGCGCCTGGCCAACGTCGGCGAGATGCAGGGACCCGAGGACGTGCCGATGCGCGTGCTGCTGCCGTCGTTCGTCACCAGCGAGCTCAAGACCGCCTTTCAGATCGGTTTCACCATCTTCATCCCTTTTTTGATCATCGATCTGGTGGTGGCCAGCGTGTTGATGTCGCTGGGGATGATGATGGTGCCGCCGGCGACCATCTCGCTACCCTTCAAGCTGATGCTGTTCGTGCTGGTCGACGGCTGGCAGTTGCTGATCGGCTCGCTGGCACAGAGCTTCCACCTTTGATCGCGAATACCGGGACAGGCACCCGGTGCCGACCTCGCCTGGAGGGACTGCAATGACCCCGGAAATGGTAATGAGCCTTGCCTATCAAGGCATGAAGGTGACGCTGTTCCTGGCCGCCCCGCTGATCCTCACCGCGCTGGCGATCGGCCTGCTGGTCAGCCTGTTCCAGGCCGCCACCCAGATCAACGAAATGACCCTGACCTTCATTCCCAAGATCCTCGGCGTGTTCGCCGCCATGGTGCTGGCCGGCCCGTGGCTGTTGCAGACGATCGTCCAGTTCACCACGGAACTGTTCCAGAACATCCCGCTGATGCTCGGCTAGGCGACCGGCCCGATGATCGACGTCACCTTCGATCAACTGCAGGCCTGGATCGCCGCTTTCCTGTGGCCGTTCGTACGGCTCGCCGCCTTCATCATGGCCGCTCCGCTCTGGGGGCACGACAGCATCCCCCGCCAGAGCAAGATCGCCCTGGCCGCCCTGCTGGCTTACGTCATCGCCCCCTCGCTGCCACCGCTGCCCGAAGTGCCGCTGGTCTCCTGGGCGAGCCTCGGCATCATCGTCGAACAGATGCTGATCGGGATCGCCATCGGCATGGTGATGCGCGTGACGCTGGCCGTGGTGATGGCCGCCGGCGAGTACATCGGTCTGCAGATGGGCCTGGCCTTCGCGACCTTCTTCTCGTCGGACATCGGCGCCAACACCATGGTGCTCTCGCGCTTTCTGTACATGATCACTCTGCTGATGCTGCTCGCCTTCAACGCGCACCTGGTGGTCATCGAGATCCTGGCCGACTCCTTCACGACCCTGCCGATCGGCCCGCGACCGCTCAATCCCGAAGCCTTCGAGATGATCGTCCGCTACGGCGGTACCGTCTTCGAGGCCGGCATGCTGCTGGCCCTGCCGGTCGTCGCCGCGCTGCTGATCATCAACCTGTCGCTGGGCATTCTCAACCGCGCCTCGCCACAGTTGACGATCTTCTCGATCGGCTTCCCCATGACCCTGACCACCGGGCTGATACTGCTGGCCGTGTTGATGACCGACCTGGGGCGCTTCCTGGAGACGCTGCTCCAGAACGGCTTCGTCTTCATGCGCCAGATGCTCTCGGTTCTGGCCGGCTGAGCGTACGCGCCTCACTCGTCTGAATCGCAACCCCGAATGCAAAACGCCCCGGTGCGGGACCGGGGCGTTGCATCGCACTATCGCCATTTCGTCGACGGCTCGCGAACTCACAGCATCTCGAACAGCGACATGCCGCGCATATCGACGAAGGCGCGCTGCGAAGCCTGCAGCCCGACCTGGCGCAAGGTGTAGTCGGAGACGGCCTTGGAATAATCCAGATCGACGAGATCCGACAATGTCGCCTCGTAATTGACGGCACGATTGCCCCCGACCTGATCCAGCACGTCGAGCTCATTGAGCCGTGCCCCGGCCGACGCCCGCACGGTGAGAACGTTATCCAGACTGTTGTCGAGCTGGCGGCTCACCGACGCCAGGGTGTTGGCCAGATGCGCCTTGTCGGCGGGCGAATCGGTGGAGCTGTCGAGCGCCTTCAGGGCATTCTCGAGACTCGTGAAGACGTTCTGTTCGCGGCCCTTGGTCATCTCGACCTGATCACCGGCCCGAGGATCGCCCTGAAGGCTCAGGGAAATGCCACCCACTTCGACGAAACCGCCGGTGGCGCTGTCGTAATCGAAGCTGGTCTGGCCGTTGATGGTCATCGCATTGCCCTGCTCGTCTAGCACGCGATAGGCCATGGTGCCCGCGTTGTCGTAGAAGTCGACGGTGAAGCTCTTGCCGTAATCGGGATCGGAGACGTCCTCCACGGCGGGCCCGGAGAAGGTCAGGGTACTGCCGCCGGCCGTGTCGGTATCCGCCTGGGCGACGTACTTGGCGCCATGATGCACCCCGAAGAACACCTCCCGACCGCTGTCGCCGACCGGCATCTGACGCGAGGAATCGACCTGCTGGCGTCGGACGGTATCGGCACCCTTGTAGTCGATGGCACCGTTCTGCTTGACGAAGGGCGGCGCGCTGTCCTTGACCCCCCCGAACAGATAGCTGCCATTGCCATCGGTGGTGTTGGCCTGGCCGATCAGTGTCTCGTAGACGCCTTGCAACTGGCTGGCCAGCGACGTGCGATCCGCGTCGCTCAAGGTTCCGTTGCCGGCCTGCACCATCAGCGTCTTGGCGCTTGTCAGGGCATTGCTGACGCTCCCCAGGACGCTCTCCTCCTGGGACAGGGCGTTACGCGCGGAAATCCGCGAATCGTTGTACTGGGCGGTGACGGCGATCGACTGAGAGACGCCCACCGCCTGCGAGGCGGCCTGGGGGTCGTCGGACGGGTTGACCACACGCCGGCCGCTGGCCATCTGCTGGCCGACTTCCATGAAGGCGCTCTGCTGCCGGTTCATCGCCGACAGACTGGATTCGAACATGGTCAGGGTGCTGATACGCATGACGCTGCCTCGATGAACGGATTAACGAATGCCCAGGATGGTATCCATCAGGGTGCTGCCGGTCTGGATGACCTTGGCGTTGGCCTGATAGAACTGCTGGAAGCGAATCAGGTTGGCGGCCTCTTCGTCGAGGTTGACGCCGGATTCGGACTGCTGGACCTGCGTCAACTGCTCGGTGAGCACGTCCTGGGCACTCAGGTTGGCCTTGACGATATTGGTGCGGTTGCCCACATCGCCCACCAGGCCGGCATAGGCATCGTTGAGCGTCGCCCTGGCGCCCACCAGGCTGGCATCCTGTAGGTTCTGCATGGCCAGGGCGTTGGTGTTGTCCCCGGCCGCCGGATCCTGGGCGATGGTGAGTTCGTCGTTGGCGGCGGGAACGCCGTCGAAGGTCATGCTGATACCGTCGATGGTCAGCGTGTCCCCGGCGCTCAGTTGCACGCTGGCGGCATCGGCCGCCGGTTCGCCGTTGACCAGGACCTGGCCGCCCAGGTCGTCGGTGCCGGGGTTGCTGGCGTTCTGCAGGACGAAGCTGCCATCGGGGTTGACGCTCTGCACGCTGAGCGACAACGGCGAACCCTGCGCGGGCAGGCTGAACCCCTCCCCGACACTGACATCGTCGACCGACAGGTTGCCGGCGTTACCACTCGCGGGGGTCACGGCAACGTGCGCGCCCGCGGCGATCTTGGCGGTGTCGTGGATCACGTTCTCCAGCTCCCCGGCCAGATGGCGGGTCGGCTGCAGGGCGAAGGAGTCGCCCTGGTTGGCGGTCCCGTCGAGCGTCAAGGTGATGCCGTCGAAGCTCAGTGTCGCGTTGCCGCTACCGTCCGTGCCCGTGGTCACGCCGACCGTTTCACCGCTGTCGCTGCGCACGACCTCGAAATTGCCGGCGTTATCGGTGGCCGTGATGCGGTAATCGCTGCTCGTCACCTGGCTGTAATCGCTGAACGCCGCCGAGAAGGAGGCGTTGCCGCCATTGGCGTCATTGCTGTACACCGTCGGCGAACCGATGGCGAAGAAATCGCCACCCATGTCACCGTTGAGATCCTGCCCGGCCCGATGCTGGGCATTGAAGCCCTCGGCCAGTGACAGCGCCACCTGACCGATCTGGTTCTGAGTCGTGTCCAGCGTCTCGCGGCGGAAGGTCATCAGTCCGCCGAGGGTACCGCCCTGGAAGGTCGACTCGTCGAGTTCGATCTTGCTGCCGCCCGGGTCGTTGTAGGCGACCACGGTACGCGACGGATCGGCCGAGGACGGCACGGCCTCCAGCGAATAGCTGCGATTGCCGGCGACCAGCGGCTGACCGTTGCCGATGGTCAGGTTGTAGGTACCGCCGTCCTGAATGCTCAATTTGACATCGACCCGCTGGCTGATCTCGTTGATCAGGTGGTCACGCTGGTTGAGCAGGTTGTTGGGGGCCTCGCCGAGCTTGGCCTTGGACAGGGCGATCTGACGATTGAGCTTGGCGAGTTGGTCGGTGGCATTGTTGATCTGCGTGACCTCGTCGCGAACCTGGCCATTGATGCCCGATTGCATGTCGTCGAGATAATTGTCGAAGGCCCGGAACTGTGCCGTCAGCGTATCGGCGCTGCCGAGCACGCCCTGGCGGGCCGCCGGATCGGACGGCGCGCTGGCCAGATCCTCCATCGAGGAGAAGAACCCCTGCATCAGCGGCGCCAGACCGGAGTCGGTATCCGCCAGCAGGTTGTCGATCTGGCTGACCTGGGTATTGTAGGTATCCAGGGCGCTGGAACGGCTGGTCGAGGCATTGAGCTGCGAGGCGATGTACTGATTGAACTGACGCTCGATGTCGTTGACCTGAACGCCGCCACCGGCCGGTGACGTCTCGCCGAGCTGGGTCACCTGACGGTTGTAGCCCGGCGTATAGACGTTGCTGATGTTGGTGCTGCTGGTCTGCAGCGCGGCCTGGGCCGCATTCAGGCCACTCAGGCCAGTGGAAAAGAGGCTCATGTGATCAAATCCCGATCTCGCTGTTATCTGGGTTTATCGGCCTTCGCATCAGCAACTTGAGCCCATCGACCGTTTTATCCCGCGTTCATTGCTCTCAGAAGATGCGGGTCGGCACCTTGTCGAGGGCGTAGGCATCGAGAGCGGCGCGCGCGCTCGGGTCGCGTCCGGCACCTTGCGCCGACTCACCCGGCTCGAGACGCGCCGTGCGTTGCGTCGCATCGAACCCCATGGTGTGCATCACGGCGATCAGCTTGTCGGCGTAGGCGGGGTCGGTGGCATAGCCACCCGCCTGGAGCGACCGAGCGGCCCCTTCGGCATTGCCTGCCGCGACGACCCCGGCATAGCGCGGGTTGTCACCGATCAGGCGGGCATAGTCGGTGAACGCTTGCTCGAAATCGTCATAGACCCGGAAGGTATCCACCATCTTGACCGGACGGCCGTCCACGTATTCGGTGGTGGTGATGTCGGTGGTCCTGCCCTGCCACTGGCTGCCGGCCTTGATACCGAACAGGTTGTGACTGTTGCCGCCCTCGGCGGTGGGAATCTCGTGACGCCCCCAACCGGTTTCCAGGGCCGCCTGGGCGAGAATCAATTCCGCCGGCACCCCGGTGGTGCGGCTGGCCGCCCGGGCCGGTTCCGAGAGCTGCTCAAGGAATTCGGCGACGTGGGCCGGGTGGCGGTCGGCATTCCGCTCGGCAGCAGCATCCGTCTCGTAGGCGCCGGCATCGGGCTCGAACGCCAGGTCGTCGATGAATCGCCGCGGCGTCTCGCTACGGGTGTCGCTGGACACCGTTTCCGCCGTCTCGCCGGCGATCAGACCACCGGTCAGGACCCGTGGCGTGCCGCGTGGGATGCCGGCGATGAGTGAATCACCGCGGTCGGCATCGCCGGGCACCAGGCCGCGATGCTGCAACTGCTGGACGAGCATGTCGGCGAACCCCAGCCCCCGGCCGGAGAGGGTCTGCGCCAGCTGCTGGTCGTACATCGAGGTATAGAGCTCGGTCTGCTGGTTATCCAGCAGGCCCTCCTTGGGCGTCGCTTCACGCATGCTCTTGAGCATCATCTGGATGAAGATCGCCTCGAACTGCTTGGCGGCCGCCCGGGCGCCCTCCTGGGGCTTCACGCTGGCGGTGTGCTTGAGCCGCTGCAGCCCCTGCATGTCGAGGGCGAACTGACTCCCCATGTCCTGCATCGCCATCAGATGATCTCCAGTTCGGCGCGCAGCGAGCCCGACGCCTTGAGCGCCTGCAGGATCGACATCAGATCCTGGGGCGTCGCGCCCAGCGCATTGAGTGCCTTGACCACCTGGGCGAGGTCGGCACTGGTCTCGAGCATCTGCAACGAACCGCCCTCCTGGGTGACCGACACGTCGGCATTGGGAACCACGGCCGTCTGGCCCTGCGAAAAGGCGTTGGGCTGGCTGACCTGCGGGTTGGAATCGATGGTCACCGACAGGTTGCCGTGCGCGACCGCCGCCTGATGCAGCGTCACGCTGCTGGTCAGCACCACCGAGCCGGTACGGGAATTGATCACCACCCTGGCAGGCTCCTGACCGAGTGCCAGATCGATGTTCTCGACACGCGCCATGAAGCGCACGCGATCGTTGCTGTTCATCGGCGCCCGCAGGCGAATCACGCGGCCGTCGACCGCCGCGGCGACCGGCTCGCCGAACTCGCGATTGATGGCGTCGACGGCCCGCTGGGCGGTGTCGAAACTGTATTCATCGAGTTGCAGGTCGAGCGTGCCGTCACGGCCCAGTGCCAACGGCACCTCGCGCTCGACGGTGGCGCCGCCGTTGATGCTGCCCCCGGCCTGCTGGTTGATCGACACGCTGCTGCCGGCCGCCTCGGCCCCGGCGCCGCCCACGAAGACGTTGCCCTGCGCCATCGCATAGACATTGCCGTCGGCGCCCTTGAGCGGGGTCATCAACAGGGTGCCGCCACGCAGGCTACGCGCATTGCCCACCGAGGAAACCACGACATCGATGTCCTGCCCCCGCCGGGCGAAGGGCGGCAGATCGGCGGTCACCATGACGGCGGCGACGTTCTTGAGCTGCATGTTGGTCCCGGCCGGCACGCTGATGCCCAGCTGCGAGAGCATGTTGGTCAGGCTCTGGGTGGTGAACGGCGCCTGGGTGGTCTGGTCGCCGGACCCGTCGAGCCCCACGACCAGGCCGTAGCCCACCAGGGCGTTGTCGCGCACTCCGGCGAACGAGGCCAGGTCCTGCAGGCGCTCGGCCCGGGCCGGCATCGTCAGCAGCAACAACAGCAGCATTCCGAGCCACCAGCGTCCGGCAACCCAGTCACGAGAATGAATGCGCATGATCATCGAGATGAACTACCTTCCGCTGCTCAGAACGGGGACACGTTGAGGAAGAAGCGCTGCAGCCAACCCATGGTCTGCGCCTCGTTGATGTAACCGTCGCCGACGTATTCGATACGCGCATCGGCCACCTGTGTCGACTGCACGGTGTTGGCACCGCTGACCGTGCGCGGATTGACCACGCCGGAGAAGCGGATGAACTCGGTGCCCTGATTGATCAGGATCTGCTTCTCGCCCTGCACCTTGAGGTTGCCGTTGTAGAGCACATCGACCACAGTCACGGTGAGCGTGCCGGTAAAGCTGTTATTGGCGTTGGCACCCCCACTGCCATCGAAATCGTTCGCCCCTTCGAGGTCGAAGCCGTAATCGCCCAGCTTGGTCAGCCCCTTGGGCAACGTGGTGGGCGTCAGACTCGCGCTGCCTTGGCGACCGGCGTTGGCCGACGAACTCTTGCTGGCGCTGACCTGCTCATCGAGTTCGATGGTCAGGATGTCACCGACCATCCGCGGCCGGCGATCCTCGAACAACGGCTGATAGCCCGTGGTGGGCTGATAGATGGACCCATTGGGTTCCGGCGGCGGCGGCGGCTGGAGCGCGACCTTCTCCTGCTCGCCGGTGATCGACGGGCGCGGCAACTGCGCGCAGCCGCTCAGCAGCAGAGTCGCCACGACCAGCAACAGCCCGATATACCGAGAGCCTTTCTTCGACACCTTGATCACCGCTCGCCTCGCTTCATTGGTCCACTCCCGTCAAAGCTGCGAGAGCCTTGCCAGCATCTCATCGGAGGACTTCACGGCCTTGCTGTTGATCTCGTAGGCACGCTGGGTCTGGATCATGCTGACCATTTCCTCGACGACGTTGACGTTGGACGTCTCGACATAGTTCTGCATCAGGGTGCCGGCCCCGTTGAGCCCCGGCGTGTTCTGGTTGGCCGGGCCGGAAGCGTCGGTCTCGAGATATTGATTCTCGCCGATGCTCTGCAGCCCCGCCGGGTTGGTGAACGATGCCAGCGTCAACTGGCCGACCTGGTTGGACTGGGTCGTTCCCGGCTGGGTGACCGAAACGATACCGTCCGGACTCACCGTCACGGTGAGGGCATCGGCAGGGACGAACACCGCCGGCTCGATGGGGTAGCCGCTGGCGGTGACCAGTTGACCGTTCTGGTTGACCTGGAAACTGCCATCGCGGGTGTAGGCGGTGGTGCCATCGGGGCGCAGTACCTGGAAGAACCCCTTCCCCTGGATCGCCAGATCGTGGGAGTTGCCGGTATTCTCGAGGTTGCCCTGGGTGTGCAGGCGTTCGGTCGCCACGGGACGCACACCGCTACCGATCTGCATGCCGGACGGCAGGTTGTCCTGGACGTTCGCCTGGGCACCCGGCTGGCGCAGGTTCTGATAGAGCAGATCCTCGAATACCGCCCGGGAACGCTTGAAGCCATTGGTGCTGACGTTCGACAGGTTGTTGGCGATGACGTCCATCTGCGTCTGCTGGGCTTCCAGACCGGTCTTGGCGGTCCACAGCGATCGAATCATGGTTGGTTACCTCGGGAAGATATCTAGCTGACGGACAACAACTTGTTGGCGCGCTCGGCGTTCTGATCGGCGCTCTCGATCACTTTCATCTGCATGTCGTAACGCCGAGAGGTGTCGATCATCGCCACCATCGCTTCGGTGGCACTGACGTTGCTGCCCTCCAGCGCGCCGCTGACCACGCGAACGCCGTCATCGGCCTGCAGGGCCTGGCCATTCGGGGTGCGGAAGAGACCGTCGTCGCCGCGCACCAAGGCGCCGTCACCCGGATCGACGAGCTTGAGCTGACCGACCGGCCCGCGCGTGGTCAGGTCCGCCCCCGGGGTCAACGCGCTCAGGGTCCCGTCGACGCCCACGCTGACATCGGCACCCAGCGGCACGATGATCGGTCCGCCGTCGCCGACGACCGGGTTGCCCTGGATGTTGACCACCCCGTTGGCATCGACCTGCAGATCGCCGCGGCGGGTGTAGGCCTCGCCGTTGTCGGTCTGTACCGCCAGCCAGCCATCGCCGTCGACCGCCACGTCGAGTTCGCGCCCCGTCGTGGAGAGCGCGCCCGGCGAGAAGTCGCTACCCGGCGTCGTGGCCATGGTCACGGTGCGCGTCGGCAGACCTTCGCCCTGCACCGGTACCGCGCGCATGGCGCTGAGCTGTTCGCGGAACCCCGGCGTGGCGACGTTCGCCAGGTTGTTGTTGACCACCGCCTGCTGGTCCATGCTCTGTCGGGCCCCGCTCATGGCGGTATAGAGAATGCGATCCATGGTGTTTCACTCTCGACGAGTATCAGGGAGCCGACCGCCGGGCAAAGCCCGGAAGTCGGCCCGAATCCGGCGGGTTATCAGCGCAACTGGGC
Organism: Modicisalibacter coralii; assembly: GCF_004117855.1. GTDB lineage: Bacteria > Pseudomonadota > Gammaproteobacteria > Pseudomonadales > Halomonadaceae > Modicisalibacter > Modicisalibacter coralii. The sequence continues at coordinate 179,574 of NZ_QWBW01000006.1, forward strand.
GATCTGATCCATGACCTCGGACTGGGTCCGGATCGAGTTGGTGTTGGCCTGATAGTTGCGTTGGGCGATGATCAGGTTGACCAACTCGGAGGTCAGGTCGACGTTGGACGACTCCAGGGTTTCGGCCTCGACGGAGCCGAACTGACCGACACCCGCCGTCCCGACGACTTCCGCACCGGAACCGGACGTTGCCGCCCACATATTGTCGCCCGAGGCTTTCAGTCCTTCCGGGTTGCGGAAGTTGGCAAGAACGATTTGCCCGGCAGCGGCCGATTTCTCGTTGGTATAATTGCGCATCACGGTGCCATCGTCAGCAATGCTGATACCGATCAGTGACCCCGACGTGTAACCATCCTGGACCAGGGTCTTTTGTGAGGAGTCATCGGCAAACTGCGTGGTGCCCTTGAGATCGAAATCATAGTTCAGGGTCGTGGTAGCCCCACCATCCACGGGCAACTGAAGCGCCTTAGTGGTATTGTTTGCCGTTCCGTCCACAGACTCCAACTGGCCGCTGGAATTGAAAACCAGCTGAAACGCGTTCTGGTCAACCGTCGGGGCAGCAGCATTATCGACATTCATCTTGCCATCGATGGCAACACGTGCCGTCCAATTATTATCCCCTGTCTTCTCGAAATACGTAGTCACGTTTCGAGCATTGCCCAGAGAATCGTAGGCCGTATAACTGTTCGAATAGTTATAGTCGAAATCGAATGTCACTCGTTCATTTGCCGCCGTAGCCGGGTCGTCTTCCTGCGTCACGATAGACGCCGACTGTTTGTCAGCAGCGTCCGCGGAGGCGCTTGCATCCAAATTGAAAGTCGCCTTCACTTCACTGGTCGCGTTAGCGGGCATGTCATCCGCGGGAATGTTCAGCGCTACCGGCTGCCCGCCAGCGACGACCGAGGAAAAGCTGTCATTGGGATCGCTCAGACCATAACCCATGATCTTGGCGCCCTGGGCATTGACCAGATCGCCATCGGCGGTCATGGTCAACTGGCCGTTACGCGAGTAGCCCACCTGACCATCCTGCTCGAAGCGGAAGAAACCGGTACCGCTGATCGCCAGGTCCAGGTTGCGCCCGGTGGTTTCCAGGTTGCCGTTACTGAAGTCCTGGAGCACACCGGACACCCGGGTACCCAGGCCGATCTGGCTGTTGGCGAAGACGTCGGCGAACTGCACCGACGAACTCTTGAAGCCCGAGGTCTGCGAGTTGGCGATGTTGTTGCCGACGACGTCGAGCTGCTGGGAAGCCGCGTTGACGCCGCTCAATGCCTGTGAAAAACCCATTTCTAGTCTCCCTGCGAGCCAAGGCGCCCGCTACGTAATTGATTCTTGGTCAATGCTTGGCTGCAACAGGCAGCCATTAGAGAATCTGGCGGACGGCGTCGAGGCCGACCTGCCCCATGATCGCGCCCAGGTCGAGCCGCGGCCCTTCATCGCCGGTCAAGACACCCTGCACCGGGGCATAGTTGAGGGCCGTCGCGGGCACGGACTCACCGCCCTGAGCGGTCTCGAAACGGACATGGTAGACGCCGTTCTCGGCCGGCTGACCGTTCATGTCCCTGCCGTCCCAGGAGAAGGAGTGAACCCCCTTGTCCAGGGAGCCGACGTCATCGGCGCCATACTGGCGCACGACCTCACCGGAAGCACTGACGATGGAGATCGTCACGTCGTCGGCGGGGGCATCCAGCTCGATGCCGAACGGCGTGGTGGCGTCGTCGCCCTTGCGAACCTCGTTACCGGGGACCAGCACGCCCTTGCCGATCAACGCCGAGGCCTGCAGCGACTGGCCGGCATCGATCTGGCGGGTGATGCCCTGCAGCGTTTCGTTGAGGTCGTTGATGCCGTTGACCGTGTTGATCTGCGCCAGCTGCGAGGTCATCTCGGCGTTTTCCATCGGCTTGGTCGGATCCTGGTTCTTGAGCTGCGTCACCAGCAGCGTCATGAAGCTGTCGCCGAGATCGTCGGTGGAAGTCGCCGCGTTGCCGCGCTTCGCCGTGGTCTGATTCAGGCTGTTGAGCAGGCTGGTATCGATGCTATTGGACATGGGCTCTCCTGAGGGCCAGCAAGCTGGACTTAGCCTTCACCCAACGTCAGGGTCTTGATCATCAGCTGCTTGCTGGTGTTCATGACCTCGACGTTGGCCTGGTAGGAACGGGATGCGGAAATCATGTTGACCATCTCGTCGACCGGCTCGACATTGGGCATGGTCACATACCCCTGGTCGTCGGCCGCCGGGCTGTCGGGACGATATTCGCGGCGCATCGGGCTGGGGTCTTCGACCACCCCGCTGACCTGCACGCCACCGACGCCGCTGGCCACCTGCGAGCGGGTCTGGAACATCACCTGCTTGGCCCGGTAGGGCTGGCCATCGGGCCCGGCGACGCTGTCGGCGTTGGCCAGGTTGCTGGCGGTGACGTTCATGCGCTTGGCCTGTGCGCTCATCGCCGAGCTGGAAATATCGAAGATGCTGAACATGGACATCGGATCACTCCGGTTGCATGGCCGTTTTCAGGCCCTGGATCTTGCGATTCATCACGGTCAGCCCGGCCTCGTAGCGGACCGCGTTGTCGGCGAAGTTCGAGCGCTCACGATCCATGTCGACGGTGTTACCATCCAGGCTCGGCTGGTCGGGAACGCGATATTGCAGATCGAGCGAACCGCGTGACGGCGCCTGGGCCGGAATATGACGGCTCGAGGTGGTCGCCAGCGCCAGCCCGCCCTGCGTGCTGCGCCCCTGCTCCATGACCCGCGAGAGCTCACCGGCAAAATCGAAGTCGCGCGCCTTGTAGTTGGGCGTGTCGGCATTGGCGATATTGCTGGCCAGGACCTTCTGGCGCTCCGCGCGAAGGTTGAGCGCCTCCTGGTGAAAGCGCAGTGCCCCATCAAGCTTGTCGATCATCATCGGCCCCTGAATCGGCTGGGGGAAAGTTCAGGGTGGAGAATAGACGCCAGCCTGTCATGGCAAACGACGAAACAGCCCTCGGTTTGCGCATCATTTCCACGCTTGCCCCGACCCGCCGATCTCTAGAATCGGCTCCATCAGCAATGGGGGTGATGGATGCGCGAAGCAGCCCGACACATGGATACCGTTTCCAGCACGACGTTCAGGCCCGGCCTGCGGCTACGCCGGCTCTGTCTGGGGCTGTTGGGGCTGGCGGTGGCGCTGCTGCTCGGGCAGCCGGTCTACGCCAGCACTGGCACGACACCCCCGAGCCTGCTCGACCAGCGCGTGGCGGACTTCCTGACGCAACAGGCGGGCGATCTCGGCGACGTCGTCAAGGTGAAGGTCTTCGCCCCCTCGGTCCAACTGCCGACGTGTCAGGATCCGCAACCCTTCCTTCCACGCGAGGGTCAGCGGGTGTATGGGCGTGTGGCGGTGGGTGTTCGCTGTGCCGGGCAGACTGCCCGGGTGCGCTATCTGCAGGCGCAAGTCGACGTCCAGGTTCGCTATCTGGTCACCGCGCGTGACGTGCGTCGCGGCGACCCGCTGTCGGCGGCGGATCTGCGCTGGCAGAGTGGCCTGCTCGACGAGCTGCCGCGTCATGCGCTGCGCGCCGAAGAGGCGGCCATTGGCCAGGTCGCCGTGCGCAACCTGCCCGCGGGTACGACACTGCAGGCTTACCAGTTGCATCGGCAGAACCTGGTCGAGCGTGGTCAGCGCGTCACGGTGGTGGCCCGGGGGGCGGGGTTTCAGGTCAGCCGCGAGGCCAAGGCGCTGGACAATGGCGCCCTGGGCGACGAAGTCCGCCTGCGGACGGGACAGGGCGAGCGACTCCAGGCGCGGGTCGTCGGATCACGGAGACTGGCCATCGACTTCTAGTATCCCGGGCCACTAGACTAGGCGCTGTACGAAAACTGTCTGCGCTCGGCAATACGGCGTTAAAAATCGGCTGGAGCGCCAGCCCGGTCAAAATGCGCATTTACACTCCGTAAACTCCGCTTTTTCGCCGATTTTTGCCTTGTCTTGCCTTAGCTCGTCGACTTTTCGTACAAACCATAGGCACAGAAACCCTCGATCGGCGCCTAAAGTTTTCGTGTCTCCCGCCGATCATCAGGGAAAGCCGACGTTTCAAGAGGACGCCCCCGTGAAGATCGATGGTAGCCAGCCCCTGCATCGCCCCACTCAGAGCGATGCCACCAAGCCCCAGCAGACAGTCACCGACACGGGCACCGAAGCGACATCGAGCCCCGCCTCGGTCGCTCACCTGAGCAGCAAGGCCCAGGATGCCACACGCGACATCGATACCGCGCGTGTCGCCGAGATCCGTCAGGCCATCAGCGACGGCACGCTGGAGATCCGTCCGGAACGGATCGCCGACGGCCTGCTGGAAAGCGTGCAAGAGCTGCTGGGTTAAGCGTCATTGACAGCCCGGGCGCGCGAATGCTCGCCGCCCACCCTTTCCATGGAGTCTCCGCATGAGCCTGGCCCAGCATCTGGAACGTGAACATCGCCATCTCGACGCCTTCATCGCCCTGCTCGACGCCGAGCATGACGCCCTGTCGCAGGTCGACGTCGATGGCGCACATCTCAGGCAGCAGGCGGCAGACAAACAGGCCCATATGGAACGTCTCGAGACCCTGGAGACACAACGGCGCAACGTCCTCGAGAAACTCGGCTACGGCCCGGGCCGCCAGGCCGCCGAGCAGGCCGCCATCGATGCCGGCTGCCACGAACAGTGGACGGCCTTTCTGGAGCGAGCCCTGCACGCCAAGCTGCTCAACCAGCGCAACGGGATCCTGATCGAATCGCGCATGGCCCAGAATCAACGCATCCTGTACTTCCTCAACGAAGCCGCCGGCAAGACCCTCTACGGCCCCAACGGACAATCCCGCCGACGCGGGTTTGGCGGCGTTGCCTCGCAGGCCTGACGACATTGCATTACGCCCCGACCGGATTGTAACCGACAGATAATATCGCGTTACAATCGGCGAACGTTCAATGCTCGGAGGTACTCGTGACAGCCGTCCCGCTCCGTGAAGCCCAGCGCCTCAGGCATGGCTTCGCCGATTTCATCGCTGGCGTGGAGTAAGCCCATGGTCAACATGGCGCTTCGCCAGGCACTGATCGACTGTCCGTCGTTGCCGTCCATCCCCGCCGTGGTACAGGAAGTCATCGCTCAGGCAGCCAATCCCGAGACCCCGCTGCCGGCGATCGTGGCAACACTGAATCAGGACCCCGCTCTCACGGCACGCCTGATCTCGCTGGCCAACGTGGTCTACTACAGTCACCTGCAACCCGCCGAGACGCTCAGTGAAGCGATCGAGCGACTGGGCATGGACATGACCGTCGCTCTCGCCATGGGCTTCAGCCTGTCAGTCGACAGCGCGAATGCCGAACCGCGGGGGTTCGATCTGCAGCATTTCTGGCAACGCGCCCTGACCAGCAGTATCGCCGCTCAGGAACTGGCATCCGCCCTGCAACTGTCGGACCATGGCACTCTCGGCACGGCCGCGCTCCTGCAGGACATCGGCATGCTCGCCCTGCATGCCATCGATGCACAGCGTTATGCCGAGGTCGTCTCGCGCGCCAAGAGTCATGACGACCTCGCTCTCGAGGAACGGCTCGCCTACGGCGCCGACCATGCCGAGATCGGTGCCTGGCTGACGCGCCGCTGGGGGCTGTCGCCGAGTTGCAGCGACTGGATTCGCTACAGCCACGACCGACCGGTCCACGAGGAAGGGCTCGAGATCAAGGAATGCCTCATGCTCTCGGGACGCCTGGCCGACATCTGGCTGGCGCCCAACGGCCACGAGACCGTCGCCGAACTGGAGCCCTGGCTGGGCGACGAGCGCTTCCGCAGCGAATTGATCGGCAGCATCCAGCGGCGCCTGCCGCAGATGGCCTCGCTCTTCGAGATTCGCACGCCTCACGAACTCGATCCCACACAGTTGCTGATGGAAGCCAAGCAGTTGCTGGTTCAACGCAACCTTCAGCTCCAGGCCCAGGTACGTCAACGCGACGAGGAGCTGGAAAGCGCGCGAGCCCGCAACAGCCAGCTCGATCGTGCCGTCCGCTACGACCCGCTGACCGGACTCTACAACCGACAACATCTCATCAACCTGCTCGACCGGCATTTCGCCGATGCCGAACAGGAGGATCTGGGCCTGGTATTTCTCGATCTGGATCATTTCAAGCAGATCAACGATCAGCACGGACATCCGCTGGGCGACGAGGTCCTCAAGGCGTTCGCCGGCCTGCTCAAGGGCATGAGTCGTCAGGACGCCCATGTCGGCCGGTTCGGTGGGGAAGAGTTCCTGATTCTGCTGCCGGGACGCAATCGCGACGATGCCGCGCACTTTGCCGAAGCGATCTGCCGCACCCTGCGCAACGGCCCACTGCTGGTCCACGAGGATACGCCGATCCATGTCACGGTCTCGGTGGGGGTGGCCAGCCGACTTGCGGACCAATGCGAATCACCCGACGAACTGGTGCACATCGCCGACCAGCGCATGTACTTCTCCAAGCGGTCCGGCCGCAACCGCGTCACCCTGGCGTGACGTCACCTCTCACAAGCGTTCCTCGACCCGTCCCAGGATCTGGCGGCTGACCTGATTGACCAGCGGCTTGGCCGCCTTGTCGACCGCCTTTGCCAGCAGGCGGTTGCGAATCTGATAGCTGACGCTGAGCTCGACGCGCGTCCCCTCGGGCACCTCGACGAGCGTGTAGCGCCCCTGATTGGCGACCCCCTGCAGCGACTCCCAGGCCAATGTATGCGGGGCATGTCGCTCGGTGACCTGGACATCGAACTGCCAGTCACGCCCGATGACATGCAGGTACCAGCGATAGCGGTCATCCCCCAGCGGCTCGATCGCCTCGATCATGTCGGAATAATCGACAAAGTTCTCGATACGCTCGAGTAGTGCATAGACCCGCGCCGGTGGTGCATGCAGGATGGCGCTGTGTTCGATGGTCGACATGAGCTTGCCTGTTCCCGTGATCCAAAGTCCCCGAGGGTAACCATAGCGTCCGTCCTCCGCCAGTCCGCACCCGCAGCGGTGTCGAACGCGCGCTGGAGCCTGAAAGGCTCGGGCGCTACAATGCGCGCCGCGACAGCGCCTCTCTGAGGCACCCGCTGTTGCCAATCCGGACGCCCGGACCCCGGACCCGTCACGACGGGCACAAATTCTCCGGCAGGAAAACCGCTCATGTCTGATTCAGCCAATCCGGCACCCAAGGCCGTCGTCATCTACTCCGGCGGCATGGACTCCTTCACCGTCCTCCACCGCGCCCTGCGTCAGGGCTACGAGGTCCACGCCCTGTCGTTTCACTACGGCCAGCGTCATGCCAGAGAGCTCGACATGGCCCGGCATGTCTGCCGACGCCTGGCCATCGCGCATCAGGTCGTCGACATCCAGTCGATTCATTCACTGATCGACGGCTCGGCACTGACGGATGCCCAGCGCCCCATGCCCGAGGGCGCGTACGCCGGCGACAACCTGGCCGCGACCGTCGTCCCCAACCGCAACATGATCCTGCTCTCGCTGGCCATCGCCCAGGCCGTCAACATCGGTGCCGGGATCTGTTTCTACGGCGCCCATGGCGGCGACCACGTCCTCTACCCGGACTGCCGCCCCGAATTCGTCGAACGGATGAACGCCGTGGCCGCCATCGCCAATTTCTCGCCGGTCACCATCGAGGCCCCCTATCTGCGCGCCGACAAGGCCGACATCCTCGCCGACGGCCTGGCCATGGGGCTCGACTACGCCGATACCTGGACGTGCTATCAGGGTGGCGAACACGCCTGCGGCCGCTGCGGCAGCTGCCATGAACGCCTGGCCGCCTTCGCCGCGCACGGCCTCGCCGACCCGCTCGCCTACGCCAGCACCGGGACGGCCTGATGTACAGTGTCAAGGAAGCCTTCTATTCGCTGCAGGGCGAAGGCGCCAGGGCGGGCCGCCCCAGCGTGTTCTGCCGTTTCAGTGGCTGCAACCTCTGGTCCGGCCGCGAACGGGATCGCGCCACCAGCGCGTGCCGCTTCTGCGATACCGACTTCGTCGGCACCGACGGGCAGAACGGCGGACGCTTCGCCGAGGCGAATCGACTGGCCGACCATCTGGCGGGATTGTGGCCCGAAGGGGACGGGCGCGCACGGCGCTACATCGTGTTCACCGGCGGCGAACCCTTGCTGCAGCTCGACGACGTGCTGATCGAGTCCCTGCACGCACGCGGCTTCGAGGTGGCGGTGGAGACCAATGGTACCGTCCCGCCACCCCCCGGGATCGACTGGCTTTGCGTCAGCCCCAAGGGCACGACGACACTGGTCGTGACACGCGGCAACGAGCTCAAGCTGGTCTACCCCCAGGCGGACGCCCCGCCCGAACGGTTCATCGATCTCGACTTCGCGCACTTCTATCTGCAGCCGATGGACACCGCCACCCTGGAACCGCGACAAACCCTCGGCGCGACGCTGGCCTATTGCCTGGCAAACCCGCAATGGTCGCTATCGCTGCAGACTCACAAGCTGTTGGAGATCGACTGATGCCTCTCTTCGTCAATGGACTGAGCCATCTCGACGCCTCGCTCTGGTGCCCGGACCAGGGCCTGGTCGGGGTCAGCTGGCACGTCGACATCGAGCTCGACGGCGAGCTCGGCGAGGACGGCATGCTCTTCGACTTCGGAGAGGTGAAACCCTGGATCAAGACGGCGATCGACGACGGCCCGGACCATACCCTGCTGGTCCCGAGCCAGGCACCGGGGATCACGGTCAGCGAATGCGCCGAAGGCCTTTCCGTGCGCGCCGCCCTGCCCTATCCCATGGAGATCCGTGCACCACGCCAGGCATTCACGCTGCTCCCCTGGCACCGGATCGACGCCGAGCGTCTCGCCGGCCATCTCGGCGCCAAACTCACGCGGCACGCCCCGGCTCGGGTCGAGGCCGTACGCCTGCGCTTTCGCGAAGAGGCCATCGACGGCGCCGCCTACCGATACAGTCACGGTCTCAAGCATCATCGCGGCAACTGTCAGCGCATCGCTCACGGCCATCGCTCCCGGCTCAGGGTGTGGTGCGACGGCCAGCGTCAGCCCCGTCTCGAGGCCCACTGGGCCGACTATCTCGATGGCCGCTATCTGGTGCATGACGAGGACGTGCTCGCTGGCGGGGAAGTCGCCCGTCAGGCGACGAGCAACATCCAGTACACGGCGCCCCAGGGCACCTTTCGTCTGAGCCTGCCCAGCGAACGTTGCGAGCGACTGCCCTGCCCGACCACCGTCGAGCACATCGCCGGCTGGCTGGCCGAGCAGATCGCCCGCCACCATGCCCCGGGGCAAAAGGTGCGCGTCCAGGCCTTCGAGGGTATCGACAAGGGCGCCATTGCCGAGGCGAGATCATGAGCCGGCTCATCGCCCGCCAAGCCGGGTCCGCGGAGCCCATTGCAATCAACGACGATGTCTCTGCGGGCGAATGCCGCCCCGGCTGTGGCGCCTGCTGCATTGCCCCGTCGATCAGCTCGGCGATCCCCGGCATGCCTGATGGCAAGCCCGCGGGTGTGCGCTGCATCCAGCTCGACGAGAACAACCTGTGCCGCTTGTTCGGCGACCCACGCCGTCCTGCGGCGTGTCACCGCTTCGTCTTCGACGCCGACTTGTGCGGCACGCATCGCGACGACGCACTGGCGCGCATTACGCGGCTGGAATCCCTGACCTGACACTGGGCTCCCAGGATTCGATGGAGAGACGAGGCAGGCAAAAGATGACGGGATAAGAAACGACGCCCACCTTGCTGGGCCGGCACCACCTCACCGAAACCGGTGCGGACCACGCCCCAACCGGGAACGAAAAAGGCGCGGCCTGAGCCGCGCCTTTTTGCGTTCCCGATGATCCGGCGCTAGCGCCGGTCGATCTCGGCATCGTTGCGCAGCGACTCCAGCAGCCCCTGAATGGCGGCCTGCGCCCTGAGCCGATCGGCCAACTGGACGACGAACTGCCCGTCGCCGGACGCGTCCCCCGAGGCGGCATCACTGGATTTGACCTTGTCCAGCGCGATCAGGGCCACCCCTGACTCGGTGTTCGCCCGCCCGAAGACCGGCTTGCCGCTGCTCGGCTGCGGCAGGCGGAAGGCCTGCTCGAGAACCGGCTTCGGCACCTGAGTCTCGCCCGACGCATGGCGCGTGACGGCGTTGACCGATTGCCAGTCGAGAGACGGCGCCTGCCCGGATTCGAAGGCCTTGGCCAGTTCGGCGGCCCGTGCCTGCAAGGCGTCGCGGGTCATGTCGGCCTCGACCGCGGCTCGTGCCTGATCGCGAACCTCGTCCAGCGGCAGGGTCGTCGCCTGACGATGATCGGCGACACGCAGCACCAGACGCCGTTGATCGTCGAGCTCGATCACGTCGCTGTTGTAGCCCTTGTCGAGCACGTCCGGCTGGAAGGCGGCCTCCATGACGCCTGGCTCGGCAAGCACCCCGGTGACGTCGTCGCGCGAGACCCAGCCACTGTGCTGGATCTCGAGCCCCAGGTCCTTGGCGACACCTTGCAGATCGTCGGCGGAAAAGCTCTGGTCGATCAGTTTCTGGGCCTGCTCGTTGAAGCGGTCCTTGGCCTTGTCCAGCGCGAGTTGCTGGCGCAGTTCGTCGCGCATCTCGTCGAACGACGGCGCGTCGATTGCCGTCGCCTTGAGCAGATGCAGGCCGTTGTCGGTGGCGACGATGCCTGAAACCTGCCCCTTGTCCAGTGAAAAGGCCGCATCCTCGAACGCCTTGCCGAAGAAGCCACGATTGATCACCCCCAGGTCACCGCCCTTGTCGGCGGAGGTGGCATCGTCGGAATACTCTGCCGCCAGGTCGCTGAAGCTTTGTCCCTGCTCCAACTTCTGCTGGACCTCCTGCAGGCGGGCCCTGGCCTCATCACGCGTGCGTTTGTCGCCAAAGCTGACCATGATGTGCGAGATCCGCCGAGGCGCCTCGACGAGACGCTTCTGATAGGCCTCTTGCAGGGCCTTGTCGGACACATCGACGTCCTTGGCCAGCGCTGCCTGATCGAGCACGACGTAATTGAGCTTGATCTGCTCCGGCCGCTTGAATTGCGCCTGATGCTGCTGATAGTAGCGTTCGACATCCTGGGGCGAGACGTTCACCGGCTGTTCCAGGTCGTCTTTGCTCAGGATATGGTAACGAAAGCTGCGGGTCTGGTTCTGCAAGGCCAGCAGTTCGTCGCGCTCGCTGGGGAGCATGAACTCACTGCTGATCAGGCCCTGCTGGACCTGCTGGCGTTGCAGATCCTGCTTGAGCTGACGGCGAAACGACAAGGGCGTGTAGCCGGCACCGGCCAGGCGGTTGCGAAACAGGTCCGCGGAAAAGTGGCCGTCCTGGTCCTGGAATTCCGCGCGGTTGACGATCACCTGATCGAGCTGGGCATCGGAGAGGTAGATGCCGCCCTTGTCGGCGTATTGGTCGAGCAAGGTCTGGGTGATCATCTGATCGATGACCTGGCTGCGCAGCTGGCGCTCCTGATCGGCCGGCACCTGGCCGGAACGGATCGCTCGCTGCACCGCCATCTCGACGGCCTGACGGCCGATGGGCTCGCCATTGACCTCGGCAACCTCATCGCTGCCCTGGGAAAACAGGCTGACTAGCGACTGGATCCCGAAAAACGCAAGGGTGACGATGACCGCACCGACGATGACCTTGGCGGCCATACTCTGGGAGCGATCCCGAATTTGTTGCAGCATGCTGGCCTCGGATGCTGGTGGTCCTGAACGAAAAAGGCGCACCGCTTTCGCGATGCGCCTGGCAACAGGGACGTGGGGGCAGCTACCGGCAAGGTGGGGATGCTCAACGTCATGAGTCGGTCATCAGCGCCCTGAAAATCGCTGCCAGGCCCCGCGATAATCCTGTAGCTACGAGACTCAGTTGACCGAGTCTTTGAGAGCCTTGCCGGCCTTGAAGCTGGGAACCTTGGCCGCACTGATCTCGATCGGCTGGCCGGTCTGGGGGTTACGACCGGTACGCGCCGCGCGCTCCTTGACGGTGAAGGTACCGAAGCCCACCAGCGCAACGGAATCGCCTTTCTTCAGTGAATCGGTCACAGTATCGATCATCGCATCCAGCGCTCGGCTGGCAGCCGCCTTGGGAATATCGGCGGACGCGGCGATGGCTTCGATCAGCTCGGATTTATTCACACTTCACCCCTTGACTGTTTCGGAAATGACTGGAAATCGGCGCGATTTCGCGGGTGGCTTTGCACGATCACAGCAAAACGCAATTTATAGCAACGTGCAGGAACGACTGTCAACCAACCATCGGCGCCAAGGCCCGCCATACCGGGGTTTCAGCCCCGGCATGAGGACAAAATCAGGTCAATGCGTGCTTATCATACTGCGGGAAGAAGCCGCATCTTCGAGTCGGCTATCATCGCCATCACCGCCGGAAATATCAACCAGCGCAACGTCGAGCACCTCGTCGATCCAACGAACGGGCCGTATTTCCAGAGCGTCCTTGACGTTGTCGGGCACCTCTTTGAGATCCCGACGGTTCTCCTCTGGAATTAGCACCGTCTTTATACCACCGCGCCGTGCCGCCAGCAATTTCTCCTTGAGCCCACCGATGGGCATCACTTCACCGCGCAAGTTGACCTCGCCGGTCATGGCGACGTCGCAACGAACCGGGCGCTCGGTATAGGCGGACACCATGGCGGTCACCATGGCGATCCCCGCACTCGGGCCGTCCTTGGGCGTGGCACCCTCGGGCACGTGGATGTGCAGATCCTCCTTCTCGAACCGCTCGGGGTCGATACCCATCGGCACGGCACGCGCGCGCACCACGGTGTGGGCGGCGTCCACCGACTCCTTCATGACGTCACCCAGCGACCCGGTCTTGTTGACACGCCCCTTGCCGGGCGTGACCACCGACTCGATGTTGAGCAGCTCGCCGCCCACGGAGGTCCAGGCCAGGCCGGTCACCCGCCCCACCTGGTGCTCCTGATCGGCCAGACCGTAGCTGTAGCGGCGCACGCCAGCATACTCTTCGATGTCGGCCGCCGACAGCAGCCGCGGCGCCTGCGCACCTTCCTGGGCCTCCTTCTCGAGACGCCCGCGCAGTACCTTGCGACAGACCTTGGCGATCTGACGCTCGAGCTCACGGACACCCGCTTCACGGGTATAGTAGCGAATCAGCTCCAGGAGCGACTCGTCCGAGAAGCTCAGCTCGTCCTCTTTCAGGCCGTTGGCCTTGAGCTGCTTGGTCACCAGGTAGCGATCGGCGATCGCCAGCTTCTCGTCCTCGGTGTAACCCGGCAGACGAATGACCTCCATGCGATCGAGCAACGGCCCGGGAATGTTCATCGAGTTGGCGGTGCAGATGAACATCACGTCGGACAGATCGTAATCCAGCTCCAGGTAATGGTCGCTGAACTTGTCGTTCTGTTCGGGGTCGAGCACCTCGAGCAACGCCGACGACGGATCGCCGCGGTAGTCCATCCCCAGCTTGTCGACCTCGTCGAGCAGGAACAGCGGGTTGCGAACCCCGGCCTTGCTCATGCGCTGGACGACCTTGCCGGGCAGCGAGCCGATATAGGTACGCCGATGGCCGCGGATCTCCGACTCGTCGCGCACCCCGCCCAGCGCCAGACGCACGTACTTGCGGTTGGTGGCGCGAGCGATCGACTGCCCCAGCGAGGTCTTGCCGACCCCGGGCGGCCCGACCAGGCAGAGTACCGGCCCCTTGAGCTTCTTGACCCGCTTCTGGACCGCCAGGTATTCGAGGATGCGCTCCTTGACCTCCTCGAGGCCATAGTGATCCTCGTCGAGCACCTTGACCGCATGACCGAGATCGTGACGGACCCGGGTGCGCTTCTTCCAGGGCACCGAGACCAGCCAGTCGAGGTAGGAGCGCACCACCGTCGCCTCGGCGGAGGTCGGCGCCATCATCTTGAGCTTGCCGAGTTCCTGGTTGGCCTTCTCGGCCGCTTCGGCGGGCATGCCCGAGTCCTTGATCAGCTGCTCGTACTTCTCGGCCTCGTTGGGCACGTTCTCGAGCTCGCCCATCTCCTTCTGGATGGCCTTCATCTGCTCGTTGAGATAGTACTCGCGCTGGGACTTCTCCATCTGCTCCTTGACCCGCGAGCGAATCCGCTTCTCGACCTGCAGCAGGTCGATCTCGGACTCGATCAGCGCCATCAGATGCTCGATGCGATCACGCACCCGATCCATCTCGAGCAGTTCCTGCTTGTCACCGATCTTCAGCGACAGGTGAGCACAGATGGTGTCCACCAGGCGGCTGGGATCCTCGATGCCCGAGAGCGAATTGAGGACCTCGTTGGGCACCTTCTTGGACAGCTTGACATACTGCTCGAACTGGTTGAGCAGCACGCGCACCAGCGACTCCTGCTCCCGTTCGGAGAGCGGCTGGCTCTCGCGCAGGGAGATCGTCGCCATGCTGTAACCGGCGTCGGCGTGACTGACGTCACGCACGTCGGCCCGCGAGGTGCCCTCGATCAGCACCTTGACGGTGCCATCGGGCAGCTTGAGCAGCTGCATGATATCGGCCACGGTGCCCACCGAGAACAGGTCACCGACCTCCGGGTCGTCCTGCCCGGCCTCGCGCTGCGCGACCAGGAGCACCCGCTTGTCGGCCTCCATCGCGGCCTCGAGGGCCTGGATGGACTTCTCGCGCCCGACAAAGAGCGGGATCACCATCTGCGGGTAGACGACGACATCCCGCAGAGGAAGAAGGGGCAGACTCTGTGTCTGTTGGGTGTTCTGCTGCATTGCAGACAGTTCCTCACGAATCGGATGGTTGGGCCGCCCGGGCGGCTCAGGCTGGTACGGAAGATGGGGGCGGCGAGCGGGTTTTGCAACCGGCGCCGGGGCAGAAACGAAAAGGGGGCCTTGCGGCCCCCACTGGATCGCGAACGGCTCAGCCGTCCTTGTTGGCGACCTTGCCTTCGTCCTGCGAGGAGTAGATCAACAGGGGATCACTCTCGCCGGCGATGACCGAATCGTCGATCACCACCTTGGTCACGCCTTCCAGCGACGGTACCTCGTACATGGTATCGAGCAGCACCGACTCGAGAATCGAGCGCAGCCCGCGTGCCCCGGTCTTGCGCGCCATGGCCTTGCGCGCCACGGCACGCAGGGCGTCTTCGCGGAAGTCGAGCTCCACGTTCTCCATCTCGAAGAGCTTCGCGTACTGCTTGATCAGCGAGTTCTTCGGCTGGGTGAGGATCTCGATCAGCGCATCCTCGGTCAGCTCGGTGAGCGTGGCGATCACCGGCAGACGCCCGACGAACTCGGGGATCAGACCGAACTTGACCAGATCCTCCGGCTCGACACCGGCCAGGATGTCACCCACGCCCTTGTCGGTATCCTTGCTCTTCACCGAGGCGTTGAAGCCGATGCCACCCTTCTCGGCGCGATCGCGGATCACCTTGTCCAAACCGGCGAAAGCCCCGCCGACGATGAACAGGATGTTGCCGGTATCGACCTGCAGGAACTCCTGCTGGGGATGCTTGCGCCCCCCCTGAGGCGGCACCGATGCCGTGGTCCCCTCGATCAGCTTGAGCAGGGCCTGCTGCACGCCCTCGCCCGAGACGTCCCGGGTGATCGACGGGTTGTCCGACTTGCGCGAGATCTTGTCGATCTCGTCGATGTAGACGATCCCCTTCTGGGCCTTATCGACATCGTAGTCGCACTTCTGCAGCAGCTTCTGGATGATGTTCTCGACGTCCTCGCCCACGTAGCCCGCCTCGGTCAGCGTGGTCGCGTCGGCGATGGTGAAGGGCACGTTCAGCAACCGCGCCAGCGTCTCGGCCAGCAGGGTCTTGCCGCTGCCCGTCGGGCCGATCAGCAGGATGTTGGACTTGCCGAGTTCGACGTCTTCGGACTTCACCCCGGCCCGCAGGCGCTTGTAATGGTTGTAGACGGCCACCGACAGCACCATCTTGGCGCGGTCCTGGCCGATCACGTAGTCGTCGAGAGTGTTGCGGATCTCACGCGGAGCCGGCAGGCGATCCTCGTCGCCCTCTGCATCGGCCTCGAGGACTTCCTCGCGAATGATGTCGTTGCACAAGTCGACACATTCGTCGCAGATATAGACGGAGGGACCCGCAATCAGCTTGCGTACCTCATTCTGGTTCTTGCCACAGAACGAGCAATACAGCAGCTTGCCCTCGTCCTTGCCTTTGCCGTCGGCCATTCGCGTACCTCTTTACGGCGGCGGCCCGCACGGACCGCCAGGATATGCATGGATAGGATTTACGCTATCAGGATGCCGGACGCTTATCCAGCACCGCGTCGATCAGGCCATACTCCACCGCCTGATGTCCGTCCATGAAATTGTCGCGGTCGGTATCCTTGGCGATGGTACCGATGTCCTGTCCGGTATGATCGGCCAGGATCTGATTCAGTTTATGGCGGATATTGAGAATTTCCTTGGTGTGGATCTCGATATCCGAGGCCTGCCCCTGATAGCCGCCGAGCGGCTGATGGATCATCATCCGCGAATGCGGCAGGCAGAAGCGCTTGCCCGCCGTGCCGCCGGCGAGCAGCAACGCCCCCATGCTGGCCGCCTGCCCCAGGCAGACGGTGGACACATCGGGCTTGACGAACTGCATGGTGTCGTAGATCGACATCCCCGCAGTCACCGAGCCGCCCGGCGAGTTGATGTACAAGTGGATGTCCTTGTCCGGGTTCTCGGACTCGAGGAACAGCAGCTGCGCCACCACCAGGTTGGCCATGTAGTCTTCCACCGGACCCACCAGGAAGATTACACGCTCCTTGAGCAGGCGGGAGTAGATGTCGTACGCCCGCTCACCGCGCGCGCTCTGCTCGACGACCATCGGGACCAGGCCGCCGGCGTTTTGAATATCGAACTCGTTGCCCATTGCGTGACACCCTTCAATCCGGTGATTGGATAGCTCTACCACGTCGTCGATGTGACGGTTCAGTGACTAGAGACCCGGCACGAGGCCGGGTCAGCGCCAGTCAGCCGCAACGCAGTCAGGCTTTATCGTCGGCCGGCTCCTCGCCGTCCTCGTCTTCGGCACCGCCCTGCTGCTGGGCGGCCTGAAGCGCCTGCTCGTAGGACATCTCGACGTCCTTAACCTGTGCCTGGCCAAGCAGCTTGTCAACCGCCTTCTCCTCGAGGACGGCGGACTTGACCTGGTTCTTCATCTGCTCGTCCTTGAGGTAGTACTCGACGACCTGCTCGGGCTGCTGGTACTGCTGCGCGAGTTCCTCGACCTTGGTCTTGATCTCGTCGTCGCTGGCGTCGAGCTCGTGATCCTCGATCACCTTGCCGAGCAGCAGACCGACCTGTACCCGGCTCTTGGCCTGATCGGCGAACAGTTCGTTGGGCAGCTGCGAGACATCGAAGTCATCGCCCAGGCCGAACTGCTGGGCAGCCTGGCGCTTGAGCGCATCGGTTTCCTGCTCGATCAGCGAGGCCGGCACCGGGATGTCGTTGGCGCGCTGAAGCGCCTCGAGCACCTGCTGCTTGACCCGGTTGTCGACGGCCTGCTTGATCTCGCGCTCCATGTTCTTGCGCACTTCGGCGCGGAACTGCTCGAGATCGCCGTTCTCGACGCCGAAACGTTCGACGAAGGCGGCGTCGACTTCGGGAAGCTGCTGCTCGCTGACCTGGTGGACCTTGACCTTGAAGGTCGCTTCCTGACCCGCCAGGTGCTCTGCCTGATAGTCTTCCGGGAAGGTCACCCGGATCTCGGTCTCGTCGCCGGCCTTGGTGCCGACCAGCTGATCCTCGAAGCCCGGAATGAAGCTGTCGGAGCCCAGCACCAGCTCGTGACCTTCGGCCTCGCCACCCTCGAACGGCTCGTCACCGATGAAGCCCTGGAAGTCGATCTTGACCTGATCGCCCTCGGCGGCTTCGCGGTCGACGGCTTCCCAGGAGGCATTCTGCTTGCGCAGCGTCTCGATCATCTGGTCGATGTCGGCATCGGTCACCTCGGCGACCGGGCGCTCGACCTCGGCACCCTCGATGCCGTTCAGGGCGATCTCGGGATAGACCTCCAGCGTGGCGATGAACTCCAGATCCTTACCGGTCTCGTCGACGGTCGGCTCGATGGAGGGGTAGCCCGCGGGGTTGAGGCTCTGCTCGGTGATCGCACGGACGTAGTGCTGGCGCATCATTTCGCCGACCACTTCGTTGCGCACGTCACGCCCGTAACGCTGCTTCACGACCGCCATCGGCACTCTGCCCTGACGGAACCCGTTCAGACGGACGCGCTGGGCGGTATCCTTGAGGCGTTCGCTGACGGCCTGATCGACCTCGTCGGCCGGTATCTGCACCGTGACGCGGCGTTCGATCGGGGAAGTCGTTTCGACGGAAACTTGCATGAATGGTCCTCTACCGACTAGGGCTTGTGAAGTGCGTTCAAAAGAAGAGGATTTTAAGAATCCCCGCGCGCCCTGGCAAGCGCGCCCAACCTTTGACCCGGATATGGGGACGCAAGGCACCACTTGCAAGGGATGAGGCACGAATATCCCGAAGCGGGACTGGAGATACGCGCCGACAAGACGCAAACGGCCCGACTGCACCTACGCACCACGCGTGGGCGAAGTCCGTCGTTGTCGAAGGCAAAACAGGAAGAGGGAAGGAAAAACGCACGCCGACGAGATGGGGTGGATGATGGGGATCGAACCCACGACCACCGGAGCCACAATCCGGGGCTCTACCACTGAGCTACATCCACCACGACTCGTATCAGGCGCTAGCATCGAAGCAGGCGAATGGGGTGGATGATGGGGATCGAACCCACGACCACCGGAGCCACAATCCGGGGCTCTACCACTGAGCTACATCCACCATTGTCCTGCATCGATCGTTCGACGAGACCCCAAGGTGCGGGTTCCCGGGCCAGCCGGCCACCAATCTGGCGCGCCCAGCAGGACTCGAACCTGCAACCTACGGCTTAGAAGGCCGTTGCTCTATCCGGTTGAGCTATAGGCGCGCTTTGCCATGGCCTAGCTCTCACACCGCCGCTTCGTTCACTACGGCGCGAGTTCCAGCTGAAGCGGGCCAACCTGCCTGCAACAGATGGTCGGGGTAGAGGGATTTGAACCCCCGACATCCTGCTCCCAAAGCAGGCGCGCTACCAGACTGCGCTATACCCCGCCGGCGAGATACACGGCCTTGACGCTTGCCACCGGGCCTCGTCAAGCGCTGCATATTTTACGCAACTTCCTCCGCGGGTCAAGCCTTTAGCGAACACCCTCGCTATCGGCCGCTTTGACTGGCGGGCATTGCATGCGAAAATCAGCGCCTTTCTTTCTCGGCTCCGTCCCAGCGCCGCCAAGTATCAAAGGAATCCCCGATGACCGCCCAATTGATCGATGGCAAGGCCATTGCCGCGCACGTCCGCCAACAGGTCGCCCGACAGGTCGAAGCCCGCCGTGAGTCGGGGGCCCGGGTCCCCGGCCTCGCCGTGGTCCTGGTCGGCGAAGACCCGGCCTCGGAAGTCTACGTCCGCAACAAGCACAAGGCGTGCGACAAGGCGGGCATTCTGTCCTTTCGTCATTCGTTGCCGGCCGACACCCGCCAGAGCGAGCTGGAGCAGCTGGTCGATCGCCTCAATGCCGACCCGGCCGTGGACGGCATCCTGGTGCAACTCCCCCTGCCGGATCACCTCGACGCCCGGCCGATTCTCGAGCGCATCCACCCCGACAAGGACGTCGACGGCTTTCATCCCTACAATCTCGGGCGGCTCGCGCAGCGCCTGCCGGTCCTGCGCCCCTGCACACCCAAGGGGGTGATGACCCTGCTCCAGGAAAGCGGCGTCAAGGTCCGCGGACTCGACGCCACCATCGTCGGCGCCTCCAACATCGTCGGCCGCCCGATGGCGCTGGAACTGATGCTGGCCGGCAGCACCACTACCGTCTGCCACCGTTTCACCCGGGACCTCAAGTCACATGTGGAACGTGCCGATATTCTGGTGGTGGCGGTGGGCATTCCCGATCTGGTCAAGGGCGAATGGGTCAAACCCGGCGCCGTGGTGATCGACGTGGGCATCAATCGCCAGGACGACGGCCAGCTGGTCGGCGACGTCGAATTCGCCCCGGCCGCCGAGCGCGCCAGCCTGATCACGCCGGTGCCGGGCGGCGTCGGGCCGATGACCGTGGCGTCGCTGCTCGAGAACACCCTCTTCGCGGCCGAGCTGCACGACGCCATGCAGAGCCGGGACTGAACGTATATAATTTCGCCCCTAACGAATTACCCGATCCTTCAACAGCAACCCGTGGAGTCCTGGATGAGCGATCAGATGAACGTCGAGAGCTTCAACCTCGACCACACCAAGGTCAAGGCCCCCTATGTCCGCCTGGCCGGCGTCAAGACCGGCGAGCACGGCGACAGCATTCACAAGTACGACATGCGTTTCTGCCAGCCCAATCAGGCGCACATGGAGATGCCCGCCCTGCACTCGCTCGAGCACCTGATGGCGGAGCTCTCGCGCAATCACAGCGACAAGGTGGTCGACATCAGCCCGATGGGCTGCCAGACCGGCTTCTACGTCGCCATGCTCAACCACGACGACTATGACGGCGTGCTCGACCTGCTCGAGGCCACCCTGAAGGACATCCTCGACGCCGACGAGGTCCCCGCCTGCAACGAGATGCAGTGCGGCTGGGCGGCCAGCCACAGCCTGGAAGGCGCCCAGCAGCTCGCCCGCGACTTCCTCGCCAAACGTGACGAATGGGGTCAGGTCTTTGCCTGAGCCGCGACGGGAGACGATTCAGCGCATGCACAAGATCGGCATCATCGGCGCCATGCAGGAAGAGGTCGCGCTGCTGGCCTCGCGCCTGGAAGGCTGCGAAATCCGCCATCACGTCGGCTCGACGTTCTACATCGGCCGCCTGCAGGGCGTCGAGGTGGTGATCCTGCAGTCGGGCATCGGCAAGGTCAACGCCGCCATCGGCACTACCTTGCTGCTCGACATGTACCACCCCGAGGCGATCATCAACACCGGCTCGGCGGGCGGCTTCGGCGCCGGCCTCGAGGTGGGCGACGTGGTGATCTCCAGCGAGGTGCGCCATCACGACGTCGATGCCGTGGTCTTCGGCTACGAGCACGGTCAGGTGCCGCAGATGCCCGCCGCCTACCTCCCGGACGAGCGCCTGGTGCGCGTGGCCAGAGAGTGCATCGAGGGCCTCGGCCACCTGCGTGTTCACGAAGGCCTGATCGCCACCGGCGATGCCTTCATGGCCTGTCCGGACGCCGTCGAGCGCACCCGTGGACGCTTCCCGACGATGCTCGCCGCCGAGATGGAAGCCGCCGCCATCGCCCAGACCTGCCATCTCTACGGCTGCCCCTTCGTGGTGATTCGCGCGCTGTCGGACATCGCCGGCAAGGAATCCAACCTCTCCTTCACCGCCTTCATCGATCAGGCGGCCCGTCACTCGGCCGAAATGGTCGAGGCAATGATCGTGCGCCTCGGCACGCCGCGCCACGAGCCCCACGAGGCCTGACCCGGCCGAGAGACCTGCGAGGCACAAGAAACCGCGCTGACGAGGCGCGGTTTCTTGTGTCGGCCGGCGGCGATACCGCTTATCGATCCAGTACCCAGGTCGTGCCCTCGCGGGAATCCTTGAGCACGATGCCTAGCGCCGCCAGCTCGTCGCGAATGCGGTCGGCCTCGGCGAAGTTCCGGGCCTTCTTGGCCTCGGCACGCGCAGCGATGCGCGCAGCGATTTCCGCTTCCGGCAACGGCAGCGCCGACTCGCCCCCCTGCAGGAAGGCTTCCGGCTGCTGACCGAAGAGCCCCAGGATACCCCCGAGCCGCTTGAGCTCGAAGGCCAGCGCCGCGGCCCGCTCGTCACCGTCGGCCTTGGCGCGGTTGAGCTCGCGCGCCAGGTCGAAGAGCACCGCCAGGGCCTCGGGAGTATTGAAGTCGTCGTCCATCGCCGCCGTGAAGCGCGCGGCATGGTCGGTGTCGACCTCGCCCTCGATCGCCTCGACACCCGCCAGCGCGTTGTAGAAGCGCTCCAGCGAACGGCGCGCGTCGTCGAGCGCGTCCGGCGCATAATTGATCGGACTGCGGTAGTGGCTCGCCACCAGCAGATAGCGCACCACTTCCGGGTCGTGCACCGCCAGCACGTCACGAATGGTGAAGAAGTTGCCAAGCGACTTGGACATCTTCTGCTGATCGACGCGCACCGCTCCGGCGTGCATCCAGGTATTGACGTAATGCTTGCCGGTTGCCGCCTCGCTCTGGGCGATCTCGTTCTCGTGGTGCGGGAAGGTCAGGTCCGGCCCGCCGCCATGGATGTCGAAGGTCTCGCCCAGGCAGCGCGTGGACATCGCCGAGCACTCGATGTGCCAGCCCGGGCGCCCTTCACCCCAGGGCGAGGGCCAGCTCGCCTCATTGGGCTTGGCCGCCTTCCACAGCACGAAGTCGAGCGGATCCTCCTTGTGCGCCTCGACGTCGACCCGGGCGCCGGCGCGCATCTCGTCGAGGTCGCGATTGTTGAGCTTGCCGTAGTCGGCGAAGCGGCGCACCCGGTAGTAGACGTCGCCATTGTCGGCCCGATAGGCATAGCCCTTGTCGATCAGCGTCGCGATCATCGCCGTGATCGCGTCGACGTGGCCGGTGGCGCGCGGCTCGAGATCGGGACGCAGCACGCCGAGACGCCCCTCGTCCTCGTGCATGGCGGCGATCATGCGTTCGGTGAGCGCGGCGATCGACTCGCCGTTATCCTCGGCGCGCTTGAGGATCTTGTCGTCGATGTCGGTGATGTTGCGCACATAGGTCACCTCGAAGCCCCGCGAGCGCAGGTAGCGGGTGATCACGTCGAAGGCGACCATCACCCGGGCGTGGCCGATGTGGCAGTAGTCGTAGACAGTGATCCCGCAGACGTACATGCGGATCTTGCCCGGCTCGAGCGGAACGAAGGTTTCCTTGGTACGAGTCAGGGTGTTGTAGATCTGCATGCTCAGCCCTTCTTCTGGATCTTGGCCCAGGTGTCCTTGAGTCCGACGATGCGGTTGAAGACCCGCTTGCCCTCGGCGACGGCATAGCGGTCGGCGCAGAAGTAGCCCACCCGCTCGAACTGATAGCGCGCCTCCGGGGCGATATCGGCCAGGCTCGGCTCGGCGTAGCCTTCGACCACGCTCAGCGACGCGTCGTTGAGATGCTCGAGGAAGTCGACGTCGCGGTCCCTGTCGGGGGCCTCGACCTGGAAAAGGTTGTCGTAGAGACGCACCTCGACCGGCACCGCGTGCGCGGCGCTGACCCAGTGGATCACACCCTTGACCTTGCGCCCTTCCGGGTTCTTGCCGAGGGTGTCGAAGTCGACCGAGCAACGCAGCTCCTCGATCTCGCCGTCAGCCCCCTTGATCACCTCGTCGCAGCGAATCACGTAGGCGTTGCGCAGGCGCACCTCCTTGCCCGGCGCCAGGCGGAAGAACTTCTTGGGCGGCTCCTCCATGAAATCGTCGGCGTCGATCCAGATCTCGCGGGTCAACGGCAGACGACGCACGCCCATGTCGTCACGGGCGGGATGTCCCGCCACCTCGAAGACCTCGTCATGATCCTCGGCTACGTTGGTCAGCACCACCTTGAGCGGTTTGAGCACGCACATCGCCCGCGGCGCGTTGTCCTCGAGATCGGAGCGGATCGCGTGGTAGAGCATGGCGATGTCGACCATGCCGCCCTCGGCACGGGTCACGCCGATCATCTCGCAGAACTTGCGGATCGAGGCCGGCGTGTAGCCGCGCCGCCGCATGCCCGAGATGGTCGGCATGCGCGGGTCGTCCCAGCCATCCACCACCCCTTCGTCGACCAGCAGCTTGAGCTTGCGCTTCGAGGTCACGGTGTAGTTGAGGTTGAGCCGCGCGAACTCGATCTGGCGCGGGCGACTGGGCACCGGCAGGTTGTCCAGGAACCACTCGTAGAGCGGCCGATGATCCTCGAACTCCAGGGTGCAGATCGAATGCGTGACGCCCTCGAGGGCATCCGACTGGCCATGCGTGAAGTCGTACGAGGGGTAGATCTTCCACTTGTCGCCGGTCTGATGATGGCTGGCATGGCGGATACGATAGAGAATCGGATCGCGCAGATTGATGTTGGGCGAAGCCATGTCGATCTTGGCGCGCAGCACCTTCTCGCCCTCGGCGAATTCGCCACGCCGCATCCGCTCGAGCAGATCGAGGTTCTCGTCGGCCGAACGGTCGCGATAGGGGCTCGGCCGCCCCGGCTCGGTCAGCGTCCCCCGGTATTCGCGAATCTCGTCCGGCGACAGATCGTCGACATAGGCCTTGCCCTCGCGCACCAGATGCTGGGCCCAGGCGTAGAGCCGATCGAAATAGTCCGAGGCATAGCGCACCTCGCCGGCCCAGCGAAAGCCCAGCCATTCGACATCGGCCTTGATGGCGTCGATGTAGGCTTGTTCCTCCTTGGCCGGGTTGGTGTCGTCGAAGCGCAGGTGGCAGTCCCCGCCGAACTGCTCGGCGATCCCGAAGTTCAGGCAGATCGACTTGGCATGGCCGATGTGCAGAAAGCCGTTGGGTTCCGGCGGAAACCGGGTGACGACGGTGTCCACCGTACCCGCGTCGACTTCCTCGCGAATCTGGTTGCGGATGAAGTTCGGGGCGCTGCTACTCTCGTGGGTCATGGGACGTCGGAGAACCTCTTGATGTTCGGGTGTCGCGCGCGGTTTGAAGCCGACGGCTTCGCGCGTCGCTCGAAAGCGGCTATTATAGCGTGACGCCAGCGCGCTTCGCCAAGGCGCACCATCCAGACAGTTCGGAAAGCTCCCATGATCGTCCTGCAGACCAACTACGGCGAGATCCACCTGGAACTCGATCACGACAACGCGCCCAAGACCGCGGCCAACTTCGAACAGTACGTCCGCGACGGCCACTTCGACGACACCCTCTTCCACCGGGTGATCGATGGTTTCATGGTTCAGGGCGGCGGCTTCGACAGCGACTTCTCCCAGAAGCCCACCCGCGAGCCGATCGAGAACGAGGCCGACAACGGCCTGAAGAACCGCAAGGGCAGCGTGGCCATGGCCCGTACCCAGGATCCGCACTCGGCGACCGCGCAGTTCTTCATCAACGTCGCCGACAACGACTTCCTCGATCATCGCGGCAAGAACCTGCAGGGCTGGGGCTACTGCGTCTTCGGCCAGGTCGTCGCCGGAATGGACGTGGTCGACAAGATCCGCGCCGTGCCCACCACCCGTCGCGGCATGCATGCCGACGTGCCCGCCGAGGACGTCGTGATCCAGCGCGCCGAGATCCGCGACTGACACCGCCTGCGGCCCGTGCTCACGGGCCGCCTCGAGCCAGCCTCATCCACCGACCGTCGACCACCCATGACGACACTGCTGATCTCCGACCTGCACCTGCATCCCCAGGCCCCCGACATCGCCGAGGGTTTCAAGCGCTACCTGACCGAGCACGCCGCCGGCGCCGACGCCCTGTACATTCTCGGCGACCTGTTCGAAGCCTGGATCGGCGACGACTACCAGGGCGACTTCGAGGCGACGATCCTCGACGCCCTGCGCCGCCTGAGCGACACGGGAACGCGGCTCTATTTCATGCACGGCAACCGCGACTTCCTGATCGGTGAGGGCTTCGCCGAGGCGACCGGCACGACCCTGCTCCCCGACCCGATCAGCATCGATCTCGGCGGCGAACGCGTGCTGCTCATGCACGGCGACAGCCTGTGCACGCGCGACGCCGCCTACATGGCGTTTCGCGCCAAGGCACGCGATCCCAAATGGCAGGCACAGATCCTCGCCCTGCCCGTCGAACAGCGCCTGGCGCTGGCGCAGGACCTGCGCCGTCAGTCCGGC
The DNA here is from genome assembly GCF_004117855.1 of Modicisalibacter coralii. GTDB lineage: Bacteria > Pseudomonadota > Gammaproteobacteria > Pseudomonadales > Halomonadaceae > Modicisalibacter > Modicisalibacter coralii. The sequence continues at coordinate 205,319 of NZ_QWBW01000006.1, forward strand.
GAGGCCAACTCCAACAAGGCCGAGGACATCATGGACGTCACCCCCGAGGAGGTGACACGCGTGATGGCCGAGCACGGGGTTAGCACGCTGATCCACGGCCACACCCACCGCCCGGCCGTGCATGCGCTCGAAATCGCCGGCGAGCCGGCACGACGGATCGTGCTCGGCGACTGGCAGCCCGATCGCGGCTGGGAGATCCGCGTCGAGGCAGACGGCGAACCGGTGCTGCGCGACTTCCCGCTCGACGCCTGATCCGCCGGCTGGCCAGACGCGCCACCCGGCCCAGCGCGTTGTGCCGCCGGCGAGCCGGCGGCACAACGCGCTCAGGACTCGAAGGCCGCCGAACTGGATAGCTGCTGGTCGAGCAGAGTTCGCCAGCGCAGCAGCACCGGCGCATCGGTCTGGGTGATTTCACCGAGCATGTGACGCAGCGTTTCACCCGCCCGTTCGTCGCCCGGCGCCACGCTCTCCAGCCAGAACTCCAGGGCATGCAACTGATGATGCACGTTGTCGTGTTCGCGGGCCTGCTCGATGGCCTGCTCGACCAGGCGGCGAATCATCTCCGGCGAGCGCTCCAGGCGCTGGTAGACCCGCGCCAGTTGAATCGACAGCTCCGGGACGAAGAGCACGTTGCGCTCACGCGCCATCATCAGACACTGATCGAGGTAATCTTCGGCCAGCGTCAACTCGTCCAGCGCCATGCAGGCATCGACGTACCACAGCATCGGCCGCTGATGGCGATCGCGGCCGACCAGCTCGGCAAACTCCTCGAGTCCCGACTCGATCATCGTCAGCCCGGCACGATCCCCGGTCAGGGCGCGATGCCAACCCAGCGCACACTGGGCGGTCACGTGCCAGAGATGCAGATCCGGCGTGCGCGTCAGCTCGAGAGCCCGCTCGGCACGCGCCCCCGCCAGGTGGACATGGCCCAGTTGGCGATAGGTCGACGCGGCGCTCAGCAGCGCCAGCGCCAGCGAGCCGGGGTGGTTGAACGCCTCGGCGAGACGGATCGCCGCCTCGACCTGCTGCTCGGCGCGGCGGTAATCGCCACGCAGGCACATCGCCCAGCCCTGATAGCAGGACGCGGCCACCTGAGGGTGATCGGAGAACGGCAACCACTCGAGCATCATGGGTTGATGGAGCGGGTCGATCTCCTCGAGATGGTCGTGGGCCTGACGCACCCGCCCCGCCCAGTACTCGCAATGGGCCCGGGCATAATCGGCCAGGCGACGATAGCGGGGATCGGGCAACTGCCCGGCCACGGCGGCCATCGCCGAGGCCAGAGAAAAGGCATCGGCATGCGCGAAACGCTGGCTGCAGCCGACCCAGAGCCCCCACTTGACCAGGAAACGCTGCTCGAGCTCGGTCTCCTCGTCGTCGCCGGGGGCACAGTCGATGAGCTCCCGCGCCTTGACGAAACTCTCGTGGGCGGTGGGCGAGCCGTGCCCTTCCAGGGCGAAGGCAGCCTGGCCGCGCACGGTCAGCAGACTGATCTCGCGCTCGGCCTGTCCCTCCACCTGACGCAGGCTGGCCAGCCCCAGGTCGGCCATGCGCAGCGCGGTGCGATTGGCGCTAACCTTGAGTGCCTCGCGCGCCGCCAGCTCGAAGTAGCGCGCCCCACGCGTGTAGTGCCCGCTGCGCCGCAGATGGGTGGCGAAATCCCCGGGATGGCGGCTGATCCACATCGGGAAACGCTCCTCGATCAGCCCCACCACCTGCTGGTGAATGCGCGTGCGCACGTCCCGCGGACAGGACAGGTAGGCGGCCTCCTGGAGCAGCGGATGCGTGAACTGATACTCGTATTCGCTGTGGGCGTCGCAGCGCTCGATGATCTCCAGCCGGCGCATGTGGTCCAGTGCCTGCTTGAGCCGATCGGTGTCGACCTGGCTGCACTCGCGGAGAAAGTCGAAGCGAAACTGCCGCCCCAGCACCGCCGCCACATGGGTGACGTGCCGATCGCCGTCGAGCTGATCGATACGGCTGGCCAGCAGCCCCAGCAACCCGCGAGGCAACTCGTCGACCTGGACCTTGCGACCTTCGCGGCGGTCCATGTCGAGGCGCCGGCAGATCTCCTGCAGGTAGAGCGGCACCCCTTCACAACGCTCGATGAGCTGACCGCGCAAGCGTGGACTGAGATGCAGACGATAGCGACGCGCCAGCTGCGAAAGCAGGCGCGCGGACTGCATCGCGTCGAGCTTGTCGAGCACGATCTGCTGATCCCAGTGGAGCTTGACGGGCAGTGGCTCGCGGCCGTGATGGCTGGCGACGAGCAGGAAACCGCAATTGATGGGCAACCGGGCCTGTAGACCACAAAGCAGTTTCAACGACGGCTCGTCGATCCACTGCAGATCGTCGATCATCAGCACCAGCGGCTTGTCGGCGGTGGCGCGCTCGATCAGCCGATGCAGCACCCCGACCAGCAGTTCGACCGCCTCGCCGCTCTGGGCGACGGCCGCCGTATCATCGATCGTGGCCAGCCCCAGCGCCTGGTGCAGCAACTGACAATGCGAGGGATCCTCGACCACCGCCTCGTCATGCTGCTCGACCAGCAGGCGATTGACGTTGTCGCCGTCGTAGCCCTCGCCACAGCGCCAGCGCAGCAGCATGCGCGCCAGACCGAACGGTTCCTGCATCGACATGCGCGTGGTCGACTGCCAGCACAGCGAGACGTCCTCGCTTTGCACCCGCTGGCGGAAATTGACCATCAGGGCCGACTTGCCCATGCCCGAGGCCCCCTGGACCAGCAGGCTCTGGCGCAACCCCAGACCGGCCCGGGCCAGGGCATCGCGCAGCTTGCGCAGGGGGCTCTCGCGGCCGATCAGGCTGGGGGGAATCGTGCTGCGCCCGCCCTCGTCGGCGCCCAGCACCAGCGCCCGCAGACGCACCTTGCCGTCGCTGGCCAGCAGGCGCGACGACAGCCGCGGTTGCAGATCGAGCGCCGGCGGCATGTGCTGGCTGGCGTCCTGGGAGATCACCAGCTCACTGCCTTCGGCCGCGCTCATCAACTCCAGCGACCGCTGCGTGACCTGGCCCAGCGGGTCGACCAGTTGCCGTTCGGGCAGGTAGAGCACCCGCCCGCTGTCGAGCCCCGCCGCCAGTTCGAAGCGCGGCGCGTCGCCCTCACCGCGCCAGTGCTGTGCGATCTCGTCGGGCAGCGCACGCCGACAATGTTCGTAGAGCGCCACCAGTTCGGCGAGCTGGTGTGCCGGCCCGTGCGTCCCGAAACAGGCCAGGCCCAGGCCGCCGGTGGCGCCGGGCAGCCAGAAGCCACCCAGATGATGGCATTGACGCTCGAGCCAGCGCAGCAGCTCGATCTGCAGCGCCAGGCAGTCCCGGGCCTCGCCGCGTTCCTCCCATTCGCCACGCAGCCGCAGCCGGATCGCCATCACCGATAGCTGGCGGTGCTCGATCTCGTCGTCGTGCAACGGCCGGGAGTCGTCGGCCAGGGTCCGCGAATAGGCGCCCTGAGGGGTCACCGGCCGTCCTTCGCTGCCGCCATCCGACCAGTAGCGCGCCAGTTGGAGAATGCTCGGCTCGGGCTGCTGACCGGACAGCGCCAGCAGTTGCAGATAGGCGTTGTACTCTTCGTGGGCCGCGGCCGACTGCCCCTGCTCGATGAGCTGGCGGATCAACCGCTCGTGGAAAGGCGCATAGCCGGAAAAGCGGCTGACCAGGGTCCGCAGCAGGTTGCCGGGCACCTCCTCGCCGCTCTCCAGCACCTGTTCGGCATAGCCCAGCACCCGCTGACGCCACTCGCCACGGACGCGAACCAGCCAGCGTTGATATTCCGCACATTGGGCGAGTTGCAGGTCCTCGACGAGGTCGCCACGATAGAGCGTCAGCACGTGCTCGAGGTGCGCGACATCGGCCGGCTCGGCAATCAGGGTATCCAGGCGCCGCAGATCGAACCCCCAGTCGCTCGGCAGCTCGAAGGCGATGGTCTGGCGCGAGACGCTGAGCGTCCTGTCGGCCTCGTCGCCCAGGCTCTGGCGCAGGCAATGCAGGGCATGACGCAGATTGGTACGTCCCGAGGAAAGGCCCTGATCGGGCCACAGCAGCTCGGCCAGCGCGGCACGATTGACGGGCTGGCCCTGCAGCAGCAGGTGAACCAGCAACGCCTTGACCTTGTCGTAGCTGAACTGGGTGAGGGTGTCCTCGCCCAGACACAGCGAGAAATGACCGAACAGCGTCAACTGGGTAGTGCCGGAGAAAGTCCGTGCCATTGTTATCAGTTCCTGCGTCGTTCTGTCAGCGACAGCGAGCACCCCTTCCCTGTGCTCTCCCTCAAGCCACCGCGGGTATTCCGCTGTGGAACCGAAACATGTCGTCGGGCGATTCGATCAGCTCGCGCTCGCGTTCGGCGAAGAAGGCGATGCGTGACTCGATCGGCGATACCGCGAAACGCCGGGCCAACATCAGGTAATCCTCATAGTGCCGCCCTTCCGACTTAACCAGAGAGCGGTAGAACTTGGCAAGTTCATCGTCCAGGTGCGGAATCAGCCGCGCGAAGCGTTCACAGGAGCGCGCCTCGATGAGGGCGCCGACGATCAGGACGTCGATCAGCCGCTCCGGGTCCTCCCGCGCCACGTGGCGGCGCAGCCCCTCGGCGTAGCGCGAGGCCCCGATATGCCGGTAGTCGACGCCGCGGGCCTCCATCAGCTTGACCACCTGCTCGAAATGCAGGAGTTCCTCGCGGGCCAGCTGCGACATCTTGACCAGCAGCAACGGCCGGTCGACGTAGCGATACATCAGGCTCATCGCCGTCGAGGCGGCCTTCTTCTCGCACTGGGCGTGGTCGATCAGCAACAGTGACGGATTGGCGAGCGCCGCCGCGACCCAGGCATCGGGCGTGGGGCACGGCAGGAAGGCCTGCAGGTCCGCGGGCAACAGGGTTTCACAGGTATCGGGCATGAGCGTTCACGTCGTGGATGGATCGGTATCGAGACTCTGCCGGTGGGCCCGCGCCTGGGCCATCAGCGTTCGCGATATCGCCTCATGGAGTTCATCGGCCGCCAGGCCGTTTCCTTGACCCCTCGGCTCCAGGCCGTAACGGCGGATGTCGCGAATCCGGTCGCGGCCCACGCGCAGCAGTTCGACGGCGCGCGACAGCGACGGCTGATCGTGGCGAAAGCGAATGCGGTGGCGCTCGAGCTGAGCCTGCAGCTGGTCGGCATCGGTGACCCGCAGATAGCGCCCGGCCGCCGTCTCGCGCCAGGCGTCCAGGCGCTGCATGGCGGCGCGACGCTCGTCGTCGTCGTAGCGGAACCAGTCACGGATCTCGATGTCGTTGCGCTGGCAACCGCGACACACCGTGTCGCCGACCGTGGTGGAACAGAGCCCGACGCAGGGCGAGACGATTCGTTTTGACATGGCACCTCCGGCAAGACGCCCCATGGTAACGCGGCACTCGACGACCGACGATAGTCTGGCGCCGGGACGGGCCCGGCAGCGCCCGACTTAACATTGTCGACAGTTTCCCGTAGAATGCGCGCGGCTCAGACAGGGCCGGAGGACGCAGGAAAACCGCGATGTTCACGGACGATCACCCCCCATTTCCTGCCCCTGCTGGATTCCGATAATCGATGAGGGTCCCCAACGTGCTTGAAGCCTACCGCCAACATGTCGAGGAACGCGCTGCCGAAGGCGTCCCGCCGAAGCCGCTCAACGCCGAGCAGACCGCCGAACTGGTCGAACTGCTCAAGAACCCGCCGGCCGGCGAGGAACAGTTCCTGCTCGAACTGATCACCGACCGCGTTCCTCCCGGCGTCGACGAGGCAGCCTATGTGAAGGCCGGTTTCCTGACCGCCATCGCCAAGGGCGACGCCGAATCGCCGCTGCTCGACAAGGTGCACGCGGTCAAGCTGCTGGGGACCATGCAGGGCGGCTACAACATCGCCACCCTGGTCGAACTGCTCGACGACGAGACCCTGGCCAAGGAAGCCGGCGAGCAGCTCAAGCACACGCTGTTGATGTTCGACGCCTTTCATGACGTCGCCGAACGCGCCAAGGCCGGCAACGCCGTGGCCAAGGACGTGTTGCAGTCCTGGGCCGATGCCGAATGGTTCCTGGCCAAGCCGGCGCTGGCCGAAAAGATCACCCTGACGGTGTTCAAGGTCCCCGGCGAAACCAACACCGACGACCTTTCCCCCGCCCCCGACGCCTGGTCGCGCCCCGACATCCCGCTGCACGCCAACGCCATGCTCAAGAACCCGCGTGACGGCATCGAGCCCGAGACGCCGGGTAGCAAGGGCCCGCTGGCCCAGATCGAGGCGGTCAAGGCCAAGGGCCATCCGGTGGCCTACGTCGGCGACGTGGTGGGTACCGGCTCCTCGCGCAAGTCCGCCACCAACTCGGTGCTGTGGTTCTTCGGCGACGACATTCCCCACGTGCCCAACAAGCGCGCCGGGGGCTTCGTGTTCGGCGGCAAGATCGCGCCGATCTTCTTCAACACCATGGAAGACGCCGGCGCCCTGCCCGTCGAGTTCGACGTCTCCCGACTCGAGATGGGCGACGTCATCGACGTCTATCCGTATGACGGCAAGGTGACCCGCCACGACAGCGACGAGGTGATCTCCACCTTCGCGCTCAAGACCCGCGTGATTCTCGACGAAGTGCGTGCCGGCGGGCGCATCCCGCTGATCATCGGTCGCGGCCTGACCGACAAGGCGCGCAGCGAGCTGGGCCTGGGCCCGTCCGATGTCTTCAAGACCCCCGAGCAGCCGGCCGATTCCGACCGCGGTTTCACCCTGGCGCAGAAGATGGTCGGCAAGGCCTGTGGCATGGACGGCGTGCGTCCCGGCATGTACTGCGAGCCGAAGATGACCACCGTGGGCTCCCAGGACACCACCGGGCCGATGACCCGCGACGAGCTCAAGGATCTGGCCTGTCTGGGCTTCCAGGCCGACCTGGTGATGCAGTCGTTCTGCCACACCAGCGCCTATCCCAAGCCGGTCGACGTCGAGACCCATCACACCCTGCCCGACTTCATCATGAACCGCGGCGGCGTCTCGCTGCGTCCGGGCGACGGCATCATCCACTCCTGGCTCAATCGCATGCTGCTGCCCGACACCGTGGGCACCGGCGGTGATTCGCACACCCGTTTCCCGATGGGCATCTCCTTCCCGGCGGGTTCCGGGCTGGTGGCCTTCGCCGCCGCCACCGGCGTCATGCCGCTGGACATGCCGGAATCGATCCTGGTGCGTTTCAAGGGCAAGCGCCAGCCGGGGATCACCCTGCGCGACCTGGTTCACGCGATCCCCTACCAGGCCATCCAGCAGGGCCTGCTGACCGTCGAGAAGTCCGGCAAGAAGAACGCCTTCTCCGGCCGCGTGCTGGAGATCGAGGGCCTCGAGGATCTCACCGTCGAGCAGGCCTTCGAGCTGTCCGACGCCTCCGCCGAGCGCAGCGCAGCGGGTTGTACCATCACCTTGTCGGAAGACAGCGTGAGTGAATACCTCACGTCGAACATCACCCTGCTCAAGTGGATGATCGACCAGGGCTACGGCGACCGTCGCACCCTCGAGCGGCGTATCCAGGGCATGGAAGCATGGCTGGCCAACCCCAGCCTGATGCGCGCCGATGCCGACGCCGAATACGCCGAGGTGATCGAGATCGACCTGGATACCATCACCGAGCCGATGCTCTGCGCGCCCAACGACCCGGACGACGCTCGCCGGCTCTCCGAGGTCGCCGGCGAGACCATCGACGAAGTCTTCATCGGCTCGTGCATGACCAACATCGGCCACTTCCGCGCCGCCGGCAAACTGCTCGAGAAACAGCCGGCCGGCAGCCTGAAGACGCGCCTGTGGCTTGCACCGCCGACCAAGATGGATCAGCATCAGCTGACGGAAGAGGGCTACTACGGCATCTACGGTCGTGCCGGTGCGCGCATGGAAATGCCCGGCTGCTCGCTTTGCATGGGCAACCAGGCGCGCGTGGCGCCCAAGTCCACCGTGGTGTCGACCTCGACTCGCAACTTCCCCAACCGTCTGGGCGACGGGGCCAACGTCTACCTGGCCTCCGCCGAACTGGCCGCCGTGGCGGCGGTCGTGGGTCGCCTGCCGACCGTCGAGGAATACCAGGGCTACATGGGCGAGTTCAACGCCATGGCCGGGGAGATCTACCGCTACATGAACTTCCACGAGATCGAGGAGTTCCAGAAGGCGGCCTCCAACGTGATTCCTCTCGTCGAGGAAGCCTGATCCTTCGATTCCGATGCTCGCAACATCGTCAATCGATGACCGAAGCGCCCCGCCCCGTGCGGGGCGCTTTTTTTATACGAACGCTTACAAGGCGTTACCTCGCGATACTTGATATCGAACAGCGTTCGACTTAATTTCATGACGTCTCGTTCAACCGTGTGTCACATCGCATGTCATTGGCAGGATGCCACTCCGAACGCCAACGAATCAGCCACCGCTGCTCGGGCTTCGCGAGTCTTCCCACGCACCGCTCGCGACCCGCGACGCTGCTTTCAAGGAGAACACGCATGACCATCAGGACACTGCTGACCGCCTCACTGGCCACCACCGGCCTGCTCGTCGCCGCCACGCCGGCCCTCGCCGCCGACGACGGCAAGGGGCTGTATCTGGGGATCGGCACCGGTTTCAGTTCGCTGAAGAATGACGACGACGAGATCGACAACTTCATCGAGTCCGGCAGCGAGGATTTCGATGTCGACGACGACGACAACGTCTTCAAGGGCTTCGTCGGCTATGAGTTCAACCCCTACTTCGCCACCGAAGTGTTCTACGCCGATCTGGGCCGTACGCGCCTGGAAGGCAACAACGGCGCCAACACCGATCTCGAGTCCAGCGCCTACGGGGTGAGCGCGGTCGGCCAGTTACCGATCACCTCCTGGTTCACCGCCTTCGCCAAGGCGGGTATCGCCAAGTGGGAGACCGACGTCGACGGCAACCTGGGCAACGCCAACGTCGATCTGGAAGATCAGGACGGTACCGACCCGGTCTACGGCGTCGGCGCCCAGTTCAACCTGGACCCCTTCCTGATCCGAGCCGAATACGAACGCTACGATTTCGACAGCGACTACCAGATCGACTCCTTCACCGCATCGGCCGGCTGGCGCTTCTGAGCCCACCGCGACATCGTCACGCGACGCCGGGCCCCGCCCGGCGTCGTTCGTTCACCGACAGCGCGTATCCCGGGGCACCGCGTCCGCCGGCCAGGTGGACGGGTTTGCCAGCGCCCCGGGAACGGTGACAGTCTGAAGGCATGCTCGAGACAACCTCCGGCGCATTGGCGCCCCGCGCCCTGGGGCTGGCAGTCGGTCGCTCCCTGCGCGAACACTGGCGGCCGCTGGTCGCCTACCAGCTCTTCTTCACCCTGCTCGCCACGACGCTCCTGCTGCCGATCGGCGCCACGCTGCTGGCGGCGTTGCTCAAGCGGCTGGGCCGTCCGCTGCTCACCGGCACGCAACTCCTCGACACCATCCTCACCCCGCTGGGACTGCTCTGGATGCTGGTGGCGATCGGTCTCGCCAGCCTGCTGCTGGTACTGCAGCAGGCCGGCATGTTGCTGGTGGTGACCCGCCCCGCCGCCAATCGCTACCGCCTCGCCCTGGAAGCCCTGTGGGGCGTCGGCCGCCGCCTGCCGGGATTGACTTTGCTGACCCTGGTACAGACCGGCGCCCAGGTCGCAATCGCCCTGCCGATGATCCTGGCGCTGACCGGGCTCTACCAGCTGTGCCTGGGCGACATGGAGAGTTATGTCATCTCCCAGACCCATCCGCCGGCCCTGTGGGGCTTCCTCGCGGCGAGCATCGCCCCCCTGCTGCTCTGGTTGTGGGCAGCGGCCAGCCTCCATCTGCGCTGGTCTCAGGCGCTGGCGGTGCTGATGCTCGAGGATCGCTCCGCCCTGAACGCCCTGAGGCGCAGCCGGACGCTGACCCGGGGCCGCCACCGTCCCCTGCTGCTGCCCGTCGCGCTCCCGGCGGTGCTGATCATCGCCCTGCCGGTAGCGGCGTCCGCCCTGTTCGACGCCCTGTTCACGCCGCTGCTGTGGTGGCTGCCCGAGCGGGTGGCGGTGCTCATGCCGGCGATGCTCGGCTATCTCACGCTCTACGGCCTGCTGGCCCTGACGGCGACCTTCATCGGGGCGGCGATCAACAGCCTGCTCGGCGGCTGCGTCTATCTGCGCCTGGCCCACCGCCGACCGCGGCCGCCGACCCCGACCTCGCACGATCATCCGGCCTGGGTGGCGTGGGGCGCCGAGGCCCTGGTGCTGGCGTTCGCCGCCTGGCAGGCGTGGTCGGTACTCAACAGCTTCGAGATCCACGACACGGTCACGGTCACCGCGCACCGTGGCAGCGCCGCCCAGGCACCGGAAAACACCCTGGCGGCCTTCGATCGAGCGATCGCCGACGGCGCGGATTACATCGAATTCGATGTGCGCCTCTCCGCGGACGATCGGGTGGTGGTCTCCCACGACGACAGCCTGCGCCGTCTCATCGGTTCATCGCAGCGCATCAGCGAGATGGCCTGGGCCGACATCCAGCGCATCGATGTCGGCAGCTGGTTCGGCGACGCCTATCGCGGGCAGCGCATTCCGTCGCTGAGCCAGGTGCTGGACGCGACCCGGGGTCGGGTCAAGCTCTACATCGAGCTCAAGCCGGTGGGCGGCAATGCCGAGGCGCTGGTCGACGCCGTCCTCGAGCGCCTGCCGCGGGAGCGCTACGACGAGATCGTCATCGCCTCGCTCTCGTCGCGGGCGATTGCCGCCGTTGAGCGCCGCGCCCCGACACTGCGCACCACCCTGTTCGCCCAGTTCCTGGTTCGCGGCGGGCTCTACCTGGGGCCCATCGACGCCCTCGGGCTGCGCTACAACCGCATCACCGAACACAGCGTCGAGGCCGCGCATCGCCGCGGCTACGCCCTGCATGCCTGGACGGTCAACGATCGCCGGCAGATGGCCCGGTTGATCGACCTGGGCGTCGACAACATCATCACCGACCGACCGGCCCTGCTTCGCGAGGTGCTGCGCGAGCGCGACGATCTCAGCGACGGCGAGTTGCTGCTGTTGAAGCTGCGCAGCTGGCTACACTCTTGAGGGCGTCCCCGAATCCAGGACGAAAAAAACCCGGCCTCTCGCGAGACCGGGCAGGGGGAGGTGTTGCGTCGTGAGGCTCAGCCCAGGGTTTCGCCGGCCAGCATGAACCAGGTCTCGAGTACCGCATCGGGGTTCAGCGACACCGAGTCGATACCCTGCTCCATCAGCCACTTGGCCAGGTCGGGATGGTCCGACGGCCCCTGGCCGCAGATCCCCACGTACTTGCCCTGCGCCCGGCAGGCGGCGATGGCCATCGACAGCAGCTTCTTGACCGCCGGATTGCGCTCGTCGAAGAGGTGCGCCACGATCCCCGAATCGCGATCCAGGCCGAGCGTCAGCTGGGTGAGGTCGTTGGAACCGATCGAGAAGCCGTCGAAGTGTTCGAGGAATTCCTCGGCGAGCAGCGCGTTGGCCGGCAGCTCGCACATCATTATCACCTTGAGGCCGCGCTCGCCACGCTTCAGGCCGTTGGCGGCGAGCAGGTCGACGACCTGGCGGGCCTCCTCCGGGGTGCGCACGAACGGCACCATGATCTCGACGTTGTCGAGCCCCATCTCGTCACGGACACGCTTGAGCGCGCGGCACTCCAGCTCGAAGCAGGGCCGGAAGTCCTCGGAGATGTAGCGCGAGGCGCCGCGGAAGCCGAGCATCGGGTTCTCTTCACCCGGCTCGTAGAGCTTGCCGCCGATCAGGTTCTCGTACTCGTTGGACTTGAAGTCCGACAGGCGCACGATCACCCGCTTGGGATGGAACGAGGCCGCCAGGGTCGAGATGCCCTCGACCAGCTTGTCGACGTAGAAGGAGACCGGGTCGTCGTAACCGGCGGTACGCACGTCGATGATCTGCTGGAGATCGGTGGGCAGGGTGGCGTAATCGATCAGCGCCCGGGGGTGTACGCCGATCATGCGGTTGATGATGAACTCGAGACGCGCCAGGCCGACCCCGGCACTGGGCAGACCGGCGAAGTTGAAGGCGCGGTCGGGATTGCCGATGTTCATCATGATCTTGAACGGCAGCTCCGGCATGCTGTCGACGCTGGTGGTCTTGCAGTCGTAGTCGAGCAGGCCGTCGTAGACGTGGCCGGTGTCACCCTCGGCGCAGGAGACGGTGACCTCGCGGCCCTCCTCGAGGACCTCGGTGGCATCGCCGCAACCCACCACCGCCGGGATGCCCAGTTCGCGGGCGATGATCGCCGCGTGGCAGGTGCGCCCGCCGCGGTTGGTGACGATCGCCGAGGCGCGCTTCATGACCGGCTCCCAGTCGGGGTCGGTCATGTCGGTGACCAGCACGTCGCCGGGATTGATCTTGTCCATCTCTTCGGTGGACTCGACCACCTTGATGGCGCCGCTGCCGATGCGCTGGCCGATCGCCCGACCGGCGATCAGCTGGCGCCCCTTCTCCTTCAACTGGAAGCGCTCGAGCTTGCCGCCCTCCTGATTGGAGACCACGGTCTCGGGACGCGCCTGGACGATGTAGAGCTTGTCGTCATCACCGTCGCGGGCCCACTCGATGTCCATCGGCCGGCCGTAGTGCTGCTCGATGATCACTGCCTGCCGGGCCAGCGCCATGACATCCTCGTCGCTGATGCAGAAGCGGGCCCGATCGCCCAGCGGCACGTCCACGGTCTGCACCGACTTGCCCGCCGAGGCCTCGTCGGTGTAGGTCATCTTGATCAGCTTGGACCCCAGCGTGCGGCGCAGCACGGCGGGGCGTCCGGCGGCCAGGGTCGGCTTGTGGACGTAGAACTCGTCGGGGTTGACCGCCCCCTGGACGACGGTCTCGCCGAGACCCCAGGAACCGGTGACGAACACCGCATCGCGATAGCCGGATTCGGTGTCGAGGGTGAACATCACCCCGGCGGCGCCGGTTTCGGAGCGCACCATCTTCTGGATCCCCGCCGACAGCGCGACCTGGGCATGATCGAAGCCACGATGCACGCGGTAGGAGATGGCGCGGTCGTTGAACAGCGAGGCGAAGACCTCGTGGACGGCACGCTTGACGTTGTCGAAGCCTTCGATATTGAGGAAGGTCTCCTGTTGGCCCGCGAAGGACGCATCGGGCAGATCCTCGGCGGTCGCCGACGAGCGCACCGCGACCTTGAGGTTGGCATGGCGCGACTCGAGCTCGCGATAGGCTTCGCGCAGCGCGGCCTCGAATTCCGGCGGCAAGGGGGTGTCGATGACCCACTGGCGAATCTCGCGCCCGACCCGGGTCAACTCGCCGACATCGTCGACATCGAGCCTGGCGAGTGCGGCGTTGATGCGCTCGTTGAGCCCCTCGTGGGCAAGGAACTGACGATAGGCGTGGGCCGTGGTGGCGAAACCGCCGGGCACGGTGACACCGGCATCGGCGAGATTGGAGATCATTTCACCCAGTGACGCGTTCTTGCCGCCCACCCGATCGACGTCGTCCATGCCCAGGCGATCGAACCATTCGATGTAGTGTTCCAAGAGACCCCCTTGATCCAATGCGGTGCCGGCGCCGGGTGCGCCGTGCTTGCCAGATGGACGACACGGTACCAAGACGACCCCTTATTAGCCATTAGTCTAATAGCGAAGTCACTGGAGTATTTTTACAACACCGGGCGTTTGCGGTGCTTTCCTGTAGTCGGGCCAGCGAACTCGGTTGTCGCCCCTCCCGCGAACCGCGACAATATCGCGAACTTCCCGCGAGAATCCCGGCATGACCCGCACCGCTTTCTTCATCTCCGACGGCACCGGCATTACCGCCGAGACCCTGGGCCGCAGCCTGCTCGCCCAGTTCGCCAGTCTCGAGATCCGCATGGTCACCAAGCCCTACATCGACTCCACCGAGAAAGCCGCGAACCTGGCCGCGGTGATCGAGGCCACCGCGGTGCGCGACGGCGAGAAGCCGATCATCATCGACACCATCGTCGATCAGGCGATCCGCGAGATCATCAGCCGGGCGCCGGGCTTCAAGGTGGACGTGTTCACCACCTTTCTCGCCCCACTGGAGGAGGAACTCAACGTCCATTCGTCCTATTCGGTGGGCCGCACCCACGCCATCGGCCAGGACGACGTCTACATGCACCGCATCGACTCGGTGCACTTCGCGCTGGACAACGACGACGGCGCGCGGATCCATCAGTACGACACCGCCGACGTGATCCTGATCGGTGTCTCGCGCTGCGGGAAGACGCCCACGTCGCTCTACCTGGCCCTGCAGTTCGGCATTCGCGCCGCCAACTACCCGCTCACCGAGGACGACCTGGACGAGGACGGCATGCTGAAGATGCCCCGCGCCCTGGCACCCCACCGTCACAAGCTGTTCGGTCTGACCATCGACCCGCGCCGGTTGGCGGCGATTCGCAGCGAGCGCCGCCCCAACAGCCGCTACTGCTCCATCGACCAGTGCCTGCAGGAGATCCAGCAGGCCGAAGCGCTCTACAAGCGCCACCACATCCCCTACATCGATACCACGCGCTTCTCGATCGAGGAGATATCCACCCGCCTGATCGCCGAAACCGGCCTGCAGCGGCGCTTCAGCCCGCGCTGACGCCGGCCGCTCAATACTGCCCGGCCAGCTCCATCAACAAGCCTTCGGCGATCCGCCGCTCCGTGGCATCGTCGACCAGCAGGCGCGCCAGATGCAGGGCGAAGGCCATCGCCGTCCCCGGCCCCTGACTGGTCAGCAGCCGGCCGTCCTCGACCACCGGCTGCTGGGACAGGTGACCGCCGGCGTCTTCCAGCGCGGCCTGAAAGGCCGGGTAGCCGGTGACCACGTGGCCGCGCACCAGGTCGTGCCGCGCCAGCACGATGCCCGGCGCGGCACAGATCGCCGCGATCCAGCCGCCGCCATCGCGCTGACGTTGCAGCAACGCGGTCAGGTGTCCGGTGTCACGCAGGTGCTCGGCCCCCGGCATGCCGCCGGGCAGGACGATGGCATCGAAGTCCGCGTCCTCGTCCAGCGCCTCGAGCCGGGTGTCGGCGACCAGCCGCGTGCCGCGAGACAGC
This sequence comes from Modicisalibacter coralii, assembly GCF_004117855.1. GTDB lineage: Bacteria > Pseudomonadota > Gammaproteobacteria > Pseudomonadales > Halomonadaceae > Modicisalibacter > Modicisalibacter coralii. Next base: position 220,357 of record NZ_QWBW01000006.1, read on the forward strand.
GTCACGGTCGCCTCCGCCATCACCGATGCCACCGTGACCCGGACATCGGCGCGCCGCAGCACGTCGATCAGGGTGACGGTCTCGATGTCCTCGCTTCCGTCGGCCACCGCGAGCAATACCTTCGCCATGGAATCGTCTCCTCAAGGGTCGGTTAAACCACTCCCCTCAGGATAGAAGTCCAGCGACGGCGTTCAATCGCCATCTCGCGCGACCGGCCCCCGCGCCTCGCGCCAGGCGCTGAAACCGCCGCCGATGTGGCACACCGGGCCGAACCCCATGCGCTGCAACTGCTGGACGGCCAGCGCCGAGCGTTGCCCCAGGGCGCAGAACAGCACGAAGCGGTCGCCGCTGGCGAACACCTCGCGGTGATACGGTGAGGCCGGATCGACCCAGAACTCGAGCATGCCGCGCGGCGCGTGCACGGCGCCGGGAATGCGTCCTTCGCGGGCGAGTTCGCGCACGTCGCGAATGTCGACGAAGGTGACACCGTCGCGGCCGTGCAGCGCCAATGCCTGGTCGACGCTCAGCGTCTCGATCTCGCGCTCGGCCTGGGCCACCAGTTCGGCGACCCCCATGATGCGGGACGTCACGATGTCTCGCCCTCCTCGCCGGCGCGATACAACCGCTGGATGCTCGAGAAATCCAGCCGGCCGCTGCCCTGGCTGGCATGCAGGGCATAGAGATTGCGCGCCTGCCCGCCCATGGGGATCGGCGCACGCGACGCCAGGGCCAGATTCGTCGCCAGGCCCAGGTCCTTGTTCATCAGGTCGACCAGGAAGCCGCCCTGGTAGTCGTTGGAGGCCGGCGCCTGCTCCATCACCCCCGGCCAGGGATTGTAGACGTTGAGTGCCCAGTTGCCGCCGGAGCTCTGCTTCATGATCTCGGAGAGCACCGCCGGCTCGAGGCCGTTCTTGACGCCCAGCGCGAGCGCCTCGGCGGTACCGCTCATGAGGATGCCGAGCAGCATGTTGTTGCAGATCTTGGCGACCTGACCGGCACCGCTGTCGCCGGCGTGGAAGACGTTCTTGCCCATCGCCTCGAGCACCGGTCGGGCCTGGGCGAAGCCCGCGTCGCTGCCGCCGACGATGAAGGTCAGGGTCCCGGCCCTGGCGCCGCCGACGCCACCCGACACCGGCGCGTCCAGATAGCTCAGACCGCGGCGGGCGGCCTCCCCGGCCACCTCGCGGGCGTCCTCGGGGGCGATGGTCGAGGCATCGATCAGCAGCGGCCGCTCGGTCAATTCGTCGAGCAGGCCGGGCTGGTCGTCGCCGCCCAGATACAGCGCCTTGACGTGCTCGCCGGCGGGCAGCATCGATACCACGACCTCGGCACCTTCGGCGGCCTCGCGCGCCGAGGCGCCACGCCGCGCACCGGCCTCTTCGACGACCTGCATGGCCGCCTCCACCAGATCGAAGACCATCACCGAATGCCCGGCCTTGACCAGATTGACGGCCATCGGAGCGCCCATGTTGCCCAGGCCGATGAATGCGATTTGCATGACGTGTTCCTTTGCTGGTTGTTGTGAATGGCGGACTTCGCACGCCTTGCCCCCGCGCCGGACCTTCGCAAAGGCGCGCTCAGAGAGCTCGTAACGGATGTTCCTCCGGTGCCCACAAGGGCGCCAGGAAATCGTCGACATCCGCGCGCGGCACCGCGGCGACGTCGCGATGCGACCAGCGTGGCTGCTTGTCCTTGTCGATCAGCAGGGCACGGACGCCTTCGGCGAGATCGGCGTGTCGGGTGCACTGCACCGACAGGTTCAGCTCGTCGCGGAAGGCGTCCGCCAGGCTGGTGTGACGGTGACGCGCCTGCATCTCCCAGACCAGATAGGCCGTCACCGGACAGCCGGCGGCCAGCCGCGCGCGATTGGCGGCGAGCCAGGCATCGTCGCGGGTATCGTCGAGAATCCGCCGCACGGCCTCGGCGACATCGGCGACGTCGACCAGCGCCTGGAGGGTGTCGAAGTGCGCCAGCACCTGGCCCGGCGGCGCCTGCTCGCGATGCTCGAAGCGGCCGAGCACCTCGGCGACCGCCGCCGCGGGCCGGCTCAGGTCCGCCTCGCGCAGGGCGACGATGAGCGCATCGCGACGCTCGCGGGGAATGAAACGGTCCGCCAGCCCCAGAGACAAAGCATCCCGCGCGTTCAACTGGGCACCGGTGAGCCCCAGGTAGCGCCCCACCCCGCTGGGCATGTGATTGAGAAACCAGCTCGCGCCGATGTCCGGATACAGGCCGATGGTGATCTCCGGCATGGCGATCCGCGAGGTCTCGGTGACCACCCGTTCACTGCCCCCGGCCATCAGCCCCAGGCCGCCGCCCATGACGATACCGTCGCCCCATACCACGAGCGGCTTGGGATAGGTATGGATGCGGTAGTCGAGGCGGTACTCGGCGGTGAAATAGCGGGTCGGAAAGTCATCGCCGGGCGTCTGCGCATCCCCTTTCATGGCGTGATACAGGGCGACCACGTCGCCGCCGGCACAGAAGGCCTTGTCGCCGCTGCCCTCGAGCCAGACCGCGGCGATCGCCGGGTCCGCCTCCCAGGCCTCGAGCTGGGCCTCGAGCCGCTCGATCATGCTCAGCGACAGGGCATTGAGCGAGCGTGGCGCCTCGAGCCTGGCGATGCCCAGCCGGGCATCGCCGTGGCCGGTGAGTTCCTCGAAATGGACGAGCGGTTCGGTCATGAGACAATCATCTCCCGGTGGGACTGGAACGGATGAGGCATTTTCTTCCCCCGACTCACTGCAGTGCCTCGAGCGCACCGGGCTCGAACAGGCGGCGGGCGGTGATCACGCGCATGATCTCGTTGGTGCCCTCGAGGATCTGATGAACCCGGGTGTCGCGAACCAGACGTTCGAGCGGATACTCCTTGATGTAACCGTAGCCGCCGTGGAGTTGCAGCGCCTCGTTGCACACGGCAAAACCGACGTCGGTCGCCAGGCGCTTGGCCATCGCGCAGTGCGCGCTCGCCTGCGGGTCCTTGCGATCGAGTTGCCAGGCGGCATGGCGCACCATCAGCCGGGCGCCGACGAGGTCGGTGGCCATGTCCGCGAACTTGAACTGCAAGGCCTGGAAGGCCGCCAGCTCGCGGCCGAACTGCTGGCGCTCGTGCAGGTAATCGCGGGACAGCGTCAGCGCCTGCTGGGCCGCCCCCAGCGAACAGCTGGCGATGTTCAGGCGGCCGCCGTCGAGCCCGCGCATGGCCAGCTTGAAACCTTCGCCCTCCGCGCCCAGGCGATTGCCCGCCGGGATCCTGACGTCGTCGAAGCTGACCAGCCGGGTCGGCTGGCTCTTCCAGCCCATCTTGTCCTCGTTCTTGCCGTACTCGATGCCGGGACTGTCGGCGGGAACCACGAAGGCCGACACCCCCGAGGCCCCTGAATCGGGCTCGCCGGTGCGCGCCATGACCACCAGCAGGTCGGTGGCACCGGCACCGGAGATGAACATCTTGCTGCCGGTGATCCGGTAGTCGTCGCCATCGCACACCGCACGGGTACGCAGGTTCGCCGCATCGGAGCCTGCCCCGGGCTCGGTCAGGCAATACGATGCCAGACGTTCGCCGACGACCAACGACGGCATCCAGGTCTCGCGCAACGCCTCGCTGCCCCACTCGGCCAGCATCCAGGTCGCCATGTTGTGGATGGTCAGGTAGGCGGTGGTCGACACGCAGCCCTGAGCGAGCTGCTCGAAGATCAGCGAGGCATCGAGCCTCGACAGCCCCAGGCCGCCGTGGTCCTCGGCGACGTAGAGCGCCAGAAAGCCCGCCTCGCCGGCGCGCTTGATGACGTCCACCGGGAAATGGGCGGTCGCATCCCACTCGGCCGCATGGGGCGCGAGTTCCGCCCTGGCGAAGTCCGCCGCGGCATCCTGCAGGGCCCGCTGGTCGTCACTGAGGGAAAAGTCCATGGTCGTCTCCTCCGGCCGATTCGCTATCAACCTAGCAGCGCGTGGCCGCTCGACAAGACGACTTATGGTCTACTTTACGTAAACGTCAATGCCATTTAGCCTAGCGCTTCGATCCCGGTGACACCTTCGCCATCGAACCGAGGATAGCCGCATGCCCGACACACGCCCGTCCCGCACTTCCCGGCAGGAGGACGCCCGCCATCGCCGCACCTACACTATCGGGGAACTGGCCAAGCGCTTCGCGGTGACCCCGCGAACCATCCGCTTCTACGAACAGGAAGGCCTGCTCGAGCCCGAGCGGCGCGGCCAGACCCGGGTCTACCACGACAAGGATCGGGTGCGGCTCAAGCTGACCCTGCGCGGCAAGCGGCTGGGCTTCTCGCTGGCCGAGATTCGCGAGGTGATCCAGCTCTACGATCAGGCGCCGGACGGCGACGAGCGCCAGCTGCAGCGCATGCTCGACATCCTCGCCGACAAGCGCCAGGCCCTCGAGCGCCAGATGGAGGACATCCGCGCTCTGCAGCACGAACTCGACGACGTCGAAGCGCGCTGCCGCGAGTCGCTGGATGCCCTGGCCCGGCAGCGGGCCGACGCCTGAAGCCTACGCCCATCGACGATGCTTCCCTTTGCGGACAACAACAAGCAGGAATCACGAGATGACACGCCAAGCCAGCCAGCCCCAGCCCAGCAACCGGCCCCCGGTCAGCTATCTCAGCGGTATCGGCCACCTGCCGCTCAAGGGCGAAACCATCGGCGACTGCTTCGATGCCACCGTGGCACGCTACCCGGATCGCGAGGCCCTGATCAGCCGTCATCAGGGCCTGCGCTACACCTGGGCAACGCTCAAGGCGGCGGTCGATCGGACGGCCCGCGCCCTGCTCGCCGTCGGCGTCGCCAAGGGCGACCGGGTGGGGATCTGGGCTACCAACCGCGCCGAATGGGCGATCACGCAGTTCGCCACCGCCAAGATCGGTGCCATCCTGGTCAACATCAACCCCAGCTATCGCACCCATGAGCTGGAATACGCGCTGCGTCAGTCGGGTACCTCGACCCTGATCCTGCAGGGGGCCTTCAAGACCTCGCGCTATGCCGACATGATCGCCGAACTGGTGCCCGAGCTGAACGCCGCCCACGATGGCGATCTGGCCGGCGAACGCCTGCCCGAGCTCGCGCGCGTGGTATGTCTCGACGACGACTGGGCGCTGCCCGGCATGCTCACCTGGGACGCCCTGCAGGCGCAAGGCGACGCCGTCGATGCCGACCGCCTGGCAGCGCTGCAGGGCTCGCTGCAGTTCGACGAGCCGATCAACATCCAGTACACCTCGGGGACCACCGGCGCGCCCAAGGGCGCCACGCTGTCGCACCACAACATTCTCAACAACGGCTTCTTCGTCGCCGAGCGGATCAACCTCACCGCCGAGGATCGCATGGTGATCCCGGTACCGCTGTATCACTGCTTCGGCATGGTGATGGGCAACCTGGGCTGCATGACCCACGGCGCGGCGATGATCTACCCCGGCGAAGGCTTCGACGCCCTGGCCACGCTGACCACGGTCGCCGAGGAGCGGGCTACCGCTCTCTATGGCGTACCCACGATGTTCATCGCCGAACTCGAGCATCCCGAGTTCGCCCGCTTCGATCTCTCGTCGCTGCGCACCGGGATCATGGCCGGCTCGATCTGCCCGATCGAGGTGATGCGTCAGGTGATCGACAAGCTGCACATGAAGGAAGTCAGCATCTGCTACGGCATGACCGAGACCAGCCCGGTGAGCCTGCAGACCCAGACCGATGCGCCGCTCGACAAGCGCGTGACCACTGTCGGCACCATCCACCCTCACCAGGAGGTCAAGCTGATCGATCCGTCCACCGGGCGCATCGTGCCGCGTGGCGAACGCGGCGAACTGTGCACCCGCGGTTACAGCGTGATGCTCGGCTACTGGGACAACCCGGCGGCCACCGAGGCATCGATCGACGCCGCCGGGTGGATGCATACCGGCGACCTGGCGCAGATGGACGACGACGGCTATGTAGCGATCGTCGGTCGTATCAAGGACATGATCATCCGCGGCGGCGAGAACATCTATCCGCGCGAGATCGAGGACTTTCTCTATACCCACCCGGCGATCTCCGACGTCCAGGTGATCGGCGTCCCCGATGAGAAATACGGCGAGGAGGTGATGGCCTGGGTCAAGCTCGTCGACGGTGCCGACCTCGACGAGGAGGCGCTGCGGGCCTTCTGCCAGGGCCGTATCGCCCACTACAAGGTGCCGCGCTACGTGAAGTTCGTCGATGCCTTCCCGATGACCGTCACCGGCAAGATCCAGAAGTTCAAGATGCGCGAGGTGGCCACCCACGAACTGGGGCTCTAACGGCTGCGAGCTGCGGGCTGCGGGCTGCGGGCTGCGGGCTGCGGGCTGCGGGCTGCGGGCTGCGGCAACAGTGAAGCAACAATCATCGAGCCGGCGTCAATCGACACCGGCTCGTGGCTCAGGCGAGCAACGCTTCGATGACGCGCCGCACCCGCGCCATCCCCGCCGCCACGACAGCATCGATGTCGGTCATGTCGATCTCGCGATCGCTCACCCCCGCGGCCGGATTGACCACCAGTGCCAGCGAGGCATAGGCAAGCTCCAGCTCCCGGGCCAGCGCCGCCTCGGGCATGCCGGTCATGCCCACCAGGCGGCAGCCATCCATCGCCATGCGGGCGATCTCGGCGGCGGTCTCCAGCCGCGGCCCCTGGGTACAGCCGTAGACGCCCCCGTCCTCCAGCGGCTCACCCGCGGTGGCGCCGGCCTCGAGCAGGCGTTCACGCAACGTCTCGCTGTAGGGCCAGGAGAAATCGATGTGCTTCATCGGCTTGAAACGGCCATCGAAATAGCTCGATTCACGCCCCATGGTGTAATCGATCAGTTGATCGGGCACGACCAGGGCCCCCCGCGCCAGGGCCGGGTCGATACCGCCCACCGCATTGACGGCGACGATGCCCGAGGCCCCGGCCTGCTTGAGCGCCCAGAGGTTGGCCCGGTAATTGATGCGGTGCGGCGGCAGCTTGTGCGGGTGACCATGACGCGCCAGGAACAGCACCTCACGGCCCTGCAGCGCGCCCTGGACGACTCCCGCCGACGCCGCCCCCAGCGGCGTTTCCGCCGAATGGCGCTTGATCACTTCCAGCCCGGGCAAGGCGGTGAGACCGGTACCGCCGATGATCGCCAGCATGCTGTCACCTCGCTGATGGTCGTGCGCTGAACGCCGCTTGCGTTGCTGCCGCTTCTATTACAGCCCCTTGGGCGCGAAGATGCCCGGCGCGTTGCGCCAGTAGCCCTTGTAGTCCATGCCGAAGCCGAACACGTAACGGTCCTCGACCTCCAGGCCGCAGTAATCGGCCTTGAGCCCCGGTACCGCCTTGCGCTCGTGGCGCTTGTCCACCAGCACCGCGGTGGAGACGCTGGCCGCCTGCGCCTCGTGACAGTAATCGAGTATCGCCGCCAGCGTCGCCCCCTCGTCGAGGATGTCGTCGACGATCACCACGTGGCGGCCGGCCATGGGGATCTCCGGCGAGACGCGCCAGAACAGCTCGCCACCCCGCAACCCGCCGCGGTAACGGGTAGCGTGCAGGTAGTCGACCTCGAGCGGAAAGCCCAGGCGGGTCAGCAGATGGCCGGTGGTGATCAGCCCACCGTTCATCACGCAGTAGAAGACCGGCAAGGTGTCGCCCAGCGCCTCGGTGATCGAGGCGGCCATGCGATCCAGCGCCATCTCGACGTCCTCCTGGGTGATCAGACAGTCGGCGTTGTCCATGATCTCGCGCATGGCGTTCAGCGAATCGTGGTGGTGGGTATCGAATTCAGACATCGGCATCCTGGTCGGTATCTCTGGCTAGGGGGCCGCGAGCGCGACGCTCCTCGGGAGCGGACTGGCGGCGCGATGTATCCAGCGTGGAAGGCGGGCGTTCGCCGCGCGTGGGATGCGTGCGCGCCTCTTGTTGGTTGGGTTCCCGGTCGTCCGCCGCGGACGCCTGTCCGGGAAAGGGATCGGCCATGTGCAACTCCCGCGCGGGCATGGCGATCGCCGCGCCGGCCTCGTCGACGATGTCGGCGACGCGCAGCAGCACCTCCTGCTTGATCGCCTGGTGCTCGCCCCAGTCGGTGGTGCGGGTGTAGGCATGGATCAGGATATCCAGCGAGTAGGCGCCATAGGTCTGGAAATTGACCAGCAGCAGATTGTCCCGATCGATGCCCTCGTGCTGCTCGAGCATCGTGCGGATACGCCCCACCACGTCGCCGATCCGGTCGAGATCCCGATAGCGCAGGCCGACGCTCTCGTGGATGCGCCGGTTGAGCATCCGCGAGGGATTGACCACCGCGATCGAGCCGAAAATCATGTTGGGCACGTACAAGGGCCGCGAGTCGAAGGTGCGAATCCGTGTCAGGCGCCAGCCGATATCCTCGACCACGCCCTCGATCTCGCGGTCCGGCGAGCAGATCCAGTCGCCGACCTTGAACGGGTTGTCGAGGTGGATCGCCAGCCCCCCGAAGAAATTCGCCAGCACGTTGCGCGCCGCGAACCCGACCACCAGACCGCCGACGCCACCGAAGGCCAGCAGCCCCGACAGCGACATGCCCAGCGCCTGCAGGGCGGCCAGCGTGACCAGGGTGAGGATCGTCGCCCCCACCAGCTTGCTGATCGCCGACGCCGTCGAGGCATCCAGCGGCGTGCCGGGATGCCGCGCCGGCGGGAACACCAGACGCCGCTCGATCTGCCGGGTCAGACGAATCCCGAACCAGCCGATCATCACCAGCACGAACAGCCAGAGGGCGGTGGGCGCGTGCCCGGTCAGCCAGGCGTTGTCCAGCCGCTGGGCGGCGAGCGCCGCCAGGGCGATCACCGCGATCCCCCAGATGCTCACCCACAGCGGGCGCCGCAAGGCCAGCAGCAGGGTGTCGTCCCAGCGATTGCGGGTCTTCTCGAGCAGATGGACGGAGCGCCAGATGACCAGTCGGGTGAACAGGTCGGCGGCCAGCGCGACCACCAGGATCACCGCCGGCGTCACCAGCGGCGCCGGCAGGCCCGTGCGCGTCTCGACCCATTGCTCGAGGGGCGACAGCAGTTCCAGCATGCTCAGCGATCCTGCGGGTTACCCGGTGGCGTCTCGACCAGCGCCTCGAGGCGCGCGTGAATCCGCCGCCAGCGACTCAGCGCCGGCAACGAGTCGATTTCGGGGCGTGCCCGACCGTAACGCAGCTTGGCCGGCCGCTTGGAGGCGTGTCCCGTACAGGCCTCGACGACCTCGAGCGCGGCCTGGCGATCGTTGCACACCAGCACCATGTCGCAGCCGGCCTTGAGCGCCTCCAGCGCGCGTGCGGCGGGTCCGCCGGCGACATGCGCCCCGGCCATGGACAGATCGTCGGAGAAGATCGCGCCCTTGAAGCCCAGCTCCTCGCGCAGCATGCCCAGCCAGTTCGGCGAGAATCCGGCAGGCCGGCTGTCGAAGGCCGAGTAGACGACATGCGCCGGCATCACCCCCTCGAGGCGCCCGGCCAGGGCGGCAAAGGGGATCAGATCGTGCTGGCGCAGCGCGTCCAGCGGCCGCGCATCGACCGGCAGCTCGCGGTGGGAATCGGCGGCCACCCCACCATGGCCGGGGAAATGCTTGCCCACCGCGACCATGCCCGCCTCGTGCAGCCCCTCGACGAAGGCCCCGCCCATCGCCGCCACCGCCTGCGGGTCGGCGGCGAAGCTGCGATCGCCGATCACGCTGGAAAGGCCGGTATCGACATCGAGCACCGGCGCAAAGGTCAGGTCCAGCCCGCATGCCGCCATCTCGAGCCCCAGCAGCCAGCCCGCATCGTGGCAGAACTGCAGCGCGCGCTGTGGATCGTCCGGATAACAGCGCCCCAGTCGGCCCATCGACGGCAAGCGCGTGACGCCCTCGCACAGGCGCTGGACACGCCCGCCTTCCTGGTCGATGGCCAGCAGCAGATCGCTGCGCACGCCGCGCACCGCGGCACACAGTTCGCGCACCTGAGCGGCGTCGACAATGTTGCGCGAGAAGAGGATCACGCCGCCCACCTCGGGTCGCGCCAGCAGTTCCCGCTCCGCACGGGTCAGGGTGGTGCCTTCGAGATCCAGCATCACCGGACCGATCGGTTGGGTCATGGTCGATGTCCTTGGCTGTGAAGGGAGCCGATTCTAGACCAATGGCGTCGCCGAGCAACAGCCATTGCCGTCAGTCATGCAGCCATACCGGCGTCCCCGGCTCGGCGAACGCGACGAGACGCTCCAGCGTCGCATCCCGGGCACGGATGCAGCCGTGGGACGCCGGACGGCCCATCGGCTCGCTGCCCGGGGTGCCGTGAAGGTAAATATAGCGGCGCTGCGAGTCGACGACACCGCCACGATTGATACCGCGCTCCAGGCCGCACAGCCAGAAGATGCGCGACAGGATCCAGTCGCGCCCCGGATGGGCCTCGGCGAGCGCCGGTGAAAAGATCTCCCCGGTGGGCCGACGTCCGCGAAAGACACTGCCCAGGGGCTGGTCGCCGCCGATCACCGCCCGCACGTAGTGCCAGCCGAGCGGCGTACCGCCGCTGCCCTCACGCTGCCCCGGGCCGGCGGCGGCCGTCGACACCGCATGGGTCTCGAGCGCCTCGCGCCCCCGCCACAGCGTCAGGCACTGGCGTTCGACATCGACCTCGAGCCAGGGGCCCGCCTCGGGCGGCAATTCATCGAGTCGGGGCGTGCGCATGCTCACCCCGCCAACGCCTGGGGCGGCTCGGGAAGGGGTGCGTTCATGCCCGCCACGACCACCGGTCGCAGGCGACGGATCAGCTCACGGACGCTGACGTGCTCACCGTAATCCTGCTCGGCGATGTCGCGCAGGGCGTCGAGCCCCGACAGCGTGAAGATCACCGTGCCCAGCATGAAGTGCAACCGCCAGAAACGCTCGGCGTCCGGCAACTCCGGCGTGGCCCGGCGCACCAGTTCGGCGAAGCGGGTGAAGACGCTGCCGTAGTGCTGCTGGATGTAGCCGCGCAGATGCCCCTGGGCCTGGGTATAGGCGAGCCCGAGCAGACGCATGAAGACCTTCAGGCTGTTGCGCTCGGCCGGCACCTCGAGGACCGTGCGGGCCATGTTCTCGAGCAGGACCTCGAGCGGGATCGGCTTGCCGTGGTACTCCGCCTCGAGCGCATCCAGGGTGGCGTGGAAACGTTCGGTGAACGGGTCCAGGTAGCGGGCGAAGACCGCCTGGATCAGGGCCTTCTTCGAACCGAAGTGATAGTTCACCGCCGCCAGGTTGACCTTGGCCTTGCTGGTGATGTTGCGTAGCGAGGTCTCGGCGAATCCCCGCTCGGCGAACAGCACCTCGGCCGTATTGAGGATGCGGGTCACCGTATCGGTCTGGGCCATGGCATATCTCTGCTTGCTTATAAACGATTGTTTAAAACATTTCCGAAATTCTACGCTGCTTACACAGTGACAACAATCCAAGCTGTTTCAAACGCATCGGATCGCCGTGACTGGGCTGGGTAGGCAAACTGACCGAACTCGACGAGGTTTCGTACCGCCCCTGATTTCCCCGGCGAGAATTACTGGATACAATTCCATGCTGTATACTTAACCACACGCCCAGCCACAGCTTCGATTCCAGCGACCAGCGGAGGCCGCATGACCCGCTCACTCACCCCGCGCCAGCAGAACGTCTACGACTTCATCGTCAAGACCATGAACGAGCTGGGGTATCCGCCGACCCGTGCGGAAATCGCCCGCGCCCTGGGCTTTCGCTCTCCCAATGCCGCCGAGGAGCATCTGCGCGCGCTCGATCGCAAGGGGGCGATCCGCATGATCCCCGGCACCTCACGCGGTATCCGTCTGCCGGCACAGGAAACGGAACCGGCCACCGCCGCCGAGGCCGAGCTCGACAGCGGCCTGCCGATCGTCGGCGAGGTCGCCGCCGGCAGCCCGATCCTCGCGGCCGCGCACATCGATCGCTACTGCCCGCTGTCGCCGGACTTCTTCTCGCCCCGCGCCGACTATCTGCTGCGGGTGCGCGGGCTGTCGATGCGCGACGTGGGGATCTTCGAGGGCGATCTGCTGGCCGTGCACCGCACCGATCGGGTCCGCGACGGCCAGATCGTGGTCGCCCGGCTCGAGGACGACGTCACCGTCAAACGCTTTCGCCGCGAGGGACATCGCGTCACCCTGCTGCCCGAGAACGCCGACTTCGCGCCGATCGAGGTCGACCTGCGCCACGATCACCTGGAAATCGAGGGTGTCGGGGTGGGCGTGATTCGCGGCGGCAACGGCCAGGCGCTCGGCTGAGGCGATCGTCCGCGCATGCGCAAGATCCTGCATGCCGACTGCGACTGCTTCTACGCCGCCGTGGAGATGCGCGACGACCCGGCCCTGCGCGATATCCCCCTGGCCATCGGCGGCACCACTGCGCAGCGCGGCGTGATCGCCACCTGCAACTATCCGGCGCGCGCCTTCGGCGTGCGCTCGGCGATGCCCACCGCGCGGGCACTGCGCCTGTGCCCCGGCCTGACGGTGCTGCCGCCGGACTTTCCCCGCTATCGCGCGGTCTCGCAGGCGATTCAGGCGATCTTCCACGAACTCACCCCGCTGGTGGAGCCCCTGTCGCTCGACGAGGCCTATCTCGACGTCAGCGAGGTGGAGCGCTTTCGCGGCAGCGCCACCTGGATGGCCCGCTGGATCAAGCAACAAGCGCTCGAGCGCACCGGTATCACGGTGTCGGTGGGCGTGGCACCCAGCAAGTTTCTCGCCAAGATCGCCAGCGACTGGGAGAAGCCCGACGGCCTGACGGTGATCACCCCCGAGGCCGTCGACGACTTCATCACCGCCCTGCCCGTCGCCAAGCTGCACGGCGTGGGCCCGGCCACCGCGGCCCGTCTCGAGGCCCTGGGTATCCGCACCTGCGCCGATTTGAAGACCTGGCCGCTGGAATCGCTGATCGACACGTTCGGCAAGTTCGGCCGCCGCCTCTTCGAACTCGCCCGCGGCATCGACGAACGCCCGGTACGGGTCGAGCGCGAACGCAAGTCGGTGAGCGCCGAGAACACCTTCCACCACGACCTGCCCGATCTCGCGGCCTGCCAGGCCGCCCTGCCCGAGCTCATCACCCGCCTCGAGACGCGCCTCGAACGTCACGGCAATCCGGCGATCAAGGGGGTCTTCGTCAAGGTGCGCTTCAACGACTTCACCCTGACCACCCTCGAGGCGCCCGGCCACGGCGTCGATCCCGGGCATTATGCCAGGCTGCTCGACGAGGCCTGGGCGCGCGGCAGTCGCCCGGTGCGTCTGCTGGGCGTCGGGGTCCGCCTGCGCCCGCCCGAGGATGCCCGTCAGTTGACGCTGTTTTCCTGACCGGGCGGCGAGCGGACGGCATCACCACGCCCGCACTTCAGTGGCTTGAGTACGGGCGCGAACACGCGGGTTTTCAGGCGAAGACCACCGTCTTGTTGCCGTGGATCAGCACCCGGTCCTGCAGGTGCCAGCGCAACCCGCGAGCCAGGACAGCCTTCTCGATGTCGCGCCCGAAACGCACCAGATCCTCGGCGGTATGACAGTGCGAGATACGATGCACGTCCTGTTCGATGATCGGCCCGGCGTCGAGTTCCTGGGTGACGTAATGGCAGGTCGCACCGATCAGCTTGACGCCACGGTCGTAGGCCTGATGGTAGGGACGCGCCCCGGCGAACGAGGGCAGAAAGCTGTGGTGGATATTGATCACCCGACCGGCGTAGCGCTCGCACAGCGACGGCGGCAGGATCTGCATGTAACGCGCCAGTACCACATTGTCCGCGTCCACCGCCTCGATGAGTCGCTGGGTCTCGGCGAATGCGCTGGCCTTGTCGAGCGGATCGACCGGCACATGATGGAAGGGGATATCGTGCCATTCGACCAGGGGGCGCAGATCGTCATGGTTGGAAATCACGCAGGGAATCTCGCAATCGAGTTCGCCGGTCTTCCAGCGATACAGCAGGTCGACCAGGCAGTGCGATGCCTTGGAGACCATCAGCACCACGCGCTTGCGCCGGGCAATGTCGTTGAGCGCCCAGGTCATCTCGAAGCTGTCCGCGATCGGCTCGAAGGCCGCTTTCAATGCCGCGGCGTCGCTCGGCGAATCGAAACGGATCTCGTAGCGCATGAAGAAACGCCCGGTGGCCAGGTCCGAATGCTGATTGGCTTCGGTAATGGAGCCGCCCTGGGCGGCGATGAAACCGGAAACGCGAGCCACGATACCCACGCGGTCGGGGCAGGAAACGACGAGACGATAGAAATGAGCCATGAATGATCCGTTGAATCGGCTGAAGAGGCGATGATGAAGAGGCGACATTGTAACGAATCGCCGCCGCTTGGCTAAGGAAGCGCTGAATAAATCAGCGAGCGGTGTCAAGCACGAGGCGTACGGCGCACAGGAACCGGAGCCTATGGGGTATAGGTGAGGATTCCGACCGGGCTGGCGTTCCAGCACCGCACAACGAAGTGATTGGCCCGCGCAGCTATTTAGGCAGCGTTTCCCTCACGTTCGTTGTGGCCCCGGCGGGCCATCCCGTATAGTGCAATCTCCATGACGATACCGTGTCGATAATGCTGCACTCCCGAGTCCATGTCCGTCCCCGCCCGCGCCCACCGCTGTATTTCTTCCCGCTGGGAGGCAGCGGCGAAATCGGCATGAACCTCAATCTCTACGGCTATCGCGACGACTGGCTGGCGGTGGATTGCGGGATGATGATTCGTCAGGACCTCCCCGACGGCCCCTTGCAAGTCCCCGATATCGAGCCGCTGTCGGGCCTGGGCATCGTGCCGCGAGCGCTGGTCATCACCCACGGCCACGAGGATCACATCGGCGCCGCCGCCTGGCTGTGGCCGCAGTGGGGCTGTACGGTCTACGCCACGCCGCTCGCCGCCGGTCTGCTGCGCGCCAAGTTTCACGAGCGCGGCCTGTCGAGCGAGGCGATCCATGTCGTCGAGCCCGGCGATGCCCTGGAGTGCGGCGCGTTCATGCTGCGCTACCTGCCGGTGACCCATTCGATTCCCGAGAGCTGCGCGCTGCTGCTGTCCACGCCGCAACACCGCGTCCTGCACACCGGCGACTGGAAACTCGACCCCGAGCCGCTGATCGGTGAGCCGGTCGACGAGACCCGCTTTCGCGCCATCGCCCCCGTCGACCTGCTGGTGGGCGATTCCACCAATGCCCTGCAACCCGGCTGGTCGGGCAGCGAAGGCGACGTGGCCCGCGCCCTCGAGACCACCCTGGCCGAATGCCCCGGACGGGTGATCGTCTCGTGTTTTGCCAGCAACCTGGCGCGGGTGCTGGCGCTGGGCAGGGCGGCGAAACGCTGCGGACGTCGCGTCGGCCTGATGGGGCGTTCGATGGAGCGCATGGTGCGCATCGCCCGGAGCCTGGGCTATCTCGAGGATTTCCCGCCCCTCGTGCCGGTCCGCGACATGGGCTACCTGCCGGCCGAGGAGGTTTTGATCATCGCCACCGGCAGCCAGGGCGAGCCGCGTGCCGCGCTGTCGCGCCTGGCCCGCCACGCCCACCCGGACCTGGAACTCCAGCCCGGCGACACGGTGATCTTCTCGGCCAAGGCGATCCCCGGCAACGAACGCCATATCGAGCGCCTGCAGCGCGGCCTGCGCCACCTCGACGTGACGGTCCTGGAAGAATCCCGGTACCCGGCACTGCATGCCTCCGGTCATCCGGCACGCGACGAGCTGCGCACCTTCTACGAATGGGTCCGGCCGCGCCGACTGCTGCCCGTGCACGGCGAACACCGTCACCAGCAGGCTCATCGGGAGATCGCCGAGGAACTGGGCATCGACGCCCCGCTGCTACCCGGTAACGGGGATCTGATCCGCCTCGACAGACAGGGACTGAGCGTGGAGCGACACATCGCCCTGACGCCCCGTATCGTACATCAGGACAACGTGCATTCACTCCGCGATCTGGAGAGCGCCCCCCAGGACCGCCATGCCCGCGATGGCGATCTGCACCTGGTACTGCCCGTGATCGCCATGGAATCCGGGGGCTGGCAGCGCGTGGGTCGGCTGCTGCTGGACTACAGCGGCCCGTCACCGCTCGATGAAACCGCGTTCGTCGTCTGGCTCGACGACACCCTCGAACAATCGGACAGCGAAACGCTGGCCGAACTGCGCGCCCAGCTCAAGGCACGCCTGCGGCACTGGCTCGCGGACCATATGCGTCGGCCGCCCGCGGTACACCTGCAACTCTCGGCCGCCGAGGCTTTCAGCTGACGCCCGCTCCGGGGCGCCCCGCCCTTTCGTCACAGTCGACACTGCCCGTCCCGCCGGCACGAAAAAAAGCGGACGTCGACGTCCGCTTTTTCCCGGCCTGGGGCGCCCCGGCAACGAAGCGATTCGTCACCGGGGCATGGGCCCGACACTCAGGCTTTTTCGTTCTTGGGGGGACGACCACGACGCCGCTTGGGCTGCTCGGAAACCAGATCGTCGAGCGACAGACCCGCATCGTTGATGGCTTCGCGAATTTCTTCCAGCTTACGCGCCTTGACCGACTCCTCTTCCTGACGACGCCGCTCTTCTTCCTGCTTCTGCTCAATGACCTCGCCGATGACTTCCGCCAGTTTGTGCAACTGTTCCATGCTCAACTGACGCGCGGCTGCTCGCGCCACATTCTTGTTGCGAGCAATCTTTTCCAAGGATTCGCTGGACATCATCCTCCTCCATTCAAAGCGATGTAAAAAACCCAAAACGGCATGGGAATGTAAAAAGTATATTCGTGAGCAGGTAATAAGCAAGTGAAGTTGATTGCCGGGTATCGTTGAACGACACCGGCATCGGCGATCACGAGTTTTTCAGGAGGAGAAAGAGGCGAGTGGCAATTAGCCACCCGTCATGTTCATGAATCGTACGACCTGGACGTCGCCATCGGTGGAGAAATGATGGCGCTCGGGCTTGAGGGGCATGGCCGCGATGATGCGCTCCTTGAGGGGTTCGATGTCACCGGGGTAACGCCGCATGACCGAGCGCAAATCGACCGAGTGTTCATTGCCCAGACACAGCAGCAAGCGCCCTTCGACCGTGACCCGGACACGATTGCAGGTCGCGCAGAAGTTGTGACTGTGCGGCGAGATGAACCCGACCCGTGATTGGCTGCCGGGCATGCAAAAATAGCGCGACGGCCCCAGGGTCGACTCGGTGGTCGGAATCAGGGTGTATCGCGTTTCGATCAGCCGCTGGACCTCGTCGCTGGAGCAGTAGGTCTCGCCGCGCGAATGGTCGGAAACATCGCCCAGCGGCATCTCCTCGATGAAACTGATATCGAGTCGTTCGCGACGGGCGAAGTCGACCAGATCGAGCACTTCGTCGTCGTTGCGCCCCTTGAGAATCACGGCATTGAGTTTGATGCGCTCGAAGCCGGCATCCTGGGCGGCACGAATGCCATCGATCACCCGCTGGAGGTTACCGGTGCGGGTCAGTCGCCGAAAACGCTCGGGATCCAGTGAATCGAGGCTGACATTGAGCCGATCGAGCCCGCCCTGGCGCAGCGACCGGGCATGCTTGCCGAGCCCGGCGCCATTGGTGGTCATGGTGAAATCGCGCAGTCCGTCGAGCCGGCCGATCTCGTCGACCAGATCGGTGATGCCGCGGCGAACCAGCGGTTCCCCGCCGGTCAGCCGGATCTTCTCGACCCCCAGCTCGGTAAAGGCCCGTGCCACCAGGGCCAGTTCTTCCAGCGTCAATACCTGCTCGCGCGGCAGGAACGTCATCTCCTCGCTCATGCAGTAGACGCAGCGGAAGTCGCAGCGGTCGGTGACCGAAATCCTCACGTAGCGAACGGCTCGCTGAAAGTCGTCGATCAATGCCGTCATCTTTCCTCCCAACGCCTGGCGGCGGCGTGATCGGTATCGCGTTCGGACACCCAATAGTGGCCGTGCGTGGTGTGTTCCTTCTTCCAGAACGGCGCACGTGTCTTGAGATAATCCATGATGAAATCGCAGGCTTCGAAGGCCGCACGGCGGTGAGCGCTGGCCACCGCGACCAGCACGATGGGGTCGCCGGGTTCGAGGCGTCCGACCCGGTGGATCAGGCGCACGCCATCGAGCGCCCAGCGACACCCGGCCTCGGCGACGATCTCGCCGAGGGAGGCCTCGGTCATGCCGGGATAATGCTCGAGCGTCAGCGCCGTGACATCCGGGGATTCGTTGAAGTCCCGCACCAGGCCGGTGAAGCAGACGACCGCCCCGATGTCATGACGCCGGCGGAGCAATGCCGCCTGCTCGACGCCCGGGTCGAACGGTTCGGTCTGGATACGAATCATGCTCAACCTCCGGTCACCGGCGGAAAGAAGGCCACCTCGTCACCATCGGTGAGCTGGGTCTCCTCACCGCTCATCACCTGATTCACGGCACACAGCACGCGCCGCTCGGCGAGCAGCGCAAAGCGCGGGTCACGCTCGGCCAGCGCCGCCTTGAGCCCGGCGACGTCACTGGAGCGCAGCCGTTCCAGCGGCATGTCCAGCTCGCCGATCCCCAGCCGCTCGCGCAACTCCGCCAGGCACTTGACGCGAATCACGGGCTCGCCGGTGCGCGGCGTGACCTCGATGCAGCCTTCCTGGCATTCGCCGGTAACGATGGGTGCCGCCTCACGGCCCCCGGCAAGCGGTTCCGATGACTCGGCACGCGTATAGTCGCCCGACTTGCCGCCCCGCTTGGACTCGAGCTGGATGTCGCCGATGATCATCGCCTTGTCGACGGCCTTGCACATGTCATAGAGCGTCAGACAGGCCACCGAGACCGCCGTCAGCGCCTCCATCTCGACCCCGGTCCGTCCGGCCAGGCGGCACGTCGCCGAGACCTCGACGCAGCTCGATGCCTCGTCGAGATCGAAGTCGACAGTGACCTTGGTCAGCGCCAGAGCATGGCACAGCGGGATCAATTCATGGGTGCGTTTTGCCGCCTGGATACCGGCGATGCGCGCGGTAGCCAGCACGTCCCCCTTGGGCAGACCGCCTTCGGCAAGCAATGCCAGGGTCTCGGGGCGCATGTGGACGCGCCCCGAGGCCACCGCCTCGCGCTGCGTCGTGGCCTTGTCGCCGACGTCGACCATGTGGGCCTCGCCGCGTGCGTTGAGATGAGTCAGGCTCATGTCAGTTCCCCGAAGGGTTGAATGGTCACGGTATCGCCCGCGGCGACGTGGTCCCGCGCGGCGTCGATTTCGATCAGGCAGTTGGCGGCCAGCATCGACGACAGCATGCCCGACCCCTGGGGCCCGGTGGTCGTCACGGACAGTCGACCGTCCGGACCGCCCGTATAGATGCCACGGTGGAAGTCGACCCGCCCGGCGCGACTCGACAATGGCTCGTCGGCCACGGCGACCAGTCGCCGGGCACGCCAGGCCGTTTCGCCCTGCAGGCGGCGCAGCAACGGCTGGACGAACTGCAGGAAGGTCACCATCGCCGACACCGGATTGCCCGGCAGGCCGAAGAACGGCACCTCGCGTGGGCCCAGCACGCCGAACGCCAGCGGCCGGCCCGGGCGCATGGCGATACGCCAGAAGCCCAGCCGGCCCAGACGCTGCAGCGCCATCTTGACCCAGTCCGCCTGGCCCACCGACACACCGCCGCTGGTGATCACCATGTCGGCATCGCGCACGGCCGCCTCGAGCGCGTCGTGAATCGCCCGGCAGTCGTCGGCGAGAATGCCCAGGTCGACTACCTCGCCGCCGAGCCGTTCGATCAGGCCGCGCAGCGAGAAGCGGTTGGCGTCGAAGATGCCGGCGTCGGGTAGCGTCGCCCCCGGCGCGGTGACCTCGTCCCCGGTCGAGAACAGCGCCACGCGCGGCCGGCGATGGACCGTCACCCGCGCGCGCCCCAGCGAGGCCAGAAATCCCAGGTGCTGCGGCCTGAGCCGGGTGCCGGCGGCCACCGCCAGGCTGCCGCGGGCGATGTCCTCCCCGGCCTGACGCACGTTCTGGCCGCGTCGCACGGTATCGGGCTCGCGGACCCGCACCCGCGCGGTCGCGGCATCGATGTCCAGCTGCTCGCGCATGATCACGCTGTCCGCGCCGCGCGGCAGCGGCGCCCCGGTGGTGATGGTGACCGCCTCGCCGGCCTCGAGCGTCCCGGCGAAGCGCGAGCCGGCCAGCACCTCGCCGACCAGCCGCAACGTCTCGCTGCCCGTCCAGGCCACGGCGATGCCGTCCATGGCCGAATTGGTGTTCTGGGGGACGTCGATCGGCGACGACACGCGTTCGGCCAGTACCCGGTCGAGCGCGACGGCCAGATCGAGCGTCTCCGTGCCCAGCGGGGCGGGCGTCAACTCGCCAAGCGCCGCCTGGGCCTCCTCGACACTCAGAAGCCGTTCGCCGAGGTCGAAACAGGACAGAGTCATGCCGGGACCTCCCCGCGCGGATGACGGCACGCCGGCCAGCGTGCCGGCCAGGCAGCGATGTAGCGGGCCAGCGCCTCGATGTCGTCGAGTTCGAGACGCGTCACTCCCGGGGGCAGTTCGACGGCGGCGTCACTGGCCAGCGCCCGGACCCAGGGGTCCCCGACGGCCAGCATCGGTTGGCCCAGCGACGCCCGGTACAGTTCCAGCCGCGGCAACGGCCAGCGCTTGAAGCCCTCGATCAGCACCAGGTCGGGCTCGAACGGACGCACCTGGTCGATCAGCCGGGCAAGGTCCGGCGCCGCCCGATCGGGGGTTTCCATGGTCAGCGCCAGGCGTTCCCGCGAGGCGACCAGCATCGGCGCGGCACCCGCCATCCGCAGGCGATGGCTATCCTTGCCCGGCCGGTCGACCTCGATGTCGTGGTGGGCGTGCTTGATCACCGCCACGGCGAGCCCGGCGGCACGCAATCGCGGCAGCAGGGCCTCGATCAGGGTGGTCTTGCCGGTCCCGCTCCAGGCGGCGATGCCCAGCAGCGGCAGGGATTCGTTGTCGAGATCGAGTCGCATGGCACTCCCGGAATTGACGGCCCGCAGCGGGACCGCGGCTGATCGTGGCGCCCGACACGGGCCATCGGCCAAGGATACCGGAAATCGCCGACGCCAGGGGCCGCGTTGCGGGGCATGGACGGCGGCGAGTCACTGTGTCGCATCCGGCGCCAGCGCCGCCCCGTCCTGCGGCGTGTTGAGATTGGCGAAGGCCGCCGGGCCCTCGGCAAAGTTCACGTAACGACAGGGGTGACGCGCGTACCAGCGCGCGACCTTGCGCTCTCCCGCCGCCAGCGCGATCGCCAGGTCGTCGGCCAGATCGCGACGGATCAGGGCGATCACGGGGTGCGCTCGCGTGCCGTCGTGGGCCACGGCGATGGCCTTCCCACCGATCCCCTGGTGAAGGCGGGTGACCAGGTCACCGGGCAGACACGGCGTGTCGCAGGGCACCACCACCACCCAGGGCGTGTCGGCGGCGCACAGCGCGCTCCAGATGCCCATCAACGGCCCCGCGAAGCCGGGCCGGCGATCCTCGATCACCGCAAAGCCCAGGGCGCGGTAAGCCTCGAGCGAGCGGTTGGCGTTGATCATCAATCGCGGCACCTGCGTCTCGAGGCGGGTCACGACGTGCTCGATCAGCGGCCGGCCCTGAAAGTGATACCAGCCCTTGTCGACGCCGCCCAGGCGTCGGCCCTGGCCGCCGGCGAGCACCACGCCGGTAATCTCTGGATGCTCCATGGTTCTGCCTGTCAACGTTTCGATGGCCCGACTCGCAGGCGCCAGAAATGGTCCGGACGGGCCAGTCGACACTCGCGAACACCGCCGGCCATCGCCCTCAGGATGGCTGCCTTCGGCCCCGCGCGTCCAGCCGGGCGGCGCGCTCGGCTGCCGCCCGAACGGAGCATGGCAGTCTTCGTCGCCTCGGGTAAACCGGCTATCATGCCGTCGAGGATAATGCACAAGGAACGCCCATGAGCGGTTTCGATGTCGGCGCCCGGCTGCGGCAACTGCGCCAGGCCCGGGGTCTTTCCCAACGCGAGCTGGCCAAGCGCGCCGGGGTGACCAACAGCACCATCTCGCTGATCGAACAGAACAGCGTCAGTCCCTCGGTCAGTTCGCTGAAGAAGATCCTCGACGCCATGCCGCTGTCGATCAGCGAGTTCTTCGCCATCGAGACGCGCGAGCGCGAGCCGGTGTTCTACGCCGCCGAGGACCTGGTCGACATCGGCGACGGCGTGCTTTCCTGGCGCCTGGTCGCCGCCGGACGCGCCGAGCGGCGCATGTCGATCATCCACGAGCACTATCCGCCCGGCGCCGATACCGGCGAGGACATGCTCACCCACGAGGGCGAGGAAGGCGGCGTGGTGGTCTCGGGCTCGATCGAACTGTGGGTCGACGGCGAAGCCCGCCGGCTACACGCCGGCGACGCCTACTACTTCGATTCGCGCCGGCCCCACCGCTTCCGCAATGTCGGCGACGAGGACTGCGTGATCGTCAGTGCCAACAACCCGCCGAGCTTCACCGACGGGGGCGACACCCGTCATCACCGCTGAGCTGTCAGGGCGCCGCCTCCTCCTCTGCCGCCGGCAACACCAGATTGAGCAGGATGCCCACCACCGCGGAGAGACTCACGCCCTGCAGGGCGAACTGGCCGCCGCCGATCTGCATGCCGCCGATGCCGAAGACCAGGATCAACGACACGATCACCAGGTTGCGCGGCGCGGTCAGCGCCTGGCCGGCGCGCACCAGGGTGTTCATGCCGACCACCGCGATCGAGCCGAACAGCAGCGTCATGATGCCGCCCATCACCGGCGCCGGGATGCTCTGCAGCAGCGCGCCGAGCTTGGCGACGAAGGCCAGCAGGATCGCCACGAAAGCGGCGACGATCATCACCCGGGGGTCGAAGTTGCGGGTCAGGGTCACCGCCCCGGTCACCTCGGAGTAGGTGGTGTTGGGCGGCCCGCCGAACAGCGCCGCGGTGGACGTGGCCAGGCCGTCGCCCAGCAGGGTGCGGTGCAGCCCCGGCTTGACCAGATAGTCGCGGCGCGTCACCGAGCCGATGGCGATCATGTCGCCGATGTGCTCGACCGCCGGGGCGATGGCCACCGGCAACATGAACAGGATCGCCGACAGGTGAAAGCTCGGCGCGACGAAGGAAGGTATCTCGAACCACGCCGCCTGGTGCACCGCACCGAGGTCGACCACCCCCATGACCAGGGCCAGCGAATAGCCGACCAGGATGCCGCCGAGGATCGGCACCAGCCGCAGCAGACCGCGGCCGAACACCGCCAGCAGCAGCGTCACCAGCAGGCTGGCCATGGACAGGACGATCGCCTGGCCATAACCGATGGCCTCGCTGGTCTCGCCGGTGGCCATGTCCACCGCCACCGGCGCCAGCGCCAGGCCGATCACCATGATCACCGGCCCCACCACCACCGGCGGCAGCAGCCGATGCAGCCAGCCAGTGCCCTTGAGGCGCACGAACTGCGAGATCACCACATAGACCAGCCCGGCGGCGAACAGCCCGCCCAGCGTCGCCGGGATGCCGAAATTCGTCACCGAGCCCTGGATGGGGGCGATGAAGGCGAACGACGAGGCCAGGAAGACCGGCACGCTACGGCGCGTCACGCCATGAAAGACCAGCGTGCCCACTCCGGCGGTGAACAGCGCCACGCTGGGATCGAGCCCGGTCAGCAGCGGCACCAGCACCAGGGCGCCGAAGGCGACGAAGAGCATCTGCGCGCCGGTGATCAGGGTGCGCAGCGGGGAATCGGCCCGGGAGGCCGGGGCAACGCTATCGGATGACATGAAGGCTCCGTCGGTGTCGGCCGCTCTCTCGCGAAGCGGCTCGGGCTTGAGTCGAAAAAACGCCCCAGACGTCGAGGACGGTGGGGCGCGAATGAGGCTTGGCGGGCGCTGTCAGCGGGTGCCGAAGATCTTGTCGCCGGCATCCCCGAGGCCGGGCACGATATAGCCATTTTCATCGAGTCGCTCGTCGATCGCCGCGGTGTAGATCTCGACGTCGGGATGCGCTTCCTGGACCCGGCGCAGGCCTTCCGGCGCGGCGACCAGCACGATCACCTTGATCAGCGGGCAGTTGCGCTCCTTGAGCATGTCCAGGGTGGCGACCATCGAGCCGCCGGTGGCCAGCATGGGGTCGATGACGATCGCCAGGCGCTCGTCGAGGTCGTTGGTGAACTTCTCGAAATAGGGCACCGGCTCGAGGGTCTCCTCGTTGCGATACAGCCCCACCACGCTGATGCGCGCACTGGGGATCAGGTCGGTGACCCCCTCGAGCATGCCCAGCCCGGCGCGCAGGATCGGCACGATGGTGACCTTCTTGCCCTTGAGCTGCTCGACCTCGATCGGCCCGCCGTTCCAGCCCTCGATGGTCTGCGGTTCGAGGTCGAGATCCTGGGTCGCTTCATACGTCAACAGCTTGGCGACCTCGCCGGCCAGTTCGCGAAAGCTCTTGGTGCTGATCTCGGCGGCGCGCATCAGGCCGAGCTTGTGCTTGACCAGCGGGTGTTGGATGGCATGAACGCTCATGGCGGGGGTCCCTTGCGAGGCAGGTTGGAAAGCGGGTCGGGGCCGGGGCCCCGAAATCGCGCGCCATTCTAGCGCGCCGGGGCCGGCGGGTTAAGTCGCCATCGCCGGCTCGCCCGACGCGATCAGACGACGGCCGGCAACTGCCAGTCGATGGCGCCGCGCCCGCGCTCGGCGAGAAAGGCGTTGGCGCGCGAGAAATGGCGCTGCCCGAAGAAGCCGCGATGCGCCGACAGCGGTGAGGGATGCGGGGCGTGCAGGACCCGATGCTTGTGACGGTCGACGAACGAAGCCTTCTTCTGGGCGTAGCTGCCCCAGAGCAGGAAGACCACGCCGTCGCACTGTTCGTTGACCACCTGGATGGCGCGGTCGGTGAAGGTCTCCCAACCTTGATTGCGATGCGACCCGGCATTGCCGCGCTCCACGGTCAGCACGCTGTTGAGCAGCAGCACGCCCTGCTCCGCCCAGCTCTCGAGAAAGCCGTGATCGACCGGCGCGAAGGCGACGTCGGCGGCGAGTTCCTTGTAGATGTTCTGCAACGAGGGGGGCGTGGGCACGCCGGGGCGGACCGAAAAGCACAGCCCGTGGGCCTGGCCGGGGCCGTGATACGGATCCTGGCCGAGCACCACCACCCGCACGCGATCCAGCGGCGTGAGCTCGAAGGCACGAAACCAGTTCGCGGAGTGCGGATAGATCACCTTGCGCGCCGCCTTCTCGCGCGCCAGGAAATCGCGCAGCGCGTGCATGTAGGGGGCATCGAATTCACCGCCCAGGTGGCGGGCCCAGCTCTCGGGAAGGGGAACCTGCGTCATCGCCTGCCTCGCGTTTGGCGTTGGCTCGTTCGAAGGATCAATCGTCGGTGGCGGCGCTGCGCACCTGATCGACCAGCGGCTCGACATAGGCGATGCCCATGTCCCAGGGGAACTGGATCCAGCAATCCTGCGCCACCTCGGTCAGGTACTGGTCGACCAGCGGGCGCCCTTCCGGCTTGGCGTAGACGGTCACGAAATGCGCCCTGGGCAGCATCTCGCGCACCGCCCGGGCCGTCTTGCCGGTATCCACCAGGTCGTCGACCAGCAACCAGCCCTCGCCGTCGTGGTCGACACCCTTGACCACGTCCAGCTCGCTCTGGTCCATGTGGTCGTAACTCTTGATGCACACGGTATCGATCAGCCGCACATTGAGTTCACGGGCGATCAGCGCCGCGGGGATAAGGCCGCCACGGGTGATGGCGACGATCCCCGCGAAATCGCGCTCGACGAGCTGGTGGCACAACGCGCGCACGTCGCGGTGGAGCTGATCCCAGGAGACGGTGAAATGCTGCTGGTAGCGATTGGCTGACATGACGAGAGTCACCTGTTGGCAAGGCTCGACCCCCGGCATGCCTACCCCGGGTGGTCGAGTCAATCGAGCGCCGAGTCGGACTCAGTCGCTCTCGAGGAAGGAACACACCGCGAACACGCCGTGGCCGGCGTCGCGAATCTTCTGGGAACCGCCCAGTTCGGGAAGATCGATGATCGTCGCGGTTTCCACCACCTGACCGCCGCTGCGCTGGATCAGCTTGGCGGCGGCCAGCATGGTCCCGCCGGTGGCGATCAGATCATCCATGACCAGGATGCGATCGCCCTCGCGGAAGGCGTCGGAGTGCAGCTCCACCGTCGACTCGCCGTACTCCAGCGTGTAGGTCTCGCTGAGCGTCCGAAACGGCAGCTTGCCCTTCTTGCGTACCGGCACGAAGCTGCAGCCCAGCTCATAGGCCACCGGCGCGCCGATGATGAAGCCCCGCGCGTCGATCGCGGCGATGGCGTCGAGATCCATCTCCTGATAGCGGTGCACGAAGCTGTCGATCAACTTGCGAAAGGCCGCGCTGTTCTGCAGCACCGGCGTGATATCACGGAAGTTCACCCCCGGCTGAGGCCAGTCGGGCACGGTGCGGATCACGGACTTGATGTAGTCCCCGTAGATACTACTCATCAATGGCCTCCATCGAGGAACAAGAACTTGCCAATGAACAGCACAGAAAGCACCACCACCGCCGGGTTGAGGTCGCGATAACGCCCCGAGAACAGCTTGATCAGGGTGAAACTGACGAAGCCCAGCGCGATGCCATTGGCGATAGAATAGGTCAGCGGCATGGCCAGCGCGGCAATCAGCACCGGTGCCGCTTCGGTGACGTCGTCCCAGTCGGCGTGGGCCAGGCTGCCGCACATCAGCACGGCGACGTAGAGCAGCGCGCCGGCGGTGGCGTAGACCGGGATCGAGCCGGCCAGCGGCGCGAAGAACAGGCTGACCAGGAACAGGATCGCCACCACCACCGCGGTCAGGCCGGTGCGCCCGCCCGCGGCGATACCCGAGGCGCTCTCGATGTAGCTGGTGGTGGACGAGGTACCCAGCAGCGAACCGCTGATGGTCGCGGTGCTGTCGGCCATCAGCGCGCGGTTGAGCCGCGGCAGCTTGCCCTCCTTGTCGAGCAGGCCACCGCGATGGGCGACGCCCACCAGCGTCCCCGCGGTGTCGAAGAGATCGACGAACAGGAAGGCGAAGATCACGCTGAGCATGCTCACGTCGAGCGCCCCGGCGATATCCAGGTGAAACATCACCGGCGCGATGGAGGGTGGCGCCGAGACCAGGCCGCCGAACTGGTTGTGGCCGAGCAGGATGCCGACCAGGGTGACGCCGAGGATGCCGATCATCACCGCGCCGGTGACCCGCAGGTGGGACAGCGCGGTGATCGCGAAGAAGCCCCCCAGGGTGTACAGCGCCGCCGGCTGCGAGAGATCGCCCAGGGTCACCAGGGTCGCCGGCTGGGCGACGACGATGCCGGCGTTCTCCAGGGCAATGATCCCCAGGAAGAGCCCGATCCCGGCGGCGATCCCCAGCCGCAACGACAGCGGAATCGAGTTGATGATCCATTCACGGATACGGAACACGCTGAGCAGGAAGAAGGTTACCCCCGACAGGAAGACCGCCCCCAGCGCCACCTCCCAGCTCTTGCCCATGCCCATCACCACGGAGTAGGTGAAGAAGGCGTTGAGCCCCATCCCCGGGGCCAGTGCGACCGGATAGTTGGCCCAGGCCCCCATGATCAGACAGCCGATCGCCGCGGCCAGACAGGTGGCGACGAAGACCGCGCCCTGGTCCATGCCCGCCTGGGAAAGCACGCTGGGGTTGACGAAGATGATGTAGGCCATCGTCAGGAAGGTGGTGATACCGGCGATGACCTCGGTGCGGATATCGGTGTGGTGTTCGTCCAGCTTGAAATAATTGTTCAGTTGTCGTTTCAACATGGGTCAACCCTGCGCAGTCGAACTCTGGTTTCGGGGAGCAGCACGAAAAGCCGCCTATGGTACCCAATGGCCCGAGGCGACGCGAGCCATGGCCGGCACCCGCCGCTGCCGGCCATGGCTCGAAACAGTGACTGTAGCGACAGGTCATGCGAACGCGCCACGCCGGCAGTCAACGCCGTGGCCACGCTAGACGGCTAAGGGGGTCAGCCGAGTTGACGCGCCGCCAGGACCCGTTCGACGGTCTCGACGATCGCCTGGGTCTGCGGGTCGATCTCGATATTGACCCGGTCCCCGGGAGCCCGGTCGCCCAGGGTGGTGCGCGCCAGGGTCTCGGGAATCAGGTTGACGCAGAAGCGCCGCTCGCGCACCTCGCCGATGGTCAGGCTGATGCCGTCGACACCGATGTAGCCCTTCTCGAACAGGAAACGTCCGTAGGGAGGCGGCAGCTCGAACCATAACCGCCGGTTGTTGGGGGCCTCGTCGATCTCGCAGAGTTCGGCCATGGCGATCACGTGGCCCGACATGGCGTGGCCGCCGATCTCGTCGCCGAAGCGTGCCGCACGCTCGATGTTGACGCGATCGCCGATGACCAGCTGCCCCAGGTTGGTCAGCCGCAGGGTCTCGCGCATCAGATCGAAGCTGACCCGCTCGCCGTCGATGGCGGTCACGGTCAGGCAACAGCCGTTGTGTGCCACCGAGGCGCCCAGCTCGAGGCCCTCGCGACAGCCGGCCGGCAGCGCCAGCACATGAGTGCGAAAGTCCTGCTTGTCTTCCACCGCGACCAGCTCGGCGGTGCCCTGCACGATACCCGTGAACATGTCTTGCCTCCCCGTGACGAGGCGGCCAGTCTAGGAAAACCGCCCGCGGGCGTCCATTCCGCCGTGCCACGGCGAGCCCGTCAGCAGTCAGGCAGAACAAACGACCGATGATGGCGCTCCTGGCATGCGTTTTTTCTGCGATTCTGCGCCCACTCTTGCAGCTTATACCAAAGTCGTTGACAGTCCCGAAGGCGCTCTCTAGAATTTCGCGAATCTTCTTCAGGCGCCGATTTGTTCCCGGATTGCGGGCGCCTCCGAGGCCGGCGTTGCGACGCCCGTGTCTCGGAAAGTGCAGCTAAAAGGGTGTGTCCAGCGTTGATGGCCACCCATTTGGGTGGCCTTTTTTTCACCCTCGCTTCGCCCGTACCAACCGGTCCCCGATCGTCGCCGCGACTCGACCCGGACCATGATCACACTCGACAACGTTTCCAAGACCTACGGCACGGGCGACCGCGCGGTGCGTGCCCTCAAGCCGACCGACCTGCATGTTCCCCAGGGCGCGATTCACGGCGTGATCGGCCTCTCCGGCGCCGGCAAGTCGACCCTGATCCGCTGCGTCAACCTGCTAGAACGCCCCACCACCGGCCGGGTGTTCGTCGACGGCGAGGAGCTGTCCGCCCTCGACACGGCGGCCCTCAACCGGGCCCGCCACCGCATCGGCATGATCTTCCAGCACTTCAACCTGCTCTCGTCGCGCAGCGTGTTCGCCAATGTCGCCCTGCCGCTGGAACTGATGGGCGTCCCCCGGCGCGAGATCCGCGAGCGCGTCGAACCGCTGCTGGAACTCACCGGGCTCACCGACAAGCGCGACATGTTCCCGGCCCAGCTCTCCGGCGGCCAGAAGCAGCGCGTGGCGATCGCCCGGGCGCTGGCCAGCCGGCCCAAGGTGCTGCTCTGCGACGAGGCCACCTCGGCGCTCGACCCGCAGACCACCACCGCGATCCTCGAGCTGCTCCAGGACATCAACCGCAAGCTGGGCCTGACCATCCTGCTGATCACCCACGAGATGGAGGTGGTCAAGTCGATCTGTCACCGGGTCGGGCTGATCTCGGGGGGCGAACTGGTCGAGGAGGCCGACGTCGGCGATTTCTTCACCGCCCCGGCGACCCGCCTGGGCCGCGACTTCCTCAATGCCTTCCTCGAGCTGGAACCGCCGCAGGCGCTGGTCGAACGTCTCGAGGCGCGGCCCGGCCCCGACACCCATCCGGTGGTACGCCTGGCCTTCACCGGCGATTCGGTGTCGACGCCGCTGATCTCGCGGCTCGCCCGGGACTGCGCGATCGACGTCAGCATCCTCGAGGCCAAGGTCGAGTCGATCCAGGACCGCACCCTGGGGCTGATGATCGCCGAACTGATCGGCAGCGCCGAGAAGACCCGCGAGGCACTCGCCTACCTGGAATCCCACGACCTGCAAGTGGAGGTGCTCGGCCATGTCCAGCGCGATGCTTGAACTGATCCTCGAAGCCACCCTCGACACCCTCTACATGGTCGCCGTCTCGGGACTCATCGCCGCCGCGCTGGGCGTGCCCCTGGGCGTGCTGCTCTACGTCACCCGCCCGGGCCAGATTCTCGCCCAGCCGCTGACCAACCGGGTGCTGGGCATCGTCACCAACGTCGGTCGCTCGATCCCCTTCATCATCCTGATGGTGGCGATCATCCCCTTCACGCGAGCCCTGGTGGGCAGCTCGATCGGCACCAACGCCGCCGCCGTGCCGCTGACCATCGCCGCCATCCCCTTCGTCGCCCGGCTGGTCGAGGGCGCCCTCAACGAGGTGCCGCCGGGGCTGATCGAGGCCGCCCAGTCGATGGGCGCCACGCCCTTGCAGATCATCACCAAGGTGCTGCTGCCGGAAGCCCGCGGCGGGATCATCACCGGCCTGACCATCACCGTGGTGACCCTGATCAGCTACTCGGCGATGGCCGGCGCGGTGGGCGGCGGCGGTCTCGGCGACCTGGGCATCCGCTACGGCTACAACCGCTTCAACCCCACCATCATGCTGATCACCGTGGTGATCCTGGTGGTGCTGGTGCAGGGCTTCCAGATGCTCGGCGACTATCTGGTCCGCAAGAGCGACCACAAGTGACCGCCGAGGGCTGACACCGCCCTTTCGGCGGCGCGTCATCGCGCGTGACGCGCCGCCCCACTGATCTTCCCCCTCCCCGGCGCCTCGAGGCACCGGCCTTGCGCGTACCTTTCTCGGCCCTCTCTCGGTTCCTCTCCCGGGCTCCGCCTTGACCCGGCAATTTATCATGATAAATTGCCAGACAGATCGGCGGCCGGCGGAGCGACCCGTTGCCGCACGCCGTCCCGGCCGGCGATGGCAACCGCCCTGGCCATCGACCGGGCAACCCTCGCGAGCGAGTTTCCAACAAGGACAATCACATGAAACCCCAAGATCCGGCGCTGCCCCGGCGCGCCAAGTGGTACCGCACGGTACCCGACCCCATGGTCCTGATCTTTCTGATCCTGGTGGCCACTTACGTACTGACCTTCTTCATCCCCGCCGGCGAGTTCGAGCGCGTCGCGCGCGACGGCCGCACCGCGGTGGTCCCGGGCTCCTTTCACTACCT
Organism: Modicisalibacter coralii; assembly: GCF_004117855.1. Lineage (GTDB taxonomy): Bacteria > Pseudomonadota > Gammaproteobacteria > Pseudomonadales > Halomonadaceae > Modicisalibacter > Modicisalibacter coralii. The sequence goes on from NZ_QWBW01000006.1 coordinate 251,424, forward strand.
CTCCGACATCGCGGCCATTCCGCCCTTCGACATTTTCGTCGCCGTGCCCAAGGGGCTCATCGCGGCGTCGCAATACCTGTTCATCGTGTTCATCGCCGGCGGACTGTTCCACATCCTGCAGCGCAGCGGCGCCCTGGAGAACGCCATCGGCGTGGCGGTCCACAAGGTCGGCGTCGAACGCCGCAACCTGATCATCACCGTGGGCACCTTCATCTACGGCTTCTTCGGCGTCGCCGTGGGCTTCGAGAACAACATCGCCCTGGTACCGATCGCCGTGCTGATCGCCAGCGCCATCGGCTGCTCCAGCCTGGTCGGCACCACCATGGCGGTGGGCGGCATCGGCGTGGGCTTCGCCCTGTCGCCGATCAACCCCTATACCGTGGGCGTGGCTCAGGGGATCGCCGAGCTGCCGACCTTCTCCGGCGCCTGGCTGCGCACCCTGATGGTCGTGGCCTCGCTGGGCCTGCTGTCGCTGTACATCTGCAAGTGGGTGGTGAAGATGGACTTCACCGAACCCGATGACAGCAAGGCGATGAGCCAGTCGCTCGACGCCTACCGCCTGTCGCGGCGCGATGCCCTGACCCTGCTGGTATTCATCGGCGGGCTGGCGGCGATGCTGGTCGGCGTGTTCACCGCCGGCTGGTACATCAACGAGATCGCCGGCATGTTCCTGCTGCTGGCGATCCTGATCGGCGCGATCAACGGCCTTTCGGCCAACGGCATCGTCAAGCAGATGATGGAAGGTGCCGCCAGCGTCACGCCCGGTGCACTGGTGATCGGCGTCGCGGCCTCGATCCAGGTGATCCTGCAGCAGGCCCAGATCATCGACACCATCGTCCACGCCCTGAGCGGGCTCATCCAGGACATTCCGCCGGTCTTCTCGGCGATCATGGCCAGCGTCGTCCAGGGGGTCATCAACCTGTTCGTGCCGTCAGGCTCCGGTCAGGCGCTGGTGACCATGCCGATCCTGATCCCGGTGGCCGACCTGGTGGACATGAGCCGGCAGTTGATGATCACCGCCTTCCAGGTCGGCGACGGCCTGACCAACCTGATCGTGCCCACCTCCGGCGGCACCCTGGCGATGCTGGCCCTGGGCCGGGTCTCCTACGAAAAGTGGCTCAAGGCGATCCTGCCCTTCATGGTGCTGGTCTACGGCCTGTCCTGGGTGGGGCTGATCATCGGCCACCTGACCGGCTACTGAGAGGGGCCTACAAAATGTCTGCACTCGGCAATACAGCGTTGAAATTGTTCTCAAATGCTCATTTATCCCAACGTAAACTGCGCGTTTCCGCACAATTTCGCCTTGTCTTGCCGTCGTTCGACTGTTTTGTAAACGCTCTCTCAACCTCGGGTAACGCGTCATGACCCTGTCCCTGCTGCATGTCGACCCGGCGAGCGGCACCGCCGCCGCCCTGACCGCCACCGGCGGCGTGGCGGTGGGCGGTTACGTCCACCACGCCTGGCGCGGACTGGGCGCCTGCGCCACCCAGGGGCTGTACACCAACCCCTGGTATCCCGACGGCGTGCGCCGGGCCCTGGAAACCGGCGCCACGGCCAGCGACGCGCTGGACGGCGTGGTCAGCGCCGATGACGGCGCCGACTGCCGGCAATGCCTGGTGATGGATGCCCGGGGCCGGGCCGCCCTGCACAGCGGCACCGGCAACCACCCGGTGGTGGCCGGCGTGTGCTATCCGGGCCTCGCCGCGGCCGGCAACCTGCTCGCCGGCCCCGGGGTCATCGATGCCCTGCTGCGGCGCTTCCTCGAACGGACCTGCGACGACCCCGACGCGGTGATCGAGAACGCTACCGCACCGCGTTATCGCGACGGCTACCAGACGACCCTGCTCGAAACCCTGATCGACGCCCTGGAAGCGGCGCTGGCTGCCGGCGGCGACGTTCGTGGCACCCGCTCGGCGGCACTGCGCATCGAGTCCTTCCACGCCGCGCCCATCGACCTGCGCGTCGACTGGGCCGAACCCGACCCGATCGACGCGCTTCGCGCGCTGGCGGCGCGCGTTCGCGATCCCGACTTCGGCCGTTTTCTGGATGCCCTGCCGCAGCGATGACCGCCGCGCCGGCGACCACGACACCGGCCGTCACGCGACGTTCATCCCCTTTCACGGCGCCGGGCCCGGCCCATCATCGCCACCGGCGCCTGTCATTCGAGGAGATACCATGACCACGAGCTCCGTTGCGCCCCTCGGCGAGACCCTGATCGCGCGGCTCGACGAAGCCGCACGCCACTCCCAGCCCGGCCCCGGTGTCACGCGGCTGTTCTGCTCCGCGGAGCATCGCGGCGTGCTGACGTTGATCGAGGCGTGGATGCGCCGGGCCGGGCTGAGCCCCGAACTCGACGCCGCCGGCAACCTGGTCGGCCGCTGCCCGCGGGCCCAGGCCGGCGAGAAAACGCTGATCCTCGGTTCGCACCAGGACACCGTGATCGAGGGCGGCAAGTACGATGGCATGCTCGGCGTGGCCTTGCCGCTGCTGGCTCTCGAGGCACTCGGCGAGGCCGGCATCACGCTGCCCTATGGCATCGAGGTGGCGGCCTTCGGCGACGAGGAGGGCACGCGCTTCCAGTCGACCCTGATCGGCAGCCGGGCACTGGCCGGCGGTTTCGATCCCGCGAGCCTCGCGGCCCGCGATGCCGATGGCACGAGTCTCGGCGAGGCACTTGCCGACTTTGGCGGCGACCCCGAGCGCATCTCGGGCCTGGCCCGCGACCCGGCCTCGGTACTGGGCTATTGCGAGGTACACATCGAACAGGGCCCGGTACTGGAACGCCGCGATCACGCGGTGGGAATCGTCACGTCGCTGACCGGCATCGAGCGCCACCGGGTGACGGTGACCGGCAAGGCCGGCCATGCCGGCACCACGCCGATGGCCGGACGCCGCGACGCCCTGGTCGGTGCGGCGGAAATGATCGTCGCGGTCGACCGCCGGCTCAATGCCACCGACGACCTCGTCGGCGTGGTGGGCAAGCTCGCAGTACGCCCCGACGCGGTCAACGTGATCCCCGCCGAGACGACCTTCACCCTGGAACTTCGCTCGCCGCACGCCGAGGTGAGACACCACGGCCGCGAGGCGATTCTCGACGACTGCCGGCGACTGGCGGCGGAGCGCGATCTCGAGGTGACGATCGAGTCGACCTACCAGGCCGAAGCGGTGGAGTGTGCCGACTGGCTGGTCGAGGCCCTCGAGGCCGCCTGCGAGGCCAGCGGCGAGCCCGCCGAACGGCTGTTCAGCGGCGCCGGCCACGACGGCCTGGCGATGCACGCGCTGACCGACATCGGCATGCTCTTCGTGCGCTGTCGCGACGGCCTCAGCCACCACCCCGACGAGGCCATCAGCGCCGCCGACGCCGACGCGGCCACGCGGGTGCTGATGACGTTCCTCCAGGCCCTGCCCGGGCGCCTGCCCCGGAACTGATCGCCCACTTCGCCACACTCCAGACGCGGCTCAGAGGGTGTTTACAAAGTCGTCGAGCGAAGGCAAGACAAGGCAAAATCGGACGAAAAAGCGGAGTTTACACGAGGTAAATGAGCATTTTGAGGCCGATTTTAACGCCGTATTGTCGAGCGCAGACATTTTGTTAACGCCCTCTCAGGTCTCCGCCAGGAACCCTCGGCGCACCTGCGCCTCCTGCTCGTTCATCACCGCCTGAGCGGAGAGCAGGTGCTCGCGCATGATCTCACGCGAGCGCCGAGCGTCACCGGCCTCGATGGCATCGAGTATCGCCGCGTGATAGCGGCAGCCCGACTGCCCCAGGTCGTGGGTGGCGGGCTCGTAGAGGCGCCGGTAGATGGTCAGGTCCGACAGCACCTGGGTGGTGAAGCGGATGATGAAACACAGCAGCGGGTTGCCGCCCGCCAGCTCGGCGAGCATCAGGTGGAAATTCAGCGAGTCGATGTGCTGCTGGCGTTCCTCCTCGTCATTGCCGGCGGGCTCGGCGTAGCTGTGCAGGCTGGCGCGCAGGCGGGCCAGGTCCTCGGCATCCACCTGGCCCGCCAGCGACGCGGCCAGTTCGGGCTCAAGGGCGAGACGGATCTGGTAGATGTCGCCGATCGAGATATCGCGGAAGAACAGGTAATTGCTGAGCAGTGCGATCGCCTTGGCTTCGCTCATCTCGCGCACGAAGGCCCCCCCGCCCGGCCCGGTGCGGGTCTCCACCAGGCCCTGGGCCTCGAGGATGCGGGTGCTCTCGCGGATCGTGCCCTTGGACACCTGCAGCGTCTCGATCAGCTCCGCTTCGCTGGGCAGGCGATCCCCCGGCTTGAGCTGCCTGTCGACGATCCAGCTCTTGATCGTTTCCGCGACCTGGTAGGGCCGCCGCTTCGCAGCCACGCTTGCCATGCAGCCTATCCGCTTCATGAAGGAAAACCCCGAGGATAACAAAGCTCGGCGCCCGTGCCTCGATACGCGTCGTGCATTGCCCGCCGCGCCCCACGGCGCGGAAGCCGGCGAACGGCGGCAACGGGGCCGAACGATCGACCCCATAACAAAAAGGCATTAGAAATTTTCTACTTATAGCGTAAAATCGCGTATCACGATTCACCTTCAGGCCGATGTCCGCTCGCCGGACCGCAAGGGAGACGCACCATGAAACAGGCTATCGCCAAGACGCTGGGAACCGCTACACTGCTCGGGCTGGGGCTGCTCGCCGGCACCGCCAACGCCGCCGACGATCAGATCAAGGTCGGCACCGTGGCCGGCCCGGAAACCGACGTCATGCAGGTCGCCAAGCAGATCGCCAAGGACAAGTACGGCCTCGACGTCGAGATCGTCGAGTTCACCGACTACGTGACGCCCAACGCCGCGCTGGCCGATGGCAGCCTCGACGCCAACGCCTACCAGCACGAGCCGTACATGAAGTCGATGGTGCGCGACCGCGGCTACGACTTCGCCATCGCCGGGCGTACCTTCGTCTACCCGATCGGCGCCTATTCCAAGAAGTACGACAGCATCGACGCGCTGCCCGACGGCGCCACCATCGCCCTGCCCAACGACCCGTCGAACGAGGGCCGCGCCCTGATCCTGATGCACAACAAGGGGCTGATTCAGCTCAACGACCCGACCAATCTCGAGGCCACGCCAATCGACATCGCCGAGAACCCGCACGACTTCGAGTTCCGCGAGATCGAGGCCGCCCAGTTGCCGCGCATCCTGCCGGACGTCGACATGGCCTTCATCAACAATACCTTCGCCCAGCCCGCCGGCCTGACCCTGGACGACGCGCTGATCAAGGAAGGCCCCGAGTCGCCCTACGTCAACCTGATCGTGGTGCGTGGCGGCGATCAGGATCGCGAGGCGATCAAGGAGCTGGTCGAGGCCTATCACAGCCAGGCGGTGATCGATAAGGCCGAGGAGCTGTTTAAGGGTGGCGCCGTGCCCGGCTGGAAATAATCCAGCGCTCACGACCTATGTCAGACCGGGCCGGCCATCGCCGGCCCGGTGCGTTTTCCTGGAGGCTAAATGACCGACTATGCCCTGCTCGAGCGCCAATTGCAGGCACTGCTCGACACCCGCGACTGGCTGACCAATGCCGCCCAGACCTGCGCCTTCCTGATGCAGGAAGTCGAGGGACTCAACTGGGCCGGTTTCTATCTGCAACGCCGCCCGCAGACCCTGGTGCTCGGCCCCTTCCAGGGCAAGCCGGCCTGCAACCCGATCCCTTTCAGCAAGGGCGTGTGCGGCGCGGCGGCCCGCACCCGGGCGACCCAGCGTGTCGACGACGTCCATGCCGTGGCCGATCACATCGCCTGCGATGCCGCGTCGCGTTCCGAGCTGGTGGTGCCGATCGTCGCCGATGACCGGCTATGGGGCGTGCTCGATCTCGACAGTCCGCATCCCGCCCGCTTCGACGCCGCCGACCAGGCCGGCCTCGAACGGCTGGTCGCCGTCTTCGTGGCGGCCAGCGACCTGGCGGCCAGCGATCTGGCGGCCAGCGATCTGGCGACAGACTGATAGCCGGCGGTCGCCCTGCCGGGGTCCACATTGCCGAATGCAGCGATCGCCACCATGCTTGTCCCTTGAGTTCGTCGTTCATCGAACATCGAGGAGAGCCGATGTCTACCCCGCCCTCCGGCGTCACCCCCACGGGGCTCGACGCCGTCCTCGCCCATCTCGACCGGCTGCGCACGCTCAACGCCCAGAGCGGCAACAACCTCGCCGTCAAGCGGCGCCTGCTGGACCTGTACTTCGCCGCCGATGCGTCGATCCTGGATGCCGGCTGTCGGGTCGAGCCACTGTTGATCCCCACCCGGGGCCGGCAAGTGATCGCCGCGGAGCGCGTACGCCCCGACGACGTCGATCTCGCCTCGGGGCGTCGGCTCTTGTACCTGCACGGCGGCAGCTGGATGGCCGGCAGTCCGGCCAGCCACCGACCGCTGACCGCGCGTCTGGCGCGTGCCTGTCGCGCCGAGGTGATCGCCGTCGACTACCGCCTGGCCCCCGAGGCCCCCTTCCCCGCCGGGCTCGAGGACTGCCTGGATGCCTGGCAGTGGCTGTGCGACAGCTATCCGCAGGGCAGCCTGCTGCTCGCCGGCGACAGCGCCGGCGGCAACCTGACGCTGGCCTGCCTCAACGTCCTCAAGCAAGAGCAGCGCCGTATGCCCGACGCGGCCATGGCCTTTTCACCGGCCACCGACCTCAACTGGGAGAGCGATTCACTGCATCGCAAGGCCCGGGTCGAGGCGATCCTCGATCCCGACCTGCTGCCGCTGATCTCGCAGTTCTATCTCGGCCCGACACCGGCCGCCAAGACCGACGACCCGCGGGTCTCGCCGCTCGAAGGCGACCTGACGGGCCTGCCGCCGACGCTGATCCAGTGCGGCGAGGCGGAGATCCTGCTCGACGACAGCCGGCGCTACGCCGAACAGGCCCAGCAGAGCGGCAGCCCGGTGACACTCAGCCTGTGGGACGACATGCCCCACGTCTTCGTCGGCTTTGCGCCGCTGCTGGCGCCGGCCAACCGTGCCCTGGAGGAGATCGCCGAGTTTGCCGACACGCATCTCGGCACCTGAAGCACCGCCAGAGCGCAGGACGTTGAGGCGGAGCAAGGAAAGACCGCGAAGGAAGCGTCAAGGGACGCCCAACGCAAAGACGCCCGATTCGACAGGCGAATCGGGCGTCTTCGGCGATACTGGTAGGACCAAGCGGATTTGAACCGCTGACCTCCACGATGTCAACGTGGCGCTCTAACCAACTGAGCTATGGTCCTGAAAAGCGGATTGTTCGATGCCCTGGTAGGACCGAGCGGATTTGAACCGCTGACCTCCACGATGTCAACGTGGCGCTCTAACCAACTGAGCTACGGTCCTTCGGGCAGTCGCTGTCGGCGAGACGTCGCCGGCAACGGATGCGTATTCTACCCATGCCCAGCGGAAATGCAACCCCTCAAGCACGCTTTCTCGTCGTAACTCAAGCGCTTGGCGATACCCGGCGACGCGGGCAGCGGTCAGGCCGGGCGAAACGCGGAATGTTCGTTTCCGAACACACGTGACACCGCCATCGACGCCGCCACCTCCCGGCCGGCGCGCGTCATCGCCCATCCCCACGGACGACGGGCCCTGATAAGATGGGATGCGACGCACAACGCCCCATTCAACGACGCGGCCTCTCGTCATGACCCAGCAGAAACGTCACGATGCCATCATCGCCCTGGTCAAGCGCCAGGGCTATGCCTCCATCGAGCAGCTCACCCGCGACTTCGGCGTCACCCCGCAGACCATTCGTCGCGACCTGAACGCCCTCGCCGACGAAGGCCTCATCCGCCGCGTGCACGGTGGCGCCGGCCTCGAATCGAGTACCGTCAACACCGCCTACACCACGCGCAAGACACTCAATCTCGAGGCCAAGCGGCGCATCGCCGACCTGCTCGCCGCGCAGATTCCCGATCACGCCTCGCTGTTCATCAACATCGGCACCAGTAACGAGATCGTGGCCGAGGCGCTACGTGCGCATCGCGGCCTGGAAGTGATCACCAACAACCTCAACGTGGCGGCGATCCTGCAGCACAACGAGGATTTCAACGTGATCGTCGCCGGCGGCCAGGTGCGCTCCCGGGATGGCGGCATCATCGGCGAGGCGACCATCGACTTCATCAATCAGTTCAAGGTCGACTTCGGCATCATCGGCATCAGTGGCATCGACGAGGACGGCTCGCTGCTGGAGTTCGACTATCAGGAGGTGCGCGTCGCCCAGGCGATCATCCGCAACTCGCGTCAGGTATTCCTGACCGCCGACCATTCGAAATTCCATCGCAATGCCGTCGTCCGCCAGGGCAATATCAGCCAGATCGACGCCCTGTTCACCGATCGCCAGCCCCCCGAGCCGATCCTGCGCCTGATCGAGGCACACGACGTGGCGCTGCATATCGCCGACGCCCCCCTCGCGCCCCGCGTCGACGACGCCCCGGCCCTGGCCTGACGCGTCCTCGCTTCCCGGTCCCCCACCCCAGACGGCGGCCTACCGCCGCCGCCCGATCTCATGCGAGCATTGATGTTCGTTTTCGACTAGTATAAGTTCATAAACGAAAACAACAGCGAGGCCGGGACGCGCCTCGTCCGCCACCTCACTCAAGCGGAGCGATCATGGGCACCTCACAACCACTTCTCGACGTCTTCGTCGTCGGCGGCGGCATCAATGGGGCGGGCATCGCCAATGACGCCGCCGGGCGCGGCCTGTCCGTGTCACTTTGTGAACAGGCCGACCTGGCCCAGGCCACGTCCTCGGCGAGCAGCAAGCTGATTCACGGTGGCCTGCGCTATCTCGAGCACCGCGAATTCCGGCTGGTCCGCGAGGCCCTGCGCGAACGTGAAGTCCTGCTCGCCAAGGCCCCGCACATCATCTGGCCGCTGCGCTTCATCCTGCCCCACCGCCCGCACCTGCGCCCGGCGTGGATGCTGCGAGCGGGGTTGTTCCTCTACGATCACCTGGGCAAGCGCGACAGCCTGCCGGGCTCCACCAGCCTGCGCTTCGGCGCGACCAGCCCGCTCCAGCCGTCGATCAGCCGCGGTTTCGAATACTCCGATTGCTGGGTGGACGACGCCCGTCTGGTGGTACTCAACGCCATGCAGGCCCGCGACAAGGGCGCCGAGGTACTGGTTCGCACGCGCTGCGTCGAGGCCCGCGAGGTCGACGGCCACTGGCGGCTGACCCTGGAGGACACCTCCAGCGGCCGCCGCTTCGAACGCCATGCCCGGGTGCTGATCAACGCCGCCGGGCCCTGGGTGGAGTCCTTCGTCAAGCAAAACGCCCAGCGGCAATCGCAGTACGGCATTCGCATGATCCAGGGCAGCCACATCGTCGTGCCGCGGATCAATACCGACGAACGGGCCTACATCCTGCAGAACCGCGACGGGCGCATCGTCTTCGTGCTGCCCTACGAAGAGGATTTCAGCCTGATCGGCACCACCGACGTGCGCTATCGCGGCGATCCCGCCCAGGTCTCGATCACCGACGACGAGATCGACTATCTGCTCGATGTCGTCAACGGGCATTTCGTGCGTCAGTTGAGCCGCGACGAGGTGATCGCCAACTTCTCCGGGGTGCGCCCGCTGTGCGACGACGAGTCCACCTCGCCTTCGGCGATGACCCGCGACTACACGCTCGACCTGGACCAGCGGGGTGCCCCGCTGCTGTCGATCTACGGCGGCAAGATCACCACCTACCGCCGACTGGCCGAGGCGGCGCTGGCCACCCTGGAGACCACGCTGCCCCACATGGGCAAGGCCTGGACGGCCGAGGCACCGCTGCCCGGCGGCGACATCGGCGACGCCGCCGCGTTCCAGGCGCATCTGGAACGCGACTACCCCTTCCTCGGCAAGTCCCGCGCACGGCGCTTCGCCCACAGTTACGGCTCGCTGTGCCGGGAATTCCTCGATGGCTGCACGTCGCAGGAAGACCTCGGCGAGGACTTCGGTGCCGGCCTGACCCAGCGGGAAGTGGACTACCTGGTCGATCGCGAATGGGCCGCCAGCGCCGAGGACGTGCTCTGGCGCCGCAGCAAGCTCTACCTGCGGCTGTCACAGAGCCAGATTGACCGACTTCGTTCCTACATGGGCACCAGCCATGCGGCTCTGGCTAGCTCATTGTGTTGACCCATCAGGTTTCCCCACTCGACGAATGGAAGGTTAGTTCGTCCAGATTGGCCTCAGGACTATGATGGTTGTACCGGTGCAGTGAGGCCGGGAGGCTCTAGCCTCGCTGCGACGAACTCTCATAGGGGCTACGTGCTGATTCATCCCACTAGCCCCGGCACCTGTCGCGATAAAGTTGCGTGCGTAACGTACAGCGGCAAAGACCGACGCACCCTCCTCTCGGGAGCGATGCCCCCATGGGTGATCGCTCTCACACTGGCACCCTCAGCTTGTGTCAGCGTTCTTGGTTTCGTGGAATGATCGATGAGACGAGCGACCAGCATGGCTCAGCCATATGGCGCGAGCCCCATAGCCTGATGCTTTTCGCCCCACCCCTGGAGCGCTGGTACGCACCTCCAGTCTTCCCGGCTGGATCCATGTAAACGACCCGTTGTGAACCCCCCGCCCCATTCGGATAGTACGACACCTCACAAAACCACCCATTTCGCAACGCTATTATTCAGAACAATCCAACCAGAAATAGATTACAAAGAAGCCTAAAATGCCTGATTTATAATACTAAAGTATCATGTACCGGCTATATCGTAGCGCTACGATATTGGCTGTGTTCGTAGCGCTACGAAACAAGCTCGAAACACGACAAGACAACAATACTCGCCACACTGGAACACCCTCATGACCAGAATCTTTTACCTCGCTCCTCTAGCCGCTACCCTCGCTTCGATCGCCATCAGCCCCTATGCCTTGGCCAATGATGATGATCTCGAAGCACGACTGGCAGCACTAGAGGCACGCGTGGCAGACGCTGAACAGCGCGCCCAAGCCGCGGAAGACCGTCTCAACGAACAGGACGCTGCCGAAAACTACGACGCAAGAATCGCAGCTCTCGAGAAACAATCCAGTCGCGACGACGGCTTCACCTTCAGCGCTTATGCGCGCTCTGGTCTGCTGCTGGGGAAGGACGGCAAAAGCCTGCCCGGCGGCCCCTATGTGACCCCCGCCGGCACCGTGGGAGGCGCCGTGGGCCGCCTGGGCAACGAGCCGGATACCTACGTGCATGCCCGCTTTAACCATCTCAAGACTTACGAGAACGGCACCAAGCAGCGCTTCCAGTTCGCCCTCGCAGACTCGGTGACCACCAGCAACGACTGGACCGCCAATGAATCCAATCTCAATGTCCGGCAGGTATTCGTTGAACTCTCCGCGCTGCCCAGCTTCAAGGGCACGGCATTCGAAAACGCCACACTGTGGGCCGGCAAGCGCCTCGATCGCGACAAATTCGATATACACTGGATCGACAGCGATGTGGTCAAGCTGGCGGGCCTGGGCGGCGGTATCTATGATGTCCAGCTAGCTGACGACTGGCGGAGCAGTTTCACGCTCTATGGCCGCAGCTTCGATGATTTCAGCGTCAACCCCGAAAACACGGAGATCAGTGCCGATACCGATAGCCTGGTGCTAACCACCAACAACTACATCGGAAATTGGGAGTTCATGTTCAGCGCGCTCTCCGCCAATGATAACGATAAGCGTATCGTCGATGGCCCTGGCACTGCCGCAGACAGCGGCGTTCACGGCATGCTGGCCTACCGTGGTGACAGCTTCTTCGGCCTCGGCAAGGGCACCTTCATGGCCGCCTTGCTGCACGGTGAAGGACTGGGTGCAGAGGTCAAGCAAATCGGCGCCAACGGCGAGCTGCTAGATGACGCGCAGGCCACGCGACTGGCGGTTTACGGCACCACTTATCTAGCGCCCCACTGGCGCATCGCCCCCTCGCTGCTGACCGAGGTCAGCCAGGATCGCTTCGTTCGCGGTGACGACTACCGCTGGGCCTCGTTCAACACTCGCATCGCCAACGAGATCAGCGAGAACTTCGAAATGCAGTATGAAGCCAGTTACCAGACCATGGATCTCGATCCGCAAGGCTACAAGGGACGCCGCGCCGTTGACGGTGACTTTACCAAATTCACCATCGCCCCGACCTTCAAGCCTGCGGTGGGCGGCTTCTGGCAGCGCCCCGAGTTGCGAGTCTTCGCTTCCTACACGGATTGGGATGACGAGTTGAATGAATTCGCGACCGATGATGCCTTCGGCCAGGAGGGTTATACCGGCGGTCAATGGAGCTTCGGCGTCCAAGCAGAAACCTGGTTCTGAATATCAGCATGAGGGTGGGGCACAGGCGCCCCACTCGCTGACATGTCGATCTTTGCCCCATGGCTCCTGAAGCCTTGGGGCTTTTTTCAGCTCGGGCTTACCTTGGACGTGGCCACTCAGGGATATGGTAGGATTCATCTAGCATCCCCAAAGACAGTAAACATTTCAACCGGAAGTCGTCCTCGACACCCGGCCACTCCAATCGAGCAACCACCATGAGCAGCCAACAGCGCTCCCGGCGCAGCACCAAGCGTGTCACCATGACGGACGTCGCAAAATTATCCGGCGTCTCGGCCAGCACTGTGTCGCTCTACCTGCGCCGCCCCGCCGAAGTGTCCGATGCCCTCGGTCGGCGTATCCAGAATGCTATCGACACGCTGGGCTATGTCCCCAATCTGATGGCCGGTGCCCTGGCCGCCGCACAAACTCGCGTCATCGGTGTCGTCGTGCCTTCTCTGGTCAACTCGATGTTCTCTTCGACCGTCAGTCGCATGCAAATGGCCTTGAGCCATCATGGCTACCAGCTACTGCTTGGTCACAGCGAGTATTCCGAAGAGCAGGAAGAGTCGCTGGTGCGGGCCTTCATGTCCTGGTCGCCTAGTGCCATGGTGCTGACCGGGCTGCAACACAGTCGGGAAACTCGTCGCATATTGACCAGTTCCGCACTGCCTGTGGTGGAAATGTGGGAACTCGGCTCCAATGCCCTAGACACCATGGTCGGCTTTTCCCACGAAGATGTCGGGCGAGCCCAAGCACGTCATCTCATCGAGTCGGGGTGCCGCCGCCTGGCTTTCATCGGCGCCCGCCTCAGCATCGACAATCGCGCCCGGCTTCGTGCAACGGGCTTGAGAACTGCCTGCCAGGATCTACTCGGCAGTTCCAACTGCCAAATTATCGATACCGGCACTGATCGGATGGCCGAAGCCGCCCGCAAGGCGCTGAGAGCGCTACTCGCCGAACAACCCGATATAGACGGCATCGTGTTCTCGAACGATGTCCTGGCCCTGGGCGCCATTGCCGAGGCGCAGGCCAGAGGCATACGTATCCCCGAGGATATTGCACTGGTAGGCTTTGGCGACATGGACTTCAGCAATTGTTGTCTACCTTCCATATCGACCGTACGCCCGCCACGCCAAGAAATTGGAGACCGAGTGGCGATGAGCCTACTCGATAGCCTGCAAGGAAAAGCCGCCGAGACGACAGTCGACCTGGGCTTCGAGCTTCTGGTGCGAGAAAGTTCAACCCGGCGCGTCGGGCTCACTATTCCTTGAGCCCCGCCCCTTTTGGGAGGACATGTTGGCTCCTGGCTGACTTCATCATCTCAGGCCCGAGATACATAGGCTGACACCGGAGCCCAATAGCAGGATGAAGGCCAGTCGTCTCAGGCTGCGTGCCGATAAGGGAGGCGGGTAGCGGCGGCCCAGCCAGGTAAAGAACACCACCACCGGAATCGCTGCCATTGCAACACCGAGCACCTGCAAATCGAGCGCCCCCTGAAAGGCAACGATAGTCAGACGCTGGAGACTATTGATGGCAAAGACCATGAGGAGACAGTCACGAATGACGGCCGGCGCCAATGGTTGCCGATAGAGCTGGAAAACCATGGGCGGCCCCGACGTCGAGAACATCCCCCCCATGAAGCCCGATAACCCACCGAACAACGCAAAGCTCCAATCCGGCGAGCGGTGCCGCCGGGGCTTGGGGTGATACACCAGCATCAGACTGCTGGTGATTATGGAGCCCCCCAGGATAACCTCGAGCCAGCCTACATAGTCACCGCTCAGAGACTCCAACGCCCAGACACCCAAGAAAACAGTGACCATACCGCTCAAAGCACTGATCAGCACGACGCGACGATCCAGTGTGGCACGCTTGCCGTATAGCGCCACCACACAGTTGAACAGGCTCAGAACGCTGATGAGGATGGCTCCTAGAGTCACCGGAGCGATGCCGAACAATACAACGCCGGCCATGAAGATCAGACCAAAGGCGAAGCCAGTGATGGTTTGAGCGTAGGTCGCCAGGGCCACCACCAGCAACAACGCCAGGTGTTGCTCCAGCATGTCCATCAATCATGCCCCGGCACGGTCTCGAAAAGCGTTCTCCAGGCGCTCCGCTGCCGAAAGAACACCGGAGGACGCCCATCGGGTGCACCAACCTCCAGCCGGCGGCCACCCGACTCGACAGTACCGCTCCAGAGGTGCACCCATGTCTCGCCAGCCGGCAGGTAGACATCGCGCGCCGCGACACCAGCCTCTATCACCGGCGCCACCAAAAGGTCCGGCCCGTATAGGTACTGAGTCTGGATGCCATAGACCTTGGGATCGTCCTCGAAGTGCAGGAACAGCGGGCGCTGTACTGGGATGCCTCGTTCGGCGCCCTCCTCGACCAACACCTTGAGGTACGGAGACAGGTGGCGATAGACACGACTCATGCGCGCCAAGTGCTCAGTCAACTCGGCGCTGTCGAACCACTGCAAGTTGTCGGCGGGGCGATTGCACTCGTGAGTGCGCATGACGGGTGTAAAAGTCGCCAGATCAACCCAGCGCTTGAACAGTTCAGCACTACGAACGTTTCCAAACAGGCTCGTGTAACCGCCGATGTCACTGTGATGAAACGCATTGCCCAGCAACCCCGAGGACAGTGCCGCCGTAATCACCGTGCCGATGCCGTCATGGCGGGAGAAGTCCACCGACTGATCACCACCCCACAGCAACGGACAAAAAGCCTGAACCCCCGTGTAGCCGGCGCGCATGAAGAAGGTCGCCTCTGCGGTCTTGCCACGCTCGGCAAGGGCCTCGGCATTGACCCGGGCCCAACGGGTCGGCCAGCGGTTGTGCTCGACTTCCGCCGCGACGCCGTTGGCCAGCGTCACGCCCACCGGCAGATACTCACCAAAATCCGCCATCCACCCGCTCAGACCGATGTCGAGCATGTTGGCCTTGAGGATAGTGTCCTTGAACCAGGAACAGGCCTCGGGATTGGTGAAGTCCACGACGCCGCAGTCGAACTCGCCGAAGTCCACGATAGCCGTCTCGCCCCCCGCAGTGGTAGCGAGATAGCCGTGATCGCGAGCCACAGGGTAGAGCTCACCGTCCACGCACAGATAGGGATTCACGTAGCCCAAGAAGCGAATCCCGCGCGATTCAAGTTCTCGGCACCATTCAGCCAGGTCCGGATAGCGGCTCTCGGAGGCCTTCCAGTCCCAAAAGAGTCTGGCACCGAAGCTGGTTTCACGAATTCCCGCCCAGTCCTCGCACCAAAGCGCGGACACGGCCATGTCGCTGGCCAACGCCTGCTCGAGCCGCTCCTGGGCATGAGTCTTGCCTCGTTTGAGGCCCAGAATGACCCCGTCGTAGACCCATTCAGGCAGCCGCGGCTGGTGGCCGAATCGTGCGCCGAGCCTCTCGACCAGTGACAGGTAGCGGGTCGCGCCGTACAGCTCGAGACGCACCGGCACGTCCCACACCTGGAGCTCGTGGAAGTCGTCGTGCCGGAAGTCGAAGTCCGCGTAGCTGCTGGTCTCCAGATGGCAGGCGTAATGGCGCGACGACAGGAAGGTCGGCTGCGGATAGTTGGTGTGGTAGTAGTCCCCGCCGGCGCGATTCTCCACGTCGGAGCGCCAGGTGACATAGGTGCTCTTGTCGCGACCGACACCGGGTTCCGATGTCCACAGCGGAAAATGGCGACCGCGCAGGTCGAGGTAGGACATCTGTTCGCCGCAGCCCCAAACCCGCTCGTCAGGTTCGGCAACCAACCGCCACCAGGTGCGATTGATGCCCGCGGCAGCGTAACGGGTGGTCAGGGTCGCGCCGTCTGCCGTCGTCTCGAGCCACAACTCGAGCTGCAGCGCATCCCCTGCATGGCGGCGGAAGGCCAGCCGGTATCCCCGCTTCTCCTCATACAGGTCCAGGTGAACCAGGGGCTCGCGGACTTCCAGGTAGTCCGCGATCTCGAAGTTGCCGCGGTACATGTCGAAGGTCGCCTGCCCACGCCCGACATAGATCGCCGGTGCATCCTCGGCGTGACGGAACAGCAGGGTATCGCCGTGGTAGACACTGATAGCATGCGACGCGGTGATGACGCGCATCATGATGAATTCCTGTTGGTAATAATGAAGACAGGCGGTTTCCGTAAGATCTACGACCGGCCGGAAATGGAAAGGCTCAGTTGAGCGTCAGGCCCGCATCAACCACGAAGTTCTGGCCGGTACAGCCGCGACTCTCATCGGAACCGAGGAACAGCGCCATGCGCGCCACGTCCTCGACCTGAAGGCGAAATTTCAGCGCTTGCTGATCAAGGAAGCGCTGGTTGAGCTCCGGGGTCAGCCAAAGCCTCTCCTGGCGCTCGGTCTGAATGGCACCCGGCACCAGGGCGTTGACCCGGATCCCATGAATACCGATTTCCTGGGCCAGGGTCCGCGTAAGCCCATTGACGGCTGCCTTGGCGGTGGTGTAGCCCACCATGCCGGGACGACCGCGCATCCATGAGATCGAACCGAGATTGATGATGCTGCCCTCGCCCCGCCGTTTCATGGCGGGCAGCACCGCCTGGGTGGCGAAGACGTGGTGGCGCAGGTTGATGGCCTGGCAGTTGTCCCAGTACTCGGGGGTCAGCTCCTCGAGGGAGTGACGATCGTCGAGGCCGGCGTTGTTGATCAGCACGTCGATGGGCGCCATTTCGCGCTCCACCTCGGCGATCACCGCTTGGAGGCGCTCGATGTCGCGGATGTCGCACTCGTGGAAGCGCACCTCGGCCGAGGCCAGCTCGGCCACCAGCGCTTCGGAGGCATCGGCGTCGATGTCGACGAAGGCGACCCGGGCGCCCTGCCCGGCGAAGGCGCGCACCAGGGCGGCCCCGATGCCGGAGCCGCCTCCGGAGACGAACACCGTCTTGTCTCGCAGGGAATAGTAGTGAACCTGGGGCTGTTCGCTCACGGTCTCGCCTCCTAGATGGCCATGTTGACGTACTTGGTCTCGAGGTAGTCCTCGATGCCCTGGCGGGCGCCCTCGCGCCCCAGGCCCGATTCCTTGACGCCGCCGAAGGGGGCCTCGCAGGTGGAGACGTGACCGTTATTGATACCCACCATGCCGTAGTCCAGTTCCTCTGACATACGCCAGGCTCGGCCCAGATCACGGGTGTAGCAGTAGGCGGCCAGGCCGTACTCGGTGTCGTTGGCCAAGCGCAATACCTCGCCCTCATCGCGGAAACGGAACACCGGCGCCAGAGGACCGAAGGTTTCTTCTGAAAAGCACTCCATGTCCGGGGTGGCGTCAGCAATCACCGCCGGCGAGAGGAAGTTGCCGGCCAGCCGTTCGCCGCCATAATGCAACTTTGCGCCCTTGGCCAAGGCATCACGCAGCTGCTGTTCGACCTTGTCTGCAGCCGCCGTGTCGATCAACGGACCAACGGTGACCCCCGCCTCGTGGCCCGGACCGACCTTGAGTTCGGCGACCTTGGTGGACAAGCGCTCAACAAAGGCATCATAGAGACCGTCCTGGACGAAGAGGCGGTTGGCGCAAACGCAGGTCTGACCGGCATTGCGGAATTTGGCCTGCATCGCGCCCTCGACCGCCTGATCCAGATCGGCGTCATCGAAAACGATAAAGGGCGCGTTGCCACCAAGCTCCATGGATACCTTCTTGACGGTGTCCGCGCACTGCCGCAGCAACAGTTTTCCGACGCCGGTGGAACCGGTGAAGGTCAACTTCCGGACCTTGGGGCTCGCGGTCATGGCGCCCCCGATCCCCCTGGCGTCGCCGGTGACCACGTTGACCACACCAGCCGGGATGCCGGCGCGCTGGGCCAGCTCGCCCATGGCCAGCGCCGAGTAGGGCGTCTGCCCCGCCGGCTTGATGACGATGCTGCAGCCGGCGGCCAGCGCCGGGCCCGCCTTGCGGGCGATCATCGCGGCCGGGAAGTTCCATGGGGTGATGGCGGCACACACCCCGATCGGCTGCTTGACTACCAGCATGCGACGATCGCCCATGGGGCTGGGGATCACTTCGCCGTAGGTACGACGTCCCTCCTCGGCGAACCATTCCAGGAAGCTCGCCGCGAAGCCGATCTCCCCTCGGGCCTCGGCCAACGGCTTGCCCTGCTCGGCGGTCATCAGCGCGGCCAGGTCCTCACGATGCTCGAGCATCAGATCGTGCCAGCGGCGCAGCAGCACGCCACGCTCCTTGGCGGTCTTTCCCCGCCACTCGACCATGGCGCGCTCGGCCGCCTCGATGGCGCGCAGGGTCTCGGCCTCGCCCATGCGCGGCACGCGACCGATCACGCCGCCGTCGGCGGGGTTGGTGACGTCATCGGTGGCGCCTTCGTCGGCTCCCACCCAGTCGCCGTCGATCAGGCACGCCTGGCGCAGCAGGTCCTTGTCCTGGAGATTGAGCATGTTGGGCTCCTGTTGAGTCATGAAAGCGGGCCGGCCTCAGCCGGCGAACAGCGGTTCGGGACGCCCGGCGATCTCGACGCGCATGGCGAAGAGATCCCCGGACCGGGGATAGGCCGCGAGTTCCTCGGCCGGACGGCCATGGCGGGCGCTGGTCACATAGAGGGTCTTGAGATCCTCGCCGCCGAAGGCGCACATGGTCGGGCAGCGGGCGGGGACCGGATACTCGGCGACGATCTCGCCCGCGGGAGACAGGCGGACCACGCGACCGCCCTCGAACAGTGCCGACCAGTAATGGCCCTCGCTGTCGACGGCGGCGCCATCCGGGCGGCCGTTGCCGAACGGGAAGCGGTGGAAGACCTCGCGCGGGCCGAGGATCTCTCCGCTGTCCGGATCCAGTGGATAGCGGTAGATCACGTGTTTGGGCGTGTCGGAGTGGTAGGCCCAGCGGCGGTCGGGGCTGAAGGCCACGCCGTTGGACACCAGAACCTCGCCGGCGAGGCGCCGGCAGCTCAGGTCGGCATCGACCCGGAAGAGGCTGGCCAGGGGTTCGTCCCTGGGCTCGTGGATCGTGCCCGCCCAGAAACGCCCCCAGGGATCGACGCGGCCGTCGTTGAAGCGACTGATGGCGGTGTCGGCCACCGGCCGGGCCAGGCATTCCAGCGGGCGCGCCTCGTCGTCGAGCAGCCACAGGCCCGAGCGCAGCCCGGCGATGAAGCCGCCCTGCTCGCGACGGCCGATGCAGCCGATGTGCTCGGGCATGGGGTAGACGGCGTTCTCGCCGCTGGCGGGGTCGAAGCGGTTGAGGCTCGGCGCCTCGATGTCCACCCAGTAGAGCACTCCTTCGTCGCCGGCCCAGACCGGGCACTCGCCGAGGGCGGCTCGGGCCGACAGCACGGAGCGGAACGGGGAAGCGGTCATGATACGATCTCGGCTGTCAGGTGAATGTGGCCGACCAGCCGTTCGCCGGGCGCCAGGCGACGCATGCCGGCGGCGGCGGGATCGGCCATGTTGAGGGCGTCGTTGGCGTGGCTGACCGGCTCGATGCCGACGACATCGCGGCCCTCGGGAGTGAAGACTACCAGGTGGGATAGCGCCTCCGAGGCCGTCAGGGTCACGGCGAAGCCGCGAGCCGGCCAGGCCAGGCGCGCCTCCCGCGCCCAGCCGGTGAAGCAGTGATCCAGGCCTGGCGACCCCACCGGCCGCCGCACGCTGAAGTCCCAGTCGGCGGGGACGGGCACATGCCGCTCGGGGAGCTGGCGGGAATCGTTCAGCCATACCCCCTCGCAGCAAAACGCCATTTCTAGGCCGTCGCGCAGAAAATAGGGGTGCCAACCTAGCCCCGCCGGCATATCCCGATCGTCGTGGTTCTCGACCTCGAGCATCAGGCGGACGCAGTGGCCTTCTATGCGCCAGCTCTGACGCAGCCGGCAGCGCCAGGGCCAGTCAGAATCGCCAGGATGGTCGAACACCAAGCTAGCTTCAGACGCTCCCCGGGATTCCACCGCCCAAGCGCGCTGCCAGGCTAGCCCGTGCAGACTATGGGGATGATCGCCGAAATTGGGTGTCAGCCGCACCGTCTCACCCTCCCAAGGAAAGACGGCATCGGCAATACGATTGGAATACGGCGCCAGCATGTAGCCGCCACTCTGGCGTACCGCCTCCGCCTCCGCCCCCGCTAGGCCGGGCCCAAGGGGGCGCAGGACATCCCGACCGGCCAAGGCTAACCGAGACACGCCCCCGCCGAGGGGGGGAGTCAGGGCCAGTTGCCAGGTCGGCGAAGACAGCGTGAGAAGCTCGGTCATGCTCAATAGACGCCGTTATTCTCGGCGGGGGCGGTCTCACCGTGCAGAGCGGCGAGATACTCTTGGGCCCGGGACATCATCAGGCTCATGTCGGAGCCGATGGCCACGAAGGCGAATCCCTTGGCGATATACTCGCTCACCAGCTCGGGGTCCGCCCCGACGATGCCGCAGGGCAAGTTGCGCCCCCGACAGGCCTTAACAACCTCGCCGATCACGCCCTGCACTTCCGGATGACGGATGTCTCCGATGTGCCCCATGGCGGCGGATAGGTCGCCCGGGCCGATGAACAGTGCATCGACCCCCTCCACCTCGGCGATCTCCGGCAAAGCCGCCACGGCTTCCGGCGTTTCGAGCTGGAGGATGACGCCGATCTCGCGGTCGGCCTCTTGGAGGTAACGCTTGACGGTTCCATAACGACTGGCCCGATGCACCGCCGCCACGCCGCGAAAGCCGCGACCAGGATAGCGGGTAGAGGCTACCGCCTGACGTGCCTCCTCACTATTCTGGATATAGGGGAACATCAGCGTCTGAGCACCGCTATCCAGGACTCGCTTGACCATCACCGGGTCATTCCAGGGCAGACGCACCACCAGTTCCGCCGGAGTGCCGGCCACGGCCTGCATAATGGCGATGGCCTGAGGCACATCCACTGGCACGTGCTCCATGTCGAGCACCACATAATCGAAACCGGCGAACCCGATGGCCTCGGCCACGTTGGGGCTCGCGGTCATCAGCCAGGTTCCTACCGGCACCTTGGGTGCGTCCAGCCACTGTTTGAAATGATTCACGGGAAGCGTCATGTCGTCACCTCAGAAGATTTCGGGTTCGTCTTGTCGTTGACCGCCCTGAAGGATGTCGAAATCGCATCCCTGATCGGCCTGGGTCACATGCTCCTGGAAGATCGCGGTATAGCCGCGATCGATTCGCGGGCTCGGGGCCCGCCAGGCATCGCGTCGTGCCTCGAGCTCCCCAGGAGCGACGCAGAGTTCGAGCCGGCGGGCCTCGATGTCCAGCTCGATCTCGTCGCCATCGCGCACTAATGCCAGCGGGCCGCCCACCGAGGACTCGGGCGACACGTGAAGCACGCAGGTGCCGTAATGGGTGCCGCTCATGCGCGCATCAGAGATCCGCAACATGTCGCGTACGCCCTGGGCCAGGAGTTTCTTGGGAATCGGCAGAGCGCCCCATTCGGGCATGCCGGGCGCTCCCTTGGGCCCGGCATTGCGCAATACCAGCACCGAGTCGGCGGTAATCTCCAGGGCCGGGTCATCGATACGCGCCACCAGATCGGCGTGGTTGTCGAAGACCACGGCGCGGCCGCGATGGCGGGCCAGCTCAGGATTGGCGG
Organism: Modicisalibacter coralii; assembly: GCF_004117855.1. Taxonomy (GTDB): domain Bacteria; phylum Pseudomonadota; class Gammaproteobacteria; order Pseudomonadales; family Halomonadaceae; genus Modicisalibacter; species Modicisalibacter coralii. Next base: position 273,222 of record NZ_QWBW01000006.1, read on the forward strand.
CGCTGGCCTTGATGACCGCCCCGTTGGGGGCCAGATTGCCGCGTAGCACGGCCAGCGCCGCGCCCGGCGTGACTGGTTCATTGAAAGGGCGAATGACGTCCGCGTCATAGCATTCCGCGGGCGCAACCCACTCACCAAGCGTCTTGCCGGAAACGCCCCCAGCTTCGAGGGAAAGATGGCCCGCGAGACGCTTGAGCAGCGCCGGCAGGCCACCGGCATAGAAAAAATCTTCCATCAGGTACTCGCCCGAGGGAAAGATATTGGCGAGTACGGGGATCTCCCGAGCCACGACATCCAGATCATCGAGGGAGAGTTCGACATTGGCGCGACGAGCGAGGGCGATCAGGTGCACGGCGGCGTTGGTAGAGCCACCCATGGCCATGTAGCAGCGGGCGCCATTGAGGAAGCTCTCGCGAGTCAGGAAGTCCGAGGGCCTGAGATTTTCCCAGATCATCTCGACGATGCGTGAGCCGCATTCGGAGGCCATGCGGGTGTGGCCGGAATCCGCCGCCGGGATGCTGGAGGCACCGGGCAGGGTCAGGCCCATGGCATCGACGATGGAGGTCATGGTGGAGGCCGTACCCATGGTGTTACAGGTGCCGTTGGAGCGGGTCATGCGCGATTCTAGATCCACCCACTCCGCCTGCGTGATATTACCGCTGCGCAATTCATCCCAGTACTTGCGTGTATGGGTACCAGCGCCCAGGGTCTTGCCCTTCCACTTGCCGTTGAGCATCGGCCCCGCCGGGCAGAAGATCGTCGGAATATCCATGCTGATGGCACCCATCAGCAACCCCGGGGTGGTCTTGTCGCAACCGCCCAGCAGCACCACTCCATCGATCGGATGAGATCTCAACAGCTCCTCGGCTTCCATCGCCAGGAAGTTGCGATACAGCATGGTCGTAGGCTTGACCATCACTTCGCCCAATGACATTGCAGGCAATTCCACCGGAAAACCGCCAGCGGCCCACACCGCTCGCTTGACGGCGTCAGCGCGATCTCGCAGATGCGCATGACAAGGACTCAGATCGCTCCAAGTGTTGAGGATGCCGACCACCGGCTTGTCCATGAACTCCTCTCGACGCAGCCCCATCTGCTGAGTGCGTTGCCGGTGGGCGAAACCCCGCATGTCCTGGCCGCTGTACCAGCGCTGACTGCGCAATTGGTCAATGGTGCGTCGGTCCCTGTGCATTACCTGGCCTCTCGGTTACCCGCCATGATAGACATGACAATCAAAATCGTAGCGCTACGAAAATATTGTTCCAACGACCAATCACTGTCAACACGTCAGTCTCGAAGCTCACATCCAAATGGAATTAAAACCTACGAACCGCCCTAAATTAAGACTTTAGTACAATGCTTTTGACGACTTATCGTCCCTTGGTCGGGTTGACACTTCCCAACCGACAAATCTAGCATTTTCGTAGCGCTACGAAATAGATGCCGCGACGCCGCTCCCTGACAACAAAAACGCAAGCGCCGCTAGGCTTGGCCCCTTAGACCACGGCGAGTCCCGGAGACAATGCATGCCAACCCTCGTAACCTTCCTTGACCGCATCAACCGACAGACGACGCGCTGGGCCGGTAGCACAGCCACGCTACTGCTGGCCGCGATGCTGGTCGTGATGATCGTTCACGTCGTCTATCGCTATGCCTTCGGCCATAGCTTTGGTTGGACCGAGGAGCTATCGCGCTATCTGATGGTATGGATGGCCTTCCTGTTCTTTCCTACAGCGCACAAGAAAGGCCTCAACGTGAGCCTCGACCTGTGCACCGAGTGGTTCCGGGGCTCGCGGCCATGGTACTTGCTGCAGTTGCTGCTCGAGGCCGCCATCCTCGTCACTCTGATCTGGTGCATTCAACTCAGTTTTGACCGTATCGAGCGCGGCGCCACCACCCATAGCCTGGCACTCGGGATCCCCATGGCCCAGGTCTACTACGTACTACCAGTCAGTTTCACCCTAACCTCGCTGTGCTCGCTTGAGCGGCTACTGCGCGCGATGCTCTCCCTGACCTCACCCCAGATAGCAGCCAAGCTCGCATCACGCGATCAGGATATCGATCACCAGAAGGCGGAGGCCTGAACCATGACATTCGCCTATCTCTGGATCTTTGCAGGACTGCTGATCGCCGGCATGCCGATCGTCTTTCTAATGCTGATCGCCCCGGGCATCAGTCTGGTACTGGAGGGCAGGGTCGTGTTTCTCGACCTGCTGTTTCAACGGCTGTTCGCAGGCATCGATAGCTTCCCGTTGATGGCGCTTCCCTTCTTCATCCTGGCCGGCGAACTGATGACGGCGGGCGGGGTCACCTCGCGCATCGTGCGCTTCGCCGAGACTCTGATCGGGCATCGTCGCGCCGGCCTCGGCCAGGTGTCGGTGACCTCTTCGCTGATGCTGGCGGGCGGCTCAGGATCGGCGGTGGCGGATGCCTCGGCACTGGGCTCGGTAATGATCCCGGCCATGAAGTCGTCGGGCTACACCAACCGCTTCTCGGCGGCAGTAACAGCGGCCTCGGCGGTGATTGCTAGCATAATTCCGCCAAGCGGCATCTTTATTCTCTATGCCTTCATCATGAATGTGTCGGTCGCGGGCATGTTCGCCGGCGGCATCTTGCCCGGGATCCTGATTGGAGTGGGCCTGATGATCACCATCTCCGTGATGACCCGCTTCAAGGAATTCCCCGAGCCGTTGCCCAAGGCTAGCTGGAGCGAGAAATGGCAAGCTTTCATCGCCGCCTTTATGCCACTTCTGACGCCGGTGATTCTCATTGGCGGTATTGTAGGCGGTATCTTCACTCCCACGGAAGGTGCCGCAATAGCAGCCTTCTATGCCTTGATTCTCGGCCTGTTCGTTACACGCGACCTCAAGTTAAGTGATCTACCGAAACTTTTCGGCAAGGCAGCACTCAGCTCGGCCGTGGTGTTACTATTGGTCGGTGCAGCAGTCGCCTTCGCCTCACTTGTCAGCCTCAAGGGCACACCTCAACTGGTGAGCGGTTTCATCCTAGGTATCACCGACGACCCCGCTCTGCTGTTCTTCTTGGTCGTTCTCTTCCTGCTAGGCGTCGGTACCATCATGGATGCTGGCCCCGCCATCTTGATCCTAGGTCCTATCCTGGCCCCGGTCATGACCGGGGTCGGCGTTGACCCCATTCATTTCGCAGTCGTCATGAGCGTGACACTAATCATGGGCCTTATCACACCTCCAATGGGCCTGGTACTGTTCGTTGTCGGCAGCATAAGTAACGAAAAAATTGAAAGGATTGCCTGGGAGATGATGCCTCTTTTTCTAGTTGAAGTCGGCATTCTTTTCACCCTGGTTTATGTGCCGGACCTGGTGCTCGCCATCCCCCGATCTCTCGGTTACGTCACATAAGCATCCCCCCCAACCGCATGAGAGGACACAATAATGAAAATACCAAGCAACAAGATGAAGAAAATCGCCAGCGCCGTTCTGTTGGGCTCTACCCTGAGTACCGCCTCCATGGCTCACGCCGTGGACCTCAACGTGGTCTTGCTGGCCAATGAGCAGGATGAAGAGTACGACGCCGCCCAGGTCTTCGAGAACTACGTGGAAAGTCATACCGGCGGCGAAGTCAATGTCAACATCTTCGTTGGCCCCCAACTGTGCGGCTCGGCGAATGAATGCTTCGAAGCCATGCAAGCCGGTATCGTCGACCTATTCACCGCAACCGCAGGCGGTGTCGCCGGTATTTATCCACCGATCCAAGGCATGGACATCCCCTACACTTTCCCCGACGACCGCACAGCCATGGGCATGTTGTCGGACCCGGAGTTCACTGACTATCTACGTGGCGAAATTCTCGATGCAACGGGCCAAGGTATTCGTCTGATGACCATGACTCAGACCGGCGGCTGGCGGAACTTTGCCAACGTCGATCATGAAATACATTCACCAGCAGATATCAAGGGGCTTCGCATCCGCACCATAGAGTCCGAAATCCAACAACGTCTTGTTCGGGATATGGGTGGCTCACCAACGCCAATCCCTTGGCTTGATGTATACACGGCACTACAGACCGGTGTTGTCGATGGCACCAAGAACTCCATTTCGGACATCATAAACATGAACTTTCAGGAAGTTCTCAAGTACATCACCCTCGACGGCCATGCCTATATGGCCTCGATGTGGCTGATGGGCAATCAGAAATTCAAGTCGTTGACCCCAGAACAGCAGCGCATCGTAGTGGATGGGTCTGCGCTTATGAGCGTCGTCCAGTTCGGCATGCAGCCACGCAAGGAGCTCGAAGCCTATGCGGCATGGAAGAAGTCGGGTGGCAAACTGTACGTGCCCAACGACGAAGAGATGGAGCAGTTCCGCAGCTACGCCGAGCCAATTCGCAAGTGGTACATCGACACTTACGGTGAACAGGGGCAGCAGTTCCTTAACGAACTCAATGCCGCCCGTGACCGGGCCAAAGAACGTGTCGCCGAGGAGCGTGAGTCTGCTCTTCAATAACCGTTCCCTTTGAACTTCATGACTCGCCCCTCGACCTTCATCCAATAGTGAAGCGAGCGGCAGCCGCAGGCTTCGTGCGTCGCCTGACGGTTACAGCGCGCCGGCGTTCGTGTTATTGGTGAGCGTCCAACCCTGTCACGCCCGCCCGGGAGCCCACCATGATCGACGCCGGCCTGGCGATCGTCGCCGCGCTACTGCTGATCGCCACGCTCATACCCTTCCTGCACCTGCGACACTGGTGGGTGCGGGGCTTCGATTTCCCACGCCTGCAGCTGGCCGTGGCGGGGCTCGTGGTCGGCCTGCTCGCGCTCTGGCTGAGCACGGGAAGTTGGCGTATCGGCACGATCGCCGCCTGTCTGCTGGTGATCGCCATCCAGGTCAGGCATATCCTTCCCTGGACGCCGCTGTGGCGCAAGCAGGTCACCGATGCCAGCGACGACGGTGATTGGCGCGACCTCACGCTGCTGGTCGCCAACGTGCTCACCCCCAATCGCAACGCCGCAGGCCTGCTGCGCCAGATCCAGGCCGAACGCCCCGACCTGATACTGACGCTGGAATCCGACGCCTGGTGGGGCGAGCAGCTCGGCGACTCGCTGGACAGCGACTGGCCCTACAGCGTCAAGGTGCCGCTGGACAACCTCTACGGCATGCACCTGTTCTCGCGCGAGCCGCTCGAGGACGTCGAGGTCAAATGGCTGATACAGAGCGACATCCCGTCGATCCATGCCTGGCTACGGATGGCCTGCGGCGCGAAGATTCGCATCCATGCCGTGCATCCGCGCCCGCCGGCACCCAGCGAGAGCGACGAGTCGCTGTGGCGGGATGCCGAACTGCTGCTGGTGGGCAAGGGCATCCACCAGCACGAGCAGCCCACCCTGCTGTTCGGCGATCTCAACGACGTCGCCTGGTCGGGTACCACCCGGCGTTTCTGCCATATCAGCGGGATGCTCGACCCGCGCCGGGGGCGCGGCATGCACAGCACCTTCCACGCCGATTACCCCTTTCTGCGCTGGCCGCTCGACCACATCTTCGTCAGCGAACACTTCACCCTGCGTGGGATGCGACGCCTCGAAGCCTTCGGTTCGGATCACTTTCCGATCCTCGCCACCCTCTGCTACCGCCCGGGCCGCGCCGACGAGAACGACACCCCGGAGGCCGACCGCGAGGAGCGCGAACAGGCCGCCGAGACCATCCAGAAAGCGCGTCGCGAGGGCGACGGCGAGGCCTGCTGACGCCCGACGGCGCTATCAGTTGCCAGACACGAGAGAGCCGGCGCAAGCGCCGGCTCTTTGATCGCGTGGCGTGACGGCGCGCTCACATCATTCGGGGATCCCGCCCTCGGTGAGCTTCGCCGGGTCGAGCAGCCGCTGGAGCTCATCCCGTGACAGGTCGGTCTCCTCCTCGGCGACATCGATGATCGGCCGCCCCGCCTGATAGGCCTTCTTGGCGACCTGGGCCGCGGCGTTGTAACCGATCACCGAATTGAGCGCGGTGACCAGGATCGGGTTGCGCGACAGCGGCTCCGCGACGCTCTCGCGGCGCACGTTGAAGGTGGCGATGGCCTTGTCGGCGAGCAAGCGGCTGACATTGGTCATCAGCGTCAGCGAAGTCAGCAGGTTGCTGGCGATCAGCGGCAGCATCACGTTGAGCTGGAAGTTGCCGCTCTGCCCCGCCACGGTGATCGCACTGTCCAGGCCGATCACCTGCGCCGCCGCCTGCGCCGCCGACTCGGGAATCACCGGATTGACCTTGCCGGGCATGATCGAGCTGCCCGGCTGCAGGGCCTCGAGTTCGATCTCGCCGAGCCCGGCCAGCGGGCCGGAATTCATCCAGCGCAGATCGTTGCTGATCTTCATCACCGCGCAAGCGTAGCTCTTGAGGTGGCCGGAAAGCTCGACCGCGGTGTCCTGCGAGCCGAGGCTGGCGAAGAAACTGTCGCTGGGACGCAGATCCAGGCCGGTCTGGGCGCCCAGCGCGTCGGCCATGCGCCGGGCGAACTCGGGATGAGCGTTGACCCCGGTGCCCACGGCGGTGCCGCCCTGGGCCAGCCGGCCGAGCCGCTGCTGAACGTCGTGCAGGCGCTCGATCGCCTGCCCGACCTGGTTCGCCCAGCCGCCCAGTTCCTGACTCATGCGCACCGGCATGGCATCCATCAGATGGGTACGCCCGGTCTTGACCACGTCGTCGAGCTCGTCGGCCTTGCGCTCGATGGTCGCCTTGAGATACTCCATCGCCGGCAGCAGGTGCTCCTTGACCATCAGCGCCGCAGCGAGATGCAACGCCGTGGGTACCACGTCGTTGCTCGACTGGCCCATGTTGACGTGGTCGTTGGGGCCGACCTCGAGGCCGTCCCGCGAGGCCAGGTGCGAGATCACCTCGTTGACGTTCATGTTCGACGAGGTGCCCGAGCCGGTCTGGAAGATATCGATGGGGAACTGATCGCCATGCTCGCCATCGATCAGTTGCTGGGCCGCGACGACGATTGCCTCGGCGCGCTCGGCATCGAGTAGCTCGAGGTCGCGGTTGACCTCGGCGGCGGCGCGCTTGATCCGCGCCACGGCCCGGATGAAGGCCGCCGGCATCGGCTGGCCGCTGACCGGGAAATTGTTCACGGCACGCTGGGTCTGGGCACCGTAGAGGGCATTGGCCGGGACTTCCAGCTCGCCCATGCTGTCGCGCTCGATGCGGGTCTCGCTCATGGCAACCTCGAGTCGTTGATGAAAAAAGGAAAATCCGTTCGGAGCCTAAGCATAGGAGCAAACCCCGAACCCGGTCCACGCCGTCGCATGATCCCGAATCGTCGCCTGAAGGAGGCTCGCAGCGAACCTCGCCGGACAATTGCCCTCTAAGGGTGCATCGCAAACCGCGCGCGGCAACCCGACGACCAGGGAGACAACAATGTTCAGATGGTTGATGGCGGTCACGCTGGGCCTGGTACTCTCGAGTCACCAGACCCTGCGCGCCGAAGGCGACCCCGATGATGCGCACGTGGATACCACCCTGGAGGGCGAGACCCCGACACTGCGCCGCAAGGAGCCCTTCCCCGCCGATGAATACGCCCGTCTGGCGACGAGGGGCGATGGCGTCCTGCGCGGCCGGCTGTTCCTGCATCACCCGTGTGGCAAGTGCGTGCCCAGCGTCGGCGAGACGGTGGCCATCGCCCCGGCGACGCGCTACGCCGAAGAAGAGGTCCGGGCCATCGAGGCCGGCCTGACGATCGAGCCGCCCGACCCGCGCGCCCGCCAACACACCCGTTATGCCGAAACCGACGACGACGGCTACTTCACGGTCGGCGACCTGCCCGCCGGCGATTACTTCGTGGCCGGCAGCGTCAGCCTGCCGGGGGCCAACCATCGTCGACAGGCGATCGTCAGGCGCGTCCGGCTGGAAGCCGGCGACACGCTCTCCCTTGCCTTGAGCCGGCATGTCGATCTCGGTCGCCCGCCGGTGCACGGGCGTTCGCGACTCGCCACATGACGCGATGCCAGGCAGCGGCGATCGCCAGCTCCGAGCGGCTTGAAAACGCGCCCGGTCACCCCGAGAAAGACGACACTCATCCCAACGGGAGTCGAGCATGTGGATGCAGCAGGAAATCGCTCTCAAGGCCCGGCCACGCGGCTTTCACCTGATCACCGACGAGATAGAGGACGCCCTCGCCGGGCTGGGCGATATCCAGACCGGCCTCGTCAGCGTGTTCATCAAGCACACCTCGGCCTCGCTGACCATCAACGAGAACGCCGACCCGACGGTCCGGGCCGACTTCGAGAGCTTCTTCAATCACGCGGTTCCCGAGGACGCGCCGTACTACCAGCACGTCTTCGAGGGCAGCGACGACATGCCCGCTCACTTGAAGAGCAGCCTCCTCGGACCCAGCGTGCAGATCCCCGTGACCCGCGGGCGTCTCAATCTGGGCACCTGGCAGGGCATCTATCTCTGCGAACACCGCAACCACGGCGGCAGCCGACGTCTGGTCATCACCGTCAACGGCGAATGACGCCGCGCCGGCTCCCTTGATGGCGCCCGCTGGACGCCCCTGCCAGGCGGCGCGTCACGCTCAGTGCGCCAGCATCTCGTGGGCGATCTCGTCACCGCTCATGGCCGAGGGGTAATAGGTGGGCCAGTTGGTCACCTCGTCGAGCAGGGCGTCGCGATCATCGCCCCAGTACAGGTGGTAGTGGCCGGCGTCGGTGGGGGCGATGTGATGATCGCTGAACTGGATGAAGCGCGGCGCCGCCGCAGCGCCGTCCTGGCGTTCGAAGACGTAGCGCACGCCGCGGTTCCCGGCCTCGTAGGTGAGAATCTCGTAGCCGTCGTAGGCATAGGTTCCCGAGCGAACGTCGTCGCCCTCGTGAAAGGTCACCCGGTCGCCGTCGATCTCGATGCGCTGAACCGAGGTGCGATATCCCGTTGCATAGTATTCCTTGATCGCTTCGGCGGTTTTCGCGGCATCATGGGCGGCCTTGTGGGCGAAGACCGGGTCGAGCGTGCCGTCCTTCAGATAGGGATAGACGGATTGCCAGTCGCCCTGCCAGTCGGCCAACGACCGATCCTCGACCTGGGCGTCCTTGAAATAGCCCGCGCGGATCGCGTCATCCTGGTCGTGCCCATGGTTGTGTTCGTGCGCATGGCCGTGATCGTGCCCATGATCGTGGTTCGCCGAATGCCCTGCCTCGTCTTGCGAGGCCGATACCGCCTGGCCGATACCCATCAGCAGCACACCGATGGCCGACAGGCCCAGCGCTTTCTTGAACCCTTGCTGCATTGCCGTACCTCTTCTGTCTGATTGCATGCGCCGTGATTGACGTCACGCTGCATAAGATATGTTATAACATAACGATTAGCAATCCGACGCGACGGATCGCCACCCATACCTGGGTGTCAACGTCGAAAACGGGATGTCGCCCCGGGAGGACCGGCTACCAGCCGAGCGCCTGCTTGACGAAGGGGATGGTCAGCTTGCGCTGCGCGGTGAGCGAGGCGCGGTCGAGCCGCTCGAGGGTGGCGAACAGCTCGTTGAGCTGCCTGGGGCCGCGATGCAGGATGTAGCGCGCCACCTCGTCGGGCAGTTGCATGCCACGGCCCCGGGCGCGCAGCTGGAGGGCATCGAAGCGCTGGGCATCGTCGAGGCGGTGCAGGTGGAAGGTCACCCCCCAGGTCAGCCGCGACGCCAGGTCGGGAAGTTGAACCGGCAGTTGCCGGGGCGCCGCGGACGCGGCGATCACCAGTCGCTTGCCGGCATCGCGCAGGCGGTTGAAGCCATGAAACAGCCCCTCCTCCCAGCGCCGACGCCCGATCACCGCATCCAGATCGTCGATCGCCACCAGATCGAGCCGCTCGATGTCCTCGAGCATGTGCGGGGGGAAATGGCCGAGATCGTCCAACGGCAGGTAGAGCGCGCGCTTGTCGCGGGCGCTGGCCTCGTGACAGGCCGCCTGGAGCAGATGGCTGCGCCCCGAGCCCTCGCCGCCCCAGAGGAACAGGAAGGACTCGCCGTCGTCATCGAGCTGGGCGCGCAAGCGGCCCATCAGGGCGGCGTTGTCGCCCGGCAGGAAGTTGGCGAAGGTCGCATCGTCGCGCAGCCCCACGCCGAGTGGCAACTGCGCCGGCCCCGTGCTCATGACTGGTCCCCGTCGTCCGGGAGGCGCTCCCCGGCATCGTATAGGCGGCTGTTCTTGTAGCGCTCGTGAAGGTCGCGCAATACTACCATGATCATCGCCGCCACCGGCAGCGCCAGCAGAATGCCGGTGAAACCGAACAGCTGCCCGCCGGCCAGCACGGCGAAGATCACCGCCACCGGATGCAGGCCGATCTTGTCGCCCAGCAGCAGCGGCTGCAGCAGCATGCCCTCGAGCATCTGCCCCACCGCAAAGACCGCGGCCACGGCGAGCAGATGCACGAGATCGCCATACTGGAAGAAGGCCACCAGCGCGGCGATCGCCAGCCCGACGATCACCCCCAGGTAGGGGATGATGCTCGCCAGCCCGGCGATCAGGCCGATCAGCACGCCGAACTGGATGCCCGCCAGGGTCAGCCCCACCGCATAGACCACGCCGAGGCTCAGCATCACCAGCAGCTGGCCGCGCAAGAACGCCGACAGGACCTCGTCGCAGTCCCCCGCCAGCCGCGTCACGGTGGGCTCGAAGCGCCGCGGCAGCAGATCGCGCACCTGCGCCTTGATACGGTCCCAGTCGAGCAGCAGGTAGAAGGTGACCACCGGGATCAGTGCCAGGTTGCCGATCCAGATCGCCAGCGCCAGCCCCGAGCGCGAGACCTTGGCCAGCACCCCGGCGGCGAAGGTGCCGGTTTCCTTCCAGTTGGCCATCAGCGTCTGGCGCAGCGACTCGAAATCAGTGCTCAAGTCGACCCCCGAGACGTCGCGCACCCAGGGCAGGACGCTGACCTGAACCCAGTTGAAGACCGCCGGCAGCGCCTCGATCAGTTGCGTCAGCTGGCGCCCCAGCAGCGGTACCAGCACCAGCACGCCGGCGATCAGCACCAGCGACAGCACCAGAAACACCACGCTCACCGCCAGCCGTCGCGACAGCCCGCGTGCCTCCAGCCAGTCGGTCAGGGGATCGCCCAGGTAGGCGAGGATCAAGCCGACGAAGAACGGCATCAGGATCGGCTCGAGCAGCACCAGCAGCCAGATCACGGCGGCCAGGCCCAGTAGTGTCCAGACTTGCAGACGTGTCATCGAATCGCCCTTGCAGGAAATGGGAGAGCGCCGCACGTCGATGCACCGCGCCAAGCGCGATGCTACAATGCGCGCGCTTTCACCTCTAGGCTCCAGGCTATCGGGCCCTCGCCGAAAGGCTTCCACGACAGGTCATCACAGGACGCGCCATGAACCCCAGCGACGCCGACTCTTCACAGCCCCCTTCTCTGAGCTACAAGGACGCCGGCGTGGACATCGACGCCGGCAACGCCCTGGTCGAACGCATCAAGGGCGTGGCCAAGCGCACGCATCGCCCCGAAGTGCTGGGCGGTCTGGGCGGTTTCGGCGCCCTGTGCGAACTGCCCGCCGGCTATCGCCAGCCGGTGCTGGTCACCGGCACCGACGGCGTGGGCACCAAGCTGCGCCTGGCCATGGACCTGAATCACCACGACACCATCGGCATCGACCTGGTGGCGATGTGCGTCAACGACCTGGTGGTGGCCGGCGCCGAGCCGCTGCAGTTCCTCGACTACTATGCCACGGGCAAGCTGGATGTCGACATCGCCGCCGACGTCGTCGCCGGCATCGGCGAGGGCTGCCTGCAGGCCGGCTGCGCGCTGGTCGGCGGCGAGACCGCCGAGATGCCCGGCATGTACGAGGGCAGCGACTACGACCTGGCCGGCTTCTGCGTCGGCGTGGTCGAGAAGTCCGAGATCCTCGACGGCAGTCGGGTCGGCGAAGGCGACGTGCTGCTCGGCCTGACCTCCTCCGGCCCGCACTCCAACGGCTATTCACTGATCCGCAAGATCCTCGAGGTCAGCGGCGCGGACCTCGACGCCGACCTCGACGGCCGGCCGCTGGGCGACGCCCTGCTCGCGCCGACGCGCATCTACGTCAAGCCGCTGCTTTCGTTGATCCGCGACAGCGGCGTCGCGGTCCACGCCCTGTCGCACATCACCGGCGGCGGGCTGACCGAGAACCTGCCGCGGGTGCTGCCCGACTCGCTCGCCGCGCGCGTCGACGTCGGCGCCTGGCAGCGTCCCGCGGTGTTCGACTGGCTGCAGGAAAAGGGCAATGTGGCCGCTCGCGAGATGTATCGCGTGCTCAACTGCGGCATCGGCATGGTGGTGGTGGTGCCCGCGGCCCAGGCCGAGGCGGCACGCGCGCATCTCGAGGCCGCCGGCGAGCGGGTCGTCACCCTCGGCGAGATCGTCTCCCGCGAGGGCGACGAGGAACAGGTGCGACTGGAGAACCTCGAGGCATGACCGACGAGACCACCGACACCCTCAACGACTTCACCGCCGAGCCGGCCGACGCGCGGCGCGTGGTGGTGCTGATCTCCGGCAACGGCAGCAACCTGCAGGCGCTGATCGACGCCCAGGCCTACGGCGAGCTGGGCGGCGAGATCGTCGCGGTGATCTCGAACAAGGCCGATGCCTACGGCCTCAAGCGCGCCCATGACGCCGGCATCGAGGCCGTGGCGCTGCCGCACCGCGAGTACGACAGCCGCGACGCCTTCGACGGCGCCCTGATCAAGGTGATCGAACGCCACGAGCCCGACCTGGTGGTGCTCGCCGGCTTCATGCGCATCCTCACTCCGATGTTCGTGCACCGCTTCAACGGCCGGCTGCTCAACATCCACCCCTCGCTGCTGCCCGCCTACCAGGGACTGAACACTCACGCCCGAGCACTGGCCGACGGCGTCGAGGAGCACGGCGTCAGCGTGCACTTCGTCACCGAGGAGCTCGACGGCGGCCCGGTGGTGATGCAGGCGGCACTCAAGATCCGCCCCGGCGATAGCGAAGAGACGGTGGTCGAGCGCATTCACGCCCGCGAGCACCTGATCTACCCGATCGCCGTGCGCTGGTTCCTCGAAGGCCGCCTTCAGCTCGGCGCCGAGGGGCCGACGCTCGACGGCGTGCCGCTGCCCCCCCAGGGCATGCGTCTTTCCCACGAGGACGCCGCCGAGGAACTGGACGAGGATATCGAGGAGTAAGCGGTAAGCGGTAAGCGGTAAGCGGTAAGCGGTAAGCGGTAAGCGGTAAGCGGTAAGCGGTAAGCCAGATAATCAAAAGTGCCTCCCATCGCCGCAAGGCCGATAGGGGGCACTTTTTTTACAGATCCAGGCTTGTGACTTACGGCTCCCGGCGAAGCCGGGTCAGGCCCGCGGCAGGGTCACGCCGCGCTGGCCCATGTACTTGCCGCCGCGATCCTTGTAGGAGATCGCGCACTCCTCGTCGGATTCGAGAAACAGCATCTGCGCCACGCCCTCGTTGGCGTAGATGCGCGCCGGCAGGTTGGTGGTGTTGGAGAACTCGAGTGTCACGTGCCCTTCCCACTCGGGCTCGAGCGGCGTGACGTTGACGATGATGCCGCAGCGCGCGTAGGTCGACTTGCCCAGGCAGATGGTCAGCACGCTGCGCGGGATGCGAAAGTACTCGACGGTGCGCGCCAGGGCGAAGGAATTGGGCGGGATCACGCAGGCATCGCCCTTGATGTCGACGAAGCTCTTCTCGTCGAAGCCCTTGGGGTCGACCACCGCCGAATGGATGTTGGTGAAGACCTTGAACTCGTCGGCGCAGCGCACGTCGTAGCCGTAGCTGGAGGTCCCGTAGGAGATCACCCGCTGGCCATTGACGTGACGGACCTGATCGAACTCGAACGGCTCGATCATGCCTTCCTGCTCGGCCATGCGGCGAATCCACTTGTCGGATTTGATGCTCATCGGGGAAGTCCTTGCACTGCCACGGTCAGGGGCCCGCGGTCGAAAAACGGGGCCGTTATCATAACGACCCCGTCGGCTCGGTGAAAGCGCGCGACGCGCCTCTCGCCCCGCGATCACTCGCTGAAGGAGATGCTCGGCCCTTCGTCGCTCTGGCCCTCGACCCCGGCGGCCACCTCCCTGGCCACCGCGCGGAAGGTCGCGGCGACCTCGCCGTCCGGCTCGGCGACCACGCTGGGCCGGCCGCCGTCCGCCTGCTCGCGGATCGACAACTGCAGCGGCAGCTGGCCCAGCAGGCGGGTGTCGTACTGCTCGGCGATGCGCTCACCGCCGCCGCTGCCGAAGATCGGCTCGCTATGGCCGCAGTGGGAGCAGATGTGCAGGCTCATGTTCTCGACCACGCCGAGTACCGGCACGTTGACCTTGCGGAACATCTCGATGCCCTTGCGCGCGTCGAGCAGCGCGATATCCTGCGGCGTGGTGACGATCACCGCCCCCGAGACCGGCACCTTCTGGGCGAGCGTCAACTGGATGTCGCCGGTGCCCGGCGGCATGTCGATGAACAGGTAGTCGACATCGTCCCACACCGTCTGATTGAGCAGCTGCTGGAAAGCACCGGAAACCATCGGCCCGCGCCACACCATGGGTTCGCTGATGTCGACCATCAGCGCCATCGACATCGCCTGGAGACCGTGGGCCTGGATCGGCTTGAAGCTCTTCTCGCCCACCACTTCGGGACGCGTCCCTTCCGCGATACCCAGCATCTGCGCCTGGCTGGGCCCGTAGATATCGGCGTCCAGCAGGCCGACCCGATAGCCTTCGGCGGCCATCGCCAGCGCCAGGTTGGCGGTCACCGTGGACTTGCCGACCCCGCCCTTGCCGGAGGCCACGGCGACGATATGCTTGACTCCCTCGATCACGACTGACTCCTTGATTGCAACGTATCGGCGCCGAACATGCTCACGCCTCGCCGACGCCAGTATAACCCGCCGTCGCCGGGCATAACCAAGCAGGATAGTCGACTTTTCGGGTCAAGCGTCGACGCCGAGCGACCAGGGGTTGGCCGTCAGCGCCACGCCGCCGGTTTCGGTGACGCGCACCGTGTCGCTGCAGCCGATACCCCACTGCCCCGGCAGGCGCAGGCAGATCGGCAGGTGGAAGACCATGTCCGGTGCAAAGCAGCGGGTCTGACCGCGGGCGATGAACCCCGAGCCCTCGACCCAGGACGGCGGGAACTGCGCCCCCACGGCATAGCCGTAGACGCCCGAGATATAGGCATCGTCGCTCAGCGGTGCGAAGGCCTGCTCGGCGGCCCGGGCGGCGCTCTCGAAGGACCGGCCGGGACGCATGGCGCCGAGCAGGGCATCGTAGATCCGCCGACAGGTATCGAAGACCTCGATCATCCGCGCGCTCGGCCGGCCCGCCACCACGGTGCGCATCATCGGCGCCGTGTAGCGGTTCCAGGCCGAGCCGAACTCCATGAACACCGATTCGTCGATACCGACCGGGCGCCGCCGATGGTTGAGATGCCCCACGCTGCTGCGCGCGCCGGCGACGACGATCGGCTGCATGCTCATGAATTCGCTGCCGGCCTCGTGCATGGCCCGAGCGCCCGTCGCGGCGATCTCGCTGTCCGTGGCCCCGGCACGCACGGCCTCGGCCGCCGCGGCGATGCCCGTGCCGGTGATCCGCGCGCTCTCGCCGAGATAGTCGAGCTCGAGCGGCGACTTGACGAGCTTCACGCCGTGCAGCAGATCGGCGGCATCGACGAACTCACGACCGGGCAGTCGTTCGCGCAGCGCCGCCAGCACGCCCTGGCGCAAGGACCCGTGCCAGGGGTCGATGCCGATACGCACGGTCGCCATGGCCAGGACTTCGGCGAGCGGCTCGATGACCTCGGCGAGATTCTCCCAGCGATAGCTGCGAATGTCGTCGACCCGGGTACAGGTGACCGCCGGCCCCACCTCGATCGACGGCACCTGGAGCATCAGGTGATCCAGGGTCACCACCAGCGCCGTGTGCACGGAGACCTCGAAGGTGCTGTAACCGGTCAGGTAGAAGATGTCGGCCGGTGCGGTGAGCAGCAGGGCCTCCACCTCGGCGGCCTGCATCGCCTGTCGCACCGCGTCTCGCCGGCGCTGCAGTTCGGCCTCGGGGAACACGCATTCGCTCCCGGTCAGCGGTTCGAGCCGGTGGCGATATCCCGTATGCTCCATGGCTGATCTCCTCGTCGTGGCTGGCGACCGTCTTCCCCAGCCTAGACGCTGGCGGGCCTGACTCGCCAAGACCACCGCACACCCGGGACGAAAAAGGCCCCACAAGAAGACACCGGCCGGGGCAAGCCCGGCCGGTGTCGATGCATCGTGCGCCGCCAACGGCGCGAGGCGATGTCAGGTGGATTGCGCGGAAGCGGCGGGCGAACCCTCTTGCTGCGACGTGCTCGCGTCATCCGGCGCGCTCTCGTTCTGAGACTGCTCGCCGCCTTGCTCAGAGTCGTCTTGCTCAGAAGAGCCCGACGCGTCCTGCCCCTGTTGGCCCTGGGTGCTTTCGCTCCCATTCGATTGGCCCTGGGTCTGATCCCGCGATTCGCTCGACGGCGATTGATCTCGAGTCGTCTTCGGGTCGCTGGACTGGCCGCTCTGAGCCTGGCCGCCCTGGTTCTGGCCCTGCGCGGCGTCCGGCTCCTCGCCCGCCGCCTCGGACTGGTCGCTGCCGGTTTCCTGTTGCACGCTGTCGATGCGCTGCGACAACTGCTTCAGGGTCTGCTGCATGCCGACGATGCTGGAGAGCTCCTGCTGAACGTTGCCCAGGTGTTCCTGCAGGGCCTGGAGACGCTGGACCCGGGTCTGGATCTGCGCATTCAGTTGATCGAGACGCTGGCGGGTCTCGTCGACCTGGGAAGCCAGCGACTGCTGCTGCTGGCGGGTTTCCTCGAGAGACTGACGAACCTGCTCGAGGCTCTCCTTGGCCTCGGCGGTCTGGCCCTGCAGATCGGCCAGTTCGGATTCCCGCGCCTTGACCTGTTTCTCGAGCGCACTCAGGCGATCTTCCTGGGACTGCACCTTCTTCTGCAGTTCGGCGTGACGCCCCTCGACCTCGGCGGTCTTGTCCTGAGCCTCCTGGAGGTCCTTCTGGGCCTGGGCGAGTTTCTGCTGGCCGCTGTCGACCTGCTCATTGAGATCGTCGAGCTTCGACTGGGTCTGCTCGACCTGGCCCTGCAGCGACTGCAGTTGCTGATCGCGCGTCTGGATCTGGCTCTGCTGCTCGCTGAGACGCTGCTTGGCGTCGTTGAGCTGCGACTGCACCTGCTCGAGCTGCTGCTGCGCCTGGGTGTTCTGCTGCTGCAGCGACTTCTGGGCGTCCTGCGCCTGCTCGACGCTGGCGTAGGCCTTCTCGAAGCTGGCGTTACGCTGTTCGAGGGCCTGCTTCTGGTTCTGCAGGTCGTCGATCTGCGATTCCAGCGACGCCCGCTGCTTCTCCCACCGGTCCTCCTGGGAACTGGCGCTGGAGGCGATATAGATTGCCGCGATGACCGCCACCACGGCGACCACGACGACGGCGCGGACCCGATTGTCCTTGAACGGCTGGCCCGGCTGCGGATCGGCCGGGGTCGAAGACGGCTCTGCCATGGATGTCTCCTTCTGGTTCGAGGCGTACCGTCCTACACCATGACCATCTCCGTCCCTCGGGGCAAGACGAAATCTCTAGTCGAGCTGTCGCGGCAGAGCCCGAAACGGCGCTCAGTGGTCCACCTTGCCACGTAGCGCCTTGCGCTGACCCTTGCGGCTCTTGGCATCCAGGCGGCGCCGCTTCGAGGCCTTGGTGGGCCGCGTGGGAATGCGCTTCTTGGCCGGTACCGCCACACCGCGGATCAGGCTGTGCAGCCGCTCGAGGGCATCCGCGCGATTCTGCTCCTGGGTGCGATATCGCTGGGCCTTGATCACCACCACCCCGTCACGGGTGATGCGCTGGTCACGCAACGCCAGCAGGCGCTCCTTGTAGACCGCCGGCAACGAGGAAGCCGCGATGTCGAAACGCAGGTGCACCGCCGAGGCCACCTTGTTGACATTCTGGCCACCGGCCCCCTGGGCGCGGACCGCCTGCATCTCGATCTCGTCGTCGGGCAGACTGACCTGCCTAGATATCTGCAACATGGAAGAACCTTCTGGATAGCGATGCGTTTCCCGCCGGGGCGAGACGTCGACCTCACTCGGCGCCATCGCGGGGCGCCAGGGGCTCGGCGTCGAACGCCACGCCGGCCCAGCCCCGACGGCGGAATTCGCGGATATTGCGATGGCCGTGGCCCTGCGGATCGCCCAGTACCTCATCACGATACACCTCGCCGAAGCAGTGCAGCGTCTGTTCGACGTCCAGCTCATGCCGGCGGGCGAAGGCCAGCACCCGGCAGGAACCGGCGTTCTCGCCGGGGGCATTGGTCACCTCGCCGTTGCGAAACCCCACCGGCGTGAAGCGGTAATGGCGATCGATCACCGCCAGGGTGTCGGCGAAGGCGAGCGTGTCGGGGGCGTTGCGCAGGCGATGCAGGAAATCGTCGAGGGTCATGGGCGTATCCGGCCAACGGGCAAAGCCCGTACTCTACGCAAGACGCCCCGCGCTCACCACAGCCAGTGGCCGACGAGCCCCGCCGTCACCCCGGTGCAGGCCAGGGCCAGCAGGGCGAGAACCCCGTCGCGGGCCACCAGCGCCAGCCCGAAGGCGACCAGGGCGATACCGGCGCCGGTCGCCGAAAAGGGGATGAACTCCATCACCGGCATGGCCGCGGCGATCGCCAGGCAGGCGACGGCGATCAGATGACTGCCGACCTCGCCGGTCAGCACGCACCATCTCGGCCGCAACCCGCGGTCGATGAGGCGCGCCAGCGGCAGCAGACGCCGTACACCGCTGCGTACATGGCGGCTCGCCATCGAGCGGCGCAGCAACCAGCGCGGCAGCCAGAAGCGCCGCCGCTGCAACAGCAGTTGCCCGGCGGTCAGGGCGACCAGCAGTGCCATCAGGGTCGGCACGCCGGGGATGTCACCCAGCAGCGGCATCACCGTGACCAGCCCGGCGAAGAGCATGAC
The DNA here is from genome assembly GCF_004117855.1 of Modicisalibacter coralii. Taxonomy (GTDB): domain Bacteria; phylum Pseudomonadota; class Gammaproteobacteria; order Pseudomonadales; family Halomonadaceae; genus Modicisalibacter; species Modicisalibacter coralii. Next base: position 292,161 of record NZ_QWBW01000006.1, read on the forward strand.
CGGGCCGAATGCCCGCTCGCCCAGCGCCGCCAGCATCCGCTCCAGGGTGACATCCCCCTCGCCTTCGGCGCTGGCCAACAGTCGCGTCAACAACGCCTCGAGTCCATTCATCCTGCGCGTCTCCCTTTCCATCGCGTCCGGACAACGCCTCACCCGGCCGCTCGACGACCGCTCGCCGGACGACTCGGCCCACGATTTCACGGAGCCACCCCGGCACCGGGCTTGGAGGTAACGCCCGGCGTGTCGGATACTGAGGCAAGAACCGGGACACGCCGCCACGGCATCCGGCCCATTCTTCCGGTGGCGGAAACCGCCTGCAAAGGAAATGCGATGCAACGTCTGGTCCTGACGGCCCGGCTCTGGCGCTTTTCGCTGCGAGTCCTGGGCGCCTTCTTCAAGAATCGCGGCATCCTGCTGGCCGGCGGGGTCGGCTACAACGTGCTGCTCTCGACGGTACCGCTGTTCGCCATGCTCTGCGTGTTGTTGACCCACGTGGTCAGCGAGCAGCGCCTGCTCGAGATCATCGCCATCCAGGCCCAGCATCTCGCCCCGGCCCACGCCGACGTGATCCTCGACTCGGTACGCACCCTGGTCGATTCACGCGACGTGGTGGGAGTGGTCGGCACGCTGGTGCTGCTGTTCTTCAGCTCCTTCGCCTTTCGCATGCTCGAGGACTCGATCGCGCTGATCTTCCATCAGCCCGACGACCCGAAGAAGCGTCGCTTCTGGGTCTCCGCCCTGCTGCCCTACGCTTTCATGCTGGTACTCGGTGCCGGGCTGCTGGCGCTGACCGTGCTGCTGGCGATGGGCGATGCCTTCAACCAGCTGCTGCTGGCGCTGTACGACGTCGAGCTTCCGTCGGCGATCGTTGCCACGGTGACCCTGAACCTGCTCAGCTTCATCGGGCTGGTCGGCCTGTTCAGCGCCATCTACAAGATCATGCCCGTGGTGCGCATCGCCCCCAGCCGGGCGCTGATCGGCGGCTTCGTCGCCGCCCTGCTGTGGGAGAGCGTGCGTCTGGTGCTGGGCTATTACTTCGCCAATATTTCCTACGTCAACGCCGTCTACGGCTCGCTGGCGACCCTGATCGTGGTGCTGCTGAGCCTCGAGATCGGCGCGATCATCCTGCTGCTCGGCGCCCAGGTGATCGCCGAACTGGAAGCCAGCGCGCGCGCCGGCCTGCACTGGTACGAGACGCCGCGGCACCGGCCCGGCCATTGACGCTCAATGGCGCGACGGGCCCCGCGCCTCCTGGACCCGCAGCTTGGTGCGAATGAAATCGCTGTGGCGCACGAACAGCAGATCCGCCAGCTTGCGGATGCGATGCTCCTCCTGGGCGTCCAGTTCGTCATCGGCGTAGGCCAGGCGCCACATCAGCTCGACCAGGGCGACCTTGTCGTCGTAGCCGTAGTGCTCGTTGACCAGCCGCACGAACTGGAAGTGATCCACCGCCTGGTCCGTCGCATCCTCGGCGAGTTGCACCAATTCGTCGACCGCCGTAGCGGACAGCGAGAAGCGCGCCATGAGCATCTCGCGCAGCGCCCGACGCTCACGGTCATCGAAGTGATTATCGGCGCGCACGATCTCGCAGAACAGCGCGGCGGTGGCCAGTTCCAGCGTCAGTTCACGCTGACCGTGGTCGTCGGGCACCGCCAGGGCACGGTGGAAAAAGTCCTGAATGGCATCGAGCATGCGTCGGTCTCCTCCTCGGGCGTCGTATCCTATACGACCGACACGAGCCCGGGATGTTGCATGACGGGCGCCACTGACCGCTCCCCGGCATGACACGCTTGCCAGGAGCGCACCGGCGGGTATCGTCGGGGCAACATCGACTCGAATGGAGATTCCATGATCGACCTGACCCGTACCCCGGTCACCCTGGTGCTGATCGTCATCAACGTGGTGGCGAGCCTCTACGTGCTGCACCGCCGGCCCGGGTGGCTCGACAAGCTGGCCTTCAAGCCCGAGCGCATCCTGCGCCACGGCGAACTCTACCGGCTGCTGACCGCCGGCTTCCTGCACGTCCATGGCGCGCACCTGCTGGTCAACATGCTGACGCTGTACTTCTTCGGCCCCTGGCTCGAACTGTACCTGGGTCCGCTGCGCTACCTGATCCTGTACCTCGGCGCCGACCTCGCCGCCCAGGGGCTGGCGCTGATCATTCAGCGCACCAACCGCCGCTACTCCGCGGTGGGCGCTTCCGGGGCGATCACCGGCATCGTGTTCGCCTTCTGCGTCTACGAGCCGTTCCGGATGCTGTACCTCTTCTTCGCCATCCCGATCCCCGCCATTCTCTTCGCCATCGGCTTCGTCGCCGTCTCGATGTACGCGATGAGCCATCGGGGCCCCGGCCAGGCCGGGGGGCTCGCCCACGAGGCGCATCTCGGGGGTGCCATCGGCGGCGTGGCGATCATCCTGCTGCTCGATCCGGTCGCCCTGCCGCACTTCCTCCAGCAAGTGGGTTTGTGAGCCGCATCGTCACTGCCCGGACAGGCGGCGCCGGATCGCCTCTTCGCCGAGCGGCTCGGGATACTTGACGGCGAGACTGCGGCGCCACTCGCGATGAAAGTCACGCTGGGTCGCCAGATTGATGCCCAGCGTGATCAGCATGGCGACCAGCGCCCCCAGGCTGGCCAGCGCCATGTCCTTCTGGGCGTCCCACATATCGCCCTGCGTGCCCAGATAGGCCATGCCGAGATCGCCGCCGAACCACTCGGCGGCCCCCCATTCGAACAGCTCGTAGAGCATCGAGGTGGCCATCACCAACTGCAGCGGGAGGAGATAGCCCCACACTCCACGGGAATCCGCCACGCGAAAGTAGAACTCGCGGATCGGATAGGTCAGCAGCAGGCCGTAGGCGAAGTGAACGACACGGTCGAAGTTGTTGCGCCGCCAGCCCAGCGCCTGGTCGAGGCTGAATCCCAGCCACTGCCGGCACCAGGCGTCATAGGGCACGTTCGAGTAGGTGTAGTGGGCGCCGATCTCGTGAAGGATCAGGAACACCGCGATCAGCGTGTAGGAAACCCGCGATAACGGAAAACGCCGCCAGGACAGCCCCAGCAGCATCACGAAGAGCACGACCAGGACGTTTTCCAGCGCCCAGTCGGCGCGGTCGCTCGGCGCGACGGCGAGCCACGCGGATACGCCGACGAAGATCCCCAGCACGATTCCCCGATACCCGCGTCCGATCATCGTCTTCGCCCCTGGCCATGATTAGGGAAACGCTGCATAAATGCCTGCGCGGACTCGGCGTCCCCAACGAATCGCTTCGTTGCATGGTACTGGGGCGCCAGCCCGGTCGAAAACTCGCCTAACTTCATGTTATGTCTCGTTTTCTGCGTTCCATGCGCCTCGCGCTTCATCCCGCTCGTCGATTTATTCAGCATTTCCTTAGCCGAGCAGTCTACCCCGCGCCGGGGCACGCGACCATTCGGGACTCGCCGCCCGCCATCGCGCCTCATCCCGCGTGCCCGGGTCGTTCACGGCGCTCGGCGGGCGCGATCGGCGCGCCGACCGGGACGCGTCACGTCGGCCAGGCTCGACGCCTCGTCACCCTCGACGCGGCCGACCACGCTCAGCTCGCCGTCGGTCTCGAGGACCACCGCCTCGACCTCGTCCAGCGAGGCCAGACCGGCGGAGCGTACCGCCGCGCGGATCTCCGCCGGCGTCACCCTGGCAACGCGCAGCGCGCGGGGCAGCAGCTCGCCGCGATGCAGCAGCAGGGCCGGCTCGCCGGTCACCAGCCGACGCACCCACGGCAGGCGCACGCTGCTCCAGGTCACCAGATACTGCATGCCGATCAGCAGCGCCAGGGCCAACCCGCCCTGAGCCAGAGTCACGTCGCGACTCAACACGATCGAGGCGAGAATCGAGCCCAGCGCCACGGTGACCACCAGGTCGAAGGCATTCATCTTCGACAGCGTGCGCCGCCCCGATACGCGCAGCATCGCCACCAGACCGATGTAGGCCAGCACGCTGGACAGCGCGACGCGCCACAACGCCGCCCCGCCGTCGAAGAAGATCGGATCCATGACGCCTCCCTGCGATGATCATCGTCCACTCAGCCTAAGCGCCACGCCGGGATGGCGAAAGCCGCGCGGTGGAGCCGCGGCCGGCGGCTTGTTACCCTGTACCGCCCATCCTGACCGCCACCGACACCTCCATGCGCTATCGGGTCAAGCTGTTTCCGGAAATCGTCATCAAGTCGCGCTCGGTCCGTCGCGAGATGGTGCGCAGCCTGCGCAACAACATCCGCAACGCCCTGGCCCGCCACGGCATCGAGGTGCGCGTCCCCGATTGCTGGGATGCCCTCGAGGTACGCCCCCGCGAGGCCCTCGACGATGCCACCCGGGAGACGCTGGAAAGCGCCTTGACCCGCATTTCCGGCATCCACGAGGTGCAGGTGGTCGAATCGCACCCGTTCACCACCGGCGACGCGGCCGCCGAGCGCCTGGTCGCGCTGTGGCGCGACGCGCTGGCCGGCAAGCGCTTCCGGGTCAGCGTCAAGCGCCGTGGCCGACACGACTTCACCTCCGAGGATCTCGAACGCCGTCTGGGCGGCGCGCTGCTCGCCGCCGCCGAGAGCGCTTCGGTGGATCTCGAGCGCCCCGAGGTCGACGTGCGCGTCGAACTCACCGACCGCCAGTTGCGCCTGGTCACTCGCCGCCTGCCCGGGCTCGGCGGCTATCCGACGGGAACCCAGGGTCAGGCGCTGGCGCTGATCTCCGGCGGCTACGATTCGCCGGTCGCCGCCTGGCGCCTGCTGCGCCGCGGTCTCAAGGTCCACTTCGTGTTCTTCAACCTGGGCGGGCCGGCCCACGAACGGGCGGTAAGCGAGGCCGTGCATCGCCTGTGGCGACGCTACGGCGCCTCGCACCGCGTCAATTTCATCAGCGTGCCCTTCGACGCCGTGGTCGACGAGATCCAGCGCCGGGTGCCCGACGGCGTGGCCGGCGTGGTGCTCAAGCGCATGATGCTGCGCGCCGCCAACCGCGTGGCCCAGCGCGCGGGCATCCCGGCGCTGATCACCGGCGACGCCCTGGCGCAGGTCTCGAGCCAGAGCCTCGTCAACCTGGGGCTGATCGACGCCGTCAGCGAGCGGCCGATCCTGCGCCCGCTGATCGCCAGCGACAAGCAGACGATCATCGCCGAGGCCCGGCACATCGGTACCGCCGAGATCGCCGAGGGGTTGCCGGAATACTGCGGTGCGATGTCCCGGCGCCCCAACGTCAAGCCGCGTGCCGATCAGGTCGAACGCGGCGAGGCCGATTTCGATCTCGCGGTGCTCGACGCCGCGGTCGAGGCGGCTACCCTGACCCGCAGCGACCGGCTGGCGACGAGTCGCACCGCGCTGCCCGAGATCGTCGAGATCGACTCGCCCCGGGCGCTGATCGCGGCCGACGACGCCACGGTGATCGACATTCGCCATCCCGACGAGCGCGACGCCGCTCCCCTGGAACTGCCCCACGGCGAACCGCTGGCGATCCCCTTCTTCGAACTGGCCGAGCGCGCGCCGACGCTGCCGGCCGATCGCCGCTACCTGCTCTACTGCGCCCAGGGTGTAATGAGTCGCATGCAGGCCATGCACCTCGCGGACCGCGGACTGCGCCACTTCGGCGTCTATCGCCACACTCAATGATGGTTACATTTTTTTACAAAAAGGCGACTTGAAACGGTTGCACCCGCCCCTACTTCATGAATTGCCAAGCGGCAATGCCTTCCCCAGGGATGCCGCCAAGCGGGTTCCACGTCGGGAAGGCCGAACTTCGCTAACGAGTAGGAGGTGACGACCATGAGTAGCGCATTTTCTCTGGAACCGCTCTTCCGCCATTCGATCGGTTTCGACCGTTTCAACGACCTGTTCGAACGCGCCTTCGACGGCAACGCCAGTACCGGCTTCCCGCCGTACAACGTCGAGAAGCACGGCGACAACGACTACCGCATCGTGCTGGCGGTGGCCGGCTTCAGCGAGCAGGATCTCGACATCCAGCTCGAAGGCGGCGTGCTGACGGTCTCCGGCGCCAAGCCGCAGGCCAGCCAGGACGATACCAAGGTCCGCTACATGCATCAGGGCATTGCCCAGCGCTCCTTCAAGCTGACCTATCGGCTGGAGGACCATATCGAGGTGCAGGGCGCGCACCTGGAAAACGGCCTGCTGACCATCGACCTGCGCCGCGAGATCCCGGAGGCCGAGAAGCCACGGCGCATTGCCATCGGCTCCAGCGAATCCGATGGCTCACGGGTCAAACGCCTGGAAGAGGCCACGACCGAGTCGCTCGAGGAACCGCTGCGCGAGCGCGCCTCGGTCTGAACGTCTCGACCCACGCAACAGGCTGCGTCGGCAAGCGCGCCGACGACAGAATCGGGCCCCGCTTCGGCGGGGCCATGTTTTTTGCAACCGCTCAAAACAGCCCCATCTGCCGGTCGACGAGCGCCGCGAAATCGTCGCCGACGAACGGCAGGATGGCGTCGGCGATGGGCTGGAGCTGACGATACAGATAGTGCTGGTAGTCAACCGGCGAACGATGCGCCTCCAGCGGCTCCGGGCCGGCAATGGTGATCAGATAGCGGATCCAGCCGCCGCTCTGATACTGGCGCGGTCGACCCAGCCGATCGTTGAAGGCGTCGGCCAGGCGCGCGGCACGCACATGGGGCGGCACGTTGCGCTGATAGTCGTCGAGGCGTCGCCGCAGTCGCTTGCGATACACCAGTCGCTCGTCGAATTCGCCGGCCAGGGTGCGATCGACGTAGTCACGCACGAAGTCGCGATACGGCTCGCCGAGGAACACGCGCCGGTAGAGTTCCTGCTGGAAGACCTTGGCCAGCGGCGTCCAGTCGGTACGCACCGTCTCCATGCCCTTGAACGCCACTCGTTCACTGCCATCGGCCTCACGGATCAGCCCGGCGTAGCGCTTCTTGCTGCCCGCCTCGGCGCCGCGGATGGTGGGCATCAGGAACCGCCGGTAGTGGGTCTCGAACTGCAGCTCCAGGGCGCTCTCCAGTGCGTGGTCCTCGCGCAGCCGCTCGCGCCACCAGGCGTTGACGTGCTCCACCAGGTCTCGTCCGATCCACGCCGCCTCGGTCTCCTCGTGGGCTCGCCCCAGCCACACGAACAGCGAGTCGGTATCGCCGTAGATGACGGTATATCCCTGCGCCTCGATCAATTCACGGGTGCGCTTCATGATGGCGTGGCCGCGCAGCGTGATCGACGACGCCAGGCGCGGGTCGAAGAAACGGCAGCCCCGGGAGCCCAGCACGCCGTAGAAGGCGTTCATGATGATCTTCAGCGCCTGGGCGAGCGGTGCATTGCCGTCGCGCTTGGCGGCCTCGCGACCCTGCCAGACCCGCTCGACGATCGCCGGCAGGGCGTGACGCGTGCGCGAGAAGCGCGCCCCGAGAAAGCCCGCCACCGAGTGGGCCTCGTCCGGCTGGTGCAGGCCCTCGACCAGCCCCACCGGATCGATCAGAAAGCTGCGGATGATCGACGGGTAGAGGCTCTTGAAGTCGAGTACCAGCACCGAGTCGTAGAGCCCGGGACGCGAATCCATCACGTAGCCGCCGGGGCTGGCCTCGCCCCGGGTGTCACCCAGGTTGGGGGCGACGAAGCCCAGCCGGTGCATCTGCGGCAAATAGAGATGCGAGAAGGCCGCCACCGAGCCGCCGCTGCGATAGGCGGGCAGGCCGTTGACGGCGGCGCGTTCGAGCAGGAAGTCGATCAGCCGGGTGTGCGCGAAGATCCGCGTGACCAGCTCGCAGTCCTTGAGGTTGTAGCGCGCCAGGGCCGGCTTGTCCTCGGCGAACATGCGCTTGATGTCGGCCATGCGCTGATAGGGGTTGTCGATCGCCTTGCCCTCGCCCAGCAGGGTCTGGGCGACGTGTTCCAGGCTGAAGGAATCGAAGTGCCAGGTCGCCGAGCGCAGCGCCTCGATGCCGTCGACGATCAGCCGCCCCGCCGCCGAGGCGAAGAAGTACCCCGGCTTGTGGCCGTGGGCGCGCCATTCCAGCGCCTCGCCGCCCCGCCCGAATCGCAGTGGCGTGCCCAGCGCCTCGGCATGGCGTTGCAGCACGCGCAGATCGAACTGCACCAGGTTCCAGCCGATGATGACGTCCGGATCGTGGCGCGCCAGCCAGGCATCGAGCGCCTCGAGCAGTTCCGCCCGGCTGTCGCGGTAGTCCAGCGAAAACCCGCCGCCGGCGTCGCCCGGCCCGTTCGCGGGTCCGAGCATATAGACCTGACGCTCGCCGCAGCCCTCCAGGGCGATGGAGTACAGCTCGCCGCGCTCGCTGGTCTCGATATCCAGCGACACCCAACGCAGCCGCGGTCGATAGTCCGGGGCGGGCCTGAGTTGCGTCCCGCTCGCCGCGCCGTGGTCCGCGAAGGCCACCGGCGCGGTGACGAAGCGCTCCATCAGATAGCGATCCGGCGGCCGGACATCGGCCTCGTAGACGCTGACGCCCGCCTCCCGCAGCCGGCGCTCCAGGCCCAGCAACTGACGATACTGACGGCAATAGAGCCCCACGACCGGGCGCCGATGGAAGTCGCGAAGGTCCAGCGCCCGCAGTTCGACGCCCGGCTCGCCGTTGACCATCCGCTCGACGCGGCGGCGCTGCGCGGCCGGCACGAACGCCACCGCCGTCTGTCCGGGCAGACGCAGACGCTGCGCCCCGGCGTCGGTCGCCAGCCAGAGATCGACCTCGATGCCGTCGGGGGTGTCGCGCCAATGGCGGGTCAGGACGAAGCCCAGTCGTTCCACGCGGTTCGATCGCTCCAGGGTTTGCGAAGAAGGGTAAACCGCCACGTCATCCGACCCAAGCGATTCACGGCACGCCCCGTATCGACCGCCCCGCCGATCCAGGCCGCCCGCACGGGTACCCGCCGGCAACGCCTGTGCTAGGGTTGGCGTCAACGCCGTTTCATATTGGCGGTGAAAAATACTTGAGAGCGGCCCCGGACGAGGCCATTATCGGCGCCCTCTCGGCATGCTTGAACGGCCGAGGGATCGAGACCGGGGTGGCATCGGGTCGGGGTGCGCTGCATCTGCATGACAGGTGAGTTGCCCACTACCGATAAGACCTTCACTGTTGACTTTACCCGATCTGGAAGCGAACTCATGAGCAAAGTCCTGATTATTGGTGCCGGCGGCGTCGGCGGTGTCGTGACCCACAAGTGCGCGCAGCACCCCGAGGTGTTCAGCGAGATCTGCCTGGCGAGCCGCAACGAGGCGAAATGCAAGGCGATCGCCGACCAGCTGGATCGCCCCATCCAGACCGCCCGGGTCGACGCCGACGACGTCGAGGCGCTGGTGGCGCTGATCGAGTCGTTCGAACCCGACGTGCTGATTCACGTGGCCCTGCCCTATCAGGACCTGACCATCATGGAGGCCTGCCTGCGTACCGGCGTGCCCTACCTGGACACCGCCAACTACGAGCATCCGGACGAGGCCAAGTTCGAGTACAAGGAACAGTGGGCCTACCAGGAGCGCTACAAGGGCGCCGGCAACATGGCCACCCTGGGCTGCGGTTTCGACCCGGGCATGACCAACATCTACTGCGCCTACGCGCAGAAGAACCTGTTCGACGAGATCCGTACCATCGACATCCTCGATGCCAACGGCGGTGACCACGGTTACCCGTTCGCCACCAACTTCAACCCGGAGATCAACATTCGCGAGATCACCGCGAACGGTCGCTACTGGGAGAAGGGCGAGTGGAAGGTGACCGAGCCGCTGGCCGAGTCGCGCCGGTTCGATTTCGACGGCATCGGCGAGAAGGACATCTACCTGCTCTACCACGAGGAGCTCGAATCGCTGTCCCAGAACATCAAGGGGCTGGAGCGGATTCGTTTCTGGATGACCTTCTCCGAGAAGTACATCACCCACCTCAAGGTGCTCGAGAACGTCGGCATGACGAGCATCGAGCCGATCACCGTGAACGGCTGCGAGATCGCCCCGCTGGAATTCCTCAAGGCGGTGCTGCCCGACCCGGCCTCGCTCGGCCCGCGCACCAAGGGCAAGACCAACATCGGCGTGATCGTCGACGGCATCAAGGACGGCAAGCGCCGCAAGGTGCACATCTACAACATCTGCGACCACCAGCAGTGCTACCAGGAGGTCAAGTCCCAGGCGATCTCCTACACCACAGGGGTGCCGGCGGTGACCGGCGCCATGCTGATGCTCGAAGGGCTGTGGAAGGGCGACGGCGTGTTCAACGTCGAGCAGCTCGATCCGGACCCGTTCATGGCGCGCATCGGCGACATGGGCCTGCCGTGGCAGGTGGTCGAGCTCGATCCCGACGCCGACCCGCTGGCCTGATCGACGATGGCGAATCACGACATCCCGTTCGACATTCAGGCCTGCCCCTCGCCGGCCTACGTGGTCGACGACGCCCTGCTGCGCCGCAACCTGGAGCGGCTGGGCCAGGTGCAGGCGGACAGCGGCGCGAAGATCCTGCTGGCGCTGAAGGGCTTCGCCCTGTGGGACGCCTTCCCGCTGGTCCGTGAGTACCTGGTGGGCACCACCGCCAGCGGCCAGGACGAGGCCCGCCTCGGCGCCGAGACCTTCGGCGGCGAGGTCCACGTCTATTCGCCGGCGTTCACCGCACCGGAGATGGACGTGGTACTGCGCTACGCCGACCACCTGAGCTTCAACTCGCCGGGCCAATGGCAGCGCTTTCGCGACACCGTCGCGGCGGCGCCGCGCCGGGTCTCCTGCGGGCTGCGGGTCAATCCCGAGCATTCCACCGGCAAGGTGGCGCTCTATGATCCCTGTGCGCCGGGCTCGCGGCTGGGCACCCGCGCGGCGAACCTCGGCCCCGGCGACCTCGACGGGCTGGAGGGGCTTCACTTCCACACCCTGTGTGAACAGAACAGCGACGCCCTCGAGGCGACGCTGGCGGCCTTCGAGGCCAGGTTCGGGCCGTATCTGGCCGACCTGCGCTGGGTCAACTTCGGCGGCGGGCACCACATCACCCGTGCCGACTACGACGTGGCGCGGCTGGTGCGGCTGATCCGCGACTTCAAGGCGCGCCATCCGCATCTCGAGGTCTATCTCGAGCCCGGCGAGGCGATCGCCCTGAACACCGGCTTTCTGGTGTGCAGCGTGCTGGACATCATCGACGACGACGTTCCCAACGTGATCCTCGATACCTCCGCCACCGCGCACATGCCGGATGTGCTGGAAATGCCCTACCGGCCTGAGATCATCGGCGCCGCCATGCCCGGCGAAAAGGCCCACACCTACCGCCTGGGCGGCACCACCTGCCTGGCCGGCGACGTGATCGGCGACTACGCCTTCGACGCGCCGCTGGCCATCGGCGACCGCCTGGTGTTCACCGACATGGCCCACTACACCATGGTCAAGACCACCACCTTCAACGGCATCCGCCTGCCGTCGATCTGCCGGGTCGACGAGACGAGCCGCGAGGTGCGCACGGTCAGGACCTTCGGCTACGTGGACTACATGCAACGGCTGAGCTGAGCGTATCCGGGGGGCGGTCCGGCCGCCTCCCGGATGCAGCCGACGAGCAAGCGGGCTACAATCGTGCCTTTCGTCCACAGCGACGCTCATGTCCTTGCGAATCAGCTACTAGAGCCGCCATGCCCACTACCGCGAACGCCAAGCGCAAGATCCTGGTCACCAGCGCCCTGCCCTACGCCAATGGCGCCATTCACCTGGGCCATCTGCTGGAATACATCCAGACCGATATCTGGGTGCGCTTCCAGAAGAGCCGCGGCCACCAGTGCCACTACGTCTGCGCCGACGACGCCCACGGCACCGCCATCATGCTGCGTGCCGAACAGGAAGGCATCACCTCCCAGGCGCTGATCGACCGTGTCAGCGAGGAGCATCAGGCCGACTTCGCGCGCTTCGGGGTCGCCTTCGACAACTATCACTCGACCCATTCCGAGGAAAACCGCCACTTCAGCGAGCTGATCTACACCCGGCTGCGCGATCGGGGCCATATCGCGACCCGCGACATCGAGCAGATGTACGACCCGGTCAAGGGGTTGTTCCTCGCCGATCGCTTCATCAAGGGCACCTGTCCGAAGTGCCGGACGCCGGATCAGTACGGCGACAACTGCGAAGCGTGCGGCGCCACCTACACCCCGGCGGAGCTGATCGATCCGGTCTCGGCGATCAGCGGCGCCACGCCCGAGGTGCGCAGCTCTACCCACTACTTCTTCAAGCTGCCCGACTTCGCGGCCTTCCTGCAGGGCTGGATCAACGACGACCACGTCCAGCCGCAGATCCGCAACAAGCTGATGGAGTGGTTCGAGTCCGGCTTCAACGAGTGGGACATCTCCCGCGACGCGCCCTACTTCGGTTTCGAGATCCCCGACGCCCCGGGCAAGTACTTCTACGTCTGGCTGGACGCGCCCATCGGCTACCTGGCCAGCTTCAAGAACCTGTGCGAGCGCGAGGGACTGGACTTCGACGCCTACTGGCGCGAAGACGCCGACGCCGAGGTCTATCACTTCATCGGCAAGGACATCGTCTACTTCCACGCGCTGTTCTGGCCGGCCATGCTGCACGGCGCCGGCATGCGCACGCCGACCGCGGTGAACTGCCACGGCTTCGTCACCGTCAACGGGGCGAAGATGTCCAAGTCGCGCGGCACCTTCATCAAGGCCGCTACCTACGCCGAACACCTGAATCCCGAGTATCTGCGCTACTACTTCGCCGCCAAGCTGACCGCCGGTGTCGACGACCTGGACCTCAACCTCGACGATTTCGCCTACCGCGTGAATGCCGACCTGGTCGGCAAGGTGGTCAACATCGCCAGCCGCTGTGCCGGCTTCGTCAAGAAGCTCGGCGGCGGGCGGCTCTCCGCCACCTGCACCCAGCCGCAACTGCTGCAACGCGCCATCGACGCCGGCGACGAGATCGCCGGACACTACGACGACCGCGAGTTCGGCCGTGCCATGCGCCTGATCATGGAGATCGCCGACGAGGCCAATACCTACATCGCCGAGGCCGAGCCCTGGGTACTGGCCAAGCAGGAAGGGCGCGAGCAGGAGGTCCTCGACATCTGTTCGGTGGGCATCAACCTGTTCCGCCAGCTGATGGTCTATCTCGCCCCGGTGGTTCCGGCCATGGCCGAGGATGCCCGGGCCTTCCTCAACCTCGACGGCCTCGACTGGGAGAGCCGCCACACGCTGCTCGAGGATCACGCCATCAACAAGTTCAAGCCGTTGATGACGCGCATCGAACGCGACAGGATCGATCAGATGATCGAGGCCTCGAAGGAGGATCTGGCGGTGGAGAAGCAACTCAAGGAAACCCCCAAGGGGCCGCTGGCCGACAACCCCATCGCCGACGAGATCGGCTTCGACGACTTCGCCAAGGTCGACCTGCGCATCGTGCGCATCGCCAAGGCGGAATACGTCGAGGGCGCCGACAAGCTGCTCAAGCTGACCCTGGATCTGGGCGGCGAGACACGGACGGTGTTCTCCGGCATCCGCTCCGCCTACGCCCCGGAGGCCCTGGAAGGCCACCTCACGGTGATGGTCGCCAACCTGGCACCGCGCAAGATGCGCTTCGGCGTCTCCGAAGGCATGGTGCTCGCCGCCGGCGACGACAACGGCATCTACCTGCTCGAACCGCACAGCGGCGCCGAACCCGGCCAGCGCGTGACCTGACGGGCGACCGCCCGCCGGCCGGTGGCGGTCTCGCCACCGGCTGCCGTCACGCATCATCGTTCGGTCGGGCACGGCGTCTTGTCACGCTTGTTTGCCTTTCCGCCTCCCAGCGCGCCTCAACTTCCCCGCTCGGTCGCCGATAGGGATAGTGAGTTTGTAGGAAATCTCTTACAAAACTCGGCCCATTCCTCGACGATGATCCACCATGTCCCGAAGGCTGTCCTCACTGCGCTACCGTTTCTTCCTGGCACTCGGGGGCGTGCTGCTGCTGGCGGTGATGGCACTGGCCGTGATCGCCAAGCTGCTGGTGGTACCGGCGCTGCTCGACAAGGAAAGCCAATACGCTGGCGCCGAACTCGACCGCGCCCAGCGGGCCATCGACAACGAGCTCGAGCATCTCAGCCTGCTGACCAAGGACTGGGCGTACTGGGACGCCAGCTATGAGTTCGTTCAGGGGCGAAGACCCGACTATCTGGACAGCAATCTCGCCGACGGCCTGGTCTTCGAGGAGGACGAGTTGCGGATGATGGTCTTTCTGCATGCGGACGGGTCACTCTACCTGGCGGCGGGCCTCGCCCCCGACGACGACGCCTATCATCTTTGCTACCGACTCGACGGCGCGTGCCGCTGGGCCGCCCCGCTCGTCGACTCGGTACGCCGCCGGGCCCGGGAAGGGTTCGGCGATTCCCGCGCCACCTGGCTGATCGGCAAGCCCGAGCGGGCCATGGTCAGCATGTGGCCGATCCTCGAGAGTGACGGCGGCGGCCCCAGTGCCGGCTGGCTGGCCATGATCCGGGTAATGGACGATGACTGGCTCGCCCGGTTGAACCAGAGCACCGGAGTCGACCTGTCGCTCACCGTGGTCTCGTCACTCGGCCCGCATCGTCTCGGTTCCACCCTGTCGCGCCCGGACACCCAGACCATGCTGGCGACACGCCGCCTCGAGGCCGATCCCGGGCCCTTCGACCTGGAACTGCGGGCACGCCTGCCCCGCGAAAGTTTCCGGGCCAGCCTCGAGACCTTTCGTTTCGCGCTCTACTGGACCCTGGGCCTGCTGGTGGTGGTTCTCGTCGTGGTGCTGGTCCTGCTGGAGACCATGGTTCTCGCCCCCCTGCGCCGGCTGGCCATCTTCGCCCAGCAGGCCCGCCTCGATGGCAGTCGCGAGATATCGTTCATCGCGCAAACGCGCGACGACGAGATCGGCATCCTGTCGCGCGAATTTCGCCACCTGCTCGACCACCAGCAACGCCAGACCTCGTCGCTGGTCGCCCTGTCCCAGCACGATCCGCTGACCGGGCTGGCCAACCGGCGCCTGTTCAACGACCATCTGGACCAGGCCCTCGACCACGCCGCACGCACCCGCAGCTGGCTAGCGCTGGTGATGGTGGATATCGACCACTTCAAGGCTTACAACGACCGCTACGGCCATCCCGCCGGCGACCGCTGCCTGGTAGCGATCGCCCAGTGCATGCAGCGACAGTTCGACCAACCCGGCCAACTGGTGGCACGTACCGGCGGCGAAGAGTTCATGATCGTTCTCCCCGGCTACGCCGAGGGGTCGGGGCTGCATGCCGCCGAAGCCCTGCGCCATGCCGTCGAGGCGCTGGGCCTGCCTCACGCCGACTCGCCGATCGCCAGTGTGGTGACGATCAGCCTCGGCGTGGCGCTCTACTCGCCCCGGGCACCCTGCCAGACCAACCGCCTGATCGCCGCCGCCGATGCGGCGCTGTATGCCGCCAAGCAGGGCGGGCGCAACACCAGTCGCGTGGCGGCGGACGGCGCCACGGCCTGACGCCTCGGCCCGCGCCACCCTCGAAGCGACGTCGACGCGGGGTTACAATGGCGACTTTTCACCGAGGAGCCTGCCGTTGCCCGATTCCGCCGTCATCAGTGTCGAGCGTATCGATGCCGAGCTGCCGCAGACCCAGTGCGGCAAGTGCGGACACGCCGGCTGTCGCCCCTATGCCGAAGCCATCGCCGAGGGCGAAGCGATCAACAAGTGCCCGCCGGGGGGCGAGCGGACCCTGCAGCGGCTGGCCGACCTCACCGGTCAGCCGGCGACACCGCTGGAACGCCCGGCCGAGTCGCCGCAGGTCGCCGTGATCCGCGAGGAAGAGTGCATCGGTTGCACCAAGTGCATTCAGGCCTGCCCGGTGGATGCGATTCTCGGTGCCGCCAAGCGCATGCACACCGTCATCGCGGGCGAATGCACCGGCTGCGAACTGTGCGTGGCGCCCTGCCCGGTGGACTGCATCGACATCGTCCCCCATCCCGACTGGCTGGCGGCCGCGACTCCCAGCGCGCAGGATGCCTTCCTGGCGCGTCGCGCCGAGCTCGGCCGCCACCGTCACGCGGCCCGCGAGCGTCGCCTCGCCGAACAGGCCGAAGCGCGCCGCGCACGCCGCCAGGCGATGCGTTCGAACGCCACCGCTCCCCGGCCGGCCCCCGAGCGTGACACGCCCAACGATGCGCAGACGCTGAAGACCACCCGCGCGACACTGACCGCGGCCATCAAGCGCCTCGAGCGGCAGCACCGGCAGGCCGACGACGCCCGGGCCGGCGACATCGAGCGGCGACTCGCCGAGTATCGCGAGCGTCTGGCAACGGTGGAGCGCCAGCTTGCCGACGGCGCAGCACCCGCCGCCGCGGGCCAGGCCCATCGCCGGCGCATGGCGATCAACGCCGCCGAACAGGCCCTGCGTCGCGCCCGCGCGCAACTCGCCCACGCCGAGCGCCAGGGGGACGAGACCGCCATCGTCGCGGCCCGCGAGCAATGCGAACAGGCCCGCACGATGCGTGACGCCGCCCGTGAAGAACGCATCGCCCCCTCTCCCGGTCCCGGAACATCATGAACGCCCAGAAACGCCACGAAATCTTCGCCCGCCTGCGCGAACACACCCCCGAGCCCACCACCGAACTCGACTGGTCGACGCCGTTCGAACTGCTCGTCGCCGTGCTGCTCTCCGCCCAGGCCACCGACGTCGGTGTCAACAAGGCCTGCGCCCGACTGTTCCCGGTGGCCAACACCCCGCAGGCGATCCTCGACCTGGGGATCGAGGGGCTGAAGGGCTACATCAAGACCATCGGCCTGTACAACACCAAGGCCGAGAACCTGATGAAGACCTGCCGGCTCCTGGTCGACCGGCACGACGGCGAGGTCCCGCAGACCCGCACCGCGCTGGAAGCCCTCCCCGGCGTCGGTCGCAAGACCGCCAACGTGATCCTCAACACCGCCTTCGGTCAGCCGACCATCGCCGTGGATACGCATATCTTCCGGGTCGCGAATCGCACGCGCATCGCCCCCGGCAAGAACGTCGTCGAGGTCGAACAGAAGCTGCTGCGCCATGTACCCCGCGAATTTCGCCGCGACGCCCATCACTGGCTGATCCTCCACGGCCGCTACACCTGCGTGGCGCGCAAGCCCCGCTGTGGCAGTTGCGTGATCGAGGATCTGTGTGAATATCCGGACAAGACCGAACCGACCTAACCACGCCGTTCAACACTGCCCCGGCGCAGTTGCTCGATCTCGTCCATCAGCTCCAGCGCCAGCGCCGCGCCGGGCAGGTTGACCCCCAGATCCTGCTGCAGGCGCAGGGCCACGCGGGCGCGGACCAGATGGCGTCCGCTGAAGCGCCAGCGATGGGGCGCGGGGCCGCTGGGCGTCAGAATGCCCTCGTCGACCAGCTCGACGATCGCCTCGGCATGCACCGCGCAGGCCCGGCTCAGATCGGCCAGGCTCAGTGCGGTCTGCTCCTCGAGAATCTCGCCGGTCAAGCTCGATGACTCGCTCATCGCTTATCCTCCCAACCGGGCGCGGGGTTTGAAGGTGGCGAAGTGCTCGGCCAGACGCCGATAGGCGTCACGATCTGCCTCGCTCTCCAGTTTCGGCTGGACGATCTTCAGCACGACCAGGAAATCGCCGGGCGTCGTCGACGGCAGGCCGCGGCCCTTGAGGCGCAGCCGGCTGCCGTGAGTGGCGTTGGCGGGGATCTTGACCTCCACGCTGCCCTTGGGCGTGGGCACCTTGATCGGCCCGCCCAACGCCGCTTCCCAGGGCGCCACCGGCAGCTCGAGCAGCACGTCGCGTCCCTCCAGGCGATAGAGCAGGTGGGGCCGGAAGACGACCTCGAGATAGAGGTCGCCGGCCCGGCCCTCGCCCATTCCCGGTTCGCCCTGCCCGGCCAGACGGATATGCTGGCCCGGGGCGACCCCCTTGGGGATGGTGACGTTGAGCTTGCGCTCGTGCCAGGTCACCCGTCCGTGTCCCTCGTGCTGCGGCAGGCGCAGGGTGATGACATGACTGGCGCCGCGATAGCTGTCCTCGAGATCGATCTCGATGCGCGCGTGACGGTCCTCGCCATGGGCGTGGAAACCGCCGCGACGTGCCCCCGGCGAAAAGCCGTGACCGAACAGGGTCTCGAAGAAATCGCTGAACCCGCCCATGTCGCCTTCGGTGAAACCACCGCCCGAGAAGGCGAAGCCGGCATCCCAGTCCGGTGGCGGGCGGAACTCCTCGCCCGGCTGCCACTGCCGGCCGAGCTGATCGTAGGCCGCCCGCTTCTCGGGGTCCTTGAGCACTTCGTAGGCTTCGCCCACCTCCTTGAAGCGCTCGCTGGCGTCGGCCTCCTGGCTGACATCCGGGTGATACTTGCGCGCCATTCTGCGATAGGCGCGCTTGATGTCGTCCTGCGAGGCGTCGCGCTCGACGCCCAGAACCCGATAGTAGTCCTTGAATTCCATGTCACCTTCCCGCGCACGGCCCGAGTCGGCCCGGTTTTCACTATCGTGCATCGCCGTCGTCGTGTCGCGCCTTGATGCAGGTCAACGGCCGACGGACCAGCCCGGCGATACAGACTCGCCAGCCGGCGCCGCGTTCATGTCACTGCAACAGGGTTACAACATTGGCGGCCTAGAGTCCAAAGTGAAGCGTGCACTCCTGATTTCGCCGCGTACACAAGGATTCCGTCATGTCGCTGTTCTCTCGCCTCGCCTCGCCCTACCGCTTTCACGACGACGCCACGACGGCCACTTTCGGTGGTGCTTCCTGGCACGGCCAGTGGCTGATCGACGACCTGTTCGAGCGAGTCGAGCGTTTCCTGGACGACCTGTTCGACTGGTGGCACGACACCCCGGGGGAGACGCCCGCCGAGCCCGCCGCGCCGACCATCCATCTCGCCGAGACGGCCACGCAACGTCTGCCACTGACCGATGACGGTGGCGAGATTCGCGGCGTGGTCGGAGACCCCACCGACCCGGCCCTGACCGAAGGCATCGCCCTGGAGATCGCCGATGCGGATACCGCGCGCCGCGACCTGACGGTGAGCGTCGCAAGCAGCGATCCCAGCGTCGCCCGCGCCGCGCTGGACGACGACGACGTGCTGCGTATCGCCCCGGTGAGCGCCGGCGAGGCCACCATCACGGTGACCGTCGACGACGGCGAGCAAGAGACGCGCTATACGCTGGATTACGCCGCCGCCGACGGCACCGCTACCAACAACGCGGCGCGCTTTCATACCGGCGCCTCGGACACCTCGGCGGCCATCGCGATCGGCGACGGCCTGATCCTGGTCGGCGACGATGAAGACCAGACCCTGCGGCTCTACGACCACGACCGTTCCGGCGCCCCGCTCGAACGCTTCGATCTCGATGCGGCGCTCGGCCTCGAAGACGGCGATGAAGTCGACATCGAATCGGTGGTCGATGCCGGCAACGCTACCTACTACTGGCTCGGCTCGCTGTCCAACGGCGAGCGCTCGATGGTCTTCGGCACGCGCATCACCGGCCACGATGCCGACTCGCTGCAGGTCGAGGTGACCGGGCAGTTCAGCGGCCTCGACGAGGCGGTCATGGGCTGGGCCGCCGACCACCGCCCGACGCTGGATTTCGACGATTTCGAGGTGGAGGGTTCCGCCTACCGGGATGGCACACTGTATCTCGGCCTGCGTGCGCCCATCGACAGCGACGGCCGCGCCCTGGTGCTGCCGGTGACCAACGTCGATGCACTGATGGCCGCGGGCAGCGCGGACGACGCCCGATTCGGCGAGGCGCTCGGGCTCGATCTCGGCGGTCGCACCATTCGCGACATCAAGGCGGTCGGCGACGGCACCTGGCTGATCAGCGCCGGCCCCGCCAACCCCGGTGACCAGGATGGCGATGACGGCAACGACGACTTCCAGCTCTACCGCTGGGACGGCGCCCACAAGGCCGCTCGGGTCGCCGGCGTGGATCTCGACACCAATGCCGAGGCGACCGGCGGCACCGCCGAGACGCTGAGCGATATCGAGGTCCATGCCGACGGCTCGGTCAGCGTCGATGTCGAGTACGACAACGGTACCACCGACTGGTCCGATACCGGCACCGAGTCCAAGGACCTGGATGACGCCATCCAGACCTTCACCTCCTCGACGATCGGTATCGACGCCTTGCCGAGCCTCGCCCCGCAGGCCGGTGACATCGCCTTCACGGCACTCGACGAAAGCGACGCGAGCTTCGGCTTCGTCGCCCTGGAAGCGATCACGCCGGGGGCCGTGCTGGTCTTCGAGAGCGCCGACGGCCGGGTCACCTGGACCGCGCCACAGCAGGGCGTGGCCGCCGGCAGCGTGATCGACACGGCCACCCACGCCGACCAATTCGACGGCGCATTCACCCTGTCGCTCGCCGACGGCGTGACGGTCCGCGACGCCGATGGCGCCCCCCTCTATCGGGTCGGCAACAGCGCCGATAACGATGCCGACCTCACCCTGCCGCCGGACAGTGTGAGCGGTCACTACAGCGGCGCCACGGCGGGAACTGCCGAGGCACTGCGGCAGGAACTGAGCAACGCCGCTGCCTGGCAGGCGGGTGACGCCCCGGACGGCAACCCGGATTTCAGCGTCGCGACCGGCCATGCCCCGCTGGGGGACCCCGAGGCTCGGGACCTCGGCATCGCCGTCAGCGAAATCTGGCCCGGCCAGGCCGGCAGCGATGTCACCGAGGACTGGTTCGAGATCACCAACACGGGGAACGACGGCATCGATTTCGGCCGGACACCGCTCTACTACGACGATGACAGCGCCGATCCCGAAGACGCCGTCCAGGTTCAGGGGTTGACGACCCTCGCGCCGGGTGCCACCGCCATCGTGATGGTCGACGGCGACGCCGCGGCGGCCGATGAATTCCGCCAGGCATGGCGTTCGGACACCGACCTGGATGGCGTGGAGATCGGCCATACCGGCAGTGCCGCGGGCCTCGGCGGTGGCGGCGATCAGGTCACGTTGTGGCTCGGCGAGCCGGACCGCGCCACCCTGGCGGCGACCGAGGCCTACCCGGATACCCGGCAGAGCGACGCGGCCTCCTGGGACGTCGCCAATCAGCGTTTCACCACCCGCGACGCCGACGGCGTCGCCAGCGATGCCCTCGGCGGTGACGACGACGCAACCCCGGCGGTCGCCACGCCGGGCCGGCTCGTCGGCGGCGACACCCCGCCCGCGACGAGCGATGTCACCCTGATCTCCCAGGTTCAGGGCGCCGGCATGGTCAGCCCGCTGGAAGGCCGGCAGGTCACCCTCGATGCCATCGTCACCCTGGACGCTCAGGACGGACTGGATGGTTTTTTCATCCAGGAAGAAGACGCCGAACGGGACGCTGACGCCCAGACCGCCGAAGGCCTGTTCGTCTATGCGCCGAACGCCGACGATGTCGCCCTCGGCGACCGGGTCCGTCTCTCCGGTACCGTGACCCAGTACCAGGGCAAGACCGAGCTCACCGATGTCGGCGACTTGCAGGTCCAGGCCCGGGATCAGGCCCTGCCCTCGATCACCGAGGTGACGCTGCCCATCGCCGACAAGTCGACGCTCGCCGCCTTCGAGGGCATGCGTGTGGCCATGACCGGCGAGGACGCTTCACCGCTCACCGTCACCGACACCTACGAGCTCGGCCGCTACGGCAGCGTCACGCTCTCCAGCGGCGGCCGTCTCGAGCAGTACACCGAGCACCACGCCCCCGACCAGGCCGGCTACCAGCAGTGGCTGGACGAGAGCGACAGCCGCTCCATCGTGCTCGACGACGCCAGTAACGCGCAGAACCCCGCCGAGGTGATCTTCGCCCGCCACGGCGAGCCCCTCTCCGCCGAGAACACCCTGCGCGGCGGCGACACCCTGGATCGGGCGACCGGGGTGCTCGACTTCGCTCATCAGCAGTGGCGCCTGCAGAGCAGCGAGGGCCAGGATTTCCGGCCCAGCAATGCCCGCCCGGAGACGCCCGACTCCGACGCGCTGGGCGACGCCACCCTCAAGGTCGCCTCGTTCAACGTGCTCAACTACTTCACCACGCTCGACGAGAACGGCAACAGCGTCACCACCCCGGCGGGCACCGAACACGACCCGCGCGGCGCCGATAGTGCCCTGGAACTGACCCGCCAGCAGGCCAAGATCGTCGACGCCATCAACGCCAGCGATGCCGATGTGGTCGGACTGATGGAGATCGAGAACGATGGCTACGGTGACGATAGTGCCATCGCCCACCTGGTCGACGCGCTCGATGCCGCCAACCCCGCTGCCGAGTGGCGCTACGTCACGCCGAAGGACGCCGACGGCGACATCGCGGCACCGGGCGGCGATGCCATCGCCGTGGGCCTGATCTACAAGGCGGACTCGGTCACGCCGGCAGGCAATGCCGCGGTCTACGACGGCGATTTCGCCGAGGGCAGCCGCGTGCCGATCCTGCAGACCTTCCGCGACAACGCCACCGGCGAGACCGTCTCGGTGGCGGTCAACCACTTCAAGTCCAAGGGCAGCGTGATCGACGGACAGGACGCCATCGGCGACGGCCAGGGCAACAACAATCCGGCGCGCGTCGAGGCCGCCGAGCAGCTCGCCGAGTGGGTCGTCAGCGATCCGACCGACAGTGGCGACAGCGACGTACTGCTGATCGGCGACTTCAACAGCTACGCCAGCGAAGATCCGATCACCACACTAGAGGACGATGGCTTCACGCTGCTCGACGACGATTATTCGTACAGCTACGACGGCCAGTGGGGATCGCTCGATCACGCCCTGGCCAGCGCGTCGCTCGCCGATCAGGTGACCGGCACCACCACCTGGCACATCAATGCCGACGAGCCGACGGTGCTGGACTACAACACCGAGTACAAGTCCGACGCACAGGTGGCGTCCTTCTACGATGACGGCCCCTACCGCGCCTCGGATCACGACCCGGTGGTCGTCGGTCTCGATCCGGGCGGCAGCGCCGAAACCGCCACCATGATCGGCTAGCGTGCCACACCCGCTGACGCCTGCCTCAGGGCGACGAGGCCGGCGTCAGCGTATCGCGCACCCGCCCGTCAGGGCCCTGGCGGCCCCTGTCATCGGGCGGTTCGCCGGCGGACGTCGCGCCATCCGGCTGGGTACCGGCTGACGCCGCAGCCGTGGTGCCCACGGCCGTATCCGGCACCGGCGCGCTGCTCCGGGTCGCCGCGTGGCGACTATAGACGATCTTGTGCGTGCCGCCATCGCAACTGCCGACCACCTCGGCGCCGGCGTACGGTTCGCCGGCCCGCACCACGCCGTCTGCGACCTGGGCGTCGTCGACGATCGCCAGCAGGAAGTGGCGCGCGCCATTGGCACGAATCGTCTGCTCGATCTGCGCCTGCAGCTTGCTGCACGCCAGGCGTGTTTGCGGCGGCTGACCGGACGTCGCGCTGCCGGACTCGGTCTGCGTCCAGGCCGTGGTCGGGACCAGGCAGAGCCCGCCGATGATGGCGATGAGGGTTGCTGTCGGGGTACGCATGATGACTCCTTGATCTCTCCGTCTCGCCGATTGATTCAACGCTTCCCCAG
This sequence comes from Modicisalibacter coralii, assembly GCF_004117855.1. GTDB lineage: Bacteria > Pseudomonadota > Gammaproteobacteria > Pseudomonadales > Halomonadaceae > Modicisalibacter > Modicisalibacter coralii. The sequence goes on from NZ_QWBW01000006.1 coordinate 315,612, forward strand.
CACGGCGGCATAGCCGTCGCGCCAGGCCGGCCACTGCCAGGCCCGAGCGTCGGGCAGCGCCGGGCGCCGCTCGGGCCGGGTCAGCCACTCGGCAAGCCGCGCCTCCAGCGCGGCCCGGTCGCCGGCGTAGCGGCAGGCCTCGGGATAGTACTCGGGGAAGCACAGCCGGTTGGGCACCAGCGGCAGGCAGCCGTGGCTGACCGCCTCCATGATCGCCAGCCCCTGGAACTCGTGGTGTGTGGTCGAGACCACGATGGCCGAGGCCTCGAGCATCTCGCGATAGACCGCGCCGGGCTGCTCGCCCCAGCACACCACGCGCTCGCCCAGGCGCTGGCGGGCGGCATCGAAGACCGCCGGGCGCCGCCGAAACTGCTGACCCATCACCGCCACCTCGAAGTCGATGCCCCGTTCGGCGAGTCGCTCGAGGGCGGCGAAGAAGGTCTCGGGGTTCTTGTCGTACTCCCAGCGATGGTTCCAGACCAGCCGGTTGCCCGACGACGCGGCGGACGGCCGGCGCTCGGGCAAGGGGACCGGCAGGATCGTCGACTTTGCGGCGATCTCGGCGAGACGCGCGTCGACGGCCAGTCGTTCGGGCATGCGAGCGAGAAAGCGCCGGGCCCCGTCGACCAGGCTGTCGCGATTGTAGGCGCTGTTGAAGACCACCACATCCGCCGCCAGGGCGCTGTAGAGATTGACCATCAGCGGCTCGGGACGCAGCGTCTGCCCCTCAGCGAGCGGGAAGGCGAACTGGTTCTCGTGGAAGTAGACCACCTTGCGGGCCCGGGCCAGTGACGGGCAGAGCCCGATCAGCGTCGCCAGATCGACCATCGAGGTCGCCAGGACCAGGTCGTAGGCCTGGCTCAATGTGTCCCCCGCCTCGACCAGCCAGGTGAGCGGATTGCCGCGCACGCGCCATTGAAAGTGACGCGGCGGCAGTTCCAGCACCTGCCAGTCGATGTCGGGGAACTGGGCCTGCAGTCCGTTCGCCCACTGGCGATGGCTGACGGCGGCATAGGCGGAGAGCAACAGGGCTTTCACGTGGAGCTCCTCGACGGAAAGCGGGCCAGCTTATCCGGTCGCACGGCGGCGTGCCACACACCCCCGCGTCGGGCGGGCCATCGTCAGAGAGAGAACTCCCCGCCCTTCTCCACCGCCCGGCGGTAGGTCGGCCGTTCGCGCATGCGCGCCATGAAGGCCTCGAGATGCGGCCGATCCCCCAGGCCGCCCCGCGATTCACACGCCAGCAGCGGAAAGCTCATCTGGATGTCGGCGGCGCTGAAGGTTTCGCCGGCGAACCAGGTCGTCGCCGACAGCGTCTGCTCCCAGAAGTCCAGATGCTCGCGAAGCCGGGGCTCCAGATACTGGGCCTTGACGCCATTGCCCAGCAGCCGCCCGAAGGGGCGCATCAATGCCGGGACCGGCGGCTTGGCCAGCCGGGTGAAGACCAGCGACATCACCAGCAGCGGCATCGCCGATCCCTCGGCATAATGCAGCCAGTAGCGGTAGGCCCGCCACTCCGGGGTCGTCGGGGACGGCGTCAGCCGGCCCGCGGTGTCGTAGGTCTCGACCAGGTAATCGATGATCGCCCCGGATTCGGCCAGGGTCACGTCGCCGTCGACGACCACCGGCGCCTTGCCCAGGGGATGTACCCGCTTGAGCGAATCCGGCGCCAGCATCGTCTGCGGGTCGCGGCGGTACTCGACCACCCGGTACTCGAGTTCCAGCTCCTCGAGCAGCCATAACACGCGCTGCGAGCGAGAATTTTCCAGATGATGAACCTCGATCATGCCCGTCCCCCTGTCGGTGTCGGCGCGACTTCAAGGTCCGACTCTAACGGCAATCGCCGGCAGCGGCGAGCCCACCGATTCCCGAGACGAAAAAACGGCGCCGAAGCGCCGTTTCGGGAGCAGCCTTCGGCATTCAGCGCTTGTCGAAGATCTCGTCGCCCAGATCGTCGATGAAACGCTCGGCCTTGTGCACCGTGAGTTCGACGCAGGCGTCTCGCGAGGCGAGGACGTCGGAGCGCTCGAAGCGATGCTCCAGCGTCTCGCCGCCCTCGACGGGCTTGCGGATCCAGCCGCTGACACGGTACTGACCGCCGGCGTCCTGAGGGTCGGGCGTGATCAGGTAACCGCGATAGTCGGTGGCGGGCATCTCCTCGTCGTTGACGTCGCCGCCACGAAACAGCCCGCCGATCAGTTTCTTGAGCATGTCACCTCCCCGCGTTCGCCCCGCACGAGTCGGGGCGGACGCCTCAGTTCGCGCTGCGGCCCTTGCCGGCGGCAATCCGCAGGCGCAGGGCGTTGAGCTTGATGAAGCCTTCGGCATCCTTCTGATCGTAGGCGCCGGCGTCATCCTCGAAGGTGGCGATGGACTCGTCGAACAGCGACTCGTCGGACTTGCGGCCCACCACGGTGGCGCTGCCCTTGTAGAGCTTGATGCGTACCACGCCGTTGACGTGAGTCTGGGTCTCGTCGATCGCCGCCTGGAGCATCCGGCGCTCCGGGCTCCACCAGTAGCCGTTGTAGATCACTTCGGCGTACTTGGGCATCAGTTCGTCCTTGAGGTGGGCAGCCTCGCGGTCCAGGGTGATCGATTCGATGGCACGGTGAGCACGCAGCATGATGGTGCCCCCCGGGGTCTCGTAGCAGCCGCGCGACTTCATGCCCACGTAACGATTCTCGACGATGTCGAGACGCCCGATACCGTTGTCGCCGCCCAGCTTGTTGAGACGGGACAGCACGTCGTGGGGCGCCAGGCGCTCGCCATCGATGGCGACGACGTCACCCCTTTCATAGGTCAGCTCGATGTAGGTCGGCTGATCCGGGGCGGCCTCGGGCGAGACGCTCCAGCGCCACATGTCTTCCTCGGCCTCGGCCCACGGGTCCTCGAGAATGCCGCCCTCGTAGGAGATGTGCAGCAGGTTGGCATCCATCGAGTAGGGCGACTTCGTCTTGCTCTTGGAGAAGTCCACCGGGATGTCGTGCTGCTCGCAGTAGTTCATCAGCTTTTCGCGGGAGGTCAGGTCCCACTCGCGCCACGGCGCGATCACCTTGACCCCCGGCTTGAGGGCGTAGGCGCCCAGTTCGAAACGCACCTGGTCGTTGCCCTTGCCGGTGGCGCCGTGGGAGATGGCGTCGGCGCCGGTCTCGTTGGCGATCTCGATCAGCCGCTTGGCGATCAGCGGGCGGGCGATCGAGGTGCCCAGCAGGTACTCGCCTTCGTAGATGGTGTTGGCGCGGAACATCGGGTAGACGTAATCGCGGACGAACTCCTCGCGCAGGTCCTCGATATAGACTTCCTTGACGCCCAGGGCCTGCGCCTTGGCGCGCGCCGGCTCGACCTCCTCGCCCTGACCGATGTCCGCGGTGAAGGTCACCACCTCGCAGTCGTAGGTCTCCTGCAACCATTTGACGATCACGGAGGTGTCCAGACCGCCGGAATAGGCGAGGACTACCTTTTTCACATCGGACATCAGGGGGGCTCCTTTTGGGGTCATCAATGAATCGTCGCACGCGATGACGACGGGCGCCGGCCGGCAGCCGGGACGCGTGCAGATGCGAGCGATTATAGCGTCCAGCCCGGGTGGCGAACACCGCCGGTGGGGACGCCTGTGGTGCAAAATGCTAAACTCCCGGCCATTGTGACGCGGGGCGACCGCGAGGGAATCGACTCTGACGGGAGAGATGCATGGCCGAAGCGAACGCCCCCGGGCTGATGTCCCAGCGTTTTCGCAGTTTCCTGCCGGTGGTGGTGGATCTGGAAACCGGTGGTTTCAATGCCGAGCGTGACGCGATCCTCGAGATCGCCGCGGTGACCCTGACCATGGACCCGCTGGGCAACCTGATGCCCGACGAGACCTACGCCTTTCACGTCGACCCCTTCGAAGGTGCCAACATCGATCAGGCGGCGCTGGATTTCACCGGCATCGATCTCGACAATCCGCTGCGCCAGCGGGTGTCGATGCCCGAGAGCGAGGCCCTCGGCGAGATCTTTCGTCCGGTGCGCAAGGCGATCAAGTCCAGCGGCTGCACCCGGGCGATCCTAGTCGGCCACAACGCCGCCTTCGATCACGGCTTTCTCAATGCCGCGGTGTCCCGTTGCGGCATCAAGCGCAACCCCTTCCATCCGTTCTCGAGCTTCGATACCGCCACGCTGTCCGGGCTGGTCTACGGCCAGACCGTGCTCGCCCGCGCCTGTCGGGCCGCCGGCATCGATTTCGACAACACCGAGGCGCATTCGGCGCGCTACGACACCGAACGCACCGCCGAGCTGTTCTGCGCCATCGTCAATCGCTTCAAGGACCTCGGCGGCTGGGACCTCGCCCAGCGCGAACAGGGCGTCGGCGAGCCGTAAGCCGTAAGCCGTAAGCCGTAAGCCGTAAGCCGTAAGCCGTAAGAACAGGGTGACGGCATCTGAGCAAAAAAACACCCCCGGCCAGTACGACTGGCCGGGGGTGATGCGACGACTTGCCGACGGCGATGCCGGTCAGGCGTCGTCGCCGGTCTCCGCCTTGGCCTTGGCCGCGGCGTCCTTGATCAGCGTTTCCAGCTCGCCGTTCTGGTACATCTCGACGACGATGTCGCAGCCGCCGACCAGTTCACCATGGACCCACAACTGCGGGAAGGTGGGCCAGTTGGCGTACTTGGGCAGCTCGGCGCGAATGTCCGGATTGTCGAGCACGTTGACGAAGGCAAAGCGCTCGCCGCAGGCCATCAGCGCCTGCACCGTCTGTGCCGAGAAACCGCACTGGGGCAGCTGCGGCGTCCCCTTCATGTAGATCAGGATCGGGTTCTCGCTGATCTGCTGCTGGATGTTCTCGAGGGTAGTGCTCATGAACTCGTTCCTTGCCGGAGCAGCCGACAGCGTCGGCCGGCCGCGTTTGTGATGAGTGATTGCGCGATACCCCCCATTCTACGCGGGCAATGGCCTGAAAACAGCCCTGCTGCGGCCCGGGCCTGCTTTCCCGCGTCAGCCTTCTCGCGCGTGCCGCAAAGGCGTCCCGGCGTTGCGCCGCCCCACGGCTGTCGCTAGGATGATCGTTTTTCGCGCGGCCGGCTCTCGATTCCGGCCGGGGCGCCGAGAGGTGCTGGCAGGCCAGCCCCCTCGGCGCCCTTTTCGTTAGCGGCACGCCGATCACAGGAGCTTGCCATGGCCACACGTCACTTTCTGACCCTGCTGGATCTCTCCCCGGAGGAACTCGGCTACCTGATCCGCCGGGCGATCACCATCAAGAACGGCCTCAAGACCCACGGCCCGACCTATACGCCGTTTTCCAACCGCACCCTGGCGATGATCTTCGAGAAATCCTCGACCCGTACCCGGGTGTCGTTCGAGACGGCGATGGCCCAGTTCGGCGGCCATGCGCTGTTTCTCTCCTCCCGGGATACCCAGCTCGGCCGCGGCGAGCCGATCGGCGATACCGCCCGGGTGCTCTCGGAAATGGTCGATGCAGTGATGATCCGCACCTTCTCGCATGCCGGCCTCGAGACGTTCGCCGCGGCGAGCACGGTACCGGTGATCAACGCCTTGACCGACGACTACCATCCCTGTCAGCTGCTTGCCGACGTGATGACCTGGACCGAGTGCCGCGGCGCGGTCCGCGGCAAGACCGCGGTGTGGATCGGCGATGGCAACAACATGTGCCATTCGTGGATCAATGCCGCCCGCCAGTTCGATTTCCAGTTGCGCGTCTGCTGCCCGGAAGGCTACGACCCCGACCCGGCGATCCTCGCCGCGGCGGGCGAGCGTGTCACGATCCTGCGCGACCCTCGCCAGGCCGTGATCGACGCCGACCTGGTGACCACCGATGTCTGGGCCTCGATGGGCCAGGAAGAGGAACAGGCCAAGCGGGCCAAGGCCTTCGCCGGCTTCCAGGTCAGCGAGGCGATGCTCGACACCGCCGCCGACGACGTGGTGTTCCTGCACTGCCTGCCCGCCCACCGTGGCGAGGAGATCAGCGAGACCCTGCTCGACGACCCGCGTGCGGTGGTCTGGCAGGAAGCCGGCAACCGCCTGCATGCTCAGAAGGCCCTGCTCGAATTCCTGCTGCTGGGTCGCGTGGAATAAGCCGACCGCTGTGTCGGCTTACCCATTTCAACCCGCAGCTGACAAATCGCTACAGCCTTGTCGGATCAGGCGAACCACGCTGGAATCATTGCGCAACCGGTCAAGGGAGGCCGTGAGATGACAGCGGAAGTCCACGTGACAGCACACGACGAGGAATGGGACGTTCGTCAGGGCGAGGTCGAACGACGCGAAGAGCACTTCGCGGATCCCGCCGAGGCAATCGCCCAGGGTCGGGCCTGGGCCGAGCGCGATGGCGTCGACCTGGTGATTCATGGCCCCCATGGGACGGTGCGGGAAAAGCCCGGGCGCGAGTAGCCGTGCGCGAGGTCTCGAGACAACGAAAAAAAGGACCGCCAAGTGGCGGTCCCAGGTACGCAGGGAACTGAAGGGTCACGATACACCCCGGGACTAACGGGATGTCTGAGGGCCGAAGCCCGGTGAAACGCCGAAGATGTCGACGCTTCCATTGCCGCCCCGCCATGGGCGGGACATTGCAATTCGGGGTGGCGTCCTTGCCGGGGAATCCGTTCCCGAAGCACCATTCCTTGCCCGAAGGCGGTGCCGTCTCATCGCAACCTAAGTCACACATCGCAATGAACGAGAGGACGACCACTCGAGTTGCTACGCGATTTCGGGGTCTTGCGTAACACCCGGGCCATCGCCTCGCCGCTCACCTCATCCAAAGCGAAAGCCATGCCAAAAACCTTTAAAAACCAGTAAAAACAATGTCTTAAAATTAAAAATCAGTGCGCAGACTCTCGCTTGGGCCACGTATTTTCGCCTTTGGTCGAAGTTCTGTTGCCGGGACAGGACGCCCTCCATGAACCATCGATTAATCTTCTCTAAAACAACGACTTGCAATGTCTCCCCCTGGCGACACGAACCCTTGTGGCAATCGCGTATCCCGTCGTGGCCAACTCGCGACGAAGCGCGCCCGTCGGTTGCCAGCGTGAAAACCACCCTTTGTGCGGCCCCACGGCGACACTTACACTGAAACGACCCTGACGCTGCCGGAGAATGACGATGCTGAGAGACGACGTACCGGGCTGGGGCGTCTATCGCCACAGTGACGGCAAGCTGGTCAAACGCTGCAACACCCTGGCCGAGCTAGTCCACGAGGAGCCGACCAACGAGCCGATGTCGTTTTCGGCCTTTCTCGACAAGGCCGGGTACCGGCCCTATGAAACCGTCGCCGATGCCTATACCGTGCACGTATCGACCGGCGAGGCACTCCCGAGCGATGCCTACCGAACGGCGCTGGAGGGAGTCCGCTACCTGATCGAGGTGAAGGCCGACACCCAGTCGGGCTTCTATGTGCTGGTCGACGATAACCTCACCGAGTATCTGATCGTCCTGGACCTGTTGCAGCCACTGGCGACCCACAAGCGCTGGGTGGCCGACGGTGGCGGCACCGGTGCCGGCCAAGCCTGAGTTCGCTGTGGCAAGGCAAGGACGATACCAAGCAAGGAGCGCTTGTGAATCTTCATTCGCACGTCATGATGCCGGCCATCAAGGTCATCGCCCGCTGCGGTTACGTGGCCAAGGGGGTGGTCTACCTGATAGTCGGGAGCCTGGCCACCCTGGCCGCTACCGGGCTCGGCGGCAACAATGTCGGCACCAAGGAGGCCATCAATCACCTGGCCGGGCAGCCCTTCGGCAGCGTGATGCTGGCCCTGCTGGGCATCGGCCTGCTGGGCTACGCCGTCTGGCGCGCGGTCCAGGCCCTGCTGGATACCGAGCACCTGGGGCATGGCCTTCGCGGCCTGGCCACGCGACTGGGCTTTCTGATCAGTGGCGGTATCTATGCCGGGCTGGCACTGTACTGCGCCAACCTGCTGCGTAACGCCGTCACCGGCAGCACCTCGACCACCGACCGTACGGCGGAGCTGATGAGCCACCCGGGCGGCATGCTGCTGGTGCTGGCGATCGGCATCGGCTTTGCCGGCGTCGGCCTGCGCCAGGTCTGGCGGGCGATCAAGCGTTCCTATCTCAAGAACTGGCACATGATCGAGATGAGCGAGGCTCAGCAGCGCCTGGCCGAGGCAGCCACTCGCTGGGGGTTGTGCGCACGGGGGGCGGTATTCCTGATCATCGGCGGCTTCCTGGTCGTCGCCGCCATCCAGACCAACCCCAGCCAGGCACAGGGCCTCGGCGGTGCCTTGAACGTTCTGGCCCGCCAGCCCTTCGGCCCCTGGCTGCTGGGGCTGGTCGCGCTCGGCCTGATGGCCTATGCCATCTACTGTTTCGTCAACGCGCGCTTTCGCGACGTGAGCCGCTGAACCGGATGCCTACGCCCCGGCCCCGGCGACGATCCTCTAGCCGGGGCCTTGCAGGGGGCCTCGTATAGCGGCGGGGCCCTCAACTCATCAGCATCGCGCCACCGGCGCCGGCGATGGCAGCGCCCAGGCCGCGCAGCCAGCGGCTGTCATGCCGCTCGAGCCAACCGCCCAGCAGCCTGCCGCCGAGGGTGATCGTCACACTGGCGATCAAGAAACCCGCCGCATAGGTCAGCGCCGAGGCGCCCGGCGCCAGTTCGCTGCCGTGGGCATGGCCGTGGAGCAGGATAAAGGCGAACACCAGCGTGCCGCCGGCCAGCGTCGGCAGGCGTACCAGGCAGGCGACCAGAATGCCGGCCAGCAACACGCTGGAGGCAATGCCGAACTCGACCCCCACCAGCGGCACGCCGGCCCAGGCAAGAGCGGCGCCGGCGACCATGCCCAGCGCGATCAGCAGCGGCATGACGCGGCGTAACGTCGACGATTGACGAACGCTCCACAGCCCGATGGCGACCATCGCCAGCAGATGATCGAGCCCGGTCAGCGGGTGCAGCAATCCCGCCAGAAAACTGCCGCCGTGGGTGTGTCCCAGGGCGCCGGGATGGGCGAGAGCCGAGGCACTGACCAACAGGGCCGCGGGGGCCAGAAACCGGGCCAGGGTACGCGATGAGAGGGCTTGCGAGGGCATGTCGAACTCCTTGTCGGGTCAATCGGTGTCAGTCGATGGCGGTGGTGTGCGAATCGGCGGTCGCTTCCGGGCGGCGCTCCGGCGGCCGGCGTCCCGGCGGCCGGCGCTCCGGCAGCATGCCGCGTTCGAGAATGAAGGCGATGATGGTCTCGAGCCCCACGCCGTCGTGGAGGTTGGTGAACACGAACGGCCGTTCACCGCGCATCGTGCGGGCATCGCGATCCATCACCTCCAGCGAGGCATGGACGTACTCGGCGATGTCGATCTTGTTGATGATCAGCAGGTCCGACTTGGTGATCCCGGGGCCACCCTTGCGCGGGATCTTGTCGCCGGCCGAGACGTCGATCACGTAGAGCGTCAGGTCGGACAGCTCGGGGCTGAAGGTCGCCGAGAGGTTGTCGCCCCCGGATTCGACCAGCACCAGTTCCAGGTCGGGATGGCGCGCCTGGAGATCGTCGATCGCGGCGAGGTTCATCGAGGCGTCCTCGCGGATCGCGGTGTGCGGGCAGCCGCCGGTCTCGACCCCGAGGATGCGGTCGGCGGGCAGCGCCTCGTGCTTGAGCAGGAAGTCGGCATCCTCGCGGGTATAGATATCGTTGGTGACCACCGCGATGTCGTAATACTCGCGCAGCGCCAGGCACAGCTGACGTAGCAGGGCCGTCTTGCCCGAGCCCACCGGACCACCGACGCCGACACGCAGGCAATGAGTCATGGTCTTGCTCCTTACATAAATATCACGTCGATAAGAGACAGCAATGAAGAAAGCGCGGCGATGCCGCGACAAGAAGACAGAACGGCGCTTCGCATCCGGAACTCGCCTGGCTTCCCTCTTCCCTCTTCCCTCTTCCCTCTTCCCTCTTTATTTAACGCCCAGCATCATCAGCTCCGAAACAGTCGCGAATACTGCGTCTCGTGCAGGGCGCTGGCCAGCGCCAGCCCCGGCAGTGCTGGACCGAGTTCCTCGTCGTCGAGCGCGAGTGCCGTATCGACCGCCTCGGCGAGTCGCGGACGCAGGCGCTCGATGATGCGTTGTGCCGCGGTCTGGCCGAGCGGCAGTGCCTTGCAGGCCACCGTCAGCTGGTTCTCCAGCCAGGCCCAGGCGAACCCCAGCAGCGTCTCCTCGATGGCCACGCCGCGCCGCTCGGCGGCCGCGGCGAACATCACCACATAACCCGGTGACTCGGGTAACGGTGCCGTCCGGGGCAGCAGGTCCAGATTCCCCAGCAGGCGGACCAGCGCGGCGCCCAGGCGGCGTTCCTCCTCGAGCAATTCGGCGGTTTCCCGGTTGGCCGCGAGCCAGACATTCCAATGGGCCAGCGCCTCGCCATCGCCCGCCACCCAGGCGCGCTGCGCCCGGGCCAGTACCGGCAGCTCGCAACGCGTCAGGCCGTCATCGAGCACGCCGGCGAGCCAGTTCTCGAGCGTGGCTTCGTCGCGGACCCAGTCGAGCTCGAAGGCACTTTCCAGCCCCTGCGACCAGGCGAAGGCGCCGATCGGCAGCGCCGGGCTGACAAGCTGCAGCAGCCCGGCCAGCGCCAACGGATCGCGTGGCGCCTCAGTGGGCATGGTCATGCGCCCGGTCGTGATCATGGTCGTGGGAATGCCCATGGCCGTGAGAATGCCCACCGAGCGTGTAGGCGCCGGGTTCGGGATCGAATGGCGCCGCGTGGTGTTCGATCCGCGCGCCCAGCCGTTGCGCCAGTTCCTCCAGCACGTGATCCGGCGCGAAACGCACCCAGCCCTGGCGGTCGTCGCCGCCCAGCGCCAGCGTCACGTGACGATTGCCCAGGTGATAGGCCAGCCTGGCCAGGGGCAGCCCCGCCGTGACCCAGGCGGTGGCGACCGGTTCGGGGGCGGCAACGATCCGCACGATCTCGCCGCTCTCGGCGCGGAGCCCTTCGCCGTCGCGCAGCACCGGCCCGCGATCCAGGAACAACCCCAGATCGCGCCCGCCATCGCTGGTCGCCCGCAGACGCCCGCGAATACGCAGCTCGTAGGTCAACGTCAGGGTATCGGCCGCCTCGTCAGCGGCAACGGGGCCCAGCCGTTCGATCAGTTTCCACATGTTTCACCTCATCACCCGCAGGTCAGGTGTAAGAGCGAATTTATTCGCGATTTGGGCAGCCAACCCCTCGGGAACCAGTTCCCTCCCACCGAACCTCAAGCGTGGTGGCTTTAAAATAAGTGATAGCGCTGCGCCAGCGGCAGCTCGGTGGCCGGCTCGCAGGTCAGCAGCTCGCCGTCGCAGCGCACCTCGTAGGTCTGCGGGTCGACCTCGAGCTGCGGACAGGCGTCGTTGATCTTCATGTCACCCTTGCGCACGCCACGTACGTCGCGACACGCCGAAAGGCGGCTTGCCAGCCCCAGCCGCGCCTGGATCCCGGCATCGATGGCGGCCTGGCTGACGAAACTCAGTCGCGTCGCACTGGCCGCCTTGCCGAAGGCGCCGAACATCGGCCGGTAATGCACCGGCTGCGGCGTGGGGATCGAGGCGTTGGCGTCACCCATCGGCGCGGCGGCGATCATCCCGCCCTTGACGATCAGCGCCGGCTTGACGCCGAAGAAGGCCGGTGACCAGAGCACCAGGTCGGCGAGCTTGCCGACCTCCACCGAACCGACCTCGTGGGCGATGCCGTGGGTGATCGCCGGGTTGATGGTGTACTTGGCGATGTAGCGCCGGGCGCGGACATTGTCGGCGCCACGTTCGGCGTCTTCCGCCAGCAGGCCGCGCTGGACCTTCATCTTGTGCGCGGTCTGCCAGGTGCGGCAGATCACCTCGCCGACCCGCCCCATGGCCTGGGAGTCCGACGCGATCATCGAGATCACCCCCAGGTCGTGGAGGATGTCCTCGGCGGCGATGGTCTCGCGGCGGATGCGCGAGTCGGCGAAGGCCACGTCCTCGGGAATGTTGGGGTCCAGGTGGTGGCAGACCATCAGCATGTCGAGATGCTCGTCGATGGTATTCACCGTGTAGGGCCGGGTGGGATTGGTCGACGACGGCAGCACGTAGTCCTTGGAACAGGCGGTGATGATGTCCGGAGCATGGCCGCCACCCGCCCCTTCGGTATGGTAGGTGTGAATGCCGCGCTCCTTGAACGCCGCCAGGGTATCCTCGACGAACCCCGATTCGTTGAGCGTGTCGGTATGAATGGCGATCTGCACGTCGTAACGCTCGGCCACGCTCAGGCAGTTGTCGATCGAGGCCGGCG
>NZ_QWBW01000007.1 GCF_004117855.1 Modicisalibacter coralii
CTCGGGTCGTCGTTGACCGGGGTGACGCGCACGCCGACCGTGGCCGTGGCGCTGCCGCCCTGGCCGTCGCTGACGGTGTAGTCGAAGCTCGCCGCGCCGTTGTAGTCGGCGGCCGGGGTGAAGGTGATGCTGCCGTCGGCGTTGAGYACGACKYYRCCGTKCWCGGCACCGCTCACGCTGGTGATCGTCAGGGTGTCGCCGTCGACGTCGCTGTCGTTGGCCAGCAGGGTCGCCGGGTCGATGGTCAGCGCGGTGTCTTCGGCGGTGGTCAGGGCATCGTCGACCGCCACCGGTGCATCGTTGACCGGGGTGACGGCGATCGTCGCCGTCGACGTGGCGCTGCCGCCCTGACCGTCGCTGACGGTATAGGTGAAGCTCGCGTCGCCGTTGTAGTCGGCGGCCGGGGTGAAGGTGATGCTGCCGTCGGCGTTGAGTACGACTTCACCGTTCACGGCACCGCTCACSCYGGTGATCGTCAGGGTGTCGCCGTCGACGTCRCTGTCGTTGGCCAGCAGRGTCGCCGGGTCGATGGTCAGCGCGGTGTCTTCGGCGGTGGTCAGGGCATCGTCGACCGCCACCGGTGCATCGTTGACCGGGGTGACGGCGATCGTCGCCGTCGACGTAGCGGTACCCCCCTGACCGTCGCTGACGGTATAGGTGAAGCTCGCGTCGCCGTTGTAGTCGGCGGCCGGGGTGAAGGTGATGCTGCCGTCGGTGTTGAGCACGACCTCACCGTTTACGGCACCGCTCACCCCGGTGATCGTCAGGGTGTCGCCGTCGACGTCACTGTCGTTGGCCAGCAGGGTCGCCGGGTCGATGGTCAGCGCGGTGTCTTCGGCGGTAGTCAGGGCGTCGTTCGCGGTATCGGGAGCGTCATTCACCGCCGTGACGGTCAGCGTCAGGTTGCCGGTGCTGTCCAGCAGGCCATCGGACACCGTGTAACCGATAGGAGGGACTTGCCCATTCCAGTCGGCGTCGGGCGTGAATGTATAGCGACCGTCAGCCTCCAGAATCAGCGTACCCATACCATCCAGGACGGCGACATCACCGGCTGAATAACTATCACCACCGACGGTGAACGAGACCACCGTCAAGGTATCGCCTTCGGGGTCGCTGTCGTTGTCGAGAACATTGCCTGACAGTACCGAATCTTCCAGCCCTTGCAGGACGTCATCGGTGACGGTGGGTGCCGCATTGACCTGCGCCTCGCCGGTGAAACGCGCCGCCTGGGCATCGTTCAAGGACGCCGCATCGTAGTTGAAAACCGGTGAGTCACTGTCGAGCGAAATACGCGCCAATTCCACGAAGCTGTGACCACCACCACCGCCGCCGCCACTGCCCAGACCAGCAGCAGTCGCGTCGAGCGTATCGAGCAGATCACCTTCGCCCTCGTCGATGGCAGTCAGCAGCGTCTCGAGATCGTCGTCTAGGACGGAGGCTTCATCGTCGGGCACGGGCGCCTGGGCGTCGAGTTCCGCCGACATAGCGACCGCTTGCTCGGGCCCGATGACGACCGGCGCCGAGTCGGCGAGATCGAGCTGCACATGACCGTTATCGCCGGTAATGAGCTCCTCGCCCTCCATCAGCACATCCCCGGGCCGCAGCGAGCGCAAATTGCCATCGGCATCACGAGCCCAGACCTGGCCGGAGACGGAAAGAACGGTTGCGATTGGAGTACTCATGCGTCATCACCCTGCAAGCGAAAGAGGTCTCAACGCCACCTGCCGATCACGGAGGGACGCCCAGTGAGAGAGATGATAAGAAATCCGACCAGAGGGAGGTATTGGACCGAGGTACAGTAACTCAATGTAACAACCCGTCAGGTCAACGTGACGGGTTGTACCGGGGGCGTTCAGGGCATGCTGACTTGCTGGCCCGACAATGCCAGCACGAGTTGCATGCGGTCACGAACATGCAGCTTGCGAAACACGGCGCCCAGATGCGCCTTGACGGTCCTCTCGGTGATATCCAGCTGACGCGCCACCTCCTTGTTGCTCTTGCCGGCTGCCACGGCCAGGGCGACATCGCGCTCACGACTCGTCAAGCCATCGAGCACGACCTCGGGCACTCGTTTGCCATCATCACACAAGAGCCTGAAGGTGGCGCCGACCACCTGCTGCAACAGCTCCGGCCATACCCAGAGGCCTTGATTGGCGGTGACCAGTGCGACCTGCTGCAGCAAGGCCGGAGCAGACAGCGCATGGGCATAACCCCGCGCGCCGGCATCGAGTGCCTGAAAGGCTTGACTGACGTCCGGCCGATAGGCGAGCACCACCACGATGGCCTCGCGCCGTGCCAGCTTCAGCACCAGGCCGGCCCAGTCATCGAGATCGGCGAGAATCCAGACATGGTCTTCCGGGCCGGCCTGGGCGCTGACCTGGGCCGGCGTGCAGAGCACGGCGCCCGGAAAGGCTTCGGTCCACCGCGGAACCACGTTTTCACCCTGACATACGAAAAACTGTCTATTATTCATCGTTCGCTCAGCGCATTGCCCTTGGCTCGCAGGAGTGGCTTGAGCAAATAATCGAGTACCGTGCGCTTGCCGGTACGAATATCCACCTGCGCCGTCATTCCCGGAATGATGGTCAGGCCCGGTCCCAGCGTATTGTCCTGGGTACGCACCCTGACCAGATAGAACGTATTGCCGTCGTCATCGGTGATGGTGTCTGCACTGATGTGCTCGAGCGTCGCCTCCATGCCGCCATAGGTCGCGAAATCATAGGCCGTGAACTTGACGAAAGCCGGCTGGCCAGGTCTGAGAAACGCGATATCCTTGGGCGCGATCCTCGCTTCGACGAGAAGCTGCTCGTCATCAGGCACGATCTCGATGATGTCCTGGCCGGGCTGTACGACACCGCCAAGCGTGGTGACATGCAAACGCTGCACGACACCATCCACGGGCGAACGGATTTCGGCCATACTCACCTTGTCCTGAAGGCCGACGTTACTCTGCTCAAGAGCGGCCAGTTGTCCCAGGGTTTCGGAAAGCTCATTGCTCCAGCGATTCTTCAGTTCCAGCGAAGACTCCCGCAACTTGCTCTCGGCCTCGCCGATGGCCGCCTTCAGCCGTGCCACCTGGGCCGTCGCCTGGCTGCGTTCCCCGCGCGCATTGGAGACATCCCGCTCCAGACGCAACACCTCGACCTCGGACACCGCACCGGAACTCAACAAGGGACGCGTCAACGACAGCTCCCTACTGGCCAGGCTCAGGGCTCGGGAAGCCTGGTCCAGACGGGCCTGCGCCTCCTTGAGTTCCTCCTGGCGCTGGCTCAACTGCTCCTGAGCGATCTTGCGTGTTTCCTCCAGCGACTGGCGACTGCTCTCGAAGAGGGTTCGCTCGTGGGCGACCAGATCGGGCGCCTGTTCGGCCAATTCGGCCGATGGCTCGAAGGGGTGTTCGGCGATCAGCGCCTTGAGGCGAGCGGCCTTGGCCTGCAGTGCCAGCGACTTGGCAACCCCTTCCTGATAGGAAGAGACGAAGCGAGTCGGATCGATGCGCATCAACAACTGGCCTGCCTTGACGACGTCCCCCTCCTTGACCAGCAGCTTCTTGACGACACCGCCGTCGTAGGACTGCACGACCTTGAGTTGAGAGGAGGGAATCACCCGCCCCATGCCCTTGGTGACCTGGTCGATCTCGGCCACGGCCGCCCAAGCCAGCAGGGCCAGCAGAATGCACACCACCAGGTAGAGCAGCGCCCGCGCACGCATGGGATCCTGCTGCATGCGCGCCCAATCGGCATCGCTGGCCCAGTCCCGGTTGAGGTGCGCGGAAGACACCCAGCGCGCGAAAAGCCGATCGATCAACGGACGAAACGGCTTGCCGCCGCCACGGGTAATCCGACCCATTGCCTCGAAACCGGCCTGCTCCGCACTGCGACGGCGTGGAGATTCTGCCCCTCCCGGCGTGACGGACGATGACTCGCTCACTGGTTCGCCCTCCCGACCTGGCCTTTACGCAGCGCTTCGACCACCTGATCCTTGGGCCCATCAGCGACGACCTTGCCACCGTCGATGACCACGATGCGGTCGACCAGCGACAGCAGTGACGTCCGGTGTGTGACGACGATCATCGTGCGGTATCGGGCATGCGCTTCCAGGGCCCGTTTGAACGCATCTTCGCTGGTGTGATCCATGGAACTGGTGGGTTCGTCGAAAAGCAGGATTTGCGGATCGTTGACCAGTGCCCGGGCGATCGCCACGGCCTGACGCTGCCCGCCGGAAAGCAGCTCGCCACGCTCACCCACCTGGAGCTCCACGCCTTGCGGATGGCCGTTGACCATTTCCTCGAGTCCGCTGAGCTTTATGGCTCGCAAAAGGGCCGCGTCGTCCACGCCATCGCTGCCCCCTGCCGCCACGATATTGTCACGCAACGACCCGTAGAAGAGCGCGATATCCTGGGGCACATAGCCGATGTGCCGACGCAGATCGACCGGATCGAACTGGCGAATATCCACGCCATCGACCATCACGGCACCCGCAGTGGGCTGATAAAGCCCCTGAATGAGCTTGTTGAGCGTCGACTTTCCGGAACCCACCCGTCCGAGTATCGCCACCTTCTCTCCGGGACGAATCTGCAGCGAGACATCACGCAGGACATCCCGCTCCTCGTTGGGATAGCGCAGCGAGACGCCGCGCAGTTCCAGCCGCCCCTCGATCTGGGGGCGAGCGACATAGTGACGCCCCTCGGGACGCTCCACCGGCGTCTTCATCACCTCGTTGAGCGACGCCAGCGCCGTCGAGGCGTTGTGATATTGCCCCATCAGCGCCGCCGCCTGACTCACCGGCCCCATGGCCCGCGATGACAGCAGATAGGCAGCGATCAGGCCACCCTGCGACAGATCGCCATCGATGATCAGATACACCCCCACGATGATGATCGAGACGGCCACGGTCTGTTGCGCCCATGTGGCCACACTGCCCACCGAGGTTCCCAGCAGGCGCATCTGTGCCGACGTGCGCGAGAGAAAGGCCGTGCCCTTTTCCCAGGCGCCCTGGATACGCCCTTCGGACCGTAAGGTCTTGACCGTTTCCAGGTTGCTCAGGCTTTCTATCAGGGTGGCGTTGCGCTGCGCGCCGACACGCCAGGTGGTTTCCGACAACTCGTGCATCCGGCTCTGGGCGGCCAGGGCGTAGAGCAGCACGACGACGATACCCACCACGATGGGAATCACCAGTGGCGGCGAAATGATGGCGATGATCGTGGCGAAGAGCAGCACGAACGGCAGGTCGACCAGACCAATGATGGTGGCCGAACCGATGAAGGCACGCACCGATTCGAAGGACTGCAGGGTCGAGGCGAACGACCCCGTCGAGGCCGGGCGCGCCTCCATCCGCATGCCGAGCACCCGCTGCAGCAGCGCCGACGACAACTTGACGTCGGCCCGGCTGGCGGCGAGGTCGACGAAGGCGTTACGCGTCAGTCGCAGTGCCAGATCGGCACACAGCACGAGAAAGATCCCGGCCGCCAGGGCCCAGAGTGTTTCGGTAGCCTGGTTGGGGACCACCCGATCATAGACGTTCATGACGAACATCGGCATGGCGATGGCGAACAGGTTGACCAGTACCGAACCGATCAAGACATCGCGGTAGAGCCTTCGATTCTCCAGCACCACGCCCCAGAACCAGTGGCGATTTTTCTGCCGCTTGACTTCCGGCGTTCGCGCGTCGAAACGGTGCTTCGGACGGACATAAATGGCACGCCCACTGTAGCGTGCCTGCAGCTCGTCCAGGGGGACCTCGACGGCGGCCTCGCTCAGCTCGGGATAGATCACTTGCGCTACACGCTGCTTCACGTCCAGCGACAGCAGCACGCAGGCCCGTGCCGACTCGAGCAGCAGAATCACCGGGAAAAGCTGCGGATTCAGGCGCACCAGTCGGCAGAGCGCCTGCCGCGAGGTCAACCCCGCACGCGCGGCAGCCCGCGCGAAGACACTCGGCGTCAGGCGGCCCTCATCCAGTGGCAGCCCCGCCAGTGTCGCCTCCCGGGTGATTTCGTGATCATGGGCCCGGGCCACGATCTGCAAACACTCGAGCAGGTCATCACCCGTCGATTGGCCGCCTTCCCACTTGATATGGCTGGTCACACTCTCACCCGCGCATTCCTCGTTTTTCTTGACCCGGGCATGCCGCGACTATCACGCCGTCACGCGTCGACGGTCACGGGCTCCGGCATCCGCTTCGTGCCCCGTCAGGCGCCGAGCCAGACAACCGCCCAGGGCAAGGCCAACACACTATCCCTATCGGCGAAGACGGCAAAGTCTGGAGGTGACGCGGCGCCACCTTCGAGCTCATCGCAACGCCGACCTCACCGCACGCAATCGGGATCCCTCCCCGATCGTGCCGACCGGCGTCAGACCCGCGGTCAGTTCCTCGAGGCTATAATGCGTCGGCGTCTGGGCCGGGCACAGGCTGTCGCCGTCGAGGGTTACGCCGTCGCTCCCCAGTTCGGCCAGCGTCGGTACGCCGCTGCGCGACACATTCAGGGCCGGCAGCAATTGCCCCATGGCGGCCAGGGTCCGGGCACGAGCCAGTTCCAGGTCATAGGCGGCATTGGTGTAGGCTCGGCTCGCTTCGAAATATTCGTTTTCCGAGTCGAGCACGTCGAGCAAGGTGCGCTCACCGATGTCGAACTGCTGCTGGTAGGCGCCGCGCACACGCCCTGTCGACAGCCGATGCTGGTTGAGATATTGCAGTTGCTCGGTGATCTGCCGCGTATCGTTGAAGGCAACGGAAGCCGTTTCACGAACGTTTCGGCATTCGTTGTCACGCTGATCCCGTGCCTGCTCCAGCAGGTCGTTGGCCTGCCGGTAAGACGCCAGATCCGAGCCGCCGCGGTACAGGTTCATGCTGGCGACGACCTGGACGACCCCCTGGTCGTAACGCCCGGTGGCACCACTCTGGTTGTTGGTGCCGGCACTGGCACGGAAGTCGACCTGCGGGTGAAAACCCGACTTGGTCTTCGCCGCGGACGCCTTGGCCGCAGCGATATTCTCGATGGCGGCATGAAACCCGGGATTCCCCTCGTAGGCCTTCATCACCACCTGACGGATCGAGTCGGGAAACCCCTGGGTGAAATCGGGCGCCGCCGCCAGCTCGTCCGCCGGCAACTCGCCGACGAGATGCTGGAAGCGGGCACTCACGTCGTGAAGATTGGCGGCTTCCGTCATCAGGTTGGACTCGGCCAGCGCCAGACGCCCCGTGATCTGTTCCAGATCCACGCCGCGGCCCGCCCCGGACTGCGTACGCTGGTCGATCTGCCGATAGACCTCGAGATGCTTGGCATAATTGTCACGAGCCAGCCTGACCAGCTCCCGATAGCGGCGCACATCCTGGTAGGCCTGAGCCACCTTCAGTGCCACATCGTTGCTGGTACTCATGAATTGGTAATAACTCACCAACTGGGCACGATCGAGACGCTCCACTTCATTGGCCGTCTCCAGACCGTCCCAAAGCATCTGGGTCAGCGTGATCTCGGCGAAGTCGGCATTGTAACTGCCTCGCCCGTCGTCCTCACGATACTCACGACCGACACCGGCACTGACATCCAGGCTCGGCAAGTAGCCCCCCTGAGCGACATCGACTTCGTCCATGGCTGCCTGCAGCCCGTGCCAGCTGGCCTGCACGTCCGGGTTGTGGTGCATGGCACGTTGCACGGCATCCTGCAGCGTGGCACCGCCCGATGGCGCCTGTGCACTGGCCTGGGACGTCACCAGCACCAGAGCCGGGGCCAGGGTGACGGCATTGAACAAACCACGGGAGACATGGCGAAAGAACGCCCGACGAGGCTGAAAGGAAGGCTGCATGTTTCGGTTTCCTGCTGGCCCCTGCCGGCGTGCGTCGTCCAGACGGGGCGGGTTGTTGTGAGCTCGAGCCATGACGTTCAGCGAGCTGACTCGAGCGGCCTGCATCTGGCGCCCTGCAAGGAGCACCGAGAATCCTCGAACCACCACCGGGTCGAGGCCCTGCCCGTCATGACGGTGCAGATGCTCATGCCCCGGAATTTCTTCGTTCCAAGCTCTGTTACGACACCTAGTGCGACGCTTCGAAGCCGCTCTCGATGGCCGCTTTTTCGATCTGGTGCTGATAGCGCACCAGTCGACGACCCGCCAATTTCTCGCGGGCCGCCATCGGCAAGTCCTCGAGACACAGCAACTCATCGTTCACAAGCACCTCGAGCAGGTCCTCGAGCACCCTGATGAACTCCCTGTCCCGTTGCTGCCACCGCCGGTCGTGAAGGGTCGTCCCGTCATCCAGGAAAGTGCCCCACTCCTGCGCATCCGCCGGCAGATACTCGGTGCAGTCCGGGGTCGCGTACCGGCTTGCCAGCTCGATCTCGCCATTGGCACTTCGCTTGATGTACATGAGCCTCTCCCTTCTCTACCGGGCCGCCTGGCCTAATGCCCAGACGATGCGGTGCCGACCTTGACGTCATGCCTCTTGGAGCCAGCACCTCCTCCAGCCCCGCGCTGCGTTACCAGGAGTGTAAACCAGAACTCACAATAAATTAACAAAAAATAACGACAAAGTAAGCAGGATCACCGACGGTCAGAGTACGCCGGCTCTCATACGCCCGGCGGAGCACCGCCAGCGCCTGACTCGGTACGGCGTGGCATGCTATCTTTGCCGGTAGACCAACCACTGGCAGGAGCGAGACCGATGGCCGGTTCGGAAATGCAAAAGATTCGCGTGATCAACGAGCTACGGGAATTCATCAAGAAGCTGCTGCAGGACCCGCAGATTCTCGAACAGTCGCTGACGGTCGCCCGGCGGCACCTGGGGGAAGGCAATAGCGATCGGGTGCTGGCGAGCATCGCCAACGAGATCAGCGACACCACCAGCGTGCATATCCCCGACGACCCGGCGGAGTTCTCCGAGGCCGATCGGCTGTATCTGGAGTTATTGAAGGAAGTGGTTAGCGAAGAGCAGGCGTTGTATTGAACAAGAGGCCGGCATTGCCGGCCTTTTTACTAACAAAAAACAATATTAACTAGAAATTAAGCTATGGACTAGATGGTATTTCACAATTTGTCACAGCAGACTCAGGGGAAATATCACTGGAAGTTTGGCAGTCCCACAGACCATTTCCATCGGCATTGTAAGTATACGTAACAGTTCCTGAAACAACACTTTCCACATCGGTACCAGAACCAAATGTGTAAGTTGCACTGCCAGAGGGATAGGTGACTTCATCCTCGCCAGAACCAGTAGTGGATTCGCCAACAGAAATAGCTGTTAACGCCCCATACTCACCTTGCTCTTGTACACCCCATTGAGAGAAATCGTTATCATCGGGAGCATTACGCCCGCTCTGTATAACTTCAGCAATTACTGGTTTGACACCACCAAGTAATGAATGAGCTTCAGCAAACTGACTTCTTGCGACATAATCCTGATATCGCGGAATTGCGATTGCCGCCAAAATCCCAATAATCGCCACCACGATCATCAGTTCGATCAGCGTGAAACCGCCCTGCCGCCGGTTCGCCCGGCCCACCTGCTTTTTCATTCTCGGCTCCCTAGAAGCTCAGTGCGTACAGTGCCTGTTTACCAGATCCCTCACTACGATGCCATGACATGGCTGGTATCGCAGCGTGGATAGCGCCTGCTTCGTGCCAATACGATCCGCTCATGCGTTACCGTCCACGGTGCCACGCGACGCAACATTATTTTACACCAAGCGACCCGGTCGGGGAGTACCGTAAAGGCTGAAAAACGTGCCACTCTTGCGTCCAGATCACGGTATGGCGACCTCATGTTGGCCGACGCGGCAACTGCCTGCGTCAGGTCAAGACGCCATGATTGAAGATGCGCCAGGCTAGCACTGCAGGGCGCCGGGCGTTTCACTATAGTGATCGACAGGTCGCGGGAGGCATCGACGCGAGCCACGAGGGTGGCGTCGC
The DNA here is from genome assembly GCF_004117855.1 of Modicisalibacter coralii. Lineage (GTDB taxonomy): Bacteria > Pseudomonadota > Gammaproteobacteria > Pseudomonadales > Halomonadaceae > Modicisalibacter > Modicisalibacter coralii. The sequence continues at coordinate 9,903 of NZ_QWBW01000007.1, forward strand.
GTTGCCCCGACGCAGGTGACCGATTCAACGAGAGGCAGCAAGCCCGACACCATGTCTTCCTACTCATCGCCAGATACCTCATCCCCGGCCGCAGGGCCACATGCCGAGCACGCTGCCGGGGACCGTCATTCGCCGTTGGCGCGCGCCTCGACCCGGGTCGACGACGGTCTGCGCGGGCTCTCGCGCCGGCTGCTCGCCGAGGAGCTGGTCAGCGACGCAGCGATTCGTCGCGCCGAACAGGAAGCCCAGGCCAGCGAGACCTCGCTGCTCAAGCACGTCATCGATACCGGCCTGGTCACCGCCCGCGAGGCGACTCAGGCGGCGGCCCGCGAGTACGGCCTGCCGATCCTCGATCTCGATGCCCTGCGCCGGGATATCCTGCCGCCGGCACGGGAGATGCCCGAAAAGGTCCTGCGCACGCATCACATCCTGCCGCTGATGCGCATCGAGCACCGCCTCACCGTCGCCGTGCCCTACCCCTCCACGCTGGCCGCCCTGGACGAGCTGCAGTTCGCCACCGGCCTCTCGGTGGAGGGCGTCCTGGCGCCGATCGACCAGCTCGAACCCGCGGTCGAGAGTTACCTGGCCCAGAGCGATGCCGACAGCATGCTCGAGGCCCTCGACGACGAGAGTCTGGACGGCCTGGACTACGGCGAACAGTCGCTCGATGAAGATGCCGAGAGCGGCATCACCGCCTCCGGCGACGATGCGCCGGTGGTCAAGTACGTCAACAAGCTGCTGCTCGACGCCATCCGCCGTGGCGCCTCGGACATCCACTTCGAGCCCTACGAGACCAGCTACCGGGTGCGCTATCGCATCGACGGCGTGCTGCTCGAAGTGGCCCGGCCGCCCTTCAACATGCGCACCCGCATCGCCGCACGCCTCAAGGTGATGGCCAAGCTCGACATCTCCGAACGCCGCCTGCCCCAGGACGGCGCGATCAAGCTGCGGCTGTCCAAGAACCGCTCGATCGACTTTCGCGTCAACTCGCTGCCCACCGTCTACGGCGAGAAGATCGTCCTGCGTCTGCTCGACCCCGCCTCGGCCAAGCTGGGCATCGACGTGCTGGGCTTCACCCCCAAGCAGAAGGCGATCTACGAACGCATCCTGGCCCAGCCCCAGGGGATGATCCTGGTCACCGGCCCCACCGGCAGCGGCAAGACGGTGACGCTCTATACCGGCCTGAACCTGCTGAACACCGCCGAGCGCAACATCTCCACCGCCGAGGACCCGGTGGAGATCAAGCTGCCCGGCGTCAACCAGGTCAACGTGCAACCCAAGATCGGCCTCGACTTCGCCACCGCCCTGCGCGCCTTCCTGCGTCAGGACCCGGACGTGGTGATGGTCGGCGAGATCCGCGATCTGGAAACCGCCGAGATCGCCGTCAAGGCCTCGCAGACCGGCCACCTGGTACTCTCGACGCTGCACACCAATTCCGCCGCCGAGACGCTGACGCGCCTGCGCAACATGGGTGTGGCACCGTTCAACATCGCCAGTTCCGTGTCGCTGATCATCGCCCAGCGCCTGGCCCGAAAGCTGTGTCCGAACTGTCGCCAGCCCGCCGACATCCCCCGCGAGGCGCTGCTCGAGGAGGGCTTCAGCGACGCCCAGCTGCGCGATGCGACGATCTATCAGCCGGTGGGCTGCAAGCAGTGTACCCTGGGCTACCATGGGCGGGTCGGGCTCTACGAAGTGGTCCCCGTCGACGAGGCGATCAGCCGCCTGATCCTGCAGGAGGCCAGCTCCCTGGACATCGCCGCCGAGGCCCATCGCCAGGGATACGCGGACCTGCGCCACAGCGGTCTGCAGAAGGTCCTGGAGGGCGTGACCAGCCTCGAGGAGATCAACCGGGTCACCAAGGACTGAGCGACGCGGCACGACAATACTCACTTCTCGCAAAGAGGGAGCGTAAAGGAACTGCTGCATAAATGCCTGCGCGAGCGAATCGCTTCGTTGCGTGGTACTCGAAAACTCGCCTAACTTCATGTTATGTCTCGTTTTCTGTGTTCCATGCGCCTCGCGCTTCATCTCGCTCGTCGATTTATTCAGCACTTCCTAAAGCGGCCGCAGCGGCGGCCGATAACACCAAAAACGCAATCCGCCTTCTGGATGGGCGCGGGGAATGATCATGGCTACCACATCGACGCAGGACATGCGCCATCACAAGGCGCGGGGCAAGTCCCGGTCGCGCGAGAAGACACAGCTCTATCGCTGGCGCTGGACGGGCAAGAACGGCAAGGGCGAGAACGTCGACGGCGAGATCGTCGCCGTGCAGCGTGGCGAGGTCGAACGCGAGCTGGCCAAGCAAGGCATCATCGTCAAGAGTATCCGCCGCAAGAGCAGCCTGTTCGGCGGTACCGGGCGCATCAAGCCACGCGACGTGATGCTCTTCTCGCGGCAGATGTCGACGATGATCCGCGCCGGGGTGCCGGTCCTCCAGGCCTTCAACGTGGTGACCGAAAGCCTCAAGAACCCGGCGATGCGCAACCTGGTGCAGAAGCTCGCCGACGATGTCGCCGCCGGGGCCAGCTTCTCCGATGCCCTGCGACAGCATCCACGCCACTTCGACCGGCTGTTCGCCAACATGATCGAGGCCGGCGAGCAATCCGGTTCCCTGGATCGCATGCTCGAGCGGGTGGCGCTCTACAAGGAGAAGGTCGAATCGCTCAAGGCACGGGTCCGCAAGGCGCTCTACTACCCCGCCGCGGTCATTGCGGTGGGCATCGGCGTGACCGCCCTGCTGCTGATCAAGGTGGTGCCGCAGTTCGAGAGCCTGTTCCAGGGCTTCGGCGCCGAGCTGCCGGCGATGACCCGCATGACCATCGCCTTCTCGGAATTCGCCCAGGCCTACTGGCTGCCCGGGTTACTGGCGCTGGTCGCGACGATCGTCGCCATTCAGCAGGGGGCCAGGCGCTCGCCGGGCTTCGCCTATCGCCTGCACAAGCTGGCCCTGCGCCTGCCGGTGATCGGCGACATTCTCGACAAGTCGGCCGTGGCTCGCTTCTCGCGAACCCTGGCTACCACCTTCGCCGCCGGCGTACCGCTGGTCGAATCGCTCGAGACCGCGTCCGGCTCCACCGGCAGCCGGGTCTACGAGCGCGCGGTGCTGCGCATTCGCGACGACGTGTCCAACGGCCAGCAACTGCATTTCGCGATGCGCTCCACGGGGCTGTTCCCCAGCCTGGCGGTCCAGATGGTCGGCATCGGCGAGGAAGCCGGCTCGATGGATACCATGCTCAACAAGGTCGCCGATTACTACGAGGAAGAGGTCGACAACAAGGTCGATGCCCTGACCTCGCTGCTCGAACCCTTCATCATCGTGGTGCTGGGGGTACTGGTCGGCGGGCTGGTGGTGTCGATGTATCTGCCGATCTTCGAGCTGGGCAACGCCATTTGAGGCGTTTCGCCCGGTAAAAACGCCGCATTGCGAACAATGCGGCGATGACCTGCCTACTGCGGTTCGAGACGCCTACGCCAGAGGCTTCAGAGCCGCCACCTTGTCACGATACAGCGTCGTACCCTGCAGGATGCGATCGAGTACCGGCTCAACCCCCCAGTACCGTTCGGCAATGTCGAAATCGATGGCCCGGCAATGATCGCTTTGAATCGTCCCGATACGCTGATGATAGCGCTTGGCCAGCTTGGGGTAGCCCATGGGTTCGGTCTGAGCGGCGAGAACCAGGAATACCGCGAGCTCCTCGGCGAACTCGGGGTGTTCGTGGCCATGATCGGCAAGCCAGCGATAGAGGTCCGGGTGGATATTGTTGAACACCCCGCAGAACCCCGAGGCCCCCGCCTGCAAGGCCGGCCAGGCGATCGCCGCGTTGGCATTGTTGATGGCCAGTGGCGTGCCTTCGGTCAGCGCGACGCGACGAGTCACGGTCGCCAGGTCACAGGAGACATCCTTGAGCAGGGAAAAACGTCCCGTATCGGCACAGTAACGAAGCTCGTCATCGCTCAGCAGCCGGCGGAAGGGAGCCGGACATTCATAGAGCCCCAGCGTCATGTCGCTGGGCAGATGGTCCAGCAAAACGGCGAGGTTATCGCGAAAGACACCGTCCGTTCCGCCTTCCGGCGCCAGACGGTTCGTCACCAGCACCAGGCCGTCGACGCCGGTATCCACCATGGCGCCCAATTCGCGTTTCTGCTCCGCCAGTGAAGCGGAGACATGGCCCGATGCGACGACCGGAACGCGCCCCTTCACGGTTTCCGCCGTGAAGCGCGCCAAGGAGACACGCTCGTCGATGCTCAGGTATTGCATTTCGGAAGATTGGCAAACGGCGAACAGCGCCTGGGCACCATTCGCCAGATACCACTCGATCAGCGCTCGGTACCCCTGCCAATCGATTCCGCCCTGCGCCGTGAAAGGCGTGAGCATGACCGGAATGATGCCCTCGACCTTGACTGTCATGATTGGCTTTCCTTTAACGTTTCGGGGTTGACGACATAGGGCTCGAGCTCCCTTGGATCGCCTTCCAGCCAGGCCAGGATGTTGTCCACGCAGCGTGCGGTGACTCGGGTCTCGGCCATTGCATCCATGCCGGAGACATGGGGACTGAGGATCACATTGTCGAAGTCTCGCAGCGGACTCGACCCCGGCAGCGGCTCGACCTCGAAGACATCGAGTCCCGCGCCGCCAAGATGCCCGCTCGCCAGGGCTCGGCCCAGCGCGGCCTCGTCGATGAGTGGGCCGCGCGACGTATTGATGACGATCGCGCCGGGTTTCATCGCGGCAAAGGCCGCGTCATCGAGGAGGTGACGTGTCGCCGGTGTCGAGGGGGCATGGACGGAGATCACATCGGCGCGTTCCAGCAAGGCATCCAGCTCGACCTTGGTGACACCCGCCTCGCGGGCTTGCGACTCGCTCAGGAAAGGATCGTGAACGAGCACCTGCATGCCCTGCCCGATCAACCGCCGGGCCATGGCGGCGCCGATGCGCCCCAGGCCGATGAGACCGGCGACCCGCCCCCAGAGCCCGGGATGAAAGCCATCGAAGGTCCACCGCCCCGACTTGACCATGGCGTCGCGACGGCCGATACCGCAAGCCAGCGAGAGCGCCATGGCGTGTGCATATTCGGCCACGCTCTCATGGTTCTGCCCGAAAGCCATGGCCAGCGGTATGCCGGCGCGGGTGGCGGCCGCCACGTCGACCTTGTCGTAACCCACCCCCCAGCGGGCGATGATTTTCAGATCCCTGGCGTCGGCAATCACCTCGGCCGTATAGGGCTCACCCCCGGCGATGGTGGCCACCACGCCTTCCGCCAGCATTTGTCGAAGCGTCTTTTCATCGGGCAACCGGCCGGTCTCGTTGACCTCGACGCGATACCCCGCCTCGCGCAGCGGGTCGAACAGCGCCGACGCGTTGGTGAATTGCTCGGTAAGGACGAGCACCTTGTTTGCGTTCATGACTCACTCGGTCAGATTGGGAAGGAAGGTAACCAGGTCCGGCCACACGATCAGCAATGAGATCGCCAGTATCTGTGCCGCCAGAAACGGCAGGATGGCCAGGAACATACGCCCGATGCGGATTTCGCCGATCTGCGCGGCGACGAACAGACAGATGCCCACCGGCGGGGTCATCAGGCTCAACGTGCCCGATAGCAGGAAGACCATGGCGAATTGCATCTCGTCGATGCCGAGCCCCCGGGAGATCGGCAGCAGGATCGGCGCCAACAGCAGAACCTGCACTCCGGGCTCGAGAAAGAAGCCGGCAACCAGCAACACGGCCAGCACGAAGAACAGAAAGAGTGTCGGATCGCCGGCGAACAGGCCCGTGAGTTCACGCACCCCGCTGATGGCGCCGGTCACCGTCAACACGTAGGAAAGGACCGACGCGCCGGCGATCACCAGATACAGGCTGGACGTGGTACGGATCGAGCTGCGCAGCGCCTCGAGCGTGCCCCGGCTGGACAGCGTGCGCAGCACGAAACGCCCGAGCACGAGTGCATAGACGCAGGCAATGCCTCCCGCCTCGGTCGCGGTAAAGGCGCCCGACAGCGTGCCAAGCACGATGAACAGCGGGATCGAGAACACCAGCAGGCTCTCGATGACGAGCTTGCCGCCTGACTTGTGAACGGCCTCGATCTCGCCTTTCGGCAACCCCTTGTACAGGCCGGTCAAGAAGACCACGAGCGCACAGGCGAATCCCAGCAGCAGCCCCGGCACGATGCCGGCGACAAACAGCTTGATGATCGATACCTGGGCCACCGAGGCGTAGACGATCATGATCACCGAGGGCGGAATGATGGGGCCGATCATCGAACTCGCCACCGTGACGGCCGCCGCGAACTCGCGCGTGTAGCCTTGCCGGGGCATGCCGTTGATGAAGATCTTGCCCAACGCGGCCGTGTCGGCAATGGCGGTTCCCGAAATGCCCGCGAAGAAGACCGACGCCAGGATGTTGGCATAGGCGGCGCCCCCCTTGACCCAGCGGGTGACCTTGGCAGCGAAGGTGATCAGCGTCTCGGTGATCCCGCCGCGATTCATCAGCTCCCCGGCGAAGATGTAGAAAGGCGCGGCAAGCAGCGAGAAATTGTCCAGGGAGCTGAAGAAACGTGTCGGAATGAGCACCATGGGAAAGCCGGCGAACCAGGCTGAGGCCGCCCCCGTCAGCCCCAATGCCATGGCGATCGGCGCCCCTACCAGCACCAGCGCGAAGAAACAGGTGAAAACGGCGGAAAGGCTCATTTAGCGACCTCCTCGAGGGTCGAATCGGGAGGATCGATGAAGGCCGCAACGGCCTGAAGGGCGATCAGGACATAGCCCACCACCACCGAGGCATAGGGGATCCACATCGGTATCCGCATGGAGGGTGAAACCTGTCCGGTATCCAGCAGATACGGCAAGCCAAGTACCACGACGATTGCCGCCAGCAACAATGTCGAAGCCAGTGACACGATCGACGCGGCGACTCGAAACCGGCGACTGGGCACCAGATCGATGAGGTCGATGGCCATTTGTTCACCGCGCCGGAACGTTGCCCCCGCCACCAGATAGACCGCCCAGACGATCCCGTAGCGCATGGCCTCCTCGCTCCAGCCGAAGGGATCGTCCAGGAGATAGCGAGCCGCGACGGCGGCGAAATTGATGATGATGATCACGGCAAGGATGGTCGCGGCGATCCACTCGGTCGACGTAGCCAGCTTGTCGGTCCAGCGCAGTAACACCGCGATGCCTCGCGACTTGGATAGGACATTCATGATTGACGTTCCTGACCCGAAGCACGGCGATCGTCAGCACGCCGATCGCCGTGCTTGCCGAGCGCTCAGTCTGTGGAGAGCGAGTCTTCCGTTTTACGAACGGCTGCCACGAAGTCGTCGACATAATCCGCGCCGAGCTGTTCGGAAAGGAAGTCGAGAACGGGTTGCTGCGTGACCTCGCGGAACTGCGCTTTCTCCTCCGGCGAGTTGACGTACACCTCGACCCCCATGTCACGGATCTTCTGGGTATCGTCGAGGTAGCCCTCGCCCTTGCCGGCCAGCATGATCGCGTCGTAGAGCTGTACGCCGTCGAGCACGGCGGCCCGCGACTGCGAACTCAGGCCATCGAGAAAGTCGGGGTTGACGTAGACGAAGACCGCCGAAAAGATATGCTCGTCGAGCGACATGTACTTGATGACGTCCGCCCAGCCGCCGTTGATCACCGTGGAGGGCGGGTTTTCTCCCCCGTCCACGACGCCCTGACGGATCGCCATGGCGCTTTCGGGGAACGGGATCGGCGTCGGCGCCGCGCCGAGACTCTTCATCAGCGAGATCATCACCGGGCTTTCCATCGAACGCAGCTTGAGCCCCTTCACGTCCTCGGGCGTCTTGATGGGACGCACGTTATTGACGAAGTTACGGAATCCGTCAGCGGCAAAGCCCACGATGCGCAAGCCGGTCTGCGCTTCGACGTCAGCGACGAAGTCATCCATGATCGGCGCCTCGTTCATGAAGGTCATCGCCGAACGGGTCGAGTTGAAGAGATAAGGCACGGAAAATACTTGGACTTTCGGGTAGAAAGAGGCCAGCGCCCCGTCCGTGGTCGCGGTCATCTGGAAGATATTGTTGCGAACATTCTCCAGAATCTCCCGGTCACCGCCGACACCGCCATGCAGCAATTGAACGTCGACTTCCCCGTTCGAATGGAATTCGACATATTTTTCGAAGGCTTTCATCGCCCGTGTCTCGGGATTGTCCGCTTCCGGCAGGGTCGTTGCGAAACGCAGCGTTTCAGCTTGGGCCGAACCGACGATAAGCATGCCGAGAGCAGCGGCACCAAACCATTTGAGCGTTGTTTTCATGTCATTCACCCGTCGTGCCAAGTTGGCTTGTATCACGTATACACATCACATGGTTACAAGTAACATGTCAGCAAGAGGTCAACAATGCGACGAATTGTGGAGAAAGGGAGATCCACCCCGTGACAAACCATGACGAGCGGCCTTCCAACACGGCTCAGTCGACGGAGTCCCGCCCTCTGAGTCGCACTGCCTACGAGCGCATCGAAGAGTTGCTGAATAGCGGCACGCTACGCCCGGGGCAGGTCGTGTCGCAGCGAGAACTGGTCGAGATGACCGATGCGACGCTGGGCTCCATCCGAATCGCGATACCCCGCCTGGAAGCGGAGGGGCTGCTGCAGACCCTGCCCAAGCGGGGGCTCATGATCCCCAGTCTCGATGTGACCTTCGTGCGCGATGCCTATCAATTGCGCCGTCTCATCGAGGTGGGCGCCCTCGAGACAGCGGCCTCGGCTCTCGATCGCGCGCTGGTCGATGACTGGATAGAACGGCACTTGTCGATGCTGGCGCAGGTCGAGAGGACGATGAACTCGGAAATGACCGCGGAAATGCAATCTCTGGATTGGCAGATGCACGAAAGCATCGTGGCATCGATGGGTAACCGTCTGATCGACAACACTTATCGGGTAACGTCCATCAAGATACGCATGGTCGTGCAGTCACGGCTGCAGATCACCTCCGGCAACGCCAAGCGCGTGCTCGAGGAGCATCTCGCCTTCCTCCGCCCCCTGGCCGAGGGAGACACCGATAGCGCCCGCGTTGCCTTGACCCGGCATATCGACAACTCGCTCGCCCTGGCCCTCGGCACCCGACTATAAAAGGCGCGGCGTATCGAGCCGATCGGCCAGTGATCGACACTACCGCTTGTGGTAGTGTCGCCCTAGCATTTTCCTGAGGAGTTTCTCTTGCCGGCCGACTTCCCGCCTCTGCTGTTGTGGCCGCTGGTCGCGGTGCTGGGCCTTTGCCTGGGTTCGTTCGTCAATGTGGTGATCGCCCGGCTGCCGCCGATGCTGATGCGCCAGTGGCACGAGGAAGCCTGTGCGGCACTGGAGCGCGACCCGGACCCGGAGGTGGCCGCCCTGCCCCGGGTCAACCTTCTCACCCCCGGCTCTCACTGCCCGCACTGCGCCTCGCCGATCGCCTGGCACGACAACATCCCCCTGCTCGGCTATCTCAAGCGTCGCGGCCGCTGCGCCGGATGTCACCAGCCGATCAGCCCCCAGTATCCGCTGGTCGAGCTGGCCGGCGGCGTGCTGGCCGTGGCGGTGGTGGCGATCCATGGCGCCACGCCGGCGAGCCTGGCACTGATCGGCGCCTGCCTGACGCTGCTCGCCCTGGCGGTGATAGACCTGCGCACCCAGTTGCTTCCCGATCTGCTGACCCTGCCGCTGCTCTGGGCCGGCCTGCTCTATCAATGGCTGTTCCAGCCCCTGATGCTGGAAAGCGCGGTGCTCGGCGCGGTCGTCGGCTATCTGGTGCTCTGGGCCTTCTACTGGCTGTTCAAGCTGACCACCGGCAAGGAGGGCATGGGCTACGGCGATTTCAAGCTGCTCGCCGCGCTGGGCGCCTGGATGGGCTGGCAGATGCTGCCGCTGCTGCTGATTCTCTCGGCGGGCGTGGGCGCCGTGGTGGGCATCGTCGCCCAACTCGTCATGCCCCGGCTGCGCGGCATGCCGATCCCCTTCGGCCCCTTCCTGGCCATGGCCGGGTGGATCGCGCTACTCTTCGGGGCGCCACTGATCGCCGCCTACCAGTCGCTGCTGCTGGGCTGACGTCCGGCCGCCGCGACGCCCCATCGGGAAGAACCAGAGGACAACCATGCGCCAACCGCTGACCATCGGCGTGACCGGCGGCATCGCTTCCGGCAAGAGCGCCGTGGCCCGCGCCTTCGCCGAGCTGGGGGTGCCCTGGGTCGACGCCGACGACGTCGCCCGCGAGGTGGTCGAGCCCGGCGAGCCAGCACTCGCCGAGATCACCGAACACTTCGGCCGCGGGGTCCTCGACGCCGAGGGCCGGCTCGACCGGCGGCGGCTGCGCGAGACGATCTTCGCCGAGCCCGACGAACGCGCCTGGCTGGAGTCGGTGACCCACCCGCGCATTCGCCAGCGGCTGCTGGCTCACCTCGAGCGCATGAGCGAGAGCGGCGCGCCCTATCATCTGCTGGTCTCGCCGCTGCTCTTCGAGTCGGGTCAGGCGGCCCTGGTCGACCGCTGCCTGGTGATCGACGTGCCGGAAGCCCTGCAGGTCGCGCGCACCACGGCGCGGGACACCGTGGACGAGGCACAGGCACGGGCGATCGTCGCCGCACAGATGCCCCGCGACGAGCGGCTGGCCAGGGCCGACGACGTGATCGACAATCAGGGCGATCTCGACGCCCTGCGGGCGCAGGTCGCCCGGCTCGATGCCCATTACCGGCAGCTCGCCGCTGCTTCCACTCAACGACCCGGTGACCCGTCATGACCTCGGATGCCCGCGACGCCAAGCGTCCTCTCGAAGTCGCCTGCCCCCAATGCCGGACCCTTGTGGTATGGTCGGCCGACAACCCCTACCGGCCGTTCTGTTCCAAGCGCTGCCGGCTGATCGACCTCGGTGCCTGGGCCGACGAATCCCATCGCATCGCCGGCGAACCGGCGATGGACGAAGCCGATCTCGATGCCCTGATCGACCGCCTGGAGCGCGGCGGGCAGCAGTAAGCCCAAGCTCGCTCGAGCACTCAAGAAGCAAGTGAGAGGCGTGACAGCGCTGCCCCGCGAGCGCCGTCAGAAACCGCGCTGGACGACGTGCGAGCGAAGCCGGATGTTCGCCAGGGATGGCGAACAAGGCATGTCAGCACAGGGATGTGCGCACATGCCGCTCGGCGGGAGCGCGCAACGGCGCGCCAGGAATTCGCGGTTTCGAGGCCGCGAGCGGGTCAGCGCAGTGAAAAGCCAACGAGGAGAGGCAAGCCGCGTCTCCTCGAAAGCTCCGTGATCACTTCGTCAGATCACGAACAGATCCATGAAGGCATGCACCGGCGTGCTCTCGAGACGGGCCTGGTCCTTGCACAGCGCGAAGATCCGCTCGCTGCGCCCGGCCGGGAAACGCGTCGCCAGATTGGCCTTGAACTTGGCCTCGAGCAGCGGAATGCCCTCCTCCCGACGCCGGCGGTGTCCGACCGGATACTCCACCGCCACCTTCTCGGTCTTGCTGCCGTCGGTGAAGAACACCTGCAACGCATTGGCGATCGAGCGCTTGTCCGCCTCCAGGTACTCGCGGGTGTAGCGCTCGTCCTCCTCGACCACCATCTTCTCGCGCAGCTCGTCGATGATCGGGTTGGCCGCGTGGAAGGTATCCTCGTAGTGCTCGGCGGTCAGGTTGCCGAACGCCAGCGGCACGGCGGTCATGTACTGCAGGCAGTGGTCGCGGTCCGCCGGATTGGCCAGTTCGCCGACCTTGGAGATGATGCGGATCGCCGACTCATGGGTGGTGATGACGATCTTGTCGATCTCGCCGAGCCGGTCCTTGACCTCGGGATGCAGCCGAACCGCGGCCTCGCAGGCGGTCTGCGAATGGAACTCCGCCGGGAAGGAGATCTTGAACAGCACGTTCTCCATCACGTAGGTGCCGTAATCCTGCGGCAGGTTGAAGCGGCGCTGATCCTCCGGCTTGAGCTTCTGGTCCTTGTTGGTCTTCGAGAACAGCACGTCGTAGAAGCCCCACTGCGGCGCGGAGAGCACGCCGGGGATGCCCATCTCGCCGCGCAGGGCGATGTCGGCCAGGCGCACCGCCCGCGAGGTGGCGTCGCCCGCCGCCCAGGACTTGCGCGACCCGGCGTTGGGCGCATGGCGGTAGGTGCGCAGCGACTGGCCATCGACGAAGGCATGCGACAGCGCCGACAGCAACTGCTCGCGGTCGGCGCCCATCAGCTTGGCTACCACCGCGGTGGAAGCGACCTTGACCAGCACCACGTGGTCGAGCCCCACGCGGTTGAAGGAGTTTTCCAGCGCGATCACCCCCTGGATCTCGTGGGCCATGATCATCGCCTCGAGGACGTCGCGCATGCTCAAGGGCGCCAGCCCCTCGGCGACACGTTTCTGCGACAGATGATCGGCGACGGCGAGGATGCCGCCCAGGTTGTCGGAGGGGTGGCCCCACTCGGCGGCCAGCCAGGTGTCGTTGTAGTCCAGCCAGCGAATGATCGCGCCGATGTCCCAGGCCGCCTTGACCGGGTCGAGACGCAACTGGGTACCCGGCACCCGCGCGCCATGGGGCACCACGGTGCCCTCGACGACCGGGCCGAGGTGCTTGGTGCATTCGGGGAAGCGCAGCGCCAGCAGGCCGCAACCCAGGGTATCCATCAGGCAGTTGCGGGCGGTGTCCAGGGCTTCCTGACTGTCGATCCGGTAGCCGAGCACATAGTCGGCGATCTGCTGGAGTTCGGCGTCGTAATCCGGACGCTGGTTCTGTTCGACGTTGGCGCTCATCTTGGTTCCTTGGATTCGTTCTTGTCACCGGGCTTGTCCCGGTCCGTGGGAGGGAACTCGTTCCCGACTGCCGCCGGCACTCGATCGCGAATAAATTCACTCCCACTGACTAGTTCAGCGGATCACTTGCGCTGCTCGATCGGCAGCCATTCCTGCTTCTCCGGCCCGGTGTAGTCGGCACTCGGGCGGATGATGCGGTTGTTCTCACGCTGCTCGAAGACGTGCGCGCACCAGCCGGTCAGCCGCGAACAGACGAAGATCGGCGTGAACAGCTTGGTGGGGATGCCCATGAAGTGGTAGGCGCTGGCATGGAAGAAGTCGGCGTTGCAGAACAGCTTCTTCTCGCGCCACATCACGGCCTCGCAGCGCTCCGACACCGCGTAGAGACGCTGGTCGCCGACGTCCTCGGCCAGACGCTTCGACCAATGCTTGATGATGGCGTTACGCGGGTCGGAGTCGCGGTAGATGGCATGGCCGAAGCCCATGATCTTCTCCTTGCGCTCGAGCTTGCCGAGAATCTCGCGTTCCGCTTCGTCGGGGGTCCGCCAGTCCTCGATCATCGCCATCGCCGCCTCGTTGGCACCGCCGTGAAGCGGGCCGCGCAGGGTGCCGATGGCCCCGGTCACGCAGCTGTGGATGTCGGACAGGGTCGAGGCGCAGACACGGGCGGTGAAGGTCGAGGCGTTGAACTCGTGCTCGGCATAGAGAATCAGCGAGACGTTCATCACTCGCGCGTGCAGCTCGGAGGCCGGCTTGCCGTGCAGCAGGTGCAGGAAGTGCCCGCCCACCGAGTCGTCGTCGGTCTCGGTGTCGATACGCACGCCGTCGTGGGAGTAGCGGTACCAGTAGTTGATGATCGACGGGAAGGCCGCCAGCATGCGATCGCTCTGGTCCTGCTGCTCGTCGAAGCTTTCCTCGGTCTCGAGGTTGCCGAGCATCGAGGCCCCGGTGCGCATCACGTCCATGGGGTGGGCGTCGGCGGGGATCTGCTCGAGCACCGCCTTGAGCGGCCCGGGCAGACCGCGCAGGGTCTTGAGCTTGGCGACGTAGGCATCCAGCTCACTCTGGTTGGGCAGCTTGCCCTTGAGCAGCAGGTAGGCGACCTCCTCGAAGCGGGCGTGCTCGGCCAGGTCGTGAATGTCGTAACCGCGATAGGTCAGGCCCGAGCCTTCCTTGCCGACGGTACACAGCGCGGTGCTGCCGGCACTCTGGCCACGCAGCCCGGCGGTGTTGGGGGTCTTCTCTGCCATGACGTGTCTCCTTGCCGCTTTGTAGTGATGTACACCAATGTTATCGCCCGTGGCCGGGGTACTCCGAGGGCAAGCCTCCGCGAGGGCGCTGTAAACCCATCCTTGGGCGCTACTTTTGCCATCTGACCGCCATGGATGGCGGAAATGCCGGAATGGAAAGGAACACTTTCCGGCCTTGGCAAAAGACCCTCGCTTCGCCTTGCCCCGGCACCGGACATTGTCGGGGTCGATAAGGAACTCCTGGCACGGCCGGAGCCGCTCCCTCCATCATTCCTGCTCGAACAGTTCGTCGAGCTTGCGCTCGAAGGCATGGTAGTCGAGGAAGTCGTAGAGTTCGTCGCGGGTCTGCATCCTGCCGACGACATCATGCTGATGCCCCTTGTCGTGGATGCTGCGATAGACCTCCAGCGCCGCGGCGTTCATGGCACGAAACGCCGACAGCGGATAGAGCACCATGCGGCAGCCGACCTCGCCCAGCTCCTGCTGTGTGAACAACGGCGTGGCGCCGAACTCGGTGATATTGGCGAGAATCGGGGCGTCAATGGCCTCACAGAAGGCGCGATAATCGTCGAGCGTGTGCACCGCCTCGGCGAAGATCGCGTCGGCGCCGGCCTCGACGCAGGCGTTGGCGCGGTCGATGGCGGCCTCGAGCCCTTCCTTCTGGAAGGCGTCGGTCCGCGCGATCAGGTAGAAGTCCGGATCGAGCCGGGCGTCCGCCGCAGCCTTGATGCGATCGACCATTTCCTGCCTGGAGACGATCGCCTTGTTGGGGCGATGACCGCAGCGCTTCTGCGCCACTTGATCCTCGATGTGCACCGCGGCGACGCCGGCCCGGCCCATCTCCTTGATGGTGCGGGCGATGTTGAAGGCCCCGCCCCAGCCGGTATCGATGTCGACCAGCAGCGGCACGTCGGTAGCGCCGGTAATACGATGAGCGTCCTCGACCACGTCATTCATGGTGGTCATGCCCAGATCCGGCAGGCCGAACGAGGCATTGGCGACGCCGCCGCCGGAGAGATAGATGGCCTGGTGCCCGACCTTGCCGGCCATCAGCGCCGTGTAGGCATTGATGGTGCCGACGATGGGCAGCGGCCGGTTGGCGTCGAGTGCGGCGCGAAAGCGCGCCCCGGGGGTGAGTCGGGTCATGACGTTTTCCTCTGGATGGGGGCGACGGGGCTGTCGGCTTCCTGCTCGAGCACGGCGGCGTAGCGCTCGGCGACGTTCTCGCGCGAGGCACTGACGTGGCGGCGCATCAGCAGTTCGGCGAGTTCCTCGTCGCCGGCCTCGATGGCGTCGACGATGCGGTGGTGCTCGACGAAGGCACGGTGCGGCCGCGCCCCGCTGGCGCTGAACTGGGTCCGGTAGAGCCGCACCAGGTAATAGAGATCGTCGCACAGCAACGTCATCAGCATGCGGTTATGGCTGCCCTGGACGATGCGATAGTGAAAGTCGAGATCGCCCTCGCGCTGGTAATAGGCCTCGCCCCGGGACAGGTCGCTCTGGCGTTCGTGGACGGCGAGCACCTCGCGCAGCCCGGCGATCTCCTCGGCGGTCATGTGACGGGCGGCAAGCCGGGCGGCCATGCTCTCCATCGCCTCGCGCACGTCGAACAGCTCGAGCAGTTCGCGCATCGAGAGCTTGACCACCCGGGCACCGACATGCGGAACGCGCTCGATCAGGCGATGGGTCTCCAGGCGACGCATCGCCTCGCGCAACGGCCCGCGCGAAATGCCATAGGTCTTGGCCAGCCCCGGCTCGGTGATCTTGGTGCCAGGCGCCAGTTCGCCGCGTACGATGGCGTCCTGGAGCTGGTTGAACACCCGCTCGGCCAGGGTACGGACTTCGGGGACACTGTTGTCCTGCATGGGTTGCCTGCCATTGTCGACAATTCACGGATTTCTGCACTCTAGACAGCTGGCCCCGAGCCGTCAACATCCCATTGCCCTTCGTCCCGTTCGCCTTTGGGCGTAGGTGGGTGTCCGGCCTCGGCGCCTGATTGTCGACAACGCCCCCGCCCGTCAACCATCGGCGCCGCCGTGATGACACTGATAGACTATGCCTTCGTTCTGTCAGGCCGTTTCGCATGACCACCCGACTCGACATCGTCCCCCTGCCCTATCACGGCGACCCAACGATCCGCTTCGAGGCACTGCGCCGGCGTCCGGGGGCCGTGCTGCTCGACAGCGGCAAGCCCCATGGCCCCGGCGGACGCTACGACATCCTGTCCAGCGACCCTCGGGCACGCTTCGAGGTGGACGCCGAGGGGCGCGTCTACAGCGACAGCGGGCTGGCCCTGCCCGACGCTCCCTTCGCCGCCCAGCAGGCCCTGCTCGACAGCCTGGATATCCAGGCTCCGCCAAGTCACCTGCCCTTTCTCGGCGGCCTGATCGGCTACTGGGGTTACGATCTCAACCGGCGCCTGGCGCCGCTGGCGGGCCGCGCACGCCCCGCCACCACGCTGCCCCACTGCCGGCTGGGGCTCTACGACTGGGCGCTCATCGAGGATCACCAGCGGCACGAGGCCTGGCTGGTGGCCAGCGCGGCGCGGCGCGACGAGGTACTGGCCTGGCTGGCCGAGCCGGCGCCGGCCGAGGACGACTTCGCCCTCACCGGCCCCTTCACCGCCGAACTCGATCGCGCCGACTACGGCCGGCGCTTTCGCCGCGTGCAGGCCTATATCCGCGCCGGCGACTGCTACCAGATCAACCTCACCCAGCGCTTCAGCGCCGCGTACCGGGGCAGCCTCTGGCAGGCCTATCGTCGCCTGCGCCGGGCCACGCCGACGCCCTACGGCGGCTTCCTCGCCTGGGACGACAAGGCCGTGCTCTCGGTCTCGCCGGAGCGTTTCGTCGAGGTCAGCGAGGGCCGCGTCGAGACCCGACCGATCAAGGGCACCCGACCCCGCGGCGACACGCCCGAGGCGGACCGGCGCCACGCCGAGGCGCTGCTGGACAGCCTCAAGGACCGTGCCGAGAACGTGATGATCGTCGATCTGCTGCGCAACGATCTGGGCCGCGTGTGCCGCCCCGGCAGCGTGCGGGTGCCGCAGTTGTGCGGCCTGGAGAGCTATGCCAACGTGCACCATCTGGTCAGCGTGGTGTGCGGCGAACTCGCCGACGGCCATGCGGCGCTCGACCTGCTGGCCGCGGCCTTCCCCGGCGGCTCGATCACCGGCGCGCCCAAGGTCCGGGCGATGCAGATCATCGACGAACTCGAGCCCTGCCAGCGCAGTGTCTATTGCGGCAGCCTGGGCTACGTGGACGTGCGCGGCCACATGGATACCTCGATCGCGATTCGTACCGTCATCGCCGATGCCGGACGCCTGCATGTCTGGGGCGGCGGCGGGCTGGTCGCCGATTCCGACGAGGAAGCCGAGTACCAGGAGTCGCTGACCAAGATCGGTCGACTGAAGGATGCCCTGGCCCGATGAGGACCGCGGAACGGGAATCCCGCATGCCCACTAATCCAGCCGAGGCACCTCGCTGCCGGGATGACAGCATTGCCCGCTACCAGGCGCGGCAGCGGCGACAGTACTGGCTGCTCGGCGGCCTGCTGGCACTGACCCTGGCCAGCCTGCTCGGCGATGTCGCGCTGGGTCCGGGGGGCTATTCGTTGCCCCGGGTCATGGCGGCCCTCGTCTCGCCCGAGAGCGTCTCGTCGACGCTCAGGGCGATCGTCTGGCAGATCCGCCTGCCGGTCGCGCTGATGGCGGTACTCGTGGGCGCCAGCCTGGCGATGGCCGGCGCCCAGATGCAGACCATCCTCAACAACCCGCTGGCCGATCCCTTCACCCTGGGCATCTCGTCGGCGGCGAGCTTCGGCGCCGCGCTGAGCCTGATCCTGGGTATCGGCGTCATGCCACTGGCCGGCCCATGGCTGACCGCCGGCAACGCCTTCCTGCTGGCGATGCTGGCGTCGCTGACGCTGTGGGCCGTCAACCACTGGCGCGGGGTCAGCGTGCAGTCGCTGGTGCTGCTGGGCATCGCCATCATGTTCTTCTTCAATGCGCTGCTCGGCCTGATGCAGTTCGTGGCCTCCGCCGAGGCGCTGCAGCAATTGATGTTCTGGTCGCTGGGCAGCCTCGAGCGCGCCAGCTGGACGACGGTCGCGCTTTCCGCGCTGGTGCTCGCGCTCTGTGGCCTGGGCTTCTGGCGGTCGCGCTGGCGGCTCACCGCCCTGGGCCTGGGCGCGACCCAGGCACGCTCGCTGGGCGTCGATCCGGGGCGTCTGCGGCTGCGCGTGCTGCTGGGCACCTCGCTGCTGGCGGCCACCGCGGTCGCCTTCGTGGGCACCATCGGCTTCGTGGGGCTGGTCGGTCCGCATATCGCCCGGCTGCTGGTGGGCGAGGACCAACGCGTCTTCCTGCCCATGGCGACGCTGTGCGGCGCGCTGATCATGAGCGTGACCTCGCTGCTCGCCAAGACGCTGATCCCCGGCCTGATCGTTCCGCTGGGGATCCTCACCGCCCTGATCGGCCTGCCGTTCTTCGCCGCGCTGGTCCTGCGCAGTCGCCGGGAGCCGTGGGGATGAGTCTGCGTATCGAGTCGCTGCGCTGCCGGCTGGGCGGGCGCGAGGTCCTTCACGACATCGGCCCGCTCGACGCGCGGCCGGGCGAGCTGACCGCCCTGATCGGCCCCAACGGCGCCGGCAAGTCGACCCTGCTGCGCGCCATCGCCGGCCATCAGCGCGCTCACGGGCATTTCATCCTCGACGGCCGTGCCCTCGACGACGAGCCGCTGGAGACCCGCGCACGGCGTCTCTACTATCTGCCCCAGTCGACCGAAACGGGCAGCCGGCTGAGTGTCTTCGAGACGGTCCTGCTCGCCGTGCGCACCCTGGCGCCCGGCGATGGCCCGAGCGCCCTGCGCCGCGTTCGCGACACCCTGGCCCGACTGGAACTCGAGCCGCTCGCCGAACGCCAGCTCACCGCCCTCTCCGGCGGCCAGCGCCAGCGCGTGGCGATCGCCCAGGCGCTGGCCCGCGAGCCGCGCCTGCTGCTGCTCGACGAGCCCACCAGCGCGCTCGATCTGCACCATCAGCTCCAGACCCTCGACTGGCTCGGCGAGCACGCCCGGCAACACGGGACCATCGTCGTGCTCGCCGTCCACGACCTGACGCTGGCGGCCCGCTACGCCTCGCGACTGTGGATGCTCGACGCGGGGCGCGCCGTCGCCCAGGGGCCGCCCGGCGAGGTGCTCACCGTCGAGCGCCTGCGCGAGGTCTACGCCATCGAGGCCGAAGTCACCTGGCCGGCGGAGGGACCACCGCGCGTCACGCCGCTGGCGGCCAGCCACAGGACGCCCTCAAGGCGCTAGCACCATTTCTTCTAACGGCGCGGCGTTCGCTAGCCAATCCGGCCATATAAGAATCGAACCAAACAGTATTGGGGCCGATCCGGCGGGCTCTGATACGGTAGGCGCATTCCCGAGGCACCGCCTCGCCCCCTTCAAGGAGCCTTCCATGGATCTCGACATCGATGCGGTCAATCAGGAGCTGGGCCACGACCCCGAAGGCCTGACCCGCTGGGCCCTGAGCCTGGACAAGCGGGCGATCTGCACCACCAACTTCCGCCCCTTCGAGGCGGTGATCCTGCATCTGGCGACGCGCTTTCAGCCCGACATCCCGGTGGTCTGGATGGACTCCGGCTACAACACCGAGGCCACCTACTGCTTCGCCGACGAGCTCGCCAGACGACTGTCGCTCAATCTGACCATCTACCATCCGCGCCGCTCGCGGGCCCATCGCGAGGCGCTGGACGGGCCGCTGCCGGGCATCGACGACCCGCGTCACGCCGCCTTCACCGAGGAGGTCAAGCTCGAGCCGTTCCAGCGCGCCCTGCGAGAGACCAACCCGCAGGTCTGGCTGACCGCGCTGCGCGCCGAGGACACCGCCCAGCGTGCCCAGATGCAGCCCGTCTCGGTCAACGCCGACGGCCTCATCAAGGTGGCGCCGGTCCTGCACTGGACCGCCAAGGACATGTACCAGTACCTGCAGCGCTTCGACCTGCCCAACAACTTCGACTACTTCGACCCCACCAAGGTCGAGGAAAAGCGCGAGTGCGGCCTGCACCTGCAGCACTGATTCAATGCTACCCCCGTAAACGCAGAGAACCCCGCCGCCAGCGGGGTTCTCTGCGTTCGGGATGGGTTGAGGGTCAGCGCACGGGCAGTTCGATACCGTCGAACAACGTCTGCTCGTGACGCGGCCCGGCGGCCAGTGCGGCATCGACCCGGTCGCGGTCGAGGTGCGGCGCGAAACGCTGAATGAAGTCGTACATGTAGCCACGCATGAAGGTGCCGCGGCGGATACCGATCTTGGTCGTCGAGCTGGCGAACAGGTGCCCGGCATCCAGCGGGACCAGGTCGCCGTCGGTCTGCGGATCGACGGCCATGTGCGCGACGATGCCCACGCCCATGCCCAGCCGCACATAGGTCTTGATCACGTCGGCATCGGCGGCGGTGAGCACCACGTTGGGGCTGAGCCCCTTGGCACGGAAGGCGTCGTCGAGCTGCGAGCGCCCGGTGAAACCGAAGACGTAGGTGACCAGCGGGTACTCGGCGAGGCGCTCGAGGGTCAGCTCGCCGAGCTTGGCCAGCGGATGGTCCTCGGGCACCAGCACGCAACGGTTCCAGCGATAGCACGGCAGCAGCACCAGGTCGTTGAACAGTTCCAGCGACTCGGTGCAGATGGCGAAGTCGGCCTGCCCCTCGCTGACCATCTGGGCGATCTGCTTGGGCGTGCCCTGCTGCATGTGCAGCGCGACATCGGGATACTTGCGGGTGAACTCGCTGATCAGCGGCGGCAGCGCGTAACGCGCCTGGGTGTGGGTGGTGGCGATCGCCAGGCTGCCGCGACGCTCGTCGCTGTGCTCCTGGGCGACCTGCTTGATGTTGTCGACGGTGCGCAGCACCTCGCCGGCCAGGTCGATGATCGACTCCCCGGCCGGGGTGACCCGGGTCAGATGCTTGCCGCTGCGGGCGAAGATCTCCACGCCCAGCTCGTCCTCGAGCAGGCGGATCTGCTTGGAGATGCCCGGCTGCGAGGTGAACAGGCTCTGCGCCGTCGCCGAGACGTTGAGATTGTGCCGGGTGACTTCCCAGATGTAACGTAGCTGTTGCAGCTTCATGCGTGCACGACTCCTGACCCGCGGGCTCCTGGGTGCCGCTTTTTAATTTCTTGAGGAAATAAAAGCTCTTTCAATCGATCACATAATCGAATATAAGAGCATGATAGTCGGGTCGATTCCCACCAGCAAGCGCCGGCCATTTTCATAGCGCGGCCCTATCGCGGCGCTTGGCAATGGCCATTTGCCAGCGATAGCGTCCAGGGCTACCATCGACCGACTACGCTAGAGTCAGCGCAAGCAATCTGGAGATTCACATGGCTAACAACGTCGATGTCACCACCGCCAACTTCGAGCAGGAAGTCCTCAAGGCCGAGCAGCCGGTCCTGCTGAAGTTCTGGGCGCCCTGGTGCGGCCCCTGCAAGATGATGGCGCCGGTGGTCGAGGAAGTCGCCGACGAGAAGGCCGGTAACCTCAAGGTCGTCAGCGTCAACGTCGATGATGCTCCGGACATTGCCGCCGAGCACGGCGTACGCGGCGTACCCACCGTGATGCTGTTCAAGTCCGGCGCCAAGGTCGCCTCGCTGGTCGGTGCCCAGTCGAAGTCACAGCTGATCCAGTTCATCGATCAGAACGCCTGATCGCCGACGATCACCCGCGTCTCGCAACGCCGCCCCTTCGCCGAGGGGGCGGCGTTGTCGTGTTCGCGGCCAGCCTCAATATTCGCCTCGTCCGCCCAGCATCCGCGCCAGCCAGCGTGTTTCCGGGTGGCTGTTGAGGGCGATCTTCAGCGTCATGGTCAGCGGTACCGCGAGCAGCATCCCCACCGGCCCCAGGATCCACCCCCACACCACCAGCGAGAGGAAGGCCACCAGGGTCGACAGCCCCAGGGTGTGGCCCATCACCCGCGGCTCGATGAGATTGCCGATCACGAAATTGACCAGCAGGTAGGCCAGCGCCAGCACACTCGCCTTCGCCAGACCGCCGTCGGGCATCACCAGGGTCAGCAGCACGGCGGGAACGGCGGCCAGCGCCGAGCCGATGTTGGGGATGTAGTTGAGACTGAAGGCCAGCGTCCCCCACAGTAGCGGGAACTGCACCCCCAGCAGTAGACAGGCGAGATAGATCAACGCCCCGGTGATCAGGCTGATCACTGTCTTGATCGCCAGATAGCGCTTGAGATTGTGGCTGAATTCCTTGAAACGCCGCAGGCTCGGCGCCGGATTGTCCAGCGACTGGGCGACCTTCTCGCGAAAGTCCAGGGTCTCGAAGAGCATGAAGATCACCAGCAGCATGATCAGCACGCTCTGCGACAGCAGATTGCCGATCCCCCCCAGGAACGTCGGCACCATCTGCGTGGCGGTGGTGGGATCCAGCCATTCCGACATGCGCCGGGGCTGAACGTGGACGCCCATGTTGCTGAGCCAGTTGAGCAGCGATAGGTAATGCTTGCGCAACTCGTCCTCGAGCTGCGGCAACGCTTCCATGAAGGTCGCGAAACTGCTGGCCAGCAGGGTGCCGAGCAGGGTGAGAAAGAGCCCGAGGATCACCAGCGTCAACAGCACCGAGAGTCGCCGGCTGACACCCAGGCGATACAGCCAGTGCACCGGAGCCGTGCAGATCACGGCGATGAACAGCGACAACAGCAACGGCACCAGCAGGTCGGCACCCAGCTTCATCCCGCCGATGATGACCACCAGCGCCGCCAGCGTCAGGGTCAGGTTGAGGGGGATGTCGCGCTTCTTACGGTCGACGTCGTGGTCCATGCCGGCCATCCTGGCAATTGCGTTGCCCCCATGATGGCGGCATCGCCGCCGGACGACAATCGTCCGCGACGCGAAAGCCCCACGCCAGTGTCAACCGACGTGGGGTCGAGAATTCCAGCAATACCGTACCTATCAGATGGCGAAGCCCCGGGCGAAGTCATCCTCGTCCAGCGCCATCAGCGATTCGCCACCGGCGCGGATCATCGCCGCATGCGCGCGGGTCCGCGGCAGCAGCCGCTGATAGTAGAAGTCGGCGGTGGCGCGCTTGGCGCGATAGAAGGCCGCGTCATCGGTGCCCTCCGCCAGCGCCCGTTCGGCGCTCGCCACGGCGCGGGCCCACAGATACGCCAGGGTGACGTAGCCGGAATAGAGCAGATAATCGACGCTCGCCGCGCCCACTTCCTCGCGGTCGCCCATCGCCTTCATGCCCACCGCCAGGGTCAGCTCGCCCCATTCGGCATTGAGGGTCGCCAGCGGCTCGACGAAGGGCTTGAGTGCCTCATCGTCGGCGTGCGCCTGGCAGAACTTGTGGATCTCCTTGGTGAAGATCTTGAGCGTCTCGCCCTGGCTCATCAGCACCTTGCGGCCCAGCAGGTCGAGCGCCTGAATGCCGGTGGTGCCCTCGTAGAGCCGGGTGATGCGGGCATCGCGGACGAACTGCTCCATGCCCCACTCCTGAATGAAGCCGTGACCGCCGAAGACCTGCAGGCCCTCGTTGGTGGCCTCGAATCCCAGCTCGGTGAGAAAGGCCTTGACGATCGGCGTCAGCAGGCCCAGCAGCGTCTCGGCGCGCTCACGTTCGGCGGCGTCAGTGGCATGACCGGCGAGATCGACCAGTTGCCCGGTGTACATCACCAGCATGCGCCCGCCCTCGGCCAGCGCCTTCTGGGTGAGCAGCATGCGCCGCACGTCGGGATGCACGATGATCGGATCCGCCGGCTTGTCGGCGGCCTTGGCCCCCGACAGGGCGCGCATCTGCAAGCGATCGCGGGCATAGGCCAGCGAGTTCTGGTAACTCGCCTCCATCAGGCCCAGGCCCTGGATGCCCACGCCGATACGCGCCTCGTTCATCATGGTGAACATGCACGCCAGCCCCTTGTGCGGCGGCCCCACCAGATAGCCCAGGGCGCCGTCGAAGTTCATCACGCAGGTGGCGTTGCCGTGGATGCCCATCTTGTGCTCGAGCGAGCCGCAGGTCACACCGTTGCGCTCGTCCGGGTTGCCGTCGGCATCGGGCAGGTACTTGGGCACCACGAACAGCGAGATGCCCCGCGAGCCTTCCGGGGCATCGGGCAGCTTGGCCAGCACCAGATGCACGATGTTTTCCGCCAGGTCGTGTTCCCCGGCGGAAATGAAGATCTTGGTCCCGGTGATGCGATAGCCCTCGTCGCCCTCGGGCACGGCGCGGGTCTTGATCAGCCCCAGGTCGGTGCCACAGTGCGGCTCGGTCAGGCACATGGTGCCCGTCCACACGCCTTCGACCAGCTTGCTCAGGTAGGCGGCCTTCTGCGCCTCGCTGCCGTGATGGCGCAGCGCATCCGCCGCGCCGTGGGACAACCCCGGATACATGCCCCAGGCCAGGTTGCTGGCACAGATCATCTCCGACAGGGCCAGGGCCAGCGAGGCCGGCAGCCCCTGACCGCCATGCTCGACCTCGGCGGAAAGCCCCGGCCAGCCCCCCTCGACGTACTGGGCGTAGGCTTCCTTGAAGCCCTGAGGTGTCTTGACCTCACCGCCTTCCAGCAGACACCCCTCGCGGTCACCGCTCTGATTCAGCGGCAACAGCACCTCACGGGTGAACCGCCCGCCCTCCTCGAGGATCGCCTCGACGATGTCCGGCGTGGCCTCTTCGCCGTTCGGCAGACGCGCGTAATGGCCGGGGTAGTCGAGCATCTCGTTCATGACGAAGCGCAGATCGCGCAGCGGGGCCTGATAGTCGGGCATGGGGATCTCCTCGAATGGGGCGCAACGCGGTCCGGGCCGCGTTCAAACACGTGTTTGAAATTAGCCCCGCCCGGCATGACGAGTCAAGCGTTCGTTTAAATTTAGCGCTTCCCGCTTCCCGCTCACTGCATGCGAATGCCCCCGTCGAGGCGAATGGTCTCGCCGTTGAGCATCACGTTGGCGACGATCTGCTCGGCCAGCGCCGCGTACTCCTCGCCGCGCCCCAGCCGCTTGGGAAACGGCACCGCCGCCGACAGCGAAGCCACCGCGTCGTCGGGTATGCCCGCCATCATCGGCGTCTCGAAGACGCCCGGGGCGATGGTCATCACCCGAATGCCGTAGCGCGACAGTTCGCGGGCCAGCGGCAGGGTCATCCCCGCCACCCCGGCCTTGGAGGCGCTGTAGGCGGCCTGGCCGACCTGACCGTCGAAGGCGGCGATCGAGGCGGTGTCGATCAGCACGCCGCGTTCGCCATCCTCGCCCTGGGGCGCATTGTCGGCCATCGCCGCCGCCGCCAGGCGCAGCACGTTGAAGGTGCCCACCAGATTGATCTCGACGGTCTTGGCGAAGGCGTCGAGATCGGCCGGCCGGCCCTCGCGGTCGAGCAGCTTGGCGACACTGACCACCCCGGCGCAATGCACCACCCCGTGCAGCCCGCCCAGCGCCACGGCGCGATCGACGGCGGCCTGCATGTCGTCGGCACGACACACGTCGCCGCGCACGGCGACTGCACGTTCGCCCCACTCCCGGGCACGTGCCTCGACGTGCTCGCTGCGATCGCAGAGCACCACGCGGGCGCCGCCGGCCAGCAGGCGCTCCGCGGTGGCCGCGCCCAATCCCGAGGCGGCCCCGGTGATCAGAAAGTTGTTGTCCTTGACTTGCATCGAGAAACCTCCCGGGTCAGAGAGCGGTCCTGGCCGCCTGATCGGCGGCATCCGCGCGCAACTTGAAACGCTGGATCTTGCCGCTGGGCGTCTTGGGCAGGGCATCGACGAACTCGATCATCCGCGGGAACGCGTGAGCGGAGAGCCGCTCCCGGACATGACGACGAAGCTCCTCGGCCAGTTCGTCACTGGCCTCGATGCCCTCGCGCAACACCACGTAAGACTTGATGATCTCGCCGCGGATCGCGTCGGGCTGGCCCACGGCGGCGGATTCGGCCACGGCGGGGTGGCTGAGCACGCAGTTTTCCACGTCGGTGGGCCCCACCCGGTAACCGGCGGTGGTGATGATGTCATCGCCACGTCCCGCGAACTGGAAGACGCCCGCCTCGTCGTACATCACCACGTCGCCGGTCAAGTAGTAACCATCGACGAAGGGGTGCTTCTCCTGCCAGGTGTAGCCGGCGAAGAAGTGTGCCGGCGAATTGGCGATATCCACCGCCAGCACCCCGGGCTCACCCGGGGGCAACTCGCGGTGTTCGGCGTCGAGGACCGCCAGCCGATAGCCGGGCAACGGCACCCCCATGCCGCCGACGTGGCGGGGATGCGCCAGGGCATGATGGTTGCAGCAGGTCATGCCGGTCTCGGTCTGGCCATAGTGATCCATCACCGGACACCCCAGGGCCTTCTCCACCCAGTTCACCACCTCACTGTTCAGCGGCTCGCCGGCCGAACTGGCCCGCCGCAGTTCGAGACACTCGCGGGCCTCGTCGAACAACCCGGAGGCTTTCATCAGTCGGTAGGCGGTGGGCGCGGCGGCGAAGTTGGTGATGCGGTGGCGCTTCAAGAACGCCAAGGCGCCTTCGGCACTGAACCCCGTCTCGCAGAAATGCGTGGCCACGCCCAGCAACAACGGGCCGGTAATCGCATAGTAGAGACCGTAGGCCCAGCCCGGATCGGCCATGTTCCAGAACCGGTCATGGGCCTCCAGGCCCACGGCCAGTTCCATGTAAAGGGCGAAGGCCGGCAGCGCCGCGAGCGGCACGGCCACGCCCTTGGGCTTGCCCACGGTGCCGGAGGTGAACATCTGTAGAAAGGGGGCATCCAGGGACTGCCGGGGCGCCGGCGTCTCGATGGGCGGGTGAGCTTGCGCGGCGTCCCAGTCCAGGTCGTCGCCGTGATCGCCGAGGGGGCCGCCGACGGTGAGGACCGGCAGACTGTGCGTCAGGCCATCGAACTTGCTGCGGTTGGCATGATCGGTGATCACGAGCCGGGTGTCGGCACGGCCCAGACGATAATCCACCGAGTCCGGGCCGAAGGCGGTGAACAGCGGCTGATAGACCGCGCCGATGCGCCAGGTGGCGAGCACCGCAATCAGCAGTTGCGGCGAGCGCGGCAACATGCAGGCGATGCGATCGCCCTCGCCCAGGCCACGGCTTGCGAGCCAGCCGGCCAGCCGTTCGCTGGCGGCGGCCAGCTCAGCGTAGCTCAGCGACGTGACCCGCATCTCGGTATCCTCGTGGACCAGCGCCGTCGCCCCACCGCGCCCCTGGCGCAGGTGGCGCCCACAACAGGCCTCGAAGGCGTTGAGCCTGCCGTCGCGATGATCGTCGATCCGCTCCATGACGGCGTCCATGGAGAAGGCCTCGGATCGGCCCGGCCCTTCATCCGGCTTCGTGGATGTATGCATGGCGTGCCCTCCTGACTGACGCCCCGTTCGGGCTCGTTGTGTTTGTTGTGCTCATCGGGAAGAGCCGACTTTCCACCGGCCTGATTACCGCCTGGCGAACCGGCTCGCTCTTCTTCAGTTGACGTAAACGTCAACCTCATGAATCCTGACCTGAAGCTAGAAGCTTCCCGGCGGCGGAGCAAGGCATGCCGTCAGGGAAATGGCTAGACCATGGTCGAGTCCAGGCCGGGTCGGCTCGTCAGGGTCGGGACGAGGTGATCATCGCCACCAGTTCGCGCGCCAGCGTCTCGGGGGAACGACTGCCGTCGGGGTCGTACCAGCGCACCGTCCAGTTGAGCGCGCCCAGCGCGAAACGCCGGACCAGGAACGGATCGCCATGAATCAGCCCGGCGGCCAGTGCCTCGTCGATGACCTGCTGCCAGAGTCCTTCGTAGGCATCGCGCAGATGGCCGAGCGCCTCGTGGGAGGCGTCGTCGAGCCGCCGCCACTCGTAGAGCGCAACCACGTGGGCGTTGCGATCGCTGAGCAGGGTCTGCAGATGGGCACGCGCCATGGCGTCGAGGCGCGCCCGCGGGTCGGGCCCGGCTTCGGCGAGTGCCTTGCGGGCAAGGCTCAGGGCATTGTGCGTGCCCTCCTCGATGACGGCGTGCAGGATCGCCTGCTTGTCACGGAAGTGATGGAACAGGCTGCCGGACTTGATGCCCATCGCCTGGGCCAGCATGCGCACCGTGGTACGGTCGAAGCCCTCTTCGACGAACAGACGAGCGGCGAGGCGCACCAGCTCCTTGCGGCGTGGCGAGGCATTCTCTAGAGTCATTTTTACACTAGCGCTTGCTTGGTTTTTACCGAGCAAACCACAGGCCCCGGGTGCGGTCAACGCGCCCGTCGGCCGGCTCCCGGACCATCGTCACACGATGCCCCGAGCCGGCCTTTCGCCGGGAGCGAACCATGACCAATGCCAACGATATCGTCATTCTCTCTGCCGCCAGAACGCCGATGGGGGGTCTGCTGGGCAGCCTGTCGAGTCTCACTGCCCCGCAACTCGGCGCCGTGGCCATCCGCGCCGCCATCGAGCGCGCCGCCATCGATCCCGACTGGATCGACGAGGGCATCCTGGGTTGCGTGCTGCCCGCCGGCGTCAAGCAGGGCCCCGCCCGACAGGCGATGCGCCAGGCCGGCATTGCCGACGCCATCGGCGCGACCACGGTCAACAAGCTGTGCGGCTCGGGCATGAAAGCCACCATGCTGGCCCACGACGCGATCCGCGCGGGCAGCGGCGCGCTACTGCTCGCCGGCGGCATGGAGTCAATGTCCAACGCCCCCCATGTGCTGACCAAGGCCCGCAGCGGCTATCGGCTCGGCCACGGCGAGCTCAAGGATCACATGTTCCTGGACGGTCTCGAGGACGCCGAGACCGGGCAGTTGATGGGCGCCTTCGCCCAGCAGGTCGCCGACGCCCGCGGCTATTCCCGCGAGCGCATGGACGACTTCGCCATCGCCTCGCTGGAACGAGCCATGGCCGCCCACGAGCATGGCGAGCTCGTCGACGAGCTGGCCCCCGTGACGGTGACCACCCGTCAGGGCGAGCACGTCGTCGAGCACGATGAGCAACCCTTCACCGCCAGGCTCGACCGGGTTCGCTCGCTGCGTCCGGCCTTCTCGGCCGACGGCACCATCACCGCCGCCAACGCCAGCTCGATCTCCGACGGCGCCTCGGCGCTGCTGCTGGCCAGCGCGGACGCCGCCGAACGCCGCGGGCTGAAACCGCTGGCGCGTATCGTCGGCCACGCCACCCACGCTCGCCACCCCAGCGAATTCACCATCGCCCCGGTGGGCGCCATCGGCAAGCTCCTCGAGCGGCTCGACTGGCGGGCCGAGGACGTCGACCTCTACGAGATCAACGAGGCCTTCGCGGTGGTCACGCTGATCGCCATGGACGATCTGGGCCTGCCCCACGAGCGGGTCAACGTGTTCGGCGGCGCCTGCGCCCAGGGCCACCCGATCGGCTCCACCGGCTCGCGGATCATCGCCACCCTGATCAATGCGCTGCGCCGACGCGGCGGGCGGCGCGGTATCGCCAGCCTGTGCATCGGCGGCGGCGAAGCGACGGCCGTGGCCGTGGAATTGGTCGACTAGACTCGATAGATGCCGCCGGGCGACCGCTCAGTCGCCCAGGTGGCCGTACTCCACCGGGCGGCGCAGGCAGAAGACATCGATGCCCGCCGTGTCCACCGCCTCGATCAGCCGCTCGGCCAGCGTCGGCTCGAGCACGAACATCACCTCGGACGGCCGATCGGCCAGTTCGAAGAAATGCGCGGCGTGGACATGGCCGTTCTCGCCGGCGCTCATCACGTCGGCACGCCGCGTGTAGCGCGTGATGCCCAGCGTCCGGGCAGCCTCCACCACCGCGTCGAGTACCGGCTCGCCATCATGCCGACGCGACTCCGGCGCCATGAAGAGGAGTTCGTAACCGCTGTCGAGTGAAGTCATTTGATGGCTCCTGCCAGGGTTTTCACGACACCGAACGTCGCCATGCCCAGGGCCGTCATGCCCAGGGAGCCGGCGACGTGCAGCGCGATACCGCCGAGGGCCATGCCCCACTTGCCCGACTGCAGGGTGGTGAGCATCTCGGCGGAGAAGGTCGAGAAGGTGGTCAGGGCACCGAGAAAGCCGGTGACGACGAACAGCCGCCATTCCGGGGAAAGCTGCGGCAACTGCGCGAACAGCGCGATCGCCACGCCGATCAACCAGGCGCCCAGCCAGTTGGCGGCCAGCGTACCGGGGGGCAGCGAGGGAAACAGCGCGTTGAGCCACAGGCCCAGCAACCAGCGCAGATTGGCGCCGATCGCCGCGCCCGCGCCGATGGCCACTACCGATGTCCACATGAAGCGATCCTTCCTGTTGCCTGACGAAAACGTGCAACACGAAGCGAACGAGGCGGCGGGAGACACGACGACACCTGCTACGCACGCACCTCGGGCGCTTCGCAGGCATCATCAATCGCGTGAGCGATGGTTCGGCGTCGCGCGGGGGCGACGCCCGGAGGTATGCCATCTCCGAGTCGTCACTAGATGTAGCATGGCCGCCGGCCGGCTTCAAGCCGCCGCCATGCCGTAGACGATCAGCCGTAGCGGCCGGTGATGTAGTCCTCGGCCTTCTTGGTGTGCGGGTTGGAGAACATCATCCGCGTGTCGTTGTACTCGATCAGCTCACCGAGGTGGAAGAACGCCGTGTAATCCGCCACGCGGGCGGCCTGCTGCATGTTGTGGGTGACCGTGACGATGGTGAACTGCTGCTTGAGCTTGTCCATCAGGTCCTCGATGGTCGCCGTCGAGATCGGGTCGAGCGCCGAGGTCGGCTCGTCCATCAGGATCACGTCGGGCTGCACGGCGATGGCCCGGGCGATGCACAGCCGCTGCTGCTGGCCCCCCGACAGCGAGGTGCCCGGCTGATGCAGCTTGTCCTTGACCTCGTTCCACAGCCCGGCATCGCGCAGCGCCCGCTCGACCAGCTCGTCCTGCTCGCTCTTGCGACCCACCAGATCGTGCATGCGCGGCGCATAGGCGATGTTCTCGTAGATCGACTTGGGGAACGGATTGGGCTTCTGGAAGACCATGCCCACCCGGCGGCGCAGCGCCACCTCGTCCATCTTCGCCTCGTTGACGTCGCGGCCGTCCATCTCCACCAGCCCTTCGATGCGTACACTCTTGATCAGGTCGTTCATGCGGTTGAGGCAGCGCAGGAAGGTCGACTTGCCGCAGCCCGAGGGGCCGATCAGCGCGGTGACGTTCTTCTGGTAGACATCGATGTTGATGTTCTTGAGCGCCTGGTGCTCGCCGTACCAGAGGTTGAGATCGCGCACGCGAATGCTCAGCTCGTGGTTGGCTTCCTCGTTGCGGTTGACCGGCTCGCCCGGCTGCCCCGTCTGCGGCGCGTGAGGTCGGGTGGGATCGCCCGTTGGCATGTCGTGGGTCTGCCCCTTGGTCCGGAGAATCTGTTCGTTGAGCATGAATCGTGTCCTCGACAGTGTCGCCGACTTACCAGCGACGTTCGAATTTCTTGCGCAGCAACACGGCGGTGGCGTTGAGCGTGATCAGCACGGCCAGCAGGACCAGAATGCCGCCGGCGGTCTTCTCGACGAACGCCGGACTCGGGTCGCCCGCCCAGGTGAAGACCTGCGCCGGCATCACCGTGGCGGCGTTGGCGAAAGAGGCCGAGACGTCGGGGATGAAGGCCACCATGCCGACGATGATCAGCGGCGCGGTCTCGCCCATCGCCTGGGCCATGCCGATGATCGAGCCGGTCAGGATGCCCGGCAGCGAAAGCGGCAGGACATGATCGCGCACCACCTGCCAGCGCGAGCAGCCCACGCCGAAGGCGGCCTGGCGGATACCGTCCGGCACGCTGCGCAGCGCCGTGCGGGTGGCGATGATGATCACCGGCAACGTCATCAGCGCCAGGGTCAGCCCGCCCACCAGCGGCGAGGAGCGCGGCACGCCGAAGAAGTTGATGTAGATCGCCAGCCCCAGCAGACCGAAGAGGATCGACGGCACCGCGGCGAGGTTGTTGATGTTGATCTCGATGATCTGGGTGAGATGGTTGTCGGGCGCGAACTCCTCGAGATAGACCGCGGTCATCACCCCGATCGGGAAACACACCGCCATGGTCACGATCAAGGTCATCACCGTGCCCATCGCCGCCGCGGCGATGCCCGCCATCTCGGGCATGCGCGAGTCGCCGGTGGTGAAGAAGGTGGTGTTGAAGCGCAGCTCGGCACGCCCCTGTTCGGCCAGGCGGTCGACGATGCGGCGCTGCTTGGCGCTGAGCTTCGAGTCGTGCCCCTTGAGGTACTGATCGACGGCGCTGTCGGCGATCACCCACTCCATGCGCTGGGTGCCGAGCAGGTCGGGATCGTCCTCCATGCGCGAGGGGATCAGGCGCAGATAGCCGCGGCTGACCAGCGAGCGAACGTCGTCGCCCACCGCCGCGGGCGGGATCTCGCGGGCCTGCTCGCTGTAGGTCACCTCGACCTGGATCTGGGCCTGCTGGAAGGCCGGCAGGCCCTTGGCCAGCATGTCGCCGATGAACACCACCAGGAAGGTCGCGGCGAGGATCAGCGCGCCCATCGACATCCGCTTGAGGTTGGCCGAGCGGCGATGGCGCCGCTTGAGCTGGGCGGTGATGGCGTCGAAGGATTGGCTCATGAGCGTAACGAACCTCGTCGTGTCACAGGTTGTTGGAGCGGTACTTTTCGCGGAAACGGCGAATCATCAGTACCGACACCATGTTGAGGACCAGGGTGACCACGAACAGCACCAGACCCAGGGCGAAGGCGGAGAGCGTCTCGGCACTCTCGAACTCCTGGTCGCCGGTCAGGGCGGCGACGATGCGCACCGTCACCGTGGTCATGTCCTCGAGTGGGTTGGCGGTCAGGTTGGGCCGCATGCCGGCAGCCATCACCACGATCATGGTCTCGCCCAGCGCCCGGGAGACCGCCAGCAGCGACGCCGAGATGATCCCCGGCAGCGACGCCGGCAGCACCACGCTCCTGATGGTCTCGCCCTTGGTCATGCCCAGCGCCAGCGAGCCCTCGCGCATGCTGTCGGGCACCGCATTGATCACGTCATCGGAAAGCGACGAGATGAAGGGAATGATCATGATCCCCATCACCACGCCCGGCGCCAGGGCGTTGTTGTAGGAGGCGTCAAGGCCGAAGAAACCGGCGATGTCGACGATGATCGGCGCCACGGTGATCGCCGCGAAGAAGCCATAGACCACGGTGGGAATGCCCGCCAGCACCTCCAGCACCGGCTTGGCCAGGGTACGCACCCGCGGCGGCGCGAATTCGGCCATGTAGATCGCCGCCAGCAGGCCGACCGGAATCGCCACCAGCATGGCGATCAGGGAAATGATGAAGGTGCCGGCGAACAACGGTACCGACCCGAACTGGGCGCCGCCGGCGGACTCGCCACCGCGTCCGGCCGCGGCGAGGAAACTGTCGCCCGGCGACCAGGTGGTGCCGGTCAGGAAATCCCACAGGCCCTGCATCTGGAAGAAACGTATCGCCTCGGAAACGATCGACAGCAGGATGCCGAAGGTGGTGACGATCGATACCAGGGCCGCACCCGCCAGCGCCAGGCGGATCACCCGCTCGATGGCCTGACGTGCGTGGAAGTCGGGACGCACCTGCCTGACCCCCACGAACAGCCCGATGGCGGCGATCACCAGGCTCGCGGCGAGCAGGTAGGGAGTGGGAATCTCGGCACCCAGCAGCAGCATGACGAAAGCGCCGACGGCGCCCACCGCAATGGCCGGGCCGGCGGTGGCCAGCACCGAGAACCAGGCATACTGATCGGGCTGGGCGTACATCGCCACCCCGGCCTGGCGCGTCCGGGAGGCCTTGGCGCGTGCCACGATGAAGGCGATCAGCCCGAGCACCGCCAAGGCCACACAGAATGTCAGAAACGTCAGATTGGACAGCATAATCGGTCTCTCGCTACGGCCCCGTCACCTGGGGGACGGCACCCGAAGGCCGGGGCCTGACATGAAAACGGGCCGACGACTCGCGTCGCCGGCCTCGTTCATGCGGCGACGCAGCTTACTTGAGGTCGGCCAGTTCGAGTTTGTCGTGGTTCTCGACCTGCTGGCGCTGTGCCTGGCGCATGTCGTCCGGCAGCGGGATCAGACCCAGGCCCTTCAGGTAACCCATCGGACCGATCATCTTCTCGGTCATGAACAGGTTGGCGTACTCGTACATCGCCGGCACGCTGTCGGCGTGCTGGTTCTTGACGTAGAAGAACAGCGAGCGTGACACCGGGTACTCGCCGGAGCTGATCGCCTCGGGCGTGGGCTCGACGCCATCGATGCTGGCACCGATCAGGGTGTCGGAATTCTCTTCCAGGTAGGAATACCCGAAGATGCCGAAGGCGTCGGTGTCCTCGGCCAGACGCTGAACGATCAGGTTGTCGTTCTCGCCGGCGTCGATGTAGGCGCCATCCGAGCGGATGTCGGTGTAGGCTTCGCCGCCATAGGCCTTCATGTCTTCGGAGGCGGCTTCCATCACCAGCTCCTCGAAGGCGTCACGGGTACCGGAGGTGGTGGGCGGCCCGTAGACGGAGATCTCGCGATCGGGCAGCGACGAATCGATGTCGCTCCACTTCTTGTAGGGGTTGTCGACCAGCTTGCCGTCCTGCGGCACCTTGGCGGCCAGCGCCAGGAAGATCTGCTCGCGGCTCAGATCGATCGGCTCGTTGCTGCTCGATTCGGCGAAGGCGATCCCGTCGTAGCCGATCGTCGCCTCGGTGATGTCGGTGACACCGTTCTTCTCGCAGCGTTCGAACTCGGACGTCTTCATGCGACGCGAGGCGTTGGTGATGTCCGGGGTATCGTCACCGACACCGGCACAGAACAGCTTCAGGCCGCCGCCGGAGCCCGTGGATTCGATGACCGGCGTCGGATAGTCGGTGGTCGCACCGAACTCTTCCACGACATAGCTGGCAAACGGGTAGACCGTGCTCGAGCCGACGATGCGCAGCTGCTCGCGGGCCTGGGCGACACCGACCACGCCCATCACGGCGGCGGCAACGGCGGTGGTCTTCAGGATGCGGTTCATGCGGGTAACTCCTGTCGATGAGAGTGTTCAACCTTCGCGGAACCCAAGATGCCGCAGAAAGATGACAGCTTCGTGACAGTCGACAGGCGTGGCGAGTTGGACCGGAAATCCCTTCCCGGTCACACACTGGCCGCGTGCTGAGACGCTTAGGGAAATGCTGAATAAATCGACGAGCGGGATGAAGCGCGAGGCGCATGGAACGAAGAAAACGAGGCATAACATGAAGTTAGGCGAGTTTTCGAGTACCACGCAACGAAGCGATTCGCTCGCGCAGGCATTTATGCAGCGTTTCCTTAGCCGTAGCGCCCGGTAATGTAGTCCTCCGTGCGGCTATCGCCGGGCTGGGTGAAGATCTTCGGCGTCTCGTCGCACTCGATCAGCTCGCCCAGGTACATGAAGGCGGTGACATCCGAGACCCTGGCCGCCTGCTGCATGTTGTGGGTGACGATGACGATGGTGTAATCCGCTTTCAGCTCGTTGATCAGATCCTCGATGTAGCCGGTGGAGATCGGATCGAGCGCCGACGTCGGCTCGTCGAGCAGGATCACCTCGGGCTTCACGGCAATGGTCCGGGCGATGCACAAGCGCTGCTGCTGGCCCCCCGACAGCGCCTGGCCGTTCTGGTGCAGCTTGTCCTTGACCTCGTCCCACAGCGCCGCCTTCTCGAGGGCCCACTGCACGCGGTTTTCCATGTCGCGCTCGTTGAGGCGCTCGTAGAGGCGCACACCGAAGGCGATGTTGTCGTGCACCGTCATCGGAAACGGCGTGGGCTTCTGGAAGACCATGCCGATCCGCGCCCGCAGCAGGTTGGTATCGACCCGGGCATCGTTGATGTTCTGACCGTCGAGCTGAATGGCGCCTTCGCTGCGCATCCCCGGATAGAGATCGTGAATGCGGTTGAAGCAGCGCAGCAGGGTCGACTTGCCGCAGCCGGACGGCCCGATGAAGGCAGTGACCTGATTGGCGGGCACGTCCATGCTGATCGACTTGAGCGCCTGGAAACTGCCGTAATAGAAATTCAGATCCTCGACCCGGAGCTTCGCCTCGGCATCGGCGACGGCCGGCCTGGCCTGATCCCAGGCCTCCGGGCGGGAGAAACGGGGGACCAGGCCTTCGGATGCGGTGGTCATGGGCAACTCCTCTTGAGCATTGGCTAGCCGCGCTGGCGCGAGACGACACGGGCGACGATGTTCAACAGCAGGATCGCCACCGTGAGCAGTAGCGCCCCCGCCCAGGCCAGTTCGACCTGCCGCGGGATGAACGAATTGATGGTCATGTTCTGGTAGAGCGTCATGGGCAGGTTGGGCATCTCGCTGTTCAGATCGAAGAAGTTCCACTGATTGGAGTTCAACGAGGTGAACAGCAATGGCGCCGTCTCGCCGCTGATCCGCGCACAGCCCAGCAGAATGCCGGTGACGATGCCGGCGCGGGCGCCGGCGTAGCAGACGCGCGTCACCACCCACCAGCGATGCGCCCCGAGGGCGGCGGCCGCCTCGCGCAGGGTGTTGGGCACCAGCAACAGCATGTCCTCGGTGGCGCGGATCACCACCGGGATGATGATCACGGTCAGCGACAGCGCCCCCGCCCAGCCGGAGAAGTGCCCGGTCTGCAGGACCACCACGGCATAGATGAACAGCCCGACGATGATCGACGGCGCCGACAGCAGCACGTCGTTGATGAAGCGGATGGCACTCGCCAGCCGCGACTTGCCGCCGTATTCGGCGAGCCAGGTGCCCGCCGCCACGCCGATGATCGAGCCGAACAGCGTGCCCAGCGCGGTCATGATCAGGCTGCCGAGAATCGCGTTGCCCAGCCCGCCGCCATTCATCTGGGTGCGCTCGGTGAAGACCGACAGCGACAGCGCCGCGCCGCCCTTGACCACCAGCGACCAGAGGATCAGCAGCAGCCAGGCGATACCGAAGGCGGCCGCCGCGATGCAGAAGCCCATGATCACGCGGTTGATCAGGCGTCGACGTTGATAGACGGAATACATGCGCGCCTCCTCAGGCCGACTTGCGGTCATAGCGGTTGAGCATCAGGCGGGCGATTGCCAGCACGATGAAGGTGATCACGAACAGCAACAGCCCCAGCGCCAGCAGCGCCGAGCGCTGGATGCCATCCGCCTCCGGGAACTGGTTGGCGATCAGGGCGGCGATCGAGGTGCCCTGCCCGGTCAGGGTGGCGTGGAAGAACAGGTTGTTGCCGATCACGAAGGTCACCGCCATGGTCTCGCCCAGCGCCCGGCCCAGGCCGAGGATCACCCCGCCCACCAGGCCGCCGCGTACCGAGGGAAAGATCACGCTGCGCACCACTTCCCAGGTGGTACAGCCCAGCCCATAGGCGGATTCGCGCATGATCGGCGGCACCGTGACCATGACGTCACGGGTAATGGCGGTGATGAACGGGATGATCATCACCGCCAGGATCAACCCCGCCGTCGCCAGGCCGGTGCCGGCGGGAAACAGCGTGGGGAAATGACTCTGCAGGAACGGCGCCAGCACCTCGACGCCCCACATGCCATAGATGATCGAGGGCACCCCGGCGAGCAGCTCGACGGTGATGCCCAGCGGTCGTCGCAGCATTACCGGGCATTTCTCGGTAAGGAAGATGGCGATGCCGAACGACACCGGCACGGCGATGACGATCGCGATCAGCGAGGTGATCAGGGTGCCGTAGACCGCCGGCAGGGCACCGAATTTCTCGATGTTGGCCGCCCAGCGGTCGATGGTGAAGAAGTCCAGGCCGAAGGTCTGCAGCGCCGGCCAGCCGGAAACCACCAGCGAGGCCAGGATCGCGCCCAGCAGCAGCAGCACGAACAGCGCGAACAGCCGGGTGGTGGTCTCGAAAAGCCGGTCGATGAAGCCGTTGCGCTTCAGCGCACTCAGCTCGTTGTCGCTCGCGCCCAGCAAGTGCCGGGCATCGGAGGTCGTTGACGTGGTCATGGAAAGCATCGAGTCCCTTGGCAGCGGCGGGGACGACGCCCCGCCCGAGGAGAGGCTGCCGACGACGAAAGACTGCGGGCGATGGCCCGCAGTCGGTCGGCGCTGGCGTCCGGTTACTGCTGCGTCCAGACCTTCTTGCCGTCGGGGCCTTCAATCTGACGCCACTTGTCCTCGACCATCGCGGCGACGTTCTTGGGCATCGGCACGTAGTCGAGCTTCTCGGCGGCGGCGTTGCCGTTCTGGTAGGCCCAATCGAAGAACGTCAGGGCCTGCTTGGCGGCCTTGGCGTCCTGAACCTGCTCGTGCATGAGGATGAAGGAGGCCCCGGTGATCGGCCAGCTCTTCTCGCCGGGCTGGTTGGTCAGCACCAGGTAGAAGCCGGGGGCGTTCTTCCAGTCGGCGTTGGCGGCGGCGGCCTTGAAGCTCTCGATGCTCGGCTCGACGTAGTCGCCGGCCTGGTTCTGCATGGTCACGTAGTTGAGGTCGTTCTGCTGGGCATAGGCGAACTCGACGTAACCGATCGCCCCGCCGGTGCTGGCGACCTGGTTGGCGACACCGGCGTTGGCCTTGGCGCCCACCCCGGCGGGCCAGGCCACGGACTTGCCTTCACCGATGCTGTTGGCGAAATCGTCGCTGACCTGGGCCAGATAATGCGTAAACAGGAAGTTGGTGCCCGAGCCCTCGGCGCGGTAGACCGGGGTGATGGCGGCATCGGGCAGCTCGAGGTCCGGGTTGAGCTTGGCGATCGCGGCGTCGTTCCAGCGGGTGATCTTGCCCTGATAGATGTCGGCCAGGGTCTTGCCGTCCAGCTTGAGCTGGCCCTGGGAGATCCCGTCGATGTGCACGACCGGCACCACACCACCCATCACCATGGGCCACTGCATCAGGCCGTGCTGCTCGAGCTCTTCGGGCTTGAGCGGCGCATCGCTGGCACCGAAGGTCACGGTCTTGGCGACGATCTGCTTGATGCCGCCCCCGGAACCAATCGCCTGGTAGTTCAGGCCGACCCCGGTCTTGTCCTGATAGGTGTCCGCCCACTGGGAATAGACGGGATAGGGAAAGGTGGCGC
Organism: Modicisalibacter coralii; assembly: GCF_004117855.1. Classification (GTDB taxonomy): domain Bacteria; phylum Pseudomonadota; class Gammaproteobacteria; order Pseudomonadales; family Halomonadaceae; genus Modicisalibacter; species Modicisalibacter coralii. The sequence continues at coordinate 48,861 of NZ_QWBW01000007.1, forward strand.
CGGCGCCGGTAATGCTCTCCGCCGCGCTGGCGACATGCGCCCCCAAGGCCAGTGAGCCGGTGAGCAGTGTGGCTGCGACACGCTTCAACATGGGACTTCTCCTCGCTTGTTCGATGGGCCCGCCCCATCGGGACGGACTGAGCTTGAGCGAGGTAAAGATTAGGCGGCGAATGTGTCGCTTTCGTGTCGGTTTTGCGTCAGGCAGTCGTCGACGTCTGACGCAAGGCATGCCCGGAGAGTACACGCACCCCGACATTACCGATGATCGACGCGCCGACCATGGTCAGCACCATGGGCCAGGCACTGGGAATCTGGAAGCCCCCGACCAGCACCCCGGCCAGCGCCCCGCAGGAGAACTGGATGCTGCCCTGCATGGCGGTCGCCGTGGCGCTCATGTGCGGGAAGTGATCGAGCATCGACGACATGGCGTTGGGACCGATCAGCCCCTGCATGCCGACGAACACCACCAGCAGCGGGACCACCGTGTACAGCGAATCCCAGCCCAGGGCGAAGACCGCCAGCAGCACGAGCCCCATGGTCAGCTGGATCGCCAGGCCCCAGAGCAGATTGTTCTGCGGCGTGAAATAGCGCAGCAGGCGGATATTGACGCGATTGGAGGCCGACATCACCACGATGTTGGCGCCGAACACGAAGGGATAGGCCGCCGGCGACAGGTCGAAATACTCCATGTAGAGGAACGGCGATCCGGTGATGAAGGCGAACATCCCGGCGAAGGACATCGACACCGCACAGATGTAGCCCATCGCCTCGCGATGGGCGAGGACGCTGCGATAGTTGCCGAGCACCTGCACGAAGTTCGGCGCGTCCGGATCGCGGCCGTGGGTCTCGGGCAGATAACGGTGCAGCAGCCACATCACGAAGCCCGCATAGCCGGCGAGGAAGGCGAAGATCAGCCACCAGTCCGCCAGATAGAGCAGCACGCTGCCCAGTGCCGGCGCCACCAGGGGTGCCAGCATCAGGATCATCACCATCGTCGACAGGACCTTGGCCGCCTCGCGTCCGCTGAAGCAGTCACGCACGATCGCCGCCGAATTGACCACCGAGGCCCCGCCGCCCAATGCCTGCAGGAAACGCAACGCCCAGAGCATCTCCAGCGACTCCACCTGGGTGATCGCCAGACTGGTCAGCAGAAACACCGACACCCCGCCGAGCAGCACCGGACGACGCCCGAGACGGTCCGACAACGGCCCGAAGATCAGTTGGCCGAGGGCGAAGCCGAACAGGAACAGGCTCACCGACAGCTCGGTCAGGTGCACGCTGGCGTCGACGGTCCTGGCCAGCGCCGGAATGGCGGGAAGATAGGCATCGATCGCCAGCGGCGCGATGGCCGTATTGGCCGCCACCAGCAGGGCGATCCGTCGAGGAGTGATCGGCGACATGAGTTTCCTTACATCAATGAACGATCGGGTCGGGCGACCATCATAGCAGGCCCGGGCGATTGCCCGGGCGATACCGCCCATTAGGGAAACACTGCACAAATGCCTGCACGGGCGAATCGCCGCGTTGCGCGGTGCTGGAACGCCAGCCCGGTCGGAATCCTCACATATACCCCATATGCTGCGGTTCCTGTGCTCCGGACGCCTTGCGCTTCATCCCGTTCGCCTATTTGTTCAGCGCTTCCTTAGCCAAACTGCAACATGCCCCTGCTAGAACCGACCCCGATGCCGCCTCCAGGCCGGCATGAAAAGAATTCGAACCATCGCAGGGGTCCTTCATGAAAACCTTCGACAACCTGTCCGTCCGCATGACCTGGATTGCCGTGCTGGCCGTCTTCTGCCTCATGGTGCTGAGCGTCGGCGCTCTGGGTCTGTATGCCAACCATTTCAGTCGCCAGACCTTCGGCACCCTCGATCAGATCCACGTCGAACAATCCTCCGCCCTGGATCGGGCCTACATCGACATGCTGCGCGCCCGAGTGGCGATGGATCGCGCCGCCGCCCTGCTTGCCAAGCCCTCCTTCGATCGGCCCGGCCCGGTCATCGAGCAAGCCAAGACCCTGCTCGCCCAGGCCAGCCAGGCCTTCGAACGTTTTCAGGCCATCCCCCCGCGGCCCGGCCAGGTCGAGGCGGCCGAGGCACTCGCCGAGCGTTTCCAGTCGCTGCTCAACACCGGCCTCTCCCTGCAGTTGATGAGCCTCGAGGATGGCGACGTCGAGGGCTATCAATCGGGACGCTCGCGGGTCAGCAAGATGAGCGACACCTTCATGGCCAGCGCCGATGACTTCTTCATGACCTCGCGCCAGCGTGGCGCGGCCCTGGTCGAGACCTTCAACGCCATGAGCGTGCTGCTCGACATCGCCATCGCCGGCGGCCTGCTCGTCAGCCTGGTGCTGGGCGGTCTGATGCTGCGCTGGATGGCGCGCCATGTCACCGGGCCGCTGCGCGATCTGCTGGCCCACTTCACGCGAATGCGCGACGGCGACCTGTCCCATCCCGTCGAGACACGCGGCTCCAACGAGATCGGCCGGCTGTTCCTGGGGCTCGAGGAACTGCGCTACCACCTGGCGTCGACGGTCAGCGGGGTGCGCAACAGCGGCGAAGCGGTCCATGAGCGGGTCCGCGAACTCGCCCAAGGTAATGCCGAGCTCTCCGACGACACCGAACGTCAGGCTGCCTCCCTGGAAGAGACCGCGGCAAGCCTCGATCAACTGACCACCACCGTCGCCCACAACGCCGACAATGCCAACCGCGCCAGCGATCTGGCCGCCAGCACGGCGGACCGGGCGGGCGACGGCGGGCAGGTCATGGACGAGATGACCGTCACCATGCGCGGCATCGAAGAGGGCTCCCGCCAGGTCGGCGAGATCGTCGCGCTGATCGACAACATCGCCTTTCAGACCAACATCCTGGCCCTCAACGCCTCGGTGGAAGCGGCCCGGGCCGGCTCACAGGGGCGCGGCTTCGCGGTGGTCGCCGGCGAGGTCCGCAATCTCGCGGGACGCTCGGCAACCGCCGCCCGCCAGGTTCGTGAACTGATCGACGATGCCGATCAACGGGTCGAAGCCGGGGTACGCCTCGCCGGACGAGCCGGTCGCAACATGCAGGAAATCGTCGAGGCCATCGGTCAGGTCAGCGACCTCGTCAGCGAGATCGCCAATGCCTCCCATCAACAGAGCCGCGGCCTCGAGCAGGTCAACACCGCGGTCGGCGAGATGGAAGGCGTCACCCAGGGCAATCGCCGCCGCGCGCAGCAAGCCAGCGAGATCGCCCGGACCCTGCAGCGCGATGCGGACCAGTTGCGCGACGGCGTGGCCCGCTTCCGTGTCGACATCGGCACACCCGCCGCCATCCCGGCCGCCGATACCGACCCGGACGCCGCCTCTGCCGAGCCCGAGGCACCGACAGCGCTCCGCGCGCCGGCATCCACCGGCCCGGCAGCGACGCAGCGCGACAACGCGGGACAACCGGCGCTAGCCTGAAACAGCGCGGCTGCGAGACGCCGAGAGCCAGACCGGCCAACGCTGGCGCCGGCCGATCGCTCAGTCGATGGGGGAATTCTGCTGCTGCGCCTCGAGCAGTTCGACCAGCGGCTTGAACTCCTCGCGATTGTGCTCGTTCATGTGCATCAGGATGCGATGCGCCTCGAGGATACGCTCCTGAAGGTCGCCCTCGTCGGCCTGGACCGCGGGCAGCTCGTCGAGCCCGCCGGGCTCGGCGATCGGCGCCTGGACCAGCGTGAAATAACGCGAGAAGCCCATCACGTCGAGCATGCGCCGCACGTCGGGATGATCGACGACGATGGTCGGCGGATGGCTCAGGCGCCCTTTCACCGCCAGCGCGACCTTGGCCAGAAAGCCCAGCGCCGTGGAGTCGACGTTGGTCGCCTCGCGCAGGTCCACGATCACCGAGGTCAGCCCCGGCATGTCGGCAAGCCGCTGCGCCTCGTTGTCGAGCGTCGCGCACAGGGTCAGACGAACGTCGCCGCACAACTTGAGCACGAACACGCCGGCCTCGAAGGCCGCCTTGAGTCGCCCGTCATTGGTTGCCATGGTTGAAACCGCTCAGCGTCATGATGGTCAGATCATCCGGAAGTTCTTCCTGATCGTGTGGCGTGTCGTCGTCACGCTCCACGCCCAGGCCGGCGAGCAACGTCCGGATGTCGCCGCTCGCCGTGATGCGTCGCTTGAGTTCATCGAGCCTGGCGGTCAGCGTCTCGCCGGGCAGGCACTCGAGCACGCCGTCGGAGCATAGCCACAGCCGAAAGCTCGCCGGCAGCTCGAGACAGTAATTGGGGTAGTCGATGCCCGGAAACAACCCCACCGGCATCCCCTCCCCCGCCAGCGCCTCGAGCGACTGGCCGTCATCGCACAGCGGCATCGGCATCTGCGCGCCCAGCGAATAGTGCAGCCGGTGCGTCGCGGCGTCCAGCACCCCGACGAACAGCGTGGCGTGCTTGCCGATGCCGGTATCCAGCAGTTCGCGATTGAGCCGCGCCAGCCAGCGCGCCGGCAGCGTTTCCGGGGAATCGCCGTCCCAGTCGTTCAGCCAGCGGTTGCACAGGTACTTGAGCAATACCGTGACGAAGGCCGACGAGGCCCCGTGCCCGGACACGTCCGCAAAATAGAACACGCTGTAACGCGCGTCGAAACGCTGAAAATCGAGGAAATCCCCCGACAAATACAGCGATGGCACCAGACGGAAATCGCAGCGCACCCCGTTGAGGGTCAGCGACTCGGGCGGCAGCAGCTTGCGCTGGATATGCCCCCCGGCCTGCTGGTCGAGACGCAGCATCGCCAGATGGGTTTCCAGGTTCTCGTTGAGCTCCGCCAGGCGCGCCCGATCACGGGCGTGCTCCTCGGCCAGTTGCTGGTGCTCGAGCGACCGTGCCACCAGGCGGCGCAGCACGTCGCCGTGGCGCAGCGGTTCGACCAGATAGTCGACCAGCCCCGAGTCGACGGCGTGGAGCAGCTCCTCGTCGAGACGCGACTCGGTGACCACCACGGTCGGCACACGACGCGACAAGGCCGGCCATTCCCGGCTCGGCACGGCCCGGACGTGGGCGACGATCAGCTCGACGCCGTCCGGCAGGTCCTCGAGACGCTCGGCCGCGGCCACCGCGAAGCGCCCCTTGCCGAGCGTCTCGGCCAGCGCGTCGCGCGAGCTACCCGGTAGATCGAGCAGGCCGATCAGAGTGCGCGGTTTGTCCATGGAGGTGGACTCTCACTGGGCGAAGTCGCCGGCATCGTAGTCGAAATCGTCATTGGCGAACGGATCCTCGCCGGTCTTGCCGTCGTTGATCTCGAAGCGGCGGCGCTGCAGATAGGTATCGCGCAGGAAGCTGTAGCGATCCCCCTGAATCAGCTTCTCCTGGTCGAGCACACTGGCGCGGTAGTTGACCACGTCGAGGGCGCGAATGCCGTAACGGGTACTGTCCTCCTCGACATGGCTCACCGGATCGGCATACCAGTCCGCCGGCAGACCGCCGGCGTGGCGCAGCGTGCGCCCGCCGAGCACGGGCAGCACCACGTAGGGCCCCTCGGCGACCCCCCACACGGCCAGGGTCTGCCCGAAATCCTCCTCGTGCTCCGTCAGGCCCATCCCGGTGGCCGGATCGAGGAAACCGCCCAGCCCCAGGGTGGTGTTCATCAGAAAGCGCCCCGTGGCGACGCCGGCATTGCCCCACTTCCACTGCAGGCCGCTGTTGAGGATGGTCCGCAACTCGCCAAGGTTGGAGAAGAAGTTGGTGACGCCATCCTGCACCGGCTGCGGCGTGACGAAATCGTAGCCCTGCGCCACCGGCTTGATCGCATAGCGGTCGAGCGTGTCGTTGAAGGCGAACACCTTGCGGTTGAACCCTTCCCATGGGTCCTGCGGGTTGGCAGGCGCCGTTCCCTGGCTGGCGCAGCCGGCGAGCGTCACCCCCGCCACGGCTGCCAGCACCCCCTTACTCCATCGATTCATTCGTTCACCTTGTGTGCGCTTTGCTTACGGAGGATCACACTGCCTGCACTGTATCCGGCTCCGAAGGAACACACTACCCCCAGCGCCGCATCCGGCAGGTCGTCGTGATGCAGGTGGAAGGCGATGATCGATCCGGCCGAACTGGTGTTGGCATAGCGATCGAGGATGATCGGCGCCTGCGCCGGGCTCGGGTCGCGGCCCAGCACGCGACGCGCGATCAGGTCGTTCATGTGGCGATTGGCCTGATGCAGCCAAAGCCGCGACAGCGCGTCGCCGTCGAGATCCAGCGAGGCCAGATGAGCGCTGATCAGGTCGGCGACCATCGGACAGACCTCCTTGAACACCCGTCGCCCCTCCTGGACGAACAGCTTGTCGGCGGCCAGCGGATCGCTGTCGGTGACCCGATTGAGAAAGCCGGCATTGTTGCGAATGGCGTTCGAATAGCGGGTGACCAGACGCGTGCCCAGTATCGCGAAGCGCGACGGCGCCACGGCCACCGCCTCGTCCTCGACGAGCAGCGCGGTGCAGGCATCGCCGAAGATGAAATGACTGTCGCGATCGCGGAAGTTCAGATGCGCCGAGCAGATCTCCGGGTTGACCACCAGGGCGCGCTTGACGCTGCCGCTGCGCACCGCGTTGGCGGCCATCTCGATGGCGAAGGTCGCCGAGCTGCAGGCCACGTTCATGTCGAAGGCGAAGCCGCGGGTCCCCAGCGCCGCCTGCAGCTCCACCGCGACCGCCGGATAGGGCCGCTCGAGGTTGGAACAGGCGACGATCAGCATATCCACGTCAGCGGGGGCGACCTGGGCGCGATCCAGTGCCTCGAGCGCCGCCGCGCGGCCCATCTCGCACTGGATCGACGGCTCGTCGTCGGTGCGCTGCGGCAGACGTGGCCGCATCCGCTCGGGGTCGAGAATGCCCGACGCATCGAGCACGTAGCGACTGTGAATGCCCGAGGCCTTGACGATGAACTCGCTGCTCGAGTGGAGCAGCGGTTCCCGCTCGCCGCGGGCGATGGCCTCGGCATGACGGCGGTTCTCGTCGTCGACCCAGGTGTTGAAAGCGTCCACCAGCGTGGCGTTGTCGATGGCGTGCGGCGGTGTATAAAGGCCGGTGCCGGTAATCACGGCTCGTGTCATGGTCGTCTCCTCCGGCGGTGTCCCCCGCCGTGATCGCGCCCGCTCACTGCGGGCGGCGTCCGGTGATCTCGGCCCAGCGCCGCTCGAGCCGCTTGGCCGAGACCGGCATCCGCGTGCCCAGTTGCTGGGCGAACGACGAAACGCGCAACTCCTCGATCCACCAGCCGAACTCGGTCAACGCCGGGTCCTCGCGCCCGCTGCGCCGTTCGCTCTCGCGGCGATTGGCCAGCCGGGTCTCGAAATCCTGAATCTCCTGCATCAGCATCTGGTCGCGCATCCGCTCGCGAGGCGCCTTCTCGAGGCGGATCGCGGCGGCTTCCATGTAACGCGGGTATTCCTCGAGCCAGCCCCCCGCCTCGCTGATGAAGCCGGGATGGACGAGCCGCTGCATCTGCGCCTTGAGATCGTTGTAGACCAGCGCCAGCGACAGGTTGAGCTGGCCTTTCAACGCCTTGGTCACCGCCAGGTGCCCTTCCAGCGCCGCGAGCACCGTGGTGACCAGCGCCTCGCCCCGGGGTACCAGTTCGCCCCGGCGCTCGGCGATGCGCGCCTCGAAGGCGTCCCGGGAGCGCGGCAGGGGATCGGCGGCGATCTCGTGCAGGAAGACCGCCTCGACCAGATCGTCGACGAGTTGTCGCTTGCTGCCGACCTTGGCGAAGAGCAGCGCGCAGCGCTCGATGCCGTCCAGTTGGCGCAGCCGCTTCACCGGATCGGGCAGACGCTGGATCGCCAGACGCTTGATGCCCTGACGGTGCGCCTCGTGCGCCTTGTCGGGGTGATCGAAGAGCTCCACGGCCAGTTCGTCACCCGCGCGTTCGACCAGCGCCGGGTAGGCCTCGACGCGGATGCCCGCCTGGGTGGTGGTACGCGACTCGGGCAACGGCGCCTCGGGCAGCGCCGTCACCGCTTCGCGGGTGTCGCCGGCACTGTCCAGCGCCCGCGCCCCGGCGGTGGCTGCCTCGGCGAAGCGTGCCTCCAGCGCGGCGAGATCGCGCCCCTGCCCGAGCTCCTGCCCGGCATGGTCGACGACCCGAATGTTCATCCGCAGATGGGGCTCGAGCGGATCGGTCCGCCAGTCGTCGGGCGTCAGGCGCAGCCCGGTCTTGACCCGCAGGAACTCGCCGAGGGCCTCGGTCAGCGGCACGTCGTCCGGCGACAGCGTCTGCAGCGCGGCATCGACCCAGTCGGGGATCGGCACCACCTGGCGGCGTACCGACTTGGGCAGCGACTTGAGCAGGGCGATGCACTTCTCGCGCAACAGCCCCGGCACCAGCCACTCGAGGCGATGGCGCGGCAGTTGCGAGAGCATCGCGGCGGGTACGGTCAGGGTCACCCCATCGTCCTCGGCGCCTGGCGCGAAATGATAGCCGAGCGGATAACTCACCCCGCCCAGCGTCAGGGTATCCGGATATTGCGCCTCGCTGACCTCGTCCGCCGCGCGGGCCATCAGCGCGGCCTTGTCGAGCTTGAGCACGTCCGGGTCGTCACGCTCCGCCTCGCGCCGCCAGTGCTCGAACCCCTTGCCGTTGACGACGTCCTCGGGGAGCCGCTGATCGTAGAAATCGAACAGCGTTTCCTCGTCGACGAGAATATCACGCTTGCGCGCCCTGTCCTCCAGATCCTCGACCTCGCCGATCAGCGCGCGATTGTGCGCGAAGAACGCCGCCTGGGTGCGGTACTCGCCCTCGACCAGCGCGCGGCGGATGAACAGTTCACGGGATTCGCGCGGGGCGATGGGCCCGTAATGCACCTTGCGCCGGGCGACGATCGGCAGGCCGAACAGCGTGACCTGCTCGAAGGCCACCACCTGGGCGCGCTTCATCTCCCAGTGCGGCTCGCTGTAGCTGCGCTTGACCAGATGGCCGGCCAGCGGCTCGACCCACTCCGGCTGGATACGCGCGACGTCGCGGGCGAACAGCCGCGAGGTCTCGACCAGTTCGCCGGCCATCACCCATTTGGGTGACTTCTTGGCCAGCCCCGAACCGGGATGGATCAGGAACTTGCGGTTGCGCGCCCCGAGGTATTCGCGATTCTCGACCAGTTGCCCGAGATTCGACAGCAGCCCGGCGAGCAGCGCCTGGTGGATCGAGGCGTAGGCCTGGCGGCTCGCCTCGCGCGCCGGGGCCTCGCCGTCGGTGTCGCGTCGGGTGAGCTGGGTAGCGCCGGGCACGACGATGTCCATGTCGCGCAGCAATTGACGCAACTGGCGGAAGGTGTCGTGCCACTCGCGCAGGCGCAGGTAGCTGAGGTACTGCTCGCGACACCAGCGACGCAGCTGGTTGCCCGAGAGTTCCTCGCGGGCGGCCTCGAAGCCGTGCCACAGGTTGAGCCAGGCGACGAAGTCGGAATCCGGGTCGTTCCACTGGCGGTGTTTCTGGTCGGCGGCCTGGCGCTTGTCGGCGGGCCGGTCCCGGGGGTCCTGGACGGCCAGCGCGCTGACCACGATCAGCACGTCGCGCAGGCACTGCTGCTCGGCCCCCGCCAGCACCATGCGCGCCAGACGCGGATCGATCGGCAGCCGTGCCAGACGGCGTCCCAGTTGGGTCAGGCGATTGTCGGCATCCACCGCGCCGAGCTCGAACAACAGCCGGAAACCGTCGCGCACGAAGCGCGAGTCGGGGGCGTCGACGAACGGGAAGGCCTCGATGTCGCCGAGCCTGAGCGAGAGCATCGACAGGATCACCGACGCCAGGTTGGTGCGCTGGATCTCCGGTTCGGTATAGGCGGGGCGCGCCAGGTAGTCCTCTTCGCTGTAGAGGCGCAGGCACACCCCCTCGCTGATGCGCCCGCAGCGTCCCTTGCGCTGATCGGCGCTGGCCTGGCTGCCCGGCTCGATGGGCAGGCGCTGGACCTTGGCGCGATAGCTGTAACGGCTGATGCGCACCAGCCCCGGGTCGATGACATAACGGATGCCGGGCACGGTCAGCGAGGTCTCGGCGACGTTGGTGGCGAGCACGATGCGTCGCCCGGCATGGGACTGGAAGACCCGGTTCTGCTCGGCGTTGGACAGCCGCGCGTAGAGCGGCAAGATCTCGGTACCCTTGAGATCGGCACGCCGCAGGGTGTCGGCGGTCTCGCGGATCTCGCGCTCGCCGGGCAGGAAGATCAGCACGTCGCGCGGGCCGCTGTACCAGCGTTTCTCGCGCTCGATCGCCTCGATCTCCTCGACGGCGTGGAGGATGCCCTCCTGGAGGGTGCGATCCTCCTCGTCCTCCGTCTCGCGCACCAGCGGGCGATAGCGCACCTCGACCGGATAGGTGCGCCCGGACACCTGGACCACCGGCGCCGGCTTGCCGTCGCGGGCGAAGTGCCGCGAGAAGCGTTCGACGTCGATGGTCGCCGAGGTGATGATGATCTTGAGGTCGGGACGCCGCTCGGTGAGCCGCTTGAGGTAGCCGAGCAGGAAGTCGATGTTGAGGCTGCGCTCGTGAGCCTCGTCGATGATGATCGCCTCGTAGCGCTCGAGATCCGGATCGTGCTGGGTCTCGGCGAGCAGGATGCCGTCGGTCATCAGCTTGACCAGGGTGGTATCCGCGGTGTGATCGGTGAAGCGCACCTGATAGCCGACCTGCTCGCCCAGCGGCACCGCCATCTCCTCGGCCAGACGACCAGCCACCGAGCGCGCCGCCAGCCGGCGCGGCTGGGTGTGACCGATCAGCCCGCGCCGCCCCAGGCCGAGCTCCAGGCACAGTTTGGGCAACTGCGTGGTCTTGCCCGACCCGGTCTCGCCGGCCACCACCACCACCGGATGCTCGCGCAGCGCGGCGAGGATCGATTCCCGCTTCTCCGCCACCGGTAACGACGGCGGGTAGTCGAGGGTCAGCGGCAACTGGCGGCGGCGTTCCAGCAACGCCCGGGAAGCGGCCAGGCGCGCATCGACATCGCGCAGCGCACGATCGATCGGCTTGCCGCCGCGGGCGCGACCCGCCAGCTTGGCCAGGCGACGGCCCTGATCATGGGCATCGCGCAACATGCAGTGCGGCAACTGGCGGCGACGGGTTTCCAACGCCTTGAGAGAATCGGGCTTCGAAGCGGTAGCGCTCAAGTCATCCTCGCTGAGTTCAACAGACGGCCGGCCCGCCCGGCACTCTCGACGCGGCATCGTCACGTGGCGACGCAGACACCTCGTCCACCGCCGTGGACGAGGTGTCGATGCCGGGGCATGCTGCCGGATCGTCGGTGCGACGGTCCGGATTCTCGGAAACGGGCAAGCCCCCTATTGTATCGCCTAGGGGCCGCCGGGGGCCAACTCGTCGGTCGCTCTCAGGAATCGCGCAGTTCGCGACGCAGCACCTTGCCCACGTTGGTCTTGGGCAATTCGTCGCGGAACTCGACGAAGCGGGGCACCTTGTAGGCGGTGAGCTCGCGCTTGCACCACGCGCGCAGTGTCTCGGCATCCAGGCTCTCGTTGCGCGCGACCACGAACAGCTTGATCGCCTCGCCGCTGTTGTCGTCGGGGATGCCCACGGCCGCGACCTCGGCCACGTCGGGGTGGGCCGCGACCACGTCCTCGATCTCGTTGGGATAGACGTTGAACCCCGAGACGATGATCATGTCCTTCTTGCGATCGACGATGCGGATGTAACCGTCCTCCTGGAAGACGGCGATGTCGCCGGTGCGCACCCAGCCGTCGGCATCGAGCGTCTCGGCGGTGTCCTCGGGGCGATTCCAGTAGCCTTTCATCACCTGCGGCCCCTTGACGCAAAGCTCCCCGGGCTCGCCGAGCGCCAGGGTGTTGCCGTCGGTATCGACGACCTTGACCGATGTCCCCGGCACCGGCTTGCCGATGGTGCCCAGTTGTGGCGACGCCGGCGGGTTGAAGGAGACCACCGGCGAGGTCTCGGTCATGCCGTAGCCCTCGGTGATCGGGCACCCGGTGACCGCCTCCCAGCGCTCGGCCGTGGCCTTGGTCAACGCCATGCCGCCGGAGATGGTCAGTTTGAGCGCCGAGAAGTCGAGGGCCCGGAAATCGTCGCGATTGCACAAGGCGTTGAACAGCGTGTTCAGACCCACGAAGCCGGTGTACGACTGCGCCTTGAGCGTCTTGACGAAACCGGCGATGTCGCGCGGGTTGGGAATCAGCACGCTGTGGTTGCCGGTTTCCATCAGGAACAGGCAATTCACCGTGAAGGTGTAGATGTGATAGACGGGCAGCGGCGCGATCACCGTCTCGCAGCCCTCGCCCAGTACGTCGCTGATCACCGCGCGGGCCTGGAGCATGTTGGCCACCAGATTGCGGTGGGTGAGCATGGTGCCCTTGGCGGTGCCGGTGGTGCCGCCGGTGTACTGCAACGCGGCGATATCCTCGGGAGCCCGCGCGACCGGCTGAAAACGGGTCTTGTGACCGGCGGCCAGGGCCTGGCGAAAGCGCTGGGCCCCGGGCAGCGAATAGCGCGGCACCAGCTTCTTGACGTGGCGCACGACAAAATTGATCAGTTCCCGTTTGGGGAAGCCGTGCAGGTCGCCCATCTCGGTCACCAGCACGTGGCGGATCTCGGTCTTGTCGAGAACCGCCTCGAGCTTGGACGCCATGTTGGCGAGGATCACGATCGCCTTGGCACCGGAGTCGGCGAACTGGTGACGCATTTCACGCTCGGTGTAGAGCGGGTTGGTATTGACCACCACCAGCCCCGCACGCAGCGCTCCGAATACCGCCACCGGGAACTGCAGCACGTTGGGCAACTGGATGGCGATGCGGTCTCCGGGTTCGAGGTCGGTCTGCGTCTGCAGCCAGGCCGCGAAGTCCGCCGACAGCCGATCGACGTCCCGGTAGCTGAGAACCTGGCCCATGCAACTGAACGCCGGCTTGTCGGCAAAGCGTTCGACCGAGGCCTCGAAGACATCGGTGACCGAGGCGTATTCGTCGAGGCCCTCGAGAGGCGGGCCGGAGAGGATGGCATCGCTGGCGTGCTGGTTCATGAAGATCTCCGCAGGTTCGCTCGACGAGGTCGATACGCTGTCTTTTTGTGCGGCTCTCGGGCAGTCCCCCGCTCACTCATCGGGAGAGGCGAAAACCCGGGCCGGGATCGCGTTGCCACCTTAGCGCAGGCACCACGCGCTGTAAAACGATCGATTGAAACTACCGTTCACTTACTGTCTCCTTCCCCGATGCCTCTTTCGCAGCATAGCGAGCCACGATCTCACCGTCCCGCCACACCAGCAAGTCGCCGGGCGCCATGCGCGTCCAGTCCTCGTTGGCGGTCAACGGCTCGGTGGCCATCACCGAGACGATGTCGTTCGGCGTGGTGTGCTCGTTGAAGTCGACAGTCAGCTCGGTATCGCTGAGCTGGGCACGACCGAACGGAGCACGCCGGGTGATGTGCGCCAGCTTGGTGGAACAGTAACCGAACAGATGGCGGCCATCGGAGAGCAGCAGGTTGAACACGCCCAGCCCGCGCAGCCGCTCGCACAGGGCATGGAGTGTCGCCCACAGCGCATCGGGCGAGGCCGGAGGCTCGGGGAAGCGACGTCGCAGCTCGCCGAGCAGCCAGCAGAAGGCGTGCTCGCTGTCGGTGCTGCCCACCGGGCGATAGAACGACAGCGGCAGGGCCTGCCAATCGCCTAGCTGACCATTGTGAGCGTAGCACCAGGGCCGCCCCCACATCTCGCGGGTGAAGGGGTGGGTATTGGCCAGCTCGATGGCGCCGACATTGGCCTGCCGAATGTGGCTGATCACCACATGGGACTTGATCGGATAGTCACGAATCAGGCGGGCGATCGGCGAGTCCACCGAAGGATGGGGGTCGCGAAAGTCGCGATAGCCGCCCTGCTCGTAGAAGGCGATCCCCCAGCCGTCGCGATGCGGCCCGGTGCCGCCGCCGCGACGCAAGAAGCCCGCGAAGCTGAAGCAGATGTCCGTGGGCACGTTGGCACTCATGCCCAAGAGCTCACACATGGGGCTCCTCCCGGCGGGTGGTGCGCTGGCGATGGCGACGCCGGCGCAGCCCCACCAGCAACAGTATCGCCACCAGCAGACCCGCGATCAGCAACGCCCAGGCCAGCGGATCGTGGCGATGCGACGCCACGTAGTCCCTGAACGGTGGCGGGGCCGCCTGCCATAACGACCGCACCCCGGACGGCAGCGCATCCAGCCACTGGTCGACGCTGTCGCCGAGCCGGTCCAGCGACGAGGATGGCGGAGCGGCCTGCCGTTCCTCTTCCTCGTCGAGCGTCTCGATGTGGCCGCCCGGCCGATCGAGACTGACGCCATGCAGCGACGTGGCCGCCCCGGGATTGAGCGTCACCTCGGGCAGCGTAAAGCGGCGGGTCTCGCCATCCAGCGTGACCCGCGCCCAGACCGTCAGCGGGACCGCCACGTCCCTGGCCACATCGGGCAGATCGATCCGCCAATTCCTGTCGCCCTGTGGCACAACGTCGAGCATCTGCCCCTGGAGGGTCGCCGTCAGTTGGGTATTGTCGACATCGAGCCGGGGATGCTCGGCGTGCAGGTCGACCCGCGCGTTGTCACCCACGACCCGGGCGGTGATCGGCGACAGCACGTTGACCGCCTGGCGCCGCTCGCGAATGAAGTCGTCATTCTCGGCGACCACCACCAGGCGCGCGTTGCCCGCCTGTTCGGGCGGCGCCAGCACGCCGCGGTAATGATCGCCCTGGGCGGTCAACGGCACCGTCTGGCGAACCCTGCCGTCGATGTCGCGCAGCTCGGCACGCAGCGAGACCGGCGAACCGCTCTCGTCTTCGCCGACCCCGCCATCGGGCCGGGTCAGCCAGGCCTCGATGGGCGTCTCGAAACCCTGGTACAGGGTGGTCGGCAGCTCGCGGGTGCGCAGGGCCAGCGGCGACTCGACGCTGATCCGGCTGTCCGGCCCCACCTCGCCCTCGACACGCCATTGCCCCGCGATGGGCGCCGGCATGTGGATGATGTCGAACAGCGGCTGGTGCTGCCAGCGGACGTCATCGGGATGGTCATCGGCGGTGTAACGCGTGCCGTCCGGGGCGATCAACGCCAGCGGCGGGGCCTGCGGACCGTGAAAGAGCAGCGACGAGAAGGCGTCGACCCGCTCGTCGATGGGGAAGCTCCCCGCCTCCAGGGGCACCTGGTCGCGCGGGAAGATACGGTCGAAGACATCGAGGAAGGCGCGCAGCAGCGCTTCGGGATCCTCGGCGACGGCGGTCAGCCCCTGCGTCTTCTGGGCCAGGTTCTCGAGCAGATCGAGATCGACGTTCGGCGAGAAGGCGATGGTGTGGACCACCACGTCGTCGTCATGCAGCACCGGCGCGAGCTTGTCGATCAGGCGCTTGCGCGAGGCCTCGTCGCGCGCCGCCTTGTCCGCCCCGCCCGGGGTATCGACCATGCCGTCGGTAAGCAGGATCAGGTGCCGCTTGCCGTCGGCCGGCGGGGCATCGGCCGCCTGACGGACCGCCCGCTCGATGTCGGTATACTGCTGATAGTCCAGCAGGGCCGGCTTGAGCGAGAGCGCACGCTGGCGCCAGGCGTCATCGATCGTCGTCGGCGGCAAGGGGTTGGCCACCTCGCTGCCGAAGGTCCAGAGGCCGCCACGGGCGCCCGAGGGCAACAGGGTGACGATCAGCTCCAGTGCACTGGCACTCAGCCGGTTGGGGTCGTTCTGCTTCATGCTGCCGGAGACGTCGAAGACCAGGCGCACGTCGGCAGTATCCGGCGCCTGCGCCCGGGCCGTCGCGTTGACCAGCAACGACAGTGCCAGCGCCGCCGTCATCAACCATTGCATGGCGTTTCCTCAGCCGATCACCGGCTCCTGACGTCGCGTCGAGGCCGCCGTTCCGCCCCCATCATCGTCACTGTCGTCGTGTCGTTGCGCCTGCCGGCGGCCGAGCCAGAACGCCAACCCAGCGGCAGCGGCCCCGCCCAGCGCGATGCCCAGGATCAACAGCGGGACGGCCGACGCCAGCGCCGCGCCATCGTGCTGCAGCACGGCGATCCCGGCTACCACCACCGCCGGGGCCATGCCATGATAGGCGGCATCCTTGTCCAGCAGCGGCAGCGTGAAGCTGCAGGGCATCCAGATCAGTCCGGCGACCAGTCCGGTCACCACGAAACGCGGCAGGCGGGGCAGCCAGCGGATCGCCAGGTAGCCAGTGACCAGCACGACCAGCGACAATGCCACGTAGCTCAACCACAGCAGCGGCATCGAGTCGGATATCAGCATCGCCTTAGATTCTCCCTCTATACAATTCGTTTCATCATGGTACACCGCGTCCAATGAAAGCACAGCCGCCAAGCTCACCGCCCGTCAGCACCTTCCAACGTTCCGAGGACCCGCAGTGGCATTGGCTCGAGCAGCGCGACGACCCCGCGGTGCGCGCCTTCCTGGAAGCCGCCAACCGGGAATGCGACGCCTGGTTCACGCCGCTGGAGCCCCTGGTCGACGCCCTCTACCAGGGGCATCTGACACGCCGCGAACTGGCGGTCACCGGCCTGTCCACGCCGCTGGAACGTTTCACCTACTGGAGCGAGACCGCGTCCGACGCCGACTATCCGGTCTGGTGGCGTCACCCCAATGACAACGCCGAACGGCGAGAGTGCCTGCTCGACCTCGAATCCCGCGCCGGCGAACACCACTTCCTCGAACTCGGCGACATGGCCATCTCCCCCGACGAGCAATGGCTGGCCTGGACCCAGGACACCCGCGGCGACGAGTACTTCGATCTCTACCTGCGGCATCTCGCCAGCGGCGAGGAGCGCTGCCTGCTCGCCGGCATCGGCCCGGAGCTGACCTGGGCCGAGGACGATCGCACGCTGTTTTTCACCCGCTACGACGCCACCCAGCGCCCGGCCAGCGTCTGGCGTCTCGACAGCCGCGCCGAGGATGCCGAAAACGCCAGCGTGGCGATCTTCGAGGAAACGGACCCGGAATTCTGGGTGGGCCTGGGCAAGACCCGTTCGCGGCAATGGCTGGTGCTCGAGACCGCGTCCAAGGACACCAGCGAGTGCCACCTGATCCCCGCCCGATCGCCGGAGACACCACCGCGCTGCGTGCGAGCGCGAGAGGCCGGGGTCGAATACGGCATCGACCACCGTCCGGGGCGGTTCTACATCCTGCACAACCGGGAGGCGCCCCACTTCCGTCTGGACGTGGCCGACGAGGACGTGGCCGACGAGGACGTGGCCGACGAGGACGTGGCCGACGAGGACGTGGCCGGCGAGTCCTCTCCCGGCGAGTGGCGCCCCCTGCTGGCCCATCGCGACCAGCACACGCTGGAAGGCGTCGATGCCTTCGCCTGGGGGCTGGTGGTCACCGAGCGCGACCACGACGAGGCCCAGGTACACCTGCGCGTCATCGACCTCGACGCCGACGGTCGTATCGTTCGCGACCATCGACTACCGCTGCCCGAGGCGCCCTGCAGCCTGGCGCTGGGCGATACGCCGGACTTTCACGCCCGACGCCTGCGCCTGCGCGAGGAGTCCTTCACCCTGCCGGTACGCTGGATCGAGCACGATCTCGACAGCGACGCCCGGCGCCTGCTCAAGGCACAGCCGATCCACGGCGACCTCGCCCCCGAGCAATTGCATTGCGAGCGTCTCTGGGCCACCGGCCACGACGGCGAACGCATCCCGGTCTCGGTGGTGGCACGCGCCGACCTCTGGGGCCAGGCGCCGCTGCCCACCCTGCTCTACGGCTACGGCGCCTACGGTGAAGTGCTCGACCCCTGGTTCTCGGTGGCCCGGCTCGAACTGCTGTCGCGGGGCGTGGCCTTCGCCGTGGCCCATGTGCGCGGCGGCGGCGATCGTGGCGAACCCTGGTACCTGGCCGGCAAGCTGGAACACAAGACCAACAGCTTCCGCGACTTCCTGGCCGCCCGTGAGGCGCTGGTCGCCACCGGCATGGCCGACGGCGAGCGGATCGCCGCCTACGGCGCCAGCGCCGGCGGCCTGCTGGTCGGGGCGAGCCTCAACCTCGACCCCGGCGCCTTCCGTGCGGCGGTGCTCGACGTGCCCTTCGTCGACGTGCTGCGCACCATGGAGAACCCCGACCTGCCGCTGACCACCGCGGAGTACAGCGAATGGGGCAATCCCGACGAGCCCGCGGCACGCCGACGCATCCGCGCCTACTCGCCGCTCGACAACCTCTCCGAGCAGGCCTATCCGGCGATATTCCTGCAGGGCAGCTGGCACGACTCGCGGGTGCCCTACTGGGAACCCGCCAAGCTCTACGCCAGGCTCACCGAGCTGGACGCGTCACGTCCGTCCGACCCGCGCCGCCCGCTGCTGCTGCGGACCGACATGACCTCGGGCCACGGCGGTGCCTCGGGACGCTTCAAGGCCTGGCGCGACAACGCCCGCCAGGATGCCTTCCTGCTCTGGGCGCTGGGGCTGGCGAACGTCGAATGAGGGACGCACGCCCGAAACACGACCGGACGCGGGCCATCGGCTCGCGTTCGGCGGCGGGCGAAGCGATCGCGACAGGACCCGGTAAGGAGCGTCGAGGTCGACGAGCCCGTCAATCCTCGCAGGGCAGCACGTCGATGATGTGATCCTCCCACTCGGCTTCCGGGACCGTCGTCTCGGACACCGCAAAGGGCGCCACGCTGATGCCGGCCCGCCGGACACTGTCGGGATCCCCCGACACCAGCGGATGCCACTCGGCCAGCCCGCGCCCCTCGCTCAGGCGCCGGTAGGCACAGGATTCCGGCAGCCAGCGGAATTCCTCGATGCGCGCCAGGGTCAGCGGCACGCAGCCGGGCACCCGGGCGCTGCGATTGGGATAGTCACTGCAGTGGCAGGCGCCGATATCGAGCAGCTGGCACGCCACGTCGAGGGTCGCGATGTCGCCGCTCTCCTCGTCCTCCAGCTTGAGCAGGCAGCAGCGTCCGCAGCCGTCGCACAGCGCTTCCCACTCCGCGCCGTGGAGTTCCGCGAGCGGGTAGCGCTCCCAGAAGCGCTCGCGCATCAGTAGCGGCCCTCGGTGGGCGTGCGATAGAGATCCAGCAGGTAGGCGTCCTTCGCCGGCGGCAACTGCAGGTAGTAGCCCTTCTCGGCGATGGCCGCGATGACCCGCGCGGTGTCGACACGCGCCAGCTTGCGCTCGGTGCCGAGCAGCAGGGTCATGACCGGTTGCGGCTTGCCGAAGCGCTCGAGCAGTTCCTCGGGCACCGGCTCGAGACCGCGGCGCTTGTCCACGTAGAGATACATTTCCTCTTTCCGCGGGCTGCGGAAGATCTCGCAAAGGGTCTTGTCCATAGCTTACTCGTTGACCGGGTTCTGGGCCGTGTCGGCCGCGGATTCGAGCGCGGCGACCAGCGCATCGCCGAGCAGTTCGCCCCGCCAGCCCTCGGGCAGCGGCAACGGCTGGCCTTCCAGATCGGCGACCACCAGGGCCTCCAGGTCGCGGCGCCGAGCCAGCACCTCGGGGGCGATGCCCAGATCCTCGGCGATCGCGCCCACCGCACGCTTGAGCGCCTTGAGACGACGCTTGAACGGCGCCGACAGCGGCGACGGCAGCGCCGGCGGCAGTTCGGCCTCGTCGAGCTGGGCGGCGTCGCGCACCAGGCCCAGCAGGCTATCGCCCTCGCGCTTGACCAGGCTCGGCTTGACGCCCTCCACCGCGGCCAGTTCGTAGCGGCTACCGGGCATCGACTCGGCGATGGCGAACAGCACCTTGTCGCTGACCAGCCAGTTACGCGGCAGGTCGCGGCGGCGCACCTCGGCCTCGCGCCATGCCGTCAGGCGCTGATAGGCGGCGATCGCCCGCGCGCCCAGACGCCACAACTGGCGATGCCGGCGATACCATTCGGCATCGCCCTGGGCACTGCGCAGTGCCTGGTCGACCAGCGCCGCACAATCCGCCTCGAGCCACGCCAGACGCGCGTCGGCGAGCAGGGCCTCGCGCTGAGCCGCCCAGACCCGCGGCAGATAGATCACGTCGAGTGCCGCATAACGCTGCTGGGCCTCGGAGAGCGGCCGCGCCAGCCAGTCCGAACGGGTCTCGTCCTTGGGCAGGACGTCGCCGGTCCAGTGCTCGACCAGACGCTGATAGCCCATCGACGGGATCTCCGAGATCAGCGCCTGGGCCACCTGGGTATCGACCAGCGGCTCGAGTACCACCCCGCTCCAGTTGTGGAGCACCTCGAGATCCTCGCTGCTGGCGTGCAGCAGCTTGGTCGGCCCCTCGGGCCCCAGCAGGCGCTGCAGAGCCGGCGTCGCCGCGACGGCCTGAGGGTCGATCAGGTAGGCGACGTCACCGCGGGAAAGCTGGACCAGCGCCGGCACCGGATGAAAGCTGGTCTCGCGGAAGAACTCGGTGTCCACGGCCAGCCACTCGGCATCGGCGAGGCGGCTGCAGACGGTATCGAGTTCCTCGGGGGTGTCTATCCAGTGACTGGTCGGTTCTAGGGACATGGGATTCCTGGAGTTGGGGCGCGACAAGGCGATTCACTCGCCGCGGAACGGCAGACGGCCGTTGAAGGCGCGACTGAGCGTGCCGCCGTCGACGTACTCGAGTTCGCCGCCCATCGGCACGCCGTAGGCCAGCCGCGACAGACTGAGGCCACGCTCGCGGATCTGCTCGGCGATGTAATGGGCGGTGGCTTCGCCCTCGACGGTCGGGTTGGTGGCCAGAATGACCTCCTCGACCCCGCCCTCGTCGAGGCGGGTGTCAAGCTGGTCGAGGCCGATGTCCTCGGGACCGATGCCGTCGAGCGGCGAGAGGTGGCCGTGGAGAACGAAGTAGTGGCCGTGGTAGCCGCCGGCATCCTCGATCGCCAGCATGTCGGCGGGCGACTCCACCACGCACAGCAACGCCGGGTCGCGCCGGGGGCTGCGGCACAGCGCGCAGACGCTCTCCTCGGTCAGGGTCCGGCAACGCTGACAGTAGCCGACCTCCTCGAGGGCCCGGCCGAGCACCTCGACCAGGCGGCGCCCGCCGTCGCGGTCACGCTCGAGCAGGTGCAACGCCATGCGCTGGGCGGTGCGCGGCCCGACGCCGGGCAACACGCGCAACGCCTCGAGCAGACGGTCGACAAGCGGCGAAAAACTCATGGATGGTCTCTTTCCGATACGGGCATCGAGGGGCGTCCTTGGCGGCCTCCGTCACCGCCGATGGCGTGCTCGGCGGCGACGCGAGGACGAGACGCGGGGCAGCAGCGGCTCAGAACGGCATCTTGAAACCCGGCGGCAGGTTCATCCCCTCGGTGGCTTCTTCCATGCGGGCACGGGAGTTGTTCTCGACCTTGCGCACGGCATCGTTGACCGCCGCGGCGAGCAGGTCCTCGAGCATCTCCTTGTCCTCCTCGAGGATGCTCGGGTCGATGTCGACCTTGCTGACGTCATGGCGACCGTTCATGGTCACCTTGATCATGCCGGCGCCGGCTTCGCCGGTGACTTCGGCACGGGCGATCTCCTCCTGCACCTGCTGCATCTTTTCCTGCATTTCCTGGGCCTGCTTCATCAGGTTGCCCATTCCGCCCTTGAACATGCTGCACCTCGTCGTGGAGTGTTGGCCGCCTTGGCGGCGATGGTTCAGTCCGATGCGGACTGCGGCGATACGCTCTGCTCGATCAGCCGCGCACCGAAGGCCTGTTCCAGTTCCTGGATATGCGGGTCATGGCGCAAGGCTTCAACCGCCTCGGCGTGACGTTCGCGGGCCTCGCGATCGCTGCGCGCCTTGGGCGTCTCCACCCCCGGCGGCAGTTCGCCCGGCTCGATGACCACCCGCCGTTCGACGCCCGCCGCGGCCAGCGCCTGGCGCACGCGCTCAATGTGGACCTCGGCGAGCATCGCCGCCTGACCGGGATCGAGACGCAGCGTCAATTGCCCACCGTCGTCGCCGTCGACCAGACAGTGCGCCGCCAGGTTGCGCGTCAGACCGGCGAGCCCCAGGCGCGGAAACAGCGCCAGCCAGTCGGCCTGGGTCAGCGCCTCGCCGGGCGACAGCGCCGCTTCGGCCCCGGCGGATACCCCGGCGTTCGCCTCGGCCCCGGCGCTCTCGGCATGGCCGGTTTCGGCATCGAGCGGCGCCTCGGGGCGCATCGCGACCTCCGGCTCGCTCTCGTCACTCGGCGGCGCCGGTACAGCGCTCGCGTGGGTTACCGGCGCCTCATCCATGGCGACGCCGGCCTCGCTGACATCGCTTGCGTGGTCGCGCGCCTCGACAAGCGCATCGGGAGGAACGTCCCACGGCGGCGGCGCCTCGTCGACATCGGGGCCCGCCCCCGCGTCAGGGAACGCTGGCGACCCCGTGTGAGCCTCGGGCTCGGGCTCCGCGGGCGGCGCGTATCGCGACTCGCTGGGAGCCGCCGGGTCGGCGGCGCCCTCGCCGCCATTCGTCGAAGCTGGCGACAGCGGCGCCGCGGGGGGGGCATCGAGGACCTCAGGGGCGACGTCCGGGGCCGGTTCATCGGCCACCGCCTCGGCGGCCGGCGCGGGCTCGACGCCCCCCGACGGCGGCGGCGCGTCGGATGGCGCGGGCGGCGTATCCGATCCGGAACGCTCGCCACGCAACGGCAGCGGGGTCTGCGGCGGCTTGGGAACGCCCTGCGGGCGGAACGCGAGCATGCGCAGCAGGGTCATCTCCAGCGCGGTGCGCGGGTCGGGCGCGTGTTCCAGGTCGCCACGTCCCTGCAGACCGATCTGGTAGTAGAGCTGGACATCCTCGGCGGTGAAACGGGCGGCGAGCGCCAGCAGGGTGTCGCGATCGCCATGCCCGTTGTCGAGTGCCTCGGGCACCATCTGGGCGATCGCCAGACGGTGCAGGATGCCGGTCAGGTCGTCGAGCACGCCGGCAAAATCGGGGCCCTGCTCGGCGAGGCTCGCCACTTCGGCGAGCGCACGCGCCGCATCGACCTCGGCCAGCGCCTCGACCAGCGCCAGCAGATGGCGATGATCGAGAGTGCCCAGCATCGCCGAGACATCGGCGTGGCGCACCGCGCCCTGACCGAAGGCGATCGCCTGGTCGGTCAGGCTCATGGCGTCGCGCATCGACCCCTGGGCGGCCTTGCCCAGCAGCCACAGCGCCGGTTCCTCGTAGCTCACCGACTCTGCCTCGAGCACTCGCTGCAGGTGGTCGACGATACGCTCGGGCGGCATGTTCTTGAGCGAGAACTGCAGACAGCGCGACAGCACCGTCACCGGCAGTTTCTGGGGGTCGGTGGTCGCCAGCAGGAACTTGACGTGAGGCGGCGGCTCCTCGAGGGTCTTGAGCAAGGCGTTGAAGCTGTGCGTCGACAGCATGTGCACCTCGTCGATGAGGTACACCTTGTAGCGCCCCTGGGTGGGGGCATACTGGACGTTGTCGAGCAGCTCGCGGGTATCCTCGACCTTGGTGCGCGAGGCCGCATCGACCTCGATCAGGTCGACGAAGCGCCCCTCGTCGATGTCGCGGCAGGTGGTACAGACGCCGCAGGGCGACGAGGTCACACCCTGCTCGCAGTTGAGGCACTTGGCGAGAATCCGCGCCAGTGTCGTCTTGCCGACGCCGCGCGTGCCGGTGAACAGATAGGCGTGGTGCAGGCGGCCCTGATCCAGGGCATTGACCAGGGCACGCTGGACGTGCTCCTGACCGACCAGTTCATGGAAGGTGCGCGGCCGCCATTTGCGGGCCAGTACCTGATAGCTCATGCAGCGCGGAAGTCCTTGCGGCTGGAGACCGGGCCGGTACGTGACCGCCCGTTGAGAATGCGTGGACGCACAAAACGTTCATTCTAGCGGTTCGCAACGGGAGCGGAAAGGCGCCGGACACCACCGTTCAATGGCAGACCCGCGGCAGCCACCTGTCCAGCCAGCCGCCACACTGGGTACCCACGCCCGACCAGTCCTCGCCGACCCGACAGACGAAAAGCACATCATGGTAGTCGATCAGCGCCATCAGGCCCCGACGCAGCTCGGTGGCACTTTCCGGGGTCCTGACGAGGCATTGACCCTGCATGGCCCAGCAGTGCTCGTAAGCCGCCAGGCGCTCATGGAATTCGTGGTATTCGCGGGACTGATAGAGATCGTAGCTCACTGAATAAATGGCCATACCGGGACCTGCGTACCTGTAATAACCGTTGGTTTGCTATAAGAATGCTCAGTTGCCGGACGACAACGCAGCACCCTAGCACCCCGGCGCACAGGGTCAACGCGCGGGGCGAACCGAGCCTCTGTTCACAGGGCCTGGCGCCGGCAACCCGTGGACCCCTGCACGGATGAAGGGTGCCGCCTCGGCGGTGGGGGAAATTGTCGCACCCAGGGCACGACGCAACGCCGCCAGAGGATGGCGAGCGAATCAGGGAGAGGGGGAAAAGCCAGGCACCCGGGGACTCGAACAAACGGCCCGCAGAAGAACGGGGCACGGAATCCGGGGCCTGAAATGGAGGCGGCCCCGCCAGCCACATCCCGGCACACGCAGCCACCACTACCGTTGCTCCCTTCCGGGCCTGGCGGGGTTTGCGGTTTAGCGTTGCGGGAGGACCGACGGGGCCACCACAGTCATCGACCAGCGTTGAAAACACGAAAAATTCGTCAGCACGGTCGAAACACTCGGGCTTCAAGGCCTTGAACACGATTGCATTCAAGCACTTGCCTCGAGCGCCGCAGCACTATAACAGCGCCGGACCGGGCCCGCAAGCCTGTAGAACATCGCTGATCGAGCGCAGGCAGCCGGCGGATTTCGTCTAGGCTGTGGGGTAAGGTGACAGACGCAACTCGACTGCAAGGAGACATTGTCATGAACAAGGACCCCAACAAGGGCTACGTCGCACTGCTTGGCTGGAGCCTGAATGCCGTCGAGGCCGCCGAGGACTTCGATCGACGCTACGTGGTGGTCGCCCCGGACTGGGCGGAGGACTACTGCAAGCAGCATGACATTCCGTATCTGTCATGGAACTTCGAACGCCTCAACGACCGCTCCCTGGAGATCGCCGAAACGCTCCGCGACATGGGCGTCGACGTGGCGATCCCGCTGTTCGAGGAGACCGTGGAATGGGCCGGCGCCATCAACTCGGTGCTGCTCGACAACCCCCGGCTCTACGGCCAGGCCCTGCTGCTGCGCGACAAGGCACTCATGAAGCGGCGCGCCCAGCTGGGCGGGATCCGCGTGGGCATCTTCGAGGAGGCCCACGACAAGGAGGACGTGATCCGCTTTCTCAAGCGCGTCAACCAGACCCTGCTCAAGCTCGACGGCGATCCCAACGACCCCATTCACCTCAAGGCCTTCGACAAGGCCGGCTGCCTGGGCCACCGGGTAATCCGGACCCCGGACGAAGTCGACACCATCCCCGAGGAGGAATTTCCGGTCCTCATGGAATCGCACCTCGACGGCTGGGAGTTCGCCGTGGAAGCGTGGATCCACGACGGCAAGATCGCCTTCCTCAACATCTCCGAATACGTGACGCTGGGCTACTCGGTCTTCGTCCCGGCCACGCCGGAACTCGAGAAATATCGCCCCCAGATCACCGCGCAGATCGAGAAGTTGATCAAGGCCTTCGACATCGACTTCGGGCTGATCCATCCGGAATACTTCGTCACCAGCGATGGCGAGATGTACTTCGGCGAAGTCGCCTATCGACCGCCCGGCTTCAAGGTCTTCGAGCTGCTCGAACGCGCCTACGGCTTCAACGCCTATCAGGCGACCATCATGGTCTTCGACCCCAAGACCACCGAGGACGAGGTCAAGGCCTTCTTCCCCAAGGAGGTGGTCGATGCCAAGGGCCATGCCGGCTGTTTCGGCGTCTACCCGCGCCGGCGCGTGGTGAGTCGCCTGGAAATCCCCGAGGAGACCGAGGATCACCCCTACTTCGAGTCCCACGAACTGACCGCACCGCTCGAGGAAACCGTGACCAAGCGCACGGCGTTCGGCACCCACTGGGGGCTGGTCTACTTCTTCGGTGACGACCCTCATACCATGCGCGATCTGCTCAAGCATCAGGAAGAGCTCGACTTCTATGTATAATCGCGCCATATCCTCGGGGACAAGGAGTCCGTGTGACGACCCATAACGGCGACCAAGACACGGAGGCCGGCAAGCTGGACGGCTTGCTGGCCAAGCTGGACGAGGCGACCGAGTTACTGGCCAACGCCCGGGACTTCGCCAAGCCCGGCAAGGTCCGGCGGGTCTTCGACACCGCCAAGCGCGTGATGCTGCAGGACGGGGGTTGCGCCGCCATCGAGCGGCGCGCCCGGGCCCTCGAGGAAGCCGGTGTCTTCAACGGCTCCGACTGGGCCTACCCCCAGATCCTGATTCCATCGCTGACACCGCATTCCCTCAAGAGCGGTGACCCCGACACCGTGGTGCTCGAGGCGCTCAGCGAACTGCGCCTGCTGGCGGTGGCACGCGCGGCCTACGAGCATCCGCAGATCTCGGCCGAACAGGCGCATCACTACCTGACACAAGTGCTGGCGATCAATCTCGAGCTACTGTTCACTGCGCCCAGCGAGGCGGAACGCGAGACCCAGGGGCGGCTGGCGCTGCTGACCCGCGCCCTGTTCGCCCACCTGGCGGACACCATCGGCTACGAGCACGTCATCGACCAGTTGATCGACGAGATCTGGCGCATCCTCCAGCAGCGCCCCATCCAGGTCGATGCCGTCAAGCGCATGATCACCCAGATCGCCGTCTGCCAGGCCAACCCCGACATCGACCTCGGCACCAGCGGCCAGGGCGCCGACCGCCTGGTCAGCAGCCTGTTCGGCCCCACCCAGGCCTGCCGCGAGGACCCCGGGCTCGAGGTCTATGCCGAACGCCTCCAGCCGATGGACGCCAACGCCCTGCAGTACGAGGCCACCGGCTTCGCCCGGGCGATGCACGACACCGGCCTGGTCTCGGCCTATCATCCGGTGCTGCTGCGCCACCTGCTCGACCATGGCGACCACCTGCTCGCCGAGGCGCTGGGCCTGTCGGCGACCGGCCGCGACTGCCTGCTGTGCTACCGGCAACTGGTCCAGGCGCTGATCGAGGAAGGCGTGCATCCGGCCACCCCGCAGGCCGTCTATGGCCTGGCGCTGATGCTCGAGCGCGGCATCCTCTACCAGCCGCCGGTGGCGCCGGCGCTGTGGCGCCAGATCGGCCTGCCGCTGTCGGCCTGGTCGCAGGAACGCATGCGCATGGCCTACGGCGATGCCGTCTCGCCACGGGCCCGGCTGCTCGAAGGGGTGCTGTGCATGCTGGGCCTGCCGCTGGGCGTCGGCCAGGGCAACAACCCCACCTGCCAGTCGGCAAGGGCACTGTCGATGTGGGCCTACAACGACCCCGACTATCTGCTGCAGATGGTCGCCTGGGCAGCCCGTGACGACGAGATCATCATGCACTTCGAGGGCATGCCGCTGTCGTCGATGGCCAGCCTTTCCGGGGTGGCCACCAACCTGCCGATGGACCTCGACCCGGTCTCGCTGCTGGTGGTGCCGCATCTCGACCGCATCTACGCCGAGATGGGTCGGCGCTGCATCGGCCGCGAGGGCGACCCCCACCGCTGGGTCAACCCGGAGTTCCACGGCTGGTGGGCCGGGCGCGGCTTTCGTATCAACGTCGACGTCGAGACCGGTCAGCTCGATCAGCTCGAGGATTTCCTGCGCCACTTCTACGCCAGCTACCACCCCTTCTACAACGGCAATCAGCCGCTGATCCATCCGCAGCCGGCGGGCATCGCGGTCACCGACAGCGCGGCGCGGTTCATCGGCTGGCACGCCATCACCCTGCTGCGCGTCAACCTCGACCCGCAGGACACCATGCGCGCCTACTTCTTCAACCCCAACAACGACAGCGGCCAGGACTGGGGCGACGACGTCAAGGTCAGCACCGCCGGTCACGGCGAACGCTTCGGCGAGGCCTCACTGCCCTTCGAGCAGTTCGCCTCGCGCCTCTACATCTTCCACTACGACCCGCTTGAGCGCGGTGAGCTGGCCAACGTCACCCAGCAGGAGCTCGACCGGGTGATCGGCTACATTCATCGCAGCTGGGGCGCCAACCGGGTCCCCGCTGCCGATCTCCAGGCCCATTCCGGCCCCGCCTGACGCCGCCGGCCAGGACGCGCCGCGGGCCGCATGTCGCGCGCCAAGAACCCACCATGCAAAGACCCCGCCGGGAAAACCCGGCGGGGTCTGTCATTCGGCGTCGAATGACGCCATCGATTCGGCGCTCAGTCGGGCTGGTTGCCGGCCTTCATGCGACGCCGCAGGATCGGCCCGACGATCACCGGCAGGACCAGGCCGGCGATGGCGACCGCCCACAGGGTGATCGACAGCGGGCTGCTCCACAGGATCGTCCAGTCACCGTCGGAGATCTGCATCGCGTGACGCAGGTTCTTCTCCATCTCCGGGCCCAGCAGCATGCCCAGGATCACCGGCACCAGCGGGATCTCCAGCTTGCGCAGGAAGTAGCCGGCCACGCCGAAGGCCACCATGAAATACAGGTCGACAGCCGAGTGGCTGATCGAGTAGATCCCCACGAAGGCGACCATGGTCACCATCGGCAGCAGGTACATCGGCGGCACCGAGAGCAGCTTGACGAACACCCCGACCAGCGGAATGTTGAGCACCAGCAGCAGGAAGTTGCCGATCAGCAGCGCCGCGATGACACCCCACACCACGTCGGCGTTCTGGGTGAACATCAGCGGCCCGGGCGTGATGTTGAAGGAGATCAGCATCGCCAGCAGCACCGCGGTGGTACCGCTGCCCGGCACGCCGAGGGTCAGCATGGGCACCAGCGCCCCGCTCGAGGCCCCGTTGTTGCCGGATTCCGGCGCGGCCACGCCACGCGAATCGCCTTCACCGAAGCGGTTCTTGCTGCCCAGGATCTTCTTCTCGAGGGTGTAGCTGATGAAGCTGCCCAGCGAGGCGCCGGCACCCGGCAGCACGCCGGAGACGAAACCGATCACGCCGCCGCGGAACGAGGTGGGCAGGATCTCGCGGATGTCCTTCCATTTCAGCGAGAGCTTGTTGACCTTGATCATCTCGCGACCGGCGCCGGCCTTCTCCTCGATGAACACCAGCAACTCGGAAACCGCGAACAGACCGACGATGGCGATGATGAAATCGACGCCCTCGTAGAGCTCCAGGGTACCGAAGGTGAAGCGCTGCACGCCGGTCGACAGGTCGATGCCCACGGTGGCGATCATCAGCCCCAGCGCGGCGGCGAGGATGGTCTTGACCGGATTCTTGCCGGTAATGCCGCCCAGTGTGGCGAAGGCCAGCACGAACAGCGCGAAGTACTCGGCCGCGCCGAAGGTCAACGCGAACTTGGCCAGCAGCGGCGCCAGCAGGATCAGGCCCACGGTGGCGATCAGACTACCGATGAACGAGGCCACCGCGGAGATCGCCAGCGCCTCGGCGGCGCGCCCCTGCTTGGCCATCGGGTAACCGTCGAGACAGGTCATCATCGCCGGCTCGTCACCGGGAATGTTGAGCAGGATGGACGAGATGCGCCCGCCGTACATCGCCCCGGCATAGACCGCGGTGAGCATGATCAACGCGGTTTCGGGACGCAGCCCCAGGGTGAACGCCAGCGGGATCAGGATCGCCACGCCGTTGGCCGGGCCGAGCCCGGGGAGTGCGCCGATCAGGGTCCCCAGGAAGGCCCCCATCAGCGCGAACATCAGGTTGTGCGGCTGCAGGGCGACGCCGAAGCCGTCCATCAAGTAATTGAGGGTATCCATCAGTGTCCCTCCAGGAAGGCCAGCACGCCCCAGGGCAGCGGCAGCTCGAGCACGTAGTTGAATAGCGCGAAGACCGCGATGCCGCCGATCAGGCCGCTCAGATAGGCACGCAACGGCGGCGCGCCCATGCGCCAGCACAGGGTGCCGATGGCCAGCATGGTGGCCAGGACGAAGCCCACCGGTTCGAGAATCAGGGTATAGGCGATCAGCACCGCCACCGCGATCAGCATCTCCAGCGCCGTGCGTCCCTTCGGCCAGGGATTACCGGGGTCGGGCCGCACGATCAGGTAGAGACTGCAGGCCGCCAGCACCACGCTGAGAATCGTCGGGAAGGTCTTGGGTCCGACGGCCTCGGCGCCGCCGAACGGCTCGGGAAACTGCTGGGCGCCCCAGCCGTACGCGACGGCCAGGGCGAGCATCAGCAGACCGAAGACCCGGTCGTTGAGACGCAGCATTACTTGATCAGCCCGATTTCTTTGGACAGGTTCTGGATGTCCTGGATCTGGCTCTTGACGTACTGCTCGAACTGGCCTTCACCCGGATGGAACGGCATCAGCCCGTTCTTCTGCATGACGTCCTTCCACTCGTCGCTCTTGTAGAGCGTGTCGATGGCGTCGACCCAGTACTGCTTGGCGTCATCGGAGACCTTGCCCGGCATGTAGAAGCCACGCCAGTTGGCGCCGATGGAATCGATCCCCTGCTCCTTGGCGGTGGGGATGTCCGCGAACTTGCCCGGCAGACGCTCGTCGGAGAGCACCGCGAGCACGCGCAGGTCGCCGGACTCCATGAAGCCCTGGGCCTCGGAGATGTCGCCGGTGAAGGCATCGACGTGACCGCCGACCACCTGGGTCATCGCTTCGCCGCCGTTGTTGTACGACAGGTAGGGAATCTTCGGCAGATTCTCGACGCCGGCCTTGTTGGCGGTGATCAGGACCTTGAGGTGGTCCCAGCCGCCGTTGGCGCTGCCGCCGGCGAACTTGACCGACTTGGGATTCTTCTTCAGCGCGTCCATCAGGTCGTTGAGGTTCTGGTACTGGGAATCCTTGGCCACGGCGATGACACCGTAGTCGGCCCCCACGGCCCCGATCCAGTTGACGTCATCGGCCGTCATGCCCGGGAACTGGCCCTGGGCGAGACGCGTGGTGGTGGCGGTGGACGCCGCAACCAGCAACTGCGGATCGTCGTCGCGCTTGCTGACGGTATGGGCATAGGCCACCCCGCCGCCGGCGCCGGCCATGTTGGTGGTCTGGACGCTGGCCGGCACCAGATCGAGATCCTCGAGCACCTTGCCCACGCTGCGGCAGGTGAAATCCCAGCCGCCGCCCGGATCGGCAGGCGCGATGCAGTCGACCTTGCCGGACGGCTGGAAGGCCATCGCCAGGCCGGCGCTGAGGGTCAGCGACGCGGCGGCGAGAAACTTGAGAGGCGTTCTCATCGACATTGTTCTAGTCCCCTGAGAAAAGTGGATCAGGAATGAAGGCTCACTTGCAGGACGCTGTCAGCCACCTTACAATTCTGTAAGGAAGAACGGCGTTCCTTAGGGTGGAAACTAGGCAGTTCACCATAGCGCGTCAACGCCTATCCCACGACTTGCGACCAAAGTTCAATGACGGATGTTTCAGATCACGCGATCGCACGAGGCACACTGACACCATGGCACAGGACCGCGTTGAGGCGGTGGAAAGAGCGTTGACGATCCTCGAGGTCTTCGATGCCCCGCAGGAGCGTTTCACGCTCGCCGAACTGGCCGCCGCCACCGGCTTCTACAAGAGCACCCTGCTGCGCCTGCTGGGCTCGCTGGAGCGCTTCGATTACGTGCAGCGCGACCGCGACGGGCGCTTTCGGCTGGGCCGGTCGCCGGTGCGTCTGGCACGCCGCCACCTGCCCAACCGCCGCCTCGAGACCTGGATCCAGCCGGTGCTGGAGGGGCTGGCCGAAGCCAGCGGCGAAACCGCCGCACTGCTCGAGGCCGACGACGATCACGTCGAATGCCGGCTGGTCGCCCTGCCCGCCTGCGGTCTGCGTCACGACCTGCGCCCCGGCACGCGCTGGCGGGCGACGGCGGACGCGCCGGCCCTGGACTTCGCCGGTGGCTGCATGGTCTGCCGCCCGATCGCTGACGACGCCGACCAACGCGCGCTGTGGCTGGCCCTGTCGGGGCCCGCGGGGCGGCTCGACCCGTCACGCGCCGCCCGGCAACTGGACGCCGCCCTGGCCGAACTGGCCCGCCGCCCGGGCGACGCGCCCCGCGCCGAACGCGCCGAGGCCGCGCCGTGACGAGGCTGCTGCTGGTCGAGGACGACACCCTGCTCGCGGAGACCCTGCAGGATGCCCTGCGTCTCGAGGGCTACGCGGTGGCCACCCTCGCCGACGGCGACCAGGCCCGCGAGCGCCTCGCCGAGGCGCACGCCTTCGACCTGATCCTGCTCGATCTCAACCTGCCCGGCACCGGTGGCCTCGACGTGCTCGAGACCCTGCGTCGCCACGATCGCGACACGCCGGTGCTCATCCTCACCGCCCGCGGGGCGATCGAGGACCGCGTGCGCGGCCTCGATCTGGGGGCCGACGACTACCTGGCCAAGCCGTTCGCCCTCGACGAGCTCGAGGCACGCGTCCGGGCCCTGCTGCGCCGCCGCCAGAAGAGCGGCGGCCAATTGCAGGTCGGGGCGCTGGCCTTCGACGCCTTGGCGCAACGCTTCACCCTCGGCGATGAACCGCTCAACCTGCCGCCCCGCGAACAGCGGCTGTTGAGCTGCCTGATGCGCCACGCCGGCGAGCCGGTCGACAAGGCCCAGCTCGCCGGGGAGGCCTTTGCCGGCGAAAGCCTCGGCGACAACGCCATCGAGGTCTACGTCCACCGCCTGCGGCGCCGCCTGGCCGACAGCGGCGTCGAGCTGCGCACGGTGCGGGGCCTCGGCTACCTGCTGGCCACCCCGTGAGCGCCACCCACAGCCTCTACCGGCGCCTGGCCACCTGGCTGCTGCTGCCGCTGCTGGGGCTGGGCACGCTGATGCTCGTTCAGGCCTACCTGAGCGCCCGCGACGCCGCCGACCGGGCCTTCGATCGCCTGCTCGAGGCCTCGTCGCTGGCCATCGCCGAACAGGTCAAGTGGCAGGACGACCAGCTCTGGCTCGACCTGCCGCCGGCGGCGCTGGCCATGCTCGCCACCGACGCCCAGGAACGGGTCTTCTACGCCCTCTACGACGACCGCGACAACTTCATCACCGGCAACGCCCGGCTGCCCGGGCTGACGGCATCGGACGACACGGCGTTGCACTACGGCGATATCCGCTGGCACGGCATGGCCCTGCGTCTCGGCGTGCGCGCCTCCCGTCTGGAGGGCTGGAGCCAGCGCGAGCGCTTCGAGGTGCGCGTCGCGCATACCCGCGAGGGTCGCGACCGGCTCGCCCTGTCGCTGTTCGCCGGCAGCCTGGGC
This sequence comes from Modicisalibacter coralii, assembly GCF_004117855.1. GTDB lineage: Bacteria > Pseudomonadota > Gammaproteobacteria > Pseudomonadales > Halomonadaceae > Modicisalibacter > Modicisalibacter coralii. Next base: position 81,920 of record NZ_QWBW01000007.1, read on the forward strand.
CGGATCGCGATCATGGCCCTGCTCGCGGTGGCCGTGGTACTGCTGGCGGTCCGCGCCGCCCTGGCTCCGCTGACCCGCCTGCGCCGGGCGATACGCGGACGCGATCCACGCACCCTGGCACCACTGGCGCTGGAGCTGCCCCGCGAGCTGGCCGAACTGCGCGAGACCCTCAACGACCTGCTGGCCCGCATGCGCCGCGTGCGCGCCAACCAGGAACGCTTCGTCGGGGACGCCTCGCACCAGCTGCGCACGCCGCTCGCCGGGCTCTCGGCACGTGCCGAACTGGCCCTGCGCCAGGACGACCCGCAGGCCTGGCGCGCCGCGCTGGAAGCGATTCAGAGCGCCAGCGCGCGTACCGCGCGGCTGGCCGTGCAGTTGCTGTCGCTGACCCGCCTCAACAATCCCGAAGCCACGCCCGCCCCGGCCTGTCTCGACCTGGTCGAGACCGCCCGCAGCGCCACGCGCCATGCCCTGGCCGCCTGCCATCGTCGGGGCATCGACCTGGGCCTGGAGGCCCCCGACGACGCGGTGATGATCGACGGCATCGACTGGCAGCTCGAGGAAGCACTCAACAACCTGATCGACAATGCCCAGCGCTATGGCGCCAGGCGCATCACCGTGCGCGTCGGCGCCCTGCCGCCAACCCTCGAGGTCGAGGACGATGGCCCCGGCATCCCCGCCGAGCAGCGCCTGCTGATGCTGCGCCCCTTTCACCGTGGCGCCGAGACCGGCGACGGCTCGGGGCTGGGCCTGGCGATCGTCGACGGCATCGCCCGCACACACCATGCCCGGCTGACCCTCGCCGAGGGCCATGGTGGCCGGGGCCTGCGTGCCACCCTGCTGTTCCTGGGAGACCGCGAATGAGAGCCGCCCTTGCCCTGTTCCTGAGTCTGCTGCTGGGCCTCGCCCCGGCCGGCACGGCCGGCGCCCAGTCGCGGCTCGACTACCCGGCCCGGGCCGGCGGAACCGGCACGGCGCTGACCATCAACGGCGCGCTGGACACGCCGCTGATCGCGCCGCTGCTCGAGGACTTCCACCACCGCAACCCCGACATCGCGCTGCGCTACGACAACCTCACCACCCTGGCGGTCTACAGCGACTTCCTCGACGACGAGACCGACCCGCGCCCCGACGTGGTGCTCTCCTCGGCGATGCCCTGGCAATACCGGCTGGCCAACGACGGCTATGCCCAGCCGCTGGAGAGTCCCGCCGCCCGTGCCTGGCCCGAATGGGCCCGCTGGCGCCATGAGCTGTTCGCGATCACCTTCGAGCCGGTGGTGATCGTCTACCGGCGCGAGCTCGCCGAGCGTTTCGGCGCGGTGACCAGCCACGCCGGGCTGCTCGACCTGCTCACCGAGCACCGCCAGGCACTCGAGGGCCGGGTGGTCACCTACGACCCGACGCTCAGCGGCGCCGGCTACTCCTACGCCATCGAGGAAGCCCGCCTTTCGCCACGCTACTGGGAACTGGTCGCCGCGCTTGGTAGCGTCGACACCGCCCTGGTCGGCACCACCCGCGAGATGCTCGAGGGCCTGGCCGCCGGTCGCTATCTGCTCGGCTACAACCTGCTCGGCAGCTATGCGCGGGACTTCGTGAGCAGCCATCCGGGCCTGGAGATCGCTGTGCCCGACGACTATGCGCTGGTCACCCAGCGGCTGGCCTTCATCCCCCGCGATGCCCCGCACCCCCGGGCCGCACGGCGGTTCCTGGACTACCTGCTGAGCGAGGCCGGGCAGCGTGCGATCAGCGAACTGACCACCCTGGGCGCGATCCACCCGGCCCTCGACGGCCCCGGCACCGCCAACGCCCTGCGCGAACGGCTCGGCGACGCCCTGCGGCCGATCCGCATCGGCCCGGGACTGCTCGCCACCCTCGACCGGCTCAAGCGCGAGGCGCTGCTGGCACGCTGGACACGCGAATTCCGACGCGGCACGATCGGCGCCGCCGCCCCCCAGGAGACGACCCCGCCATGAAGCGCCTCGACCAGTTGCTGCTCGCCCAGGGCCTGGTACGCTCGCGGACCCGCGCCCAGCGGTTGATTCGCCACGGCCGGGTGAGCCTGGCCGACACGCCCCAGCGCGTTCTCACCCGCCCCGGCGAGAAATGGCCGGAAGATACCCGCTTCGCGATCGCCGACGACCCCGAGGAGCGTTACGTCTCGCGGGCCGGCCTCAAGCTCGAGGCCCTGCTCGACGATCTCGCCCTGCGCCTCGACGGCCGGCTGGTGCTGGACGTCGGCCAGTCCACTGGCGGCTTCACCGACTGTGCCCTGGCCCGGGGTGCCCGACACGTGATCGGCATCGAGGTCGGCCACGACCAGCTCGACCCCGCCCTGCGCGCGGATGTCCGCGTCACCTGCCTGGAAGGCCTGAATGCCCGGGCGATGAGTACCGACACGCGGCTCGCCGCCGCCCTGGCACGCCACGCCGGTGAGCGGCCACGGGTCGCGGTGATGGACGTGTCGTTCATCTCCCAGACCCTGATCCTCCCCGAGCTGGCCCGGGTGCTCGGCGAGGGCGGCGAGCTGCTGTCGCTGGTCAAGCCGCAGTTCGAACTGGGCCCGGGGCGGGTCGACGCCCGCGGCATCGTCACCGACCCGGCCGCCTATGCCGAGGTCGAGACGCGCATCCGCGGTTGCTGCGCCACGCTGGGTTTCACGCTCGCCGCCTGGCGGGAAAGTCCGATCCGCGGCGGTGACGGCAACCGGGAATTCCTGCTTCACGCCCGGCTCGACTGAGCCGGGCACGGATCCCATCGCCTGCCGCGGGACAGGCCCCGCTCAGCGGCCGGCGTCGTTGTCCTCGACGCCGGCCGCGCCGGGATCGGTCAACGGCGGCGAGCCACCCGGCGCCGTGCCCGACGGAGAGGCGCTGCTCTCGATCCGGGCGACGGTGCCATCGGCCCGGTGCAGCCAGACATCGAGCTGGTTGAAGGCGATCTCGATACCGTGCTCGGCGAACAGCTCGCCGACCCGGCCGTTGATCTCGTCGGTGGCCAAGAGCCGGTCGCCGAGGGTGTTGACGAAGATGCGCAGCTCGAAGTCCAGCGTGCTCGCCCCGTAGGCCATGAAGAACACCTGCGGCTCGGGGTCGGCGAGGACCCGCGGGTTCTCGTCGGCGGCCTGGCGCAGCAGCGCGTGAACCCGGCGATGGTCCGAGCCGTAGGCGACGCCGAAGCTCAGCACCACACGGGTGATGGTGTCCGACAGCGACCAGTTGATCAGCTGGTCGGTGACGAAGGTCTTGTTGGGGATGATGATTTCCTTGCGGTCGAAATCGGTGACCGTGGTGGCGCGGATACGGATGCGGCTGACCGTGCCGTGCAGATTGCCCAGGGTGATGGTGTCGCCGATACGCACCGGCCGCTCGAAGAGGATGATCAACCCCGAGATGAAATTGGCGAAGATCTCCTGCAGGCCGAAGCCCAGCCCCACGCCGAGCGCCGCCACCAGCCACTGCAGCTTGCTCCAGGACACCCCCAGCGTGCCCAGCGCGGCGACCACCCCGCCGCCGACGATGGCATAGGAGAGCAGCGACGACATGGCATAGGCACTGCCCTGCTTGAGCGACAGCCGTGACAGCACCATCACCTCGAGCAGCCCCGGCAGGTTGCGCGCCATCAGGAAGGTCAGCACCACCGTCACCAGGCTGGTCAACACGTCGGCCATGGTGATCGGCGTCTGGCTGATCGCCTCGCCCGCCCCCTGGGTGATCGTCCACACCGCGATGTGATCGAGATAGGAAAGCGCGGTCAGCAGATCGGCCCACACCAGATAGAGCACCAGGGTGAAGCCGAGAAACAGGATCAGCTTCGACAGGCGCAATGACTGCTGATTGACCTGATCGAGATCCAGCGGCGGCTCCTCGACGACTTCCAGGCCGCCCTCGGCGCCCTCCTGGACCTGGGCGCGGCGCCGCGCCACCGCCCGGCGGTAGGCCAGACGCCGGGCCGCCACTGCCAGCCCGCGCACCACCGCGGCCTCGACCAGGATCCAGCCGCCCAGGATGTAGAGGCTGATCACGAAGCGGCCGACCAGTTGCAGCGCGGTGTACTCGTAGCCCAGCACGATCAGCCCGGCCAGCACCAGATTCACCGCCGCCAGGGCCAGCCCCAGCGCCAGGCGGAACACCTTGACCCCGAAGAACGGCGTGTGGGCCAGGATCAGCCGCGCGATGACCACGCTCATCGCCAGCAGCCCGGCCAGCAGCACCAGCAGTGCCAGCGGGCGCGACTCCAGCGAAGCGCCGCCGTCCTGGGCCAGCGTGCTGATCAGCAGGACCGGCACCAGGGCCATACCCAGCCACCAGAGCAGGCGACGCAAGCGGGCGGCGTACTTCGCCGGCCAGTGGAAGTGACGGATCGCCACCCCGTCGCTGACCAGCAAGCGGCGGGCGAGTTCGATCACCGCCCAGGCCAGCGACAGATGCAGGACGGCTTCGCCGAGCCGGGCGAGCAGCCCCATGCCACCGAGCCACAGCGCCAGACCCGCACCGCCCAGCAGCAGCGGCCAGGGGATCGCCAGCAGCATGTTGAGCACGATCGCCCGCGGGGTGTGCATCTGGGTATCGCGCTTGAGGCGGCCGATCTCGTCATGCAGCGTCAGCAACTGGCGCTTGATGGGCCGGCGGCGCAGCAACAGGACCCCGGCCAGCAGCCACAGCGGCACCCCCCACAGCGCTCGGGCGCCCAGCGGCTGCCAGAGCGCGTTCGCCTCCTGCCGCCAGGCCTCCGGGGCCAGGTTGCCGGCGACGGTCGCCGGCAGGTGGCGCAGCCAGCTCAGGTTCAGCGGGCTGCGATTGGCCACCCAGAACAGCTGTTCCTCGATGGTCGCGCGCAGCGAGCGGCTGATCGACAGCAACTGCTGCTGATTGAGCTGCAGATCGATCGACGCCGTGAGCAGCTCGCCGTATTCCTGTTCGAGCTGATCGACCAGTTCGCGGCGCGACTTGTAGAGCCGCTCCAGGGAATCGATCAGCGCCGGGGTGGCCTCGACGCCGGCCGCGTCGAGCTGCTGGCGGGCCAGCGCCTCGACATCCAGCAGATCCTCGCGCTGACGGCTCAGCTCGAACTGCTTGAGGCGGATGTCGGCGATCTCCTCCTGCAGGCCGTCGAGGGCCTCGACCTTGGGAAGCTCGCGGCGCTGCTCGCGCAGGATCCGCGACAGCAGCAGGCTGCCGCGGATCGCCTCGATCTGCTCGTTGAGGGTGCGCTGCACCTGGCGTACCCGATCGAGCTGGGTGCGCACCTTGATACCCTCGCGCTCGTAGGTGTGGTGACGATCGATCGCCTCGAGCAGCGTCTGGCTGAGTTCGCGATTGAGCGACTGGGCCTTCATGACCACCGGGTGGCCGGCGGCGATCAAGGGATCGCGGCTCGCCGCCTCGGTCACCGCCGACTCGAGCTGCTGACGACGTCGCTGGTCGAGCACCGCCTGCATCAGGTTGAGGGTATCCTGGACGGTGTCGATCTGGCGGTTGAGGGCGTCGCGGCGACGCTCCGCCAGCGCGTTGAGGCGCGTATTGGTGGCCAGCTGCCGGCGATTGAGGGCCAACTGGCTCTCCGCCAGCTGCATCTCGGCCTGGTCCAGCCAGGCCTGGGGGGAATCCTCGGCCGTCGCGGCGTCGCTGTCGGCCAGGCGCAGGTCCTCGAGCTTCTGCAGGGCCTCGGTGATGTTCTGCTGGGCCCGCTCGGGCAGCGTCTGGGTGGCGATCAGCCGCGAGTTGGCATCGGCGAGCCGATTCTGCAGGCTCTGCAGCTCATCGAGGGTCTGGGCGAGATCGGCCTCCAGGGTTTCCTGGGAGCGCTGCTCGAGCGCCTTGGCGCTGGGCACGCCTCGATTGTCGGCCTCGCTGGCCGAGCGCTCGAGCCGCTCGATCTCCGCCGGCGCCTGTTCGAGGCGTTGCTCGAGATCGGCGCGTTCCTTCTCGACGGCGGCGATCTTGTCGAGGGTGGCGAGGACCGCGCTCAAGGTGTCCATCGTCTGCTGCTGGCCGGCGTCGGGCTTGGCCACGTCCTCGAGGGTCTTGAGGCGTTGCTCGACCGTGTCGCGCTCGGGCAGGTCCGGGGCTTCCTGGGCCCGGGCCGTCAGGGCGGCCGGCAGGACCATCAGGATCGCCGCCAGCATCGTCATCCATCGCCGTTTGATCACATCCGCCCCTCGTCCACTCGCTTCGCCGCAGCGATTGTGCGGCGACCGGCGACCCTTGGCAATCGAGGCGATAATTGACTTGCCGGCGAAGCGTGGTAGAAACGGACCTCTGATGTCTCCTACAGGACGTATTTCTATGGCCTCGCCGACCGCGCTGAAGGCATTCCCCCTGTGCATGATCTCGCTGATGCTCGCCCTGCCGCTGACCGCCCACGCCCAGTCGAGCGACGTCGAGGACACCGCCGACCAGCCCAGCGACCCGGCCACGGAGGCCGTGCTCGAACAGGCACAGACCCGCCGCGAGCTGGAGCGCGACTCCAACCGCAATCCGCTGGCGATCACCGTCTATCGCCGCAACTACCTGCTGCCCTGGACCTACAACACCGACCCCAACCAGGCGGATTTCGACGCCATCAGCGACAACGCCAACGCCGACAACGCCGAGGTCAAGTTCCAGGTCAGCCTCAAGATCAACGTGCTCGAGGACATCTTCGGTCACAACGGCGATCTCTACTTCGCCTACACCCAGCGCAGCTGGTGGCAGGCCTACAACTCCGATGCCTCGTCGCCGTTTCGCGAGACCAATTACGAACCCGAGACCTTCGTCAGCTTCGACAACGACCTCACGCTGCTGGGCTGGACCAACACCATCAACCGGGTGGGCTTCGCGCATCAGTCCAACGGCCGCTCCCAGACCCTGTCGCGCAGCTGGAACCGGCTCTACGCCGACATGCTCTTCCAGCGCGGCGAATGGGCGCTGAGCGTGGCGCCTCACTGGCGGATACCGGAAAGCGACGCCGAGGACGACAACCCCGACCTCGAGAACTACATCGGTTACGGCGACGTCACCCTGGTGCGCGCCTTCGGCGACCAGGAACTGTCGATGCTGGTCAGGGGCAATCCCGGCAAGAATCACTACGGCGTGCAGCTCGACTACTCCTTCCCGCTGGCCGGCAAGATTCGCGGTTACGTCCAGTATTACGACGGCTACGGAGAAAGCCTGATCGACTACGACAACGACGTGCAGCGGCTCGGGCTGGGCTTCAGCCTCAACACCTTTCTCGCCGGTATTCCGGGCAGCCGTTGAACCGTCAAATCACGCTGCTATGATGAAAGCGTCATTCACCGTCAAAGGAAGACACTCATGGCCATGTACCCCACCGGGCACTCCGATCGTGACACCAGCACGGCTCAACTGAAGGAAGATCTGCACAACCTGTCTCGCACGGTCGAGGAACTGGTCAATGCCACCGCGGAGGACTCCCGCGGCAACATCAAGGAAATGCGCGATCGTGCCCAGCAGCGCCTGCATGAAACGCGCGCCCGGCTGGAAGCACGTGGCGAGAAGCTCTATCACGATACCCGCGACAGCATGCTCGACAGCGCCGACATCTGCGATCGCTACGTCCACGAGAATCCCTGGACCAGCATCGGCATCGGCACCGCCGTCGGCGTCGTGGTCGGTCTGCTGCTCGGACGTCGCTGATGGCGGCTCGCCAAGGACCGGCGGAACGCGTCATCTCGGCGGCCCGCCGCCTGCTCGCCACCCTGGTCGCCACCGGCGAGTCGCGTCTGCGGCTCGCCGTGCTGGAGCTGGAACTCGAGCGGGACCGGCTGGTCTCGATTCTGCTGATGGCGGGCGCCAGCCTGATCCTGTTCTCGTTCGGTATCGGCATGCTGCTGCTGCTGGTCGTGGTGGTCTACTGGGAAGATCACCGCCTGCTGGCCATCGCGCTGTGTGCCGGGGTGTTGTTGCTGCTCTCCGCGGGGCTGGCGATCAAGGCCAAGCGCACCGCCAGACAGCGCCGGCTGATGGAAGCGACACTCAGCCATCTCGGTCAGGACCGGCAGATACTGGAGTCCTCTCATGAATCATCGTGAGCGGCTCGCGTATCGCGACCAGCTGGAAACCCAGATTCTCCAGCAACGCCTCGACATGGCCATGGCCCTGCGCGACTGGCGCGACGCCACGGCCCCCGTCGACCACGGCTGGGAACGGCTCATGCAGTGGCGAGCGCCGACCCTCGCCGCCTTGGGCATGGTCTCCTGGCGGGGCCTGCGTCGGCCCCGTTCGACGGGTCGGCTGATACGGCGCCTGATGACCGGACTGCTGCTCGCCAACCGGGTCCGCGCGGTATATCGCTCGATGCACCGCCACTAGCCTGCCACGTGGCGATCCCCCGGATCGCCACCCCTACCCGCTCCCCGAACTGTCGCTGCGCCCTCTCCGTCGGATCACACCATAGAGGAACCGATTGTCGCCTCGCGTGGCCGACACCTTCCCGCGGATGCGTTAAGTCCGGCTTAAGTTAACCGGCGCAGACTCCCTCGCATGTTCGTTGCGGTGCCCGTTCTCGATACGGGGCCGCCGAGATGTGAATTCGCGGAGCGCGCCCCGTCATGCCCGACCGACCCGACCTTTTCTCGTCTTCGCCGTCTCGCACACGGCGCGGGCAGGCCGTGCGCCAGCTGATCGTCGCCTGGCTGATCTTTGCCGCGATGATGACCCTGTTCGCCGAACTGGGGGTCGACTTTCGCCTGGCCGATCTGTGGTACGCCCTGGAGGGTGGCCGCTGGTCCCTCGAACACGCCTGGTGGACCCAGCGGGTCTTGCACGACGCCGGCCGCACGCTGAGCATCTCGATGGGGGCGGTGCTGATCGTGGCCCTGGTCCTGAGCGGAGTCAGTCCGCGGTGGCGCCGTTGGCGCAGGCCGCTGGGCTATCTGTTCCTGGCGGTCGCCGCCTCGACGCTCAGCGTCTCGCTGCTCAAGCAGACGATCAGCATGGACTGCCCCTGGGATCTCGCCCGCTACGGCGGGGATCGCGACTCCATCGGCCTGTTCGCCGCACGCCCCGCCGACTACCCGGACACCGCCTGTTTTCCTGCCGGACACGCCAGTGCCGGCTACGCCTGGATCGCGCTGTACTTCTTTTTCGCCCGCGTGGCCCCGCGCTGGCGCCGTGCCGGCCTCGCCGTCGGCCTGGGACTCGGGCTGGCCTTCGGCATCGCCCAGCAACTGCGCGGCGCGCATTTCCTCTCGCACGATCTCTGGACCCTGATGATCTGCGTCACCTGGAGTCGCCTGCTGGCCCTCTGGCTGCTGCCGCAGCCCCACCCCGGCCATCGCTTCCGGCCCGCCCATCCCACGCTACCGGGAGCCCCCGACACATGACCTCGTTCGTTTGGCTGTACCGAAACCTGGATCGCCGACTGCCACGCCCGACCCTGAGCAGCGAACGCCTGACCCTGATCGTCGCCCTGGCCTTCACGTTCTTCTACAACGGGGCGTTCTGGCACGGTGCCACGGCCGACCTCGACCTTTCCGCGCCGAACGGCTGGCTGACCCTGATCGGCTACGCCGTGGTCCTCACCGGCCTGCAATATGTCGTCTTCCTGCTGGGCGTCGCCCGCTGGAACGTCAAGCCTTTGCTCAGCGTACTGATCCTGATCGCCGCGGCGGTCAGCTACTTCACATCGACCTATGGCACCTACTTCGATACCACGATGATCGACAACGTGGCGCAGACCGATGTCGCCGAGGCCAGCGAGCTGATGACGCCGGGCTTCGTTCTGCATCTGGTGCTCTACGGGGTCCTGCCGGTACTGCTGGTGTGGCGGGTGCGCGTGCCACGACAAACCTGGAAACGTCGGCTCGGCGGGCGCCTCGCCTACCTCGCCTCCACGGCGGTCGTGCTGGTGGCGGCGATCCTGCTCGGCTATTCGCACCTGTCGCCACTGATGCGCAACCACAAGGAGCTGCGCTATCTGGTCACGCCCGGCAACTATCTGGTCTCCTCCGGTCGGGTACTGGCCGACTCCCACGAAACCGGTCCGCAACAGCGCCTGCCGCTCGGCGAGGACGCCACCCGCGACGTCCACTCGGGCAAGCCGAGACTGCTGGTGATCGTGGTCGGCGAGACGCTACGGGCCGCCAACTGGGGGCTGGATGGCTACCAACGCCAGACCACGCCCCACCTCGCCAAACGCGACCTGGTCAACTATTCGGACGTGCGTTCCTGCGGCACGAGTACCGCGGTCTCGGTGCCCTGCCTGTTCTCGCCCTGGGGGCGTGACGACTACGACGCCGACGCCATCGCCTCGCACCAATCGCTGCTCGACATTCTTCAGCACACCGGCATCGACGTCACCTGGATCGACAACCAGTCGGGCTGCAAGGGCGTCTGCGACGGCGTCGACAGCGTATCGATCGGTGCCGACGCCTATCCCCGATGGTGCGACGGCGGCCGCTGCCTCGACGAAGCCCTGGTCGAGGCGCTGAGACGCCGGCTCGACGGCCAGCCCCACGACCGGGTGATCGTGCTGCATCAGCTGGGCAACCACGGTCCCAGCTACTTCGAACGCTACCCGCCGGCCTACCGGCACTTCACGCCCGAATGCCGGGACCCCGACCTCAGTCAGTGCGAGGCGCGGACGATCGTCAACGCCTACGACAATGCCGCGCTCTACACCGATCACGTACTGGATGCGCTGATCGGCACCCTGCAGGCTCAGAGCAGCTACGACAGCTCGCTGATCTACCTCTCCGATCACGGCGAGTCACTCGGCGAACACGGCCTTTACCTGCACGGGCTGCCGTATGCCATCGCCCCCGACGAGCAGACCCATGTGCCGATGATCTGGTGGCTCTCGGCGGGATTCCGCCAGGCACTAGGCATCGACGAACAGTGCCTCGAGGCCGACGCCGGCGCGCCGCACAGCCAGGCCAACCTGTTCCATACCGTGCTCGGGATCAGCGACGTGAAGACTCGCGTCTATCGTCCCGAACTCGACCTGAGCCGAGCCTGCCGATGAGCGCAACGCGTCCCACGGTCGGCCAGCCTCCGGCAAACCAGCGAGGTTTCGACATGGCGATACCGAGACTCCTTCACCGTCTTGCGGCGCGCTTCGAGCGCCTCGCCGAGCGTCTCCTGCTGCTCGACATCGGCGTGCTGCTGGGTCAGCTGCTCGCCGTGCTGCTGATCCTGCCCTTCGCCATGCTGCTCGGCCTGGGCCGGGCCACGCGCTGGCTGTATCGTCGCCGCTCGCGCAAGGTCCCGCGCCCGCTCAGACGCTGAGTCAACGGGCGTAGAACCGGCGCATCGTCTGCATCGCCGCCTGCACGGCCGGTGACACCTGCTCCTCGAGCGGCTCGAGACGGCGATCGACGACCTTCCAGTCACCGGCGCCGTCGATCACCGTGATCCGGTCGTCCTCGATGATCGCGGTATCCAGATAGCTGCTGGCCGTGACCCAGTCGTGATCCAGCCCGGGGTCGAGCAGGTCGCGGCCCTGGCTGTAGTCGTCGACGGGATTGCGACACCCCAGGGCGTGGCGCATCAGCATCGGTACCACGTCGAGATGACTGGTCATGCCCTCGACCTCGCCGGGTTCGACGCCGGGGCCGTGGAGGAGCATCGGCACCTGGGTCTGCGGCGGCGCGAAATGGCTGTTGTGTCCCCAGTAGTTGTCGCCGAAATCGTCGAAGGATTCGCCGTGGTCGCCGGTGATCACCAGCAGGGTGTCGTCCCACTCGCCGTGGCGCTTGAGATCCTCGATGACCCGCGCGATGCGCCGGTCGACGTTGTAGACGGCGTTGCGGTGCAGGTTGAAGTACGGCGCGGGATCGGTGTTCGGCCCCAGGGCCAGGTAGTCCATGTGCGCCGCCGAGGGCGTGAAGGGGGTCTCGCCGCCCTCGGGCACGCTGTAGCCGTGCGGGGCGTCGTAGAACAGCATGCCGAACCACGGCCGTCCCGCGTCGTCCTCGCGACGCCGGGCCTGCCAGTCGAGCCAGTGGCGGGTCATCTGCCGGTCGCGTTCGGCCGGCGTATCCCCCGACGGCGCCGACGGCAGCTCCGGCACGGAGGCGAAGATCGAACGGTCGAAACCCACGCTGTCCAGGCTCGCCGAGGCGAAGATGCCCAGCCGATAATCCTGGGCCTGCAACTGCTCGATGAGCAGCGACGGCGTCTGCGAGTTCTCCAGGCGATGGTAGTAGTTGCCGGTGAGTCCGTAGAACAGGCTCATCACCCCGGTGCGCGTGCTGTTGCCGCCACTGAAGTGATGCCGGTAGCGGCGCCCCTCCCCCTCCAGTTCACTCAGGATCCGTGGCGTGATCTCCGGACCGACCTCGTCGTGCCGCCAGGTATCCACCAGGATCACCATCACGTTGGGCGGCGAAGTGCCGGGATCGCACTGCAACGGTGCCTTCGGCCAGTCGATGTCGTCCGGGGCGTCGTGAACGATATCGGCACGCGCGGCACGCATCGCCCGCGGATCGAGCCAGCCGTGCGCCTTCATGAAGCCCTTGGCGGTGGCCGGGAACAGCAGCGGGAAGATGTTGACCTGCTGGGTCACGCTGCGCTGGTAGCGCGCATCGGCGACGATGTGGATCGCATGACTGGCCAGCAGCGCGACGACGAGGACGCCGACGCTCCGCCACAGCGGCAGCCGGCGAACGCCATCCGCGCGCAGCAGGCGCCGGGCCAGCCAGCTCTCGACGAGCAGCAGCCCCGTCACCACCCCGGCGACGATCAGCCAGGTCGAGCCAGTGAAGCTGAAGATCTCGCCGTTCTTGTCGTCGAGGAACAGCGAGACCATGAAGTGGTTGATGTGAAAGCGATACTGGGCGAACACCACGGTGTCGACCAGCATCAGCGCCAGGCCCGCCGCGGCCAGCACGGCGGCTGGCAGCCACAGCACGCGGCGGGGCAGCACCAGCCCCAGGACGGCCAGTACCAGCCAGGCCAGCAGCACCAGCAGGCCGAAATGACCGACCCAGGTGACGATCAGATAGGCGATGCCCATCGGGTCGTGGGGCACCGCCAGAAACGGGGTATAGCGCAGGGCGATCAGCCACACCGCGACCAGGTTGATCAGCGCAAAGGCCAGGGTGCCACGCAGACGTCGGCGGTAACCAGCGAGGAATGTCAGGGTCATGAAGCGGTAACACGATTGACTCGAAAGGCGCGTAGTATGTCACGCCCTCCGGGCGATGCACACGGACCGCCATCGACCGCTGCGCCCGGTACCGCTTTTCCCGACCCTCGCTCGCCCGGCGTCGTCGACCGCGTCAGGCCTCGCGGGCGAGCCGTACCCCGGAAAAGGCCCAGCGCGCGTGGGGCGCAAAGAAATTACGATAGGTCACCCGCTGGTGCGCCTGCGGTGTCGCGCAGCAACCTCCGCGCAGGACCATCTGCCCCGACATGAACTTGCCATTGTATTCGCCGAGACTCCCCGGCAGGGGTCGAAAGCCCGGATAGGGTCGATAGGCGCTGCCCGTCCACTCCCAGACGTCACCGAACAGCTGGCCCGGCCGGTGCGGTGTTGGCACCGCGGCCATCGGCTGAAGGTGGTCCTGCTCGACGAAATTGCCTGCCAGTGCCGCGTCGCGGGCGGCGATTTCCCATTCGGCCTCGTCGGGCAGCCGCGCACCCGCCCAGCGGGCATAGGCATCGGCCTCGAAGAAGCTCACGTGGCATACCGGCGCCGCGGGATCCAGCGCTCGCAGCCCGCCGAGCGTCATGTGCCACCAGGCACCATCCTGCTTCCGCCAGTAGAGCGGCGCCTGCCAGCCGGCGGCGTTGACCTGCTGCCAGCCGTCCGCGAGCCAGTGATCGGGCCGCCGGTAGCCGCCGTCCTCGATGAAGGCCAGGAATTCGCCGTTGGTCACCGGCCGGCTGGCCAGCTCGAAGGCCTCGAGAAAGCGCCGGTGGCGCGGCGTCTCGTTATCGAAGGCGAAGCCGTCCTCGTGCGGGGCGTGGCCAATGTGGTGCAGGCCGGCGGGATAGCCCAGCCACTCGACGGGACCCGGGTCGGCAGACGGGCATGTGGCGAGATCGTCGCGATACACCGGGTCGAGGGGGCTCTGGGCCAGGATGTGCTTGATGTCCATCAGCAGCAGTTCCTGATGTTGCTGCTCGTGGTGCAGGCCCAGCTCGACCCGACGCAGGATCTCGTCCAGATGCTCGGTAGGCGGCGCTTCCAGAAGCTCGCCCATGGCTTGGTCGACGTGAGCCCGATAACGGTATACATCGGCCACCGTGGGGCGGGAGATCACCCCGCGCCGCGGCCGCGGAAACGGCGTGCCGTGGGTCTCGTAATAGGAGTTGAAGAGAAAGTCGTAGGCCGGGTCGAGGGTGCGGTAGCCGGCCAGGAAGGGCGTCAGGAGGAAGGCCTCGAAGAACCAGCTGACGTGGGCCAGATGCCACTTGGGCGGGCTGACGTCGGGCATGCTCTGCACGACGTGATCCTCGGTCTCGAGGGGCGCGCAGATCGCTTCGCTGGCCGCGCGGACACGCTGATAGCGGCGCAGCCACTCCTTGAGGTGACGATTTTCCAGGGTATCGCCATCGAGGCGCCGGGCGGTGGAAGGCATGGTGACGCTCCTGTCGGGGGATTCATCCGTGAAGGATCGCTGCTCACTCAGCGTAGGTGCTCGTCATGGACCTTCAAGCCATGCCCTCAGCCCGCAGTAATCCGCTCCCCCATGAGCGCGCGGACGAGATCAGTGGCCGCGTGCCGCGCGCAGCTGCGTCTCGAGCGGCTCCGGCGCCGCGCCGGACAATCGCACCACGGGCACGCCCGCCTCGCCCAGGGCGTCGCGGGTCGCGCTGTCGAACATGGCGAGCGTCGCCGGGTCGTCATGCACCACGGCGACCACGCCATGCCGACGGGCCAGCGACGCGGCCTCGCTCGGGTAATGGACGCGCACGCCTTCCACCTCGGTGCCGTGGTTCCAGGGCTCGTCGTCGATCACCGCCACCGCCGTGTAGCGTCTCGAGGCGGCGATGCGTGCCAGCAGCCGGTAGCTCGCGTAGCCCAGACCGCAGACGATCAGCGCCTGGCGGTCGCCGCGGTCACGACGACCCAGGCGGCCCAGCACCCTCAAGCGCTTGCCGATCCGCCTCATAAGCGCCCGTCCTTCCCGGAGCGCGCCGTTGCCCGCCCCCTCACAGCGCCAGCCCGCAGGCCACGCCCGAGGCCCAGGCCCACTGGAAGTTGTAACCACCCAGCTCGCCGGTGACATCGAGCACCTCGCCGATGAAGCGCAGTTGCGGCAGCTCGCGAACCGCGAAGGTCTTCGACGACAGGGCCCGGGTATCCACGCCGCCCAGGGTGACCTCGGCGGTGCGCCAGCCCTCGGTGCCGGCGGGCTTGATCGACCAGCGGTTGAGGCGTTCGCCCCAGGCCTCGAGCTGGGCGTTGGAAGCCTCGGCGAGCACACCGTCGTCGCCGTGCCATTCGATCAGTGCCTGGGCCAGCCGCCGGGGCAGACGTTCCGCCAGCCAGCTCGACACGTGGCGGCGCGGGGTGGCCTCGCGGGCCTCGCGCAGCGCCGCGAAGGCGTCGACACCGGGCAACAGGTCGATGTCGAGGGCGTCGCCCGGCTGCCAGTGACTGGAGAGCTGCAGCATCGCCGGCCCGGAGAGGCCGCGATGGGTGAACAGCAGCGGCTCGCGGTAGCGCCCGTTCCGGCAGCGCGCCTCCACCTCGCAGGCGACACCGGACAGCGCGGCGGCGCGCGCCTTCCATTGCGAGGTCAAAGTGAACGGCACCAGGGCGGCACGAGTCTCGGTCACCGCCAGGCCGAACGAGCGGGCCACGTCGTAGCCGAAACCAGTGGCGCCCATGGTGGGGATCGACAGCCCGCCAGTGGCGATCACCACCGCGCCGGTGTCGAGGGTTCCCGCCGACGTGGTCAGTCGCATCCCGTCGCCATGGCGCTCGACGCGCTCGATCGTCGTCGCGAGCTGGATGTCCACGCCCGCCCAGTCGCATTCGGTGAGCAGCATGTCGAGGATCGGGCGCGACGAGTCGGCGCAGAACAACTGGCCCGGCGCCTTCTCGACCGGCTCGATGCCGTGACGTTCGACCAGTTCGAGAAAATGCTCGGGGCGGTAGCGCTTGAGTGCCGAGATGCAGAAATGCGGGTTCTGCGAGAAGAAGTTGTGCGGCCCGGTGTCCATGTTGGTGAAATTGCAGCGCCCGCCGCCGGACATCAGGATCTTCCTGCCGGGCTTGCTGGCGTGGTCGAGCACACGCACGCGCCGCCCGGCGTAACCGGCGGTCAGGGCGCACATCAGGCCGGCGGCACCGGCGCCGACGACCACCACATCGGGATTGGGACAGCTCCTGGCGCTCATCCGAGGACTCCGGGGTCATGGCGTGACGAGGCCGGCATTCTACCAGCCCCGCCGCGTCGCGACAGCGCGGCATGTCTTTCGCGGCCTGAGCGCCGCGCCCGCGTTCGGGCCCAACGGCGGCGGCGGTCGATGCCCGAGCGCAGACGCTCTGCTACGCTCAATGAAACCTCGCCAGGAGTCGTCATCATGCTCGAGATGATCACCGCCCCAGCGCCGCATGTCGTCGCCCTGCGCCTGAGCGGTCGACTCGACGCCAGCGAACTTCAGAAGGCGATCGACGCCATCGAGGCCGCCAAGCAGGACCATCCCCGGGTCAGCCTCTACACCGAACTCGATGCCCTGCGCTGGATGACCGCCTCTGCGCTGCTGCGCGACCTGGGCTACGGCCTGACCCAGGTCGGCCAGCTCAGTCACTTCCATCGCGCCGCGGCGGTGTCCGACCATCTGTGGATGCGCCCGCTGGCCGCGCTGGAGAACCACCTCTTCAAGCCGCTGGAAGTTCGCGTCTTCTCCAACGACCACAAGCACGAGGCCATGGCCTGGGTCTGCGAACTGCCCGACGGCCAGGCCGGCCAGGAAACGCCGCCGACCTCGCGGCAGGCGGGCTGACCGCTAGGCCCTGCGACGGCGCAACAGGGGCATCAGCGGGATGACGGCCGCCTCCCGCCAGCCCGGCTGGCTTTCCTGCAGAATCCGGCATTCGGCGCTTTTCTGGGTGACGATCGTCTCGAGCAATGCCTGCCAGGCGGTGACCGCGTTGACCCGCAACCAGGCACGGTAGTGCGCCAGCGAGGCCTCCGCCCGTTGCTGGGCGTCGGCAAGCAGCGCCGAGGCCATCGCCTCGTCGGTGACGAAGAATGGCCCGCAGGATGGCGCTTCGGCCGTGGCGCGATCTTCGGAATCCAGCGAGGTCCAGTCGAGCAGTTGCAGCCCGCGGGCCGTGCTCGCCAATGCCAAAGCCCGCCGCCGACTCTCCTCGGCCAGCGTCTCGAGCAGGCGGCTGAGGGCGGGGTGATAGGTCAGAAAGCGCAGGGCCAGTTGGCGATAACGCGCTGTCTCGCCGGCTTCATGCGCGATGGCCGGGAAGCGCCCCTCTTCCGGCAGGATAGCTCTTGTCTTGTTATCGAACGCGCACGGCATCGTCGGTCTCCCTGGTGAACAGGTCTGTCCGGGCGCGACAACAGGTCATGCCCGATCCCGAAAGGGTCTTGAGGCCCTCTCATGGCGCGCAATGTACTCAGCGAATACCAAGTAAACTTTGATGGACGTCATGCGTCCGGCAATGAAGGGCAAGCAACCAGCAAACTCAGCCCGGTCCAGGTGGCAAATACCAGTCTTTTTACTCGTTCATGCTCTTCCATACTCACCGTGGGACAGAGCATCAGGGAGTGTCTGACATGACCAAGCCGAGCCGCCTCATGCGATTCGCCGGCTCGCACGACCTGCGCTGCCAGACGTGCAGTCTGAGCGCGCTGTGCGTTCCCTCGACCCTCACGCTACGGGATGTCGAGCGGTTCGAATCGCTGACCCGCCAGTGGCCGCCCTTGCACAAGCGGCAGATATTGCTCCATCAGGAGTCGCCCTTTTCCAGTCTGTTCGTCGTGCGCTCGGGCAGTCTCAAGCAGACCTCGCGCTGCCCGTCGGGAGACGATCAGATCACCCACTTCTTCCTGCCGGGCGAACTGGTCGGACTGGATGCCATCGGCGCCCACCACTACCCGGGGACGGTGACCGCCCTCGAGACCACCACCGTCTGCGAGATTCCCTATCACCATCTCGACGGCCAGAGCGATAGCGTCGTCGGACTCAGGGAACATCTCTTGCAGGTGATGAGCCGCGAACTCCATAACGAGCGCATGCTGGTACGCGTATTGTTGCGACGCACCTCCGACGTGCGTCTGGCAAGCTTCTTCGTGGCCATGTCGGCCCGCTTCCAGCGCCGCGGCTATTCACCCCACTGCTTCCGGCTGGCCATGTCGCGGGCCGATATCGGCAGCTACCTGGGGCTGGCGGTCGAGACCGTGAGCCGCCTGCTGGGGCGCTTCCAGCAGTCGGGGTTGATGACCACCCGCGGGCGCGAGTTCGAGATCCACGACCTCGACGCCCTGAGCCGTCTGGCGGAGGGCGAAGGCCGTCAGAGTGCGCTTGGCTGACCGGTCGGACGGCACTACCCCGAGCGGGTAAGCCACGATGCGCCACGTATCGCGGCGGATGGGGCCATGCCTGCGATGGAGATGCGTCATGGCCTCGACGACGCCCCTTTTCAGTCTGGCGACCGAGAGGGCGTGGGTCGTATCGGTGACGGTACTACTGGGACGACGGAACGACACGGGGGATAATCGGTCCTCTCATCATGACGGGCTGACAACGCGTGACGGCCTGTCCTGGACTGCCCCGCATCGTCGACAGGAGCCCACCGATGCACCAACCTTCGCTGTTGAGTCGCCTCCCCTTCCGCTATGCCCCCTATATCGTCAGTCTGATCGGCCTGGTCGTCTCGCTGGGGCTGTGGCCCGTGGCGTCGGGGTGGGGCTGGGCGGCCACGATCTTCGCCGCCCTGGCCGCGCTGGGCACTTACGATATCCGGCAGAAGTCTCACACGGTGAGCCGCAACTATCCGATCCTCGCCCACTTCCGGTACGGCCTGGAGTCCATCGGCCCCGAGATTCGTCAGTACTTCATCGAGTCGGACACCGACGCCCAGCCGTTCTCCCGCGAGCAACGCTCGCTGGTCTACCGGCGCGCCAAGAACGTCTCGGACAAGAAGGCCTTCGGCTCGGTCCTGGATCTCTACGCCGAGGGCTACGAGTGGATGAGCCCCTCGCTGCATCCGGCGACGATCGACGATCACGACTTCCGGCTGGTAATCGGTGCCGACTGCGACAAGCCCTACTCGGCGAGCGTGTTCAACATCTCGGCGATGAGCTTCGGCGCGCTCTCGCCCAATGCGATCAGCGCCCTCAACCGGGGCGCGCGCGACGGCGGCTTCTACCACGACACCGGCGAGGGGGCGATCTCGCCCTACCACCGCCACGGCGGCGACCTGGTCTGGGAAATCGGTTCGGGCTACTTCGGCTGCCGCAACGACGACGGCAGCTTCAGCGAATCGCGCTTCGTCGAGAACGCCACGCTCGAGTCGGTCAGGATGATCGAGATCAAGCTCTCCCAGGGGGCCAAGCCCGGGCACGGCGGCATTCTGCCGGCCGCCAAGGTGACCCCGGAGATCGCCGCCACCCGCGGCGTGCCGATGGGCCGGGACGTGGTCTCGCCGGCCGGCCACAGCGCCTTCACCACGCCCCTGGAGATGATGGCCTTCATCGCCCGGCTACGCCATCTCTCCGGCGGCAAGCCAGTGGGCATCAAGCTGGCCATCGGCCACCCCTGGGAGTGGTTCGGGCTGGTCAAGGCGATGCTCGAGAGCGATACCCGCCCGGACTTCATCGTCGTCGATGGTGGCGAGGGTGGCACCGGCGCGGCACCGCTGGAGTTCATCAATCGGCTGGGGATGCCGCTGACCGAAGCGCTGCTGCTGGTCCACAACACCCTGGTCGGCGCCGGGCTGCGCGAACGGATTCACGTCGGCGCCTCGGGCAAGATCATCTCGGCCTTCGACATCGCGCGGACCATCGCCCTGGGGGCCGACTGGTGCAACGCCGCCCGCGGCTTCATGTTCTCGCTGGGCTGCATCCAATCGATGTCTTGCCACACCGACCGCTGCCCCAGCGGCGTGGCCACCCAGGACCCGCAGCGCGGGCGCAAGCTGGATGTCGCCGACAAGTCGCAGCGGGTCCGGCAGTTCCACGAGAACACCCTCGAGGCACTGGCCGAGATGCTGGCCGCCGCGGGCCTGACCCATCCCGGCCAGCTAGGCCCCGAACACGTCCTGCGGCGTGCCTCGCCAACCGAGGTCCAGACCCTGGACACGCTCTATGCCTATCTCGCCCCGGGCGAGCTGCTGGAGGGGACGCCGACCCACCAGGTGTACCGGCATTTCTGGGACAGCGCCCGCGCCGACGCCTTCCGGCCCCCCGAGGAGGAGCTGGAGCGGCGCCAGACCAAGCTGCGCTGAAGCGCCGGAGAAGGCATGGCCGAGGCACTCTTCAGGCGGCGCCCAGGGCGCGCTGGACCAGTGCCCGCGCCGCCTCCGGCAGGTCGATGGTCATCGCCAGCTCGTGGCCCCGCGGCGACATCTTGGCCCAGGTCTTGCGCAGGATACGCAGGATCTTGTCGTCGTCGTGTCGGGCCGCGAACGCGGCGAACTCGTTGTCGAGAAACACCAGGCAGGCGGTATCCTCCAGCGCCTGGGTCTCGGGATCGCGGCGCAGCCCTTCTTTGCGGATCAGGCTCGCGACCCGCTCGCCGGTCGCCGCGTCGTACCCCACCGCCTTCAGGATCCCGGCCGCCATTTCCGCCTGACGCCGCCCCAGATCGCGACGCCAGGTCAGATAGCCGGGTCGGTCACGTGGGTAATCGTCGCGAGGAACCTGCCAGCGTTGCAGATGCTGAGCGCGAACCGCCAGGCGCAGGGCCTCGGAGGCCTCGGGCAGTACCCGGTCCAGCCAGGCGCTCATGCAGCGGGCATAGTGCAGTTCGTAGGGCAGCGTCTCGCCCTCGACCCGCACGGTGCGCGGATCCTCGGCGTGCAAGGCATCGAGTCGTGCGATGGCGCGCGTGAAGCGGGTGTCGGTATCGAGCATGCCGATCTCCTCCTGGGCCAACCCGCCCTCCACCTTACGGCATGCCGTGGAGAGCGCCAACGCCGGGGGCGCACAGACGCGACGGGCACCCCGTGGGGTGCCCGTCGCATGGGATCGGCGATCGCGGTGTGCGATTCACTCGACCGGGGTCAGCGGACGCCAGTCCTTGCGATTGGCGAGGAACTCCGGCCGCGGACGATTTCCGCAGTAGGGGTCGTGCAGGGTGTTCTCGACGCTGTTGTAGACGAAGAACAGGTTACTGCGCGGCCAGCAGGACATGTTGATGTTGGACCCGTGCAGAGTATTGCACTCGAACATCACCAGCGAACCGGCCGGTCCCTTGGGCGCCTCGATGTCACCCTCGACCATCAGGTCGCGCAGGCTGGCGTCGTCCGGTACGCCGATGTCCTGGCTCTTCAACGACTCCTTGTAGTTGTCCTCCGGGGTGCGTCCCACGCAGGGCACGAAGTAGTTGTGCGAACCGGGGACCAGCATCAGCGGGCCATTGAACTCGCCGTTGTCGGTGAGGATGATCGAGCAGCTCACCGAGCGCATGCGCGGCATGCCATCCTCGCTGTGCCAGGTCTCGAAATCCGAATGCCAGTCGAAGCCCTTGCCCTTGAAGCCGGGCTTGTAGTTGATCCGCGACTGGTGGATGTAGACATCGCTGCCGAGGATCTGCTGAACCATCGCCAGCAGCCGCGGGTCGCGAGTCAGCCGGCTGAAACGCTCGGATACCTCGTGGATACCGAAGATCGAGCGGATTTCCTCCTTGCCGGGCTCGAGGATGGTCCCCTCGGAGAGCTTGAGGTCCGCGTCGTCCTCGTAATCGCGCAACTCCTGCAGAAAGCTCTCCATCTCCTCCGGCGAGAAGAAACCCTCGAAGGACAGAAAGCCCTTTCTGTCGAACTCGTCGAGTTGCTCTTCGCTGAGCGGCCCCTTGCGCTGTTCACCTTCGCTGTGAACCACGGGGTCGATGCGCTCGAACATGCCCAGTTTTCGTTCGAGCCGGGTCGGGAAAAGATCCTGGGTCTCTTTCATCGCAAACTCCTCCATTAGTCTGCTTGCTACAGCGTCACTTTCGGCTGCTTGACCTTAAACGTAGACGTTGCATAAAGCCTCAACAATCACAGCCGGTGACGGCGTCGGATGTCGTCCGATGCCGCCACGGTAACCCCCTAAGCACGCTTTGTATTTAATATAGGTTAAATCGACAACGACTCAGGTATCGCGCTGTCGCGCCTGCCCTTCACCCCGCGGGTCCCGGGGATAGAACCGCGCCGGCAGTTGCTCGATGTGCGAAAACACCTTGGTGTCCTTGTAGGGCATCTTCATGTAACCGGACACCCCCAGTCCGCGGATCAACGGCACCGCGGCGAGCATGGCGTCGAGACAGGCCCGGAATTGCGCCTCGCGTGGCGGGTCGAGCAAGCGGTAATAGCTGTGGATCTTGAGGTGGTTCGGCAACGCCTCGAAGATGATCAGGCCGGTGTGGTGGATCGCGTTGAGTGCTTCCAGCTGCTGCATGATCGCCTCGGGGAGCTGCAGGAACTCCTCGGGATCCGGGCCGTCCTCGAAGTAGGAGTGAATGCGGGTGCGATCCTCGAGATCGGGCGCGGCACTCACCTCGTAGGGCAGCGTCATGTCCGGCCCGGGATGAAACGGCTCGTCGGGCCCCGCGCGGTCGATGTGCAGGGTATCGCGGGCATTGAACAGGCAGCTCTTGAACACGCCGCGGCGGTAGATCGCCCGCGCCAGGGTCACCATGTTGTTGACCGCGGCGATGAAGGCCGTGCGGCGCGACAGGTCGTGCAGGTTGAGCACGCTGTCGATGTAGACCCCATCGCTTTCCCAGCGTACCGCCAGCCCGCCCACCACCGGATAACGACCGAGGCGGCTGACCGCGGCGAGAAAGGCCTTCTCGGTCTCGCCCATGCCCTGCATGAAGTTCTTGTAGTAGCGATCGAGCTGGACGTCGTTGACCGCGCTGAGGGTGTCGGTGGCGGCCGCCGCCTCGCGCAGGAACGACTTGCGCGAGCTGTAGACCACGGTATCGATCTCGCGCCGGCTGGGCCGCACCCAGACCGGCACCAGCGCCGGCTCGGGCGGCTCCGGCAGATCGAGCATCACCAGCCGCGACAGACGCGGCATCTCGGCGAGGAAATAGTCACCGGCCCGACGGCGACGCTGCGGGTCGTCATCGAGCATGCCGTCGAGCACCCGGGCGAACTCGACCGGCAGGCCCAGCGCGGTGGCGGGTATCGCCCGATGGCCGAAACGACACGACTGCGCCGAGGCCAGCGCGTAGAGCGTGCCGGCCGCGCCCTGCTCGTCGAAGCGCGGCGACGACAGCCCGCCGCCCAGTTGCTCCTCGCCGATGAAATAGACGTCGCCCAGCCGGGCATTGGTGTGCTGCAGGTCGTCGGACATCAGCTCCATGACGCTGGTCGAGATGAACTGGCCGTTGGCGTCGAGCTGGGCGAACACCGACGAGCCCCAGTCGATCAGCGCCACGGTCTCGCTGCGCGGATCGAAGACCAGGTTGGAGGGCTTGATGTCGCCATGCACGATCGGCTTGCCGTGGGGGCCGGATTCGCGACGCAGGCCGCGCAGGATGTCGGCGATCTGGGCGGCGATGCGCACCACCAGCCGCGGCGGCAGACGACCGTGGCGCAGCGAATACTCCTCGAGGTTGATGCCCGGCGCGCGTTCCATGACCAGGATCGACTGCCGGCGAATGCGCTGGAAGGCGACCAGCCGGGGAACCCGCGGGTGATCGACCTGCTCGAGCATGAACGCCTCTTCCTCCAGGCGATCCTGAAGGTGCTGCGGCAGGGTAATCCGCGAGAACTTGAAGACGTGATGCGTCTCATGCGCCGAGACACCGGCGAAGACGAAGCCGTAGGCCCCCTTGCCGACCAGTTCGATGTCGCGATAGCCGAGCTGCTCGAGCTGGGTGCGGCACAGCGCGACCCAGTCCTTGAGCTTGCGGGCGTCGTCGTGACTGAGCAGGTAGATCGACTGCTCTTCGGGGATGTAGAACTGTTCGAGCGTATCCCGGGCCATGCCGCCCTCTATCTTGCGTTCACGTCATGTCGAGCAGCATCGTCTGCGGTGCCTCGAGGTACTCCTTCCAGCGATTGCAGAAGCGCGAGATGGTGCCGCCGTCGATGATCCGGTGGTCGCCCGACCAGGTGATGGTCATGATCGACCGCGACACCACCTTGCCGTCGGCATCGAAGCGCGGCAGGGTCTGGACCCGCCCCAGGGCGACGATCGCCACCTCCGGCGGGTTGATGATCGGCGCCGCATAGGTGCCGCCCAGCGCGCCGATGTTGGAGATGCTGATGGTGCCACCCT
This sequence comes from Modicisalibacter coralii, assembly GCF_004117855.1. Lineage (GTDB taxonomy): Bacteria > Pseudomonadota > Gammaproteobacteria > Pseudomonadales > Halomonadaceae > Modicisalibacter > Modicisalibacter coralii. The sequence continues at coordinate 106,269 of NZ_QWBW01000007.1, forward strand.
GCAGGTCGGCCTGACTCACCCGCCCCTCGCGGGCGGCCTCGGTCAGCCGCGCCACCTCGTCGGCGATCTCGCGGATGCTCAACCGCTCGACGCGCTTGACGTTGGGCACCAGCAGCCCCGCCCGACTATCCACCGCCATGCCCACGTTGCAGTGCGGCTGGTAGTGGATCTCGCTGCCGTCGTCGCTGATTCGACTGTTGAGGATCGGATAGGCCGTCACCGCCAGCCCCAGCGCCTTCATGATCAACGGCATCAGCGTCAGCCGGGTACCGTCGCGCTCGGCCATCGGCTTGAGCCGTTCGCGCAGCGCCAGCAGCTCGGTGACATCGATCTCGTCGCCGTAGCTGAAATGGGGGATGGTCGACGCCGCCTCGCTCATGCGCCGGGCCATCGCCGCACGCACCCCGCGGATCGGCTCGACGCGGACCTCACCCTGCTCGGCCCGCTCGGTCGTGGCGGTTGCCTCGCTGGATCCGGCCGGTGCCGGGGTTTCGTCGCGCCGCGACTTGTCGAAGGCGAGGATGTCCTCCTTGAGCACCCGGCCGTGCTTGCCGGAGCCCGGCACGTCCTCGAGCCGCACGCCGAGTTCGCGCACCAGGCGTCGCACCGCCGGGCTCGCCGGAATCCGCCCGTGGGGCCCCTTGCCCGTACCGGCGGCGCGCTCGGCCCCAGGCGACGCCTCGCTCGGGGCGCGGCCCGCCGGCGCGTGTCGCGCCGGTGTCGAGGGACGCTCGACCCGCCCGTCACGCGGCACGTAGGCGAACAGCGGCGAATGCACGCGGGCATTCTCCCGCGGCTGGTGGTAGAGCCGCGTGACGCGCCCCGCCCTGGGCGCGGTGATCTCGACCAGCGCCTTGTCGGTCATCACGTCGACCACCGGCTGGTCTTCTTCGATCTCGTCACCCTCGCGGATGCGCCACTCGACGACCTCGCACTCGACGATGCCCTCGCCGATGTCCGGCAGGATGAAATCCTCGCTCGCCGCCGCCTCGTCCGCGGAACCGGGCGGGTCCTGCGTGGCGTCGCTCGATACGTCGGATGCGCCCGTCGCGCTCGGCGCTTCATCGGCCCGACTCGCCGCCTGGTCGGCCGGCGAAGTCGCCTCGTCGGGCGAGGCGCTTTCCAGCGGCTCGACGGCGAACAGCGGAGCATGCACGCGGGCGGTCTCGCCCTCGCGATGGTAGAGCCGGGTCACACGCCCCGCGTGAGGGGCGGGAATCTCGACCAGCGCCTTGTCGGTCATCACCTCGGCGACCGGCTGGTCCTCCTCGATGGTGTCGCCTTCCTGGATCAGCCACTTGACCAGCTCGCACTCGACGATGCCTTCGCCGATGTCCGGCAGAATGAAATCACTCATGTCCTGTCTCTCCCGAACGCGCCGCTCAGTAATCGATGGTGGCCTTGATCGCCTCGAAGATCTTCAGATGATCCGGCAGGTACTCCTTTTCCAGCGTCAGCGGAAACGGCGTGTCCAGGCCGGTCACCCGGGCGATGGGCGACTCCAGGTAGAGAAAGCAGCGGCTCTGGATGGTGGCGGCGATCTCGGCGGCGAAACCACCGGTCAGCGGCGCCTCGTGGCTGATCACCAGCCGCCCGGTCTTGAGCACCGACTCAGCCACCGTCTCGACATCCCAGGGCAGGATGCTGCGCAGGTCGATGATCTCGCAGGAGATGCCCGCCTTTTCCGCGAGCTCCGCCGCCTTGCCGAGCACCTCCATCTGCGCGCCCCAGGCGAGCAGGGTGATGTCCGAGCCCGCCTGGGTGATTTCCGCCTCGCCCAGCGGCAGCTCGTAGTCCTCGTCGGGCACCTCGCCCACGGCGGCGCGGTACAGCCGCTTGGGCTCGAGAAACAGCACCGGGTTGGGATCGCGTATCGACGCCAGCAACAGCCCCTTAGCCTGGTGCGGGTTGCGCGGTACCACGACCTTGAGCCCCGGGGTATGGGCGAAATAGGCTTCCGGCGACTGGGAATGGTAGTGGCCACCGGCGATACCGCCGCCGTAGGGCGTGCGGATGGTCAGGCCGCCGACGTCGAACAGGTTGCCCGAGCGATAGCGGAACTTGGCGGTCTCGTTGACGATCTGGTCGAAGGCCGGAAAGATGTAGTCGGCGAACTGGATCTCCGCCACCGGCACCGAGCCCTGCGCCGCCAGGCCGTTGGCGAAGCCGATGATACCCTGCTCGACCAGCGGGGTGTTGAAGCAGCGATCGCGACCGTACTTTTCCTGCAGATGACTGGTGGCGCGGAACACCCCGCCGAACACGCCGACATCCTCACCGAAGCAGATCACCTTGTCGTCGGCGGCCATCGCCGTGTCCAGGGCGCTGTTGATGGCCTGCAATAGGTTCATCTCAGCCATGATCGCGCCCTCCTGCCGCCTTGTCGTCATCCAGATAGGGGGCACTCTTGGGGTAGGCGTCCGGGTACTTGCGAACGTGGACCTCGAGATCGGCGAGCTGCTGCGCGAGGGCCGGCGTCACCCGGTCGTAGACGTCGGTGACCAGGGTCTCGAGGGCCGGCGGGCGGCGCTTCTCGGCGGCCTTCATCGCCTCGAGCACCTCGCGGCGCCGGCTCTCCTGCTCGCGCTTCTCGTCATCGTCGCTCCACCAGCCCTGCCCCTCGAGCCACAGCCGCATGCGCAGGATCGGGTCCTTGTCCCGCCAGGCTTCTTCCTCCTTGCGGCTGCGGTAACCGGAGGGGTCGTCCGAGGAGGAGTGGGCGGCGAGCCGGTAGGTCATCGCCTCGATGAGCACCGGCTGGTTGTCCTCCACCGCCAGCTTGCGGGCCTCACGGGTCGCCTGGTAGACGGCGAGGATGTCGTTGCCGTCGACACGGATCACCTTCATCCGGTAACCGAAGGCGCGCGGCGCGATACCGTCGGCCGAGAATTGCTCGTGAGCCGGCGTGGAGATGGCGTAGCCGTTGTTGCGACACAGGAAGATCACCGGCACGCGATGCACCGACGCCATGTTGAGCGCGGCATGGAAGTCGCCTTCCGAGGCCGCGCCCTCGCCGAACACGGTGATCGTGCAGTGCCCCTCGCCGGCCATCTTCTGCCCGTAGGCATAGCCGGTGGCCTGGGGGATCTGGGTGGCCAGCGGCGAGGAGATGGTCAGGTAGTTGAGCGCCTTCGAGCCGTAGTGGATCGGCATCTGACGGCCCTTGCCGTGATCGTGTTCATTGCCGAACAGCTGGTCCATGAACTCGTCGAGGCCGAAGCCGCGATAGGCCAGCGCGCCCTGCTCGCGATACTGGGCCATGATCATGTCGCCGTCGTCGAGGGCGGCGGTGCTGCCGACCACCGTCGCCTCCTCGCCGGTGGACTGCATGTAGAAGCTCAGTCGCCCCTGGCGCTGGGCCGAGAGCATGCGCTCGTCGAGCACGCGGGTGAAGAGCATGGCGCGGTAGATGCGCAGTGCCTGATCGCGGTCGAGCTCGGGCAGCCTGGCCTGCTTGTAGGGAGTGCCGTCCTGCTTGAGCAGCTTGAAGACGGGGATGCGGAACTCGTCGCCGTTCATGAACGACGGCTTGTGAACGATGGCAGTCTTGTTGGTTTGACTCATCTGGCGTTCCTTGTCTCGTCCCGGATCACGGGGTGAGCGATGCGCCGCGACGCACCGGCGGGAAGCGGCCACCTCGTGAGCGGCCGTCCGGGGAACGGATCACTGCCCCGGCCGGCGATCACGGCGCGTGCGGCGATCCCTCCCCGTCAATGTAGCCGGCCACGACGTCGAGGGTGGGACATCACGACCGCACGCCACGGGCCGGCTTTCAACGCTCGGCCTGCGCCATGGCTAATATTGACGTTTACGTAACATAGAACATGCGGAACCCCGAGTCAGCCACCCGGGCATGCAACGTTAGTCGACTCGGTCAGGTTTTCTACACTGGGGGTAGCGAACGTGACAGGACGCAGGAAGGACCCGCAAAAGGAGAAACATCATGGCCATGAACGTGGCGCAGAAACTGATCGACGCGCACCTGGCGCAGGGACGCATGCATCCCGGTGAGCCGATCGCCCTGACCATCGACCAGACGCTGACCCAGGACGCGACCGGCACGATGGTGATGCTGGAACTCGAGGCGATGGGACTCGACCGGGTCAAGACCGAGGTCTCGGCCCAGTACGTCGATCACAACCTGATTCAGGAGGACAACAAGAACCCCGACGATCACCGCTTTCTGCAGAGCGCCGCCGCGCGCCTCGGGGTGTGGTTCTCCCGGGCCGGCAACGGGGTCAGCCATCCCACCCACCAGCAGCACTTCGGCAAGCCCGGCAAGACCCTGCTCGGTTCCGACAGCCACACTCCCGCCGCCGGCTCGATGGGCATGCTGGCGATCGGCGCCGGCGGTATCGACGTGGCGATGGCCATGGCCGGCGAACCCTTTCACCTCAAGATGCCCGAGATCTGGGGCGTCAAGCTGACCAATGCGCTGCCCGACTGGGTCAGCGCCAAGGACGTGATCCTCGAGATGCTGCGCCGCCATGGCGTCGACGGCGGTACCGGGCGCATCATCGAATACTATGGCCCGGGGCTCGCCAGCCTGTCGGCCATGGACCGCCACGTGATCGCCAACATGGGCGCCGAACTGGGCGCCACCACCAGCGTGTTTCCCGCCGACGAGGCGGTGAGAGACTTCCTCGAGTCGGTGGGCCGCCGCGACGACTTCTCGCCGCTCGAGGCCGACGAGGGCGCTGACTACGACGTGCACGAGACCATCGACCTGGCCAACGTCGTGCCGCTGATCGCCAGGCCCTCGAGCCCGGGCAACGTGGTGCCGGTACGCGAGGTCGCCGGCGAGGAACTGACCCAGGCCTATATCGGCTCCTCCGCCAATCCCGGTTATCGCGACTTCGCCATCGCCGCGGAGATGGTCAAGGGCCGCCAGGTCAGCGACTGGGTGTCGTTCGACGTCAACCCCACCTCGCGCTCGATCCTCGAGACCCTGACCCGCGACGGTCACGTACTCAGCCTGCTGGGCGCCGGCGCCCGTCTCCACCAGGCCGGCTGCAACGGCTGCATCGGCATGGGCCAGGCCCCGGCCAACGACACCAACAGTCTGCGTACCGTGCCGCGCAACTTTCCCGGCCGTTCCGGCACCCGCGAGGACCGGGTCTTCCTGTGCAGCCCGGAGACCGCCACCGCCTCGGCGCTCAGGGGCAAGATCACCGACCCCCGCGATCTCGATTTCGACGTCCCCCGGGTCGGCAACCCGAGCGATCCGATCGTCGACACCCGCAACCTGATGCCGCCCCTGCCGCAATCGGAGTCCTCGCGGGTCCAGTTGATCAAGGGGCCCAATATCGCCTCGCTGCCCGAATTCGAGCCGATCGGTGACGACCTCGAACTGACCATCCTGCTCAAGATGGCCGACGATATCTCCACCGACGAGATCATGCCCGCCGGCAACGAGGTGCTGCCCTATCGCAGCAACATCCCGCGGATCGCGGACTTCTGTTTCGGGCCCGTCGACGCGGATTACGTCGGGCATGCCCACGACAGCGGCGACCATGCCGTGATCGCCGGGCGCAACTACGGCCAGGGCTCGAGCCGCGAACATGCCGCCATCGCGCCGCGCTATCTGGGCCTGCGCGTGGTGGTGGCCAAGGGTTTCGCACGCATCCACTGGCAGAATCTGGTCAACTTCGGCGTGCTGCCGCTGCGCTTCGACAGCGACGCGGACTACGACGCGCTGGAAGCCGGCCAGACGCTGCGCTTGTCGGGGCTGCACCAGGCGCTCGAGGACGGCGATACTGTGACCGCCGAGACGCCCCAGGGCGCGGTCACCCTGCGCCACGACCTGACCCCGCGGCAGGTCGAGGTGCTGCTCGAGGGCGGGTTGATCAACTGGATGAAACGCCACCGCGATGGCTGATCGGCCGGCGTCCCGGCGGCCGGCGATCCGGCGGTCAGCGTGCCGTCAGGAAGGCGTCAGCAGCAGGGACTCGTCGATGGCGATGAAGGCCGAGGCCGAACATCTCAGGGCCTCGGCGGTGAGGGCTTTCACGCCGTAGACCTCGACCGGGATGGCGAAACGTTCGCGCAGGCGCTCCGCCAGCAGCGCGAAATCGCCATCCCCCGAGACCAGTACCAGGCGCTCGATCCCGGGGGCGAGCTCGACGGCGTCGAGGGTGATCCCCACGTCCCAGTCGCCCTTGGCGGAACCGTCACGCCGCTGTATGAACGGCTTGAGCTTCACCGTGAAGCCGATCCCGCGGAGAATCTCCTGGAAGCGGCGCTGCTGCGCGTCGCCACGATCCACGGCGTAGGCGAACGCGGCGACGACCTCACGGCCGGCGGTGGCCCGGCGCCAGAACGCCCGGTAATCGAAATGCCGGCCGAAGGCCTGACGGGTGGTGTAGTAGACGTTCTGCACATCGACCAGGATCGCAACACGCTCCAAGGCTCACTCCCTCTCGTGGGGTCAGGACCGGCCGTGCGCCAGGGGCGACACGCCGTCGTCTTCATGGGTCCAGACCCGAAACGATACCAGGCTGTTGGGCCCGAAGGTGTTGGCGATCGGCACATCGGCGGCATCCCGCCCGTAGGCGATCAGGATACGTCCGACCCGGCGGTCGTTGTTGCGCGGGTCGAAGGTGTACCAGCCGCCGTCGAGGTAGGCCTCGAACCAGGCATGGAAGTCCATCGGGGCGTGTGGCGGGGGGATGTCGATGTCGCTGAGATAGCCGGTGCAATAGCGTGCCGGGATGTTCATCGCCCGGCAGAAGGCCACCGCCAGATGGGCGAAGTCGCGACACACGCCGCCGCGCTCGTGATAGACCTCCCAGGCCGACTTGGTCGCCCGGGCATACGGGTAGCCGAAGCTGATGTGCTGGTGCACGAAGTCGCAGATGGCCTGCACGCGCTGCCAGCCGGTGGGGCCGTTGCCGAACAGCTGCCAGGCGATGTCGGAGAGCCGATCGGTCTCGCAGTAGCGGCTGCCGATCAGGTAGAGCAGGGTCTCGGCCGGCAGCCGTTCCACGGGCAATTGCGGCGCCTGGGTATCCACCCGATCGGGCTGGCCGGGGTCGTCGATCACCGCATCGGTGGCGATCACGGTGCGTCCCGGCGGCGCCACCAGCCGCACGCACCAGTTGCCGAACGAGTCGCGGTAGGGCTCGCTGGGCAACGGCGGCAGCGTGACCAGATAATCCGGCGCCACCAGATCCGAGGCCCGCGAATAGTGCACGTGGGTCATCACGATCATCGGCACCGCCTGCGGGCACTCGTAGACGATCTCGTAGCCGATCCTCAGCCGCATCCTCGCGCCCTCCTGCGCCGTCCCAGAGCTAGAGCGTAGTCGCTGGAGGGAGCGAGAGCGCGATCTTTCGTCGCCCCGCAGGCCGGATCTAGGCGTGGCCCCGCACCGCGAGGCCGGGTGACGGCCGTCAGGCGTCGGGCCAGACGTCCCGGGCGATCTCCACCACCCGAGCCAGCTTGGCCCACTGCTCGTCCTCGCTGAGGCGGTTGCCCTCCTCGGTGGAGGCGAAACCGCATTGCGGGCTCAGGCAGAGCTGGTCCCGGGCGACGAAGCGCTGTGCCTCCTCGATGCGCCGCTCGATCGCCTCCGCCGGCTCCAGCTCGCCGCTCTTGGTGGTGATCAGCCCCAGCACCGCCTGCTTGTGGCCCTCCGGCAGAAAGCGCAGTGGCTCGAAACCGCCGGCCCGGTCGGTGTCGTACTCGAGGAAGTAGGCATCGACGTCGACCCCGCCCAGCAGCGTCTCGGCGACCGGCTCGTAGCCGCCCTCGCTGATCCAGGTCGAGCGGAAGTTGCCGCGGCAGACGTGCAGGCTGACATGCAGATCGTCGGGCCGTCCGGCCAGGGCGTGGTTGAGCACCTCGGCATAGATCGACTGCAGCCGCGACGGGTCGTCGCCACGCTCGCGCACCGCTTCCAGCTGCTCGGCGGAACACAGATAGGCCCAGACGGTGTCGTCGAGCTGCAGGTAGCGGCAACCGGCGGCGTGGAAGGCGCGCACGGCATCGCGATAGGTGTCGGCCAGATCGGCGAAGAAGCCGTCGAGGCTCGGATAGACGCTGGTATCGATGTTGCGCCGCCCGCCGCGGAAGTGCAGCACGCTGGGGCTGGGAATGGTCATCTTGGCGGTCGCCGAGGAGACCGTGTCGGCCAGGAAGCGGAAATGATCGAGCATCGGATGGTCGGCCGGGAAGCCGAGCTTGTCGGTCACCCGCACGCTGCGCGCCTGGGTGGTCACGCCCTGGAACTGGATGCCCTGCTCGGCCTGGTAGCCCTCGACGCCGTCGAGCCGCTCGAGGAAGTCGAAATGCCACCAGGCGCGTCGAAATTCGCCGTCGGTAACGGCCTTCAGGCCCAGTGACTCCTGACGCGCGACGACCCGGCGGATCTCCTCGTTCTCGACGTCACGCAGTGTCCCGGCGTCGATGCTGCCGTCATGGAAGCGCGCGCGCGCCTGCTTGAGGGAGTCGCTGCGCAACAGGCTGCCGACGGTGTCGGCACGGAAGGGAGGCATCGGCATGGTACGGCTCCATCGTTCGAGTGTGGAGCGCACTATGCCGAGCGAATGATGAGTTGGCTAACGGAGACTTTTCAGGATGATCATGAAAGCGGCTCATGATGGCCGGTGAACGTCAGTGGACGGTTCCCGGCTTCACGACCTCCTCGTCACTGGCATCCCCCTCCCAGAGCCGGGTCCGGGTGATCGCGTGATCGATCATCTCGCGGGCCACGTCGAAGCGACTCTGGCGCAGCAGATCGGCCGCCTCGTCGGAGAAGCGGATGCTCAGCAAGGGTTCGCCGTCGCCCTCGGCGGGCCGCAGAATGACTTCGCCATCGGCGAGTTCGACGATTTCCAGCACAGCGGTTTCTGACACGGTCACCTCGCTACGGTCTTGTGCCACGGCAACAAAAAACGACCACAGCGCATGGGCCATGGTCGTCGTTCTCATGCCGTCAGCTTATCACTTACGCCGCTCGGGCGTCACCATTCGAAACTGGTTTCACGCAGCGCCGTCAATTCGGCCTTGAAGGCCCGCAGGAATCCGCGCAACTCGTCGCCCAGCGCAATCCGGTCGGCGGCGACGATCAGCGATTCGCTACGCTCGCGGCGCGCCACGCCATCCACCCCGGCCAGGGCGTCGAGCCGCTGGCAGAGCCCCGCCAGCCAGCTTTCCGGGTCCTCGCGCAGGGCGCGCAGGCGGCGCAACTCGGCCACCCCCTCGGCCTGGGGGCCGAGCAGCTCACGCCAGTCGTGGCGTGCCAGCGCCGCGTGCTCGGTGAGTTCGCGCAGCGTGGCATCCAGCGCCAGGCCCAGCGTGGCCAGGGCGCCCTCTTCCTGGGCCATGCGCCGCGCCACGGCGTGCTCGTCGTCGCCGACCGGCGCCTCGAGCAGCAGTTCGGCCTGGTAGAGCAACTGATTGGTGCGCCCTCGCGGGGTCATTTGCGCTTGTCCTCGATCTGCCAGCGGCCGTCCTCGAAGGTGGCCTTCCAGCCGGAGGCCTTGCCGTCCTGCTCGGTCATCACGTACTGACTCTTGGTCTTGCGCGAGAAGCGGATCTGCGCGGGACGCCCGTCGGGATCCTCGCTCGGCGCATCGAGCAGGAAGTGGTACTTCTCGGGCAGTTCCTCGGCATGCGCCTTGAGCTCGGCGACCAGCGGCGGGCGGGTCTCGCGATTCTTGGGAAACTGGCTGGCCGCCAGGAACAGCCCGCTGGCACCGTCGCGCAGTACGTAGTGATCGTCGACCTTCTGACAGGCCAGCTCCGGCATGGGAATCGGGTCCATCTTGGGCGGCGCGACCTCGCCGTTCCTGAGCAGCTTGCGGGTGTTCTTGCAGTTCTCGTTGGTACACCCGAAGTACTTGCCGAAACGCCCCGACTTCAACTGCATGTCGGCGCCGCACTTGTCGCACTCGATGGTCGGGCCTTCATAGCCCTTGATCTTGAACTTGCCGGTCTCGATCTCGTAGCCGTCGCAATCCGGGCTATTGCCGCAGATGTGCAGCTTGCGGGTCTCGTCGATCAGGTAGCTATCCATCGCCGTGCCGCATTTGGGGCAGCGGTGCTTGGCGCGCAGGGCATCGGTCTCGGCATCGTCGCCGGCGTCGGCGGCCACCGCCTCTTCACCGGGGATCAGGTCGATGGTGGTCTTGCAGCGCTCCTTGGGCGGCAGGTTGTAGCCCGAGCAGCCCAGGAACACGCCGGTGGAGGCGGTGCGAATCTGCATCTTGCGCCCGCACTTGGGACAGTCGATGTCGGTGGGCACCGGCTGGTTGGGGCGCATGCCCTGCTCGCCCTCGGCCTGCTCCAGTTCGGCGCGGAACTCGGCGTAGAAGGCATCGAGCAGCGCCTTCCAGTTGCGCTCGCCCTCGGCCACCTCGTCGAGGCTGTCCTCCATGCGCGCGGTGAAACCGTAGTCCATCAGGTCGCCGAACGACTCGACGAGACGATCGGTGACGATGTCGCCGAGCTTCTCGGCATAGAAGCGACGGTTCTCGAGCTTGACGTAGCCACGGTCCTGAATGGTCGAGATGATCGAGGCGTAGGTCGACGGCCGACCGATGCCGCGCTTCTCGAGTTCCTTGACCAGGCTCGCCTCGGTATAGCGCGCCGGCGGCTTGGTGAAGTGCTGCTGCGGATCGAGTTTCACCAGTTCCATGACCGTGCCTTCGGCCAGATCGGGCAGGGTCTGGTCCTCGTCCTTCTTGCCGGCGGGCTTCATGACCCGGGTGTAACCGTCGAACTTGAGCACCCGACCCTTGGCGCGCAGCTCATAGCCGTCGGCCTCCACGGTGAGCGTGGTCGACAGGTATTCGGCGGGCATCATCTGGCAGGCGACGAACTGACGCCAGATCAGCTCGTAGAGGCGTTCGGCGTCGCGCTCCATGCCCGCCAGATCGGCGGCGGTGCGGGTCACCTCGGAGGGGCGGATCGCCTCGTGAGCCTCCTGGGCGCCCTCCTTGCTGGAGTAACGGTTGGGCGATTCCGGCAGGTAGCGCTGCCCGAATTCGCTGCCGATGTAGTCGCGCACGCCATTCACCGCCTCCTGGGAGAGGTTGGTGGAATCGGTACGCATGTAGGTGATGTAGCCCGCCTCGTAGAGCCGCTGGGCGAGCGTCATGGTCTTCTTCACCGAGAAACCCAGCCGGCCGCTGGCGGCCTGCTGCAACGTCGAGGTGATGAACGGCGCGTTGGGCTTGGAGCGGGTCGGCTTCTCCTCGCGGGCGGTGATCGCCAGGCCGGCCTTGCTCAGCGCGGCGATACGCTCCTGGGTCTCGGCTTCGGAGGTGGGCCGGAACGGCTTGCCGTCCTGGCGCACCAGTTCGAAGCGCACGCTCTCGTCGCCACCGGCCGGCTTCAGGTCGGCATGCACGTCCCAGAACTCTTCGGGCACGAAGGCGCGGATCTCGCGTTCGCGCTCGACGATCAGGCGCACCGCCACGGACTGTACGCGCCCGGCGGAGAGCCCGCGGGCGATCTTGCTCCACAGCAGCGGCGAGAGCATGAAGCCCACCACGCGGTCCAGGAAGCGGCGCGTCTGCTGGGCCTCGACCCGCGGCATGTTGAGACTGCCCGGCTCCTTGAAGGCCTCCTGGATGGCGTTCTTGGTGATCTCGTTGAACACCACCCGCTTGTAGCGCGCGTCGTCGCCGCCGATGGTCTCGCGCAGGTGCCAGGCGATCGCCTCCCCCTCGCGGTCGAGGTCGGTGGCGAGATAGATGGCATCGGCCTTCTTGGCCAGCTTGGCCAGTTCCTCGACGACCTTCTCCTTGCCGGGCAGGATCTCGTAGTTGGCTTCCCAGCCGTTCTCCGGGTCGAGGCCCATGCGCCGGATCAGTTGGCTCCAGGCCTTGTGCTTCTTGTAAGCGGCCTTCTCGTCCGGCGACATCTTGCGGGTCGCCGCGGCCTGACGCGCGCGCTCCTTGGGATCGCTGGCATTCTTGCCGGAGCCGCTGGTCGGCAGGTCGCGAATATGGCCGACGCTCGACTTCACGATGTAGTCTTTGCCGAGGTACTTGTTGATCGTCTTGGCCTTGGCCGGCGACTCGACGATGACCAGTGACTTGCCCATAGTGCTCCACTTTTACTGGCCGCCGCCAAGCGAATGTTGACGCGGCACCTGTCCGTCGTACCGGAAGCACTGGGCTCCCGGCGGAAAAATGCGCCTACCCTACCCCAGCCACCCGTATCACGCCAGTCGCGCCGGGCGGCCCCTTGAACCTAGCCCGAGGACGACCGGATTCACAAGAGGCGAGCGACGCCGCCCCCGGCCTCGCGCGATCCAGCAACCAAGTCACCTGTCCAGTCAAGCCGACGATATGCTAAGTTATCGCCCGTACCGATAGATTCGCCATGCCCGGCGCCGGCCGTCCCGCTTTGACATCACGGGCGCCCCCTGACTGACGCGTGGGCGTGACGCATAGCCGCCGAACGGAGAGGCTCGCAGATCATGAGCAACAGGACCGCCAAACCGGTGTCCAGCGGGGAAAAGTACCGCAACGAACACGGTGCGACCGCGATCAAGGACGGCATGAAGCAGCGCAGGCAGCAGGAGGCGGACAACCCCGCCCTCGGCCGTAAGCCGAAGTGGCTGCGTGCCCAGATACCCGGTGGTGAACGCTTCGATGCCGTGAAGCGCAATGTCTCGGAACACCGGTTAAGCACCGTGTGCGCCGAATCCCACTGCCCCAACATGGGCGAATGCTGGAGCAACGGCACCGCCACCATCATGCTGATGGGCTCGGTGTGTACCCGCGCCTGCCGCTTCTGCGCCGTCGACACCGGCAACCCCAAGGGCTGGCTGGATGCCGAGGAACCCGAGAACACCGCCAAGTCCGTCGAGTTGATGGGCCTGCGCTACATCGTGCTCACCTCGGTGGATCGTGACGACCTGGCCGATGGCGGTGCCGGCCATTACGCCGACTGCATCCGCGCCATCAAGGCCCGCACGCCCGAGGTGGTGGTCGAGGCGCTGACCCCGGACTTCGACGCGGTGCCCGCCTACGTCGAACGCGTCGTCGACTCGGGCCTGGAAGTCTTCGCCCAGAACGTCGAGACCGTGGAACGTCTCACTCATCGCGTCCGCGATGCCCGCGCCGGCTACCGCAAGACCCTCGACGTGCTCGCCCACGCCAAGCGCCACCGGCCCGACATCCTCACCAAGACCAGCCTGATGCTCGGCCTCGGCGAGACCGACGAGGAGATCCTCCAGACCTTCGATGACCTGCGGGCCATCGGCGTCGACATCGTCACCCTGGGCCAGTATCTGCGCCCCACCCGCAACCACCTGCCGGTGGAACGCTGGGTGACGCCGGAGGAATTCGAGCGCTATCGCCAGCAGGGCCTCGAGAAGGGCTTCATGGAAGTGCCCTCCGGCCCCCTGGTGCGTTCCAGCTACCGGGCCGACCGGGTCTTCGAGAACAACAACCTGGGGCTGGAACTCGCCTCCCCCGCCCAGGTTCCCGGCCAGGAAGCCGATCCCAACCGGATTCCCACCCTCAACGTCAGCTGACCCGCCGGCCCGAGCGTCATCACCCTGTCACGCCGCCGGACTCTCATGGGAGAGTCCGGCGGCGTCGTTGCGTGCCGCTTGCTGCGCCGATACGCCGGCGCCGGACGCGTTCCCGTTCGGCCATCCTGTCGACAGCACACGGCAGGCCGTCCGGCTGCCGCCGGGCGGGCCTTTTCCGTGACCCGGCATTGTGCTGTACTATTATGTAGTAAAATGACTACATAAACGGATGCCACCTGCCCGGCGCCTGTCGCCCGGAAAAAAACGGTTTCCGCATTCAGGCTTTCTTGCCACCTTTATAGTCAGGCTCACGAAACGGCCAGGCTCACGAAAAGCGGCCCGCTAAGGAGATACTCATGCCGGAAGCATTGCACGGCCACGCCCCGATTCGTCGTACCAAGATCGTCGCCACGCTCGGCCCCGCCAGCGATCGCGAGGGCGTGCTCGACGCGATGATCAAGGCCGGCGTCGATGTGGTACGCCTCAACTTCTCCCACGGCTCTGCCGATGACCACCGCCGCCGCCTGGCCGCGGTGCGCGAGGCCGCCGAGCGTCACGGCCGCAGCGTTGCCGCCCTCGGCGACCTGCAGGGGCCCAAGATCCGCATCGCCCGCTTCGCCGAGGGCGCGGTGACCCTCGAGACCGGCCAGCCCTTCGTCCTCGACGTCTCGCTGGAACGCGATGCCGGTGACGCCACCCGGGTCGGCTGCGACTACAAGGCCCTCGCCGAGGACGTCGCCCCGGGCGACGTGCTGCTGCTCGACGACGGCCGCCTCGAGCTCGCGGTGGAGCGGGTCGAGCCGCCGCGGGTGCACACCACGGTGCGCGTCGGCGGCAAGCTCTCCAACAACAAGGGCATCAACAAGCAGGGCGGCGGGCTCTCCGCCGCCGCGCTCACCGACAAGGACCGCGAGGATCTCAAGACCGCCATCGACATCGGCGTCGACTATCTCGCGGTGTCCTTCCCGCGCTCGGCGGCCGACATGCAGCTCGCCCGCGAGCTGCTCGGCGAGGCCGGCGCGGAGATCGGCCTGGTGGCCAAGGTCGAGCGCGCCGAGGCGGTCGCCGACGCCGAGACCCTGGACGGCATCATCCGCGCCAGCGAGGCGGTGATGGTGGCCCGTGGCGACCTCGGCGTGGAGATCGGCGACGCCCAGTTGATCGGCGTGCAGAAGCGCCTGATCCAGCGCGCCCGCTCGCTCAACCGCGCGGTGATCACCGCCACCCAGATGATGGAGTCGATGATCGACTCGCCGCTGCCCACCCGCGCCGAGGTGTTCGACGTCGCCAACGCCGTGCTCGACGGCACCGACGCGGTGATGCTCTCCGCCGAGACCGCCGCCGGCGACTACCCGGTGGAGACCATCGAGGCGATGACCCGGCTGTGCCTGGGCGCCGAACGCGAGCGCAGCGCCCAGGAATCCAAGCACCGCATCCACGAGGGCTTCTCGCGGATCGACGAGACGGTGGCACTGTCCGCCATGTATGCCGCCAACCACCTCTCCGGGGTGGCGGCGATCGCCTGCATGACCGCTACCGGCTACACGCCGCTGATCGCCTCCCGCATCCGTTCCGGCCTGCCCATCGTCGGCCTCGCTCACAGCCCCATCGCCCAGCGGCGCATGGCGCTGTATCGCGGGGTGGTCTCGCTGCCCTTCGACACCACCGACATCCCCGCCGAGGGCCTCGACGCGCGTGCCCTGCAGGTGCTGCGCGAGCGCGGCATCGCCCAGGACGGCGATCACGTGATCCTCACCCGTGGCGATCACATGAACGCCCACGGCGGCACCAATACCCTGAAGATCCTCGATCTGGGGGCCGAGGCATGAACGCCCAGCGCCCCAGCCGCGATACCCGGCGCACCCTGCCGGGTCGCAAGCGGATTGCGCTGATCGCTCACGACGGCAAGAAGCAGGAATTGCTGGACTGGGCGGGGCACTGGCGCGAGACCCTGGCACAGCATGAGCTGCTGGGCACCGGCACCACGGCCAGGCGCGTCGCCGATGCCCTGGGCCTGCCGGTCGAAGGACTGATGAGCGGCCCTCTGGGGGGCGATCAGCAGATCGGCGCCCGCATCGCCGAGCAGCGTCTCGACCTGCTGATCTTCTTCTGGGATCCGTTCTCGCCGATGCCCCACGACCCGGACGTCAAGGCCCTGCTGCGCCTGGCCGCGCTGTGGAACGTGCCGGTCGCCTGCAACGCCGCCAGCGCCGACTTCATCATCACCTCGCCCTATCTGTCGGAAAATCACGACGTCGATGTTCCCGACGCCAGCGACTGGGTCGCCTCGCGTACCCAGCCCTGAGGGCCCGAGCCCCCTGGCGAGACGTGAAAAGGCGCCCCCGATCACTATCGGGGGCGCCTTTTTTCGCGACGAGCCATCGGATCAGCGCGGGTGGCGGACCCGCGACAGGCTCAGGAAGAGCGCTTCGGCGGCGTGCGCTTGCGACGGTTGCCGGTGGTGCGCTGGCCCGGCTCCTTGCCCGCCGCCTCGGGGTTCGTGGTGCCCTCGCTCGCCCCCGATCGCTGGGTTTCCGATGCCGCCTGACCCGCTGGCTGCGCCGCCGGTGGGGCTTCCGCGAGTGTCTCGGCCGTGTCATCGCCTGACGCTTCACCGTCCTGCGCCGTGCGCGCCCCGGACTGGCGCTTTCCGGAGGCGACCGCTTCGGCCTCGGCTTTCTCGACCTCGGCCTTGCCGGTCTCGCCACCGAGGGCCGTCACCGGAGACGCGTCGCGCACCGCCTGACGCGCCCGAAGGAACAACGTTCTGACCTTTTCCAGGCGATCCTGGGTGCGACCCGAGAGCGGCGCACTGGCTTCGACCACGTGCTCGATGTGCTGCAGCTGCGCGTCGATGGTCTCGGCACTCTCGCCTTCCAGCAGGGTCGGTAGCGCGCCGAGCGCGGCCTGCGGGTCGAGCTTGAGAATGAAGAACTGCTCGCGCACCAGCGCCTTGAACCGTTCGAGGTCGAGATTGGGCTCGACTTCGGCGCGGGTCGCCTTGAGGCGCTGGAAATTGCGCTCGTCGGTCGACGGAGCCCCGCCGAGCACGAAGATGATCGCCCGCATCACGGCATCGTGAACATCGCCCTGATCGATCCTGGCGCGCATCTCTTCGCGGCGCTGGCTGACGAAGCGACGGTGCTCCGGCTCCTGCCCGGGGCGGCGGCTCGGCACCGCGCCGCGATCGACGCCCAACCCGGCCAGGATCTGCAGCCAGGGCTGGCCATAGATCTCCATGAACGCCCACTCGGTGGCGCGGTCACGCACATCGCGATAACTGTCCAGCATGCGCACGATGTCGTCGGAGAGCATGCGTTCGGCGATCCGGAAGGGGTTGTTCTCCCCCGCCCGGGCGCGGTTGGCACGGACGTAATCGGCCATCACCGGCAACGGGACGGTCGCCGGATTGCGATCCGACAGCAGCTTGTAGCCCAGCCGGATGGGGTGCATGCGGCGAATCCAGCGTGCCGCTTCGGGGGTCATCAGGGCATGCATCCAGGGCTGCAGGTAGCGCTGGTAGAGCCCCAGGTTGATCTCCGACAGCCGCGCCACGGTGGCAAAGCGCCGCTCGTCCTCGTGCAGCGGCTGGACGATCTCGTCGACATCCTTGAGGCCCCGCGGCGTGAACTCGAGCAGGTAATCGCCGTCGACCGGCGCTGCCTCGCTGGGCGGGCGCTCGGTGACCTGCGTCTCGTAGAGACCCGGGGGCAAGATGTCGATGTAGTCCATGTTGGCGGTGAACTCGGCATGCTCCTTGCGCGAGACGCTGCCCGACACGAAAATCCCCAGATGGCCGGTGGTATCGTGGACACAGTAGACGATGGTCTGCTCGTTGGCCTGGATGTCCTCGACGCTGTCGTAGAGGTCGGTGATCCAGCCCAGCGCCTGGGGCGGCGGCGTGATGTCATCGCCCTTGGAACAGAACACCACGATCGGCGAGCGGATGTTGCGCAGGTCGATGCGGCGCCCGTCGCGGGTCAGCAACTGGGCGGTGCTCAGGCGATTGCCGACGAACAGATTGTCGACGATGTACTGGATCTCCTCGCCGGCCAGCACCACGTGTCCGCCCCACCAGCGTTCGAATTCGAGGTAGCGATCGGCCTCGGTGTCGATGTTGGCGAACAGCCGGTACTGCTTGGTCCAGAGCGTGTTGGCCGGATTGAGCTTCTCGAAGTTCTGCACCAGCCAGGCGCCGTCGAAGTTGCCGGCCCCCAGGTCGCTGGCGAAGGCGGTGACCCAGCTGCCGCCGGTCATGCCGCCGCTGTAGCGCATCGGCGCCTTGCCGCGCTCGCCGGCCCAGTAGGACAGCGGTGCGCCGGCGATCAGGATGGGCCCGAAGCAGTCGGGCTCGAGCGCCGCCGCCATCATCAGCTGCCAGCCGGCCTGACAGTTGCCCACCACCATCGGTTTTTCGACGGTCTGGGGGTGACGCGCGATCACCTCGTGGAGGAAATGCGCCTCGGCCTCGACGACGTCCAGCACGGTCTGCCCGGGCACCGGAAACGGCAGAAAGCCGATGAAGTAGCACGGATGCCCGGCACGCAGCGCCACGCCGATCTCGCTGTCGGGCTTGAAGCCGCCGATGCCGGGCCCGTGGCCGGCACGCGGGTCGACGACCACGAAGGGCCGCCGGTCCTCGTCGATCTCGATGCCCTCGGGGGGCACGATGCGCATCAACTCGTAGTTGACCGGACGCGGCAAGTCGCGCCCGTCGACGAGCAGTTCGACCTCGAATCCCAGCACGCTGGGGCGGGTCTGCTCCATATGCTCGAGATACTGATTCCCGCGCTGGCGCATGACGTCGAGATACAGCACGCTGCGCTCGACGGTGTCGCGCCAGTAGTCGATGGCGGCCTGACCGAGCCCCAGGGGGTCCCAGAACGCCGACATCGTCCGCGCGAGAGAAGCTTGAACGGGAAGCATGAGTGGGCTCCGATGAAATTTGCTGCACTGCAAGATCAGCATAACGCCATCCGGGCGTGGTTGCAGCCGGCAATCATGAAAATCGGGCCTGCGGGCGAATGCGCCAAACCGTGGCATCGAGCCCGCCCGAAAGCACAAAAATAGTGCACAAGATCCCCGACGACGCACCCGAATAGCGCACCACGCGCACCAGAAACGCTCACCCTGCGCCCAAGCCGTTGAGAAATGGCGACAAAAAAAGCTGGCACAAAACGTGCAAGCCCCTTTATCGCAGTGCACGACCCCGCTAGTTCACCGCAACGAACCCGTAGACAACGAACTCACACGCCATGACTGACATTCCCTCGAGTGCCGACGTACTGTTCCTGCTGCTGGGCGCCTGCATGGTACTGGCCATGCACGCCGGCTTCGCCTTCCTGGAAGTGGGTACGGTACGCGCCAAGAATCAGGTCAACGCCCTGGTCAAGATCATCACCGACTTCGCCGCCTCGACGCTGGCCTACTTCGTGGTCGGCTACGCTATCGCCTATGGCAATGGCTTCTTCGCCAGCGCCGAGCAGCTCTCGCTCGACCACGGTTACGGCCTGGTCAAGTTCTTCTTCCTGCTGACCTTCGCCGCGGCGATCCCGGCGATCATCTCCGGGGGCATCGCCGAGCGGGCACGCTTCTACCCGCAGTTCACCGCCACGCTGCTGCTGGTGGGCCTGGCCTATCCCACCTTCGAAGGCATCGTCTGGAACGGCAACTGGCAGATCCAGGCCTGGCTGCAAGCGACCTTCGGCCAGCCCTTCCATGACTTCGCCGGCTCCCTGGTGGTCCACGGCTTCGGTGGCTGGGTCGCGCTGGTCGCCGTGCTGCTGCTGGGTGCGCGCCGTGGCCGCTATCCGCGACATGGCGCGGTGGCCGCCCATCCACCCTCGAGCATACCCTTCCTGGCGCTGGGGTCCTGGACGCTGACGGTCGGCTGGTTCGGTTTCAACGTGATGTCCGCCCAGACACTCGACGGCATCAGCGGACTGGTCGCCGTCAACTCGCTGATGGCGATGGTCGGCGGCATCCTCGCGGCGATGGCGCTGGGCCGCAACGACCCCGGCTTCATTCACAACGGCCCCCTGGCGGGCCTGGTGGCGGTCTGCGCCGGCTCGGATCTCATGCACCCGATCGGTGCGCTGGCCACCGGCGCGGTGGCCGGCGCGCTGTTCGTGGTGCTGTTCACGCAGACGCAGAACCGCTGGCGTATCGACGACGTGCTGGGGGTCTGGCCCCTGCACGGGATCTGCGGCGCCTGGGGCGGTATCGCCGCCGGGCTGTTCGGTCAGCCGGCGCTGGGGGGCCTGGGCGGCATCAGTCTCGCCTCGCAATGCGCGGGAACGCTGCTGGGCATCGTCCTGGCACTGATCGCCGGGACCGTCATCTATGGCGGGTTGAAGGCCATCGTCGGCATTCGCCTCAGCGAAGAGCAGGAATTCGAGGGCGCCGACCTGTCGCTGCACAAGATCAGCGCCACACCGGGTCGTGACTGATCCCGTGGCCGGGCTCGTCAGGCCGCGGACGACGCCCGAACGGCCGGGTTCGGGCGTTGCCCCGTGTCAGGGTCCGGGGAAGCCGGGAGCGCGCGGCGCCTCGCCGGAGGCGCCAGCGTCTCGCGGCGCGTCGCCGGCCTCGGACGGTTCGTCGCCCCCGGGCCTCGCCGCCGGCGGCCGGGTCATCTCGCGGGCCTCGTCGGCGTCGTAGCCGCTGCGCTGCCGACGGGTCTGCCAGGCCAGCGCGCCCAACCCGGCCACGACGCCGTACTTGAGCGCCTTGCCCAGCAGGCCGCGGCCGTGACGACTGCTGAGCAGCAGTCCCAGGGCCCCGCCCGCCAGGGCACTGCGGGCATCCACGCGACCCGCCTGGTCGCAGCAACGGTCGATCAACCGGCCAAATTCGTCGGAGGTATGTCTGTCGTCCATGAGGTGTCTCCCATTGGTTCCTTGGTGGCTCTCTTGAGGAGGGCCGGGTAGGCGCCAGATGCCGGCGTGACGAGACCGGCGTCCGGCGACTCGATGCGCCTCGCTAGCCGAACAATCCGGGTAGCAACGCTGACAGCATAGGCGATCGTGGCCGCGACGGAAAAACCCGGCACCAGGCCGGGTCAGCATGACACCAGGCGACGCGACGCGTCACTCGATCTCGATCAGCACCTCGCCGGGGGTAACACGATCGCCGCGGGCGACGTGGACCGCCTTGACGCTACCGGCGACGCGGGCGTGAACCTCGGTTTCCATCTTCATCGCCTCGGTGATCAGCACCGCCTGGCCTTCCTCGACAGAATCGCCGACCTCGACCAGCACGTCGACGATGTTGCCGGGCATCGAGGTGGTGACATGACCGGGCTGCGAGGCCTGGGCACGCCCCGCACCGCCGCCGCCGACGTAGTCGTCCTTGGCCTCGAAGACGACTTCCTCGGGCATGCCGTCGAGGGTCAGATAGACCTGGCGCTTGCCGCCGATGCTGCCCACGCCGGTGATCTGCACCTCGTAGGACTCACCGTGGACGTCGATCACGAATTCGGTGGGCACCCCCTCGGTGACCGGACGCCCGCCGCCGTCATCCGGGGCGGGCAGCGGCTCGGGGGTGAGCGTGCCGTCGCGGCGCCCCTCGAGATAGTCGCGGCCCAGCTCGGGGAACATGGCGAAGGTCAGCACGTCCTCCTCGCCCTCGGCGAGCTCACCGATGTCCCGGGTCAGGCGCGCCATCTCCGGGGCCAGCGCATCGGCGGGGCGCCCCTCCTCGACCGGCTCGTTGCCGATCGCGCGCCGCCGGATCCCGGCGTCGACCTCGGCCGGCGGGTGGCCGTAACCGCCCTGCAGGTAGCGCTTCACCTCGTTGGTGATGGTCTTGTAGCGCTCGCCGGTCAGCACGTTCATCACCGCCTGGGTGCCGACGATCTGCGAGGTGGGCGTGACCAGCGGCGGATACCCCAGGTCGGCACGCACCCGCGGGATCTCGGCGAACACCTCGCGGATCTGCGACAGCGCATTCTGCTCCTTGAGCTGATTGGCGAGGTTGGACATCATCCCGCCCGGCACCTGGTTGATCTGTACCGAGACGTCCTCGCGGGTGAATTCGCTCTCGAAGGCGGCATACTTCTTGCGCACCTCGCGGAAGTAGTCACCGATCTCCTTGAGCGCCTCGAGGTCGAGCCCGGTGTCGTGATCGGTCCCGGCGAAGGCGGCGACCATGGACTCGGTGGATGGGTGACTGGTGCCGCCGGCGAACGCCGAGTTGCAGGTGTCGATGTGACGACAACCGGCCTCGACGGCCTTGAGATGGCACAGCGCCGAGAGTCCCGAGGTGGCATGGGCATGCAGGTGGATCGGCACCTCGACCGCCTCGACCAGCGCGGCGACCAGCTCCTCGGTGGCATAGGGCGTGAGCAGGCCCGCCATGTCCTTGATGGCGATCGAATCGGCACCCATGTCGGCCAGCCGCTGGGCCTGGTCGATGTACATCGCCAGGGTATGCACCGGGCTGACCGTATAGCACAGCGTGCCCTGGGCGTGCTTGCCGCTGGCCTTGACCGCGCGCATGGCGGTCTCGAGGTTGCGCAGGTCGTTGAGCGCATCGAACACGCGAAAGATGTCGACGCCGTTATCGGCGGCCTTGGCGACGAAGCGCTCGACCACGTCATCGGCGTAGTGGCGGTAGCCGAGCAGGTTCTGGCCGCGCAGCAGCATCTGCAGCGGCGTGTTGGGCAGCGCCGCCTTCAAGGCGCGCAGCCGCTCCCAGGGGTCCTCCTTGAGAAAGCGCACACAGGCATCGAAGGTCGCCCCGCCCCACACCTCCAGCGAGTGGAAGCCGATGGCGTCGAGCTGCGGGCAGATCGGCAGCATGTCCTCGGTGTGCAAACGGGTGGCGATCAGCGACTGGTGGCCGTCACGCAGCACGACGTCGGTCACCTGGACCCGCGCGGGTTGAATCGGGCTCATGAGTCTCTCCTTGTTATAGTCCGGCGTGGGCGGCGATGGCGGCGGCGATGGCCAGCGCGACCTCTTCGGGGTTGCGCTTCACCGAGTAGTTGAGCAGTTCCGGATGCGCGGGAACGAATCCGGTGTCGAACTCGCCGCGGCGGAAGTCGGGATGGCGCAGGATCTCCTGGTAATAGGGCGCGGTGGTCTTGACCCCCTGCAGGCGCATGTCGTTGAGCGCACGAATGCCTCGGTCCAGCGTTTCCTCCCAGGTCAGGCCCCAGACGATCAGCTTCAGGCACATGGAGTCGAAGTACGGCGGGATCGTGTAGCCGGTGTAGATCGCCGTGTCGGTCCGCACCCCGGGCCCGCCCGGCGCGTAGTAGCGGGTGATGCGGCCGAAGGTGGGCAGAAAGTCGTTCTTGGGATCCTCGGCGTTGATGCGGAACTGGATCGCATAGCCGTGGTGCTGGATGTCCTCCTGACGGAAGGCCAGCTTGAGCCCCGCGGCGATACGGATCTGCTCGCGGACGATGTCGACCCCGGTGATCGCCTCGGTGATGGTATGCTCGACCTGAACGCGGGTGTTCATCTCCATGAAGTAGATTTCGTTGCCCTTGACCAGGAACTCCACGGTGCCGGCGTTCTCGTAACCCACCGCCTTGGCGGCGCGCACCGCCAGCTCGCCGACGTAGGCACGCTGCTCGGGGGTCAACTGCGGGCTGGGGGCGATCTCGATGAGCTTCTGGTTGCGGCGCTGGATCGAGCAGTCACGCTCGAAGAGGTGGATGACGTGGCCATGGCGGTCGGCGAGCACCTGCACCTCGATGTGGTGCGGCTCGACCACGCACTTTTCCATGAAGACGTCGGCACTGCCGAAGGCCTTGGTGGCCTCCGAGATCACCCGGTCCCAGGCCTGCTCGAGCTGTCTGGCGTCGTCGCAGCGGCGGATGCCGCGACCGCCACCGCCCGAGGTGGCCTTGAGCATCACCGGATAACCGATCTCCTCGGCCAGCGCCAGGGCTTCCTCGCGATCGGCCAGGTTGCCTTCCGAACCGGGCGTGACCGGCACGCCCGCCTCGCGCATCGCCGCGCGTGCCGCGGTCTTGTCGCCCATGCTGGCGATCACCGCGGCATCGGGGCCGACGAAGGCAATGCCCGCCTCGGCACAGATCCGTGCCAGGTCGGCGTTCTCCGAGAGGAAGCCGTAGCCCGGATGGATGGCATCGCAGCCGGTCTCGCGGGCCAGATCGACGATCCGCCGGGGGTCGAGATAGCCGGCCAGCGGATCGTCGCCGACGAAATGCGCCTCGTCGGCCCGCTTGACGTGCAGGGCGAAGCGGTCCGGCTCGGTATAGATGGCGACGGAGCGAATGCCCATCTCGGCACAGGCACGCACGATCCGTACGGCGATCTCGCCGCGGTTGGCGATCAACAGTTTCCGGAACACGGTCTGTCCTCCAGGGTTGCGTCCACGACAGGCATGCGAAAAACTAGCGGGTTGCTTGCCCGTTTCCTTGGCCTCGCAGGGTGTGCCTTTTACGCTACCCGGCTCGTTGCCAATAGAAAAATTGATATTTTTTTGCCAAGCTATAAGTTACGGCTTATACCTAACGCGGAAACCGCCATGTCGCGCCCCCATCTGCTCAATCGACTGACCTTTCGCCAGCTACAGGTCTTCCAGGCCGTGCATCGGCAGCAGTCCTATTCGCGGGCGGCCGAGCAGTTGGGCCTGACCCAGCCCGCGGTCAGCGCCCAGATTCGCCAGCTCGAGCAGGCGCTCGAACAACCGCTGTTCAAGTACGCCGGCAAGACCCTGCACGTGCTGCCGGCCGCGGACGCCCTGGCGGCGAGCGTGCAGTCGATCTTCGGTCAGGTCTCGAGCCTGCAGATGGAACTGTCGGAGCTGGCCGGCACCATCCGCGGCGAACTCAACCTGACCGCGGTTTCCACCGCCCAGTATGTGGTCCCGCACATCCTGGCGCGGTTCCGGGCACGCTACCCGGAGGTCCATATCCGACTGCGGGTCTGCAACCGCGGCCAGGCGCTGGAACGCCTCGCCGAGCGGCGCGACGACCTGGTGATCATGGGCATGGTCCCGGACGATGCCAACCTCTCCTTCATGCCGATCCTCGACAACGAGATGATCCCCATCGTCTGGCCCGGCCACCCCCTGCTCACCGCCGCGAAGCCGACCCTCGAGGATTTCGCCCAGCACTATGTACTGATGCGCGAACCCGGCTCCGGGACGCGCACCGCCTTCGAGGAGTTCGTCGCCCGCGAGCGTGTATCGCTGGCGCACACCCTGGAACTGGGCACCAACGAGGCGATCAAGCAGGGCGTGATGGCGCATCTCGGCGTCGCCGTGCTGCCGCGACTGGCCGTTCAGCTCGAACTGGCCTCGGGGCTGCTCGCCTCCCCCGCGCTGCCCGGCTTCCCGCTCAAGCGCTCGTGGTGCACGGTCTATCCCAAGGACCGCTACCCGACCCCGGTGACCGAACTGTTCCTGCGCTTTCTGCGCGAACTGCTGCCGGAACTCAACGCCCACTTCAAGGCCCCGATCGAACCCGCCCCCGGCCCCAGCTTCGTATGCCTGCCGATGGTCGACGCCTGACGGACGCCCGAAGCTTGCCGCTCGCAAGACAAGAAAGCCCTCTGCAGTCGCCTGCAGAGGGCTCGTCGTTTGCGGCACCGCGAAGGGGCCCGTGGGAGAGAGTCAGCCGACGCGGGAAGCGGCGTCGGGGGCAAGCCCGGCGGGCAGGCCCTCATGCTCGACGAGGGACTCGATGCCCAGGCGCGTCGCCAGGCAACGGATCAGCCGCGAGGCCTCCTGGTCGAGCCGTACGGGGCCGGCGACGCACTCGCGAAGCTGGGTCATCGCCAGGCCCGCATAGCCACAGGGGTTGATGCGCGCGAAGGGCGCGAGATCCATGTCGACGTTGAACGCCACCCCGTGAAAGCTGCAGCCACGACGGATGCGCAGGCCCAGTGAGGCGATCTTGGCCTCGCCGACGTAGACACCCGGGGCATCGGGCCGGGCCCGCGCCTCGACGCCGTGTTCGGCCAGGGCATCGATGACGGCGTTTTCCAGTGCCGTCACCAGGTCGCGCACGCCCAGATGATGACGCCGCACATCGAGCAGCGGATACAGCACCAACTGGCCGGGGCCATGATAGGTGACCTGGCCGCCCCGATCGGTGGCGACCACCGGGATGTCCCCCGGCATCAGTACATGCTCGGCCAGCCCCGCCTGCCCCTGGGTGAAGACCGGGTCGTGCTCGACCAGCCACAGCATGTCCGGCGCCTCCGGCGTGCGCGTATCGGTGTAGTCGCGCATCGCCCGCCAGACCGGCTCATAGGGCAGACGCCCGAGACGATAGACGTCCAGGGCGCTCATTACAGCACCATGTGGACGCGACCCGAGGCCTTGAGCGAGGCGAACAGCGTACGCAGCTGCTCCTCGCCGGTGGCGGTGATGGTCACGCGCACCGAGCGGTACTTGCCATTGCGGCTGTCGACGGCGGTGATGGTGGTGCGGTCGACGCCCGGAGCGTGCTGCTCGACGATGTCGATGACGGTGGCCTGGAAGTCGTCCGCGGCGTCGCCGACGATCTTGATCGGATAGTCGCAGGGATATTCGACCTTGGGCGCGCCGGTGCCGGCCTGTGGCGCCTCGACACGCAGATCCCGAAGGGACTTGTCGGTCATGATGGTCACTCGATGAAGGGTATCTGCGCGTATTCTACGCAACCTCGCCAGATCGACCAAGGTCGCGACGTCGCCGCGACCCTGGCCCGCCGCCACGCGGCGGCGGGGACATGCGGATCAGAACAGCCCGGTGAAGAACAGCAGCACCGCGTCCCAGATGCGCTTGAAGAAACCGCCCTGCTCGACGCTCTGCAGCGCGACCAGCGGTTCTTCGCGGATCACCTCCTCGCCGAGCTTGACCTGCAGGGTGCCCAGTTGCTGCCCGGCCTGCACCGGGGCCTTGATGGTCTCGGGAATGTTCAGCTTGGCGGTCATCTCGTCGCGGCGCCCCTTGGGCACGGTCAGATACAGGGCATCGGTGACACCGAGCTTGAGGGTATCCTGGGCGCCGCCCCAGATCCGCGGCTGGTTGAGTACCGCGCCACGCTGGTAGAGCTTGAAGGTGTCGAAGAACCGGAAGCCGTAGCTGAGCAGTTTCTGCGATTCCTGAGCGCGCGCCTCGTCGGAATTGGTGCCCATCACCACCGAGATCAGGCGCATGTCGTCCTGCTTGGCGGACGACACCAGACAGAAGCCCGCGGCGTCGGTGTGGCCGGTCTTGAGCCCGTCCACCGACGGATCGCGCCACAGCAGCCGGTTGCGGTTGGGCTGACGGATGCCGTTGTAGGTGAAGTACTTCTCCGAATACATCTCGTAGTGATCGGGGAAGTCCTGGATGATGTGCCGGGCGATGTTCGCCAGGTCCCGCGCCGAGGAGTAGTGATCGTCGTGCGGCAGGCCGGTGGCGTTGGCGAAATGGGTGTTCTTGAGCCCCATGCGCTGCGCCTGCTGGTTCATCAGGTCGACGAACGATGGCTCGGACCCGGCCACGTACTCGGCCAGCGCCACGCTGGCATCGTTGCCGGACTGGATGACCACGCCGTGCAGCAGGTCGTTGACGCTGACCTGGGTGCCTTCGCGCACGAACATCCGCGAGCCGCCGGTGCGCCAGGCATGCTCGCTGATCGTGACCATGTCGTCGTCGGCGATGTTGCCGTCGTTGATCTCCTTCTCGACGATATAGGCGGTCATCATCTTGGTGAGACTCGCCGGCGGCAGGCGCTGGTCGGCGTTGTGTTCGACCAGTACCTCGCCGCTATTGGCGTCGAGCAGAATCCACGAGGAGGCATTGAGACTGGGCGGTGAGGGAATCATCGGCTCGGGCAGGCTCTGCTGCATCGACGAATCCGGCTTGGGCTGCGAGGCTTGCTGATCCTCGGCCATGGCGGGCTGGACCAACGCGATGCAGAGCGTGGTGACGGCGGCGGCCAGTCCCTGCCAGGAGCGAGAAGAAAGAGTGGACAGTCTCATGACGGTGTTTCTCGTTGCTTGTTTCAAGAATGAAGACACGGATCAGTTGCCGGCAGTGACGGCGAAGGTCTGGGCATAACCGACGTCGCGCAACTGCTGGCGCAGCGCCTCCAGCGCTGAACGATCGGCCACGGGGCCGACCTGAACCCGGTGCAGCCGGGCGTCGCTGTCGATGCGTACCGGCCGGTCGAGTCGCGATTGCAGGCGTTCGCGCAATTTCCGGGCGTTGGTGGCCGAGTTCAGCGCGGCCACCTGCAGATAGAATGCCCCACTGTCCCCGGCCACGGGGTCGGTGGCGGACGTGCCGGTAGCGGACGTGCCGGTAGCGGACGTGCCGGTGGCGGACGTGCCGGTCTCGGCCGCCCGGGACGCCGTCGTTTTCTCTGCACGGGCCCCCGACGCCCCGGAGGTCGGCATGGCCGTCGCCGTCGGCGCGCTTCGCGTGGCCAGCGCCTGGGTCGACGCCGCCGAGTCGGCCCCGGACGCCGCATCACGCCGCGCCCGGGTATCGGGCGACGACGCCTGGCGCGAGGCCAGGGAGCGCGACGTCGAGGTCTCGCTCCCCGAGCGGTGCCGGGCCTGCCAGGCGACCGGATCGATCGCCTCGACCCGGACGTGCCCGGTCCCGGTGCGCAGGATACCCAGCCGGGCGGCCGCCGCATAGGATAGATCGATCAGGCGATTGCCGTGAAACGGGCCTCGGTCGTTGACCTTGACGATCACCGAGCGCCCGTTGTCGGTATTGGTGACCCGGGCATAGGTCGGCAACGGCAGGGAACGATGCGCCGCCGACATCTTGTACATGTCGTAGGACTCGCCGCTGGCGGTGTCATAGCCCTGGAACTTCTCACCGTACCAGGACGCGGTGCCCTCCGCCTCGTAGCCCTCGGCACTGGGCAGCACATGATAGGTCTTGCCCCAGACCCGATAGGTCGAGCGGTTGCCGCTGGCGGCCAGCGGCTCGACCCTGGGTACCGCGTCGGGCACGTCGGCGACATCGGGCGGATTGTCCGGGTAGGCATCACGGGACATGGCGTAGCGACCGCCGTCCCCGCCCCCTCCGGAGGCGCAACCACCCAGCACCAGCAGTCCCGCCAGCAGCAGCCACCAGAGCGGTCTCACGACGACGCCTCCCGCGCGTCGCGAATGCGCTCGGCCAGGGTGGTGACGGCCATGGCGTAGAGATAACTGTGGTTGTAGCGGGTGATGACGTAGAAGTTCTCGTGACCGAGCCGATAGTCGACACGGCCGTCGCCCTCCTCGAGCGCCAGCGGCACGACCCGCTGCGCGGCGTCCAGACCGGCGCCCCCGGCGGGGGTGATGCCCTTGGCGGCCAGCGCGTCGATGCGCACATAGGGCTCGCGCGCCTGGTTGAAGGTGACGCCGTCCGGCGGCGTGGCCGGGCCCGAGGCCTCGCTCACGACCGCCCCGCCCGCCTGCCAGCCATGACGCGCGAAGTAGTTGCCCACGCTGCCGATGGCATCCACGGGATCGTGCCACAGATCGCGCTTGCCGTCGGCGTCGAAGTCCACGGCGTAGGCCTGATAGCTGGTGGGAATGAACTGCGGGTAGCCCATCGCCCCCGCGTAGGATCCCTCGAGCGTGGCGGGATCGATGCCCTGCTCGCGGGTCAGGTCGATGAAGGCCGCCAGTTCGCCGCGGAAGAAGTCGCCGCGCGACGGATGATGAAACGCCAGCGTGGCCAGGGAATCGAGTACCCGATGAGTGCCGGTGTGCCGGCCGTAGTAGGTTTCCACGCCGATGATCGCGGCGATCACCTCGGGGGCCACCCCGTACTGCGCCCGGGCGCGCGCGAAGGCGTCGCGGTGGGCCTCGATGAAGGCCACGCCGGCCTCGACCCGCTCGGGCTGGATGAAGATGTCGCGGTACTCGCCCCAGGTCATGCGGTGCTCGGGCGCCCTGGCCATGGCATCGAGCACGTCCTGGCTATAGCCGGCCTCGTCAAGGGCCTTGACCAGCCAGTCGCGGTCGGTGCCGGCGGCCACCCGGGCGTCGACCCAGGCCGCCACGTCCGGGTGGCTGGCGGGATCGAACGCCGAGTCGGCCCAGGCCGACGTGGCGCCGAGTGCCATGATGCAGCCCAACAGGCCCAGCCGGAAACGGCTCGGTTGGCGAGCGGGAAACCCCATCGTCTTCAACTCCCTGTTTCGCTCCGCAGCGGCTAGCGCGGCAGCAGACGCCGGTGGCTGTGAATCGCCATGAGAATACCGAAACCGGCCAGCAACGTCACGCTGGAGGTCCCGCCGTAGCTGACCAGCGGCAGCGGCACGCCGACGATCGGCAGGATGCCGCTGACCATGCCGATGTTGACGAACACGTAGATGAAAAAGGTCAGGACGATGCTGCCGCCCACCAGCCGACCATAGGTGTCGTGAGCGCCATTGGCCATCAGCAGACCGCGGCCGATGATCAGCAGATAGAGCGTCAGCACCACCAGCATGCCGATCAGCCCGAACTCCTCGCCGAGCACCGCGACGATGAAGTCGGTGTGTCGCTCGGGCAGGAATTCCAGCTGCGACTGGGTGCCCTGGGTCCAGCCCTTGCCGAAGACGCCCCCGCTGCCGATGGCCGTGGTCGACTGGATGATGTTCCAGCCCGCGCCCAGCGGGTCGCTTTCCGGGTTGAGAAAGGTCAGTACGCGCTGACGCTGGTAATCGTGCATGTTGAACCACAAAAGCGGCATCGCCGCCGCGGCCAGCACGACCAGAAAGGCGATCAGGCGCCAGGAGAGCCCGGCCAGCAGCACCACGAACACCCCGGCACAGGCCACCAGCAGCGACGTGCCCAGGTCCGGCTGCTTGGCGATCAGCACCACCGGCACGGCCATGATCACGGCACACACCAGGATGTCGCGCACCCGGGGCGGCAGCGCCTGGCGCTGCAGGTAGGCGGCGACCATCATCGGCATCGCCAGCTTCATCAGTTCGGACGGCTGGAAGCGGATCACCCCGGGAATCACCAGCCAGCGCTGGGCGCCCATGCCGATGTCGCCCATCACCTCGACGGCGATCAGCATCGCCAGCCCCGCCCCGTAGAGCACCGGCGACCAGCGGCAGAGGGTCTTGGGCGACAGCTGGGCCAGTACCACCATCACCGTCAACGCGACGCCCAGGCGCAGCGCCTGCGCCTCGACGACCGCCAGCCGCTGGCCGCTGGCACTGTAGAGCACCACCAGTCCCGCCCCCAGCAGCACCAGCAGAATGCCGCACAGCCAGGGATCGATGTGAATGCGCGTCCACAGCGTGCTGCGCCGCCGGACACTGGCGTTGCGCGGGTAGTGGAGCATGGCGGTGTCACGGAGTCGCATGCGATCCTCGCTGGCGAATTTCGGCGGCCGCCTCGTCGAGCGCGTCATCGTCGGGCAGCAGCCAGGCATCGGTGATCTCGCGCGCCAGCGGCGCGGCATGGGAACTGCCCCCGCCGGCGTTCTCGATCACCACGGCGACGGCGATCTGCGGGTCGTCGATCGGCGCGAAGGCGGTGAACAGGGCGTGGTCGTGCAAGCGTTCCTCGAGCTCGTCGGCGTTGTAGCGTTCGTCGTTGTCGAGGGTGAAGACCTGGGCCGTGCCCGACTTGCCGGCCATGCGGTACTCGAGCCCGGCCCCCACGCGCCGCGCCGTGCCCTCGCTGCCGCTCATCACGTCGCCCATGGCGTTGCGCACCAGCGTCCACCAGCCGTCATCGAGCTCGATGTCCTCCTTGGCCGGCGGCGGGTCGACCGTCTCGTCGCCGATACGCTTGGCCAGGTGCGGTGTCACCCAGTGGCCGCGGTTGGCGAGCACCGATACCGCGGTGGCCATCTGCAGCGGGGTGGCCAGCCAGTAGCCCTGGCCGATCCCCACCGACAGGGTCTCGCCGGGGAACCAGACCTGCCCGCGGCGCTCGCGTTTCCACTCGCGGGAGGGCATCAGACCGCTCGAGGCGCCGTAGACGTCGTAGCTGGTGTCCTCGCCGAAGCCGAAGCGGTGCATGAAATCGGACAACCGGTCGATCCCCAGCTCGTGGGCGAGCGTGAAGAAGTAGGTGTCGTTGGAGACCTCGATGGCACGGTGCATGTCGACCCGACCGTGGCCCCAGCGCAGCCAGTTGTGATAACGCCGGTCATGATCCGGCAGCTTGTAGTAGCCGGGATCGTAGATGGTCTTTTCCGGGGTGATCACGTGGTTGTAGAGCCCGGCCAGGGCCATGTAGGGCTTGACCGTCGAGGCCGGCGGATACTGGCCGCGGATCGCCCGGTTGTAGAGTGGCAGGTCGTGGTCGTCGCGCAGCCCCTTGTAGTCGTCGTAGCTGATCCCGGTGACGAACAGGTTGGAGTCGAACCCCGGCGACGAGGCCATGGCAAGGATGTCGCCGGTCTTCGGCTGGATGGCGACGATCGCCCCGCGGCGGTCGTCGAGCAGGTCGTAGGCCAGCTGCTGGAGGCGCTCGTCGATGGTCAGGGTGATGTCCTTCCCCGGCGCCGGATCGGTACGCCCGAGCTCCTTGAGGACCCGCCCGCGGGCGTTGGTCTCGACCTGACGCAGGCCGGCCTTGCCGTGCAGCACCGACTCGTACTGCTTCTCGACGCCGGTCTTGCCGATGAAGTGCGTCCCCGAATACTCGCCGCGATCCAGATCGGCCAGCTCCTCGGCGTTGATGCGCCCCACGTAGCCGATGACATGCGACATGATCAGTGGATCCGGGTAGTAGCGCAGCAGTTGCGCCTCGACCTCGACCCCGGGCAGACGGTAGCGGTTGACCGCCAGCCGCGCGATCTGCTTTTCGTTGAGCTCGCTCATCAGCAGCGCCGGCTGATAGGGCCGCTGACGCTGATAGGCGCGCTCGCGGAAGACGCTCGCCTCCTTGGCCGGCAGGTCGAGGATGTCGACCAGCAGGTCCAGGGTGGCATCCAGATCGTCGACCCGCTCGGGAACGATGGTCAGGTTGTAGGTCGGCCGGTTCTCCGCCACCAGCCGGCCGTTGCGGTCGTAGATCAACCCGCGGGTCGGCGGCAGGGGCTCGACGCGCACGCGATTGTTCTCGGAGCGGGTGGTGTAGACCTCGTGCTGGAACACCTGCAGATAGACCAGCCGGGCGACCAGCGCGCCCGACATCAGGATCACCAGCAAGGCCGCGAGCAGCGAACGGTTGCGAAACAACCGCACCTCCTGCTCGGGATTCTTCAGGGTATCGCGGGGCTTACGCATCGGGAAACTGGGCCGGGCCGGGCGCGAGGGGGTGTCGGGGCATCGGGAACGTCGTCAACGGTGATAAGGATGGCCGACCAGCAAGGTCCAGGCGCGATAGAGCTGCTCGGCGAGGATCAGACGCACCATGGGATGCGGCAGGGTCAGCGGCGACAGCGACCAGCGCCGCTCGGCGCCGGCCGACAGCCCCGGATCGAGCCCTTCCGGGCCGCCGACCAGCAGTGCCACGTCGCGTCCCGAGTGACGCCACTGATCGGCCTCGCGGGCGAGCCGCTCGGTCGACCACGCCTGACCGCCCACCTCGAGGGCCACGCACAGTTCGTCGCCGCGCAGGCGATCGCGCATGCGCTGCCCCTCCAGGGCCACGGCACGCGCCACATCGGCATTCTTGCCGCGCGCGCCGGGAGCGATCTCGACGATCTCGAGGGCGAAGTCACGGGGCAACCGCTTGCGATACTCCTCGACGCCGCGCTCGACCCAGTCGGGCATCCGGGTGCCCACCGCGACCAGGCGTACCTTCACGCCCGGCCCCCGCGGACCTCCTCCTCGCCATCCGCGGGCATGTCGGCCCAGAGCCGCTCCAGATCGTAGAGGCGGCGGGTCTCGGGCATCATCACGTGAACCACCACGTCGCCCAGGTCGATCAGCACCCATTCGGAGCCGCTCTTGCCCTCGACCCCCAGCGCACGGACGCCCGCTTCCTTCGCCCGCTCGACCACGTTGTCGGCCAGCGCGGAAACGTGTCGGGAAGAGGTCCCGCTGGCCACCAGCATGACGTCGGTGACGCTGGTCAGCGCCGAGACGTCGAGTGCGGCGATGTCCTGGCCCTTGAGCTCCTCAAGGGCGTCCACCGCCAGTGTCTTCAATGCGTCGATCTGCATAGCTCCTCGTCGGCAACAGTCGGGTCAGACTCCATTCTACCCCGACAGTTCCCGCTATCGGTAAAGATGATGTGAATGAATGTAGGCCTCGACCGCCTCGGGCAGCAGGTAGCGCACACTGCGCCCCTCGGCGAGCCGCGCACGCAGGTCGGTCGCCGAGATCGCCATGCGACTGGGCAGGCGCAGGTGCAGAAGCCCGCCGGCCGGCCGCCGGAACAGCGTCTCGGCGTCGGCCACACGACGCTCGGCGACCAGCGCCTCCAGCGCCTCGGGCAGGGGCTCCCGGTGGCCGGGGCGATCGATCACCACCACGTGAGCCAGCTCGAACAGCCGCCCGGGGGCATGCCAATGGTGGAGCTTGAGAAAGGCGTCGAAGCCGATCGCCATCACCAGCCGTGCCGCGTCGCCGTAGTCGCGGCGCAGCGAGGCCAGGGTGTCGCTGCTGTAGGAGGGGCCCTGGCGGTGCAGCTCGCGGTCGTCGGCGACCAGCCCCGGCGTGGCACCGATGCCCGCGTCGAGCATGGCCAGACGCTGTTCGGCATCGATACCCGGCGCCTCGCGATGCGGCGGGACATGGGCCGGCACCAGATGCACCCGATCGAGCGCCAGCGCCTCGTGGAGTTCCACGGCGCTGCGCAGGTGACCGAGATGCACGGGGTCGAAGGTCCCGCCCAGCATGGCGATACGGGGTGCCGGGTCGGCCGGATCACTCACGGATCTGGCCATCGCCGAGCACCACGTACTTGCGCGTGGTCAGCCCCTCGAGACCCACCGGGCCGCGGGCGTGCAGCTTGTCGGTGGAGATGCCGATCTCCGCCCCCAGCCCGTACTCGAAGCCGTCGGCGAAACGCGTCGAGGCATTGACCATCACCGAACTGGAGTCGACCTCGGTGAGAAAGCGCCGGGTCAGCGAATAGGACTCGCTGACGATGGCGTCGGTGTGGTGCGAACCATAGGTCTCGATATGGGCCATCGCCTCGTCGATGCCCTCGACCACGCGGATCGCCAGCACCGGCGCCAGATACTCGGCCTGCCAGTCGGCCTCGGTGGCGGGCGCCACGTCGGGGAGCCGTTCACGGGTACGCGGGCAACCGCGCAGCTCGACACCATGCTCGGCATAGGCCGCCGCCAGTTGCGGCAGCAGCGCATCGGCCACCGGCGCGTCGATCAGCAGCGTTTCCAGGGTGTTGCAGGTGCCGTAACGCTGCGTCTTGGCATTGACCGCGATCGCCAGTGCCTTGGCCAGGTCGGCGGTGGCATCGACATAGACGTGGCAGACCCCGTCGAGGTGCTTGATCACCGGCACCCGCGCCTCGCGGGAGATGCGTTCGATCAGCGACTTGCCGCCGCGCGGAATGATCACGTCGACGTACTCGGGCATGGCGATCAACCGGCCCACCGCGGCGCGATCGGTGGTCGCCACCACCTGGACGGCGGCCTCGGGCAGCCCCGCCTCGGCCAGCCCGGCGGCGATGCACTCGGCGATCGCCGCGTTGCTCTCGCTGGCCTCGGAACCGCCGCGCAGGATGCAGGCATTGCCGGACTTAAGGCACAGGCTGGCGGCCTCCATCGTCACGTTGGGCCGCGACTCGTAGATGATCCCGATCACGCCCAGCGGCACCCGCATCTGGCCGACCTGGATGCCACTGGGACGCGCGCGCAGGCCATCGATCTCGCCCACCGGGTCGGGCAGCGCGGCGACCTGTCGGAGCCCGTCGACCATGCCGGCCAGGCGCGATTCGCTGAGCGCCAGGCGATCGAGCAGCGCCGCGTCCAGTCCCGCGGCCCGGCCGCGCTCGAGATCCCGGGCGTTGGCCGCCAGCAGGGATTCCCGCGACGCCTCGACGTGGCGGGCCATGGCCAGCAGGGCGGCGTTCTTCGCCGCGGTCGGCGCGCGGCGCAGCCCGGCGCTGGCCTGGCGAGCGGCCACGCCGAGCTGACACATGTAGGAGTCCACGTCGGTGATCGCTGTATGTCGTGACATGCCCGGAAATCTCTCCATAATCGGTCGCCGTGTCGCGCAGCGCGTATCGCGGCGAAGGTACTGACTTGATGAGGAATCGCGCGATACGAGTCGTCGCCGAGGGGGCGGGTATCGTACAGTGTCGGCTATTCGAAACGGAGATCAATACTAAGCCACCATGGAGCGCAAGTTCAAAGCGGGACCCTACCGACTGATGCCCTGGGCGACCGCCGCCGTTTTGTTGCTGCTGGCCGCCGACGCCGAGAGCACGACGCTGCGTGTCGGCCTGGCACTCGGTGCGCTGCTGCTGGTGGCCGACCTGTATCTCGGCCAGCGCCGCCACCGGCTGCCGCGCGCCGGCCTGCCCTTGCTGCTCGGGGGGCTGATCACCCTGGCCCTGTTCACGGCCCCGCAACGCTATCTGCTGTGGCTGTGGGCCTGGGCGGCGGTGCTGGCCCTGCCCCAGCACGGGGTCCTGCGCTGGCTCAACGTCGGCCTGGCGGCACTCAGCTTCTGGCACGTTCACAGTCTGCTGGGCGTCGAGGAAGCGCTGCTCGCCGGGCTGCTGCTGGCCACCCTGGGACTGCTGGGGGTCGCTCACGGCCTGAGCCTGCGCGGGCTGTGGCGCGACGAGGGCAGCCCCGGCGCGCAGTTGTCCGGCCTCGACCTGCATTCGCGGCGTCAGCTCGACCACGACCTCGCCCTGGAAACCGTGCGCACCCAGCGCGAGGGCTCCCACGGCATGCTCGTGCTCCTGCGCACCCCGCCGTCACGCCAGCGCGGCGTGGCGCGGGCGCTGGTCGGTCAGACGCGCCGTTACGAACATGGCTACCGGATCGACCGGGCGACCCTGGCGCTGCTGCTGATCAGTCGTGATGCCGGCGAGGTTCAGTCACGTCGCGGCGCCCTGCTCGCCGCGCTTCCGCCGGGCGTGCGTACCCGCTGCGTGTCGCTGGTGCCGGGCGTTTCGCTGAACGCTCAGCTGGAAGCCCTGGCCGGCCAGCAACGCGCCCTGGTGACCCTCGAGGAGACGGCCTGAATGGCGCTTGCGAATTCCCGTTGGCACGACCGGCTTTTCTTCATCGTCTACCTCAGCGCCCTGCTGCTGATCGCCGGGCACGCCCTGTGGCACTACCTGATGGGGCACTACGACGACATCCTGCTGCCGGCGCTGCTCGCCATGCTGCTAGCCGGCGCGCTGTTCGTGCGCCTGGTCAACCCCGGTTTCCGGCGCCTGCTGACCTACTCGGCGTTGATCAGCTGCTATCTGCTGATCGCCGTGGATCTCGCCCGCCACGAGACCCACTCGCTGATCTGGCTGGGGGCACCGCCGGTGGCGACCTTCCTGCTGCTGCCGCTGGCCCCGGCCCTGCTGCTCAATCTCTTCCTGGCCCCGGTCTGGCTGCTGCTGATCGTCTCGGCACTGCCACTGTGGCATGCCACCCTGGTCTACCTTGCCCTGGTCGGGCTGACCGCCCTGCCCGCCTGGCTGATTCACTCGCGCCATTGGCACCTGCGCGCCGGCGAGACCCGCGATCCCCAGTGCCAGGCGCTCTCCCGGCAGGCATTGCACAGCCGCCTGGCAGCGGAGGTCGAGCGCAGCCGGGCACTGAAATGCCCCCTCGAGGTACTGGTGATCCACCTGCCGCAACTGGAAATGGCCGACGAACAGTTCGGCGGCGCGCTGCTGCATGCCCTGCTCACCCGCGCCTGCCTGACCATCCAGGCCAACTGCCGCCAGCACGACCTGCTGGGCCGCGCGCAGACCTCGCTGTTCTGGCTGCTGCTGCCGGATACCGGCGAGGCGGGTACGCTGATCGTGCGCGAGCGGCTACTCCACGCCCTGAGCCGCGAGGTATTCGCCGAGACCGGCCCCATCCAGTCGCGCATCCGTAGCTGCCCCCTGCTGCCCGGCGAAACGCCGGAACACTTCGAACAACGCCTGATGACCACCGGCCTGAAACTGATGGAGCCCACGCCTTGACCGCTACCGACTGGATGACCGCCCTGACGCCTTCACCCAGCTGGCTGTACCTGATCGTCGCCCTCGTCTCGCTGATCGAATCCCTGGCGGTGATCGGCCTGGTGGTACCCGGCGTGGTGCTGATCACCGCCGCCGCCTCGCTGGCCGGCCACCACGACCTGTCGCTCACGCTGCTGCTGCTGGGCGCGGGCATCGGCGCGGTGATCGGCGATGGCGCCAGCTTCCTGCTCGGCTACCATCAGCGCCAGCGCGTGCCCGTGCTGTGGCCGTTCCGCAACCATCCGCAGTGGCTGTCGCGCGGCGCGCAGTTCTTCCAGCGTTACGGGGTGATGTCGGTGCTGATCGGCCGCTTCGTCGGTCCGGTACGCCCCATCGTGCCGCTGATCGCCGGCATGATGCACATGCGTCCGAGCACCTTCCTGTGGTCCAACCTGGGCTCGGCGATTCTCTGGGCGCCCGCCTACGTGCTGCCCGGCTACCTGCTGGGTCGAACCTGGCAACACCTGCTGTACCTGCCCGCCGACGGCCGCCGCTGGCTGATCCTGCTCGGCCTGCTGGTGGTGGCCCTGGTGGTGGCCTTCTCGCTGGTGCGCCAGCAGCTGGCCCACGAGGGCTGGCTGCATCGCAAGCTGGCGGCGCTGGCCAGTCGCCACCCGCGGGGTCGTCGCCTGTGGCAGGCGCTGACCGCCTCGCGTACCGAGGCCGCCCTGCCGCTGGCCTCGCTGGTCCTGCTGCTGACGAGCCTCGCCGGGCTGTCGGGCTGGACGCTGTGGGTGCTCGACCAGAATGGCCCGCTGCCCATGGATCATCAGCTGCAGGGCCTGCTGAACACGCTGGATTCGCCCTGGCTGACCCGGCTCGCCGAGGGCCTGGCCAAGGTCGGCGATGCCTATGGCGTCATCGCCCTGGTCGCGCCCTGGCTGCTCTGGATGGCCCGCCGGCGCCTCTACGCCCTGGGTCTGCACGTCATCGGCGCCCTGGGCGGCATCGCGCTGGTCAATACCCTGTTCAAGCATCTCGCCGGACGCGCTCGCCCCGACGTTCCCGACTACCTCAGCGGCTCCTTCTCCTACCCCAGCGCCCATACCTCGACGGCCGTGGTCCTCTACGGCCTGGCGGCAGCCTTCGTCGCCGACGCCCTGCCCCGGCGTTATCGCGCACCGGCGTACTGGACGGCCATCCTGATCTGCGTGCCCATGGCCCTGTCACGGCTGGTGATCGGCGTGCACTGGCTGAGCGACCTGGTCGGCGGTGCCCTGCTCGGACTGACCCTGTGCGCCGTGGTGCGCCTGAGCTACCACCGTTTCGCCACGATCACGCCACCCCGCCCGCCCTGGGCGAGCCTGCTGCTCGCCTCGCTGGCGCTGCTGACGGCGCGACTCTTGTGGCTGCCCCATGCCTGAGGCGGATCGTCGCCTCAGCCCAGCGCCAGCCAGGCGCCCACGCCGATCATCAGGGTCCCGGCGATGCGATTGAGCAGGCGCACGTTGCCGCTGCGGCTGAGCAGATGGCTCGCCGTGCGCCCGCCGGTGGCGTAGAGCAGCAGGCAGCAAAGCTCGATCGACAGGATGATGCCCACCAGCCAGAGCAGTTGCACGGCCAGCGGCAAGTCGGCATCCAGAAACGGCGGCAACAGGGCGATGAAGAAGGCCCAGCCCTTGGGATTGGCCACCGCGGTGACGAACCCCTGCGAGAGCAGTTGCCAGCGCGACACGTCGCGCCGTTCGCGGGGCTCCGAGGGGATCGCCATGCGCCCGCGGGAGCGCCACATCTGCACGCCCAGATAGGCCAGGTAGGCCCCGCCCAGCCACTTGAACACCGCGAACAGCGCCGGTTCGCGCAGCATCAACGTGGCCACGCCGGCACCCGCGGCGACCGCCACCAGCCCGACACCGGCGAGCTCGCCGAGCATCATCCACAGCGCACGACGCACGCCCACGGTCATGCCCAGCACCATCGACAGCGTCATGCACATGCCCGGCGTCAGCGACACCATGAAGAAGGTCGGCACGAACACCGACAACAGCGACAGGTTGATCATGCAGGACTCTCCACCAGGTCTCGGTTGCTAACGGATGAACGCTCGAGCGCCCCACGTACGGGCCCCACCGCGGGCGCCGCACGGAGCCGGCGAGCCTCGGACGGCCGCGCTCCGGCCCGACCGCTCATTCGCCCCAGCGCGGCATCAGCGTGTGCGCGATCCCCAGCTGGTTGAGAATCCGCGCGACGATGAAGTCGACGAGGGCCTCGACGCTCGTCGGCCGATGATAGAAGCCGGGCGCCGCCGGCAGCACCACCGCGCCCAGCCGGCTCAAGGCGAGCATGTGCTCGAGGTGGACCGCCGACAGCGGCGCCTCGCGCGGCACCAGGATCAATTGCCGCCGCTCCTTGAGAGCAACGTCGGCGGCGCGTTCGATCAGGTTGTTGCTGGCCCCGGTGGCCACCGCCGAGAGCGTGCCCGTGGAACACGGGCAGATGACCATCGCGCTCGGCGCGCCGGAGCCTGACGCCACCGGCGCCAGCCAGTCCTCGCGGCCGAAGCAGCGGATCTGGCCCGGCCGGGCACCGCTGCGCGCGATCAGGGCCTCGGCGAGACGGCCCGGCTGGGCAGGCAGCTGCTCGTCGGTCTCGGTGGCGATCACCATGTGCGCCGCCTTGGAGACCATCACCCACACTTCATGCCCGGCGGCGGTCAGGCACTCGATCAGGCGCAGGCCATACTGGGCCCCGGAGGCGCCGGTCAGCGCCACGGTCACCGGCGGTTCGAAGGTGCCTTCCCGATCAGCCATGACGTGCCTCCAGGGCCGCCAGCAGCTTCTCGTGGATGCCGCCGAAGCCGCCGTTGGACATCACCACCAGGCGATCACCGGGCCTCGCCGCGTCGACCAGCGCCTCGACCAGCGCCTCGATATCCTCGGCACGTCGGGCCGGTACCGGCGACGCGGCGATCACCTCGTCGAGCGACCAGTCCAGCCCCGGCGGCTGATACCACCAGACCGCATCCGCCGCGGCCACGCTCTCGCCCAGACGCGCCTTGAGCGTGCCCAGACGCATGGTATTGGAGCGAGGCTCGATCACCGCCAGCAACCGCCCCCGCGGCGTGGCGGCACGCAGGCCGCGCAGCGTGGTGGCGATCGCCGTGGGGTGGTGGGCGAAATCGTCGATCACCTGGATGCCGGCGACCTCGCCGCGCACCTCCTGACGCCGGCGCGGCGACTGGAAACGCGCCAGCGCCGCGCAGCCACGGGCCAGATCGACCCCGCAGGTGGCCGCCGCGGCCAGGGCCGCCAGGGCATTGCGGGCGTTGTGCTCGCCGGTCAACGGCCAGTCGACCACCGCATCCTCGGCGCCATGAATCACCCGAAAGCGACTCGCGTCGTCGCGCTCCAGCACCAGGCGCCAGGCACTGTCGTCGGCCGCACCGAAGCGCTCGACCGTGCTCCAGCAGCCCATCGCCAGGACGCGATCGAGGGCCGGTTC
This sequence comes from Modicisalibacter coralii, assembly GCF_004117855.1. Classification (GTDB taxonomy): domain Bacteria; phylum Pseudomonadota; class Gammaproteobacteria; order Pseudomonadales; family Halomonadaceae; genus Modicisalibacter; species Modicisalibacter coralii. Next base: position 147,210 of record NZ_QWBW01000007.1, read on the forward strand.
GCCGTCGGCGACCAGCAAGCGGCCGTCGCCGGGCACGGTGCGCACCAGATGATGGAACTGGCGCTCGATCGCCGCCAGATCACTGAAGATGTCGGCGTGATCGAACTCCAGGTTGTTGAGTACGGCGACGTCGGGGCGGTAATGCACGAACTTGGAGCGCTTGTCGAAGAAGGCGGTATCGTATTCGTCGGCCTCGACCACGAAGGGCGCGGCGGACTCGCCGAGACGCGCCGACACGCCGAAGTTGCGGGGCACGCCACCGATCAGGAAGCCCGGCGTCAGGCCGGCGGACTCGAGCAGCCAGGCCAGCAGGCTGGCGGTGGTGGTCTTGCCGTGAGTGCCCGCCACGGCCAGCACACGCCGTCCCGGCAGGACGTGCTCGGCCAGCCACTGGGGCCCCGAGACGTACGGCAGGCGCGCATTGAGCAACGCCTCGACCTCGGGGTTGCCCCGCGACAGGGCGTTGCCGACCACCACCAGGTCCGGGCGCGGCTCGAGATTGCCCGCCGCGTACCCCTCCTGGAGCGCGATGCCGGCGGCCTCGAGCTGGGTGCTCATCGGCGGGTAGACGTTGGCATCGGAACCGCTGACCGTGAACCCGCACTCCCGGGCCAGCAGCGCCAGGCTGCCCATGAAAGTGCCGCAGATTCCGAGGATATGCACGTGCATCAGGGGCCTCCCGCCGACCAAGAGAAGAAGACGCCTCGCGTGGGGCTGTGCGGGGCATCGGCGCGTGAGCCTAGCATGCCGGCAGTGACAGGCGCCATACGCCCCGCTGCCGTGCAGCACGCGGCGCTATCGGCTATGATGCACGGTCGTCCCCTCTTCAACGCTCAACGATCGCAAAGCAGGAGCAAAGGAAGCCCCATGGCCCAGCACAATGCCTTCTACGCCCAGTCCGGTGGCGTCACCGCCGTCATCAACGCCAGCGCCTGCGGCGTGGTCGAAGCGTGCCGCCGTCACAGCGACCGGATCGGCAAGGTGTATGCAGGACACAACGGCATCATTGGCGCCCTGACCGAGGACCTGATCGACGTTTCCCAGGAATCCGAGGAAGCCATCGCCGCGCTTCGCCACACCCCGGGCGGCGCCTTCGGCTCCTGCCGCTACAAGCTCAAGGACATCGAGACCCACCGCACCCAGTATGAGCGGCTGATCGAGGTCTTCAAGGCCCACGACATCCGCTACTTCTTCTACAACGGCGGCGGCGATAGTGCCGACACCTGTCTCAAGGTCTCGCAGCTCTCCGAGAAGATGGGCTATCCGCTCACCGCCATCCATGTGCCCAAGACGGTCGACAACGACCTGCCGATCACCGACAACTCGCCGGGCTTCGGCAGCGTGGCCAAGTACATCGCCACCTCGACCCGCGAAACGGCGCTGGACATCGCCTCGATGTGCGCCACCTCGACCAAGGTCTTCGTGCTCGAGGTGATGGGGCGTCACGCCGGCTGGATCGCCGCCGCCGGCGCGCTGGCCGGCGAAGGCGAAGGCGAGCCGCCGCATCTGGTGATCTTCCCCGAGATCCCCTTCCGGCGTACCGAGGTCATGCAGCGCGTGCAGACGGCGGTCAAGCAGTACGGCTATTGCGTGATCGTGGTCTCCGAAGGCGCCCGCTACGACGACGGCACCTTCCTCGCCGATGCCGGCAACACCGACGCCTTCGGCCACCGCCAGCTGGGCGGCGTGGCCCCCACCCTGGCCGGCATGGTCAAGCAGGACCTGGGCTACAAGTATCACTGGGCGGTCGCCGACTACCTGCAGCGCGCCGCGCGTCACCTGGCCTCGAAGACCGACGTCGACCAGGCCTATGCGGTGGGCAAGGAGGCCGTGGAACTGGCGCTGGCCGGCAAGAACGCCATGATGCCGGCGATCAAGCGCGTCGGCGACGATCCCTACGAATGGCGCATCGAGGCCGCCCCGCTCGCCGAGGTCGCCAACAAGGAAAAGTTCATGCCCCGCGACTTCATCCGCGAGGACGGCTTCGGCATTACCCCCGCCTGCCGTCGCTATCTGTCGCCGCTGATCCAGGGCGAGGACTTCCCGCCGTTCGAGAACGGGCTGCCCAAGATGGCCGCCCTGAAGCTGGCCAAGGTCGCGCGCAAGTTGCCCGAATTCACGCTGTAACGCCCGGCCACGAAGCGACCGCCCGCAAGTCACAAGACGCCCCGCTACTCAGCGGGGCGTCTTGGTTTGCGGTGCGGTTGGCTCGTAGCCCGTAGCGGATCATTTCAACAGCCAGGAAAGCACCAGCAGCAACAATAGAATCCCGGCAATCCCCTGCCACAGATTGGCCGGCTCGCGCAGCGCTCTGCCGCTGCCCTCGGCGGCCTGACGCCGGCGGGGATCGCGCAGCGCGACCAGAAACTCCGACAGGCGGCGAAAACGCAACGGACGCTGTGGATCGAGCGCGCGGCGCAGCGCCTCGTCGAGCGCCTCAGGCACTTGCGGATTGTCGAGCCGGGCGCTGCGATAGCGCATCTGCTCGAGGCCGGTGTGGCTGCGCAACTGGTGCGGCGCCTGGGCGTAGGGCGCCCGACCGGTGAGCAGCCAGTAGATGGTCGAGGCCAGCGAATACTGGTCGCTGCGCCGACCAACCTCGGTATCGAGGGCATACTCCGGGGCACTGTGCTCGCTGAGCCCCAGCTCCCGCGCCAGCTCGCGGGCCTTGTGCTCATCGCCATCGCGACGGAAGCAGGCGCCGAAGGCGGTCAGCACCACCTGGCCATGGGAATCGACCAGCACGGTGTCGGGCCGGATCTGCTGGTGCAGCACGTCGCGACGGTGCAGCGCCTGGACCGCCTTGGCCAGTTGCCGGGCGATGTCGAGCCGTTGCGCCAGACTGGCCTGCGGATGGCGACGCGCCCACTCGCTCAGCGTCTCGCCGTGCACCGGCTCGGTCAGGTAGTAGAGGTAACGGTGGGGGCGCGGCAGTTCGACCATGCGCGCGATGAACGGGGAGTTGACCCGATCCACCACCCACTGCTCGAGCAGGAAATGCTCGAGGTAGACGTTGCGGTTCGACAGTTCGGGGCTCGGCGTCTTGAGCGCCATGAGGCGCCCGCTGCGCTCGTCGCGAACCCGATAGATCCGCGACTTGGCGGTCCGCGACAGCACCTCGAGCACTTCCAGGCCGTCCAGACGATCGCCGACGCCGAGTTCCGGCGGCACGGGCAGGTGGCCGAACACCCGCTCGGGCTGTTCCTCGATGTTCTCCGACAGCCGGTCGATGCGCACCAGCTGAAAGCAGAACTGGTCGGCCCCGTAGCCCCGCTCCCCCGCGCGCTGCTGGGCGGCGGCGGCCAGGCGTTCGCAGGCGGCATCCAGGTCGCTGACGTCGGCACGGATCAACTGGACATAGTCCGACGGCATCAGCGTCCCGCGAACCGCACGCGTGGTGAACAGGAACAGATCGCCCTGCTTGAGGGGCAGCTTGGCATAGTCGATGTCGAGATTGCCGTCGAGGCCCAGCGCACGCGAGGGATAGCGGTAGCCGCCGAGATCGGTGATGTGATCGCGGGAGAGCTGCTCGAATTCGGCGCCTCGCAGCCGGAAGACCAGCGTATCGCCCAGGTGGAAGACGTGGGCGTCCCGCCCGCGGAAGACGATCGCCGACAGCGAGCTGACGTAGCTGCCGCCCTCGATGTAGCTGCTCTGGCTGTAGCTCCAGCTGTTCAGTGCCCGCAGCACCCGGGTCGCCGAGGTCTTGACGTCCCAGTGCCCGGGGGTCGAATAGTAGTCGGTGAGAAACCCGCGCACGCTCAGATCGCCGGCCTGCTTGGCGATCGCGTTGCGCCAGATGGAATCGCTGATCAGGGCGCAGGCGCCCTTGCTACCCAGGGTCGACTCGTCCTCGGGAACGAGCACCGACATCGAACTCCGGTGACGCCGCCGCTCCGGGGCCACGAAGGCCTGACCGTAACTCAGGGACAACGCTTGTTCCGCCAACCGATCATTCTCCTTGCTGTTCCCGCGGCGCTCCATCATACACGCTCGCCTGTCATCGGCCATGCCACCATCGCCGCAGCGCAGCGTGCGTCCACGCCGCGGAGCCGCCCCCGTCGGCATCCCGTCATCATTCCCTCAGGGTTTTGTTTCCACCGACAACCTCATCCCTTTTGTGTTTTTGGAAACACGGCGGACAGCTCGTTGAGTCGATTTTTTCGGCGAAACTCGCCTCTGCTCGCTATTGACAGTCACACCAGTTTGTTATTTTAATCACATTTAAAATGTTATTTTATTAACAAAGCTGCGCCCGGCTACCTGCCGTTCGCCACAACAACCCCACAACAGCCACGAACGACACAGAGACCTCATGATGACGAGCAAGACGACCATCGCCTCGACGCTTCTGATCACCGCCGCCACGGCGGTCAGCGGCACCGCCATGGCCGCCGATTACTCCGGCGGCCTGCACGACAACGACAGCAAGTGGTTGAGCTTCAACCTGATGCACAGCGAGGACAACAGGCTCCCCTTCCGCAACGCACAGGACACCTACCTCGAGATGGAATTCGGCGGCCGCTCCGGGATCGTCGATCTCTACGGCTACGTCGATTTCTTCGACGTGCTCGACGACAGCAGCGACGACCAGTCGGAAGGCGACAACGTCTTCGCCAAGCTCGCCCCGCGCTTTTCGCTGGACGGCATCACCGGCCACGACCTTTCCGTGGGCCCGGTTCAGGAGTGGTATATCGCCACCGTCACCAACATCGGCGACAACGGTCCGGCCGGCGGACTGTGGGAACACTACGTGGGCCTGGGCTCCGATATCGATGTCCCCTGGTTCGGCACCATGGGGCTCAACCTGACGGCGCGCTACGTACGCGAGAACTATGGCGGTCCCGACGAAGGCTCCTGGGACGGCTACATGGCCTCGACCGACTGGTTCAAGCCCTTCTACACCTTCGGCAACGGCGACTTCATGGCCTACCAGGGCTATCTCGACTACAAGTTCGGCGCCGATACCGTCGGCAGCCAGCCGGGGCGCAGCAGCAACAGCCTGGAATGGTTCAACGGCATCTACTATCACAACCAGCGCTTCGCCATCGGCTACGGTCTGAAGATCTACAACAACATGGCCTTCTACGAGGACGGCTCGGACGCCTCCGGGGTCAATCAGGACACGTCCGGCCCCGGGCACTACTTCAGCATCAACTATATGTTCTGACACCTCGCGACCCGGCCGCCGCGTCGAGCCCGACGTGGCGGCCTCCTGGCGCGCCCCGCCGCGTTTCCCCGATCGCCTCGCCGACCTCGTGCCGTCGTCCGTCCGGCCACCGACGCTGCCCGCGGCATGGCATTCGCCGGGGACAGTTCGTATAATCCGGCCAGCTTCCCTTCATCAAGCCAACCGCAAGGATTCGACGATGAGCTTCAACCAGATTCCCGCCGGCAAGGATCTGCCCAACGACGTCTACGTGGCGATCGAGATCCCGGCCAACCATGCGCCGATCAAGTACGAGATCGACAAGGACATGGATGCGCTGGTCGTCGATCGATTCATGGCCACGCCGATGTTCTACCCGGCCAACTACGGCTTCATCCCCCACACCCTGGCCGACGACGGCGACCCGCTCGACGCCCTGGTGGTGACGCCGCATCCGGTGCAGCCCGGCAGCGTGATCCGCGCTCGTCCGGTCGGCGTGCTGAACATGACCGACGAGGCCGGCGAAGACGCCAAGCTGGTCTGCGTCCCGCACGGCAAGCTCACCGCCCTCTATGACGAGGTCGAGGAAGTCACCGACCTGCCCGAGCTGCTGCGCCAGCAGATCGCCCATTTCTTCGAGAACTACAAGGACCTCGAGAAGGGCAAGTGGGTCAAGGTGGAATCCTGGGACAACGCCGATGCCGCCCGCAAGGCGATCGAAAAGGCCGTGGCCGCCTACGAAAAGCAGTGAGAACGCATTTACGAACCCTCTGATGATGGGCGCCGGGGGCAGGACAAAGCGAGGGTCCTTTGCCATGGCCGGAAAATGTTCCTTTCCATTCCGGCATTCCCGCCATCCATGGCGGTCAGATAGCAAAGGTAGCGCCCAGGGAGGGGTTTACAGCGCCCTCGCGACGTCCTGCCGCCGGAGAAGCCCACGCCACCTACCGGTTGTGAAAGACGTTTTAAGCCGGCCACTCCGCCTACGTCAACGGGCCGCCCCTCGGGGCGGCCCGTTGCGTATCGGGGTCCCTCGCCGCGTCAGTGGGACGCGGCAGCCTCTTCCTGAGCGTCGTCACTCGCGGCGTCTGTCGCCTGGGCGCCTTGGGGCGTTTGAGCGTGGCCGCCCGAGTCGTCCGCGGACGCCTGGTCCTGCGTCGTCTCGTCCGCTTCGGCCTGGCCGGCTGCCGCCGATTCGGCCGACGACGCCCCGGGCTGACTCTCGGCGGACTGGCCATCGGCCGCCTGACCCTCGCCGGCCTCGCCATCGGTCGCCCGACCCTCGGTAGACTGGCCATCGGCCGTCTGGCCGGCGGCAGACTGGCTTGCGGTCGACGGTTGCTCGCTGCCCTGCCCCGTATCGGCCGGGGACGCCGAGGCCGGGGCCGAAGTGGATGGCACCTGTACGCCACGCAACTGACCGGCAAGATCCCGCGACAGGTCGGCGACGACCTTGGTGTGATTGGCGAGCACCAGTGAGTGATTGGCGAAGATCCCGAAGCCCGATCCGTTGAGGATCACCGGGCTCCAGACACGCCGCTGGGCCAGCTCCAGCTCGGCGATCAGACGCTCGAGATGGCCGTCGGCGTCGGCCTTGGCGAACAGGTCGGCATAGTCGCGCCGGGCCGCCCTGAGCAGTTGGGTGAGCGCCCAGGCCTCGCCGCGTGCCTCATAGAAGGTATCGTCGATGCGGAACCAGGGCGTCGACTCGGGCAGATCGTCTTCGTCCACGCCCAGTTCCCGCAGCGCTTCGGGATCGTCGGCGTTGGCCAGCAGGTGCTGCGTCTCGCGCCGGAAACGCTGAGAGACCTGGAGCAGCCAGTCGGCCAGCCCGTCACCCTCGGCGACGAAGCCGCTGCCGTCGTGACCCAGGTTACCCTGCAGGCCCTGCAGTGCGCCCAACGCCTTGGCATAGCTGCGCTCCGCCGCCGGGTAGAGCCAGTCCTCGCTATCGGTACCCAACTCGGCCTGGATGGTCTTCAACGCCGGCGACGGCCCACCATTCAGCGCCGGCAGCGCCCGGGTCAGGGTTCGCGCCTGCTCCAGCACGCCGTATTCCCAGCTCGGCATGTTGTCGAGCCAGACGCCCGGCGGAAAGACATCGTTGTGCAGGAAGCCGCCCGGCTTGTCGAGCAGCGTCTCGACGGTGGCCGCCAGGGTCGCGACCATGACCGCCCCGCGCGCCGCCGGTGCCGTTTCGTTGCCTGCCTCCTGAACCGCCACCACCTGGGCGATGTCGATATCGGCGGGACGCCGGCTCCACCAGATCCCCAGCCCCAGACAGACGATCAGATAGAGCACCACCAGCACCAGCAGCGGCTTCCAGATCCAGCCGTACTCCGGGCGCTCGAGTACCTCGGTGCGACGCTTGCGGTTGCGAAATAAAGCCATGTCCAGACGTCCTTGGGCGTGACGATTGAGAATTGGGCCGACTCGCAGAGTATCCTATCATGCTCCGTCTGGCGCTCATCGCCAGCCACTCAACGCCCCGCTCGCTCTCGCAAGCGGCACGTGCCCGAGGAATCTCGTTCGATGCGTCATCGGTTGTCGTTGTCACTCTCGCTGCTGCTCTTGCTGCTGCTCGCCCTCCCCGCCCAGGCCGGCTTGTTCGACGACAACGCATCGCCTGGCAACGCCGAGACCTTTCTGCCGGTTCACCAGGCCTTCCAGGCCAGCGCCTGGCGTGACGACGACACCCTCTACGTGGGCTTTGCCAACGCCGATGGCTACTATCTCTACCGCCACCGTTTCGCCGTGGCCAGCGCCACGCCGGAGGTGACGTTCGGCGAACCACGTCTGCCGGCGGGCAAGTTCAAGCACGACGACTACCTCGGCGATGCCCACGTCTTCTATCACCAGGTGGTCCTCGCCATCCCCCTCGACGGCGATGTCGCCGACGACACGGCGGTCTCCGCCCGGATCACCTTCCAGGGCTGCGCCGACGCCGGGCTCTGCTACCCGCCGGAGACGCTCACCCTCGAGGCGCTCCCCGGCTCGCCCCCGGGCCGCTTCGCCGCGGCGGTCGACGACGCCACCCTGCCCCTGTCGACGCAACCGGCCCCATCGACCGGCAGCACCGCCTCGATGAGCAACGACGCCGCCTCTCGTTCCAGAGTAGCGGCCGCTGCCGCCAGCGACAGCCCCCGCAGCGAGGATGGCCACTTCAGCGCCCTGTTGCGCCAGGCATCGGTGCCGACGGTGCTGGGGCTGTTCTTCCTCGCCGGCGTGGGGCTGACCTTCACGCCCTGCGTCCTGCCGATGCTGCCGATCCTCGCCGCGATCATCGTCGGACGCGGCGCGAGCCGCGGCCGCGCACTGGCCCTGTCGGGCAGCTATGTCGCCGGCATGGCGGTGACCTACGCCCTGGTCGGCGTCCTCATGGGCCTGTTCGGTGCCGGGCTCAATCTGCAGGCCCGCCTGCAATCGCCCTGGGTGCTGGTGCCCTTCGCCGCGCTGTTCGTGCTCTTCGCCCTGGCGATGTTCGGCACCTTCGAGCTGCGTCTGGCGCCGGGGCTGGCCCAGCGCGTCGACGGCTGGCAGCAGCGTCTGCAGCGCAGCGGTCCGCTGGGCCTGGCGCTCGCCGGCGCGCTGTCGGTGGTGGTGGTCTCGCCCTGCGTCTCCGCGCCGCTGGCCGGGGCGATGGTCTTCATGGCCTCCACCGGCGATGCCCTGCTGGGCGGCCTGGCGTTGCTCGCGCTGGGGCTGGGCATGGGCGTGCCGCTGTTGCTGGTCGGGGCCTTCGGCGGCACCTTTCTGCCCCGGGCCGGTGCCTGGATGAACGGCATCAAGACCGCCTTCGGCCTGCTGCTGCTGGGCGTGGCAATCTGGCTGGTCGAGCGCTTGCTGCCGGGGCCGCTGACCCTGCTGCTGTGGAGCGCGCTGGCCATGGGCACGGCACTGGCCCTGGGGGCCCTGCCCCCCGGGCAGCCCCCGGGCTGGCCCCGCCTGCGTCAGTTGGCCGGCCTGTTGCTGCTGGGCTGGGGGCTGGCGCTGATCCTCGGCGCGGCCCAGGGCGGCAGCGACCCGCTGCGCCCCCTGGCCCGGCAGGATGGCGCCGACGCGAGGAGCGCCGCCAACGACCTGGCCTTCGTGCGAGTGACCGATCTCGCCGGCCTCGAGCGCGAACTCGACCGTGCCGCCAGGCTCGGCCAGCCCGCCTTCGTCGACGTCACCGCCGACTGGTGCATATCCTGCCGGATCATGGAACGCGAGGTCTTCCCGGCCCCGAGCGTGGCCGCCCGACTCGCCGACTATCACCGAATTCGCGCCGACGTCACCGACACCGGCCCCGAGACCCGGGCCCTGCTCGACCGCTTCGGCCTGTTCGGCCCCCCGGGCCTGCTGTTCTTCCGCGACGGCAGGGAACTCGGATCGGCCAGGATCCAGGGCGAAGTCGATGCCGAGGCACTCTCCCGCCACCTTCGCCGCCTGGCCGAATCCGCCCCGAAAGCCACCCCGGCGTCGTGACGTCCGGGGCGATCAGAAACGCTGTTCACGGCTGGCTGGACATGGCCGGCGTTTTTCGGCAAACTCCGCCGACACCGGCTTAATTGACGTTCAGATGCGGGATCGTGCAACAACCTGCGGTGATCTGAGCAAATTTCGAACAGGTTAACAGCGCCTTTCAAGGACCTCGCCATGGCTCGACTCCTGGCACTCCACGGCCCCGACCTTCCGGGGCCCCGAGACCCCGACGACCCTGGCTCCATCGCACGCGACGCCACCGATCGGCACGCCGGCACGCGCTTGCCGCGTGAGCGCATCGCCCTGAGCGGCGCCGCCATCCCGTTCGTCGAAGCCTCCGCTCCCCTGCCCGTTCGCGAATCCCGTTATCGCCACGCCCGTCTTTACAACGTGGCCGCGAACACGCTGGCCGGATACGTGGCCGCCGACGCCGGACGGCCAGCGCACACCGCCCGGCACCGATTCGTCCAGCACCGGCATTCACCAACGCCCAGACTCACTCACCATCGAGAGAACCCGACATGGATATTCGCAAGGTCAAGAAACTGATCGAGCTGCTCGAGGAATCCAACATCAGCGAGATCGAGATTCAGGAAGGCGAGGAATCGGTTCGCATCAGCCGTCATCCCAACGGCGCACCGGCAGCGCAGCCGACGATGCCGCCGGCCCACTGGGGCCATGCCCCGGCGGCGTATCCCGCCCCGACCGGCGGCCATGCCGCGCCCGCCGAGAGCGACGCCGAGGCCCCGGCGCCCGCCCAGCCCACCGGCCATGCCGTGACCTCGCCGATGGTCGGCACCTTCTACCGTGCCCCGGCCCCCGGCGCCAAGCCGTTCGTCGAAGTCGGCCAGAGCGTCAAGAAGGGCGAAACCATCTGTATCGTCGAAGCCATGAAGATGATGAACCAGATCGAGGCCGACAAGGACGGCGTGATCGAGGCGATCCTGGTCGAGGACGGCGAGCCGGTCGAATTCGACCAGCCGATGCTGCTCATCTCCTGATTCATTCGACAACTTGGCGGATCACATCATGTTGGAAAAGGTACTCATCGCCAACCGCGGCGAGATCGCCCTGCGCATCCTGCGCGCCTGCAAGGAGCTGGGCATCCGCACCGTGGCGGTTCACTCCAAGGCCGACCGTGAACTGATGCACGTACGCCTGGCCGACGAGGCCGTGTGCATCGGCCCGGCCTCCTCGGCCCAGTCCTATCTCAACATCCCGGCGCTGATCAGCGCCGCCGAGGTCACCGACGCCAGCGCCATCCATCCCGGCTACGGCTTTCTCTCCGAGAACGCCAACTTCGCCGAACAGGTCGAGCGCTCGGGCTTCGTCTTCGTCGGCCCGCGCGCCGAGACCATTCGCCTGATGGGCGACAAGGTCAGCGCCATCGAGGCGATGAAGAAGGCCGGCGTGCCCACCGTGCCCGGCTCCGACGGCCCGCTGCCCGACGACGACGAGGCGATGCTGGCCACGGCGCGACGCATCGGCTACCCGGTGATCATCAAGGCGGCGGCCGGCGGCGGCGGGCGCGGCATGCGTGTGGTGCATACCGAGTCCAACCTGCTCTCCGCGGTCAGCGTGACCCAGACCGAAGCCAAGAACGCCTTCGGCGACGGCACCGTGTACATGGAGAAATTCCTCGAGCAACCGCGCCACGTCGAGGTCCAGGTGCTCGCCGACGGCCAGGGCAACGCCATCCATCTCTACGACCGCGACTGCTCGCTGCAGCGCCGTCACCAGAAGGTGCTCGAGGAAGCCCCGGCCCCGCAGATCGACCCCGAGGCGCGCGCCCAGGTGCTCAAGGCGTGTACCGACGCCTGTCTCGAGATCGGCTACCGCGGCGCCGGCACCTTCGAATTCCTCTACGAGAAGGGCCAGTTCTTCTTCATCGAGATGAACACCCGCGTGCAGGTCGAGCACCCGGTCACCGAGATGGTCACCGGCGTCGACATCGTCAAGCAGCAACTGCTGATCGCCTCGGGCCAGCCGCTGTCGATCCGTCAGTCGGACATCGAGGTCAAGGGCCACGCCTTCGAGTGCCGGATCAACGCCGAGGATGCCCGCACCTTTATGCCCTCCCCGGGCAAGGTCGACCTTTACCACGCGCCCGGCGGTCTCGGCGTGCGCATGGACTCGCACCTGTATACCGGCTACAGCGTGCCGCCCTACTACGACTCGCTGATCGGCAAGCTGATCACCTGGGGCGCCGACCGCACCAACGCCCTGACGCGCATGCGCAACGCCCTCGACGAACTGCTGGTGGAAGGCATCAAGACCAACATCGACCTGCAGAAGGACCTGGTTCGCGACAGCGCCTTCCAGCAGGGCGGCGTCAACATCCACTACCTGGAAAAGAAACTCGGCGGCTAAGAATGCCTTTCACATCCGGTAGATGAAGCGGGCTTTTCCGGCGACAGAGCTTCGCGAGGGCGCTGTAAACCCCTCCTTGGGCGCTACCTTTGCCATCCATGGCAAAGGACCCTCGCTTCGCCCTGTCCCCGGCGCCCATCATCAGAGGGTTTGGAAATGTGATCTAGCCGGCTACCAAGGAGAGTTCCATGCCCTGGCTGCAACTCAAGGCACGCATCGCACCGGCACAGGCCGAGACGCTCGAGGACCTGCTGCTCGCCGAGGGTGCCCAGGCGATCACCCTTCAGGACGCCCACGACGATCCGGTCTTCGAGCCCGAGCGTGGCAGCACGCCGCTGTGGCAGGAGACCGTGCTCACCGGGCTCTACGACGATCTCGAGGGTATCGAGGCGATGCTCGAGCGCGTTCGCCAGGGCTGGGCGATGGAGATGGGCGACGAGCCCTGCCCCGAGGTCGAGTACGAACTGCTCGCCGACCGCGACTGGGAGCGCGAGTGGATGGACGGCTTCGAGCCGTTGCGCATGGGCGAGCGGCTGTGGATCGTGCCCAGCTGGCACGAGGCGCCGGACGCCGATGCCGTCAACCTGCGCCTCGATCCGGGACTGGCCTTCGGCACCGGCACCCACCCCACCACCGCGCTGTGCCTGGGCTGGCTCGATGGGCTGAGCGTCAACGGCGAACTCGACGGTCGCCGGGTGCTCGACGTCGGCTGCGGCTCGGGCATCCTGGCGATCGCCGCCCTCAAGCTGGGCGCAAGCGCCGCGACGGGCAGTGACATCGACCCCCAGGCGCTGCTGGCGAGTCGCGACAACGCCGAGCGCAACGCCATCGACGAGGACACCCTGACGCTTCATCTCGCCGAGGCGATGCCCGCGGAGCGCTTCGCGATCGTGCTCGCCAACATCCTCGCCGGGCCGCTCGTCGAGCTGGCCTCGACCATCGCCGGCCATGTCGCGCCCGGCGGCCGCCTGGCCCTGTCGGGCATCCTCGAGCACCAGGCCGACGAGGTGCTCGACGCTTACCGCGCCGAGGGGCTGACCATGGACGAGCCCCGCACTCGCGACGGCTGGGTGCTGCTCACCGGCCGCCGCTGACGCCTCGACGGCCGGTCGCGTTGCCCGCGGTCACGACGACGTTGGCAACGCGGCCTTCAATCTGCGCCGGCAGGTGAGTATCATAGGCGGCCCCTTTGCCGAGACCCCGATCACGATGCCAGCCACCGCCAGCGTCGAACCACCCGCTATTGGCCCCTACCGGTTGCCCAACCGGGTCATTCTGGCGCCCATGGCCGGGGTCACCGACCGGCCGTTCCGTCAGCTCTGCCGCCGGCTTGGCGCCGGCCTGGTGGTCTCCGAGATGGTCACCGCCGACCCCAGCCTGTGGCACACCCGCAAGTCGCGCCAGCGCCTCGATCATCGCGGCGAGCCCGGGCCGCGCAGCGTGCAGATCGCCGGCGGCGACGCCCGAATGCTCGCCGAGGCGGCGCGGCTCAACGCCGAACGCGGCGCCCAGATCATCGACATCAACATGGGCTGCCCGGCCAAGAAGGTGTGCAACAAGGCCGCCGGCTCGGCGCTGCTGCGCGACGAGCGACTGGTCGCGGAGATCCTCGAGGCGGTGGTCGCCGCGGTGGACGTCCCGGTGACTCTGAAGATTCGTACCGGCTGGTGCGACCGGACCCGCAACGGCGAGCGCGTGGCACGCCTGGCCGAAGAAGCCGGCATCCGTGCGCTGGCGGTCCACGGGCGCACCCGCGAGCAGCGTTATGGCGGGCGTGCCGAATACGACACCATTGCCGCGATCAAGGCCGCGGTCGGCATCCCGGTCTTCGCCAACGGCGACGTCGATTCCCCGCACAAGGCCGCCGAGGTTCTCGACTATACTGGTGCGGATGCCGTGATGGTCGGCCGCGGCGCCCAGGGCAACCCCTGGATCTTTCGCCAGATCGACCACTTCCTGCGCACCGGAGAGACCCTGGCCATGCCGTGCAGCGCCGAGCAGCGCGCCGTCATGGGCGGCCATCTCGATGCCCTGCACGGCTTTTACGGCGATGTCATGGGCGTGAGGATCGCGCGCAAGCATATCGGCTGGTATCTGGGCGACCGGGACGATGCCAAGGCTCTGCGCAAGCGTTTCAACGTTCTCGAGACACCGGATGCGCAGAAGCGTTTCGTGGATGAACTGTTCCGCCAGGCCCCCGAGCCGGCAACCGATGGAATCAGCGCAGCATGACCAGCAGGCAAGCCATTACCCCCGAACAAACGGCGTACGAGGAGCCGCTCGCCACCAGTCTGCCCCGCGGGCAGACGCTGCGCGAGGCCGTCGACGACGCCATGCATCGCTACTTCGCCCATCTCGAGGGCGAAACGGTGACCGACCTCTACGCCATGGTCATGGCCGAGGTCGAAGCCCCCTTGCTCAGCGCCGTGCTCGAGTACGCCGGCGGCAACCAGACCCGCGCCGCCGACATGCTGGGCCTGAATCGCGGCACCCTGCGCAAGAAGCTCAAGCACTACGACCTCATCTGAACCGATCGTACCGGGGAGTCTCCTGATTCCCCGGCGTCATTTTCACGACCGCAATCTGTCGCCCAGTGCGACCCCCTTCAAGAGTGACAGCCATGGCCGAACAACCCTCCCAGCCCCGTCCCCTGCCGGTGCGCCGCGCCCTGATCAGCGTCTCGGACAAGACCGGCATCGTCGATTTCGCCCGGCGCCTCGCCGACCAGGGCGTCGCCCTGCTCTCCACCGGCGGGACCTACCGGCTGCTCAGGGAGAACGATGTCGCGGTCGACGAGGTCTCCGAGCACACCGGCTTCCCGGAAATCATGGACGGCCGGGTCAAGACCCTGCACCCCAGGATCCACGGCGGGATTCTGGGTCGCCGCGGTCAGGACGACGCGGTGATGGCCGAGCATGACATCGCGCCCATCGACATGGTGGTGGTCAACCTCTATCCGTTCGCCCAGACCGTCGCCCGGCCCGACTGCACCCTGGAAGACGCCATCGAGAACATCGACATCGGCGGCCCGACCATGGTCCGTGCCTGCGCCAAGAATCACGCCTACACCAGCATCGTCGTCGATGCCGGCGACTATACCCGGGTACTCGACGAGATGGCCGCCAACCAGGGCGCGGTGAGTGACGCCCTGCGCTTCGACCTGGCGGTGAAGGCGTTCGAGCACACCGCCGGTTACGATGCGGCGATCGCCGACTACCTGGGCCAGCGCGTCGCGGGCGGCGAACCCGGCTTCCCGCGCACCTACAATGTGCAGTTCCAGAAGAAGCAGTCGATGCGCTACGGCGAGAACCCGCATCAGCGTGCCGCCTTCTACGTCGAGGCCGACGCCAGCGAGGCGAGCGTGGCCACGGCGGTCCAGCGTCAGGGCAAGGAGCTTTCCTACAACAACGTCGCCGACACCGATGCCGCCTTCGAGTGCGTCAAGGCCTTCACCGATACCGCCTGCGTGATCGTCAAGCACGCCAACCCCTGCGGCGTGGCCGTGGCCGATACCCCGCTGGCGGCCTACGACAAGGCCTTCGCCACCGACCCGACCAGCGCCTTCGGCGGCATCATCGCCTTCAACCGCCCACTGGACGCCGACACCGCCCGGGCGATCGTCGACCGCCAGTTCGTCGAGGTGATCATCGCCCCCGGGATCAGCGACGAGGCCGCCGCCATCGTCGCCGAGAAGAAGAACTTGCGCCTGCTCGATGTCGGCGACAGCTGGCCCGGCGAGCGTGAACGCGCCCACGACTTCAAGCGCGTCACCGGCGGGCTGCTGGTCCAGGATCGCGACCTGGGCATGGTCGGCCGCGACGAGCTGCAGGTAGTCACCGAGCGTGCGCCCAGCGAGCAGGAAATGCGCGACCTGGCGTTCGCCTGGAAGGTCGCCAAGTACGTCAAGTCCAACGCCATCGTCTACGCCAGCCACGGCCAGACCATCGGCGTCGGCGCCGGCCAGATGAGCCGCGTCTACTCGGCCCGCATCGCCGGCATCAAGGCCGCCGACGAAGGGCTCGAGGTCCCCGGCTCGGTGATGGCCTCGGACGCCTTCTTCCCCTTCCGCGACGGCATCGACGCCGCCGCCGAGGCCGGCATCACCGCGGTCATCCAGCCCGGTGGCTCGATGCGCGACCAGGAAGTGATCGACGCCGCCAACGAGGCGGGGATCGCCATGGTGTTTACCGGGATGCGCCACTTCAGACACTGACGCAGGCGCCTGCGGCGAGCTGTAAGCTGTAAACACAGCGTAGTGGCGGCATTCATCGAAAAACCCCATCGGTCATGACCGATGGGGTTTTCGTTTCTCAAGCTTACGGCTTAAAGCGGCGGGCGAAGCCCGGTCAGCCCAGATCGATGCACAGATACTTGGTCTCGAGGAACTCCTCGAGGCCCTGATGGCCACCCTCACGGCCCAGGCCGGACTCCTTGACCCCGCCGAAGGGCGCGGCGGCGTTGGAGATCAGCCCGGTATTGACGCCGACGATGCCGTACTCCAGCGCCTCGCCGACGCGCCAGACCTGGCCCAGATCGCGGGAGTAGAAGTAGGCGGCCAGGCCGAACGGCGTGTCGTTGGCCATCGCCACGGCGTCTTCCTCGTCGTCGAAGGGGAAGACCGCGGCCAACGGCCCGAAGGTCTCCTCGGACGCGACCCGCATGTCGCCGTTGGCCTGGTTGACCAGCGTCGGGGTGAAGAAGTTGCCGCCCAGCGGGTGCGGATGGCCGCCCAGCAGCAGTTCCGCGCCCTTGTCGACGGCGTCGCGGATGTGCGTGCTGACCTTCTCCACGGCGTTCTGGTCGATCAGCGGGCCGATGTTGACGCCCTCCTGGGTGCCATCGCCGACATGCAGGTCGCTGTTCATCGCCGCGGCCATCTTCTCGCAGAAGGCGTTGACCACACTCGACTGCACCAGGAAGCGGTTGACGCACACACAGGTCTGGCCGGCGTTGCGGAACTTGGAGGCCATGGCGCCCTCCACCGCGGCGTCGAGGTCGGCATCCTCGAAGACGATGAACGGCGCATTGCCGCCCAGTTCCAGCGAGATCTTCTGGATGTGCTCGGCAGCCTGCTGCATCAGCTTGCGGCCCACCTCGGTCGAGCCGGTGAAGGTGATCTTGCGCACCAGCGGCGACTCGGTCAGGGTGCCGGCGATCTCGCCGGCGGAGCCGGAAACCACGTTGAACACCCCGCGCGGCACGCCGGCGCGCTCGGCGAGCAACGCCATGGCGGTGGCCGAGAACGGCGTCTGGCTGGCCGGCTTGACCACCGTCGTGCACCCCGCCGCCAGTGCCGCGCCGACCTTGCGGGTGATCATCGCCGCCGGGAAATTCCAGGGCGTGATCGCCCCGACCACGCCCACGGGCTGCTTGGTGACCAGAATGCGCTGGTTGCTCTTGGCCGCCGGCACGGTCTCGCCGTAGATTCGCCGCGCCTCCTCGGCGAACCAGCGCAGAAAGCTCGCCGCGTAGACGATCTCGCCGGCCGCCTCCTTGAGCGGCTTGCCCTGCTCGAGGGTCATGATGCGCGCCAGCTCGTCCTGATGCTCCAGCATCAGGTCGTACCACTTCATCAGGATGTCGGCACGCTCCTGGGCGGTATGCGCGCGCCAGGCGGGCAGCGCGGCATCGGCGGCCTCGATGGCACGCTGGGTCTCGGCACGGCCCATGCGTGGCATCCTGCCGATGGTCTCGCCCGTCGCCGGGTTGTCGACCTCGATCTGCTCGCCGCTGTCGGCCGCCACCCAACTGCCGTCGATATAGGCGAAGGGGCGAAACAGCGGGCTGTCCTGCAGAGATTCCATGGTGTTCTCCTTCCATAGGGGCACCCGCACGGACGAGCGCCCCGAACTGTCACCCGGGACTGGCACCGGGCACGACGTGGGTTTGCGACTGATCGAATGACACTGGCCTGCCCGGCGCCGCCGTCGGCGCTTCCACCAGCAAGGATAGCGCAGCCACGACGATGGCGAGGGTGAGCGCGCCCCAGCACAGGCCACGGCCCTTGTAACGCCGTGGCGCACGACGAATCTGCCACAGGCCGAGCAGGGCGGAGAGGCCCGCGACGAGGGCGAACGCCGGGGCGAGACGATCGAAGAACAGGCCGAGGATCGCGACGCCGACGGCGACCACGGCCGGATGCGCGTAGCGCGGGGCCGCCGTCGGCGTGGTGCTCGCCCCGGCCGCTGGGACGGAGGCCCGCGGTCGGGCCCGCTGCTGCGGCTCGGGACGGTTCATGACCTGCACGGCACGGGCCTCGCGGACGTCGAAACGCACCGCGATACCCGGACCCGGCAGGCCGCGACCGCGCCATTCCGGCAGCCCGAACGTGAAGCGCTGCCCTTTCGGGGTCTCGATGACGCCCGCCTGGGTCGTGTCGTCGAAGGCGATGATGTCGCCGTCCAAGGCTCCCTCCCACCCGATGGCTAGGGTTCCATGCTAAGCGTTTCGCCGCGACGACACCAACAAGGGCCGCCGGTGTCCGCCGGCCGCATCAGGCGAGCCAGCGCGGCGACTCCAGGGCCAGACGCTGCTGCTCCAGGGTGCGGATATGCTGATCCCAGTAATCCTCGCTGGCCACCCAGGGGAAGGCGCGCGGAAACGCCGGGTCCTCCCAGCGCGCCACCAGCCAGGCGCTGTGGCGGATCAGGCGCAGCGTGCGCAGGGCCTCGATCCAGCCGAGCTGGCGGCGGTCGAAGTCGTGGTATTGCTCGTAACCTTCGAGCAGTTCCGAAAGCTGCATCTGCCACTCCGGCTCGCTCTGGGCGGTGAGCATCATCCACAGATCCTGCACGGCCGGCGCCATGCAGCAGTCGTCGAAATCGACCAGCGCGAAGTGCTCGTCGCGGCCGAGAATGTTGCCCAGATGACAGTCGCCGTGGACGCGGATGGCGGCATCGCCCGACCAGGTATCCCGCGCCAGGGCCTTTTCCAGCGCCTCGCTGATACGCAGATAGGCCTGACGCTGGCGGCGGTTCAGCCAGCCACCGGCGAGCACCTGCTCGCGACTGCGGGCCGCCATGGCGACCGGCGCCACCACCGGGCGCTCACGGAAGGCAGCGCGACTGGAGACCGTATGCACACGCCCGATCAGCTCGCCCAGCGCGAACAGGTGCGCCGGGTTCTCGAGCTCCGGGGCCTGGCCGGGCACGTGGGGGAACAGTGCCAGCCGGAAGCCCTCGAAATGGTGGAGGCTCTCGCCGCGCGCATCGCGCCAGGGGGCGGCCACCGGCACGTCTGCCTCAGCCAGTTCGAAGAGCAGCGCGTGTTCCTCGTGGATCTGTGCATCGCTCCAGCGCCCGGGCCGGTAGAACTTGACCACCCAGCGGCGTCGCTCGTCGTCGTGAAGCAGAAAGACCCGATTCTCGTAGCTGTTCAGCGCGAAGGGTTCGCCGGGCAGGAAGAACCCCAGCGACTCGACGGCGGCGACGATGCGTTGCGGGGAGAGCGTGTCGAACGGGTGCGGGTCGGAGACCATGAGCGCGTCCTTGGCAAGCGATGCCCGCATGCTAGCAGATCGCCCGACCTCGGCGTCACCCGATCAACGGGGTGCGGGCCGCCGCCCAGGCCTCGATGCGTTGCGCCCCGGCATCGCGACAGACGCGCGCCAGGGCATCCAGCGAGGCGCCGGTGGTCATCACGTCGTCGACCAGCGCTACGTGCGCGGGCAGACGTCGGTCGACGGCGAACGCCCCGCGCAGGTTGCGCTGTCGGGCCCGGCGGTCCAGGCCGCGCTGTGTCGGGGTGGCTTTCACGCGGCGGGCACAATACCAGGGGATCCCCAACTGCCGGGACAGGCGTGCCGCCAGCCAGGGCGCGGTATCGAAGCCCGCCTCCCGGGCACGCTGACGATGCCGCGGCAACGCCACCAGCAACGTCGGCATGTCCGCCCGCTCGAGCCCGACCAGCGACTCGACCATCAGCGCCACCAGCAGGGTCCCGGCGCGCGGCTCGGCCGAGAACTTGAAGCGATGTACCAGGGCGGCCACTTCGTGCTCGTAGCGCAGCGCGACCCGCGCCTCGCCGAAGGCCGGCGGGGCCTTCAGGCAGTGTCCGCATAACGGCGCGGCGTGTTCCGGCAACGGCTCGGCGCACTGCCGGCAGGCATGGCGGTTCCATGGCAGCGCCTTCAGGCAGGCCGGGCACCACGGCGCTCCCGGCGGACACGTGCCGAGGCAGAAGGCACAGGGCCCGGGAAGTGTCTGGCGCAGCAACTTGTCAACTTTTAGAAAAGCTTTAGTTGACAAGCGTCCAGCCCAAGAGGTTAACCTTCCTGCTTCCATAACGTTCACCAATCGCGACGACCCCGCCATGCCCGTGACCGCCCCCGCCGTTCGCCACGACTGGACCCTCGACGAGATCGAGGCGCTGTTCGCTCTGCCCTTCAATGACCTGCTGTGGCAAGCCCAGCAGATCCATCGACAGTGCTTCACGCCCAATACCGTGCAGGTCTCGACGCTGCTGTCGATCAAGACCGGCGCCTGCCCGGAGGACTGCAAGTACTGCCCTCAGTCGGGACACTACAACACCCGGCTCGACAAGGAGAAACTCCTCGAGATCGAGGAAGTGGTCGAGCAGGCGCGTGCCGCCCGCGACGCCGGGGCCAGCCGCTTCTGCATGGGTGCCGCCTGGCGCCGCCCGCGTGAACGCGACCTCGACGTGGTGCTGGAAATGGTCCGGCGGGTCAAGGCCCTGGGGCTGGAGACCTGCATGACGCTGGGCATGCTCGACGACGACCAGGCCGACCGGCTCGCCGAGGCCGGGCTCGATTACTACAACCACAATCTGGATACCTCGCCGGAATTCTACGGCGAGATCATCACCACCCGCACCTACGCCGATCGCCTGGAGACCCTGGCCAACGTGCGCCAGGCCGGCATGAAGGTCTGCAGCGGCGGCATCCTCGGTCTGGGCGAAGGGCCCCGCGATCGTGCCGGGCTTCTGCAGCAGCTCGCCAAACTCGAGCCGCATCCCGAATCGGTACCCATCAATCAACTGGTCAAGGTGCCCGGCACGCCACTGGAAGATGCCGAGGATCTCGACCCGCTGGTCTTCGTGCGCGCCATCGCCGTGGCCCGCATCCTCATGCCCTACAGCCACGTGCGCCTGTCCGCCGGGCGCGAGACGATGAGCGATTCGACCCAGGCGCTGGCCTTTCTCGCCGGTGCCAACTCGATCTTCTACGGCGACAAGCTGCTGACCACCGACAACCCCCAGATCGATCGCGACCGCCGACTGTTCGACCGGCTCGGACTGGCCCCCGAAACCCGCGAGACCACGCTCGCCGACGAACACCGCCTGGCGGCACGCACCGATGCCGCCCTGGCCGACACCGCAAACGCCACCGCCGCCCCCCTCTACCACGATGCGGCAGTACCCCGGTCCGCCCCCGCCCGGGTCGGCTAGGCATGTGGCGCAAGCCCCTCGAGCGACGCCTCGCCGAGCAACGCCGCGCCGGGCTATGGCGTGAGCGCGCCGTCGTCGCGGCGCGGGGCGCGGGATCCCCGAGCGACGACGACACGTGCCTGCGCGACTTCGCCGGCAACGACTACCTGGGCCTGGCCCGCGACCCGCGGTTGGCCGAGGCCCAGGCCGAAGGGGCCCGACGTCACGGCGCCGGCGGACGCGCCTCGCACCTGGTCAGCGGCCACCTCGCGCCTCACCACGCCCTGGAAGAGCGGCTGGCGGCGCTGGTCGGGCGTCCGCGGGCGCTGCTGTTCTCGACCGGCTACATGGCCAATCTGGCCGTGCTCCAGGTGCTCGGCGAGGGCACGACGCTGCTTCAGGACCGGCTCAATCACGCCTCGCTGCTCGATGGCGCACGGCTCGCCGGGGCACGCTCGCGACGTTTCCATCACGGCGATCTCGGCGACCTCGAACGCCTGCTGGAGCGAGGCAACGCCGAGACGCCACGACTGATCGTCAGCGACGGCGTGTTCAGTATGGACGGCGACGTCGCCGACATCGCCGGGCTGGCCGAGACCGCAAGAGGCCACGGCGCCTGCCTGGCCATCGACGACGCCCACGGCATCGGCGTGCTCGGCGACCACGGCGACGGCTGCGTGGGCCACAAGCACGACAGTACGAGGGTGCCCGTGCTGACCGGTACCCTGGGCAAGGCGCTGGGCAGCGCGGGGGCCTTCGTCGCCGGTGACGCGACGCTGATCGACGCCATGATCCAGTTCGCCCGCCCCTACATCTATACCACCGCGCAGCCACCGGGGATCGCCTGCGCCACGCTGCGCGCGCTCGACATTCTCGCCGAGGAGCCCGAGCGCCGCCGGCGACTGCACGACCACATCGCCTACTGGCGCCAGGGCGCCGCCGCGCTGGGCCTGCCGCTGATGGCCTCGGACACGCCCATCCAGCCGCTGCTGCTCGGCGACTGCATCCGCACGCTGCGCTGGCGTGACGCTCTGCGGCGGCGAGGCTTCCTGGTCGGCGCGATTCGCCCGCCGACGGTGCCCCGCCATCAGGCGCGGCTGCGCATCACCTTGAGCGCCGCCCACGAGCGCCACGAGCTCGACGCCCTGCTCGAGACGCTGGCGGAACTGGCCAGCTGCGACCCGCAAGAGGTGGCTTCATGACGAGACTGGTTCTGCTCGCCGGCTGGGGGATCGACGCGCGCATCTGGCACCCCCTCGCTCCCCACTGGCCGTCGAGCGTGCACGTCAGCGCGCCGGACTGGCCGGGTTATCGCCACCGGCCGGCCCTCGACGACCCGCAGGATCACGCCGCCCTCGCCGAGACAATGCGTGACGACCTGCCCCGCGACGCCGTCTGGGTCGGCTGGTCGCTGGGCGGGCTGCTGGCCGGTGCCCTGCTCGATCACCTGCCGCCGCCACGCCGCCTTATCCTGCTCGGCACCACCGGTCGCTTCACCGATGCCCGCCCGGGCGGCGTCTCCCGCGACCAGCTCGACCAGTTCCGGGGTGCCTTCGAACGCCGCCCCGAGACTACCTGGCGCCACTTCCTGCGCTGGCAGACCCGCGGCGAGCCACGGCCGGGCCAGCAGTGGCAGTCCCTGTCGGCCCTGCTCGGCGGCCAGGCACCGGCGGATACGGCGACACTGGCCGCGGGACTGGATCAGCTCGCCGGTCTCGACCTGTCCCCGCTATTGGCCTCGGCGCCATGCCCGATTCACCGGCTCACCGGCGAACACGACCCGCTGCTGCCTCGGGAAGTCGATATCGAACGGCTCGCCAACGCCGGCCACTGCCCGCAACTCGGCGCCCCGGATGCCCTGGCGGCACGGCTCGCCAGCCTGGCCGATCGCGTACAGCCCTCGGAGTTGACATGAACACCGTCAGCGTCACGCCAGGCTCGGCGCCTCACGATGCCGTCTGGCAGCGTCGCGTGGCGCGGGCCTTCGACCGGGCGGCACCGTACTATCGCCGTCGCGCCGTGGCCCAGCACCGCCTCGGCGAGCATCTCTGGCGACGCCTCCCCGCGCGGGCCACGCACATACTCGACCTGGGCTGCGGCCCCGGCGACTGGACGCGGCGGCTGTCCGAGCGCTATGCGACCACCGCATTCGGCGTCGATCTGGCCCCGGCCATGCTCGAACAGGCGCGCCGGTCCCACGGCAGCCAGGGCCACTGGCTGTGCGCCGACGCCACCCGATTGCCGCTGGCCAGTGCCGGCTTCGACCTGGTCTTTTCCAACCTGGCCATCCAGTGGTGCCGGAACCTGCCGGCACTCTTCGAGGAACTCCACCGCGTGCTCGCCCCCGGCGGGCGGGGACTGATCAACACCCTCGGCCCCGGCACCCTCGCCGAGGTCGCTCACGCCTGGTCGCGGCCCGATTGCCCGGCGGCGCTGCAACCCTTCACCGATACCGCGACCTATCGGGGCCTGGCCCGGCAAGCGGGACTCGACATCGTCATCGACGCGGCTCACCAATGCTTCCACTATCCCGACCTGCCCGCGGTCATGGACTCGATCAAGGGGGTCGGCGCCCAGGTCGCCCGTAGCGGTCCCCGACTGCGTCGCGGCGACATCAGCCGGGCCGAGGCGCGCTTCGAGACCCTGCGCGAGC
The DNA here is from genome assembly GCF_004117855.1 of Modicisalibacter coralii. Lineage (GTDB taxonomy): Bacteria > Pseudomonadota > Gammaproteobacteria > Pseudomonadales > Halomonadaceae > Modicisalibacter > Modicisalibacter coralii. The sequence continues at coordinate 171,230 of NZ_QWBW01000007.1, forward strand.
CAGCGGGGCTGCCCGTGACCTACCACCGCCTGACACTCGAACTCGTCCGGCCACCAGAGACAACGCCATGAATCGCTACTTCGTCACCGGGACCGACACCGACGCCGGCAAGACCCTGGTCGCCGCCGCCCTGCTGGCCCGCGCCAAGGAGCGCGGCCGGCGCACGCTGGGTCTCAAGCCGGTCGCTTCGGGCTGCGAGATGACACCGGACGGCCTGCGCAACCGCGATGCGCTGATGCTCCAGCGCCAGAGCGAGCCCGCGGTGAGCTATGCGCAGGTCAATCCCTACGCCTTCGAACCCGCCATCGCCCCGCACCTGGCCGCGGCACGGGCCGGCAACGTGCCGGATCTGGAGACACTGATACCCTTGATGGCCCAGGCGCTGGCAACCGGACGCGACCTGACGCTGATCGAGGGCGCCGGTGGCTGGCGGGTGCCACTCAACGAGACTCAGGACCTCGCCGGCCTGGCCCGCGCACTGGACCTGCCGGTGATTCTGGTGGTCGGGGTGCGCCTGGGCTGCATCAGTCACGCCCGGCTGACGCAGGAGGCGGTTCGCGCCGATGGCCTGCACCTGGCCGGCTGGGTCGCCAATCAGGTCGACGCGAATTTCAGCGGTCACGAGGGCACGCTGGACACGCTCGCGGCGTGGCTGGACGCGCCCTGCCTGGGCATCGTGCCCTGGCTGGGCCAGCACGCCACGCCCGAGCGGGCAGCCGCCTACCTGAGGCTGCCCGATGGGCTCGATTGACTTGTTCGGTCACGTCCGTAGAATACGGGCGTTTCCTGCCTCCTGCGGATGTGGTGGAATTGGTAGACACGCTAGATTTAGGTTCTAGTGCCGAGAGGCGTGGGAGTTCGAGTCTCCCCATCCGCACCAAACAGCTTTTCCTCGCATCACCTGACCTACTCAACACCCCCGCAAGGCCGCATAACCACAGGCCTTTCTTTCACCTGACCTAATCCAAGCTACACGCAATAGCGCTTTGCGCGGTGTAGACCCACGTGTACCCTAAAGTTCGTGGGTACATGGGGTACAAGCCAAGCGTTGGGGAACGCACGTCATGAAACGATCACAGATCAAGCGGCGGCCGCTGGCCGACACCGTGCTGGCTTCGCTTGAGCCGGAGAACACCGACTACCGTGAGTTGGACGGCAACGGCCTCTACTTCCGGGTGCGCAAGAATGGCTCCAAGTCCTGGAACCTCCGCTATAAGCGCCCGAACGGCAAGTGGGCCTGGCTCGGGCTGGGCGGATTCCCGGCCGTCTCGGGGAAGGCTGCGCGGAAGGAAGCTCAGCGACTGAGCGGTATGGCCGCCGATGGCATCGACCTGGCGGTGTACAGGCAGGGTCTACAAGAGCAGCACCTTTTCGAGGCGGCCGCCGAGGACTGGTACCAGGCGAAGCTGGCCGCCGGCCGGGCCTACGGCACGACTCGGCAGATGCGTCTCTATCTGGACAGCGACATCCTTCCAGCGATCGGCAAGAAGGCACTCGGCGCGGTGACCCGGGCCGACTGCACGAAGATCCAGGAAGGCCTGGAGAAACGCGGAGCGCACAACGTCGCGAAGAAGACCCGCTCGTGGATCAATCAGATCTTCTCGCGCGCGATCGCCCAGGGTAAGTGCGACCTCAATCCGGCTTCCGAGTTGCGCCACATCGCCGCCGAGGCACCGAAGACGACCCACTACCCTCACCTGCTCGAGCCCGACCTCCCCAAGTTCATCCAGGCGTTGCGCGGATCCAACAGTCGGGTCATCTCCCGCATCGCTGTCTGGATGGTCCTGCGCACCGCGTCGCGACCGGGCATGGTCCGCCTCGCCGAGTGGTCGGAATTCGACCTCGATGAAGCGCTGTGGTCCATCCCCGCCGAGAAGATGAAGATGCGGCGTGACCATCTGGTGCCGCTCTCAAGCCAGAACGTGGAGGACTTGCGCCAGTTGCACGAGATCACCGGCCGTTGCCGATGGGTATTCCCCGGCAACGGGCCGAAGAATCCGACGCTGAGCGAGAACACCATCAACAAGGTGATCGCTATGGTCGGGTACAAGGGAAAGCTCGTCGGCCACGGTTCACGCCACACCGCGTCGACGCTCTTGCGTGAGCATGGCTGGCACCGAGACCTCGTCGAGGCCCAGCTGGCTCACAAGGAACACGGCGTCGCCGGGGTCTACAACCAAGCCTCCTACCTTGGGAAGCGTCGGAAGATGATGCAGTGGTACAGCGACTACCTCGATGCACTTGAGCAAGGCATGGTCTCTGAAAAGAGTGAGTGGTTTGCGAATAAAGTGATTGGTCTTGCTCTATCGCACGACACCGTCTCCTAGAAAGGCGAGCTATCTCGAGTGCGCCCAAGACTAGAACCAAGGAATTCTTCTACGACCCCTAGACTCAGAAAACTCGTGAGAAACTATGGATTTTCTAAAGACAATTCTAGCTGTATTGGTTAGCTCTTACTTAACCATGATGTTTGCAATGACTCGTTTCCGAAGTGAGCGCATATGGGAACGAAGGGCAGACGCGTACTCCAAAACAATACGATGTCTACACCGCCACAAAGACTATGCCGAAAATTATATAGATCATTTATCTGAGCACCAGAGTGACTATTTAGACGGCAAAATCCGAAAACTATCTCTCCAAAGCCAAAAGGCTACTAGCGAAACCAGGGAAGCCCTAGAAATCAATTACTTCTTTTTAAGCTCCGACGCAATCAGCGTTATCAATAAATTCTTGGCCGGCCCCAACTTTCCTCCGGGGTACGAAGAATATATGGATCAAGAAGAGATTGCCACGCAGTACCTAGAACTAGCAGAAGAAAGCATAAGCAACCTACACACAATTGCTCGTCGCGAGCTTGGTGATAAAGAACCAATTTTTAGCAAGATTATAAGGCATAGCAGCATTATCAAGGCAAAGATCACACGTGGATTGAAATAAACAGCGCTGTTCATCTTCTGATGCGCATCGCTTTCATGCAATTCCACACTATTACTCAAATTCAGCCACGCCTATCCGGTCGCAACACTGCCAGTCTTGCGCCCTTGCTAAGCTAACCGGTTGTCACAGTTGAGAAAACCACTATTTCAGGGCGAGGCAGACACGACATATCCGACCCGCATGAAATCTGGCGCCACGCATAGGGTTTTACGGGTCCTGCGCTGGTACCATACCCGCCTTTTGCCTTGCCGAGCTGATACCCATGCGCCTACCTCTGATCGCCGCCCTCCTGATTGCCACCACCCTACCCGCTCTCGGTGGCCCGCCCTCGTCGTTCTCCGCCGCCAAGCGCATCGCAGAGGAGCAGATCTACTTCGATCAAAGCTCCAGCTTCTACTGCGGCTGCACGTTCGACTTCGAAGCCGGCCCCGATCTGTCCAGTTGCGGGTACCAGGTCCGCAAGCAGCCGAGGCGCGCCAGCCGCATCGAGTGGGAACACGTCATGCCGGCATACGATTTCGGGCGCCAGCGCCAGTGCTGGCAGGACGGCGGGCGTCGGAACTGCCGATCGACGGATCCAATCTTCCGCCAGGCAGAAGCCGACTTGGTCAACCTGGTACCGAGTGTCGGTGAGGTGAATGGGGATCGATCGAACATGCGGTATGGAATGGTGGCCAGCGCCGATGCATTCCAGTATGGCCAGTGCCAGGCCAAGGTCAGTTTCGATGAGCGCACCTTCGAACCACCGGCGGCCGTGCGCGGCGACGTGGCTCGGACGTACTGGTACATGCGTGACACATACGGCATAACCATCAGCAGACAACAGCAGAAGCTTTTCAAGGCTTGGGCCAAGCAGGATCCAGTAGACGAATGGGAGCTGCTGCGAAACCAGCGCATCGCGGCCATCCAGGGCGCCGGCAACCCTCACGTGACGGGCGATACCTCGGCGCCGGCCATCCCGCCAGCACCTGTAAAGCGCCGCGATCCTATCTTCGAGACCGCGAGGGATTCGTATAGCTGCGCAACCCGCAAAACCTGCGGCGCGATGAGTTCGTGCGACGAGGCGCTCTATCACTTGCAGCAGTGCGGGAACGGTCGCCTCGATGGTGATGGCGACGGCACGCCCTGCGAATCGATCTGCCGTTGAACCTGTATTAGCATTTGCCTCTCGCTGGCTTGTTTGCTGATACTGTATAAATACACAGTATCTAGCGAACGGGGAACGTCACCATGTCCAATACCAGCTACGAGCGCCTGGGCCACCGCATCCAGCGCGCCGTGACCTCACCCGCCGCGGTGAGCCGGCGGCAAATCACTCTCGAGCGCCAGCCCGATGAATCCCAGGAAGATTGGGATCAGATACTCGACGAGATCGACACGAACGAGCACGTGGCCGTCACTCGTATAGACGACGATACAGCGAGCCTCCGCTGGAACCCGGCGGAGAGCGGAGCATGATTCATCTCGACGTTATCGGCCGGGTCGACGAGACCGCCGTCCCTCGCCTGCTACCGCTCGCTGCCGACGCCGTTCGTGCGGGTTTCCCGTCGCCGGCAGACGACTACATCGAGACCGAGCTCGATCTCGTCGAGCACCTGGTGCAACACCCCAGTAGCACGTTCTATGTGCGAGCCAAGGGGGACTCGATGGTGCGCGACGGGATCTACGACGGCGATTTGCTGATCGTCGATCGCTCGCTCGAGCCCCGGGACGGAGATGTGTTGGTCATCGCCGTCGACGGTGAGCTGACGTGCAAGCGGCTCGGCACGATCGGCAATCGCCCCTACCTGATCCCCGGCAACCCAAATTACCAGGCTATCCCGCTGACAGGGTCTGAATGCCATTACTGGGGGGTCGTCACTCACAACGTCCACGCACTGCGCCGCGGGGTAGGCCGATGAGCATCATCGGGCTGGTCGACTGCAACAACTTCTACGTGAGCTGCGAGCGCGTCTTCGACCCACGCCTCGAGGAACGCCCGGTCGGGGTATTGAGCAACAACGACGGCTGCGTGGTCGCGCGATCGCAGGAGATCAAAGACCTGGGCGTGGCGATGGGCACACCGGCCTTCCAGATCCCGCACCACGTGCGCCGACAATGCATCCTGCTGAGCAGCAACTACACGCTGTACGGCGACATGAGCCGCCGGGTCGTCGCCACCCTTCGCGATTTCACACCGGACGTCGAGGTCTACTCAATCGATGAGTCATTCCTGGGATTCGACGGCTTCGACTTGGACGGCCTGGAGGACCACTGTCAGAAGCTGCGCTACACCGTCCGGCGCAACACCGGCATCCCGGTGAGCGTCGGCCTGTCGACCTCCCGTACTCTCGCGAAAGTCGCCAACAGGATTGCGAAAAAGCAGGCCGTCTACGAGGGCGTCTGTCTGTTGGAGCCCGACGCCACGGTCACGCGTCACTTACTTGAGCGCATGCCAGTCACCGATCTCTGGGGCGTCGCCGCGCGCACCGCGATCCGGCTCGGCGAGCTGGGCATCCGCTCAGCGTGGGATCTGCGCCAGGCCAACCCCAAGCGGATCCGGAAGCATTTCAACGTGGTCATGGAACGCACGGTGTGGGAACTGCGCGGCGTCGACTGCATCGAGCTCGACGATATGAGCAAGCCCAAGGACAACATCATGACCTCACGGAGCTTCGGGCGGCTCACCGGCGACAAGGCCGATCTGCGAGAGGCGATCCGCGTCCACGCCAGCCGCGGCGCTGAGAAGCTGCGGCGCCAGGGCAGCGTCGCCCGGGCCATGATGGTGTTCCTGAAGACGAACAGGCACCGCGAGGACCTGCCGCAGTACAACCCGAGTCTGGTCGTGCCGCTGCCTCGCCCCACCGACGACAGCCGAATCATCGTGGCCACGGCCCTGCGCGCGCTCGATGCCATGTACCGCCGCGGGTATCTCTACATGAAAGGCGGGGTGATGATGCTGGACTTGGCGGACAAGGCGACGCTGCAGCACGACCTGTTCGACGATCCGCAGAGCGACGCCGAACGAGCGCGCAACGAGCGGCTGATGAGCGTCATCGACAAGATCAACCGCGAGCACGGCCGGGATGCGGTGAGCGTGGGGAAACCACGGGCGGGGAATGCATGGGCGCTGCGCTGCCAGCATCGGACGCCGCGCTATACCACCCGGTGGGATGAACTGCCAATCGCCATGCTGCGGTGATCAGTAGAGGACTTTGCTGACCTGGTTCAAACAGATCCGAGCCGCGTGATCAGGGTTTCGCCAGACCAGTCGCCGACAGATGCCATCGCGATCGACGTGGAAAGGGACACCGTAGACCAACCTCGCCTCGGCTTCTGACATTCCCTTGGTGATGCGACCACCGATGACTGCCCTGTTGATGCGATTCTCACGGGCGCGAGTCGCCTTCACGGCGGGCATGTTCTCGATGGCCTGATTCAGAGAATGTGCTCGGTAACGACCCAACTGCGTGAGAGGGTCGGCATTGTCCGGCTCCCCGCCGAGGATGGTGAGGCCGCCGATCTCGACGGGTTTTCTGGAGTCGCCACATGGGGCGTCCTGGAATACTGTCGTCCCGTTGATGGAGCAGCGATAGACATCGGCCGCCTGTGCCGGCAGCACTGCCGCCAGCGCCGCCGTCGCGACCATCCCCGCCAATGCCCCCGCAATGAGCCACCGCCGCATCTCGGCCTCCCACGATGAGAATTGATGGCGTCCTTGCCAGGGGATCCGTCCCCGATCCTGAACATAATGCATGTCATTTGACTGTAACCGGGGACGCCACAGGCGGCTGTAAGCCAGGGCTTACATGGCTGTAAGATAGTTACTTTACGTTACCAATCCTCAGGCAGGATTGACGAGCGTCTCGTCATCGTTGCGCACGTTGCCGACCCGGCGATCGACAGACCAGTGTGTCAGCGCATCGGCAGGCAGGTTCCCGACGGCGCCACGGGCGGGCTCGGTGATGATCGCACACCTTGGATAGCCTTCGGGGAGCGATTGAGCGACCACGCTACAAAATGAGGAAAGATGCAGCAAGGAATATACCTAAAATGTACAGAACTCCTCCAATCGCGGAAAGACGCTTGGCGCGTCTAATCACCTCGAAGTACCTTTCAATAATAGCTTCTGGATACTTCAGGTCGTAGGATGTCATTTTTGGTATCATCATATAAACCCCCATAATCATGGCGGTTAAAAAAAGTGCGACTGGAGTCAAGGCCCACAATGAAAAATCGCCATCCCCAGATGATTTTCTGATGTCTAGCAAGCTCAAGTATATCGGGATTGATGTCGAGGATATTAAAATAAGATATTTCACCAAGCTCTCTCTGGTTTCGACCGCCTTTTCTAGAATTGCTTTTGCAAAACTAACAATAATGTCATTCTGCACATCCTCCCTAACCCCGCTCCCCATTGCCATGACTCCCCCTCACATCGGAAAAATAAAAAGATGCTTTTTTATAGTTATCTAACAGCAAGCATTTGGCGGTGTTGACAACTAAATCTTATTAGCATTCTGTCTCGAAAGCTTCTGCTAGAAACCACAATGATTATCTTAGATAATTATCTCCGACTAGGTACGGGTAGCAATACGCCATCCTCGCACTTTGGACATGGGGCTGGACCCCTTGACCGTTTGAAAAGCATATCGCCTGTCAATAAGTAGGTGGTGTACCCGCAATGGGCGCATCTGTAGTAAGCCATGATCTCCTCCCAAGATTCATAATCACCGATTCTTGGAGATGCTGTTTAACAAAAAATAGACAAAAGACAAAAAAACTGCGGGCTAAATTAGCCACTCTATGGGTACTAGATTTTTAGTATTCATGGCTTTTTATTCAGACCCCATTATGGATATTAGTTAGTTTTCTAGGCTCTCCCACGTCACCGCCCGGGCCTCCTCGGGCGTCTCGGCGGCAGCGATCAGGTTCTCGCCCCGCTGCCGCCGGCCCATCAGCTCCAGCGCCTGCGAATACTGCTCTACCTTATTGAGCACTTTGGCGACCAGGTCGGCCATCGTCTCGCTGCCGTCCGGGCTGCGCCCAGCGAGAATGCCCGATAGCTTGGGCGTTGCCGGCGGATCGCCGCCGCTGCCGTCGTCGATCCACGCCTGGTAAGCCTTGGCCTCGGCTTCCTGGGCATTCCAGGTTTTTTGCTCGGTCTCCGGGTACCACTTGATCATCGGCTCGACGAGCGCGTTGTAATCGTCATTGAGCCTCGCCAGCGCCTCCTCGCGGGCCTGCTCGAGCTGCGCGGCACGCTCGGCGGCGGTGTAGTCGCGCACGTTCCACGCCTGCCGCCATACCCCGTCCGCCCCCTGCTCCAAGCCGGCAGGCTCAACGACATCGCCGGCCGGCGGCTCGCTCTCGACGACATACGCGCGGGGCGGGTCGAGCCGAGCCAGTGTCTCGGCGGGCGGATTGCGCGGCAGGGGCACGCCGGTGGACTGGCTGATCTGGCGCGGGGATTCGAGTTCGTGGGTTTCGGTGTTGATGATCATTCGTAGTCGCCCCCAATGAAGCGGTGCACCCCTGATAGGAAACTGTATCCGCTATCTCCGGCGCTGACATCCCACTTGAGATTCAAATCAGAGTCGAACATCTTCAGCCCTGTATATGACGTCCAGTTTATCCAAATAAACAAATTGCCATCGCTATCAATCCGCGCGGTTGATGAAAGCGGATAGTTTGCAGGCATTGCAACAAGAGTGATTGTCGATAGGACGCTGAGCGATTGCCGGCTGAATTTTTCTAGGTATAGATTATTACCACTTCTGTACATTGCATAAACATACTGGCCATCTTTAGACGCCAGTATGTATGATAATAAATTGTTTTTTTTAGGGAAGGCGGTGATTGCCATCGATCCATTTCCCGTCGAAACATTCGCTGCGCTGCGCACCAATATTTCGCCGCCTAACGTCAAGGCAAACAGATAACCATTCTCAACGCAAATATCAAGAAAATCATCGGAGTTTGAAAACGAGGATAGCTGATTATTGCTAAGGTCTCTTCTAAACAAACCCCCGCCCGTGTAGCTTACAAAATAAATACTGCTATAATAGCCGTCTACGATGTAGTTATAAGGTACTGAATTGTACTGACTGCCAGAATTGCTGGATGTTTCGAGCGTTAGATGGTAGCTGCCGGAACCGACGAAAAAAGCATATTGACCACCGCTCGAAAGACCAATTTTCTTGCCTGTATTATAGTAGGCGCTAGAAAAAGTCGGACCAGAATTGACCTGGCTAAAATCATCAACCCTTACCGTCTTAACCTTTCCGTCATTGTCAATTGTCTTTATCAACGACTGGCTTGAATCATAGACTACACCAGCGACCCCTCCACTTCCGATATATTTGCTGTACAGAATATCGCCATTCCTTTTGTCCAGCGCGTACAAGTTGCCGCTTTGATCAGACAGTATAATCCGCTTGGGCTTCCCGCTTCCTAAGCCCATCAGCATCTCGATCATCGCTTAATCCCCACTGTTCCGCGCCAGTAACTGCCGGTGTACCAGAGCAAATACTGGGTCCAGTAGGCTCCGGCCTCGGGCACTTCACCGTCGTCCCAATAATTGCCGTTGGGCAGTTGGGTAAATGACAGACCGGCAGAGCCATTAGCCTGAACGATCACCAACATCGATCTGTCCGCCGGCGGATTGTTGAGATTGACCGTGCGCAGCGAGCTATTGCCCACGATCACGACCTGCGGGCCGTCTGACAGATCGACATCGACGGCCGTGGTGGCGTTTGCCGAGTAGGTGTCGTTGACGTCGAGGCTGTACTGCTCGAGCGCCATCGGTCCGCCGAAAGCGACGCTGGGGTCACCGCCATCGGCGCCGGGCTGCACGGTCAGCGCGCGACCCTCGTTGCCCGTCAGCGCCGGCAGCCCGGCGGCATCGCCCACGGTGGCGGCGATCGTGCGCGCGGCGCTCTCGCTCTCGCTAGCGGCAGTTGCCGAGTCCGCTGATGCCTGGGCGGCCTGTTGTGATTGATCCCGTGCCTCGGCCGCGGCCGTCGCGGATTCGCCGGCGGCGGTGACCTGGTTGCCAATCACCTCGATCTGCCCATCGATCCAGCCAAGGGCGGCGTTGGTCTGCTGCACCATGGGCGGCAGGGCCGCGACGAAGCGGTCGGCCTGGACGTCGAATTCCTCCTCGCCCTGGGCGCGGCGCGAGGGCGCCGCCGGGAGTTCGTCGATGCTAGGTGTCGTCATTCGTTGAGCCCTTCGATGTCGATACTGATCTCGGAAAAGATCCGGTTATCCAGAACCGGGGTGAAATCGCGGAAGTAGCCGTAGAGAATCGTCGAGCTGTACTGGATCGCCCCGATCCACACGAGCGCGGTCGATCGGTAGCCGGCGAGCATCTTCAGCACGGCATCGACGCGTTGCGTGTCGATGTCCACGTCTGCGCTGAGGATCTTCGAGAAGCCGCGCGGGACGATCTCCGGGCGGCCGAAGACGTCGCGCCCCTTGCGTGAGTAGTCGGTAATGCCCGGCTGGGCGCCCCACTTGAGGTGCCCGATCTTGCGTTGGGCGCCGATCACCACCAGCCCGCATGTCGCCGGAGCCCCTTCGCGGTCGATGCTGATCCGCAGCGTTGCCGAGCCGTAGCTCGGCAGGTCGTCGAGCACGAGATCGGTGTCGCGCTCGATCGGCTCGAAAAACCAGCTGTACCAGCTATCGATCCCCGCGCTGGAGATCAACGAGCGCCGCCGCGAATAGACCGTCCCCTCGTAGTCGTCGATGACCTCGACAGTGACCGCGTCGGCAACCAGACCGAAGAAGGCCACGCCGTTGATCACCGCCCCGGGCTGCACCTCCACCTGGATGCCGACGCCATCACCGACCGCCCACGGCTCGGCGGCCGTGGTCCCGGTACCGATCTTGCCGTCGAACATGGCCCAGCGATTGGTGGCCCCGACGCGCAGCCACTTGGGGGTCTTCGCGGTGGCCACGTCATCGACCGGATCGACGCCGGAAACCGCCACCGCCGCCTCGTAGACCGTGTGATTCGCCGGCACGTAGCAGCGATCACCCTTGGCGTAGGACGCGCCGCTGCTGTAGATCGGGTACTCAGACTCCGCGACGTTCGATGTCACCAGCCGCGTCTCGTCGACCGTTACCGGCCGTATGATCTTCATTGCACCGTCTCCACCAACTCGCGGACCTCGGGCAGCCCGTCGTAGTCCCAGCGGCGCAGGATCTGCGCCATCTTCGCCGCCGCCCGGCTGACGACCTCGAGGCGTTGCTCACTGCGCTCGGCCCGATCCGTCAGCGCCTGCAGCGCGCGGACGATGGCCTCGTCGTCACGGCGGGCCGCGCGGTCGTCCATGGCCATGGGCGGCAGGATCGCCGGTGGCAGGGCACCAGGTGCGGGCAGGTCCATGAGCTGCTGGGTCTCGAGCGCGTTGTAGATCCGCGACGGGCCGAGGTCGACATACTCCGGGCCCTGCTCGCCTACCAGGGCCCAGCCGCCGCCGTGCAGCCCGCCGGCGGCGTAGGCCGGCACACCCTCGGCGCGGCCGTAGCGCATCCAGTGCTCGTAAGGCGTCATGCCGGAGTCGCTGAACGCATCGACGACCTGGCCGATGGACGTCCACGACCGTTCGCCGGCGTCGCGTTCCTGCAGGTAGTCCAGATAGTTGGCGAGGTAGCGCGACTCGTTGAAGCGATTAGCGCTCTGCGCGGAGCCGGCGCCGCCGTCCGGGTCGTAGGTCGGTAGCACGCCCTCGTCACGCCCGTACCGCTGGTAGTGCTCATACGGCGTCATGCCCGCCTGCTCGATCGCCGCCAACACTTGCTCGACGGTCCAATCGCCGCGGCCACCCTGGTGCGACGCGTTGACTTGCGCGGTCTTGTTGGCGAGATACGCTGACGCGTTGAACCCGCTCTCGCCGACATCAGTGCCGTACTCCGGAAACAGATCGCTGAGCGTGCTGGCCATGCCGGCGGGGAGCGTGTCGATCAGGTCGGCGATCGAGTTCAGCGACGCATTCTGCGTGACCAGCTCGTTGAGCGAGTCGAGCAGGGTGTAGTTTGTGCGTTCCTGCTCGCGCAGTTGCCGCGCCGCGGTCTTGCCCACGTCGTCGGTGGCGTCGACGGAGTCCTCGAACTGGTCCTGCAGCCCGGCCACGCCGCTCGTCACGCCGGCATAGACCCGGGCGTAATCGAGCGCGGTCGATGCGTTCTGCTGATAGAGATCGAGATAGTCGCGCGCGGCGCTGGTGTAGTCGTCGATGACGCCTGCATCGCCGCCCCGGGCCCGCGCATAGAGCCGGTCGTACTGACGTTGCGCGGCATCCAGCGACGAGCCGATGGCCAGGTCGGACGTCGACAGCGAGTCGAGCAAGTCGCCCAGCGAGGTGATCGCGCGGTGCTCGTCCTCGAGCTGGGCCTGACGGGTCTCGGCGATGTCGTCGAGCGTCGATGACGACTCGTTGAAGATCGACAGCGCGTCGGAGACGCTGCCCACGATGCCGGACGTGTAAACGCCGGTGCGTGTCAACAGCGCCTCCCGCTCTCGCGCTGCCTCCTGCGCCGCTTCCCGCGCCGCCTCGGCCGCTTCCTGGGCCTTCGCTTCGTCCTGGAGCGACCAGATTCGCCGCTGCAGCGCGCGATTCGACTCGTCGAGACCTGCCAGCTCGCGCTCGCGCTGACGATTTAGCAGCTCGGTGTCCTTGCCCTGAGCCTTGAGCAGCTCGTTTTGCAACGACCAGCGCTCATTGCTGATAGCCTCGGCCGCTTCCTCGGCAGCGGTGCGCTGCTCGCTCATCGCATCCGTGTAGCTCTTGAGCGTCGGCGTCAGCTGGTAGATCGTCAGCAGCTGCTCACGACCGGCCTCGGTCATCGTGTCGATGCCGCCGACAAGATCGCGCACCGCCGCCGCGCTCTTGGGCACGGCATCGATACCCACCGAGGCGAGCTGCTCGGTCAGATCCGTGCGCAAATCGGCGAGCTGCTGCTCGTCGGTGGTCCAGGTGGCGTAATACTGCTGTTGCAGGGATTGCAGGTTGCCGAGACCACCGGCCATCTCGGCGAGCTTACCGGCGGCGGCCATGGCACCGACGGCTGTCTCGTCGAAACGCAGGTTGAGCCGGTCAGCCGCCTGCGACAGCGTCTGCATCGCCTGCGCCTGCGTCGCGAGCTGCTGGGCCGTGGCCACGATGTCGTCGCTGTCCGCCAGCGCGGCACGGGCATCGGCCATCGCCTGGGCGTTGTCGCCGACAGTGTCCTCAACGCTCTTGAGGTTGGTGGCGACGCCGACCAGTTCCTCGGATCCGCCCTCAAACGCCAGGATGGTATCCTCGAAGGCCAGGTTCAGCGGGTCGAGCGCGTCCTTGTAGCGCGACGTCAAGATCCTGACGACGTTCGAGGCATGCGAGGTCTCACCGTAGTGGCCTTGCATGCCGTGCCGATCCGGAGACATGACGGCGTCGGTCATCGCTTGGAGCTGCTCGGGGGTATCAGCCAGCGCGGCGAGGGCGTTGTCGAGCTGCGCCAGACCGTCGAACAGTTGCTGCGCCTGCTCGGGCGACCAGAGCGAGTTGATGTCGTGGGTGCCATCCTCGTCGAGACCCAGCGTCCCGAACGCACCGACTGAGCGCACCCCCTCGTCCCAGTTGGGCCGGTCGGCATACGCCTCCGCGGGCCGACGGCGCAGCGAGAGATCCAGCTCGGGCGGCGACGAGCCGAGCGCGGCGTCGATCACGCTGCCGGCTGCGGAGCCCAGAAACCCACCGACAGGGCCAGCGAAAAGCGTGCCAGCGGTACCAAGCACCGTTGAGCCAATATTGCTGTTGGCCTGTTTCCCGGTTAGCGACTCGCCGGCCTGGCTGCCGACGTAGTTGCCGAGCATGCCGGCACCCAGTGACGCAAGGCCTGTCAAACCGGAGAAATTGGACATGCTTCCGTTGGAAAGGAAGCCCTGATTCATGAAGCCCTGGCCGCTTTGCAAGCCACCAGTGGCTACTTGGCTGCCAAAACCGCTGGTATACGATGTCGGCGCACCGAACCAATTTACTGCACCGAAGCCGTCGGCGATGCCGCTGTAGACGTTTTTGCCCAGGCTGGCCAGATCACCCAGCCCGCCCATGCCACCACCGGCCTGCTGCGAAGATCTGCTCTCACCAGTTATGGCCGCTGAAATGCTCATCGTCAGCGGCTGAGTGATCAGCTTGTGAGCCACCTCGGCGACGGAATCGAGAACCAGATCCTCGAACTGATCCATCGCATCGCCGGTACCATCCAGGAAACCACGCCACATGGAAACGCCAGCGTCGTCCATGCGCTCGAGCGTGCGCTCCCAGATAACACCCATGGGGTCGGCGGCATCGGCGGCCTGCTGGGCGGCCGTTTCGACGTTCATGCCGTAGGCTTCGGCCCAATCACTGCCGCTTTGGAACTGCTGGTCGATCTTGTCGAGACCGTCCATGTAGCGCTGCTGGCTTATGTCGCCGCGCATGTAGGCGGTGGTCAGCAGGTCGATGGCCTGCTGGTATTCGCGCTGCGATTTCTGTGCCGGATAGAGCGTATCCAGCAGTGACTGCAGGCTGTTGTCGTATTCACCCGCGGTCTTCGCGGCCTCGTCCGTTGCGCTCCCCAAATCGCTGATGGTGCTGATCGTGTCGACGCTCTGCTCGTTGAGCTGCGACAGCCGCTCGCGCAGCTTGTCGGACGCCTGGCCGTTGGCGTCGAGTTCCTCCCGGACCTTCCTCAGGGTCTCGTAGGCCTCGCGGCGCTTCTCGGCGTCTTGGCCCAGCACCATGGAATTCCGGAACGGGCCGGGGTCGCTCGATGAGGCGTTGATCTCTTCGAGTTGCTGGCGAGCGGCGGCCGCTTGCTGCTCGAGCTGCACCATCTGCCCGGTCAGGTTTACCAGTTGCCCTTTGATCGCCGCCTCGCTGTTGAGGTTGATGGCGTTCGTCAGGTCGTTGACGCGCTGGGTCGCCCGCTCCGCCGGCGCCAGCATCTCGTCGAGTTCTTCGTGATAGGCGGCGATACCGGCTACGGCCAGCATGGCGACGCCCGCCGGGCCACCAACCAGTGAAAGCGCGCCAGTCAGGGCGCGGCCGGCGGCGGCGGTTGCGGCAATTCGCGCTTGGGTCACGACAAGCGCCTGGTTCAGCCGCCCAGCAGCGCCCGTGGCAATGTACATGCCCTCTGCGATATGGCCACCAGCCACTAGCCCACTCCTGCCGACAGAAAGCAGGCCGGGGCCGAGGCGGCGAGCCAGATACACGGTGGCTAGTGTCCCGACCGTGGTCATCAGAACGTCGAGAACTTCATCAGCGCCACCAATCTGATCGATCAGGGTGGTGAGGTTGTTAGTCGCACTCGTCAGTCCTGGCCCAAGATCAGCAATCAGGGTATTGGTTAGCCCGGTTGCGACACCCTCGAGCTGATTCATGGCCAGGGCGGCGTCCACGGCCTTGTCGATGTCTACCTGGTCCATCGCAACACCGAGCGATCGGGCCATACTGGCGTACTGCTTCAGCGCCTCGGCGTTGTTCTCGAGCAGCGGTTGTAGCAACACCGCGTCGTCGCCCAGTGATTCCAGGATGTTGACCTGCGAGTAGCGGTCCAACTGCTGCAGACCTTCGGCTATCTTGAGGATCGTTTCGTCAGGGCTCAACTTGATCAGGTCGGCGGCTTGGAGGTTCAGCGTTTCGAGCGCGTCGATCGCCTCGCCTCCGCCGTTGCGGTAGGCATCACCGATCTTGTCAGCGACATCCTTCATGATGCCGCCGATGTTTTCGGCATCCATTCCGACTGACTTGCTGGCGTACTGCCATTCCTGGAGGCGCTGAGTGCTGACACCGATCGACCTTGCCAGGGCGTCGGTCTGCTGGATCATCTTCGCCTGTTCAGCGAGATTCCCGACAGCAAACATTCCAGCCAAAGCAGCGCCGGCACCAAGGGCGATGTCCTTCAACGTGTCCAGGCTTTCGCCAGCATTATCTATATCATCGGACATTTGCCGCGACCGGCGGCTACTATCATCGAACCGGCGGTTCAGGTTCTGTAACTGATCGTCCGTTGCCTGAATTGCTCGAATCCCGCCCCTGGCGTCACCTTCGATGATCAGCGCTGTCCGATACTGCTTGGCCATGACTTACCTCACCCGATAGGCAATAAAAAACCCCGCCGTGGCGGGGTTCGATGTTGTAAAGAGAAGACGTTATTCAGCGACAGGAATCCGGTGCGAGCATTTCAATGGACATCATGCCCTGGGAGACTGAATCATATACGGCGACACAAGCACCCTTAGGCACGAAGTTGTAGGCATTGATTAGTTGAGGGTCTTCACTTGACACAGGCTTGACGATATAGCTGTATGCATCGACGTCACCAATGTCAGATTCTGATAGGCCGGCGAAAGCGCTCGCCACAATACCGCCAGCAAGAAGGCCCCAGCCAGCCCGCGACCAATTGCTCTCACTGGCCTCACCGGTATACGGCTGGACATGAGCCACAGTTCCAACGAGACGATTGGTGGCACCGGAAGCTGGGTAGCTTTTTCTTTCCAAGCCTCCACACCCTGCCAGCGATACGATCAAGAGACTAGCGACGATCCAGCGCATGCTCGATACCATCGAAGACCGCTTGGGCGAATTCATCTTCATCCGTACCTGTCAGTTGGTACTTCGACCGCTTCTCGGAAACCACGGACACACGACTGTTTGGGTGAAGGTCCATGACGTTGACGCGCCCTATCTCCCCCCAACTGAACGCCGACATGGGCTTCGCGAAAAGAATCGTATAAACGTCACCCGACTCCTGCGTCGATTTAACATCGACGTTCAGTCCTTGGACACTCTCGAGCGTCAGACGCTTGGTAGTGTCGTAGGGAGCGCTGAAGTCCTTGGACACACCCGCTGTCAGTGGAGCGTTCATCACATCAGATGAAGTTGCACAGCCAGCCAGCATGGCCAGGGCGGCCGCTCCCATGGTTATTTTCCACATTGCTTTGTTCCCTTGCGTTGTTAGGCAAAGGAAACTTTAGCGCCGACTGCATTAGTCATCTACCCCACCTCCCTACCGCGCATTCAACCCTTCGAGCGCGCCGGCCTCGATGTGGCGCAACTGCTCGAGGCGTTCGTCCTGCTCGTCGTAGCCGAGCCGGGCGAGGCGTGGGTGGGCGTAGACGGCGCTGTAGTCGAGGCCCTGGTATTGGGCCCCGCCCATGCCGGCGACGATGCGCCACTGGGTCTGCACGCCGAAAAACAGCTCGAGGGCCGGCCAGTGCTCGGGCCAGACGGCGCAGTGCTCGGGCCAGACGGCGCAGTGCTCGGGCTGCACGTCGTCGGGCGTGTAGTCGTCCAGCCCCCAGGCGGCGGCGTCATCGGCGCGGGTATCCTGGATGCTGCCGCCCGCCCAGTACCGGCCGGCCTCCCTCAGTTTTTTGCGGCGGCCTCGCCCCGGCCCTGCTGGGCGGCGAACCAGGACAGCACCAGAGGCCGGCGGATGTACGCCTTACGCATCAGCTGATCGCGAATGTCCTTGGTCAGCTTCAGCGGCTTTCCCTTCTCGTCGCTCATGCCCTCGATGTCGAGCAGGTCTTCCTCGACGAGCTGGTCCTCCGACAGCTCGCTTTTCTGCATTTGCTCCTGACGCTTCTGGGCGTCGGGGACGTCATGCAGGCGCCAGCGCGCGGAGATCTTGCATGTGCTTTCTTCGCCCGGGATCTGGATTGTGACGGGGACGGTGATGTCGGTGACTTCTTTGAGCAGGAATGCCATGTCGGGCTCTCACGATAGACGGAACGAACGGCGCCGCCCGGAGGCGGCGCGGTAAAGGGTTGCCGGCGGAGCCGGATCAGGTGAACACGATGGAGACGTCGTCGTCCTCGGCGGCGCTGGGCAGGAACCGCAGACCGAGGTCGTAATGCATGATGCCCTGGTTCTCGCTGGGCGAGATGCTGCTGAGCTGCACTTGCTGGCCGCTGATCTCGACGATGTTGCCCTCGGCCGTACCGTGGGTGAGCACCACCGGCACCAGAGCTTGGGCCTGATGGCTCTCGACCTTGGCGAAGTAGTCGACCGTCGCGAGATCCGGCGCCTCGATGTTGGTCGAGCCGGAGACCTGACGGTCGGTGAGCTCGACTCCCTCATAGCTGGTGAGGTTGCGATACGGGTACTCGATGCCCAGGTCCAGCGAGAACGACGACATGCGCGCCTGGTTGCCGTCGATGCTGAACTGGCTGTTCTGCTTGTTGACCGGCAACTCCTTGGCCTGGGCGCCCTTGGTGGCAACGCTGGCATCGCCGGCAGCCTCCGGGCGCTGGTAGAGTCCGCGCAACTGGTACTGGATATACGGAAGGCCCTGGCTATCGGTGGTAATCGAGGCCGTGCCGCGCACACCAGTGACGTGCTGCTGCTGAGTGTCCTCGAGCCACCACATTTCCAGGGACTCGAAACCCTTGCTGACCGGCGCGTAGGTCACGCTCTCGCTGCCCGCCTCTGAGTTGATGGTCTCCGAGAAGCCACACACACGCAGCAGCAGGCCGGAACCCGGCGGTTCGCCTTTGGTGCCGGAGCCTGACAAAGGCGTGCGGAGCGAGCGTTCTACATAGGGCCCGGTGTTGACCTGCTCGAACCCGCCGAGACCGTTGCGCATACGCTCGCGGTCCACGGTGTTGCCGGCATAGGGATTGCCGCCCTCCATCATCACGACCTCGAGGATGGTGGCCCCGGTCATGTCTGCACTGCCCTGGCCGTAGGTGGATTCCTTCTTCACCGCCACCAGGCGCTTACGCCATTTGATCGGCATCGCCGCTCTCCTTCACGTTGCTGGATTTCGCCGGCGCCGGCTTAGCGGCGGGCTCGCTGGCCTTGGCGGGCGCCTTGGCCTGGGGCTTGGGGTCGGCCGCGGGCTGGGTGTACTGCACGCGCACGCGCTTGCCGTTGCGGATCTCGTAACGGCCGCCGAGGTTGGCCATGGGTGTCTCCTACATGGACTGGATCAGGTGGACTGGATCAGGCGCTGGTAGCCGTAGAGCTCGCGCCAGTAGACGTGCCGGCCGGAAATCGCCGCGGGCTGGCCGGCCAGATACACCAGGGGCGACACGCCGTCGCCACCGGTGTCCATGCCCAGCAGGGCCACGCCGGCGGCGCGGCGCTGGGCCTCGATGTCGTCCTGGTCGGCGACGATCACCACGGCGATCTGTTCGGTGACGGTCTGGCGCACCGCCCAGGCATCGAGATCGTTTTCCGACGGCGACGCGCCGACAACGTGCACGAACGCCGCCGGCACCGTCGGGACCGTCATGGCCAACGCCGCGGCCTGCAGCTCGAAGTGCGCGCGGTACTGGAGCGGCTCGGGCTCGTAGTCGGTGGCGGCGTCGGTGATCGACCAGCTGACGGTGCCGCGATGGGCGGCGACGCGGTCGATCAGGTCGTCCGTCATGGTGCGCAGCGGGTCGAACTGCGGCGATCGCAGGCTCAGGACGTAGGTATCGACGCGACCCAGGCGGTAGCCGTCGACGTCGATCTCGTTCCAGCCGACCAGCTGATACACGCCGTTGGTGGCCGGGGCCTGCTCGGGCAGGTTGAGCGGCCACAGCGCGCTGTCGACGACGGGGTCGACGAGCGTGACCAGCCCCGGCACGGTGTCGGTCCGCGCGGGCTCGGCGTCGCTCGAGCGCGCGGCGGTGATACCGGCGCCCTGCAGTTGGGTGATGATGGCGTCGATCATGCGCGGTGCTTCTCGAGGTAGCGGGTCAGGCCCTGGTAGAACCGGCTGTCCATCTCGTCGCCGTTTTCACGCAAGGCCGGGCCAAGGAACGGTTCGGCCTTCTGGCCGGGGTGGCGGTAGGTGTAGGTAACCCACTTGCCGTCGCGCTTGTGCGCCTGGTGGCCTTTCAGGTTGCGGCGCACTGTGCGCGTGCTGGGCTCGACACCGCTCTCGACCAGCCCGGCCACGAAGTCCTGGGCGTAGCCGCCAACCTTCCGCGTCGGCCCGACGACGATGGCGACGCGGTCGTTGGCGATACCCAGCCGCCCACGCGCCGACTTGCTCAGCAGGCGGTGACCGATCGACTTTCGGAGATCACCGGAGAGCACCGGGACATTTCGCTTCGCGGCACGCTTGATGGGCGACACGGCCTTGACCAGGCCGGCGCGCACCGCCTTCGCCTGCAGATCGGCGGCGAGGCCATCGAGATCCTTTTGCACCTCGGCCATCTGCTCGGCGGAGAGCTGGAATTCAAACCCACTCATGGCAGCTGATCTCCAGTTCTCGGCGTCGGCCGTCCTTGTCCAGAGGCCGCCCATCGACGCGGTAGACCCGGCCGTCGTGCACCAGGCGCAGCGTCTCGCCGGTGGCGTTGGCGATGGCCTCGTTCCAGCGCATGCGGACGGTGTGTGTGGTGCTGCTGTTGGCCTCGTTGGCGAGGAACGTCATGCGGGTGCTGAGCGGCTTCACTTCGGCCCAGCGCGCCCGGGCCTCGGCCACCCACTCGGCGGGTGTGGCACCGGAGGGGGACCGGGCGCCTTCCTGGTACCACTCGAGCGTGACGCGGTGGCGTAGCTGACCGGCTCTCATGGCTCACCCCACGGCGTGAATGCGATACGGCGCCAGCAGCGAGCCGACACCCAGCGGCACTTCGCTACTGGTGGTGCCGACCACTACTTGCTCGCGGTTCTCGTACCAGTGCCCGATCAGCAGCAGCAACGCGAGGCGGACGTCAGCCGGCAGCGTGTCGTAGCCCACCGTTGCGGTGATGGTCACCGACTCGGGTTCGGCGATGGTCACCGGCCAGTCGCTGCCGTACTGCGGAGAGAGCCGGGGCATGATCGGCCGGGTATCGAGGCGCAACGTCGAGACATCCATGGCCTGGCTGACGCCGGCCGGGTCGATGTAGTCGAGGCTGTCGATGGCGATCACCGGCGACCACGGCAATTCGATGGCGGCATCCTTGGCCGGAAACCCGTCGAGCACCTGGATCTTGCTGGCCTTGGCGAACCGCGACTGGGTGTGGTTCTCGGCGTAGCGGACGGCGGCGTCGATCAACGCCTGGATCAGCGTTTCCTCGCTGGTGTCGTCGGCATCGAGACGTAGGTGCGCCTTGGCGTCGGCCAGTGTGATCATGCGGGCACTCGCTCAGAATTCGGGATCACGGCCGCCGGTCGGCGGCCGCGGTTGACGATCAGGTCTTCTCGGCGGCCTTGCCGTCGCCGCCAGCGTTCTTGCTGGTGGTGGCCTTGGTCTCGGCATCGGCGGTCGAGGTCTTGCCGGACTCGACGGCGCGCTTGGTCTCGATCAACCACTGGGCTTTCTCGGGCTCGAAACCGGCACGGTCGCCGATCGCGTAGCGACCCCAGGATTTCTTGAAGGTCACGGAGACCAACTTGGATTTCTGTTCGGCCATGGGAGGCTCCTTCGGGGAATGAGGGGAAGTGCCCGGCCGCGCGGGGCGCGCAGCCGGGGTAACTGCCTGCCGGGCGGCAGCGGCTTACCAGGTGATCTCGGTACCCAGTACCAGGCCTTCGGGATGGCGGAAGCCGACGTCGTGCTCGTTGACGACGCGGATGACCGACTGGTTGCGCGTGAACGCGGAGACGAGGTTGCCGGCCCCATCCTTGTAGGTGGCCTCGCGGCTGAAATCGATGGTCATGGAGTCGGCGTCGCCGATCACCACATCGTTCCAGTCCGCGAAGTAGATCTCGGTCTCGTTGTTGTTGCCGGCGGCCGAGGTGTCGAGGTTTACCGGAATGGTCGTGGTGTGCTTGATCGGGTAGCCCTTGAGCATGCCCTGCGCCATCTCCGGATAGACCTTGTTGCCGTTACCGTCGCGCAGCCCGAACAGCTTCATGTAGGAGCGCGGCGACAGCCCCCAGCCACAGGCAACCATCATGCTGTCGCTGTTCATCAGCTTGAGGATCAGGCTGTCGAGATACTCGTCGATGGTGGCCAGGTCGGCAGTGCCTGACCAAGCCACGACGCGGCTGGCATCGCGGGCGGCCTGGGCGAAGCCAGTCGGCATGTCGCCGGAGCCGGTATCGCGCAGGAACGCCTTGTCCTGACGCACGGCCATGGAGTTGAGCATGTCGTTGAGGAACATCTGCTCGACCTGGAAGCCGGCGCGGCCGATCAACTGGTTGGAGATCGGCACCAGCGTGATCATGGTCTTGGCGCTGAGCTGCACGTCGTCGGTCGATGCCTCGGTGGCCAGCGCGTCGGATCCTTCGCCGACGTAGCTGGACGCAGCACCGGACGCCATGCGCGGAACGCTCAGGTTGCCGTTGGGCAGCGGCAGCGATTGGGCGCCGAGCCCGCGCACGATGGTTTTCGGGCGCAGCAGCTCGATCACCTCGCTGTAGAGGTTCTGGGGCACCAGCGACCCGGCGGACCCGGACGAGGTCTCGATCGCCATGGCGACGTCGGCATCGCCGATTTCCTCGCGGGCGAACTTGACGGCGAGATCACGGTTGCCGCCGGCGGCCGCCACGGACATGGCGATACGCGTGGCCTTGGCGCCCTCGTACTGCTTCAGCTCGGGCTTGGTGTGCACGGCCGGTGACCGGCTGTGCCCGCCGAAGCTCTCGACCGGTTTGGAGGCCGCGGCGTTCATGCGTTCCATGCGCTCGGCGCGGTCCAGTTGGGCGCTGATCTTGTCGAAGTCGCCGGCCAACTGCTCGAACTCCTCGAGCTGCTCGGCGGAGAGCTCGCCGCTCTCCTCCTCGGTCTTGGCCAGCGCCTGGATCTTGTCGTTGACCTCGGCGCGGTTGCGGCGGAGTTCTTCGATGGTGGGCATTGCGGTGTCTCCTTGGGGATTCACGGGCATGAAAAAGGCGGCCGGTGGCCGCCTGGGTTGTCGCTCCGCCGCCTGGCTAGAGCCGACACTGGGCGTCGAGCGCCCGGGCCTGGGCCCGGATGCGCCGACCGGAACTGGTACGACTGGATGAGGCGTAGCGTTGGGCGATCGCGTCGACCGCGTCCTGGGCCGGCGCGATCTCATCGATCAGCTTGGCGGCCAGGGCATCCTCGGCGCTGTAGAGCCGCGCCTGGGTGGCGACGACATCGGCCACGTCCATGCCGCGATAACCGGCCACCGATTCAGTGAAGGTGGCGTAGTGGGCATCGAGCCGGTGATTGATCTCGGCGATGGCCTGGTCGGTGATCGGCTCGTGCGGGGAGCCGTCGTTCTTGTGGTCGCCGCGGAAAAAGGTGTTGAAGGTGATGCCCATCTCTTCTTCCATGCGGCTCACCTCGTAGGTCTCGATGATCACGCCGATCGAGCCGACGCCGGCGGTCGGGCTGCAGACGATTCGCGAACAGGCCGAGGCCAGGAAGTAGCCCGCCGAGTAGGCGGCGAAGTTGACCAGCGCCGTGATGGGCTTGACCTGCCGGCTGGCCTGGATGAAGTCGGCCAGTTCCTTGCAGCCCATGGCGTGGCCGCCGCCGGTGTGAAAATCGAGGACGATCTCCTCGACCATCTCGTGTTTGAGCGCCGCCGTGATCTGCGTGCGCAGCCGCTCGTAGGAGACCAGCTCCTCGCAGGCGGCATTGATGGTGCCGCGCCGAGCCACCAGGATCCCGTCGACCGGGATGATTGCCAGTCGCCCTACCACCTGCAGGCGCTGCATCTCGCGTTCTTCCGGGTTACCGCCGTCCAGACTGACACCGTTGGGCAGGTCGGCGGCCTTGCCGAGCAGGCGCGGCTCGAGGACCGTGCGCACGGACTGAACCAGCGTGGGCGTCGCGTACAGTGGCGTGTCGAACACCATCGACGCGATGTGTGGATAGTTGATCAGGGCGTGCGGCATTTAAGGATCCCCTCGATTTCCTGCATCTGTTCGGGCGTGGCGTTCATCGACTGCTCGATGTTGCCGGAGTCGTTCATGTTCAGCGGGGTCAGGTAGCGGTCGCCGCCAGTGATGGGCGGCATGTTCTCGAGGCGACGGATGTCGTTGACCGACAGCCAGCCCCACTGGCGGCCCAGGGCATAGGATTCGTATCGGGATTTCTGGTCACCGCGCAGCAGGCCGCCGACGTTGAACTCGATGTAGTGGTTCTTGCGCTCTGCCGGTAGCAGCAGGTCGCGCATCATCGCGCCCTCGATGCGCTTCACCCACGGCAGCAGGGTGTAGATGACGAACTGCAGGCCCTGGTGCTCGATGTTGCTGAATGTGGCCTTGTCAAGCTGCTGGACCATGTGCGGCGGCACCTTGTACAGCCGGCAGATCTCGTTGACCGAGAAGTTGCGGGACTCGAGCAACTGCGCCTTCTCGTTGTCCATGGAGAGCTGCTTGTAGGTCATGCCCTCCTGCAGCATCGCGACCGAGAAGGCGGTGCGAAGCCCGCCGCCGTGCTTCTCGGTGAACTTCTCGAGGATCCGGTCGATGGCCCCCTGGCTCTCGATTGCGGGCGCCTCGCGCGGCCGCTCGATCACGCCGGACATGGTGGCACCGCGCTGGAACACCGCCGCGGCGTGCTGGTCGGTGGCCAGCCCCAGGCCAATGACGTCGGCGTTGGTGGCGATCGGCGAGAGGCCGACATAGCCGTCCACCGAGAACGCCTTGATGTGGTGCATCATGCGCATCGGCACCACCTCGTCGACCTCGAGTAGGTGGTAGTACGGCATGGCGTCCGGCCCCTTCAGCACCCGGACTTTCTTCGGATGGATGGGGATCAGTTCGGTCGGGTAACCGCGCCCGTCGCGCTCGATCAGCGAGAACTGGTTTCCCTCGAGGCCGAGGCAGCCCTGGGCCTGCTCGTAATACTCGAACGCGGTGTCCTTGCGGTTGGGCTGACTGTGGATCAGGTCGTAGACCGGGTGCTCGACGGCGCGGTCGCGGCCGCCCTTGCCGTCACGCCGGTACAGCTCGCAAGGCAGTTGCGCAACGGATTCGGCGAGCAGCGTGACGCAGGCACGCAGCGCACCCACCGCCATCGCGGTCTCGGTGTTGACCATGACGCCGGCGGAACTCTGGCGACCAGTCATGGAACTGACCCAGCCAGTCCAGTCCGGATTACGCTTGGCAGTGCCGGCGCTGCTAGACGAGGTAGTGAAAAGCCCGGGCCAGAACATCAGTCAGCCTCCTGCGCCGGGGTTTGGCGGCCGGCGGCGCGGGACGCCAGCCAGGACCACGCCAGGCACAGAACGCCGGCGACGATGTAGCCGGCGGCCGGGGCCAGCAGCCAGGCCCCGAACGACACCAGGGCGGCGCCGATCAGCCCGACGAGAAAAGCGATCAAGGGAATCAGCATGTCACGTCCGTCGTGTCGTAGATGGATTTCTGGGGCTCATCACCCTCGGTGAGAACCGCCCTACCCAGCGCCATGAGAATCGCGACGATGCCGTCGATCTTGTTCTCGTCCTTCTCCTTGCGCGGGTAGATGTTGTCCTTGGCGTCGGACTTGGCGACCACGTTGGAGGCCATCCAGGTGAGCACGGGATCCGAGCTGTGCCGCCAGCGCCCACCGGTTATGGCGGCCTCCATCTCGCGCATCGCTGGGCTCATGTTCTGCACCGTGTTGCGGTACTCGATGACCTCGGCGCCGTCCTTCATCAGCTGGTGAGCGAGCTGCGTCGCGCGCCAGGGGTCGTAGGCGATTTCCTGGATCTCGAAGCGCCCGGCGAGGTCCTTGATGTCCTCGCGGATGACGTCGAAGTCGAGCTCCTCGCCATCAGTGGTGATCAGGTCGCCGCTGTTGACCCAGCTCTCGTAGGCGGCGCGGTTGTTGCTCGCCCGCTCGACCGCGCCTTCCGGCAGGTAGCTGCGCACGAAGACTGTCCAGCGCGTCTTCAACCGCCCCTTCTTGTCCTCGACCTCGTCGCGAAACAGCAGCGCGATGGCGGCGATGTCGGTCTTGCTGGCCAAGTCGACGCCCAGCCAGCAGGGCTGGCCCTCGAAGGCCTCGAGCGTCAGGCCGTCCTCGCCCGACGAGTGCCAGTCCGCCATGTTCAACCAGGCGGTGCGGGCGCTGACCCAGACATTGAGGTGCTTGGTCAGGAAGGCGTTCTGACGACTCGGGTAGCGAACGGCGTCGCGCTGCGCCTTGAGCAGGAATTCCTCGGAGACCGAGACGCCGAAGTTGGGGTTGGCCTTGCGCAGGACCGCCGGATCCTGCCAGTCGTCCCCCTGGTCGATCGTGTAGATGATCCCGAACAGCTCGTCGTTGGGCAGCGCGCCGTCGAGCATCTGCTGCACCTGGCGGCGCTTGTCGTAACAGGGCCCGGCCAGGTTGAAGCCCGCGGTGGTGATGATGAACATCAGCGCCTGGTCGCGGGCGCCCATGCCGGTGAGCATGGTGTCGTAGAGGTTGGGCGTCTGGTGCTCGTGGAACTCGTCGACCAGCGCGCAGCTGGGCGAGGAGCCATCTCCCGGGTCGCCGATCAGCGGTTCGAGGCGACTGCCGTCCTCCGGGATCGAGATGTTCTTGGCCATGATCTCGATGCCGGCGGCACTAACCAGCGCCGGGGACTTCATCAGCATCAGCCGTGCCGGGCGGAAGACCTCCCAGGCCTGTTTCTCGGTGGTCGCGCCGCAGTAAACCTCGGCGCCGTACTCGCCATCCGCGGCGAGCATGTAGTTGGCCACGCCGGCGGCCATCACCGACTTGCCGTTCTTGCGCTCGACCTCGACGTAGGCCTCGGAGAAGCGGCGAAGGCCGCTCTTCTTGCGCAGCCAGCCGAAGATCGCGCAGAAGATGAACAGCTGCCAGGGCTCGAGAGTGATCAGCCGGCGCTCACGCGCCCAGCGCCCCTTGGTGTGGGGCAGCAGTTGGATGAAGACACAGACCGTCTCGGCAGCGTCACGGTCGAAACGGTACTGAAACGATCGGGACTTCGCTGCCTTCAGGTCGTCGAGATGGCGCCGGCAGGCCTGCCGGACCTCCTTGCACGCCGGAATCCTGCCAGCCACGACGTCCCGGGCGTACTTGTTCGCGGCGTTGACGTTGGGGTAGCTGGCCATCCGATCTCATCGCTTTTTGCCCACCAGATCCTTGAACGGGTTGTTGGCTTCCTTCGCGCCCGGTACCGCAAGGCGAGCCCGACTGGCGGGGTCGAGGCCCAGGGCGCTGCCGAAGGTCGTCATCTGCTTGAGGGATTCGTTGGCCACGGTGCAGGCCGGGTTCTTCACCACGCCGCCCATGGGGCTGTCCACCACCAGACCGTTGACAGCGATGTTCTCTTCCGCCTTGCGCCACCGCGCGTAGGCGGCACAATAGGCCTCGAGGTTGGGGATGTCGGACGCGGTGAGGATCTTGCTGCTCACCAGCCACGGCGCCACCCTCTCCCACATCTGAATGCCGATCGGATCGAGCCACTCCGGTGGCGGCGGCACCTCGAGCAGCGAATCGGCCTGCGGCTCGTCATGGTTGATCGCCCGCTTGCCGGCGTTCCCTTGGACCGCCTTCAAGTGACTCGGCTTGGGCTTACGTCCACGGGTCATAAATGAGAACTCCTCGCGCCGACCTGATTTTTCAATTTCGCGGGTGTAAAAATTTGACCTCGGCGTCGGTGTCCGGGGGTCGAAGGCTCCAGGGATTGACCCTCCCCCTCCCCTCGGCCTGGCCCGCACCATCGTAGTGCACCGGGCTTCACTGGCGGCCGGTCTGGGCCTCCTGTGCCGTCTTCACCTTGTGGCATGCCCGGCAGATGGCTTCGAGGTTGCTGTCATCGTCGGTACCGCCGGCGGCCAGCCCAACAATGTGGTCCACCTCGCTGGCCGGCTGCACCCGACCCGCACGCATGCAGGGCTGGCAGAGGTAGTTGTCACGCTGCAGGATCCGCTCGCGTTTCCGGCGCCAGGGGCGACCGCCTCGACCGCTGCCCTTCTGCCTTGGCTTCTGCCACGCGGCAGACAGGTGTTGGTGATCCGCGCAGTAGCCATTCCCGGCGGTCGTCTTGCGCGGGCACATGGCGGCGCGGCACGGACGTGGCGGCTTGGAAGGCATCGGCGTCACCTGCTGACGATCATGAGAGAAGCGAAAATTCTCGGCAGCCGGGAGACTGCCCGTCCCCATGGCTGGCTTTGGGGTGGTCCGGAAGGACCCGCGATTTTCTGCATCAGCGTGGTGCGGACGCGCCTGCTCGGCATTCAGCGCACCTTGCGCCACTTGCGCTCGATCCATCGCGCGGCCGCCGTGATCTTGTCCCTCACGTACCGATACGGGACAACCACCACCGCGAGGAGCAGGATCTTCGTGATTCCCCATGCCGTGTTCGGCAGCGGCATATCGCCTCCTATGCCCGCGGCGCGGGCGATGTCAGTTCGATGGGCGTGGCCGCTTACTCGGCATCGTCGTCATCCATCCTCTGCAGGATCTGGCTCACACCCAGCCGATCGGCGTTGGCCCGGCGCCGCAGCGACTCGTAAGCGGCCAGCAGATCCAGCAGCCCGCCGTTGCTCTCATTCGTCAGAGGCGGCGCCGGTAGAGGTGTCAGCAGGTGCGGCGGCACGTTCGGCGTCATCACCACCGGCACGGTCTTCACCGAGCCGGCGCACCCAGTCACCAACGCCAACAGGCAGAGGCTGAGCAGCCCAGTCGCGAGTCTCGGCATCCGTTTTCTCCATCTGGCGCAGGTCGCGGCGCTTAGCGTCGATCTGCTCGTTGGCATCGGACAGCGCCGCCTCCCGATCAGCCAGGGCGGCATTCAGGCGCTGGGCCTCGGCGCGGCGGTAGTCCAGCGCGCTCTGCAGCGCGGCGGCCAGATCTTCGGACTTCTCGGCCTGAGCCCGGGCAGCATCCCGCTGGGCGGTGAGCGCCTCGATGCGCCACCAGCCAAGGGCGCCAGCCACGGCGGCCAGCAACGCCAACCACGCCCAGCCGGGCACCAGCCGCAGCAGCTTGCCGATCACCGGCGCCACCGACCGACGATGATGTCGTAGATGTCGTCGGCCTTGTTGCGCATCCACTCCGTGCCCAGGAATCCCAGAAACACGCAGGGAGCGATGGCCACCGACGGCGCCAGGTCATAGCGATCCGCCAGGGCCTGAAACAGCGGGAACAGCCCGACGCTGAGCAGCGTACAGACCAGAGCCCCCAACATCGCCTTCTTCCAGGGGCCGCCGTCCTGCAGGCCCCGGAACAGCGCGATGGCAAACGTCAGCAGCGCCGCCGCCAGGTTGGGCAGATACTCGATCACCCGCTGCCAGAGTTCAGGATCACGTTCCTGCATGGCGCGTTTCTCGTGTTTACGGTTCATCGTTGGGCACCTCATGAGCTGCCCGCGTACCGGAAGGGTTATCGTGTTATGCGACGTGCCCACCGGCCTGGCGGTACACGTCGACCAGCTCAGCCATGGCCACCTCTCGCTGCCCATAGCCAGCGCCGGGCAGGCTCGCCCAGATCGTGCGGCATGCATGAATGGCATCGCGGATGCGGCCGTCGTAGATCAGCCGCAGTGCCTTGCACTGGCGAATCAGCTGCGTGGCGGCGGCATCCTGGCTCGCCGGCGTGAAGTCGGTGAAGCCGAAACGCTCAACCAGATCGTCCCAGGTCGACTCGAGGAACTGGGCACGCCCCGCCGCCGTACTGTGGATGCCGTAGGCCGGCAGCCAGATCGAGCGACGCGGGTGATCGGCATAGCTGTGGAACAGGCCACCACCGACCAGCACGTTGTAGCCGTCCTGATCACCGAAACGGACGGTACCCTCTGCATGCGCGAGCATGTCGAGGAATGCAGCCAGGTTGCCGGCGTCATCGGCTGCGGGGTCAACGGGCGGATCGAACGGGACCAGCTCGGCCTCGCCGAGCCAGGTGCGCGGTGCATAGGCAGGCATGACGAGGCCTCGGGATAGGTGCCGCCCGACGGGACATGGGGAACGAGCGCGGGGAACGCACGGCCGGGCGGCGTAACTGGTAGCGGGTAGTGGAGTCGAACCACTTTCTCCGGGATATGAGCCCGGCGTCTTTACCGTCTGACTCACCCGCTAGAAACGACGGCGCCCCGGCCACCGGAGTGGTCGAGGCGCACGGATCACAAGCATAGCTGAACACTAGCACCGCGGTGTCGCAATTACAACATATTGTGGTTATATAGCCGAAAAAGCCTGTTGCTCTACCACCGATAGTAGTGATGCCCTCGCCCGCTTGGTCGTTTGCTTCAGGCTCTGCACGCTCTTGAACACCACCCGATCGCCCGGGGCCAACTGGCGCATCCGCTGGCGCGAGCGCCAGGCGTTGTGCCGCACTGGCGCCAGCGCCCACACCACTGGTCGGAACGCCACGCACTCCCCGGCCGCATACCCCGCACCCGGCGCCCAGCCCAGCCGACGCAGGACGACCAGCTGCGCGTCGCACACCTCGGCGAGCGATAACCCCCGCTCCCCGGCCAGCACCGCATGATGCAGCGCGATCTGCCCGACCGCCCGGCGCTGGTGCCGATGCTCAGGGATCGCATACCCGCACAGCAGCACCGCCATACGCTGGCGCTCGGAGAGGTGCGCCAGCAGCGCCTCGGCCATGGAGCGCCAGCGGCAGGCATACCGGTACCGCTCCGCCGCCTGGCCGACGTGGTCAACCCGGCCGGTCAGTTGCCCGCGCCCCTCGCCCATCCCGGCGATGCTGCTCGCCTGGTGATACCCGGGGTTCTGGTGGCGCAGGTCCAGTCGCCAGCTCACCTCCACCTCGATCAGCGCTGCCAGCGCCGCCGACAATGCCCGCTCCCGGCGCTGCCCCTCCGGCTCGCGCCGCACGATCCCCAGCAACTCGCCGATACCCATGTCCTCGATCTGGCGCATAGCATCCCCTTCAAATAATTAAACACTTCTGTTGCGTTTCGCCACACTTGTGTGTATACTGAGTTCATCGAATCGAGGAGGAGGCATGACATACAACGAGTTCGTCAGATGGTTGAAGAAACGCGGCGTTGAGGTCACCACCGGCAAAGGACGGCACAGCATGAAGGCGACTCACAACGGAAAGACGGTCCCGCTCCCCTACCACGGCGCCAAGGAAATCGGCGAGGGAGTCAGGAAACGGATCATCAAGCAACTGGGCCTCTAAGGAGGCCCCATCACCGACGAACCCGGCATGCCTCCGGTCGACAACAACCCCGTGAACGCAAGAGGTGTTCGCATGCGCTACCCCATCACCATCGAGCCCGACACCGTCGGCTACATGGCAACATCCCGAGACCTGCCCGAATTCACTGCGGCAGGTGAAACCGTGGCCGAGACCCTGGAGAACGCCATCGAGATCCTCGAGACCACCGCCGGGATCTACATCGACGAACGGCGCACTGTGCCCGGCCCCAGCAACACGCTCGACGGCGAGCACCTGGTCGCCCTGCCGTTGAGCACCGCACTCAAGGTGCTGCTGTCCAACGCGATGATCGAGCGTGGCTGGCGCAAAGCGGATCTCGCCCGGGCACTGGGCTCCGCCCCGACGCATATCGACAGGCTGCTGGACGTCAACCACAAGTCCAAGCTCGCCGCGATCGAGGACGCATTCGCTGCGATGGACCGCCGGGTCGAGGTCGATGTCCATGCCGCGTGACATCATCGCCAGGCACTCCCCGCGATGAGTGGGTCCGGCCCGGCGACCACCTCGGTTGCCGGGCGGCTCATGTACTCGGTGATCACCGCCCGCGCCTCGTCGATACCCCGCGCCAGCGCCGCGCAGTACCCTGCCGCCTCCATCCGCGCCAGCCACTCACGCTGTGACTGAGCCAGGCTCGCTCCGTGGGGCGGCGTCGCCTTCAGCTCAAGGTACAGGCCGTGATACCCACCGCGTGGCACCGCGATGACCAGATCGCTCACCCCCGACTTCACTCCCTGAGCTTTCAGGTTTGCCGCTTCCTTGCTATGGCGTGTCCCGCCATTGGGGACCGCGTAGGTGTTGGCGAAAGCTGGCGCCACCGGCGTACCCCGATGCGCCTCACCCCTGAGCCACAACATCAAGGCCGCCTGTTCCTGCCCCTCCCAGTTGACCGACTTGCGGCGTGGCTTGCCGTCGGCATTGAGCGAACGCTTGCGGCGTACCGGCTTCGGGCCCGGCTGCCCATGTGTGCGCCAGCTCATACCTCCAGCTCCTCGTTCCGTTCCCACAGCCGAAACCGCTTCACGATCTGATCGAACGCCGCCGCGGCCTCCGGGTCGGTGCTGATCCGGCCCAGGGTGTCGACGTCACACTGCTCGCGCAGCCAGCGGGCCGCTGTGCCGGTTGAGTGCGGCCACCGGCTGTCGAGTGAATGGTGGGCGTCCAGGTACTCGCAGAACCGTGGATCCTCGGCCAGGACGTGCGCCTCCATCTCGATCGGGTGCATTGCCTCGCTCATCCGGCCACCCCCTGATCTTCCGGCTGGCGCTTAGCGAGCTCGCGCCGTTCCCAGAGTTGGTAGTCGGAGACGATGCGGTCGAGCATCGCCCGGGCGTCGGGGTTGTGGTCGATCTCGGCCCGGCTGGTCACCCCGCAGGCCTCACGGATGAACTCGGCGACGTCCTCCTCGCTGTGCGTGCCGTCGGGCAGTTGCTCGGTGCTCAGGCCGTGGGCATGCCGCCGACGATGGTCGAGGTAGAGACGGAACCGGTCGTTGGTGCCGAGCTTCCAGGCGCGTTGCGACTGCAGGCCGCCCGCGCGGTGGGTGGTCTGGGTCATTGGCTACCTCCCGGCAGTGTCCGCGCCTCGACGATCCCGGCGGCGGTGAGTGAGTAGACCGGCTGGCTGACTCCGCCGGCTGGGTGTTCTTCGGTCAGGATCTGCGCCAGCCCGTCGCGGCGCAGCGTCTCGAGGGCGCGGGTCACCTCGTACCCGGCCACCGCGTACCCGGCATGGCGCAGGTCTAGCGTGATCCGGCTGGGCGTGCCCGAGGTGCGCAGCAGTGCCAGCAACGTGGCGTTCTGGATGTCGATGGGTTTCATGCTCATGCCGTCTCAGCCTCCCGCGCTTCGGTATTGAGTGACTCCCCACCGTCAATGCGGAGCAGCATGCTTTCGCAAACGATGTGGCCGAAATCCCATCCCTCAGGAACAGCGCACGGCCCATCAGTGACGCGCCATACTGCTTCTTCCAGAACGCCAAAGAAGGTTTCGCCGCCGGGCACAATCTCCCCGGCTCCGAAGCGCTCGAGCGCTGTGGTCTGAAATCCGAAAAACTTGGGATGGATGATGATGCACAAACACCCCGGCTCAATCGGCTTCATGCTCATCCCTGCCGCACCTCCGCCACGATCCGCGCGGCTTCGGCGCGACCCTTCTCGGTCAGGCGAAGCGTGGTCCGCGGCGAACTGGAGCCCGGGTCCTTGCGCGTGCCATCGACCTCGACGTAATCGAGATCCAGCAGCTCGGACACGCGGCCGCACACCGAGCTCAACGACATGCCCGCACGCTCTCCCAGCTGGTGGCGTGTGAGTGACTGGGGCGAGAGCGACAGCGCCAGCAAAATGGTCTGCTGCTGGCGGCCCAGGTAGCCCTTGCGCAGGTGCGCCAGGTAGGCGCTCAGCGATACCTCGGTGCCAGTGGGTGCTCCGATCGGTTGCATGGTCAGGTCCTCCCCAGTGCGGCGCGCAGAGCTCGGCGGCCCTGGTCGGCGTTCATGCGAGGCGGTAGGCCGGCGTCCGCCGCGCGCTGTGCGGCCTGCTCGTTGCTGGCGCGCTCGGCCAGCTCGGCGGCGCTGCGGTTACCGTCGTGCTCGAGCAGATGGCGCGGGGTCAGGTTCTCGCCGGCCATCACGCGATTGATCAATGCCTCGTACTCCCGGGCGAATCGGCGCTCGAGGCGCTCCACCCGGCTGGGCATGACGTGCTGAATCTCCCACCAGCCCACGGCCTGGCCGGCCAGACGCACGGCCTCGTGGCTCCAGCGCCAGCCCGACGGGTCATGGGCATGGCTGCTCGCCTCACGCCAGGCCTGTGCCACGGTCGGCAGGCCGAGATCCTCCGGGCGCGGCTCGCACAACCCGGCGAACGCCAGCGGCTGCGGGGGCCATGCCTCGTCGCCGGTGCGGGCCGCATCGCGGACCTGATCGCGGCAACGCTGGAGGCCCAGTTCAATGGCACGGCGCGGCAGGTGCGCCAGCTCTGCCAGCCAGGCACCGGTCGCGTCCCAGTCGCCCCACTGGCTGGTGAACTTGTTGCCGAACAGCTGGCTCATGGCGTTGAACAGGTGATCCATGTCCGATTCACCGACCTGGGGTGCATTCGCCGTCGAAGACGTCCCCGCCTCCGTCGCCACCTGCTGCGGCTCGGGCTGCGGCGCGGGCTTCTTGGGCTGATCGATGGCGCGCTGGAGTACGTTGCTGGCGAGTTCCATGGCGGGCACCTCCGGTGGCTTGTTGAGATTGGGCGGCCTGCTGGCGCGCGTCGTTGCGGATCCAGTCGACGAGCTTCGACGTCCACGCCATCGCGCCGTGGCGCCGGCTTGGGTTGTCGGCGTGGTGGGCGGTGAACTTGGCGAGCTGGTGCGGGGCCGGCCGGGTGTCGGCAGGCAGGCCGGCACGCTGGCACGCCGCGGCCAGGTGCTCAGGGTCGGGTTGCCAGTCCAGGGTCATCGCGAACTGGTGAGCGCCAGCGGTCAGCGGCTGGCCGTCGTCACCCTGTTGGGCGGCTCGAGCGAACACGTCGCCCGCGCCAGAGAGAGAGTTGTGGTTGGTTAAGGACGTTTCGGGTGCAGCTCCTGCACCCCGTGGCGTCGTCATTTGCACCCCGTTCCCGTCACGGGGTGCATTTGGCGCACCCCGCTGATCTGAACGGGGTGCATTTCCTGCACCCGGTGATTCCGGCATGTCCGGGGTCTGCTCATCCCCCAGATCGACCTCCTCGAGGCCAACGCCCAGGGCCAGGTCGTACACCACCGGACGTCGGTCAGCGCGATCGATGATTGCCGCCGCCACCTTCTGGTTACCGCGACGAATCAGGCCCTGCTCCTGCAGCAGCTTGAGCTTGGCGATCACCGTGCGCCGGCCAAGACCGGTGTAGCGGCACAGCAGGTCGACGCTGGG
This sequence comes from Modicisalibacter coralii, assembly GCF_004117855.1. GTDB lineage: Bacteria > Pseudomonadota > Gammaproteobacteria > Pseudomonadales > Halomonadaceae > Modicisalibacter > Modicisalibacter coralii. Next base: position 206,048 of record NZ_QWBW01000007.1, read on the forward strand.
GAACGCGTGGCGCCCCTCGTGGTTGGCATGGTTGGCCAGGCCGAACAGCACAGCGCGGGCACCGGGATCGGTCACCGCCTGCTGCTGGAGCGCCCAGCTGGTGGCTTCAACGCTCATAGCCATTACCCGTTGAATAGAGGGTCATACCGTTACCCGGTAAAGTGGGAGTTCTCACGCAACCCACTGGAGCAACGACATGACCGAAACAGCCTTTCCCGACGGGGTACAAGGATTCAATCAATGCTGGATCAGACTGGGGAAAGAGGAGTTTGAAAAGCTTGGCCTTAATCCAGAAGGCCATGCCTTCCCGAGAGACCAGCTCCACGAAGCTTTGCTGGCGACATTCAAGCGGTTTGTTATTGAATGCTACGCACTCGAACTCAGAGCTAGATATGCGCGCGCATGGCAAAGCCTTGACACTCAACAAGCTCTTATGCTTCGGGCCGTGACAGTTCATCACTGGCAAATCGACTACGCGCAAAGCCTGACTATCTCTGACCTGGCATTCGCGCTTCATGACGAAATTTGCCATTTCAAACTCCCCGACCCGGCTTTTCGGACTGCATATGGGAAGCTGATGGACTTTGGCCCTCGCCAGGCTGAAGAGATGTTAGAGCCGCATCGTCCCGATGGGCTAAACCCGCCGAGGGCTTAGTCTTATATCCGGGTGAGAAAGTCAGCATCGGAGCTGGAAGCGGTCCATTTTGTAGACCGAGGTGTTCCCGAATACTGCGGATTTCGCTGATCACCTCGGCTTCTTCTCCCCGAAGCTCGCTAGCCAGCAGCTCATGCCAGTCTGCGTCACGACGGGTCTTGTCGAGTCGTCTCAGAGCCGAAGCCAGCTCCAGCTCGATCTCCCACTGCTCAAGTTCGTTCAGCTTCGTAGCCATATCAGGCCCCCCTTCCCACCGATGCGACAGCACGTGCTTTGCGGTTGGCTTTGCTCGAGCTGAGCTGACACCGCCGGCACGCCAGCAGCGTGTGTCGCTCATGGGTCACCGGGTCGACGACCGTCATCTCGCCCTCACCGCGCGTGCGGCAGCACATCGGGCACCAGTGTCGGCCGTGGCCGCGTGTCAGTTGTGTCATCCTGCGTACCTCCCCAAGAATCCGATCCACACCAGCACCGGCAGCGAGGCCGCCAGCGCCAGCGTCAGGCTGATATGCAGTGCGGTTCTCATGCCGGCACCGCCTTGCCGGTCCCAAGCCGGGCGCCGCGGTGGCGGGCGGCTTCCTCGAGGTGGCCCTGGCAGGTTTTCCGGGCGCGCTCGACGGCCGCTTCGTCACGCCCGGCTGCCGACTTGGTGATCAGCCAGGACTGCGCGATATGGAACCGCTCGCACAGCTGGTGGTGGCCGACCATGTCGCCCAGCGTGGCGCGCTTATCGGCCGCCAGCGCCAGCCGGATCGTCTCGGCGATCAGATCGTCGCGCGTCCAGTTCGCGTAATCGGGTGTCGTGTTCTTCATGCGGGCGTTCCCCTGTATGGATTTACACGGGGCTCAGGCCCGCTGTGCGGTGCGGCGCTTGCCGGTAGGCTGAGGGGTGTCGGCCTTGAGCCTTCCCTCAGTCATCTTTTCCAACTGGAATTGACGGCCCAGAGGTACCGTCTCCGGCCACAGGCTCACCGCCTGACTAGTGATGCCGAGTGCGGTTGCCACCGCCCCTACGGAACCGAAGAAATGGATAACGTCAGCTTTTCTCATGGAATGCCCCGGAATGTAAGTCCGCTTACGCATCTTAGAGAAAGCCTGCTTACTTCACAAGCATGTAAGATTGCTTACATGAGTGATCAATCAACGCGCATAAAGCACCGCCGGAAAGAGCTGAAGCTCACGCAAGAGAAGCTGTCCAAAGCGGTCGGCGTCTCCCGCGTGGCCATCTCTCAGTGGGAAAGCGACCCGACGATCCAGATCGCAGGCAAGAACCTCACGAAGCTGTGCCAAGCGCTCAAGTGCTCGACCGACTGGCTTTTGGAGGGCAAGGGAGGTGCGGATATGGGGGTCTCACAGCAGACCGGCACTTACCAAGCAAACAGTAATGTCTCGTCAGGCCCTGCATTGCGGGGTCTGGCTCCGGAAATTTCATGGGTGCAGGCCGGAGCATGGACCGAGGTCTGTCACGTCGAACTCGATCCCGAGGCGGTCAACTGGTACCCACGACCGCCCGGCGCCAGTGATCGCACCTTCGTGCTGCGCGTCGTCGGAGAGAGCATGCTGCCCGAATACCCGCCGGGGCGGCTCATATTCGTCGACCCCGAGCGCATCGCCGACAGCGGCGATGATGTCGTGGCGGTGATGACCGAGACAGGTGAGGCCACGTTCAAACGCTTCATTGAAGAGCCTGGCAGCGGCAAGATGCTCAAGGCCATCAATCCCGCATGGCACGAGCCCTACATCCAGATCAACGGCAACTGCCGCGTGGTCGGCGTGGTGGTCGCCGACATGCGGATACGCTGAGAGCAACACATAACAATACCTAGCCGCACGCGGGGAGGCTGGATGCCTGATCAGGGGATCAAGGAGAGGTTTTTCAGTTTTTACTTACAGAACTCGACTTCAACCTTTGTCAAAATGGGGTGGCGCAGAAGAAAAAAGGAGCTGAAGCATGGGAAAAATATTAGCGTTAGCGCTTGCGGCGCTAGTCCTCTACGCAGTCTTTGGCGGCGGGAGAGACGACACTGACGCCGGTTCGTCAGCCGCAGCGACCTCCAAAAAGCCAGAGCCCAAGCATACCCCACCGCCGCTACCACGGTCGCCATGGCATGTTAGCCAATGGACGTCGGATATGGATGACAGCCCAGCCGTGGCTCTGACGACAAACTCCGAGGAGATCTACACCGGCGCCTACGGTGGCCCCGCCGGTTATGCCACCCTGCATCTCCGCTGCCTGGAGAATTCGACCAACCTCTACGTCAAGATGAACGGTCACTTCCTCGCCGACTCCGGTGGTTATGGGAGAGTCACCTACCGTATCGATGACAATCGTGCGCATACCGTGAGCATGCACGAATCGACCGACAACAAGGCCCTGGGCTTATGGTCTGGCGGACGGGCAATACCTGTCATCCGCCGATTCTTCGGCCACGACCAGGTAATCATGCGTGTCACGCCATTCAATCAATCGCCGGTTGAGGTGAAATTCCCGATCAAAGGGATCGAGGAAAAGATCAAGCCCTTGCGCACAGCCTGCCACTGGTAACTCCTCACCTCTGCTGACAGCCCGCCCACTGGGCGGGTTTTTTACGCCCTGCTGCGTAAGCTGGCTTACATTTCTTGTTGACAGCGAGAGTAAGCTTACTTACATTCTGACTTACGAGAACAGATCAGCGCAGGGGAAATCATGAACCTCACTTACCGATCCTGGCGGGCCACCGCCAATCCCAATCGCAAGGCCGGCGGCCTGGCGCCGAGGGAAGCCCAGCACCTCATGGCCCTGGCATGCGGGATGACCCAGAAAGAGATCGCCCGCGAGTTCGGCGTTTCGCCCAGCACCGTCGGCCACAGCCTGACCCGCATCTACCAGCGGCTGGGTGTCGAGCGCGGCACGGCGGCCGTGGCCATCGCCATCCGTCGCGGCTGGATCGCCCCGATGGCCCTGGTGCTGCTGATCAGCGCCATGACGCCGGACGCCCACTGGCAGCGCGTGCGTCAACCGCGCACCCGCACCGTGACCATGACCAAGCTGGCGCGGCGTGAGCTCGCCTGTGTTACAGGGGGTGCCGCGTGAAACTCCCCACCCACATCCGTTTCGAGATCGCGGCGATCAATGACCTGTGCATCGACATCGGTCTGGCCGGCAAATACGAGGCGCGCGCCGATCTGGTGACCGGCCCCAAACTGTTCGTGCTCGACGTCACCACCTGCCCGGTCGGCAGTGCCCGGACGGCAGACGACTGCGAGCGGCACAGCTGCACCCTGGGCCGCCTCACCGTCCCGGGCTGGGGAAATCTCACACCGGAACGAGCCTTGGAGCTGGTGCGCGAAGAACTCGCCGAGACCATCCAGCACCTCGAGCGCCTGCGCGCCGAGACCCAGGAGGGCCAGCCGTCATGACCGCCGACACCCTGTTCACGTATGCCGTCCACGACGTCGCCCACGCCTGGCGCGAGCACGCCCAGCAAAGCGGCATCACCGACCCCGAGACCGAGATCCTCGCTCGCGAGGCCGTCGCCGGCTCACCGCGCGCCGGGTACCGCCCCGCGTTCCGCGTGCCCAGCACCGGGCACCTGGTGGTGATCGTCACCTGCGAACCGCACCGCACCGAGTACGAGGCGCGCCACTGGCTGCGCTGGATGCTCGAGCAGCTCCACAACAACGGCAACATCACCCTCTACCGGGAGGACGTCGCATGAGCTGGATGACCGATTCCGACCGCGGAGTGGCCGGCCTCCTGGGCGCGGGCGCCCTACTGCTGATCGCCATGCTCGCCTGCCTGGGCTGGGCCCTGGTCGTTGGCCCCTCAGATGCCGAGGTTCGCCAGGCCGCCCAGGCCGACTACTGCGATGCGGTCCAGCAGTGGCAGGAAATGGCCGCCCGCGGCGTCCCGGCGGCCCAGCGCTTCGGCCATCCGGACTACGACCACCGCGCCGACGAGTGCACCAGCTACACCAGCGCCAGCGGCGAGCAGCTCGCCCAGCAGTAACCGGGAGGACGCCATGCAACTGCATCTGATCGACCGACAGACCGCCAGCGAGCGAGGCATCAAGCACTTCTTCACCGGCGTTCCCTGCAAGCACGGCCACATCGCCCTGCGCTACACGCGCTGCGGTGAGTGCCTGGAGTGCCACGCGGCGCGCCTCAAGAAGTGGAGGGCGAAGAACAAGGGTCACATCGACGCCTACAACGCGCGGTATCAGGCGGCGAATCCGGACTACTTCCGCTCGTTCCACCAGCGGTGCCACTTGAAGTCCATGGCCAGCAAGCGCCGTCGGCGCCGGATGATCGAGAACGGGACGCTCAAGGTCAGCGACCCGGTATGGCAGGCCTACGAGCGGGAGCGCTGGAAGCACCTGCGCCAGTTGGCCCGGCAGTACGAGGAATGGACCGGCATCACCTTCGAGGTGGACCACATCGTGCCGGTCGTCGACGAGAACGTGTGTGGGCTGCATTGGCATGGGAACTGGCAGCTCATCCCAATGCGGCTCAACCGCAGGAAGCGCGGCGTCATCAATCACGAAGTCGCCGTTTAACGAACGACCAGCGTGCCACGGCAACACCGGCACGACTGCTGCTCTTTATCAATGTGGACCCCGAACGCGGCGCCAGCAGCGCGTGAAATCTGCTGGCCATCGGGAAGGGTTCTGAAGAGTGCCCGGGGGAGGAGAAACCCCTGCAATGTGCGGATAAAGCAAGAGCGAGAGCACCGCCAAGAGCCCTTCCCGATGCCCCTGGCATCACCCGAGCGCCTCCCCCTGGGCTGCTCGGCTCTCTCGTTGCGTATTGCCCCGGTGGGTGTCACCGGGGCCCTTTTCGAGACCAGCGGGGTGTCGCCCTCACCGGCGCCAGCCCGCTGCCCTTGGACAGGCAGCACCCTCAATTCCTTGCATACCTCGCCCGGCGACGGCCGGGCGCTTTTTCGTCCCAGTGCAGCGGTCAAGGATTCCTTGACGACTGATCCCTGACCGGTGCGCTGGCACAACGACGGAGACCCTCATGGACTACCAGCAATTCCTCGAGGCCAAGGTGCCGCCGGCGCCGGTGTTCGGCGCGCCGGTCGCCACGGCCGATCTCAACCCAGTGTTGAAGGACCACCACCGCGCCATGGTGCAGTGGCTGGTCGACGGCGGGCGCCGAGGCTGTTTCGCCAGCTTCGGCCTGGGCAAGTCGGTCATCCAGCTGGAGACGGTGCGGATCTGCCGGGAGCGCGCCGGCGGCATGGTACTGATCGTCATCCCCCTGGGTGTGCGGCAGGAATTCATCCGCGACGCCTGGATGCTGCGCACCGGCGATCACCCGCACATCACCGATGACCAGCGCCAGCAACTGGGCGCCTGGCTGGGCGACGAGCCGGAACGGCGGGCGCCGGTACCGAAGTTTATTCGGCGCATCGAGGAAGCGAAGGACCCCGAGGGCATCTACCTCACCAACTACGAGACGGTGCGCGACGGCAAGCTCGACCCGCGGGCCTTCAGCGTGGCATCGCTCGACGAAGCGTCCTGCCTGCGCGGCTTCGGCGGCACGAAGACGTTTCGCGAGTTCATGGCCCTATTCGCCGGTGACGATCGCCAGACCGGGGTGAAGCGGCCGGGCATCCCCTACCGCTTCGTGGCCACGGCCACGCCCAGCCCCAACGACTACATCGAGCTGCTCGCCTACGCGGCCTTCCTGGGGATCATGGATGTCGGCCAGGCCAAGACGCGCTTCTTCCGCCGCAACAGCGAGAAGGCCGACAAGCTCACCATCCACCCCCACAAGGAGCGCGAGTTCTGGTTGTGGGTCGCCAGCTGGGCCCTGTTCGTCCAGCGTCCCAGTGACCTGGGATTCAGCGACGAGGGCTACGAACTGCCGGAGCTCGACATCCGCTGGCACGAGATCCCCAGCGACCACAGCGAGGCCGGCAGCGAGAAGGACGGCCAGGGGCGGCTCTTCGCCAACGCGGCGATCGGCGTGGTCGACGCCGCCCGGGAGAAACGCCACAGCCTCGAGGCTCGGGTCGCCAAGTTGATGGATCTCCGCGCCGAAGATCCCGGCGCCCACCGGCTGATCTGGCACGACCTCGAGGCCGAGCGGCACGCCATCGAGAAGGCGATACCGGGCATCACCAGCGTCTACGGCAGCCAGGACCTCGACGAGCGCGAGGCGGCGATCATCGACTTCAGCGAGGGCCGCTACCCGGAACTGGCAGCCAAGCCCTCCATCGCCGGCAGCGGCTGCAACTTCCAGCGCTTCTGCTGGTGGGCGGTGTTCCTCGGCATCGGCTTCAAATTCAACGATTTCATCCAGGCGATCCACCGCCTGCAGCGCTTCCAGCAGACGCACCAGGTGCGCATCGACCTCATCTATACCGAGGCCGAGATCCAGGTGCAGCAGGAGCTGCAACGCAAGTGGCGCCAGCACGAGCACCAGGTGGAGACCATGAGCAAGATCATTCGCGAGTTCGGCCTCACCCAGCACGCCCTCAACGACCAGTTGGCCCGGTCGCTAGGCATCGAGCGCGTCGAGGCCTCGGGCGACGGCTACACGGTGGTCAACAACGACTGCGTGCTGGAGACCCGGGCGATGGCCGAGAACAGCATCGACCTGATCGTCACCAGCATCCCGTTCTCGACCCAGTACGAGTACAGCCCCAGCTACAACGACTTCGGCCACACCGACGACAACGCCCACTTCTGGGCGCAGATGGACTACCTGGTACCGGAGCTGCTGCGGGTGCTCAAGCCTGGCCGGGTCGCGGCGATTCACGTCAAGGACCGCATCGTGCCCGGCGGCATCAACGGCCTGGGCTTTCAGACGGTGCACCCGTTCAGTGACGAGACGATCGCCAACTTCATCAAGCACGGCTTCGCGCTGCTGGCCCGCAAGACGATCGTCACCGACGTGGTGCGCGAGAACAATCAGACCTACCGGCTGGGCTGGACCGAGCAGTGCAAGGACGGCAGCCGGATGGGCAACGGAACCCCGGAATACCTGCTGGTGTTTCGCAAGCCGCCCAGCGACCCCAGCAATGGCTACGCCGACGAGCCGGTGGTCAAGGACAAGGCCGAGTACAGCCGGGCGAGGTGGCAGATGGACGCCCACGGCTTCATGCGATCGAGCGGTGACCGGCTGCTCAACCCCGCCGAACTCGAGGGCATGGACCAAGCCGCCATCTTCCAGCTGTTCAAGCGCCACAGCCTTGAGGAGGTCTACGACTTCCGCCACGACGTGAAGATCGCCGAGGCGGTCGACGAGACCGGCTGGCTGCCGACCACCTTCATGCTGCTGCAGCCGCAGTCCTGGCACCCCGACGTGTGGGCCGACGTGGTGCGGATGCGCTCGCTGAACACCAGCCAAGCCAGCAAGGGCAAGGAACAGCACCTGTGCCCGCTGCCCTTCGACATCGTCGAGCGCTGCATCGAGCAGTACAGCATGAAGGGCGAGGAAGTGTTCGACCCCTTCGGCGGCCTAATGACCGTCCCCTACTGCGCCATCAAGGCCGGACGGCGCGGCCGCGGCTGCGAACTCAGCCCCGCCTACTTCATGGACGGCGCCGGCTACTGCGCGGCGGCCGCCAAGGAAATGTCCATGCCGTCGCTATTCGACGCGCTCGAGGAAGAGGAGAACGCTGCATGACCATCACCACCACCGTCCAGTGTGACGCGCTCAACTGCTGCGCCGAACGGGAAATCGAGGACGCCTACGACTCGTCTGTGACCGCCGCTGGCTGGCACGTCGATCCCAACGATGGATACCAGCACTACTGCCCCAGGTGCTGGCCGGTCGTGAAGAAAGAGCTCGAAGAACTGGAAGAGGAGGATGCCTGATATGTGGTTCAAACACCTCCACCTCTACCGCGTCCACGACCTTCCCGTCCTGCCGCTCCGTGACCTGGGCGCCTGTCTGGCTGAATCCTCCTACCGGCCGCTCGGTGGCAGCGAGGCCAAGCGCATCGGCTGGGCCGCCCCGGCCGGGCGCGGTAGCGAGCAGCTGGTCCACCAGGTCAAGGGCCACCGGCTGCTCTCCGCCCTGCTCCAGGAACGCATCCTGCCCGCCTCCGTGGTCCGCGAGGAACTCGAAGCGCGCGTCTCCGATCGCGAGGCCAGCGAGGGGCGCCCGCTGCGCCGCCAGGAGAAGCAGGCCCTCAAGGAACAGATCTACGAGGAGTTCCTGCCCCGCGCCTTCGTGCGCACCCAGCGCATCGACCTGTGGTGGGACACCGAGCGCCAACTCATCGCCGTCAACGCCGCCAGCCGGGCCCGGGCCGAGGACGTGCTCGACCTGCTGCGCCAGACCCTGGGTTCGCTCAAGGTCACGCCGCTGGCCACCAAGGTGACGCCAGTACGCGCCATGACCGACTGGCTGCGCCAGCCCGAGGATCGCCCGGCCTGGCTGGAGATCGGCGACCAGGTTCAGCTCAAGGCCACCGGCGACGAGAGCACCATCGCCGGTCGGCATGCCGATCTCGACGCCGAGGACATTCAAGCCGCGCTGGAAGCCGGCCGCCAGGTCACCCGCATGGCGATCACCATCGACGAGCGCGTCTCCTGCGTCCTTCACGACGACCTGGCCATCAAGTCGCTGCGCTTCGCCGACGGGGCGCTCGACGAGGCCGCCCAGGTCGAGGACGACGGCGACCCGGTCGTGCGCCTCGAGGCCGACTTCACGCTGATGACCGGCGCCCTGCGCGCCAGCATCGAGCAACTCATCCACGGCCTGGGCGGCGAGACTCAGCCCGCGGCCGCTACCCCATAACGACAATGGAGGGAGTCATGCATCCGATCCTCGAACGCTTCCAGCGGGACGTAGCCAGCCACCAGATGGAAGTCCTGCACGATGACGGCCTGTATCGCCACCTACGGTTTTCGCGGGACGGCTCCAGCGCATACCACTTCAACATCACCACCTGGCCGGGCTATCTAGCAATCACTGGCGACATGGGCGATTTCGTGTTCTCCCGCGTGCAGGACATGTTCGCCTTCTTCCGTGACGAGCCGGGGCGGCTGGGCATCAACCCCGGCTACTGGGCCGAGAAGATTCAGGCCGGCGCCAGCACTCCCGATCGATCCCTGTACATGGACTGGGACGAGAAGGCTTTCAAGCAGCGAGTTGTCGAAGAGTACAAGCGCTGGCTGGAATCTAACGGGCCTCTGGACCCGGAAGTGTCCAGTGACCTCAAGGACCAGATTCGTGAGGAGATACTCGACGAAGCCCATTCCGAAGAGCTCGCGTGCGTGGCTGTGGCCAATTTCCACTCTGATGACGCGCCGGATCTGTTCGATGACTTCCTGATGGAACTGGGCAGCTCCTGTCACGAATACAGCTTCCACTATCTCTGGTGCTGCTGGGCCATCGTCTGGGGGGTCTCCCGCTATGACGAGCAGCGGGAGGCGGCCGCGGCATGAGCAACCTGACCGAGATCCGTCACTTCCATCTGTTCTGCGGCCTCGGCGGCGGTGCCGCTGGCTTCAACCGTGGGCACGCCCGGGTCGGCACCATGGAGGCGCGATTCCGCTGCATCGGCGGCATCGACTCCGACCCGGCGGCCATCGCTGACTTCGGCCGGCTGACCGGGACTCCAGGAACGGTGCTCGACCTGTTCGACCGTGACCAGTACCAGGCCTTCCACGACGCCGAGCCGCCGGCAGACTGGCGAGAAGCCACGCCGGCCGACATTCAGGCCGCCGCCGGCAATGAGCGCCCGCACATCGTCTTCCTTTCGGCGCCCTGCAAGGGCTTCTCCGGACTGCTCTCGCAATCGCGCAGCACCACACCCAAGTATCAGGCCCTCAACCGGCTGACATTGAGGGGCATGTGGCTGACGCTGGAAGCCTTCGCCGACGATCCGCCCGAGCTGATCATCTTCGAGAACGTCCCGCGCATCGCGAACCGTGGCCGGCCGCTGCTCGACAAGATCGTCGCCATGCTCGAGCACTACGGCTATGCCGTGGCAGAGACGACCCACGACTGCGGAGAGATCGGCGGACTCGCGCAGAGTCGCAAGCGCTTCCTGCTCGTCGCCCGCCACCAGGAGAAGGTGCCGCCCTTCCTCTACGAGCCAGTCAAGCGTCCGCTGCGCGCCGTTGGCCAGGTACTGGGCGAGATGCCCCTACCTGGGGACGAGCTGGCCGGCCCGATGCACCGGGTGCCTCGCCTGCAGTGGAAGACCTGGGTTCGCCTGGCGTTCGTCGAGGCCGGTAGCGACTGGCGATCGCTGAACAAGCTGGCCGTCGAGGATGGCCACCTGCGGGACTACCTGATCGTGCCCGACTACCGCTCGGGCTACCTGGGCGTGAACGACTGGCAGGAGCCGGCCGGCACGGTCGCCGGGCGGAGCGGGCCGAGCAACGGCGCCTTCTCGGTCGCGGATCCGCGCTTCGACCAGTCGGCACGATGGAAAGACGGCCAGGCCTACGGCGTGCGGCGCTGGGACGAGGCCACCGGGGCCGTCACCGGTCAGCAATCACCCGGGCAGGGAACATTCAGCGTGGCGGACCCGCGGCTCAGCGGCATCCGACACAACAACGTCTTCCGCATCATGCCTTGGGTGGCGACCAGCCAAGCCGTAACCGCCGGCGGCGGGCCCACGGCCGGCGGGCTGGCGGTGGCTGACCCGCGCGGCGCCACCTTCGCCGGCAAGTACCAGGTGACCCCATTCAACCGCGCAGCCGGCACAGTCATCTCGGGCAGCACCACCGGTCAGGGAGCCTTCGCCGTCGCCGATCCTCGCCCCGGTCTGCGCCGCGGGAAAGGAGACGCCTGGCTGGAAGGCGGACATTACGGGGTCGTGCCTTGGTCGTCGAGGTGCGGCGCTGTCTCCGGATCGGCCCGGCAGGACAACGGCTCATGGTCAGTAGCCGACCCTCGGCTACCGGCGGCCACCGACAAGCTGGTTGCGGTGATTCGCGCACTGGACGGCACATGGCACCGCCCTTTCACCACGCTCGAACTCGCAGCCCTGCAGGGGCTGGTTGACCCCACCGAGCAGCTCGAACTCGACGGACTGAACGACAGCGCCTGGCGGGAACGCATCGGCAATGCGGTACCCCGCAAGGCCGCCGAGGCGATCGCCGGCGTGATGGGCACCACCCTGCTGCTGGCCTGGAGCGGCGAGACGTTCGCCCTGGGCTCGACGCCGATCTGGGTTCGCAACGCCGCGATGGCCCTTTCCGTTCAACAGCCGGCGAAAGCCGAGGCATAGGAGAACACATGCCTGATGCCCCGCTGATCAGCAGCCAGCGCCATCTCGACCGCGCCAAGGTGCTGAACAAGGCCCGGACGTTCCGGATCTTCACCGTGAAGATCCACGAATGCGAGCTGCGCGGCCGGCGATACCGGATGGTCGTCGACGGTCATCACAATCTCGCCGCCGCCCGGGTGGCCGGTGTGGCGCCCCGCTTCAAACCCGTCAGCGAGAAGTTCCTGCGGAGCCTCGGCCGGCTGACACCTACCCAGCGCGAAGCGTTTCTGATCAACAACCTCAGCGACAGCGACCACTACTACGTCGAGACCGGCGAGGTGGTCGCCGAGTTGCTGCCGATCGCCGAGGCATAGGAGAACCCCATGGCAGACCTGACATTCGACACGCTGCGCCAGGCCAACATCACGCGCCAACAGGAGTGGCCCGGCTACGAACAGACCGACACCACCTTCAAGGCCCTGGAGGTATGCGGCGAGGCCGGCGAGTTGGCGGAGGCCGTCAAGAAGCTGGTCCGCGTCGAGCGAGGCATCGCCGGCACCACGGTGAACCTCGAGGCGGTCGCCGATGAACTGGCCGACGTGGTGATCAGCGTCGACCTACTTGCCGAGCACCTGGGCATCACTGACGAGGCCGCATAGGAGAACTCCATGGCGCGATACGCCGAAAACACCTCGGTCTCCAGCGAGCGCAGCCGCGCGGAGATCGAGCAGACCCTCGCCCGCTACGGGGCCGACGGGTTCATGTACGGCTGGGATGGCGGTACCGCGGTGCTGGCCTTTCAGATGCACGGCCGCCGCATCCGCTTCGACCTGACCATGCCCGACCGCAACGACGAGGCCTACACCCTCACCGAAACCGGCCGGGAGCGAGCGCCAGCCCAAGCCGCCAAGTCGTGGGAACAGGCATGCCGCCAGCGCTGGCGGGCCCTCGCCCTGGTCATCAAGGCCAAGCTCGAGGCGGTCGAGTCCGGCATCACGGTGTTCGAGGAGGAATTCCTGGCTCACATCGTGCTGCCCGGCGGCAACACGGTCGGCCGCTGGATGCTCCCGCAGGTCGAACTCTCCTACGAAACCGGGCAGATGCCGCCGCTGCTGCCCGGGCCAGACGACAAGAGGTGATTCATGGAACAGTGCAGCGAATACGACCCCGAAAGCCGCACCTGCCGATCTAGATGGCCGGTAACCTCGAGGAAGAACCACCGTCCCAGTTCCTGCAGGAAGACGGCAAGCCGAAAGGATTTCCCAAGGAGCCCACCGCGTGACCCCGACCCACACCCACACCACCCAGGGCGGCCGTTTCGAGCTGGTCAGCGAGTCGACCGGGGCCGGCCCGCTCGAGGGCCAGGCGCTGGTCATCTATCACGACCTCGACCGAGACGTGCAGAGCGTCACCACCAGCGCCGACTGGCGCCAGCACTGGCGGTCGATCGCCGCCGACGACTGCACCGTCTGCCTCGGATCCGGTACCGACCAGATCAAAGGCAACAAGAGTCAGCCGTGCGGCGGCTGCTTCGGGCTGGGGAAAGTGCGCCAGGACGGCGAGACGCCGGCCGGCGAATGGCAGGTGGCCGACGTCGCGCTGGGCGTCATCCGGCGCCAGCAGCGGATCATCGAGCAGCGGGACCAGGTGCTAGCGTTCCCCGAAGTGCAGGCAGCGTTGAAGGCGCGAAAGGAGAAGAAGGGAAAGGAGCCGGCCGACTGGGTCCAGCGGGAACAGCAATGGCGGGAAAGTGGCGGCCGCGGGCACGGCGGTCGGCGCCACGTCGGAGATTGAGCGACTGCATCGGGGTCCACGCGGCCGGCGACGGCCAGGCAGGAAGGTACACAGGAGAGGAATATGGCGAACGCCCAACGAAAAGACGCTCAGGAGTGGATCGACCCACGGTTCGTGCAGATCTCTCGGACCGAGGCGGCGAGGATCCTCGGGCGGAGCCCTACAGAGTTCGACCGGATGCGGAAGAACGACCCCGAGTGCCCGAAGGGTTTCAAGGATGGGAACGACCGCGGTGCGCGGGTGAGGTTTCGCTTGTCAGACGTCTACGCTTACAGCGACACTCTGATGAGTCGCGGTAGCAACGACGCTGGAGATGGGGAAGGCGAGTGATTCCGAGGGTCGGCGTTGGCAGCAGGCAGCAGCGTCGACCTTGTACACCCACGTGTAGACCAACCTCGAAATCCGCTTATAAAGCATTGATTTAATTAGGCGGTTTGTGTCTCCCCATCCGCACCAAAACCCCGTTTAAAACCAAGACATTACCGAAATAGACATAGCCAGCATTGGCTCACCATGGTCAGTTCTTGGCATGCCTTGGTTCAGCTTTTCCACCGCCCCTGGCTGGCCCCACTCGCCACCCCACCAGCCCCTTCCGTTTCGAATGCCTCATGTTCGATCAGGCCTTCTTCCGGCTGATGACCACCGCAGCGCTGAATATCGTCGTCATAGTGTAATCCGCATATAGGCTTCGCAAGTTAATATTTCACCCCCTATCAATTGACCTTACAAAACCACACAAAGCAAAAAGAAAAGGCGCTCAATGACTTAGCAAAACAGCAAAAAAAACCAATATTGACTTAGACTTCCACCGAATGGATATTCCAGGAAACTACAATAAAAACATGAGAGCCGATGGGTCACACGGGGGAATGCCCATGCCATTTTTGACCGGATACAATAATTTTGCCTATGCCATCGAAACGATCCTCAACAAGGGACATAATGTCTATATCTTGTCAAAATACGAACCACAGACTCTCCCGGCCACCATTCTGGAAGTCGACGCCGCCACTGGTAAGCTTCTTATAGAAGCACATTTCGATCAGGACAAGCTCGAGCGCTTCGTCTGGAACGGCAAGATCAATATCGACATCGAAATAATGAAGGAGGAAGATGAACCCGAGACTCTCAGCCTGGAACGGATTCAGGCATCGGCCTCCAAGAAATCGGGTGACACCTATCGACTGAATTGCCAACTACCCAACTCGATCTTCGTGAAGGAAGCCCGGGGTAGTGTGCGCATCCCCTTCGTTCTCGGCATGAAAGCCAAGGCCAATATCGTCGTCTATGAAGGAGGAATGTCCCTCGCGGGCAGCGTCAAGAACTTGTCGATCGGTGGATGCCTGCTGGAAGTTGCCATCGAGGACAGCACGGCGCTCTCCGTCGGCCAGGACCTGGCCGAGGTACATATCGAATTCCCCAACTGTCAATCCTTCACCAGCCATGCAAGGGTACGCCACATGCGCCCGCTAGGTGGAGGGTTGCAAGCCGCGGTGGGCATCGAATTTCTCGACATATCTCCCGAGCTGCAGAAGGACCTCAGTCACTTTGTCAACGAGTGCGAACGCGAGTCTGCCCGTCGAACCGGTCTCAAGCCTCTCGAGATCGCCACTTCGGCGCTTTTCATTGCCAGCGGGAAGACGCGCCAGATGCTTCAGAAAGAGCGTCGGGAGCATCTCAAGGCTACCAAGCTACCGCCCATGGTTCAGGGGGTTCGCGAAGTCGCCAGACGGCTACAATTGTCGTTGATGTTCCTGAAAAACCATCGCGACTTCCCTCAGGAGATTATCTACGATTGTGCGGATACGCTTCTCTATCTGTTGTCCAAGGAGCGCAAGCAGCTCCTCTATGCGCTCTCCTACCTGACGAGCGCCCCAGACTGGGTCAGTCACACCCTGGTGACCAGCGTCCGCCTGGCCGATTACATGCTGGCTAGCCCTGCGCTTGCCCACAAGGCGCGCGGGGCCATGGTCGGCTCCTTGCTGCACGTCATGGGCAAGTCGCTGCTGCTCAACCGCGACCTGCCCTCGCTCAAGGTCTGCATGACTCCGACGCAGAAGGAGATACTGCGGGGGCATGTCACGGCGCTGCTCGCAAAGTTCGACGAGATAGACTGGCAGCCGGGTAGCATCTGCCTTGACGTGATTGTCAACGCCAACGAACGCCTGGACGGTAGCGGCTATCCGGCCGGCAAGCGCGGTGACGCGCTTTCTGATGAAGCCCGCTATATGGCCGTCGTCAAGATCATCGACAAGCTGACCCATCCCCGTAACGGGGCGCCGCCCCAGCCGCCAATCGATGCCTACCGCTGGGTCAACGAACATTCGCAGTGTTACGAACGGTCGATGTTGGTCGAGTACATCCAGACCTACGGGCTCTATCCGATCGGCATGCTGGCCCGGTATTCGCAGGGCTTTCTGGCCTGGATCGTCGATGTCGACCTCAAGGGCTTGCCGAATAAGGTACACGTCGTCAAGAACTTGCACTTCTCCGATACCTCGCTGGATATCAACCTGACCCAAAACGACTTCGGCCAGATCGGCAAGCTCGAAGGCATCGTCAATCCTGCCGACTACGACATTTCCCGTTAGGGAAATGCTTAATAAATCGACGAGCGAGATGAAGCGCGAGGCGCATGGAACGGAGAAAACGAGACATAACATGAAGTTAGGCGAGTTTTCGAGTACCACGCAACGAAGCGATTCGCTCGCGCAGGCATTTATGCAGCGTTTCCTTAGCAGCAGGGGGCTCGATCGCATGGAAGACGGAATGGCAACTCATGGGTACGTTTTGGCGAGCCAGGGCCTGAAGCCCGCCTCACCCATGAAACGCCGATGACAGTCATTGATTGAACGTTTGGCGTATTGAGGGGTGCCGCGTTGTTGCCGTACAAGCATCGAGGGCTCGCCCGATACGGACGGACAACGACAGGACCGCGGGAGGCAGACGTGACGGATCTGGAACTGGGCTTCGTGGCCATGCTCAATGCCGGCTACAAGGAAGTGACACGCGACACCACAGGCGGCCCCGTCGGAGCCCCGGATCAAGCCTGCGTGAATGCGTGCTTCCTGCGCAGCGACAGTGACGAACTGCATTTCGAGCGCGTCAGCCACGACCAGCTAGAGGCGCGATACGAGCCGGCGCTGGCCATCTATGCGGGCGCCCCGATCGGGGTATTCCTGCGATGCGCCTGGTGGGACAACGACTCGGCGCCGGTGGCGTGGGC
This sequence comes from Modicisalibacter coralii, assembly GCF_004117855.1. GTDB lineage: Bacteria > Pseudomonadota > Gammaproteobacteria > Pseudomonadales > Halomonadaceae > Modicisalibacter > Modicisalibacter coralii. The sequence continues at coordinate 222,884 of NZ_QWBW01000007.1, forward strand.
GGACTGGGATTGAGGCTCGCCCCTTCGTTTGTCACCCGACTTCCTTGCCGGCTGAGGAAATGCTGAATAAATCGACGAGCGGGATGAAGCGCGAGGCGCATGGAACGCAGAAAATGAGGCATAACATGAAGTTAGGCGAGTTTTCGAGTACCACGCAACGAAGCGATTCGCTCGCGCAGGCATTTATGCAGCGTTTCCCTGAGTGCCGCCGCTTTTACCCGTGGCGTTGACACGTGACAGTGGATGCTGCCGGGGCCCGGTTACCGGCAGGCCACCCAGCGGGTCAGGCCTCGCGTTCGGGATGCGCGTTTCCACCCTGCCCCAGGTGATAGCTGCTGACCCCGGTTATCGTCCCGTCGATCAACTGACGTTCATCCTTTTCCGCCACGGCGGTCAACGGCATCAGGGCCGAGAGCACCACGGCGGCAATCGGCGAGAGAACCTTGTTGAGATACGGCATGACAGCCTCCTATCTATTAGCTTGCTATCAATATAGCCGATTCCAGCCCTCTCGTTAACCCCTTCGCTTCATCGCCCCCATAGGCTACGGCTATCGCGGGACGCTCGAGAGGCTCAACTCAGGTCATGGGTCAGCGGCTCGATGCTCACGTCGAAATGGTAAGGCTCCAGTTGCCTTTCCAGCGGCGCGAACATGTCGTCCATGAAGTCCATCAACCGCTGCGTGGCGGTAACGGCCGTCTCGCTGTCACGGGCGATGATCGCCTCGAGAATATGGACGTGCAGTTGCACGTTGTCGTGCACGCTGTCGTCGGTGCCCAGGTGGCTCTGATAGAGAAAGCCCAGCCGCCGAAAGATCGTGTGCAGGGGGCGCAACGAGCGCTCGACGAAGGGTTCGGCACAGGCATCGAGCAACAATCGATCCATGCGCTTGTCGAGTTCGTTGAACTGGCGCATGTCCTGGCTGGCCTCGACCTCCCGCAGCGCACGCGCCAGATAGTGCATCTGGTTGCGAACCAGCCCACTGGCATTGTCGATCGCCAGGCCGACGACGAAACACTCGAGGTGCCGGCGGATTTCGAGCAGGCGGCGTTCGCGAACCAGATCGATGGGCGTCACCCGCACCCCACGCCCGGCACGCACTTCCAGCAGCGTGTCGTCCGACAACTTTCTGATCGCCTCCAGCACCGGCGTGCGCCCCAGTTCCACCCGCTCCTGCAGGTCGGCCATGGTCATGAAGGCGCCCGGTTTCAGCTCCAGATGGGCAATCAGGGTCTCCAGCCGTTCGTAGGCCAGCTCGCCCTGAGACAGTCCTGATGACTCTGTTTTCATGGTCTTAACAATTCTTCACTGGTGAAGTGCGCTTACGCATTAGCCATAAGTATCATGGTATATCAAGGTATTGACCAATATATTTCTTAACAGGCGCTTGAGTCGAGCCCCCTAATTCACGACACATCGTCAGCCAATCATCCCGGCTGTGTGCTGTCCGAATCCGCCGGATAATCGCGCCATCCCGGCGCGGAATGGCCTGCGAAGCCAGATATGACTTGCGGCGTGAACGCCCTTCGGACGGGGTGCCAGTGCACCACAACATTTCAAGAATCGGCCCCACTCAGGAGGAGAAACGACCGATGAACCTATTCGACCTTTCCGGAAAGACGGCCCTCGTCACGGGCTCCTCGGGCGGCCTGGGCCATGCCATGGCGCGGGGACTGGCCGAGGCCGGGGCGCGCATCGTCTTGCATGGGCGCGACGCCGAAAAACTCGAGAAGGCACAGCAATCGCTACGCGATGCCGGTCACGAAGTCGCCGTGGCCTCCTTCGATGTCACCGACGAAAGTGGCATCGCCGAGGCGCTAGACGCACTGGAAGACAACGGCCTTTCGATCGACATCCTGGTCAACAATGCCGGCATGCAGTTGCGCAAGCCGATGGTCGACCTCGAACGAGACGAGTGGCAGAAGGTCATCGATACCAATCTCTCCAGTGCCTTTCTCGTCGGCCGTCAGGTTGCCCGTCGCCTGATCGAGCGAGGCCAGGGCGGCAAGGTGATCAACATCGGCTCGCTGATGAGCTCGGTGGCCCGCCCCACGGTGGCGCCCTATACCGCCGCCAAGGGCGGCATTCGTCTCTTGACCCAGTCGATGGCGGCCGAGTGGGCGGAACACGGCATCCAGGCCAACGCCATCGGTCCCGGCTACATGATCACCGAGATGACCCAGCCGCTGGTCGACGACAAGGCGTTCAACGACTGGATCATCGGCCGCACGCCGTCCCGGCGTTGGGGCACGCCCGATGACCTGGTCGGCACGGCGGTCTATCTCGCCTCGCCCGCCTCGAGCTACGTCAACGGGCAGATCATCTACGTCGACGGCGGCATGCTGGCCGTCCTCTGAGCGACTCGCGCCGACCGACCATGGCGGCCCCACCCACAACGACAACCCTCCACCGACGACCGGACGAACAACACAAGAGGTTCACGACATGTCGATCAAGCAACGCCTTCGCCAGTTCCCTGCACTGACACTGCTCGGGGCGGCCATGACCTTCGGCGGCAGCGCACTGGCCGCCGACTACAACGCCAAGCTGTCGCTCGATGTTCCGGAAGGCAACACCAAGTACGTGGCCGCCAAGCAGTTCGCCGACCTGGTGCGCGAAAAGACCCACCAGGATGTCGACATCAAGCTGTTTCCCAACAGCGTGCTCGGCGGCGAGAACGAGTCCGCGGAAGGCATCCGCCTGGGCTCCGTGCAGATGGGCATCATCACCAGTTCGGTGCTGACCTCCTGGGTGCCCGAGGTTCAGGTCCTCGACCTGCCCTATCTGATCAACAGCGACGAACAGGCCGTGGCGATCAACCAGCCCCTCACCGACGAGCTGGCACCCAAGTTCGCGGAACAGAACTTTCACCTGCTGGGGTTCTCGGTCAACGGTATCCGCCAGTTGATGAGCAGCTTCCCGATCCACTCGGTGGAAGACATTCAGGGCAAGAAGATGCGCGTCATCCAGAGCCCGCTGCACGTCGCCATGTGGCGCGCCGCCGGCGCCAATCCGACGCCGATCCCCGCGCCCGAGATCTACAACTCGATGCAGACCGGGGTGATCGACTTCTTCGACAACACCGCGACCAACTATCTGACCAACCGCTTCTACGAAGTCGCGCCCTACTACGTGAAGACCGGCCACGTCTACGCGATGGGCACCTGGGTGGTGTCGCAGAGCTGGTGGCAGCGCCTGCCCGAGGAGTACCAGCAGGCGATCACCGAGGCCGCTCACGAGGTGCAGGAAAAACTGCCGGCGATGCGCCAGAAGGATGACCAGGCGGCACTGGCCAAGACCGAAGAGGATGGTGCCACCGTCATCGAGATCGACGACAAGGGCCCCTGGAAGAAGGCCATGCAACCGGTCAAGGCGGAGTACATCGAGAAGATTCCCGACGGCAAGGCACTGGTCTCGCTGATCGAGAACGCCGACTGAGCCAGTCGACGGCCCCGTCATGACGACGGGGCCCCTGCGTTTCCCTTCCAATGGCATTGCCATTCTGGAGCCTACCGGATGTCCGCCTTTCGTCTTTCTCTCGCCCTGCCGTCGCTGGGGATCGGCCGTATCGCGACCGGTCTGGAGTCGGCGGTGCGCCTGCTGATCTTCGTCGACCTTCTGGCGATGACACTGGATGTGTTCGCCGGCGTGGTCTCGCGCTACGTGTTCAACGATGCCTTTTCCTGGACGGCCGAATTCGCGGTGTGGTCGTTCACCTGGCTGATCTTCCTCGGTGCAGCGCTGGGCATCCGCTACCAGCGTCACGTCGCCGCCGACTTCCTGCCGCAGAATCTGCCAGGCTGGCTGTCGGGCTCGCTCGGCTTCGCGCAGAGCCTGATCATGGCCCTGACGGTGCTGATGATGGTGTTCGGCGGCTATCAGCTCGCCACCCTGGTCGGCGGCGTCAGCGCCAGCCTCGAATGGCCCAAGGCCTACAAGTACGCCGTCATTCCGCTGTTCGGCGTGATCAGCCTGGTCTTCCTGCTGGCCCGCGACGCCGGGACCCTGCGGGTGCTCTTGCGCAACCTCCTGGCGCTGGTGCTGGCCGGCCTGCTCTATCTGGGCATGGACCACGGCCTGCTGGGTCCGCTTCAGGGCCTCTCGCCCAGCCTGATCATGCTGGTGGCCTTCTTCGTCGCCTTGAGCGTCGGCGTGCCAGTGTCGTTCTCGCTGATGTTCGGCGTCTTTCTGGCCAGCTCGGCCTCGTTCATTCTGCCGGCGCCGGCGGTGGTCCAAAACATGGTGACGGGGTCGACCAAGTTCATCCTGCTGGCGATTCCGTTCTTCCTGTCGACCGGCTATCTGCTCAACCTGGGCGGGCTGTCCACACGTCTGATCGACTTCGCCTCCAGCCTGGTCGGCCACCTGCGCGGCGGCCTGGCCCACGTCAACGTGCTCAACAGCCTGATGGTCGGCGGCATTTCCGGCTCGTCGAGCGCCGACGCCGCCAGCAGCACCAAGATCCTGGTTCCCGAGATGGTCCGGCGCGGCTATTCGCCGGCGTTCTCGTGCGCCGTCACCGCCTCCTCGGCGATCCTGCCCAACGTCGTGCCGCCGGCCATCGCCATGCTGGTGTACGCCTCGGTGGCCAACGTGTCCATCGCCCGGCTGTTCATGGCCGGCATCCTGCCGGCGATCCTCTGCGCCGGCGCCCTGATGGGGGTGGCCTACCTGATCTCGGTACGTCGCCATTACCAGACGGCCACGGCAAGGGCGCCCGGTAGCGAGATCTGGCGCACCTTCCTGCGCGCCCTGCCGGTGCTGGTGATCACCGTCGGCGTCCTCGGCGGCATCCGCTTCGGCGTCATCACCGCCACCGAGGCCGGTGTCGTGGCGCTGATCTGGACCTTCGTGCTCGGCAAGTGGGTGTTCCGCGCCTACGGCTGGGGCCGCTTCTATCGTGCCTTCGCGGAATGCGGCACCGACGCCGCACTGGTGGGCTTTCTGATCGCCGCCTCGGTGCCCTTCGCCTGGATCCTGATCGCCGAACAGGTGCCCCAGACCATCGTCGCCTGGGCAGGCAGCATCGCCGACGGCCAGTTCGGCCTGTTCGTCATCCTGCTGCTGGTACTGGCCGCCGCCGGGATGTTCCTCGACCTGACCCCGGCGATGCTGATCATCGCCCCGCTGTTCCTGCCGATGATGACCAACGCCGGCGTCGATCCGGTCCAGCTCGGCATCATCATGATCATCACCCTGCAACTGGGCGGTGTCTCGCCGCCGGTGGGGCTGCTGGTGTTCATCTCCTCGCAGATCGCCAAGGTCTCGCCCTCCGCGGTGTTCCGCGCCGTGACGCCGTTCATCGCCGCCGCGATGGGGGTCGTGCTGCTGCTGTGCCTCTTTCCGGGACTCACCCTGGGCATCTGGGAGCTGATGGAATAAGAGCCCGGCAAAGGGCTCACGCTAGCGGCGACGAAAAAAGGCCGGCCTGCCCCCTTCGGGCAGACCGGCCTTTTTGTCTCTTCTCCATCAGCACGACCAGCAGGACGCGGCGCCCGAGGGCGCGCATCAGGCCGCCGGGCCTGACGAGGGCGCCTAGGCGCTCAGCCGTTGCTCGGGCTCGGCCAGCACCTGCTTGAGATGAGCGACGTCCGCGGCGGTGCTCGCCTCGGTGAACTGCGCGAGCACTCGCTCCGCCTCGGCATGGATGGCGTTGCGAATGTAGTCGTCGTAGAGGGTGACGAAGCCTTCGCAGGCGCGGCAATAGAGCTCGTCGGTGAGCCCCGGATTACCGGTCCAGAAATTGGCTTCTTGACAATGCGGGCACGTGACTTGCCGGGTACGATTGAACATGATGGCCTCCTGCCAGATTGAGCGATCTCGAGCCACCCTGGCCCGAGTATCCCGTCGCGCCGACTCCTTCGGCGACTAACGAGTCTCTAGCATAAGACATCCGTGAACTTATACAAGGGCGGCGACGCACGATCGGAGAGCGACGCCGTGGCGACGACGGGATCCAACTGGAGGAATCGACCGGCAGCACACAACGAAAAAGCCGCCCGGCAATGCCGGACGGCTTTTCGAGAATCTTGGTGGAGCCTAGCGGGATCGAACCGCTGACCTCAACACTGCCAGTGTTGCGCTCTCCCAGCTGAGCTAAGGCCCCAATCGCGTTACCTGCCTGCCGTGTCGGCCTGCTTGGCAACGGCACGAATAGTACGCGACCACCCTTTCCCCGTCAAGTACTCGCGTTAGACCCGGTGGCTGGCGTCCCCATATCAGAAAACAGTAAACTGACCGCGCCGGAACCGATAACGGATTCTCGCACTCACCACGCCAGAAAGAAAAAGATGCCAGGAGCGAGCACTTGATCAGGGTTCTAGTCGCAGACGACCACCACCTCGTTCGCACCAGCATCGCGCGCATGCTGGACGCGGAGGAAGGCTTGCGCGTCGTCGGCGAAGCCGCCGACGGCGAAGAAGCCATCAGCCAGGCGCGAAACACCCGTCCCGATCTCGTCCTCATGGACATCCGCATGCCCGGGATCGGTGGCCTGGAGGCGACCCGCAAGATCGCCCGGGGCATGTCCGACATCAAGGTGATCGTACTCACTGCCTACCTCGAGGACACCTTCGCCCAGCGTCTTCTCGACGCCGGGGCCAGCGGTTTCATCAGCAAGGGCACCGAGCTCGACGAGATGGTCAGGGCGATTCATTGCGTCCATGCCGGCCAGCGTTACATCAGTCCCGACATCGCCCAGCGACTGGTTCTGGCGAAGCTCGACAGTCAGGAAAACCCCTTCGATCAACTCTCCAGCCGCGAGTTGCAGGTGGCGATGATGATCGTCAACTGCCACAAGGTCAGCGAAATCTCGGACAGCCTGTTTCTCAGTCCCAAGACGGTGAATACCTACCGCTATCGCATCTTCGAGAAGCTCGGTGTCCAGTCGGACGTCGAGCTGACTCACCTGGGACTGCGCTTCGGCCTGATCGAGGACTATCCGGCGCCGGGCTGATTCGTCCGACGCCACCCGCCGGTGAATTTGCTATCCTCGGGGCCTTTTCCAGTCAATCGAACGGCCCATGAGTTTCGACGCCAAGCACTTTCTCAAGACGGTCAGCGAAGCGCCGGGCGTCTATCGGATGCTCGATGCCGAGGAGAACATTCTCTACGTCGGCAAGGCCAAGCGGCTCAAGGCCCGTCTGGCCAGCTACTTCCGCGGCGCGCTCAATGCCAAGACCCAGGCGCTGGTCGCGCGGATCGCCGATATCCAGGTCACCATCACACGCAGCGAGACCGAGGCGCTGCTGCTCGAGCAGACGCTGATCAAGGAGCAGCGCCCGCCCTACAACATCCTGCTGCGCGACGACAAGTCATACCCCTACGTCTTCGCCAGCGACCGCCACCCCTACCCCGCCCTGGAGTTCAAGCGGGTGCGCCACAAGCGCAACGACGGCCGCTATCTCGGGCCTTTCCCGAGTTCCGTCGCGGTCCGCGAGAGCCTGGCGCTGATGCAGAAGATCTTTCGCATCCGCAACTGCGAGGACAGCGTCTTCGCTCACCGCACGCGCCCCTGCCTGCAGTACCAGATCAATCGCTGCAGTGCCCCCTGCGTCGATTACATCAGCGAGGCCGAGTACCGCCGCGACCTGGAGCACGCCGTGCTGTGTCTCGAAGGCAAGAGCGAGCAGGTCACCGCGCAGTTGACCGCCGCCATGGAGGCGGCGAGCCGTGCGTTGAACTTCGAGGAAGCGGCACGCCTGCGCGACCAGATCCAGCAGCTGCGCCGCCTGCAGGAGCGCCAGATCGTCGATACCGGCAGCGGCGAGGCCGACGTCTTCGCTCTCGCCCAGCGACCGGGCGGCCTGTGCATCAGTCTGCTCACCGTGCGCCAGGGGCGGGTACTGGGAGCCCGTCACTTCGCCCCCGACAATGGCCTCGACCTCGGCGAGGCCGAGCTGCTCGGCGAATTCGTCAGCCAGTACTATCTCGGTCAGGAACGCGAGTTGCCCCAGGAGGTGCTGACCAGTCATGCGCTGCCCGATGTCGCTCTTTTGCAGTCGGCGCTCGCCGAGAAGGCCGGCCGACGGTTGCGCATCGCCCATCAGGTGCGCGGTCATCGCGCCCAGTGGCTGCAGCTGGCCCGCACCAACGCCGAACAGCACCTGGCCACCGAGCTGGCCAATCGCAGCCAGTTGTCGCGGCGCTTCGAGTCGTTGCAGGAAGCCCTGGCCATGGACGCACCGCCCGAGCGCATCGAGTGTTTCGACATCAGTCACAGCCATGGCGAGGCGACCGTCGCCTCCTGCGTGGTCTTCGATCACGACGGTCCGGTGAAATCGGACTACCGCCGCTTCAACATCGAGGGCGTGGCCGCCGGCGACGACTACGCGGCGATGCGCCAGGCCCTGGAGCGGCGCTTCAAGCGTCTGCAGAAAGGCGAGGGCAAATGCCCCGACATCCTGCTCGTCGATGGCGGCAAGGGCCAGCTCAACATGGCCCGCGAGGTCTTCGAGTCGCTCGACGTGGCCGGCGTGCGCCTGATCGGTGTCGCCAAGGGCACCACCCGCAAGCCGGGCCTCGAGACGCTGTTCCTCGAAACGGTCGATCGCAGCCTGACCCTCGAGGGCAGCTCGCCGGCCCTGCACCTGATCCAGCACGTGCGCGACGAGGCGCACCGCTTCGCCATCACCGGCCACCGCCAGCGTCGCGACAAGGCGCGTCGCACCTCGACGCTGCAGGACATCCCGGGCGTCGGCCCCAAGCGCCGCCGCGAACTGCTGCGCTTCTTCGGCGGCTTGCAGGGGGTGCGCCGCGCCACCCGCGAGGAACTCGCTCGCGTGCCCGGCATCAGCGCCAGCCTGGCGGCGTCGATCCATCAGGCGCTGCATGGATGAAGCCCCATCGCGCGGGTAGAATGCAGCTTTACGTAAACCGGCAAGGGACCCCTGCTGAGCGATGAACATCCCCAATATCCTGACCATGGCCCGTATCGTGTTCATCCCGCTGCTGGTGATCCTCTTCTACCTGCCCTATGCCTGGAGCTTTCTGGTCACCGCCGCCCTGTTCGCCCTGGCCGCCGTCACCGACTGGCTGGACGGCTACCTGGCCCGCCGCTGGGATCAGAGCACGCCTTTCGGCGCCTTCCTCGACCCGGTGGCCGACAAGGTGATGGTCGCCGTGGCCCTGGCCCTGCTGATCGAGCGCTTCGACTCGGCCTGGCTGACACTGCCCGCCCTGGTGATCATCGGCCGCGAGATCGTGATCTCGGCCCTGCGCGAATGGATGGCGGAAATGGGCAAGCGAGCCAGCGTCGCCGTCTCCTGGATCGGCAAGATCAAGACCACCCTGCAGATGGTCGCCCTGCTGCTGCTGCTGGCCTCGCCGCCGGGTACCTGGCTCTCCGACCTGGGCGTCGTCACGCTCTACCTGGCCGCGATCCTGACCTTGTGGTCGATGATCCAATACCTGCGCGCCGCCTGGCCGCACCTCACCCGCTCGCTGTGAGCAGACCATAAACGTTTGACAGTCACGCACTTATCCGTATAATGCGCACTCGAGTCGAGCGGGAATAGCTCAGTGGTAGAGCATCGCCTTGCCAAGGCGAGGGTCGCGAGTTCGAATCTCGTTTCCCGCTCCAGACTTCGATTCGGATTATTGTTCGGATCAGGAGTTGGAAAAGAGGGTCGCGAGCTGGAGCGCCAGTCCGATCGAATCCTGTTTCCCGCTCCAGACTTCGATTCGGACTATTGTTCGAATCAGGAGTTGGAAAACGAGGGTCGCGAGCTGGAGCGCCAGCCCGGTGGAACGCCACCCGATCAAATCCCGTTTCCCGCTCCAATTATCGAAATGTTCGATATGGCTGGATGGCAGAGTGGTTATGCAGCGGACTGCAACTCCGTGTACGCCGGTTCGATTCCGACTCCAGCCTCCATTTCCCCGCCTGAAACCGGCACCTCCCTTCCTGCCCGGATGGCGAAATTGGTAGACGCAAGGGACTTAAAATCCCTCGGTGGTAACACCGTGCCGGTTCGAGCCCGGCTCCGGGCACCAGGCACCTCGATTCCACCGACCTCCATGCGGCAACCGACTCATCACGCAACGCCCCCTGCCGCTTGCGGTTTCATGGCACGCTCCCTCGGGGCGCATACGCTACCCCCAGCGAGCCCGTTCGGCACTCGACAAGGCCGCGTCCGATGAAACTGCCACGCCTGCGCGACCCCTATTTCAACTACTTTCATCGCCACCGGCTGCACGTTCTGCGCACCAGCCTGGCGCTGGTGATCACCTATGCACTGATCCGCAGCCTGGCCCTGCCCCACGGCAGCTGGGCGCTGGTCAGCAGTCTCATGGTCATGGGCAATCTGCCGCACATCGGCGGCGTTCTCGACAAGGGGCTGCAGCGCCTGCTGGGCACGGTGCTGGGCGCGCTCTGGGGCATCCTCCTGATTCTGATCCCGGAACCGTCACCCGGCGTCGTCCCCGTCTGGACCCTGATCAGCATCGCCGTCGCCACCCACGCCACCTTCGCCACCCGCTACGGTTACAGCGCGCTGATGTTCGGCATCTCGCTGCTGCTGGTGGTCGGCAGCGGCGACAACGACCTGAGCGTGGCACTGTGGCGGGCGGCCAACGTTCTGCTCGGCACCCTCATCGGCATCGGCGTCACGCTGCTGGTGCTGCCCCAGAAGGCCACCGACACCTTTCGCTTTCTGCTCGCCGACAATCTCGACAAGCTGGCGCGGCTCTATCACGCCCACACCAGCAGCGCCTCCGCCGACAACGACCTGGACACCCGCGAACTGCTGAAGACGACGACCGCGCAACTGGTCAAGCAGCGCAGCCTGGTCGACGCCATTCACCGCGAGCGGCGATTGCGCCGGGATGCCCTGGAGGACATCCTGTCCCTGCAGCGGCGAATGCTTTCCACCGTCGAGCTTTTGCTGGAAACTCACTGGACCACCCGCGAGGGCCACGACCGCATCGACGCCATGGACGGCCTGCGTGACGAGCAGCACCGCCTGGCCCGCGGGCTGGGCACGCTGGCCTTCCAGGTCCGCACCGGCCAGGCGATCCGGGTCAGCGTGACCCGCTTCGACCCGCAACGCTATGCCGACCAGGCGACGACCGCCCGCGGCGCGGATGGTCGCATGCTGTTCAGCCCCAGCGGCTATCTGTGGCTCAATCGCGAGCTGGCACGCCTGACCCGCGAGATGAGCCTGCGCCTGGCCCGGCTGCGGCGCCTGCCCAGCCGTCGCCTGCGGCGACGCGCCAGTCGTCATACCCTGATCAGCGATGCCCGCCGCCTGGCCATCGGCAACGCCGATACGCCCCACGAGAACCACGGAGGAAGAAACGAACGCCATGACTCGCAGTGAGCACGATGTTCTCGTCGTCGGCGGCGGCGTCGCCGGCCTGACCCTGGCCCTCGAACTCGCCGATCATCGGCAGGTCACCCTGCTCCGACCGGTGCAGGACGACATCGGCGCCAGTCGCTGGGCCCAGGGCGGAATCGCCGCGGTTCTCGACCCGCGGGATGCGGTGGAGGACCATGTCCAGGACACCCTGATCGCCGGTGACGGCCTGTGCGACGAGGAGGCGGTGCGTTTCACCGTCACCCACAGCACCGCGGCGATCGAATGGCTGGTAGCGCTCGGCGTGCCCTTCACCCCGGACCCCACGCCGGACGCCCCCTACCCCTTTCACCTGACGCGCGAGGGCGGGCACGGTACCCGGCGCATCATCCACGCCGCCGACGCCACCGGACAGGCGCTGATCGAGACACTGCTCGAGCGCGTCTTCGGCGACCCGCGCATCCAGGTGCGCGACGACCTGCAGGCCATCGAGCTGCTCGCCGACGCGCAGCGTGCCTGCTGTGGCGCCCTGTGCCTCGACGCCGCGGGCAATCCGGTCACGCTCGCCGCCCGTGACGTGGTGCTCGCCACCGGCGGGGCCAGCGGCCTGTTCCGGCACACCACCAGCCCCGCGCCGGCCTGTGGCGAAGGCATGGCCATGGCCGCCGCGCTCGGCGCCACCCTGATGAATCTGGAATTCCAGCAGTTCCACCCCACCTGCCTCTATGACCCGGCGGGCGCCCCCTTCCTGATCAGCGAGGCGGTACGCGGCGAGGGCGGACGGCTGCGCGACATCCACGGGCGGGCCTTCATGGCCGACTACGACAGCCGCGCCGAGCTCGCGCCGCGCGACGTGGTCGCCCGCGCGATCCATGCGGAGATGCAGCGCACCCGCGCCTCTCACGTACTGCTGGACGTCACCCACCTGCCCGCCGCGCAGATCGCCCATCATTTCCCGACCATCCAGGCCCACTGCCAGTCCCGCGGACTCGACATCACCCGTCAGCCGATTCCCGTGGTTCCCGCGGCTCACTACAGTTGCGGCGGCGTCGCCACCGACCTCAACGGTGCCAGCGACGTGCCCCATCTGTACGCGATCGGCGAAGTCGCCTGCACCGGCCTGCACGGCGCCAACCGCATGGCCAGCAACTCGCTGCTCGAATGCCTGGTCTTCGCCCGCGCGGCGGCGCGCGCGCTGCGCGAGGCCACGTCACGGGAGACCGCCGGCGACCCGGCGCCCCACCGCGCCGGCGGCGAGGCACCGATGCCCCCTGCCGAGGCCAACGCAGGACTGCAGGAACTGCGCAGCCTCATGAGCGCCCATGCCGGAATCGTGCGCCACGATGCCGGCATGGACGAAGGGCTCCGGGCGCTGGAGGCACTGGCCGAGCGTTACGCCCCGTTCTGGCGACGCCAGCGACCCAGCGTCGAATCGGCACGCCTGCACCACGCCACCCGGCTGGCGATCCTGCTGATGCAGGCCGCACGCCAGCGTCGCGAATCGCGCGGGCTGCACTACAACCGCGACTGCCCGGACCGGCAACCCGGCCCGGCGCGGGCCTCACGCTCCCGCCTCGCCCCGCCAGAGTAACAGCCGCCGCAGATGCCAGCGCTGCCGAGGGCCCGCGCTGTCGGGCCAGACCCAGCGGCACTGCCCGTCGATACGCAGGCCGGTCAGCCAGGGCCCCAAGTAGAAGCCATCGACACTCGCCGAACGCCACTCGCCGTCCCGCCGGCGCTGCCAGCCGGGGGCGGCACCGGGGACCCAGCGCAGCTGGATCGGGGTCTCGCCGCGCCATTCGACGGCCAGCCCCGTCACCAGAGCGGCCAGGCTGAGCATCCACAGCCACCCGGGGGCGAAGGCGATCAGCAGAGAAACGACGGCCGCTCCCAAGGCCACGGAGAGGCCGCGCCCCCATCTAGAGGGTGCGATACTGATCGTTATCGGTCGTTTCCGCATACTCGACGATCAACTTGACGATACGCCGCAGGGCGTCGTCCGAGGGCCACTCGCGACGCATCAACCAGATGAACAGATCCTGATCCTCCTGGTCGATCAATTCCCGATACGCCGCCTGGTCGGCCGCGTCCAGCGAGGCATAACGATGCTCGAGAAACGGCACCAGCAGCAGGTCGAGCTCCCACATGCCGCGACGGGAGTGCCAGTAGAGACGTTTGAGCGTGGAATCTTCACTCACCGGGGAACCTCGCATGACTCGAATTGACGAGCCGGCAGTATACCCGAGCCCGGAAGCCGACGACACGGACCCGGTCGGGGCACGGCTGGCTCCGGGCGCGCCCGGTCAGCGTTTGCCGCCTTTCCCGATGGCAGCGCGGCTCCCCAACCTAGTGCGTTGTTTTCTCACGATTTGCCAAGTATGCTGACAAAAACAAGAAGACGCGCCCTGCCGCCGGCAGGCCTCGTGTGGAGACGACCGATGACCAAATCAGAGTTGATTGAACAGATCGCCATGCGACAGCCCGAATTGTCGATCAAGGAAGTCGAATCCGCCGTGCGGCTGATCCTCGACGACATCACCAATGCCCTGGCGGACGGCGGTCGTGTCGAGATTCGCGGCTTCGGCAGCTTTTCGCTGCATTACCGTGAGCCGCGTGTCGGTCGCAACCCCAAGACCGGCGACCCGGTCGACCTGGATGGCAAGTTCGTGCCACATTTCAAGCCGGGCAAGGAGCTGCGAGAGCAGGTCAACGCCAGTCGCGCCCTGGGCTACTAGCGGCCCCTGTCCGAGACCGTAAAAGGAACACACTATGCGTTGGCTAAAAGGCCTGCTGCTCGCGATCATCCTGCTGGTCGTCCTGCTCCTCGGCATCCTGTTCGCCGTCAACAATCAACAGGCGGTACCGCTGAACCTGATCTGGATCGACCTGCCGCCGGCCTCCCTCTCGCTCTGGCTGCTCGTCGCCCTGGCCTGTGGCGTGATACTGGGCATGCTGGCCATGACCGGCGTCTACCTTCGCCTGCGCACGCTGCTCACCCGGGCTCAGCGCCACAACCAGCAGCAGCGCAAGGAGCTCGACCGTCTGCGTATTCAGGAGTTCAAGGAAATTCCCTAAATGCCCGATCTGATGCTGCTGGCCCTCTTGTTGGCGGCAATTGCCATCGGCTGGTGGCTGGGACGACGCGAGCAGGGACGCTCGGAGCCTCGAACGCATCACGCGAATCGCCTCTCTCGCGACTATTTCGTCGGTCTCAACTATCTGCTCAACGAGCAGCCCGACCAGGCCATCGAAACCTTCGTCCAGGCGCTGGAAGTCAACAGCGACACCATCGACACGCACATCGCGCTGGGCAACCTGTTTCGGCTGCGCGGCGAAGCCGACCGTGCCGTGAAGATCCACCAGAACCTGCTGGCCCGCCCCGCGCTCACCGCCCTGCAGAGCGGCCAGGTACAGATCGAACTGTCCCGGGACTTCCTGCACCTGGGCCTGCTCGACCGCGCCGAACGCCTCCTCGAGTCGCTGTCCCGCGAGAGTATCGACGAAGAACAGCTCAACGCCGCCAAGCGGCTGCTCGTCGATCTCTACGAACGGGAACGCGAATGGCAGAAGGCGCTGGATGTCGCCCTCCCCCAGCTGGTCCGTCAGGACGACGACACCCGCCGCGCCGCCGCCCACTGGCTGTGCGAGCTGGCCGAAGGCGACATGCGCTCGGCCAGCCCCGCCCTGGCCCGCAAGCGGTTACGCCACGCGCTCAACATCGACGCCCGCTGCGTGCGCGCCAACTGGCTGCTCGCCGAACTCGAGCGTGATACCGCCAACTACAAGAGCCAGATCCGACTCTTGCAGCGGCTCGCCGAACAGGACCGGGATTTCATACCGATCGTTCTGGAGCCGCTGCGCGACGCCTACCTGAAGCTCGAGGACGAAAAGGGCCTGGAGCGCTGCCTGCACCGCTGGCTGGAATCGGCACCGCACATCAGCACCGTGATCATGCTCGCGCAGCGCATCGAGCATCGCGAAGGAATCGACGCCGCCGCGGCGTTCGTCAGCGAGCAACTGGCCGTCAACCCGAGCCTGCGGGGCGTCGACTACCTGATGAATCTGTATCTCGTCGATGCCCAGCCCGACCAGCGCCAGCACTTTTCACTGCTCAAGCAGCACACCGGCAAGCTGCTCGAGGCGCGGCCGCGCTTTCGCTGCCATCGCTGCGGCTTCTCCGGCGGGCAGTTGCACTGGCAATGCCCGCGCTGTCGCAGTTGGGGCACCACCAAGCCGATCACCGGCCTCGAAGGCGAATGAGCGCCGGCCGGTTCAGGCCGAAAGTTCCTGCTCGATCGCGGCCAGCGCCGCCATCGGCTCCCGCGCCTGGGTCACCGGACGCCCCACCACCAGATGCGTGCTGCCGGCCCGGATCGCCTCGGCGGGCGTCAGCACACGGCGTTGATCGTCGGCGGCCGCGAAGGACGGGCGGATCCCCGGCGTCACCTTGAGGAAGGTGTCGCCACAGACATCGCGCAGCCGCTGCGCTTCCTGCGCCGAGCAGACCACGCCATCCATGCCGCTGTCCCGGGCAAGGCGCGCCAGCCGCTCGACCTGGCTCATGGGCTCGACGTCGAGCCCCGTCTCCGCCAGATCGGCCCGTTCCATGCTCGTGAGTACCGTCACCGCGATCAGGTGCGTGGCCAGCCCGGCGTGATCCAGCCGCTCGCGGGCGGCTTCCATCATCCGCCGACCGCCGGCGGCATGCAGATTGACCATCCACACGCCCTGGTCGGCCGCCGCCTGCACCGCCGCGGCGACCGTATTGGGGATGTCGTGAAACTTGAGGTCCAGAAAGACCTCGAATCCCCGCCCGTGCAAGGCTTCCAGCACCGCGGGTCCGCTGCGGGTGAACAACTCCTTGCCGACCTTGAGCCGACAGCGCGAGGGATCGAGTTGATCGGCCATGCACAAGGCGGTATCGAGCGATGCGTAGTCGAGCGCGATGATCAACGGGGAACGGGTGACGGCCATGACGACTCCAGATCGGGTTTTCCGCGGAGTATACCAGCGAAGCCGGAAACGCCGGAAAGCCGCCAATGTCGCCTTTCGCCGACAGACTTCTCCGACATCTCTTACACAATGTTGAGAAAAAGTAACTAAACGTTCCTCGCGTCATTGCTTAGCGTGAAAGGTCCCGTCGGTTCCGGGGCAACTGTGCACACTACCGCGAGGAAACGCCATGACCATGAAACGCGTCATCCAGACACTGTTACTCACGCTGGCGCTGGGCGTCGTCGCGTCGCCGGCCTTCGCCGATGATACGCCGGCCATCGACGTCAACACGGCCACCGCCGAGCAGCTCGCCCAGCTTCCGGGCATCGGCGAGGTCAAGGCGCAGGCGATCGTCGCTGACCGCAAGGCCAATGGAGACTACCAGACGGTCCAGGATCTGGCCCGCGTCGACGGCATCGGCGACGCCACGATCGAAGGGCTAGAGGGCAAGGTCAGTTTCTGACACGACAGGGGGATCAACGACGCAGGGCGTGGCCATGGCCACGCCCTGCGGACGTTGCATTCGACCGATTCCTGTCAGATACGCAGCGCGCCGTCACACTCCAGAACCCGGCCGCTGAAGTAGCCGTTCTCGAAAATGTAACGAACACTGTCGGCAATGTCCTGCGGCTGGCCGAGATGCCCCAGCGGGATCCCTCGGGTGATCTTGTCGAGCACATCCGAGCGCATCGAGGCGGTCATCTCGGTCTCGATGAAGCCCGGCGCCACGGCACCGACCCGGATCCCGTGGCGCGCCAGTTCCTTCGCCCAGGTCACGGTCAGCGCCGCCACGCCCGCCTTGGTGGCCGCATAGTTGCTCTGGCCCATGTTACCGGCCCGCGAGATGCTCGAGATGTTGACGATCACGCCCTCGTGACCGGCTTCGATCATCTGGCGCGCGGCTTCCCGCCCACACAGGAAGACGCCGGTGAGATTGACATCGATGACCTGCTGCCACTGTTCGAGCGACATCGTCTTTTCCACTTCGCCGTTCTTGGCCTTGACCAGCAGACCGTCACGGGTCACGCCGGCGTTGTTCACCAGCCCCGAGACCGGTCCCAGTCGGTCGGCGATCGCAGCGAAGGTATCCACGACCGAGCGCTCGTCGGCGACATCGGTCACGAAGGTCTCGACGCCGATGCCCCGTTCGGCCAATGCCCCCGCGGCTTCGACGAGGGCCTCGTCCTCGCGGTCGAGCAATGCCAGCCGTGCGCCCTGCGCGCCCAGCGTCTTCGCCATGGCCAGGCCCAGACCGCGAGCCCCGCCGGTAATCGCGATGATGGCACCATCCAGTTGCATGTTCGTTCCTCCGCACCAGTCGGTTTTGTGCACTGCAATATAATCCCAAGATAGCATGGCTCCCCGACCGAAGCCATTGGCGCATGGTGGTGTCGCGCCGCGTCCCGGAACACTTGCATTCCGCGTGTTTGCCTCCATCTTGTCGAGAGTCCCACGCCTCGGAGCAACTATGCCGATTCTGCTGTTCTTCACCCTGTTCGCCCTGCTCGACTTCGTCATCCTCTTCACGGTCGGCGCTCACATCGGACTGCTGATGACGCTCCTGCTGGTACTGGGTACCGGCTTTCTGGGCCTGCACCTCATCAAGCGTGAAGGCGTTGCAACCCTCCAGCGCGCCCAGCAGCGCCTGGCCGAGGGGGAAATTCCGTCCGACGAACTGATGACCGGCGCCGCCCTGATCTTCGGTGGCGCCCTGCTGATGGCGCCGGGGTTTCTCTCCGACACCCTGGGCTTCCTGTGTCTGTTGCCCAACACCCGCCGCTGGCTGGGCCGGTTGCTGACGCGGCTACCCGCCCAGGTGCGCGGCTTCAACCTGCACACCTATCGTCGCGGCAGCGACGGCTGGCACGAAACCTATCGCCCGTCCGGCGCTCGCGAGAGCGATTCGCGCCAGCAGCAGGCCTCGGAAGGCGACGCCCTGGAAGGCGACTTCATCGCCAAGGACGAGCCTCGTCAGTGAATTTTTTTCATTGCAACCCCTTGAAAGGGGTTGAGCCGACCCCATCAAGGGAGCAGCAATCAGCTTCGGTCTGCATCCCGATGCAGACCATTGACACCGGGGGGTCGAGGCCCTCCGCCCGTGAGCCTTGCTCGACAGGGAAATGCATTCTAGTCATGCAACCATCAGGAGAACGTGAGCAATGAACATCCGTCCCTTGCACGATCGCGTCGTCGTCCGTCGCGTCGAAGAAGAACAGAAAACCGCTGGCGGCATCGTGCTCCCGGGCAATGCCCAGGAAAAGCCGACTCGTGGCGAGGTCGTCGCCGTCGGTAACGGCCGGATTCTGGACAGCGGCGAAGTTCGCCCCCTGGACGTGAAAGTGGGCGACACCGTGATCTTCAAGGAAGGCTTTGGCGTCGAAAAGCAGAAGATCGATGGCGAAGAAGTTCTGATCATGAGCGAATCGGACATTCTGGCCGTCGTCGAAGGCTAACCAGGACTTCGTGTCGAGTCCGACCTTTTACTACTTCTAATCTCGTTCATCGCACAGACATCAGGAAGTAACGAAAATGGCAGCGAAACAGATCAAGTTCTCAGACGACGCTCGCAAGCGCATGGCGCGTGGTGTCAACGTTCTCGCCGACGCCGTGAAGGCAACGCTGGGGCCGAAGGGCCGCAACGTGGTTCTCGAAAAATCCTTTGGCGCTCCCACCGTGACCAAGGACGGCGTTTCCGTTGCCAAGGAAATCGAGCTCAAGGACAAGTTCGAGAACATGGGCGCGCAGATGGTCAAGGAAGTGGCTTCCAAGACCTCCGACGTTGCCGGTGACGGTACCACCACCGCGACCGTGCTGGCCCAGTCCATCGTCAACGAAGGTCTCAAGGGCGTTACCGCCGGCATGAACCCGATGGATCTCAAGCGCGGGATCGATCAGGCCGTCACCGCCGCGGTCAAGGAAATCGAGCAGCTGGCCGTGCCCTGCACCGATTCCAAGGCCATCGCCCAAGTCGGCACCATCTCGGCCAACGGCGACGCTCGCATCGGCCAGATCATCGCCGAAGCGATGGAAAAGGTCGGCAAGGAAGGCGTCATCACCGTCGATGAAGGTCGCGGCTTCGAAGACGAGCTGGAAGTCGTCGAAGGCATGCAGTTCGATCGTGGCTACCTGTCGCCCTACTTCGTGACCAATCAGGAAACCATGGCCGTCGAGCTGGAAGACGCCCTGATCCTGCTGGTCGACAAGAAGATCTCCAACATCCGCGAACTGCTGCCGGTACTCGAGAGCGTCGCCAAGGCCGGCAAGCCGCTGGTGATCATCTCCGAGGACATCGAGGGCGAAGCCCTGGCGACCCTGGTGGTCAACAACATGCGCGGCATCGTCAAGGTCGCCGCCGCCAAGGCACCCGGCTTCGGTGATCGCC
The DNA here is from genome assembly GCF_004117855.1 of Modicisalibacter coralii. Lineage (GTDB taxonomy): Bacteria > Pseudomonadota > Gammaproteobacteria > Pseudomonadales > Halomonadaceae > Modicisalibacter > Modicisalibacter coralii. Next base: position 242,555 of record NZ_QWBW01000007.1, read on the forward strand.
GCAAGGCCATGCTGCAGGACATCGCCATCCTCACCGGCGGTACCGTGATCTCCGAGGAAGTCGGCCTGACCCTCGAGCAGGCCAACCTGGACCATCTGGGCAACGCCAAGCGCGTGACCATGTCCAAGGAAAACACCACCATCATCGACGGCGCCGGCGCCGAGGGCGACATCGAAGCCCGCGTCAGCCAGATCCGCGCGCAGATCGAGGAAACCTCCTCCGACTACGACCGCGAGAAACTGCAGGAGCGTGTCGCCAAGCTGGCCGGCGGTGTTGCCGTGATCCGCGTGGGTGCGGCGACCGAAGTCGAGATGAAGGAGAAGAAGGCCCGCGTCGAGGATGCGCTGCACTCCACTCGCGCCGCCGTCGAGGAAGGCGTGGTACCGGGTGGCGGCACCGCACTGATCCGCATCCTGACCAAGGTCCAGGGCCTCAAGGGCGACAACGAGGATCAGACCCACGGCATCGCCATCGCGGTACGCGCCATGGAAGCGCCGCTGCGTCAGATCGTCACCAACGCCGGTGAAGAAGCCTCCGTCATCGTCAATCGCATCAAGGACGGTGAAGGCAACTTCGGCTACAACGCCCAGACCGGCGAGTACGGCGACCTGTTCGAGATGGGTGTTCTCGATCCGGCCAAGGTCACGCGTTCTGCCCTGCAGTCCGCCGCCTCCGTGGCCGGGCTGATGATCACCACCGAAGCGATGATCGCCGAGGATCCGGACGAGAAGGAAGCCGGCGGTGCCCCCGACATGGGCGGCATGGGTGGCATGGGCGGCATGATGTAAGCCAGCCCCGGCCGACCGCCGATACGTCGCCTCCATCGAGGCGACGCAGAAGCCCCACCGCACGCGGTGGGGCTTTTTCATGAGCGCCGTTCCGGCAGCCGGCGACAAAGCCCGGCCACAGCAGACCGGGCAGGCTCAACCCAGCGGGGCGTCCTCCTCGAGGCGTTCGACCACCCAGTCGTGAACATCGCGCTGCTGGCGCAATGCAGACGGCAGCGCCTCCTTGATCAGGGACTCGCCCTTGTGGAGCTTGGTCTTCTCGGACGCCCCCAGCGTCTCGAGCGCCTTGTTGAGCACATACAACACCTCATTGCCCTCCTCGGGCACGAACTCGCTGCCATCGGGCTCGCCCTCGAAGCGCGAATCCTTGGGGCCGGTACGCCAGGAATAGTGCGTCAGGCTCATGTCGGACTTGTCGAAAAGCATCACAATCTCCCTTTGTTGCCATTGAGCGGGCATTTTCCCAATGCCCTCCCCAGCCTAGGCGTTATCCCCCTTTTTCGTCACCCGGCTCGTCGGGATTTTTCTCCCCGCACCGCTGGCGCAGGCCCCGACGCCCCGTCGTCAACGCGTACCAGCCAACACCCCGTGAGCGAGATCGCGGGTTGCCTTATGATGGGCAGGTGGAAAGACGACCCTGGCGCTAGCCGATGAGGATAATGACCGAATGTCGAGTGACACGCCCCGAGAACAGCGGATAACGACCTGGCTCGAACGGGACGACGTTCGCATGAAGGCGTTGCGCCTGGCCCGGTCACTGAATCTCGACGACTGGTGCATCGGCGCCGGCTTCGTCAGGAATCTGGTCTGGGACACCTTGCACGGCAACGCCGAGTCGACGCCGTTGAACGACATCGACCTGATCTACCATGACGCGAGCCATGCGACGCCCGCCCGTGACGCGGCCCTCGAAGCGCGACTGGCCAGTGTGTCGCGGCTACCATGGTCGATCAAGAATCAGGCACGCATGCACCATCGCAATGACGACGCGCCCTACACCGACACCGCGCATGCCATGCAGCATTGGGTGGAAGTGGAGACGGCAGTCGGGGCGCGGCTGTCGCCACGTGACGATATCGAACTGATCGCGCCATTCGGCCTCGCGGCCCTGTTCGCCGGAACCATCACGCTGAATCCGTACCGCCCCAGGCCATCGGCTTTCCAGCAACGTGTTGCGGATAAACGCTGGCGGGAAACCTGGCCGACACTCAAGGTAAACTGTTCTTGAGGGACCACTAATCGCTGTCTGAAAAGTCGGCGAGCGCAGATATTTTTCAGACAACGCGTAACCGCCAGCCCTTCTCGACGAACCCGGTGAACCATGACCCAACATAGCGGACGCTGCCTCTGCGGCGCGGTGACCTACACGATCAACGCCGAACTGACGATGGCCCGGGTGTGCTGGTGCCGCGCCTGCCAGCACATCGCCTCGAACGGTACCGTCAACGCCCTGGCGCCCACGGACGCCGTCTCGGTGAGCGGCGAACTCAGCACCTTCACCGCCACGGCCGACAGCGGCAACGAGATCCAGCGGCGGTTTTGCCCGCAATGCGGCTGCCACCTCTTCGCCAATTCATCCGGTCGACCGCAATTCACCGTCGTGCGCCTGGGCACATTGGACGACCCGTCCTCGGTCCCGCCGACGATGAACATCTGGGCACAGAACGCACCGTCTTGGGCCTGCCTGGACCCGGCCCTGACACGTATCGAGGGTCAGCCCGCGCCTCCCCGCCCGGCCGGACAATGACACCACCCCGAGTCATCACCGCTCTCGGCATGGCATCGCCTGAGCCGGGATGCGGGGCCCGGTGTGAGCGAGGCAAGCTCGCCGCTCAACGAGTAACGCTGACCACGTGGCCGTAACAGATCTTCACCCGGTGATCGGGGCGCCACCAGGTCAGCTCGTCGCACCCTTCGCCATCCGCCGTGACTCGATCCGGCGGGCCGTAGATCAGACAGGCATCGCTGGCCATCATGCCCGGAATGACCCGTTCGGCGATGATGAGATGCTCCAGGCGTCTGCCGAACGCCAGACGGTCGAGCAGATGACTCGCCTCACTGTTCTGGGGGCCGCACAGCGACCGCCGCGTCACGGAAGCACCCCGCTGGCAGGCACAGGATGGCGTCGCACTGTCGGGATGCGCGATCTGATGATAGAGGTCGAGTTTCGCCGGGCTGGCCATGGCGCCACTGGCGGCGATGCCCAGGCCGACCAGCATGCCGAGCATCAATGATTTGACAGGCGGGATTGCGTCGCTTCGAAAGGCTTCCTTGCCCATAGGTCACGTCTACACGCTTGATCGAGTCAGTCGGAAAACGGCCCCGATGCCAGCGGAGCGGAACAACGAGCGTACGGCGTCGGAGTCGCAAGGGCAAGCGGCCACGCGAGGCGACCGCCCGGCACCGCAAGCGCCGGCACACCGTCATTGTAGTCCATGGCAGGCGGCCCATCTCGAACGTTCACACGGGAACGGCACCCGTTCAGGCGTCTAGCGCGGTTCGACGCGCAGGCCCTCCCCGACCATCACCGACTGATTGTCCGCCCTTGCCGGTAAGGCACATGCCAAGGCGGCAGTCGCCAACACCCCCGCCAGAACTCCAGCAATCAGCCAACGCTGCATAGTGTTTCCCCTACGTTGCCATTCACAGTTTTATACGTCGATTATCGTGAAGGTATTACTATAAACAGAGGAAACGGGTGCATTCTGTCAGCCAAGGCTTACATTCGCGTGCGAAAGTGGCGAAACAACGCAGACCTTGCCATGGCGACGGCCCTCGTCCGGCCGAGGTACGCGCAGGCACTCCAAAAAAGCCCGGCCTCAAGGGCCGGGCTGCGTAGCGCTATGCTCCTTGCTGCTCACCCGTGAGCAATCCGGCTCACGCCTCCTTGGTGCATCGGGCATTCCCTGCCCGGGGTCCTTCACGGGTCTTCCCTGACCACTGAGAACAGTATAGCGAGGCATTTCGCCAGGTAATTAACTCAAGTTAGAAACCCGGGTAAGCGATCGCCCAAGACGAGGTAAGAGATAACCTACAAAACACCGGCGAGATCGTTGGCCACGGCGTCACTGCACCGCGCGCCGCGGTGCTGCTCAGTGGATAGCCGGCTCGTTCACTTCCGGCACCAGTCCGAGCGCATCGTCGTAGACCGCGATCCCGGCACCGTCGCGGTGGGCGTTTTCGGAGAGATGACGGCGGAAGCGACGCCCGCCCGGGCACCCCTGGAAGAGTCCCAGCAAATGCCGGGTAACGTGGTTGAGCCTGGCACCCTCCTCCAGCCGCCGAATGATATAGGGGCGCAGGGCCTGCGCCGCTGCATGGCGCGACGTCGCCGGGCCGGGGACCCCGTACAGGGCCGCATCCACACCGGCCAGCAGCCAGGGATTCTGGTAGGCTTCGCGACCGATCATCACGCTGTCGACGTGGGCGAGATGCGCACCGCAATCATCGAGGGTCTTGATGCCGCCGTTGATGCCGATGTGCAGCTGCGGATTATCGCGTTTCAGCCGATGGACCCGCGGATAGTCGAGCGGCGGCACGTCGCGATTTTCCTTGGGCGATAGCCCCTGCAGCCAGGCCTTGCGCGCGTGGACGATGAAGGTCTCGCAGCCGGCGTCGGCCACCTCGGCGACGAAACGCGCCAGATCAGCGTCGGCATCCTGATCGTCGATGCCGATACGGCACTTCACCGTCACCGGAATCGATACCGCCTCGCGCATGGCGCGTACCGCCGCCGCCACCGTCTGCGGATGGGCCATCAGACAGGCGCCGATCAGGTTGTTCTGTACCCGGTCGCTGGGACAGCCGACATTGAGGTTGACCTCATCGTAGCCCCAGGCCTCGGCGATCGCCGCGCAGGCCGCCAACTCCCCCGCATCGCTACCGCCCAGTTGCAGGGCCAGCGGATGTTCGGTGTCGTCGTAGCCCAGGAAGCGCTCCCGCGGCGAGCCGTGAAGAATCGCCCCGGTGGTGACCATCTCGGTATACAGCAGCGCATGCCGGGTCAAGGTCCGCGCGAAGGCCCGGTAGTCCCGGGTCGTCCAGTCCATCATCGGCGCGACGGAAAACGTCCTGTCCAGCGCAGGCCGTAGGGGGTGAGTCGTGGTACGGGAAATCGCGTCTTGGAGCTTTGCCATGGCGTATCGATCACGGAGAATTCGAGGCATCACCGCCCCCGGCGGCGCAGTGCGCCAGCAGAAGACGGCAGAAAGGAAGGGGCGGATTCTCGCACAGCACGGCGCGATTCGCATCCCGACGCGCCACCGCCCTCCAGCCCTCGGGTCGATGGTTCGACACGGCCCCTTCAGAGGACGTCCGGCAGCCCTTCATAGTCGGACTGGAACGACTCGACGGCATTCTCCGCTTCTTCGATGGCCTCGAAGCGCGCGACGTGAAACAACGCCTCGCCCTCGTTGGCCAGGGGCAGATTGCTCTGGCCGATGACGATACCGTCGGCGTTGGATACCACCTCGCCTTCGGTGTTGCCGAACGGATCCGCGACGATGCCCAGCACCTGGCCCTTGGCCACCCGCGTGCCCAGGCGCACGCGCGGACGCAGGATGCCGTCGATCGGCGCCCGTGCCCAGCTCGACCCGTTGGCGATCTCCGCCGGGGGCGGTTCGCGACGCCGCCGGCTCGCCGCCAGCATGCCCAGGTGGCGCATCACCCGCAGCACACCGCGCACCCCCGGGGCGATCGCCCACTCGTCGAAACGCAGCGCCTCGCCGGCCTCGTAGGTGAGTACCGGCACCCCGCGCCCCTGGGCGTAGGCGCGCAGACTGCCCTCGCGCAGCTCGGCGTTGAGGATCACCGGCGCGCCGAACGCCTCCGCCATCGCCGCGGTTTCGTCGCCCACGTCGAGCTGCGAGCGCACCTGCGGCAGGTTGGTACGGTGGATGGCGCCGGTGTGCAGATCGATGATGTGCGACGCCAGGTCGACGATCTGCTCGCGAAACAGCGCGGCCACCCGCGAGCCCAGCGAACCCGATTCACTCCCCGGGAAACAGCGGTTGAGGTCGCGCCGGTCCGGCAGGTAGCGGGTGTGCTGGACGAAGCCGAAGACGTTGACGATGGGCACCGCGATCAGCGTGCCGCGCAGGCGACGAATCGACGAGGAGCGCAACAGGCGGCGAACGATCTCGACGCTGTTGATCTCGTCGCCGTGAATCGCCCCGCAGACCAGCAGTACCGGGCCGGGCTGCCGGCCATGGACCACCTCGACGGGAATGTCCAGCGGCGCATGCGTGTAGAGCTTGGCCACCGGCACGTCGATCTGCTCGCGCGACCCCGGCGCCACGCGCACCCCGGCCAGTTCGAAGGGGGCTCTTGCCATGTCCTTGCGTTCCTTTGATGAAGCGTGGGTTCCTTATACGCGGCGAGTGGCGCATTGACGACCCCCATGCTTTCTTCCCGGTCCTCTCGCACGCCGGACTGATACACTCCACCCCCTCGTCGTCTTACCCGTGCGAACCCAAGGAGCCCGCATGACCCTGCCGGACTTTTCGCTGCTCGCCTGGTCCCTGATCGTGATCTCGACCTTCTTCACCGGGGTCTCCAAGGGGGGATTCGCCGGCGGGTTCGGCACCCTGTCGGTGCCGCTGATGGCACTGGCCATCGGTCCGATCGAGGCAGCGGGCCTGCTGTTGCCGCTGCTGATCGTGATGGATGCCTTCAGCGTCAAGGCCTGGTGGGGCCGGCAGGACAATCGCGAAGTGAAACGGCTGCTGCCGGGCATGGCCGTCGGCGTGGTGATCGGCACGCTGACCATCGGGCTGCTCGACGAGGACCTGATCCGGCTGCTGCTGGGGGTCATCTCGCTGCTGTTCGCCGCCTACATGCTGGCGCGCCCCGCCGCCTCACGCGCGATCTCCGCCCTCTGGTCGATCCCGGCCGGCATCGGCTGCGGCTTCACCAGCTTTCTCGCCCATGCCGGCGGACCGCCGGTGAACCTCTACCTGATCCCGCGACGCCTCTCCAAGGAAGCCTTCATCGCCACCAGCGTGCTGGCCTTCGCCGCGGTCAACCTGATGAAGCTCGGCCCCTATCTGTGGCTCGGCGAGATCGACCTCACCAGCGCCAGCGCCTCGCTCTTGCTGGTGCCGGTGGCCTGGGCCGGGGTACGCAGTGGCCTGTGGCTGCAGCACCGGGTCAACGAACGGCTGTTCTATCGCCTGATCATCCTGGCCATGGCGATCGTCGGGGGGCAGTTGATCCTCAAGGCGCTGGGCGTGGTCTGAACGTCCCGTCTCAGCACTCGCCCGCCGGCACGGGGACGTGACGCCGGCGCGCCAGCCAGCGCACATCGATCGCGAAGGACAGCCCCAGCAGCGCCAGCGCCACGCCGGCCAGCCCGCTCGCCAGCGACTCAGGCGTCCAGGGCAGCAGACCGACGAGCAGGGTCGCGACCTGCCAGACACAGATCACCTTGCGGCGACGCGACGCGAACAGCGGGCGCTGGAGCCACTGCCAGCGCCAGCCGGCCATCACGAACAGGTAGCGCAGGGCGCCGATCGCCAGTACCCAGCAACCGACCTTGCCCAGCACCGTCAGCGCGGCACACAGCACCACGATGAAGAAGGCATCGAGCTCCATGTCGAAGCGCGCCCCGAAGCGCGATATCGACCGGGTCAGGCGCGCCACCCAGCCGTCCACGCCGTCGAGCAGCAGGGCCACCAGCGCCAGCCCGGCCATGGCCCCGGCGTGCCGGGCCATGAACTCGGGGAACACCAGCGCGCCGGCGATCACCGCCACCGGCATGCCGCGCAGCAGGGTGACGCGGTTGGCCCAGCCCAGCGCCTGGCGCGACGGTGCCCAGCCCCACGCCACCAGGACCAGCATGGCCAGATAGATCGCGCCGGCACTCACGCGCAGCCCGGCGGGCGCCGCCAGCCAGGCCAGCAGGCTCTCGACCAGCAGGGCGAACAGCGTCAATACGGCCAGGCTCTCGGCGAGACTCGGCAGCGGTAGACGCCGGAGACGGGGGACACCGGCAGGTGGCGGGGATGACCGACGCATGTGGCGCTACCTCCTCGTCGACTGACGCACTCGCCAGATGATGACTTGACGTCGCCGGCCCCACCACGGAACTTAAGGATGACGGCGCGATGACGCGCAGCACCCCACCCGGTGCAGGTCGAGCATTGATGATGCAAGGATGCATTGCTATACAATCATTGTACAACGGTTGAACCGATGATGCCTGAGCGCATCCCGCGGACGACCCCGGTCACGACAAGGACGCTATCATGCCCGCCACCCCCGCACAGGCCTTCTGGACCCTGGCTCCCGGCCACGGCGCGATCCGCGAGGAAGCCCTGCCGGCGCCCGCCGCCGGCGAGCTGCAGATCCGCACCCGTTACAGCGGGATCAGCCGCGGCAGCGAAGCGCTGGTCTTCAACGGCCGGGTACCCTCCTCCGAATACCAGCGCATGCGCGCGCCCTTTCAGGCCGGCGACTTCCCGGGCCCGGTGAAGTACGGCTATGCCAGCGTCGGCGAGGTCGAGCGCGGCCCCGACGAATGGCTCGGCCGCAGGGTGTTCTGCCTGCACCCCCATCAGGACCGCTACGTGGTCCCCGCCGAAGCCGTCGTCGCCCTGCCCGAATCGCTGCCCGCCGGCCGCGCCGTGCTCGGCGCCAACATGGAAACCGCCGTCAACGGCCTGTGGGATGCCGCCCCCGGCCCCGGCGATCGCATCGCGGTGATCGGCGCCGGGGTGGTCGGCGCGCTGATCGCCTTTCTCTGCGCCCGAATCCCCGGCACCCGGGTCGAGCTGATCGACATCGACCCGGCCCGCGCCGAACTGGCCCGAGCGCTCGACGTGCCTTTCCGCACACCCGGCGAGGCCACCGGCGAGGCCGACCGGATCTTTCATGTCAGCGGCAACCCGGCCGGGCTGCGCCGCGGCCTGGAACTGGCCGGATTCGAGGCGACCGTGATCGAGATGAGCTGGTACGGCGAGCAGGCCGTCGAGGTGCCGCTGGGCGAAGCCTTCCACGCCCGCCGCCTGACGCTGCGCTCGAGTCAGGTCGGCTCGGTCGCGGCGTCGCACCGCGCGCGCTGGAGCCATCACCGGCGTCTCTCGCTGGCCCTGGAACTGCTCGCCGACCCGCGACTCGACGCGCTGATCGAGGCCGAAAGCGCCTTCAGCGATCTCCCCGACCTGATGCCGCGCCTGGCCGCCACCCGCGGGGCACTGTGCCACCGCCTGCGCTACTGAGCGACACCCGAGACCCGCACGCCAACCAAGGAGGCTCGCATGTTCAGCCTGACCGTCCGCGATCACATGATGATCGCCCACAGCTTCCAGGGCGAGGTCTTCGGACCCGCCCAGCGCCAGCACGGCGCCACCTATGTCGTCGACGTGACCTTCCGCCGCCCCGAGCTCGACGAGCACGACCTGGTCGTCGACATCGGCCTGGCCAGCGAGGCCCTCAAGTCGTTGCTGGCGGCGTTCAACCTCAGCAATCTCGACGACGACGAGGCCTTCCGGGGTCGCAACACCACCACCGAATTCATGGCCCATGCCGTCTTCGAACGCATGGCGGCGATGATCCGCGAGGGCCGGCTGGGCGAAGGCGCCAAGGCGCTGACCCACCTCACGGTCACGCTGCACGAGTCGCACATCGCCTGGGCCAGCTACGAGGGGGCATTGTGAGCGCGACCCTGACGTTGATCGTCGCCGGCGACCCGCAGCAGCTCACCGGCGGCTATGTCTACGACGCCCGCATCGCCGAGGCCCTGCGCGAGCAGGGCTGGCGAGTCGACGTCATCGGCCTGGAGGGGCGCTTCCCCGAACCCGACGCCGTCGCCGCACAGGCGCTCGACACCGCCCTCGCCGGGCTGGCCGACGGCGCCCGGGCGGTGATCGACGGCCTGGCGATGGGCGCACTGCCCGAGGTCGTCGTCCGCCACGGCGAGCGCCTCGACCTCACCGCCCTGGTCCACCATCCGCTCGCCGACGAGACCGGCCTCGACGAGGCCCAGCGCACGCGCTTCGCGGTCAGCGAGACGCGCGCCCTGGGCGCCGTGGCCCGGGTCATCGTCACCAGCCCCTTCACCGCCCGGCGCCTGGCCGATTACCACGTTGCCCCCGGGCGCATCGCGGTCGTCGAGCCCGGCGTCGACCGCGCCCCGCTGCCCGCCGACGGCGGCGACAGCGCGACGCGCCTGCTCTGCGTGGCCACCGTTACCCCGCGCAAGGGCCACGACGTGCTGATCGACGCTCTGGCGACCCTTGCCGATCGCGACTGGCGCTGCGACTGCATCGGCGGCCTCGACCGCGACACCGCCCATATCGATCGGGTGCGCGAGCGCATCGCGGCCACCGGGCTCGAGGCGCGCATTCACCTGCTCGGCGAACGCCCGCCCGCCGAGCTGGGATCGGCCTACCGGGACGCCGACGTCTTCGTGCTGCCTTCCCACTACGAAGGCTACGGCATGGTGATCAGCGAAGCGCTGGCCCACGGCCTGCCGGTGATCACCACCACCGGCGGTGCTCTGGCCCATACCCTGCCGGCGGATGCCGGCCTCCCGGTGCCCCCCGGCGACGCCGAGGCCCTGGCCGGCGTCCTGGCCCGCTGGTTCGACGACGCCGAGCTGCGTCGCCACCTGCGCGACGGCGCCCGTCGCGCCCGCGACGCCCTTCAGGACTGGGACCAGGCCGGGCACGCCTTCGCCGCCGCCCTGCAGCGGCCGCCGGGAGACGCCCCATGAGCGATACCACCGGCCACTTCGACGCACACTGGCTGCGCCTGCGCGAAAGCATCGACCACCGTGCCCGCGACGCCGGCCTGACCGAGCAGGCCCGAGACTGGCTGCTCCCGCGCCAGACACCGGCCCATGCCCTGAGCCTGGTCGACCTGGGCAGCGGCGGCGCCAGCAACGTCGCCTATCTGGCCCCGCGGCTGCCCGGCCCCCAGCGCTGGCGGCTGGTCGATCACGACGCCACCCTGCTCGGCCAGGCCGCGACACGCCTGCATCGCCTGGCAGACGAGGCCGACCGGCCGCTGGAGTGGATCAGCGATCATCGCGGCCTGCAGCCGCTGGACGCCGCACTGCTCGACGGCTGCGATCTGGTCGTCGCCTCGGCGCTGTTCGACCTGGTCTCCCGCGACTGGCTCGATGCCCTTGTCGAGGCCTGTGCGCAGCGCCGGATCGCCGGACTGTTCACGCTCAGCGTCACCGGCGACTGGGCCTTCGTCGACGCTCGGGGCCATCACCACGAGGACGACGACGACCGCTGGCTGCGTGGCGTGCTCGCCGCCCACCAGCGCCGCGACAAGGGCTTCGGCCCGGCGCTGGGCGGCGACGCGCCGACATGGCTCGCCGACCGCTTCGCCGCGCGCGGCTACCGGATCGCGCGGGCACCGAGCCCCTGGCGGTTGCCGGCGGGGGCGCCGGACGCCACGCCCCTCGCCACGACGCTGATCGACGGTTGGGCCCAGGCCGCCGGCGAGCAGGCCCCGGACGACACGCGGCGGATCGCGACCTGGCTGGAACGCCGTCGCCAGGCACTGGCAAGCGGCCGGCTGGGGCTGTGCGTCGAGCACGACGACCTCTTCGTCGTACCGGGGGATGCCGCGTGACGGCGTCTCGCCGCCGGAGCGTGCTGCGGCTGGCGGTCAGCCTGGGGCTGCTCGCCGCGCTGGCGGCGTGGCTCGAGCCGTCGGCGATCGCCGCGCAACTGCGCGATCTGTCGCCCGCCTGGGTGCTCTTGGCGCTGGCCCTGGGGCTGCCCCAGGTGCTGATCTCGGCCTGGCGCTGGCGGCTCACCGCGCGCCTGCTGGGCGTGCCGCTGGCCTACCCCACGGCCGTCGCCGACTACTACCTGGCGACCTTTCTCAACCAGTTGCTGCCCGGCGGGGTGATGGGCGACGTCACCCGGGCCTGGCGCCATGCCAGCGCCAGTGGCGAACGCGGTCCGGCGGTGCGCGCCGTGGTCATCGAGCGCGTCTCGGGGCAACTGGTGCTGTGGCTGCTGGCGGGTATCGCGCTGCTCTCGCCGACCTGGCGCGACCCGCTGAGTCACGCCGTCACGACACTCGTCGAGCGGCTTGGCGAACTGGGGCTACCGGGCGTGGCCGTGCCGGGTCTCATCGTGCTGGCGGTTGGCGGTGGGCTCCGGCACGTCCGGCATCGTCCGCCGCGGGCCCTGCAAGGGCTCGGCGGTGACCTCAAGCGCGCCTTGCTCGACGCCGCGGCCTGGCCAGGGCAGTTGCTCGGCTCGCTGCTGGTGGTCGCCAGCTACGTGGCGGTCTACCTCTGTGCGGCCCGCGCCATCGGTGTCGAGCTGGCCACGCCCACGCTGCTGGTCCTGGTACCACCGGTCCTCATGGCCATGGCCCTGCCGCTGTCGGTGGCCGGCTGGGGGCTGCGTGAGGGCGCCGCGGCGCTGGTGTGGGGCGCGACCGGGCTCGACCCGGCCCAGGGCGTGGCGGTGTCGGTGGCCTACGGCGTCCTCGTGCTGGTGAGCAGCCTGCCCGGCGCGCTGTTTCTGCTGCGCCGACGCTCAGGCGTCGAGCAGGCGCAGATCGAACAGGGTGTCGTCGCCGCAGGGGAAGGTCCGGGCCGGCGGGCGCCGCGCCGCGTCGAGGGTATCGATGGGCGTCAGCGCCAGGCCCGGGCGGCCGGAGCCGATCAGCAGCGGCGCCACCAGCAGATGCAGGCGATGCAGCACGTCGGCCTCGACGAAACGCGAGACGGTGACCCCGCCGCCCTCCACGAGCACCCGCGTCAGGCCGCGCTCGGCGAGCGCATCGAGGACCGCGCGCGGCTCGATGCCGCGGGGCCCCGCGGGCAGTTCGAGACGCTCGACGTGCGCCCCGGCGCCGACCAGTGGCGGCGCGCCGCGCCCCACCAGATGCAGGGTGGGCGCGGCAGCGGTCTGGAACACGTCGCGCCGGACGTCGAGCCGCCCGCGCGGGTCGCAGACCACCCGCCAGGGGTTGGCGCCCTCGACATGGCGCACCGTGAGTTGCGGATCGTCGGCCGCCACGGTACCGGCGCCGACCAGCACGGCATCGACCAGGGCACGCAGACGGTGCAGATGCACGCGACTGGCCAGGCCGTTGATGTAATGCGAGGCCCCGCTCTCGGTGGCGATGCGCCCGTCGAGGCTCTGCCCCAGCTGGGCGATCGCCAGGCCCCCGCACCGGGCCACCAGCGGCAACAGGCTGTCGAGCAGGGCGCACGCGCCGGCGGGCCAGACGGCATCAACGGACCAGTCGCCGCCGCGCCGGACCTCGATGACCCCGGCGCCGGTGTCGATACGGGCGACGGTCGAGCGTGACCAGTCGTGTTCGCGCGCCCGGCGCACACCGCGCCAGGCCGCATCGAGAAGCGAGTCGTCCATGTCGGCTCCCATCGAGACAGGCGATTCATCATGCGCAGCCCGGCTGCGCCAGGGCAACCCCCAAGCAAGGAGACGCTCATGCATCAGGTCGAACGCGCCCTATTCGATATACGCCGCGGCTTGCCGGTGCTGCTGCGCGACGCCGACGAGGCCGTCCTCGTCCACCCGCTGGAGAGCGTCGACGAGGCGGCCTTCGAGCGTCTCGCCGAATCCGCCGAGATGCCGACACCGGCGCTGGTGCTCAGCCGTCACCGTCTTGCCCGCCTGGGGCACAGGATCGACGCCGACAGCGCCCGTCTGGCGCTGCCGCCGGCACTGTGGCACGACACCCGGCGTCTGCATGCGCTGGCCTTCGGCCTCGAGCCCGAGGCGACGGACGCCGAACCGCTCGCCGCCAGTCGTGCCGAACAGGCCGCCCTGGCGCTGATGCGCCGCGCCCTGTTGATTCCGGCGGCGCTGACCCGCCGCCTCGACGGCGAGGCACGCACGGCGATCGAGGCACGCATCGCCGAAGGGGCCCTGCTCGGCGTCGCCGCCGAGGATGCCGAGCGCTGTCTGGAGAGTGCCGACGGCATGCTGCGCCGCGTCAGCGAGGCCCGTATCCCGCTCGCCGAGGCCAGCGAGAGCCGCTTCATCCTGTTTCGCGAGCCCGACGGCCTGCGCGAGCACGTGGCGATCGTCATCGGTGACAGCGAGACCTGGCAGCGGGACGTGCCCCTGCGCCTGCATTCCGCCTGCCTGACCGGCGACCTGTTCGCCAGCCTGCGCTGCGACTGCGGCGAACAGCTGCGCAACGCCGTCGCCGAGATCGCCGCCCTGGGCGGCGGCGTGCTACTCTACCTGGCCCAGGAGGGCCGCGGCATCGGCCTGGCCAACAAGCTGCGCGCCTACGCGCTCCAGGACGAGGGCCTGGATACCCTGGACGCCGACCAGGTGCTGGGCTTCGGCGAGGACGAGCGCCGCTACGGCGTCGCCGTGGACATGCTCGCCGCACTGGGCGTCCAGCGCGTGCAGTTGCTCACCAACAATCCGGTGAAGATCGCCGCGCTGGCCGAGGGCGGCATCGAGGTCGCCGGCCGCCAGGCGCTTTACGGGCGGCTCACCGAGCAGAACTACCGCTACCTGCACGCCAAGGCGCATCGCGCCGGGCACCTGCTCGATGACGTCCTCGACGGTCACTCCGGCTCGGAACGGGCCTGAAAGTCGTCGATCGCCAGCTCGCGGGTCTCGACGAGCACCTCGGCGAGGCACTGCGCGTAGTGCGCGACCAGCCGCTCGCCGAGGGCGGCGCTGGCCAGACGCGCATCGCCGACCACGCCGCCCGGGTGCAGGTCCTCGGCCATCCAGGCGAACGCCGCCTCCCCCTCGGGGCCCAGCCGGCCGCCCTGTGCCGCCATCGCCTCGCCCCGCGACGGCGGGTGATCGAGCCACGCCCGGCGTAGCGTCCCCGGGGCCAGATGCAGCATCATCGCGGTCTCGGCGGCCCCGCCGTGCAGGCCGTGGCGCCACTCCGCCGCGGGCAGTGAATCCGCCGGCGGCGCGAAGCGCATGTAGTGGGCCTTGACCACCAGCAGGCCCAGCCGCCGGCGCAGCTTGAGCGCGGCAATGTCGGCCACCGCGGTATTGCCGCCGTGGCTGTTGAACAGCACCAGGCGGCGCAGGCCGGCCCGCGCGACCGCCTCGCCGTGGGCCTCGATCACCGCAATCGCCACCTCCGGCGGCAGGCTCAGGGTGCCGGCAAACGCCGTGTGCTCGTCGCTGGCGCCCACCGCCAGGGTCGGCAGCACCAGCAGCGGGAAGTTCTCCGGCAGCCGATGGCGCGCCGCCTCGAGCAGCCCTTCGCCGATCGTCCGGTCGGTGGCCAGCGGCAGGTGGCCGCCGTGCTGCTCGATCGCCGCCAGCGGCAGCACCGCCACGCCGTCGCCCTCGGCCCAGGCCTCGAGTTCGACGCTGGTCAGCGCCGTCCAGTCCGCGCCCTGTCGCGATGCGTTCATGCTTCCTCCCTTGCCGACGGTCGACGCCGCCGGTGTCATCGAATCGTCCCGCTGACAGGATACGTTAGCGTCGCCGCGAACGCTGACGCTTTGCGCGTTGATCGAGGTCAATCCGGCGTCGCCGACGGTGGGCATGACGGCCGAGTTGCGGTAAAAAACCCGGGAATCGCTCGTCATACCGCCGGGCACACCAGATCGTCTCACGGGAGCCCGCCCATGCTGGAAGTCATCTGTCTGTCGTTCGCCTTCGTGCTGGGCCTGCTCGCCTGGCGGTGCGGGCTGCCAGCGCTGATCGGCTTCCTGGCGGCGGGCTTTCTGATCAACCCCTTCGCCGACTCCCTGGCGCTGCCACCGTCGACCCCCGAGATCCTCGACCATGTCGCGCACCTCGGCGTGCTGCTGCTGCTGTTCACGGTGGGCCTCAAGCTCAAGCTCAAGAGTCTCGCCCAGCCCGAGGTGTTCGGCGGCGGGCTGATCCACTTCCTGGCCACGCTGCTGGTGTTCGCGCCCGGTCTGCACTGGCTGGGTGGGGCGACCTGGGCCACCGCATCGATCCTGGCCATCGCCCTGGCCTTCTCGAGTACCGTGCTCTCGGCCAAGAGCCTGGAGGCCCGCCGCGAACTGCGTGCCTTTCACGGCCGGGTGGCGATCGGCATCCTGATCATCCAGGACCTGATCGCCCTGGTGGTGCTGGCCTTCTCCACCGGCCAGGTACCCTCGCCCTGGGCCGTGCTGCTGTTCGGCCTGCCCCTCGCGCGGCCGCTGTTGAAGCGCCTGATCGATCTCAGCGGCCACGACGAGCTGCTCCTGCTGATGGGTCTGGTCCTCGCCGTGGTGGTCGGCGGCGCGGGATTCTCGGCGCTGGGGCTGTCCGGCGAGGTGGGCGCGCTGCTGCTCGGCGCACTGGTCGCCGATCACCCTCGCGCCCAGGAGCTCGGCAAGACGCTGTGGGGGCTCAAGGAACTCTTCCTGGTGGGGTTCTTTCTCAAGATCGGCATGTCGGGGATGCCCGACTGGGATTCGCTGGTCTTCGCCGTGACCTTCACCGCGCTGCTGCCGCTCAAGGCGGCGCTGTTCTTCTTCCTGCTGATCCTGTTCCGGCTGCGCGCCCGCAACGCCTTCCAGGCGGCGATCAGCCTGACCAGCTACAGCGAGTTCGGCCTGATCGTCGCCGCCGCCCTGGCGCCCGACACCCTGGTGGGCCTGGCGCTGGCCGTGGCGCTGTCGTTTCTGGTCGCCGCACCGCTGCAGCGCAACGCCCACTCGCTGTTCGCGCGTCTCGAGCCCTGGCTGCGGCGCTTCGAGAATCATCGCTGGCATCCCGACGAGCAGCCAGCCTCGCTGGGCGACGCCCGGGTGATGATCGTCGGCATGGGGCGTACCGGCACCGCCGCCTACGATCGTCTGCATGCCGACGACACCCGGTTGATCGGCCTGGACGCCGATCCCAACCGGGTCGAGAGCCACGTCCGCGCGGGGCGCCACGTGGTCTACGCCGACGGCGAGGACATCGGCTTCTGGAACAGCGTCAACCTGCGCCAGATCGAGGTCGTGATGCTGTCGCTGCCGGATGCCGAGTCGAAGGTCTTCGCCACCCGCCAGCTGCGCGATCACGGCTTCGCCGGCACCATCATCGCCCACAGCCTCTACGAGGACGAGGCCGAGGCGATCCGTCGCGCCGGGGCCAACCAGACCTACCTGACCATGCACGAGGCCGGGCTGGGGCTGGCCGAGCACGTTCGCCAGGGGCTCACCGCCACGCGTGGCTGATACCAGCCGATACCCGAAAGCCAGCCGCCACGCGTGAAAGGGCTTGCAAGGCACCCGGTCAGCCGTTGCAATGGTCGGCATCAGTCGTCTACCCCGGAGGGTCGCATGAAACCCGCAGCGCCGCCCTCGCCCCGAACGCCCGAAGGCCAATTACGGCGAGTGGGCGTGGAGATCGAATTCGCCGCCATTGCCCCGACCGCCGCCGCCGAGCTCGTCCGCGACCGCTTCGGCGGCGAGATCGAGCGGCTCGGCCCCCATCGCTACAAGGTCGTCGATACCCGGCACGGCGACTTCACCATCGAGCTGGACGCCAAGTACGCGCATCCCGACGACAAGCTGCTGGCGAAGGCCCGTGAGCACGGCGACGACGAGTGGTCGCACCTGCGCCTGGAGCTGCACAATCGTACCCGGGCGCTGATCGGCGACGCCGTGGCCGGCGTGGTGCCCACCGAGATCGTCTGCCCGCCACTGCCCTGGCTGGCCCTCGGCGAACTCGACGGGCTGTTCGACGCCCTGCGCCGGCAGGGCGCCCGCGACACCCGCGACAGCCTGCTCTACGGCTTCGGCCTGCATCTCAACCCCGAGGTGCCGGATACCGATGTCGAGAGCGTGCTCGCCCATCTGCGCGCCTACCTGATCCTCGCCGAGTGGCTGCGCGAGGAGATCGACATCGACATCACCCGCGAGGTGCTGCCGCACGCCAATCCGTTTCCTCGTGACTATGCCCTGCGGGTGCTCGAGCCGGACTATCGGCCGGACCTCGACACCCTGATCGACGACTACATGGCCGCCAACCCCAGTCGCAATCGCGAGCTCGACTTCTATCCGCTGTTCGCCTTCCTGAGTCCCGATCACCCCGGCTTGGCGAACGACGATCGCGTCAAGCCGCGGCCGACCTACCACTACCGGCTGCCCAACGCCCAGTTGTCGCAGCCGGACTGGAGCGCCACCGCGGAATGGAATCGCTGGGTGGAGGTCGAACGCCTGGCCGCCGACCCGACCCGGCTGGCCGAACGCAGCGCCGCCTATATCGCCCATCACAGCCGCTCGTCGGTATCGCGCTGGCTGGATCGACTTCGCGAGTGGATGAAGGACGCATGAGACGACCGCTGATCGGCATCACGACATCGGATCACAAGAGCCGGCTGGCCTGGTGGTGCGACTGCCTCGCGGTATGGCGCGCCGGCGGGCGGCCCGTGCGGCTGTCCCCCGCCCGGCCCGACATCGATAGCCTGGACGGGCTGGTGGTCGGCGGCGGCGACGATATCGGCGCCCAGCTCTACGGCGGCGAGATGCAGCTCGACGTGCGCGTCGATCCGCAGCGCGACGAGCTGGAACTGACGCTGCTCGACCGCCTGGTACCCACCGGATGCCCGGTGCTGGGCATCTGCCGCGGCGCCCAGATCATCAACGTCTTCCTGGGCGGGACGCTGATCAGCGACATCCAGACCACCTACGCTCACATCAAGCCGCGCCGGACGGTGCTGCCGCGCAAGACCGTCGACGTGGTGGAAGGCAGCCGGCTGCACCACATCCTGCAGGTCGACTGGTGCCAGGTGAACAGCCTGCACCATCAGGCCATCGACCGTACCGGCCACGGCATGAGCGTGGTCGCCCGCGACCGCGACGGCCTGGTCCAGGGCATCGAGAGTTGTCACCACGAGTTCCTGATCGGCGTGCAGTGGCATCCCGAGTTCCTGGTCTTCAACCGGCCCCAGCAGCGCCTGATCCGCGCCCTGGTCGAGCAGGCCGCGATACGTGCCGAGGCCTCGCGGCCGGCCGGGGACGAGACGCGCGCCTAAGAACGCTTTTTACAACCGGTAGATGAAGCGGACTTTTCCGGCGACAGGGCTTCGCGAGGGCGCTGTAAACCCATCCCTGGGAGCTACCTTTGCCATCCATGACAAAGGACCCTCGCTTCGCCCTGTCCCCGGCCCCCATCATCAGGGGGGTTGGAAATGTGCTCTAAGAGCCTTCGACCATCGTCGGCTGCCGATGGCCGGCCTCTCTCGCCTAGTCTGGCAATGACCGACAACGACAAGAGACGCCCGCCGCCATGACGCATGCCCGTTCCTACGCGGCCGCCGATACCCTGATCGTGGGTGCCGGCCCCGCCGGCTGCCTGCTCGCCAAACGCCTCTCCGAGGACCCGCACCACCGCGTCACGCTGGTCGAGGCCGGCGGGCGCGACAACTACCCCTGGATCCATATCCCGGTCGGCTACCTGTACTGCATCGGCAACCCGCGCACCGACTGGTGCTATCGGACCGAGGCCGAAACCGGGCTCAACGGCCGTTCGCTGGGCTACCCCCGCGGCCGGGTGCTGGGCGGCAGCTCGTCGATCAACGGCATGATCTACATGCGCGGCCAGGCCCGCGACTATGACCACTGGGCCGAGCTGGGCAACGCCGGCTGGGACTGGCAGAGCGTGCTGCCCCTGTTCCGCCGCAGCGAGGATCACTACGCCGGTGAAAGCGCCCTGCACGGCGCCGGCGGCGAGTGGCGCGTCGAACCCCAGCGCCACGCCTGGGAGATTCTCGAGGCCTTTCGCGAGGCCTGCGCCGAGAGCGACATCCCCGCCATCGAGGACTTCAACGGCGGCGACAACGAAGGCTGCAGCTACTTCCAGGTCAACCAGCGCCGCGGGGTGCGCTGGAACGCCAGCAAGGCCTTCCTGCGCGGGCTCGAGACCCGCGACAACGTCACCCTGGTCACCGACGCCGAGGTCGACCGCGTGCTGTTCGACACCCGCGGCGAGCGACCGCGCGCCTGTGGCATCCTGGCGCGCCTCGGTGGGGCCTTCCAGTCCCTCGAGGCCGACGAGGTGATTCTCAGCGCCGGGGCGATCGGCTCGCCGTCGATCCTCCAGCGCTCGGGGGTGGGGCCCCGCGAACTGCTCGACGAGCTGGGCATCCCCGTGGTTCACGCCGCGCCGGGGGTCGGCGCCAATCTGCAGGACCACCTGCAACTGCGGATGATCTATCGGGTCACCGGCGCGACCACCCTCAACGAGATCGCCGGTTCCTGGTGGGGCAAGCTGGGCATGGCCTGGCAGTACCTGAGCGCCCGCCGCGGGCCGCTGACCATGGCACCCAGCCAGCTCGGCGCCTTCGCCCGTTCGCGTCCCGACCGGCCCAGCGCCGACCTGGAATATCACGTCCAGCCGCTGTCGCTGCCGGCCTTCGGCGAGCCGCTGCACGACTTCCCGGCCTTCACCGCCTCGGTCTGCCCGCTGCGCCCGGCGAGTCGCGGCACGGTGACGATTCGCGCTCGCGATCCGCGCCAGCCACCGCGCATCCAGCCCAACTACCTGAGCGAGCCGGAGGACCGGCGCGTGGCCATCGATGCGATTCGCCTCACCCGCCGCATCGTCGCCTCGCCCGCCCTGGCCCGCTACCGGCCCGAGGAGATCAAGCCCGGCCCCGACTGGCAGAGCGACGAGGAACTCGTCCAGGCCGCCGGCGACATCGGCACGACCATCTTCCACCCCGTGGGCACCTGCAAGATGGGCCAGGACATCCACGCGGTGGTCGACGACCGGCTACGGGTGCACGGCATCGAGGCCCTGCGCGTCGTCGACGCCTCGATCATGCCCACCATCACCTCCGGCAACACCTGCTCCCCCACCCTGATGATCGCCGAGAAGGCCGCGGCGATGATTCTCGAGGAACGCCATTGGCGGGCCATCGGACAGGCCACCGACGAGCGGGCCACTCTCTCGGCGACGGCGTCCTCCTGAGCCGCCAGCCCGGGGCCCGACGCAAGGAAGCCGACCCGCGGGCCGGCTTCCGATGTCGTGCGAACGGCTTCCGCTCAGTTGGCGAGCTTGGCGTCCAGGGTGATCTCGGCCTTGAACAGCTTGGAGACCGGGCAACCTTCCTTGGCCTTGTTGGCGCAGGTCTCGAAGGTCGCCTGATCGGCGTCGGGGATCTTGGCCACGGTTTCCAGGTGAATGGCCGAGATGGTGAAGCCGCTGTCGTCCTGCTCCAGGGTCACCGTCGCCCGGGTATCGATGCTCTCGGGCTCCAGGTTCTCCTCGCCGAGGATCATCGACAGCGCCATGGAGTAGCAGCTGGCATGGGCAGCACCGATCAACTCTTCCGGATTGGTGCCCGGCTGACCCTCGAAACGGGTGTTGAAGCCGTAGGGATTCTCCGCGAGCGCGCCACTCTCGGTGGAAACGGTGCCCTTGCCCTTCTTCAGGCTGCCACGCCACTGGGCCGACCCCTGCTTCTTGATCGTCATGAACTGCCTCCTTTCGTGGGTTGATCGCCCGACGCGGCGCCTCGCCGCCGCCGGGTCAGCATCATGCCTTCCTGACTGTAGTGCATTCGGGCCGGTAAGGGACAATTCAACCCCGCGACTCGCCTTCGTGGCCGAGCGGACTCTCCAGACAGGCGAGCCGTTCGGCCGTCACCCGCGCCAGCCCCAGCCGCCGCATCGCCGCGACGTTGCGTTCGGGGATGGCTCCGGGATCGGGGTAGCTCTCGAGGACCCGACTCAGGCTGGCCTCACGCAGCAGGTGGAGCATCGGCCAGGGCGAGCGGTTGGTGGCGTTGGCCGGGTCATCGGCGTCGGCCTGGGCAAACTGGTAGTCGGGGTGGAAGCTGGCCAGCTGATAGACGCCGGCGTAGCCCTCGGCCTCGAGCAGCGCCTCGGCGAGGGCCAGCAGATCCAGATAGTCGTCGAACGAGGCCATCCCGCGGGTGAGGATCAGCAGCGTGGTCTCGATCGCCGGGTCCTCGTCGAGCCGCCGACATTCGTCGATCAGGGTCCGCAGCGCAGGTTCGATGGCCTCCGCCGAGACGGTGGCGTAGCGTACGCGCTCGCGACGCACCTCGGGCGCGGCGAAGGGACACAGATGGTGGGCGACGACGAAGCGCTCGACCCAGGCGCGGGTGGCGGCGATCGCGGCAGTATCGGCGGACGGCATGACGGACCTCGTTGATGAAGACGGGCCAGTATAGCCCTTGCGGCAGCCGGCGGGGTCGAGCACCATGCATGGCAATGGCTACCACGACCGATCCGGAGGTCCTCGTGCCCCACGCTAGCGTCACGTTACCCGCCGCCGCTGCGGCGCCGGCCATCACCCTGCCGGCGATCGGCCAGGGTACCTGGTACATGGGCGAGGGCCTCGCGCCACGCGATGCCGAGGTCCGCGCCCTGCAGCAGGGGCTCGACGCCGGGCTGACACTGATCGATACCGCCGAGATGTACGCCGACGGCGGCGCCGAAGAGGTCGTCGGCGAGGCGCTCGCCGGGCGCCGCGACGACGCCTTCCTGGTCTCCAAGGTCTACCCGTGGAACGCCGGTCGCGACAGCGCCATCGCCGCCTGCGAACGCAGCCTGGCCCGGCTGGGTACCGACCACCTGGATCTCTACCTGCTGCACTGGCCGGGCAGCATCCCCCTCGACGAGACCCTGGAAGCCTTCGAGCGCCTTCGCGACCAGGGCAAGATCCGCCGTTTCGGCGTCTCCAACTTCGACGTCGACGACCTCGAATCGCTCTGGCGGCTTCCCGGCGGTCGCGACTGCACGGTGAACCAGGTGCTCTACCATCTCGGCTCGCGGGGCATCGAGCACAGCCTGCTGCCCCGGCAGCGCGAGCGCGGCCTGCCGACCATGGCCTACTCGCCGCTGGCCCAGGGCGGGCGGCTGCGGGACTCGCTGCTCGCGAACCCGGCGGTGACGGCGATCGCCGCCGACTACGGCGTCACGCCCACCCAGGTGCTGCTGGCCTGGGCGATCCGCCCGGCGGCCGACCGTCACGACGGCGACGCCCGCGACGTGATCGCCATTCCCAAGGCGGTACAGCCCGCGCACGTGCGCGCCAACGCCGAGGCGCTGACGCTGCGCCTCGACGCCGAGGCCCTCGCCCGGCTGGACGCGGCCTTCCCGCCGCCCGCGCGCAAGGAACCCCTCGATATCATCTGAGCCGTATGGCGGCGTCTGCAGCGTGCCCTACAACAACGCGGGGCCCTCGGGGTCGCGAAACGCCTTTCCCCGCCGGGAGGCCAGCCGATCCGCCAACCGCGTCGGCTCGGGCAGCTTGGTGCGTCCCAGGCAGGCGATCGTCCAGTCCAGCGCGGTGGCCAGGCTCAAACGATGGCCGGGGGAGACGATCACCGGCTTGACGCCCAGACGCGAGCGCAACATGGCCCCGATGACCACCCGGCCGTCGGCAT
Organism: Modicisalibacter coralii; assembly: GCF_004117855.1. GTDB lineage: Bacteria > Pseudomonadota > Gammaproteobacteria > Pseudomonadales > Halomonadaceae > Modicisalibacter > Modicisalibacter coralii. Next base: position 265,642 of record NZ_QWBW01000007.1, read on the forward strand.
CGGTGGCCACGTCCGCCGGGTCCTCGGCGCGGCGGCGATCGGTCAGTGGCGTCCATTCGCCGCGAGCCTCGGGCACCTCGCCATGACGCCCGCACAGGCGCTTCTTGGCCACACCCAGGGTGGGCAGGTCGAGCCATAGCCCGAGATGCGCGGCGATCCCCAGGCGTCGGGGATGGGCGATACCCTGGCCGTCGACCATCACCAGATCGGGACGCCGCGAGAGCTTGTCGAAGGCCCCCAGCGCCGCCGGTATCTCGCGAAACGACAGCAGGCCGGGAATGTAGGGCATGCGCGTCGGCTCGCGGTGGACGAGCTCCTCGACCGGTGTCAGGTCGGGCCAGTGCAGCAATACCACCGCCGCTCGGGTGGTCGACCCCTCGTCCTCGAAACCGATGTCGACGCCGGCGATCCACGCGACCTCACCGATCCGGTCTTGGCGCTCGAGACGCGGCGCGAGTTCTTGCTGCAGAGCGATGGCGCGCTCCGGGGACAGGGTCCAGTCATGCAGGGCCGCGTTCTGAACGCGCCCTTCGTGAAACGGCTCTTCATGCAACGATTCGGGCATCGAGACAACATCCTTTTGTCGAACGTGCCCCCAGCCTAGCATGCCCGTCACGCCATTCCGGAACGCCCCTGAGATGCTTTTCCCTGTCTGCCGGAGCCCCGCCCGGATGCCATCATGGACCCGGCCGGCAGAGCCGGTACACTGAGGCGCCGACCGATCATCGTTGCGCGGATACCCCGACGTGAAACTGCTGCATACCGCCGACTGGCACCTCGGCCAGACCTTTCATGGCCAGGAACGCCATGCCGAACAACGGGCCTTTCTCGACTGGCTGCTGGAGACGCTGGAGACCCGGCGGCCCGACGCGCTGCTGATCGCCGGCGACGTCTTCGACGTGGTCAACCCGTCGCTGCGCGCCCAGGCCCTGCTCTACGACTTCATCGTTGCCGCCCACGAGCGCCTGCCGACGCTGGACATGGTGCTGATCGCCGGCAACCACGACAGCGGCAACCGCATCGAACTGCCCGCTCCGCTGCTGGCCCGCCTGCGCACCCACGCGCTGGGCCGGGTTCACTGGCTCGACGATGGGCGGCTCGACGCCGAGCGGCTGCTGGTACCGCTCACCGACGCCAGCGGCGAGACCCGCGCCTGGTGCCTGGCGCTGCCCTTTTTGCGTCCCGCCGAGGTCACCGGGCGGCGCGGCGACGATGACGCCCCGGTCGACGACTACGTCGGCGGCATCAGCCGCGTCCACGCGGCACTGATCGATGCGGCCCGCGCGCGCCGCGCCAACGGCCAGGCACTGGTCGCCATGAGTCACGCCCACCTGCGCGGCGCGGCGGTCTCGGAGGCCAGCGAGCGGCCGATCGTCATCGGCGGCGAGGAATCGATCCCGGCGGCGCTGTTTCCCGAGGACATCGCCTACGTGGCGCTGGGTCACCTGCACCGCGCCCAGCAGGTCGGCGAGGCGCGCATCCGCTACAGCGGCAGCCCCTTGCCGCTGGATTTCAGCGAGGTCGACTACCCGCATCAGGTGGTCGAGGTCACCCTCGACGGCGAACGCCTGGTCGATCTCGAAACCCTCGGCGTGCCGCGCCCGGTGGCCATGCAGCGGATCGGCCCCGCGCCTCTGGCGCAGGTGCTGGACGAGCTGGAAAGCCTGGACGACGACCCCGACCTGCCGCGCGAGCGCTGGCCCTGGCTGGAGGTACGCGTCGAGCTCGACGCGCCGGCCCCCGATCTGCGCGCCCGCATCGAGGCGGCGCTGGCCGGCAAGGCGCTGCGCCTGCTGCGACTCACGCGGCGCCTGCCCCAGACCGAGCACGAAACGGCTCCGGCACGGGTCGATCTCGAGACGCTCGGCCCGCGCAAGCTCTTCGAACGCACCTGGCAGGCACGCTGGGACGCGCCACCCGACGATACGGTGCTGGCCGACTTCGACCGGCTCTGCCAGGACGTGCTCGACGGACAGCAGGACGCCGGGGAACTGGACCGATGAGAATTCTCGCCCTGCGTCTGGCCAACCTCGCCTCGCTGCCCGGTCCGCTGGAACTCGACTTCGCGAGCCCGCCCCTCGCCGATGCCGGCCTGTTCGCCATCACCGGCCCCACCGGCGCCGGCAAGAGCACCCTGCTCGACGCGCTGTGCCTGGCGCTCTACGGCAATACACCGCGCCTGCGCCTGGCCCCCCAGCGCGACAGCCAGCTCGACGATGCCGCGGGCACCGCGCTGACCACCAGCGATCCGCGCACCCTGCTGCGCCGGGGTACCGCCAGCGGCCATGCCGAGGTCGACTTCGTGGGTCGCGACGGCCGCCGCTATCGCGCCCGCTGGGCGGTGCGCCGGGCCCGCGACAAGGCCGACGGCCGCCTGCAGGCCGTCGAACAGTCGCTGCGCGATCTCGACAACGACCGCCTGTTGACCGCCCAGAAACGCGAGTTCGATCGCCTGCTGCCCGAGCGTCTGGGGCTGACCTTCGAGCAGTTCACCCGCGCCGTGCTGCTCGCCCAGAGCGAGTTCGCCGCCTTCCTGCAGGCCGACGACAACGCCCGCAGCGATCTGCTGGAGCGACTCACCGGCACCGCCGAGTATTCGGCGATCTCGATGGCCGCCTTTCGTCGCGCCAGCGAGGCGAAGAAGCGGGTCGAGGCCCTGGAGACCCGACTCGCCGACGACCTGCCCGCCGAGCCGGCGGGCCGCGCCGACCTCGAACGACGGGCCCGCGCCGCCCAGGACGCCTTCGATGCCGTGCAGCGCGACGCCAGGGGGCTGGAAGCGCGCGAGCAGTGGCACGCCAGCGATGAACGGCTGCGTGACGCCGTCACCGCGGGTCGGCGCCGCCAGCAGGCGGCCGAGGACCGCTGGCAGTCACTGGCGCCCGTGCGGGAGGATCAGGCGTGGCGGCGGGTGATTCTGCCCCAGCGGCATCGTCTGACGCGTCAGGCCGAACTGCCCGGCGAACTCGACGCCCTGAAAGCCGCTCACCAGCAGACCCAAGGGGCACTGGCCGACGCGGAGAGCGCCCGGGACCAGGCTGGACGCGCCTTCGAGGCCGCCGAGCGGACACTGGCGCAAGCCGCCGAGGCACGCCGCACGGCCGAGCCCGCGCTGCGCGAGGCTCGGGAGCTGGCCATGGACCTGGCCAATCTCAACCATCAGCTGGCACAGCTGGAAAAGACCCAGGCCGAGCGGCAGGCCCAGCGCGACCACCTGGAGACCGATCATCAGAAGGCTCGGACGGAACATCGTCAACGCCGCCAGCAGCACGCCGACTGGCAGGCGACGTTGCAGCAACTGCTGGGCGAGCACGACGACCTCGAGACCGCCCGCCAGGCCCACCGCAGTGCGCTCGAACGGGCTCATCAGCGCCAGCTGGCCCTCGAGGAGCTCGCCAGTCACTGGCGGGAGTACCAGCGCGCCCTGACCCACCATCAGCGACTGTTCGAGCGGGTCCAGGCGGACGAACCCCGGCTGGCCCGGCTGCTGGAGCAGGGCCGGCAGGCCCGACGCCGGCTCGATGACGCCCAGGCCCGCCACGACACCGTGACCGGCATGATCGAGCGCAGCCGGGCGGCGCGCAGCGACGGTGTCGTCGCGCTGCGCGAGACGCTTGTCGAGGACGCCCCGTGCCCGGTCTGCGGCGGGCTCGAGCATCCCTGGCGGCACCATCCACCGGCATCGCCGGAGGCGGAACAGCTGGCAGCGCAGCAGCGCGAAGAGGAACGCCAACGCCAGGAAGTCGACGAGGCCCTGACCCAGGCCAAGCAGGCACGCGACCGCCTGTTCGGCGAGTACAGTGCCCTCGACGCCTCGCTCAAGCAGGCGCGTCAGGAGCTTCAGAGCGCCGAACGGCAATGTCGGGAGGCCCGCGACGCCCTCGCACGGCACCCGCTGCATGGCGAACTCGCGACGCTCGAAGAGGACCAGCGCGACACCTGGCTGGCCGAGCAGAGCGAGCGCGCCAAGGCCGATCACGCGCATCACGACACGATACTAGGCAAGCTGAATCAGGCCGAGGCGCGCATCGAACCACTACGCCAGGCCCTGCAGGAAGACGCCACGCGGCTGGCACGTTTCGAGACGCGCCGCGAGGGGCTCGACACGGAGCTGCAGGCACTCGCCGAGCAACTGCCGCCGCTTCGTCAGCGGCGCGACGATCGCGCCCGCGCCCTCGCCGCGAGACTCGGCGAGCATGCCTCGCCGGACGCCTGGCAGCAGCATCTCGATGCCCGTCAGGAGAACGCCAGACAGGCCCGGGAGGCGGCCCAGACACACCGGCACGAGACGCAGCGCGAGCACCAGCGGCTCGCCCAGCAGGCGGCCCACGAGGCCGAGCGCCTGGCGACGCTGACCCATGAGCGCGACACCCTGAACGCCGAGCTGGCCGAGTGGCGGCGCACGCATGCCGCGCTGGACGAAGCCCGGCTCGCCCGCCTGCTGGCCCAGGCCGACGACGCGGCAGAGCGCCAGCGCCAGCAACTGGAAGACGCCGATCATGACCGCCAGCAGGCCGCCGCCAGCCTGGCCGAGCGTCGTCAGGCACTGCTCGATCATCGCCGCGATCAGCAGCTCCTCGACGGGGCGGCAGACGACGCTGCCCTGCTCGACGAATCCGCCGAGGCCGAGATCGTCCGGCGCCGCGAAGCGCTCGACCATGAACGCGAGGCCCTGGCCCCGCGCCTGGACGCCGCTCAGCAGCAGCGCGACGAGGCCGTGCATGCCCTGCGCGACGACGACCGGCGACGTCAGCGCCACCAGGACGCCCAGGCCGAATTGGCAGCGGCACGCAGCGAATTCCGCCGCTGGGGCCGGATCAGCGAGCTGATAGGTTCCGCCGACGGCAAGGCCTTCCGGCGTATCGCCCAGGCCTACAACCTGGAACAGCTGCTCGAGCACGCCAACGTCCATCTCGCCGGGCTCAGCCGCCGCTACCGGCTGGTACGCGGCGGCAGCGAACTCGGTCTGCTGGTGATCGACCGCGACATGGCCGACGAGCGCCGCTCGGTGCACTCGCTCTCCGGCGGCGAGACCTTCCTCGTCTCGCTGGCGCTGGCGCTGGGCCTGGCCTCGATGGCCTCCGGCGAGCTGGCCATCGAGTCGCTGTTCATCGACGAAGGCTTCGGCAGCCTCGACCCCGAGTCGCTGGCGCTGGCCATGGATGCCCTGGACGGTCTCCAGGCCCTGGGCCGCCGTGTCGGTGTGATCTCCCACGTCCCCGAGATGCACGAACGCATTCCGGTACAGATCCGCATCGAACCGGAGGGCAACGGTACCAGCCGGGCGCGGTTGGTGAGCGAGTGACTCGGCCTCGCCATTGCCGCGCGCTCTGTTGAACGCTATTCTGTACAGGACAACATCCCGTACAGGAAATATCCGATGGATGCCATCAGCTATACGGCGGCACGCAGCCATCTGGCGAAGACCATGCAGCAGGTTTGCGACGACCACACCCCCATCACCATCACACGCAGCAAGGCGCCGTCGGTGGTCATGATGTCGCTGGAAGACTATGAAGCCTTGCAGGAAACCGCCTACCTGTTGCGCTCGCCGAAGAACGCCCGACGCCTGCTCGAGTCCATCGCGCAATTGGAGAATGGCGATGGTCGCGAGCGGGAGCTCATCGAGGAATGAAGCTCACCTTCTCCGAGCATGCCTGGGAGGAGTACCTCTATTGGCAACGAACCGACAGGAAGACACTCCGCCGGATCAATCAGTTGATCAAGGCGATCCAGCGAGCGCCCTTCGAGGGTATCGGCAAGCCGGAACCCCTGAAGCATGGTCTCGCGGGCTACTGGTCACGGCGCATCGATGAGGAACACCGTCTCGTCTACAAGGTCGCGGAGGCACATCTCTTCATCGCTCAGTTACGCTACCACTACTGAGACACCGGGCACGACGTCAATCACCGCAACAATCGCCAGTCGCGCTGATATCGGCAGGTCCCGTCCGGCGGCGGGGTTGGGTATCATCGCGTCACATTCGCCAGGAAGCCGCCCATGACCCGCGACGTGCCGCGCCCCAATCTCGCCATCAGCGCCCACCAGCGTCTCAAGCGCGACATCATTCGCGGCGTCTTCGCCCCTGGCGAGAAGCTGCTGATGAGCCGCCTGAAGGCGCGCTATGAACTGGGCGTGGGGCCGCTGCGCGAGGCACTCTCGCAATTGATCGGCGAACGGCTGGTCACCGCGGTCAGCCAGCGCGGCTACCGGGTCGCGGGGATGTCGCTGCAAGAGCTCGAGGATGTCTACGATGCCCGCGCCGAACTGGAAGGGCTGGTGCTGGAGCTGGCCATCGCCCGCGGCGACGACGACTGGGAGGCACAGATCCTGGCCAGGGCGCACACCCTGGCCAAGGTGATGGAGGTCAACAGCGCCGAGGAGATGCTCGACGTCTGGGACGCCCGCCATCAGGCCTTCCACACCGCTATCGCCGCGGGCTGCCGCTCGCCGCACCTGCTTCAGGCTCGCGCCGCGTTATTCGACCAGGCCGAGCGTTATCGCCACCTGTGGCTGTGTCGCACGGTGTTCTCCGACGACGCCCTGGACGCCAAGCGCCGCGAGCATGCCGCCCTGGTCGAGGCGATCCTGGCCCGCGACACCCCCCGGGCGCGGGCGATGATGCGCGACCACCTGATGACGCCGGTGCCGATCATCCGGCAGGAGCTGGAAGCGCGCGCACTCATCTAGGCGTCGTCGGGTCGGCCGAGCACCCCACTCTCGTGCAACGCCGCCAGCGCGGCGGGATCGAGGCCGAGGCGTTCGGCGAGCACCGCATCGGTATGTTCGCCTAGCCGCGGCGGGGCCCGCTCGGCGTTCAGCCGCTGGCCGTCGAGCCGAATCGGGTTGCCCACCAGCGACATGGGCTCGCCGGCCGCGTGACATCGCTCGATGCGTAGCCCGCGATGACGCACCTGCGGGTCGTCGAATACCGCGTCGAGCCGGTTGATCGGCCCGCAGGGCACCCCCGCCGCTTCCATGGCCGCCAGCCACTCGACGCTTTTCGCCCCGCGCAGCCGGGCGTCGAGCAAGGGGACCAGTGTCTCGCGATGGGCGACGTGAGCGGCGTTGGTGGCAAAGCGTGCATCGTCGGCCAGCCCCGGCATGCCCAATACCTCGCACAGGCGTCGGAACTGGTCGTCGTTGCCCACCGCCAGGATCAGATGGCCGTCGGCGGTGGCGAACGCCTGATAGGGCACGATGTTGGGATGCGCATTGCCCAGCCGCTCGGGATTGCGGCCGCTGGTCAGGTAGTTGAGCGCCTGGTTGGCCAGTACCCCGACCTGCACGTCGAGCAGCGCCATGTCGATGTGACCGCCCCGCCCGGTGGTCTCGCGGCGGTGCAGGGCGGCGAGAATAGCGTTGGCGGCGTACAGCCCGGTGAAGATGTCGACGAACGCCACCCCCACCTTGGTCGGCTCGCCGTCGGGCTGACCGGTCACGCTCATCAGCCCGCCCATGCCCTGGATCAGGAAGTCGTAGCCGGCCCGCGAGGCATAGGGGCCGTCCTGGCCGAAGCCGGTGATCGAGCAGTAGACCAGACGCGGGTTGGCCTCGCACAGGCTGGCCGCGTCCAGGCCGTAGGCGGCCAGCCCGCCGACCTTGAAGTTCTCGATCAGCACGTCGCTGTCGGCGGCCAGCCGGCGAACCAGCGCCTGCCCCTCGGGCCGGGCGAGGTCGATGGTCACCGAGCGCTTGCCGCGATTGGCACTGAGAAAGTATGCCGACTCGGTGGTGCCGTCGAGCCAGGGCGGCCCCCAGCCGCGGGTGTCGTCACCGCGCCCGGGGCGCTCGATCTTGATCACCTCGGCCCCCAGGTCGGCGAGCTGCTGGGTACACCAGGGACCGGCCAGCACCCGCGACAGATCGAGCACGCGGATACCGGCGAGCGGCTTGCGCAGGGTCTCATCGCAAACGGTCATGGCGGCCTCAGGCAAAGGCCTGGATGCCGGTCTGGGCACGTCCCAGGATCAGCGCGTGCACGTCGTGGGTCCCCTCGTAGGTGTTGACCGTCTCCAGGTTGACCATGTGGCGAATCACGTCGTATTCCAGCGAGATACCGTTGCCGCCATGCATGTCGCGGGCCTGGCGGGCGATCGCCAGCGCCTTGCCGCAATGATTGCGCTTGATCAGCGAGATCATCTCCGGCGTCGCCTGGCCGGTGTCGAGCAGCCGGCCGACGCGCAAGCAGGCCTCGAGCCCCAGGGCAATCTCGGTCTGCATGTCGGCCAGCTTGACCTGCACCAGTTGGGTCGCCGCCAGCGGACGCCCGAACTGCTGGCGTTCCAGGGTATAGCGGCGCGCGGCATGCCAGCAGAACTCGGCGGCACCCATGGTGCCCCAGGCGATGCCGAAGCGGGCCTTGTTGAGACAGCCGAAGGGCCCGCCCAGGCCGCTGGCATCGGGCAGCAGCGCCTCGTCGGGGACGAAGACGTCGTCGAGGACGATCTCGCCGGTCACCGAGGCGCGCAGCGAGAGCTTGCCGTGGATGGTCGGCGTCGAGAAGCCCTCGGCGCCGCGCTCGACGATGAAACCCTTGATCTTGCCCTCGTGGGCATCCGAGCGCGCCCAGACGATGGCGATGTCAGCGATCGGGCTGTTGGTGATCCACATCTTCTGCCCGCTCAGCCGGTAGCCGCCGTCGACCCGGCGCGCCCGGGTCTGCAGGCTGCCGGGGTCGGAACCGGCGTTGGGCTCGGTGAGGCCGAAGCAGCCCACCAGCTCGCCGCTGGCCAGCCCGGGCAGGTAACGTTGCTTCTGCGACTCGCTGCCGTAGGTCTCGATGGGATACATCACCAGCGAGGATTGCACGCTCATCGCCGAGCGGTAGCCGGAGTCGACCCGCTCGACTTCGCGGGCGATCAGTCCATAGGCGACATGACCGACCCCGGCCCCGCCGTAGGTTTCCGCGACGGTCGCCCCGAGCAGCCCCAGCTCGCCCATCTCGCGCAGAATCTCGCGGTCGAAGCGCTCCTGCTCGAAGGCCTCGCGCACCCGCGGCTGCAATGTCTCCTGGCAGTAGGCGCGTGCCATGTCCTGAATCTGTCGTTCGTCGTCGCTGAGCTGCTGTTCGAAGAGCAGCGGATCGTGCCACTGGAATCCACTCATGTCGGCCTCGCGGGAAGCGGGTTGCAGGGGATGACGCTCGCCATCGTGCCTGAAATATTATCGACATAAATAAAAAATATCTACATTTTTAACGGTCGACGAGAAGCCTGTTCGATGGCTCGACAAAAAACCGCGTTAACGAAATCGGGCGAGGGCCCTGTGGCCCTCGCCCGAGCGAGACGAGCGTTATCAGGAGAGGCGATCAGCCGGCGAGCTTGGCGGTGGTCCTGGCGACATGTTCACCCTGGAAGCGCGCGATGGTCAGTTCGTTCTCGCTGGGCTGGCGGCTGCCGTCGGGGCCGACGACGGTCGTGGCACCATAGGGCGTGCCCCCGGTCACCTCGCCCATCTCGGTCAACGCCTGGCAGGAATACGGAACACCGACCACCACCATGCCCAGATGGAAGAGCATGGTATGGATCGAGGTCAGCGTGGTCTCCTGGCCGCCGTGCTGGCTGGCGGTCGAGGTGAAGGCGCTGCCCACCTTGCCGATCAGCTTGCCCTGGGCCCAGAGTCCGCCGGTCTGGTCCCAGAAGTTGCGCATCTGCGAGGTCATGTTGCCGTAGCGAGTGGGCGTGCCGATGATGATCGCATCGTAGTCGGCCAGTTCGTTGGGATCCTCGATCAACGGCGCCGCCTGATCCCGCTTGTAGCCGGACTGCACGGCCACCTCGTCGGGCACCAGTTCGGCGACGCGGCGGATGTCGACCTGTGTCCCGGCAACGCCGCGCGCGCCCTCGGCCACGGCATTGGCCAGGGTCTCGACATGCCCATAGCTGGAATAGTAAACGATCAGGATACGGCTCATCGGAAACTCCTATCGACAATGAATCAAGCGCGAAAACGAATCATGAGTTGGCAAACGTTCTCAAGATGGCTCATGAGCGCTTTTCCGTCAAAAGCCCTGCCGGGGGCGCGCGGGGCCATGCTAGGCTGTGGCAAACGATCCCCCGGAGCCCTCATGCAGTCCGCTCAGCAGCTACTCGAAACCCTGGTCGGGCACCCCACGGTGTCCCGCGATTCCAACCTCGACCTGATCCGTTTCGTCGAGGGCTATCTCGACGATCTGGCGGTGCCCTGCCGCCGCATCGAGAGCGATGATGGCAAGAAGGCCAACCTGCTCGCGCGCATCGGCCCCGAGGTCGAGGGCGGCGTGGTGCTCTCCGGCCACACCGACGTGGTACCGGTGGACGGCCAGCCCTGGTCGAGCGATCCGTTCTCGCTCACCGACAAGGGCGACGGCCGCCTCTACGGCCGCGGCAGCTGCGACATGAAGGGCTTCATCGCCTGCGCGCTGGCCCAGGTCCCGCGCTGGCTGGAACAGTCGCTGACACGCCCCATCTATCTGGCACTCTCCTACGACGAGGAAGTGGGCTGCGTGGGCGCGCCACGGCTGATCGAGTCGCTGGTGGCCGACGAGCCCCGCCCCGCCGCGGTGATCGTCGGCGAACCGACACTGATGGCCCCGGTGGTCGCCCAGAAGGGCATCACCAACCTGCGGACCACCGTGACCGGACTGGAGGCACATTCCAGCCAGGTCAACCAGGGCGTCTCGGCGGTCCACGTCGCCGCCCGGCTGGTGGCCCGGATCGAGGACATCATGGCCGAGCTGCGTGAGGCCGGCCGGGTCGACGAGGCCTTCAACGTCGCCCACTCCAGCCTTCACGTGGGCAAGATCGCCGGCGGCACGGCGATCAACATCATGGCGCGCGAATGCCAGTTCGACTGGGAGATCCGCCACCTGCCCCAGGACGGCTTCGAGTCGGTCTACGCGCGTTTCACCGAGTACGCCGAGTCCCTCGAGGGCGAGTTGCGCCAGCGCGCGCCGCAGGTCGCCATCCGTACCGAGAACCTGACCGATACCGTGCCGGGGCTGGCCGATCGCGACAACGCCGCGGCCCTCTCGCTGTGTCGCGACCTGCTCGGCGAGCGCGACAGGGAGGCCGTCGCCTACGCCACCGAAGCCGGCCAGTTCCAGCGCGCGGGTCTGCCGACGGTGATCTGCGGCCCGGGCAGCATCGCCCAGGCCCACCAGCCCGACGAGTACCTGGACAAGACCCAACTGGAAGCCGGGGCGGCCTTCATGGCCCGGCTCGGCGATCGCCTTGCCGGCGATTGATCCAGGCTTTCACGCCCATCGCCCTTGTTAACCGTTGGTCACGTTGCCCAAATGTTGAACATATGGCAGCGTTGATCGAAACCGTCTTGGAATCACATCCGTGAAGGGACAGCAACGCAAGTCAGCGTCGAGGCCCAGCGTCGCCGAGGCGCTGGCCGAGGCGATCTTCTCCGGCGACTACCAGCCGGGCGATTTCGTACCCAAGGAGCTCGCCCTGTGCGAGCACTACGCGATCAACCGTTCCGCGGTGCGCAGCGACCTGCGTCAGCTGGTCGACGTGGGCATCATCGAGCGCATCTCGGGGCATGGCTCCAAGGTGCGCGACTACACCGAGTGGAACATTCTCGACCCGCAGGTGACCGAGTGGATGACCCGCTACGCGGCGCCCAATCCCCGCGTCCAGCGCGAGATTCTCACCTTCCGGCTCGACGTCGAGCCCTACGTCGCGATGACCGCCGCCAAGCGCGCCACGGCACGCGACCTGGTGGCGCTCGAGGAAGCCTTCGAGGGCATGGGGCAGAACCTGCACAACGCCACCAACCCCGAGGAACGCCGCCTGCACAGCGACTACGACGTCGCCTTTCACGCGGCGATCTTCAAGGCCACCCACAACATCGTCTGGTCGCAGCTCTCGCACATCCTGCGCCCCTCCATCTACCTGCTGGTGTCGATGTCCAACGTCAGCGAGACCGATGACCCCGCGGCAAGCCTGGAGCGTCACCGCCAGTTGATGGAGTGCATTCGTGCCCGCCAGCCCCGCGAGGCCTTCCGCGCCGCCCAGCGGGTACTCGCCGGTACCGCCAAGGCGCTCGGCCTGGAAGACCCCGAGACGTCGCTGGGGCGCGGCGTGGAACTGGAGTGACCGCCACGCCGACCCCGCCCGCTCAGTGGTTGTCGCGCGGCGGCGAGCGACGCGCCACATCGCGATACTTCGTCGCCGGCGCCAGCGTCATGCCGCGATCGAGCTGCTCGACCATGCCGCGCTGGATCTCCTGCCAGGGGGTCTGATGCGGCGGATAGATATAGCCGCCGCGTGACGCCAGCGCCTCCCGGCGCGAGGCGAGTTCCGCGTCGTCGATCAGCAGGCTCGCCTCACCGCGCGCCAGGTCGATGCGGACACGATCGCCGCTCTCGAGCAGCGCCAGGCCACCGCCAACGGCTGCCTCCGGCGAGGCGTTGAGGATCGACGGCGAGCCCGAGGTGCCCGACTGGCGCCCGTCGCCCAGGCACGGCAGCGACTCCACGCCCTGACGGATCAGCGCCTCCGGCGGCTGCATATTGACCACCTCGGCACCGCCGGGGTGACCCACCGGCCCGGCGCCGCGCATCACCAGAATGGTGTTCTCGTCGATCGCCAGGGCGGGGTCGTCGATGCGCGCGTGATAATCCTCCGAGCCGTCGAATACGACGACTCGCCCTTCGAAGGCGCCGGGATCCTCGGGCCGGCTCAGGAAACGTCGGCGAAAGTCGTCGGCGATCACGCTGGTCTTCATCAGCGCCGAGTCGAACAGGTTGCCCTTGAGGTTGATGAAGCCGGCGTGCTCGACCAGCGGATTGTCATAGCGACGGATGACGTCGTCGTCCCGGGTCTCGCAGTCGCCGACGTTGGCCGCGAGCGTTCGCCCGTTGGCGGTCATCACGTCGCCGTGCAGGCGCTTCGCCTTGAGCAGTTCGCTGAGAACCGCGGGCACGCCGCCGGCCCGATGAAACTCCTCGGAGAGGTAGATGCCGGCCGGCATCACGTTGGCCAGCAGCGGGATCTGGTGACCCAGGCGCTGCCAGTCGTCGTTGTCGAGTTCGATACCGGCGTGACGGGCGATGGCATTGACGTGGATCGGCGCGTTCGAGGAGCCGCCCAGCGCCGAACAGACCACGATGGCATTCTCGAAGGCCTCGCGGGTCAGGATGTCCAGCGGGCGCAGATCCTCCCAGACCATGTCGACGATGCGCTCGCCGGTCTGGTAGGCGACCATCGCCCGCTCCTTGTAGGGCGCGGGAATCATCGCCGAGCCCGGCAGGCTCATGCCCAGCGCCTCGGCCATCGAGTTCATCGTCGAGGCGGTACCCATGGTGTTGCAGTGCCCGATCGACGGCGCCGAATCGGTGGCCCGGTCGAGAAACTCCGCGTAGCCGATATCGCCGGCGGCAAGACGCTTGCGCAGTTCCCAGATGATGGTGCCGGAACCCACGCGCTCGCTGCCCCGCCAGCCGTTGAGCATCGGCCCGCCGGAGAGCACGATCGCCGGGATGTTGACGGTCGCCGCGGCCATCAGACACGCCGGGGTGGTCTTGTCGCAGCCGGTGGTCAGCACCACGCCATCGAGGGGATAGCCATGCAGTACCTCGACCAGGCCCAGATAGGCCAGGTTGCGATCCAGCGCCGCGGTCGGCCGGCGTACGTTCTCGTGGATCGGATGCAGCGGGAACTCGAAGGGCACCCCACCGGCGGCGCGAATGCCATCCTTGACCCGCTTGACCAGCTCGACGTGGTGGCGGTTGCAGGGCGTCAGGTCGGAACCGGACTGGGCGATGCCGATGATCGGCTTGCCGCTCTTCAGCTCGTCGAGCGTGAGGCCGTAATTCATGTAGCGCTCGATGCACAGCGCCGTGGTGCCGGGATGATCGGGATTGTCGAACCACCAGCGTGAGCGCAGCTGGTCGGGAGTCATCTTGTGATCGCTCATGGTCTGACGCTTTTCTCTCGATGGTCGGTTGTCGAAAACAGGTCTCGCCCTTTCGCCAGCGTACTCTACCGGGACCTTCGCGTATGTTGAACAAACGGATTATATGTTCAACATTAATGCCGGCACGACCGCCCCGCCCACGCGACCGGAATCACGCAACCGGCAGGGATGTCCTTTCGGGCCCCCGGGTCTCTGGCCCTATAATGGCCCTGGACAACAAGCACCAACCCGCCCGCACAGGACACGCCATGAAGCCCGAAACCCTCGCCCTCCACCACGGCTATGCCCCCGACAACCAGCATGCCGTCGCCGTGCCCATCCACCAGAGCACGTCCTTCGCCTTCGACAACGCCCAGCATGCCGCCGACCTTTTCGACCTGCAGGTGGAAGGCAATATCTACTCGCGGATCATGAACCCCACCTGCGCAGTACTGGAACAACGCGTCGCCGCTCTCGAGGGCGGTATCGCCGGCCTGGCGGTCGCCTCGGGCATGGCGGCCATCACCTCCGCGATCCAGACCATCGCCGAGGCGGGCGACAACATCGTCTCGATCAGCGAACTCTACGGCGGGACCTACAACCTTTTCGCCCACACCCTGCCCCGCCAGGGCATCGAGGTACGCTTCGCCCACAAGGATGCCCTCGCCGATATCGAGGCGATGATCGACGAACGTACCAAGGCGGTGTTCTGCGAGAGCATCGGCAACCCGTCGGGCAGCCTCGTGGACATCGCCGCGCTGGCCGACGTGGCACACCGTCACGGCGTTCCGCTGATCGTCGACAATACCGTGGCGACCCCCTTCCTGTGGCGTCCCATCGAACATGGCGCGGATATCGTCGTCCACTCCGCCACCAAGTACATCGGCGGGCACGGCACGACCGTCGGCGGCGTCATCGTCGATTCCGGCCGGTTCCCCTGGGCCGATCAGGCCCGGCGTTTCGCGCTGCTCAACGACCCCGATGCCTCCTACCACGGCATCAGTTACACCCGGGACGTCGGCGACGCCGCCTTCATCACGCGGGCCCGGGTGGTGCCACTGCGCAACATGGGGGCCGCCCTCTCGGCCCAGGCCGCCTGGAACCTGCTGCAGGGGCTGGAGACCCTGGGGCTGCGCATCGAACGCGTCTGCGACAACACCCAGCGGATCGCGACCTACCTGGAAGGCCACCCGCAGGTCACCTGGGTGCAGTACGCCGGACTCGCCAGCCACAAGGACCATGCCCTGGCCGAGCGCTACATGGACGGTCGGGCGTCCGGCATCCTGAGCTTCGGTGTCCAGGGCGGCCGCGAGGCGAGCGCACGCTTCTACGACGCCCTGCAGCTGGTACTGCGCCTGGTCAACATCGGCGATGCCAAGACCTGTGCGGCGATCCCGGCGGCGACGACGCATCGCCAGCTCAACGACGAGGAGCTCGCTGCGGCCGGCGTCACCCCCGACATGGTGCGCCTGTCGATCGGCATCGAGCATGTCGACGACCTGATTGCCGACCTGGATCAGGCACTGGCCGCCGCCCGGGCCTGACACTCGCCACCACGCGGTCGTGAGCTGTCACCACTCACGCCGCCGATTCGAAAACCTCTCCCCACCCGAAAGAACGCCGGCACGACGCCGGCGTCGGGGAGGCATTATCTCGCTCGTCGATTTATTCAGCATTTCCTAAGCCAAACATCTCTGCCGCATGTTCAACATGAGTGATCAGCCTTAAAAGCCCGACGCTTGCCGGGAAGACTCGATACGCATTCCTCCGCTGTCGAAGCAATGCAGTGACTCGGATCGCGGCGTCAGCCACAACGACTCGCCGGACCTCGTCGGGTCGTCTCCCGGCAAGCGCACGATGAGGCCCCCCAGCTCGCCAGCGTCCATGTAGGCGAAGGTATCGGCGCCGAGCTTCTCGATCACCCGCACGCGGCCACGCCAGGCGCCCTGCTCGCGGCTTACGTCGATATGCTCGGGCCGCACTCCCAGCGCGTGTGAGCCATACGCTTGTGCGGTCGGCCCCTCGATCAGGTTCATGCGCGGCGAGCCGATGAATTCGGCCACGAAACGCGTCGCGGGGTGCGTGTAGAGCTCCATCGGCGTCCCCGCCTGCTCGATGCGTCCGCCGTTCATGACCACGATCCTATCGGCCAGGGTCATCGCTTCGACCTGATCGTGAGTCACGTAGATCATCGTCGCGCCGAGCCGCTGGTGCAGTTCGGCCAGTTCGACGCGCATGCGGTTGCGCAGGGATGCATCGAGATTGGAGAGCGGCTCGTCGAACAGGAACACCCCGGGATTGCGCACGATGGCCCGACCGATCGCCACGCGCTGGCGCTGCCCACCGGAAAGCGCCGCCGGCTTGCGCTCGAGATACTCCTCGAGATTGAGCAATCGAGCCGCCTCGGCGACCTTGGCCTTGCGCTCCTCGACTGGCACCTTGGCCAGACGCATCCCGAAGTCGATGTTGCGAGCCACGCTCATGTGCGGATAGAGCGCATAGGACTGGAAGACCATCGCCACGTTGCGCTCGGCGGGCTCCTCCTGGGTCACGTCGCGTCCGTCGATCGACACCGTGCCTTCGCTGGCGGTCTCGAGGCCGGCGATAATGCGCAGCAGCGTGGACTTGCCACACCCCGAGGGCCCCACCAGGACGGTGAAGCTGCCGTCATCGATCGCCAGGTGCATGTCGGGAATCACGTCCGCACCGCCCTTGAAGCGTTTGCGAACTCCCTTCAGGGTCACGTCGGCCATGGGATTATCCTCTCGGTAAATCGTTGTCGGTCATCCGTGGCTCGGACCGGATGTAGCGAAACGCGCTGAAGTCGGCCGGCAGGGCGCGACCGCTGATGTCGTGCACCGCCATGCCCAGGAAGGTGCCAGTGAAGTAGCCGTGGGCACGCCCCGCCCCCTCGTCGGAAAGCACCCCGGCGTCCAACGTGGGCCCGACCGGCTGCCATTCGCCGCCACCCTCGGCGTAGCGAAACTGCAGGCTGGCCCCGTCCATCGTCAGTCCCAGGCGCACTGACGTTTCCTCGTCGAGCATCACCGGCGCGGCCAGTGGGAAGTCGAGGTCGCCGCTCGGCCAGTTGTCGGCGCAACTCAGGATGGTCAGCACGCGCCGACCGGCGTCATCGCGGGTGACTGCCAGATAGTGGAACTTGAAGCGGTTGTAGTAAGCGATCAGCCCGGCGCACTGCTGGTAATCCTCGGGCGCGAACTCGAGCGTCGTCTCGGCCTCACAGGAAAAAACGTCACGCCGCCGTGCAACCAGCGCCTGCTCGAACCACGAGCCCGGCGACTGACGGCCGTAGAGGCGCAGATACCCGCGTCGCTCGGTCAGCGAGAACAGTCGTTCAGGATACGGCGTGCGCAACCACTGAAAGGCCATCGGCAACGTCGCGCTATCGAACGCATGACTCTCCTCCCGCTCGAGGGGCCAGGGCGTCGCGTCATACGGCGCCCTTACCTCGTTCTGCGGGGCGTTGCCGCCGACTGCCAGGCGCAACCAGCCATCGTCGTCCCAGTGAGCCCGTTGCAAGGCCGTTTCACGGCCCAGTGGCGAACGCTGAGTACCGGGTAGCGGGCGGCCACAGAGATGCACCAGATAGGTCTCGCCCGCCGGGGTGTCGACAAGATCGGCGTGACCCGCGCGCTGTAACGCAAGGCTCTCGTCGTCCCGCGAGGTCAGCACCGGGTTGTCCGGGTGGACCTCGTAGGGGCCGGTGATCGATCGCGATCGGGCCATGGTCACCGCATGGCCATACCCCGTGCCGCCCTCGGCGACCAGCAGGTGATACCAGCCGTCACGACGGTACAGGTGCGGGCCCTCGGTCAGCTTCATGGCGGTGCCCGCGAAGATCGTATGGATCGGACCGATCAGTGTCCGCGCCTCGGCATCGTACTCCTGCAACACGATGCCACCGAAGCGGTCCGGTCCCGCCGCCTGACGATAGTCCCACTTCAGGTTGAGCAGCCAATGGCGGCCATCGTCGTCATGGAACAGCGATGGATCGAAACCGCTGGCATTGAGAAACACCGGATCGCTCCACGGGCCTTCGATGCTCGGCGCGCTGACCAGATAGTTGAGCCCATCCTTGAAGTGCCCCTCGTAGCGCTTCATGTCGGTGTAGATCAGCCAGAAGCGGCCCTGCGAATGACTCAGGCAAGGGGCCCAGATACCGCAGGAATCAGGGTTGCCGCGCATGTCCAGTTGGGCCGGCCGTTCGAGCGGCCGGCGCACCAGCCGCCAGTTGACCAGATCCGTCGAATGATGGATTTGCACCCCGGGATACCATTCGAAAGTGGAGGTGGCGATGTAGTAATCCTCGCCCACCCGGCAGATCGAGGGATCCGGATTGAACCCGGGAAGAATGGGGTTGGTGAACGTGACGGCCATGCTTCACCCTTTTACGGAACCGCCGGTCAGCCCGGCGACAATGTATTTTTGCGCCGCCAGGAAGAACACGATGGCGGGCAGGATGGTCAGCGAAACGAATGCCAGGATCAGATTCCACTGGGTCAGGTACTCGCCGCGGAACTGCATCATTCCCAGCGGCCAGGTGTAGATCGACTCGGTATTGAACACCACCAGCGGCAACAGGAAGTTGTTCCAGCTCTGCACGAAGACGAACACCCCGACCGTGGCCAGAATCGGCGTCGACAGCGGCAACGTGAAGGCCCAGAAGAAACGCAGGTAGCTGCAGCCATCCACATAGGCCGCTTCGAACAATTCGCGCGGCAATTGGTCGAAGAACGACTTGAAGAGCAATATCGCCAGCGACAGCCCGAAGGCGGTCTGCGGCAGGATTACCGCCCAGTAGGTATCCAGCAGCCCCAGATCCCGCACCTTGATGAACAACGGCAGGATCGCCGCCGCGAAGGGGAACATCAGCCCCAGCAGCAGATAGGAGTGCAGCATGCGCGAACCGAAGAAACGGATGTGCGAGAACACGTAGGCCGCCGCCGCCCCGACGATCAGTGTCAGCACCACCGTCGCCGACGAAATCAGCAGCGAGTTGCCCAGGTACTGCCAGAAGTCGGGATTCTCGAGGATGCCCGCGTAGTGGCTCACGTCCCAGCTCGCCGGCAGTCCCAGCGGATTGGTGCGCAACTGCGCATTGCTCTTGAAGCCGCCGAAAAACGCCGCCAGCAGCGGACCGATGACGAAACCGGCGACGACCAGCAGCACGATCACCCGCAGACTGTTGCGCAACAGGAACAGGCGTCTCATGCGCCCTCCTTGGCCATCGCGTGGCGCTGGTAGAAGAAGGCGATCAGCATGGCGATGACGAACAGGAAGATGGCGGCGGCACTACCGAAGCCGATCTTCAGCCGGGTCAGGCCGAAGGTATAGAGATAGGTGACGATGGTGTGGGTGCTGTTCGACGGCCCCCCGTTGGTCAGGGGAATGATGATGTCGAAGATCTGCAGCGAGCCGATCAGCGCGAAGAACACGCTGACCACGATGGCGTGCTTGATCATCGGCACCTGGACATGACGGGCAATCTGCCAGGGACCGGCGCCCTCGAGCCGCGCGGCCTCGACGAGATCCTTGGGTACACCCTGCAGGGCGGCGATATAGATCATCATGTGGAAGCCGAAATACTTCCAGACGATGACCGTCATGATCGCGGCGAACGCCCATTGGCGATCGGCGAGGATATACACCGACTCCATGTCCATGGCATGGAAGAGTTGAGCCGTCACGCCGTATTCGCCATCGAAGACGAAACTCCAGATCAGCCCGGCGGCCACCTCGGCAAGGATATAGGGAAGGAAGAACACCAGCCGGAACAGGGCATTGGTCGGCGTCTTGCGATAGATCAGCAGCGCCAGGCCCAACGCCAGCGGTAATTGGACGACCAACGAGACGACGACCAACTGTGCGGTGTTCCAAAGCGCGGTGTGAAAGGTCGAGTGCCCCAGCAGACGCTGATAGTTTTCCGCCCCGACGAAGTCGCTGGGCGTGGCATAACCGTTCCAGTCGAACAGGCTGTAATAGGCGGCATCCGCCAAGGGCAGGATGACGAAAAGCGAGAACAGGATAAGTGCCGGCGGCAACAGCAGCAGCACGGCGCTCAGTCGACCGCTGGCGCGACCACGCCGCAGCCGTTGTCGCCAGCCGGAAGGGGAATACGACGATGTAGTCATCTCAAACACCCGGTATGAGGCTCGACAGGGGCCGTTACCGGCCCCGGCGAAAGGCACACTTAGCGGAACTGCCAGGCTTCCTCGACACGCTCGGCCGCTTCTTCCGGCCCGGTCACGCCCTGAGCGATGTCGGTGCTGATGTCGTTCACCGTCGCACCGACCGACACACCCAGGTCATGATCGAGGAATACCTGATGGTAGGAGGATTGGCCGATGTCCCGGGCCACCTTGCGGGCATAGGGCGTCGTCAATGCCTTTTCGGCCCCCTTGACGATCGGCACGAAAATGCCGCGCCTGGCCGCCTCACGTTGATTGTCGAGGCTCAGCAGGCTCTTGAGGAATGTTACTGCCACTTCCGGGGCGTCACGCGTGACCGCCCAGCCGTTCAGGCCGCCGAAGGTCGCCTCGTTGCCTTGCCCCCCTTCCACGCGGGGAAACGAGATGAAGCGCAGATCCTCGTCCGGCACCCCTTCTCCGCTCATCGAGCGCTGCTTCGAGGGCAGATAGTCCCAGTCGCCCATCAGGTGGAAAGCCGCCTCGCCATCGCCGAACATGCCGCTGGCGCGCTCGTAGGTGGTGGTCATGAAACCAGGCTGGAACGGCTCGAGTTCGACCAGTTGCTCGAGCTTTTCGCCGGCCTGGACGAAGGGCGGCGCGGCAAAACCCTCGCCCTCACCCGCCTTGGCGGCCGCGAAACCCTGCTGACCGGCCAGCCGCGTGGCCAGGCTGCCCCAGTAGAAATGCATCGGCCAGCCATCCTTGGCCCCCACCATGATCGGCGTGACGCCGGCCTTCTTGAGCTTGGAGACGGCATCGAGGAAGTCCTGCCAGGTGTCGATGGCATCGACATCCACGCCGGCCTTCTCGGTCAGTGCGGTGTTGGTCCACAGGCCTACCTCGGTGACGTATAGCGGCGCGCCATAGATCTTGCCATTGATGGTAAAGGCGTCGATGGCCGAGTCCGGGAAACGTGACTGCCAGCCGTCATGCATGGCCGCGGTCAGATCCTTGACGAAGCCGGCCTCGACCTTCTCCTTCAAGGCCTCGCCACCCCAGCTGTAGAAGATGTCCGGGCGCTGGCTGGACTGCAGCAAGGTGGGCAGCTTGGACTTGTAGGCTTCGTTGGAGAGGTAGTCGAGTTCGATGGTCACGCCGGGGTGGCTCTTCTCGAATTCGCGAGCGATCTCGGCGTAGTAATCCTTCTCGACCTGACTGATCTCGACGCGCATCATGCGAATCGTGGTATCCGCCATCACCGACTGCACGGAGCCGAGCAGCGTGGCAGCGGAGACGACCAGCAGCGTCTTTCTGGTATGACTGAACATGGGCTACTCCCGTCTTGTTGTTGGAGCGTGGCATGGGCGGTCACTCAGCGCGTGACGCGCGGTTCGACCTGCCCCGGGTTGGGCGCGGACATGGCGAACAGGCTGCCCGCCGACGGCCATTGATGGTGTTTTTCCTCATCGCTCAAATGCTGGGTGGCGGTAGTGATATAGAGTGTTTTTCGGTCGGCACCACCGAAGGCCACCATGGTGGGGTGCGGGCAAGGCAGTGCGTGGCTCTCCAGGAAAGCGCCGTGACGATCGAATCTGGCGATCTGGCCGCCTCCGTAGAGCGCACACCAGTAGTCGCCGTGGCTGTCCACCGCCGCGCCGTCCGGCACTCCGGGCAGGTCATGGCGCGCCAGATCGATCCATAATTCGCCCGACTCGAGCGTGCCGCGCTCGGCGTCGAAGGCGTAACGCCATACCTGGCGGGTGGGTGAATCGGCGTGATAGGCGAAGCGACCATCCGGGCTGAACGCCAGGCCGTTGGAGATGGCCAGCGCGCTTCTCATGGCTGTGAGGCGTTCACCGTCCAGGCGATACAGGCTGGCGCTTGGCAAAGCTTCGGCAGCATCGATCGTGCCCACCCAGAATCGCCCGAGCGGGTCGCAGCGGCCGTCGTTGAAGCGGTTACCGCTCTCATCGCGCCATTCGGGATTGGCGGCGATCAGTGCTTTTACGCCGCTACCAGGGTCCAGCCGGTAGATTCCCGAGCGCGCGGCGACGATCAGCCCCGTAGCGCCCAACGCCAGACAGCCCAGCGGCTCGCCCAGCGCGACGCTAGACGGCGCGTCGTCACCCCCGGGCTGCCAGCTGTAGACCAGCCCGCGGTTGATATCCACCCAGTGGAGACACGCGTTCGCCGCATCCCACACGGGGCTCTCGCCCAGGCTCATGTCGAGCGCGACGGCGACGGTGGGCGCGCTCATCCCCAACCTCCATCGACCGCGATCTCCTGCGCGCTGATCTGGGCGCTATCGTCGGCGGCGAGAAACAGCGCGGTGGGCGCGATGTGCTCGGCTTCCAGGCGTACCTTCAGGCATTGATGGGCCTGGATGTTGGCCTCGTCCTCGGGGCCGATCCACTTCTCGAGCTGACGCTCGGTCATGATGCTGCCGGGCACCAGCGTATTGACGCGAATTCCATGAGGGCCCAGGTCGCGGGCCAGGCTGCGCGTCAGCCCGTACACCGCGGCCTTGGCGCTGACATAGGCGGCCATGTCACCGAGCGCCAGGCGCACGCTGATCGAGCCGAAGTTGATGATCGAGCCGCCCCCCGCCGCGCGCATCTGTTCGGCCACGGCCTGGATGGTGAAGAACATCGGACGCAGGTTGAGCGACATTCGCTCGTCCCAATAGTCGACATCGACGTCACGCCAGTCGTGACGATCGTCGTTGGCGGCATTGTTGATCAGTACGCGAATGGGACCGATCGTCTCAGCGACCCGAACGATGGTCGCCTGCAAGGCCTCGACATCCCGGATGTCGCAAAATTCGAAGCGAGGCGCCCGACCGGTTTCCCGCTCGAGCTCTTCGACCAGCGCCTCGCTCGCCTCTCTGGCGATATCGACGAAAACCACCCGGGCCCCCTGACGATGAAAGGCGCGTGTCAGGGCGGCACCGATCCCGCTACCGCCCCCGGTAATGAATACCACACGCTGTTCGAGACTCGGATATCGCGCTGAAAGGTGGGTCATGCCGGCTCCTGTTTTTCGCCTTGTTCAGGGTCTTGGGGCTAGATGGCCCGCCATACGTGACTTCCTTGCAGCCGCCAGGGATAAGGCTGGCTCTGCAAGCGCATTTAATTTAGCAAATAAATTAAATAATCCCACATGCCACTTTAGTCGTTGCGCCAAATCACCGAGTAACACGCTCAAGGCCTGTCTTGGTGTAGCCGGCAGCCATCGATCTCGTACTATCCATCGACAGACGCGGTTGACGAGAGCATTTTCTTCGTGCTTTCGTCACTATATAATTAAGGCCAGAAATTAATCTGAGGTTTACCCATGGCCGCCCCGGTCACCGAATCGATACGTACCGACAACACCTTGGCCCTGATCCGCTCACTGCGTACCCATGGCGCCATGGCACGTATCGACTTGGCAGCCGCCAATCAGCTGAGTTCAGCGACGGTGACCTCGATCAGTGGCGAGCTAATCGACCAGGGCATCGTCGTCGAGCGCCCCCCCGACAGCCAAGGCCCCGGCCACCGTGGCCGCCCCAAGACACTGATCGCGCTCCATCCGCATGCGGCTTGTGTCATCACCGTCAAGTTATCGATCAACGAAGTGCGCTTCACGGTCGGCAATTTCTGTGGCGAGCTCCATCACGACGACACATTGGCGGTCGATACGCTGGCTCTCACGGCCGAGGCTCTGAGCGAGTTGCTCATACGCCATATCGATGATCTGTGCCTGCGCATGACGTCCGCCTGCGGCCCGGTCGCCAGTATCTGCGTGGCCGTGCAAGGGATCGTGTCACCACTGCGCGGCAGCATCGTCTGGTCCCCGGCGTTCACCCTGCGCAATGTCGATATCGTCTCGCCACTCCGGGCTCGCTTCGCCTGTCCGGTCCAGCTCGAAAACGACGCCAACTGCATCTCTGCAGCGATTACCCGCCATCCCGACTACATGGCCATTCCCAACCTGGCAGTGATAATGCTCGGCTATGGCGTGGGCATGGCGATCATGATCGATGGCAAACCCTATCTCGGCGCGCACGGTTCGTCGGCGGAGTTCGGGCATACCAAGTACGAAGCCAACGGTGCACTCTGCGCCTGCGGCAAACGTGGCTGCATCGAAGCTTACGTCAGCGACTACGCGCTCTACCGAGACGCCCATACCTTATTGCCGCTACCTGCCGGCGATAGCGCCCACCCCTCGGAAGAACAAATGCAAGTGCTAGTTCGGCTCGCCGAAGACGGCAATCCGATAGCCAGACAGATATTCGACAAGGCAGGTCACGTGCTGGGCACCGGCATCGCCAACATACTGGCGCTTTTCAACCCTGATCAGGTTCTGATCACCGGATCAGGCGTGCGAGCCTACGATCAACTCAAGCCCAGCCTCGAACAGGCGTTGAATGATGCCCTGGTCGCGGAATTGATCGGCCAGACACGCCTCACCACTTACGGCTGGGACCACGACATGACCTGCATGGGAGCCATCCAGCTGGCACTGAAGGCAGCGGACCGTCGCCTGATGCAAGCCGACCGTCCAAGGGCCCTGCCCCTGGCCTGAGCCGTCACGGTAGGCAACTCGAACATTCCGCGCGGCTGTCTTCCCGGAAAGCCCCTTACAACAGCCGACATTCGCAACTGACACAAAAGCGCCGCCGGCTTGTGGCGGCGGCGCTTTTATATCGCCTGGATATCCTGCCACCTGCTTTTCAATGCGAGTGGCGTGGCACCTCGGCGCCGCGGCAGCCGACCAGGAAGTCGAAGTCGCAGCCCTCGTCGGCCTGCAGCACGTGCTCGATGTAGAGCTGACGGTAGCCGCCGCTACTGGCGATCCGGCGCGACGCCGCGGTGGGGTCGTTCTCGGCCAGCCGGCGTTCGAGTTCGGCGTCGTCGACCTCCAGGTGCAGGGTGCCGGCGTAGGCGTCCAGCGCGATCCAGTCGCCGTTCTCGACCGCCGCCAGCGGGCCGCCGGCGGCCGCCTCGGGGGCGACGTGCAGCACCACGGTGCCGTAGGCGGTGCCGCTCATCCGCGCGTCCGAGATCCGCACCATGTCGGTGACGCCCTGCTCGAGCAGCTTGGCGGGCAGGCCCATGTTGCCGACCTCGGCCATGCCGTGATAGCCACGCGGCCCGCAGTGCTTCATGACCAGGATGTCGTCGGCGGTGACGTCGAGATCGGGGTCGTTGATGCGCGCCTTGTAGTCGTCGAAGTCCTCGAACACCACGGCGCGGCCGCGATGGGTCATCAGCTCGGGGGTCGCCGCCGAGGGCTTCAACACCGCGCCCTGGGGGGCGAGGTTGCCGCGCAGGATGCACATGCCGCCGTCCTCGCGCAGCGGATCCTCGAGGGGACGGATCACGGCGTCGTTGTAGAGCGGGGCGTCCTTGACGTTGTCCCACAGCGTCTGGCCGTTGACGGTCAGGGCGTCCTTGTGGGGAATCCGCTCGGCCTCGCCGAGGCGCTTGAGTACCGCCGGCAGTCCGCCGGCGTAGTAGAACTCCTCCATCAGATAGCGCCCGGAGGGCTGCAGGTCGACGATCGTCGGCGTGCCGCGGCCGATGCGGTTCCAGTCGTCCAGCGCCAGGTCCACGCCGATGCGCCCGGCGATGGCCTTGAGGTGAATCACCGCGTTGGTGGAGCCGCCGATGGCGGCGTTGGTGCGGATGGCGTTCTCGAAGGCCTCGCGGGTCAGGACCTTGGAGAGCGTGAGGTCCTCGTCGACCATCTCGACGATGCGGTTGCCGGAGAGGTGGGCGAGCACGTAGCGCCGCGAGTCCACCGCGGGGATGGCGGCATTGTGCGGCAATGACACCCCCAGCGATTCGGCCATGCAGGCCATGGTCGAGGCGGTGCCCATGGTGTTGCAGGTGCCGGCGGAGCGCGACATGCCGGCCTCGGCGGCCATGAAGTCGTGCAGCGAGATCTGGCCCGCCTTGACCTGCTCGGAGAGCTGCCAGACCACGGTGCCGGAGCCGATGTCGCGGCCCTGGTGCTTGCCGTTGAGCATCGGTCCGCCGCTGACCACGATGGCGGGGACGTCGCAGCTCGCCGCGCCCATCAGCAGCGCCGGGGTGGTCTTGTCGCAGCCCACCAGCAGCACCACGGCGTCGAGCGGGTTGCCGCGGATCGCTTCCTCGACGTCCATGCTCGCCAGGTTGCGGGTGAACATCGCCGTGGGCCGCAGGTTGGACTCGCCGTTGGAGAACACCGGGAACTCCAGCGGGTAACCGCCGGCCTCGAGCACGCCCTGCTTGACGTGCTCGGCGAGCTTGCGGAAGTGGGCGTTGCAGGGGGTCAGCTCCGAGAAGGTGTTGCAGATGCCGATGATCGGCTTACCCTGGAACTCGTGGTCGGGGATGCCCTGGTTCTTCATCCAGCTGCGGTACATGAAGCCGTTCTTGTCGGCGGTGCCGAACCAGGCGGCGCTGCGCAGCGGTTTTTCTCGAGTACGTGGCGGGCGTTTGTTGTCGGTCATGCGGTGACTCCCCATCCGGGCGACGGCAACCGTCGCGAGAAACTGGCGTTGGCGTACGTTACTCGACCATCGATAACCTTAAAATGCCTATTTATCGAAATATTGATAACTAAACTGATATCAAAAGCCGCGCGTTCGACCACTGCCTCACCGCCCCTTTCCCATCACGCTCGATCAGAGTACGACCAAGGTCGTGAACCATCCGCCGAGCACGTCTTTCCGGGTTCCGTGGCATCACCCGACAAGCAAGAGGACCGGAAGCCGTCGAGGACTCATACCCGACGAAAGTATATGTTGAACATAAACCATCTATGTTCAACATTTAGAGCCACATCGGCATACCGAGCGAACAGGCACTGACCATGACACACCCCCTGCTGCCCGAGGGCGCACCCGACAACCGCTTGATCGGCCGGCTCTGGGAGCCCGAACGGCAAGGCCCACGACTGGTCGTGCTGCGCGCCGGCTGGTTGCACGACGTCGATGCGCTGGCACCGACGCTGAGCGCACTGCTCGAGCGGGACGATCTGCTCGAGTGCCTGGATGGTGCTCCCGATGCGCCGCTGGTGGCGATCGAGAACTGCCTCGAAGAAACGCTCGACGCCCAGGGTGACCCGGGCCGTCGTCATCTGCTGGCACCCTGCGACCTGCAGGCGATCAAGGCGTGTGGCGTGACCTTCGCGACCTCGATGCTCGAGCGGGTGATCGAGGAGCAGGCGCGCGGCGATGCCGCCCTCGCGGCCTCGATCCGCCAGACCATCCAGGAGCTGATCGGCGATGATCTGTCGCGCCTCGAACCAGGCTCCGACGAGGCCGCGGCGCTCAAGCGGCGTCTCGTCGACCTGGGCGTGTGGTCGCAGTATCTCGAGGTGGGCATCGGCCCCGACGCGGAAGTGTTCACCAAGGCCCAGCCGATGTCGGCGGTCGGCCTCGGCAGCCCGGTGGGCATCCATCCCGCCTCGGCCTGGAACAATCCCGAACCCGAAGTGGTGCTGGCCGTCGACTCGCGGGGCGCGGTGCGCGGCGCGGCGCTGGGCAACGACGTCAACCTGCGCGACGTCGAAGGACGCAGCGCCCTGCTGCTGGGCAAGGCCAAGGACAACAACGCCTCCTGCGCGATCGGCCCGCTGCTGCGGCTGTTCGACGACGGCTTCGGCATCGACGACGTGCGCGCCATGGACGTACACCTTGAGGTCGAAGGGCCGGACGACTTCCGCCTCGAGGCGATCAGCTCGATGAACGAAATCAGCCGCGATCCGCTCGACCTGGTCGCCCAGACCATCGGCGCGCACCACCAGTATCCCGACGGTTTCATGCTGTTCCTGGGCACGCTGTTCGCGCCGACCCAGGACCGCGGCGAACCCGGCAGCGGCTTCACCCACGCCATCGACGACCGGGTGACCATCGCCGCCCCGCAGCTCGGTGCATTGATCAACCGCGTCGAGCGCTGCGACCGGATTCGCCCCTGGCAATTCGGCAGCGGTGCCCTGCTCGCCTTCCTGACAAGGCGTGGCACCGCCTAGCCACGATTCAGCGCCGCCCGCGGGCGGCTTCACGGGCGAGTCTTCCCGCTCGCCCTCAGCGCCCTTCGGGGCCTGTCCCCTGCGCGTTGATAACAACAAACGCCATCTGGAGAGAGATTATGCTCACGCTCAAACACGCCATCTTCGCTACCGGCTCGCTGCTGCTGGTCGGCATGACCACCGCCCAGGCGGCCGATTACGACTGGAAGTTCCAGGCCTCGGAAACCGCCGGCGAGCCGAGCTTCAAGATCAAGCAGAAATGGGCCGACAAGATCGAGACCATGACCGATGGCCGGGTGAACATCGAAGTCCTACCGATCAACGCCATCGTCGGCCCCACCGAGACCCTGCAGGCCGTCTCCTCCGGCATCCTCCAGGGGCACATGACCGATCCCAGCTACTTCTCCGGGCAGGATCCGGCGTTCGGCATGATGGGCAACCTGGTGGGGGCCTGGAGCAACCCCTATGACTTCCTCGAGTACATGAAGCACGACGGCGGCGAGGAACTCTACAACGAGCTCTCCGAACCCTACGGCGCTCACCTGATCTCGGCGGCCACCTTCCCGCTGGAATCGCTGCCGTCGACGGTGCCGATCGAGAAGATCGACGACTTCAAGGGTCTCAAGATCCGTGCGCCGCAGGGCATGGTCTACAACATCTTCGAACGCGTCGGCGCCTCGCCGGTCAACCTGCCGGGCTCCGAGGTCTACACCTCGCTGCAGAAGGGCGTGATCGACGCCGCCGACTCCACGGTGCTCTCCAACAACGACGCCCAGGGCATCCACGAGTTCGCCAAGTACCCGCTGTATCCGGGTTTCCACTCCATGCCGATGATTGCCGTGTCGCTCAACAAGGAGATCTGGGACGGCCTGCCGGAAGACCTGCAGACCACCCTCAAGACCGCCTTCGACGAGATGGCCTACGACCTGATCGCCGAGCTCAAGGCGCAGGACATCGAGACGCTGCAGAAGCTCAAGAAGGATCCCGACGTCCATCCGATCGACCTGTCGACCGAGCAGCGCAAGAAGTTCCGCGAGGTCGCCGAACAGGAATGGAAGGTCTGGGCCCAAAAGAACGACATGACCCAGAAGTACTACGATTCGGTCACCGACTTCCTGAAAACGCGCGGCCTGCTGTAACCCTCGCTGCGGTCGCCTCTCTCGGGGCCGGTTCGACCGGCCCCGTTTGACGTCCACCCCGCTTCCTTCTGACCACGGCGGCGCCCGTGGCGTCGTCCGGAGGAACCATGTCTAGCAACACCCACAAGGATCACGATCGCGTCGCCGCCGGCGACGACGAACTGGCCCCGGCGACCAGCGGCGCGCCGGAGCCGGCCAAGGACCCGGTGCGCAGCACCTTCGACCGCGGCGTGGTGGCCTGCGCCCGCGTCGCCGCCTGGCTGGTGGCCATCTCGATGGCGATCAGCGTCTTCGAGGTGATCATGCGCTACGGCTTCAACTCGCCGACCTCCTGGGTCCATGAGACCACCGTGATGCTGGTCGCGGTGACCTTCGCGCTGGGCGGCCCGGCGGCGCTGGCCAGCAATCGCCACATCCGCGTGCGGGTGCTCTACGACAGCGCCGGCCCGCGCCTGCGACTGTGGCTCGACCGCTTCAACGACCTGGTCACCTTCGGCTTCTGCCTGGCGATGAGCTACGCCGCCTACACCATGTTCTGGGAGTCCTCCCACAACCCGCTCGGCGAGTGGTCGCTGGAGCGCTCCGGGACCGCCTGGAACCCGCCGTTCCCGGCACTGATCAAGGGCATCATCATGGTCGCGCTGATGATCATGTGCATTCAGGCGTTCATCCACCTGATCCAG
>NZ_QWBW01000016.1 GCF_004117855.1 Modicisalibacter coralii
TGGTGTCCTCGGCGGGGGCACTGACCAGGATCATGGGCAGCGGCGAGCCGGCGTGGGCGAGGATGCCCTGGGTGTGCCAGACGATCTCGCTGGGCGTGTACTGGACGAAGTAGTCGTCGCCGAGGGTGTCCCAGAGTGTCTCGACCTCGGCCTCGTCGGCGCCCAGGGTGCGCAGCAGGGCGAGCGCCTCGGTGCGGGTCTCGCGGATCCAGTCGTCGCGGTCGATGGGGTTCTCCAGGCCGCGGCGCAAAGCGCGCTTGGTCTCGCTGTGCAACTGGCGCAGCAGCGCCGCCCGCCAGCCGTTCCACAGCGAGGGGTTGGTGGCGGTGATGTCGGCGACGGTGAGGACGTAGAGGTAGTCGAGATGGACCTCGTCGCGCATCTGGCGGGCGAACTCGCGGATCACGTCGGGGTCCGAGATGTCGCGCTTCTGGGCGGTCTTGGACATCAGCAGGTGATGCTCCACCAGCCAGGCGACCAGCCGGGTGTCGCGCTGGGTGAGGCCGTGGCGTTCGCCGAACTCGGTGACGTACTGGGCGCCGAGAAGCGCTGGATGAACTTGAGCAGTCGCAGGGTGTGAGCGTCGACCGTGTAGAGGTGGAACAGGTCGTGCTGCATCAGCCCCACCGCCTGACCGAATTCGGGCAGGTACTTGCCGAGGATGCCGTAGCGGTTCATGCGGCGGAGCTGGCGGGGCACGTTGCCGCCGCTGCGCAGCAGTTCCATGAACAGGCTCTGGTGGCGCAGGTCGTCGCGGAAGCCCGCGTCGATGAGATGGCGGTGATCGCGGATCAGGCGAATGGTCTCGGCGCGCACGCCCTCGATCTCGGGGTGCTGGGCCATCAGCAGGAACAGCTCGAGCAGCGCCCCGGGCCGGCGCCGGAAGACCCGCGGGTGGCGGGCCTGGATGTAGCCGCCCTTGATCTCGAAGCGGGCGTTGAGCGGGCGGGTCTCGAGCGCCTCGTCGGCGCGCAGGATCATCTCGTCGAAATGCTGCAGCAGCATGTCGTTGAGCCCGGCCAGGGCGGTGACGTGACGGTAGTAGCGCTTCATGAACTGCTCGACGCCCAGGCGTTCCGGCGAGTCGCGATAGCCGAACAGCTCGGCGACGGCGCGCTGGTGGTCGAACAGCAGGCGATCCTCGGCGCGGCCGGTGAGCATGTGCAGCGCGTAGCGCACCTGCCAGAGAAAGGCCTGCCCCTGGCTGAGAATCTGCAGCTCGGCATCGTTCATGAAGCCCTGGGCGACCACTTCCTCGTAGCGCAGCGGGCCGAAGTAGCGCTTGGCCACCCAGCCGATCATCTGGATGTCGCGCAGCCCGCCGGGCGAGCTCTTGATGTTGGGCTCGAGCTGGTACTCGGAGTTGTTGTGCTTGTAGTGGCGGGTGATCTGCTCCTGCCACTTGGCCTCGAAGAACTGCGCCGGCGGCCACATGTGCTGGCTCGACAGGCGTTCGGTCATCGCCGCGCGCAGCGGCTCGGGACCGGCCAGGGTGCGCGTCTCGAGCAGGTTGGTGATCACCGTGACGTCGCCCCGTGCCTCGCGCTCGCAGTCGGCCAGCGAACGCACGCTGTGGCCGATCTCCAGACCGATGTCCCAGAGAAAGGTGATGAAGGCGGTCAGCGGTTCGCGGTAGGGCGTGTCGTCATCGTGCTCGAGCAGCAGCAGCAGATCGACGTCGGAGTGCGGGTGCAGCTCGCCGCGCCCGTAGCCACCCACCGCGAGCAGGGCGACGCCGTCGTCCGGCCAGGCGTGACGCTCCCAGGCGATCGCCAGCAGCCGGTCCAGGCACCAGGCGCGGCCGTGGATCAGGTCGCGGATGTCGGTGCCGGCGCGAAAGCGCGCATCGAGGCGCTCCTGAAGCTCGCGCAGCGCCTGCTTGTACACGGGGATCGGCGCACGGCTGGTGTCGAGTTCGGCGCGAAAGGCGTCGACGTCGAACAGGGTCTCGTCGGGGACGAAGCGGTAGTGGTGCAGCAGCATGCGCGATGGCTCTCCGAGGATGGGGCGTGGCCGGTGGGGCGGGCGCAGCCCGGGCGGCGTGTCAGCCGTCGAGAAACGCCAGGTCCTCGTCGTGACGCGCCGTGGTGACGATGCAGCCGCCCTTGGTGACCACCAGCGTATGCTCCCACTGGGCCGAAAGGGACTTGTCGCGCGTGACCGCCGTCCAGCCATCCTTGAGCACCTTGGTCTGGTGCTTGCCGGCATTGATCATCGGCTCGATGGTGAGGCACATGCCTTCCTTGAGGACCAGGTCGTTGTGCGGCTCGTAACCGTCATAATGCAATACCTGCGGTTCCTCGTGGAAATTCTTGCCGATGCCGTGGCCACAGAAGTCGCGCACCACGCTGTAGCCGTTGTCTTCGGCGTGGGCCTGGATCGTCTTGCCGATGTCGGACAGGCGGGTGCCTTCCTTGACGATGGCGAGCGACTTGTACAGGCACTCCTGGGTCACCTGGGAGAGCCGCTCGCCCTTGATGTTCTCGCCGACCACGAACATGCGGCTGGTGTCACCATAGTAGCCATCCTTGATCACGGTGACGTCGATATTGAAGATGTCGCCCTTCTTCAGCACCTTGCTGAAATCGGGTATGCCGTGGCACACCACATGGTTGAGCGAGATGCAGGTGGCGTGCTGGTAACCGTGGTAGCCGATGGTGGCCGATACGCAGCCCAGCTCCTGCTCCAGGTAGTCCTGGCACAGCTTGTCGATCTCGCCGGTCGAGATGCCCGGGCGGACATGTTCGGCGATCATCTCGAGCACCTGGGCGGCGCAGCGTCCGGCTATCTTCAGCTTCTCGATATCGTCGGGGGTATTGATCGGGACGTTCATGGAATCTCGGGTCGGGAAATGGGGCGAGAGCCGCCGGGCAAGGCACCGGCGGCTTCATCTGAGCATCATTCTATGGTATAAAGCCGCGCGCTTGACTGCAATGCGCTCACGGCCCGGTCGGGCAGCGCGAGCGGCAGGCGGCGATATCATCAACGCCTTGAAAACACACATGCACCGTCACATGGTCCCGGGTGCCGAGGTCGACGCCGACAGGCGTGCCGCGGTCGGATCCATGGGGTGCATGGAGGCCTAACCCGATTCATCAGGAGACATCCCCATGGCGCAAGTCAACATGCGTGACCTGCTCAAGGCAGGCGCCCATTTCGGCCACCAGACCAAGTACTGGAACCCGAAGATGAGCAAGTTCATCTTCGGTGCGCGCAACAAGATCCACATCATCAACCTCGAACACACCCTGCCGGCGCTCAACGACGCCGCCGCCGTGGTCGAGAAGATGGCTGCCGCCAACAACAAGATCCTGTTCGTCGGCACCAAGCGTGCCGCCAGCAAGATCATCAAGGAAGAGGCGTCCCGCGCCGGTCAGCCGTTCGTCAACCATCGCTGGCTGGGCGGCATGCTGACCAACTACAAGACCATCCGTGTCTCGATCAAGCGCCTGCGTGAGCTGGAAGCGATGCGCGAGGACGGCACCTTCGAGAAGCTGACCAAGAAGGAAGTCCTGATGGCGACCCGCGAGCAGGACAAGCTCGAGCGCGCCATCGGCGGTATCAAGGACATGGGCGGCCTGCCGGATGCGATGTTCGTGGTCGACGTCGACCATGAGCGCATCGCCATCAACGAAGCCAACAAGCTGGGCATTCCGGTCATCGGTGTCGTCGACACCAACTCCGATCCGGACGGCGTCGACTACGTCATCCCGGGCAACGACGACTCGATTCGTGCCATCCAGATCTACGTCCAGGCGATCGCCGACGCCAGCGCCAAGGCGAAGGAAGGGCGTCCCGACGAGTTCGTCGAAGTGACCGAGAACAACGAAGTCGCCGAGTGAGCGTGTCGCGCCTATCCTGACTGTCATCTTCGCCGGCTAGTCTGGCGCCGCGATCGGTCGGGGTACGCGAAGGGGGCCGAGGCCCCCTTCGTCGCGCAACCCACTCGTGTTTCGATACCTGGCAGAGGACTCTGCCTTTCGTTTATCCGACGTCGAATTTTCAGAGGTTTACCACTATGGCAGCTATCAGCGCATCGCTGGTCAAGGAACTGCGTGAACGCACCGGTCTCGGCATGATGGAGTGCAAGAAGGCACTCACCGAGGCGGGCGGTGACATCGAGCAGGCGATCGAGGACCTGCGCAAGAACTCCGGCCTCAAGGCCGCCAAGAAGGCCGGTCGTACCGCCGCCGAAGGCGCGATCGTCACTCGCGTCGCCGAAGACGGCACCTACGGCGTGATGCTCGAGGTCAACTCCGAGACCGACTTCGTCGCCCGCGACGACAACTTCAAGGCATTTGCCGACCAGGTCCTGGCCAAGGTCTTCGAGACCAAGAGCGAGGACGTCGCCAGCCTGATGGACGGCGAGCTCGAGACCGCCCGCGAGCAGTTGGTCCAGAAGATCGGCGAGAACATCAGCGTGCGTCGCGCGGTGGTCGTCGAGGCCCCGGCCGACGGCGTGGTCGGCGCCTATGTCCACGGCGGCCGGATCGGCGTGCTGACCACCCTCAAGGGCGGCAACGCCGAGGCGGCCAAGGACGTCGCCATGCACGTCGCGGCGATCAACCCGTCGGTGGCGCATCCCGAGAACATGCCGCAGGAAGAGCTCGACAAGGAAAAGGCGATCATCCTGGCCCAGCCCGACATGGCCGGCAAGCCGGAGAACATTGCCGAGAAGATGGTCCAGGGCCGTCTCAAGAAGTACCTCGCCGAGAACAGCCTGACCGAGCAGCCCTTCGTCAAGGATCCGAACACCAGCGTCGCCGACTACGTCAAGTCGCAGGGTGGCGAAGTGGTCGGCTTCACCCGCTACGAGGTCGGCGAAGGCATCGAGAAGGAAGAAGTCGATTTTGCCAAGGAAGTGATGGAACAGGCTCGCCGCAGCTGAGGTCCTAGCTTCTGGTTGTCGCATGGCGTGCGCTTAGGGCGCACGCCATCGTGTATCCGGCCGGTGGTCAGTCACCGGCAGTCACATCCCGCCGTTACCAGGAGAATCCCGCATGCCTGCCATTCCCGACCGCAATGCCAAGTCACCGGAGCGTAGCGACAAGTCGAAGTACAAGCGTATTCTGCTCAAGTTGTCCGGCGAAGCGTTGATGGGCGACGGTGAGTTCGGCATCGATCCCAAGGTGCTCGACCGCATGGCGCTGGAGATCGGCCAGCTGGTCGGTATCGGCGTTCAGGTGGGAATCGTGGTCGGCGGGGGCAACCTGTTTCGCGGCGCGGCGCTGCATGCCGCGGGCATGGAGCGCGTGACCGGCGACCACATGGGCATGCTGGCCACGGTGATGAACGCCCTGGCCATGCGCGATGCGCTGGAGCGCTCGAACATCCGCTCGCGGGTGATGTCGGCGATCCCCATGAGCGGGGTGGTCGAGCATTACGACCGGCGCACGGCGATCCGCTATCTGACCTCGGGCGATGTGGTGATCTTCTCCGCCGGCACCGGCAATCCGTTCTTCACCACCGATTCCGCGGCCTGTCTGCGGGGGATCGAGATCGATGCCGACGTGGTGGTCAAGGCCACCAAGGTCGACGGTGTCTACGACAAGGATCCGGTCCATCACGCCGACGCCGTCAAGTACGACAAGCTCGGCTACGACGAAGTCCTCGACCGCAAGCTCGGGGTGATGGATTTGACCGCCATCTGCCTGGTACGGGACCATGACATGCCGGTCCGCGTGTTCGACATGACCAAGCCCGGAGCGTTGCTCAACCTGGTCGTGGGTGGTAAGGAAGGAACGCTGATAGACAGAGGTTGAAACCGTGATCAACGAGATCAAGAAGGATGCGGAAGTCCGCATGAAGAAGAGCCTGGAGTCGCTGCAGGCCAACTTCCACAAGATCCGCACCGGGCGCGCCCACCCGAGCATCCTCGATGCGGTGACCGTGGAGTACTACGGCTCGCAGATGCCGATCAATCAGGTGGCCAGCGTCAACGTCGAGGATGCCCGCACGCTCGCCGTGGTGCCCTGGGAGAAGTCGATGGTGCCCAAGGTCGAGAAGGCGATCATGACCTCCGATCTGGGACTCAACCCGGCCACCGCCGGTTCGGTGATCCGCGTGCCGATGCCGGCGCTGACCGAGGAAACCCGTCGCGGCTATATCAAGCAGGCGCGCAGTGAGGCCGAGAATGCCCGCGTTGCGGTGCGCAACGTGCGTCGCGACGCCAACAGCGACATCAAGGCGCTGCTCAAGGAAAAGGCCATCACCGAGGACGACGAGCATCAGGGCGAGGAGGCGATCCAGAAGCTGACCGACAAGTACGTCGCCGAGATCGACAAGCTGCTGGAAGGCAAGGAGCACGACCTGCTGCAGGTCTGATGCGCGCCCGGGCGGCGGCGCGTCGCTCGGGCAGGGATGGTGCCACGCGCGAGATACCATGAGTTCACAGCAGTCGCAAAACCTGCCACGCCATGTGGCGATCATCATGGACGGCAACAATCGCTGGGCCCGTGCGCACGGGCTGTCGGGCGTGCGTGGTCATCGGGCCGGCGTCGAGGCCGTGCGTGCGGTGATTCGCCGGGCGGCCGAACGGGGCATCGAGACCCTGACCCTGTTCGCCTTCTCCAGCGAGAACTGGAAGCGGCCACCCGCCGAGGTTCGCGCGCTGATGGAGCTGTTCCTGATGGTGCTCAAGCGCGAGGTCAGGAAGCTGCACGACAACGGCATCCGGCTGTCGGTGATCGGCGAGCGTGAGCGGTTCTCCGAGACCATCCAGCAGTACATCGCCCGGGCCGAGTCGTTGACCCGCGACAACACCGGCCTGCATCTGATCGTCGCCGCCAACTACGGTGGCCAGCGCGACATCGCGCTGGCCGCGCAGCGCCTGGCCCGGCGCGTCGAGGCCGGCGAGATGACGGCCGAGCAGATCGACGAAGCCTCGCTCGACGCCGAGATCGGTCGCGCCAGCGCGCCGCCGGTCGACCTGTGCATCCGCACCAGCGGCGAATTGCGGGTGTCCAATTTCCTGCTCTGGCAGCTGGCCTACTCCGAATTCCACTTCTCGTCGTTACTGTGGCCCGATTTCGGGGGTGATGCCTTCGACGAGGCGCTCGACGACTTCCGTCGCCGCCAGCGTCGTTTCGGCATGACCCAGGAACAGATCGAGGCTCAGGGTGCTTAGACAGCGCATCATTACCGCCGTGATTCTGGCGCCGCTGGTGCTGGCCGGGCTGTTCGGCCTTTCCGGCGGTGCCTTCGCCGTGTTCACCGCCGCCGTGATCCTGCTCGCCGGCTGGGAGTGGACCAATCTTGCCGGGGTCGCCGGTGTCGCCGGGCGGCTCGGCTATGTTGCCCTGCTGGCGCTGCTGATGCTGGCGGGCTGGTACTCGGACGCCGTGAATGCCGCCTGGCCGCTGTGGGTGGCCTGTGCGGGCTGGTTGGTGAGCGTCTACTGGGTCGCCGGCTATCCGGACCGCGGGCGCCAGTGGCGCAGCGTGACGGCCCGACTGACGATCGGGCTGTGGGTGCTGCTGCCCTGCTGGGCCGGTTTCGTACAGCTGCGCGACAGCGGCGCCCAGTGGCTGCTCTATGTGCTGCTGCTGGTCTGGCTGGCGGACATCGGCGCCTACTTCGCCGGCCGTCGCTTCGGGCGTCGCAAGCTCGCTCCCCGGGTGAGCCCCGGCAAGTCCTGGGAGGGAGTCTACGGCGGCATGGCGGTCACCGCGCTGCTGGCCCTGGGCTATACCCTGGGGTTCTCGCTGTCGCCGGGCGACGGCCTGTGGCTGGTGGTGACCACCGTGGGGGTCACCCTGGTATCGGTACTCGGCGATCTGCTCGAGAGCATGTTCAAGCGCTGGCGGGGCATCAAGGATTCCGGGCGGCTGTTGCCGGGCCATGGTGGCATACTCGATCGTATCGACAGCCTCACCGCGGCGGTACCGCTGTTCGCCCTGCTCCGGCTGTGGCATTGAGGAGACCCCGATGAGTGAGCTTTCCACCGCGCGGGGCCCGCAGACGGTCACCGTGCTTGGGGCCACGGGCTCGATCGGCGCCAGCACCCTGGACGTCATTGCCCGCCATCCCGAGCGTTATCGCATTCATGCCCTGACCGCCGGCACCCGACGCGAGGTGCTTCTCGAGCAGTGCCGTCGTCATCGCCCGGCGGTGGCCGTCCTCTCCCGCGAGGTGGATGCCGCCTGGTTGCGCGAACGCCTCGCCGAGGCGCGTCTGGCGATCGAGGTGCGTGCCGGTGAGCCGGCTCTGGTCGAGGTGGCCGAGGCCGGCGAGGTCGATGTGGTGATGGCGGCGATCGTCGGTGCGGCGGGGCTGTTGCCGACGCTGGCGGCGGTGCGCGCCGGCAAGCGTGTGCTGCTCGCCAACAAGGAGGCGCTGGTGATGTCCGGTGCCCTGTTCATGGACGAGGTCGCCCGCTGCGGTGCCCGGCTGCTGCCGATCGACTCGGAACACAACGCCATCTACCAGTGCCTGCCGCCCCCCGACGCCCGGACGAGCCTGGGGGGCGTGGGCGTGACCCAGTTGCTGCTGACCGCCTCGGGGGGGCCGTTTCGTGGCTGGACGGCACAGGCGCTGCGCGCCGTCACCCCCGAACAGGCCTGCGCGCACCCCAACTGGTCGATGGGCCGCAAGATCTCGGTGGACAGTGCCACGCTGATGAACAAGGGCCTCGAACTGATCGAGGCCTGCTGGCTGTTCGCCGCGCGCCCCGAGCAGATTCAGGTGGTGGTTCACCCGCAGAGCGTGATCCACTCCATGGCGGCCTACAGCGACGGCTCGGTGATCGCCCAGCTGGGCAATCCCGACATGCGCACGCCGATCGCCTACGGGCTGGCCTGGCCCGAGCGTATCGCCGCCGGCGTCGAGCGTCTCGATCTGTTCCAGATCGCCCGGCTCGACTTCGAGCCGCCCGACGAGGGTGCCTTTCCGTGCCTGCGGCTGGCCCGCGAGGCGATGGCTGCCGGCGGCACGGCCCCGGCGGTACTCAACGCCGCCAACGAGGTCGCCGTGGCCGCGTTCCTCGACGGACGGCTGGGGTTTGCCGGCATCGCCGAGGTCGTCGAGTCGGTGCTCGAGGCGAGCCACGTACAGCCCGCCGACGAACTGGAGCGGATTCTCGCCGAGGACGCCCGCGCCCGGCGGCTTGCCGGCCAGCGCATCGCGTCGCTGGCGATGGCGCGTTAACGCGAGGAGAAACGGATGGACGCGATTCAGAACATCCTGGCGGCCATCGTGGTACTGGGCCTGTTGATCACCTTCCACGAGTTCGGCCATTTCTGGGTCGCCCGGCGTTGCGGGGTGAAGGTACTGCGCTTCTCGGTGGGCTTCGGCAAGCCGCTGTGGTCGCGGCTCGACCGCCAGGGGACGGAATACGCGATCGCCGCGATCCCGCTGGGCGGCTACGTCAAGATGCTCGACGAGCGCGAGGGGCCGGTCGATGCCGGCGAGCGGCACCGGGCCTTCAACCGCCAGCGTGTCTGGAAGCGCATCGCCATCGTGGTGGCCGGACCGCTGGCCAACTTCCTGCTGGCGGTTGCCGTCTACTGGCTGCTGTTCATCATGGGCACCAGCGCCGTGGCGCCGGTGATCGGCGAGGTGGCGCCGGACTCGCCGGCGGCACGCGGCGGCCTGGCCGGCGGTCAGGAGATCGTGTCGGTCGAGGGCGATGCCACCCCCACCTGGGAGGCGGTCAACCTCGAGCTGCTGGCCGCCATCGGCACCGACCGCCCGCTCGACATCGCGGTGCGCGATGCCGACGCCGGCGGCGAGCCGCGCCTGCATCGGGTACCGGTCAGTCACTACCTGGTGGGCCAGGACCCACCGCAGCCGCTGTCGAGCCTGGGGGTCACCCCGTGGCGCCCCGATACGCCGGCGGTGCTCGGGCGGATTCTCGATGAGGGCGCGGCGGCCCGGGCCGGACTCCAGGCCGGCGACCGCATCGTGGCCATCGACGGCCGGCCGGTCGCCGACTGGATGGCCTTCGTCGAGACGGTCCGTGCCCATCCCGGCGACTCGCTGACGCTGGATGTCGAGCGTGACGGTCACCACCGTCAGGTGACGCTGATCCCGGCGAGCCACGCGCAGGACGGGGAAACCATCGGTTACATCGGTGCCGGCGTGGCGCCGGTGAGCTGGCCCGAGGCCTACCGCCGCGAGATTCGCTACGGCCCGCTGGCGGCGGTCGGTCAGGCGCTGAACAAGACCGGGGAGATGACCTGGCTGACGCTGGATTCGATCCGCAAGATGCTGCAGGGGCTGATCTCGCCGAGCAATCTGTCGGGGCCGATCACCATCGCGCGAATCGCCGGCGACACCGCGCGCAGCGGTCTGGAGAGCTTCATCGGGTTCATGGCCTACCTGTCGATCAGCCTGGGCGTGCTGAATCTGCTGCCGATCCCGGTGCTCGACGGCGGCCATCTGGTCTATTACCTGATCGAGGCGGTGCGCGGACGCCCGGTGTCGGAGCGGGCCCAGGCGGCGGGGCTGCGTATCGGCATGGCGCTGGTCGGGACCCTGATGCTGATGGCGTTGTATTTCGACCTGATGCGGCTCTAGGCAATGCCTGAAAAGTACTGCGCTCGCCCATACGGCGTTAAAAATCGGCTCAAGATGCTCATTTACACCCCCGTAAACTCCGCTCTTTCGCCGATTTTTGCCTTGTCTGGCCTTCGCTCGTCGACTTTTCAGATAAAGCCTAGCGCCGTCATGAAGCGCTTGGCGTCGCTGCGCCGCGACAAGAGACACGCGTCGTGGCCAACCTTGTCAGCGGCCCAAGTAAATGTATAAGGTGCCTGTTCAGCGAGCTGGCGGAACAACTCGAGCGAAGCGATTGCATGAAACTCAAGATCATCGGATTGGCGGCACTACTGCTCTGCAGCACCCAGACGGCCCTGGCGGAATCGTTCACCGTGTCGGACATTCGCGTGGAGGGGCTGCAGCGCGTTTCCGCCGCGTCCGTCTTCAACGCGTTCCCGATCGCCGCCAGCGAGCGCGTCGATGACCGTGAATTGGCCGACGCAGCCAAGCAGCTCTTCGATACCGGGCTGTTCGAGGACGTCCGTCTGGCCCGCGACGGCGACGTGCTGATCGTCCACGTCGTCGAACGCCCCTCGATCTCGGAGATCGACATCGAGGGCAACTCGCAGATCTCCGACGATGACCTGCGCAAGGGCATGAAGGACACCGGGCTCGCCGAGGGCCAGGTCCTGCAGCGCGCCACGCTCGACGAGGTCCAGCGTCAGCTCGAGCAGCTCTATCATGCCCAGGGACGCTACAGCGCCACCATCGACACCGAGGTGGAGCCGGTGAGCCGCAACCGCGTGCAGGTGGACATCAAGGTCAACGAAGGGGCGGTGGCCAAGATCCGCCAGATCAACATCGTCGGCAACCAGGCCTTCTCCGACGCGACCCTGCGTGACCAGTTGCAGCTCGAGGATCGTCCCGGCTGGTTCTTCGGCTGGTTCTCCGACGATGAGTATTCCCGCGAGAAACTGTCCGGCGATCTGGAGTCGCTGCGCTCCTGGTACCTCGATCGCGGCTACGTGAACTTCGCCATCACCTCCACCCAGGTGGCGATCAGCCCCGACAAGTCGAAGATCTTCGTGACCATCAACGTCAACGAGGGCAAGCGTTACCGCATCGACCAGATCAAGTTCGCCGGTGACTTGAAGATTTCCGAAGCCAAGGCGCGCGAGCTGATCACCGCGAAATCCGGCGACGTCTATTCGCGCAGCACGCTGACCGCCTCGGCCGAGGCGCTGCGGCAGAAACTCGGCGCCGAGGGCTTCGCCTTCGCCAATGTCGAGAGCGTGCCCGAGGTGGACAAGGACGGCGACACCGTCGACGTGACCTTCCTGGTCGAGCCGGGTGACCGGGCCTACGTGCGGCGCATCAATTTCGAGGGCAACACCACCACCCAGGATGAAGTGCTGCGCCGCGAGATGATTCAGCTGGAGGGCGCGCCGGCGTCCACCGACAAGATCAGCCAGTCCAAGCAGCGCCTCGAGCGGCTGGGCTTCTTCAAGCAGGTCGATGTCGAGACCCGCCCGGTGCCCGGCGAGCCCGATCAGGTCGACGTCACCTACAACGTCCAGGAACAGCCGTCCGGCTCGATCTCGGCGAGCGTCGGCTTCTCGCAGACCGCCGGGGTGATCTATGGCGCCTCGCTGTCGCAGAAGAACTTCCTCGGGACCGGCAATCAGGTGGATATCGGCGCCCAGCGCAGCGACACCTACACCAGTCTCAACTTCGGGTTCACCGATCCGTACTGGACGCTGGACGGCATCTCGCGCGGCTTCAACGTCTACTACCGCGAGACCGACTACGAAGATTCCGATATCTCGACCTATTCCACCGATACCTTCGGCGGCGACATCAACTTCGGTTATCCGATCAACGATATCACCCGTCTGAATTTCGGGGTGGGCCTCGAGAATCTGTCGATCAAGACCTATAACGACACGCCCTATGAGATCGTCGAATACGTCGACAGCCAGGGCAAGGACGCCGTCAGCTACAAGCTGACCAGCAGCTGGACGCGCAACAACCTCAACCGCGGCATCCTGCCCACCGACGGCAGCTATCAGCGCGTCTCGCTGGAGACGGCGGTGCCCGGCTCCGATGCCCAGTACTACAAGCTGCGCTATCGCGGTCAGAAGCTGTTCGAGCTCTCGCCCGACTGGTCGCTGAAGTTCGCCTCGACGCTGGGTTACGCCGACACCATCGGCAACGATCCCTATCCGTTCTACGAGAACTTCTACGCCGGCGGTCTGGGCTCGGTGCGCGGCTTCTCCGGCAACACCCTGGGGCCGAGGACCACCAAGCGCAACGACGGCGACGACGATACCCTCGGCGGCAACGTGCTGCTGGAAGGGTCCGTCGAACTGATCTATCCGTTCCCGTTCGTCGACGATCATCGCTCGCTGCAGACCAGCGTGTTCCTCGATACCGGCAACACCTTCCTCACCGAGTGCTATGACGTGCCCGACGGGGAGAGTTCCAACTGCGAAAGCGGGGTCCACCTCGACGAGCTGCGCTACAGCGTCGGTCTCGGCCTGTCCTGGCTGACGCCGGTGGGGCCGTTGACCTTCAGCGTGGCCAAGCCGCTCAACGAGAAGAGCGGTGACGATACCCAGGTCTTCCAGTTCTCCCTCGGCCAGACCTTCTGAGGCGGTGAGACCCAACAAGGAGAAAAGCATGCGCAAACTGACCGGGGCCCTGTGCCTGCTCGGCGCCCTGGCGGCGGTGCCCGCCCACGCGAGTGACGTCGCCGTGCTCGACTGGCGCGAGGCGCTGATGCAGTCCGACGCCGCCCAGCGCTCGATGAACGAGTTGCGTAACCAGACCAGCGCCCAGCGCCAGCAGGCCGACGACCTCGGCAAGGAGCTCCAGCAGCTCCAGCAGAAGCTGCAGAAGGACGGCGCGGTGATGTCCGACAACGAGCGCCAGACGGTCCGGCAGGAGCTGAGCGAGAAAGGGCAACGCTTCCAGCAGTTGCGTGCACAGATCCAGCAGACCCAGCAGGAGAAGCAGCAGGCCTTCCTGCAGTCCGCCAAGCCGCGGCTCGACAAGGCGATCCAGAAGGTGGTCGACGAGCACCACGTCAAGGTGGTGCTCGACCGCGATGCCGTGGTCTACCGCGACGACAGCCTGGATCTCACTCAGGAAGTGACCCGCATCCTCAATGCCAACTGATACGCCGGGCGCTCGCCGCCCGTCTCGCCGATGACATGAAGACAGCCAAGCCTTTTTCCAGCTCCCTCGCCGATCTGGCCCAGCGTCTGGGAGCGACCCTCGTCGGCGACGGCGAGCGCCGCGTCAGCGGTCTCGCCACGCTCAGCGATGCCGGCCCGGAGGACATCAGCTTTCTGGCCAACAAGGCCTATCTGAAATACCTGCCCCGGACCCGGGCCGCCGCGGTACTGATTCATCCGGCGCATGCCGCGGAGTGCCCGGTGCCGCGGCTCGAGCTCGACAATCCCTATCTGGCCTACGCCGAACTC
Organism: Modicisalibacter coralii; assembly: GCF_004117855.1. Classification (GTDB taxonomy): domain Bacteria; phylum Pseudomonadota; class Gammaproteobacteria; order Pseudomonadales; family Halomonadaceae; genus Modicisalibacter; species Modicisalibacter coralii. The sequence continues at coordinate 13,962 of NZ_QWBW01000016.1, forward strand.
TCGCGGCTGTTCGACCCCATGGCGGCGCGGCCGGTCAGCGGCATCCACCCCTCGGCGGTGGTCGCCGACGGCGTCACCCTGGGGCGCAACGTGAGCGTCGAGGCGCAGGCGGTGATCGAGAGCGGCGCCGAACTGGGTGACGACGTGGTGGTCGGCCCGGGCAGCGTGGTGGGGGCCGACTCGGTGATCGGTGCGGGATCACGCCTCTACGCCAACGTCACCGTCTATCACGGCGTGGTGATCGGCGAGCGGGCGATTCTCCACAGTGGTTGCGTGATCGGCGGCGATGGTTTCGGTTTCGCCCACGACGGTGCCGGCTGGCACAAGATCGCCCAGCTCGGCGGCGTGGTGCTCGGCGATGACGTCGAGATCGGCAGTTGCTCGAGCATCGATCGCGGGGCGCTGGGCGACACCGTGATCGGCAACGACGTCAAGATCGACAGCCAGGTGCAGATCGCCCACAACGTCCGGATCGGCGATCACAGCGCGCTGGCCGGCTGCGTGGGCATCGCCGGATCCACCAAGGTCGGCCGCCACTGCATGCTCGGCGGTGGCGTGGGGCTCTCCGGTCATCTGACGATCTGCGACGGCGTGCAGGTCACCGGCATGAGCCTGGTCACCAACTCGATCACCGAGCCGGGTGTCTACTCCTCGGGCACCGGTGCCATGCACAACGCGCTGTGGCGCAAGAATGCCGTGCGTTTCAAGCAGCTCGACGACATCGCCAAGCGCCTGACACGGCTGGAGCGTGACAGCCGCCCGTGACGGCGGCTGCCAGCCCGTGTCGGCGACGCTATAATCCGGCGTCAAAATCAACGCGGCGGGGGAGGTCCCGCCCGGCAATGCCTGCCCTGCGAGCAGGCATCCCGCACATTCAGAGGTCGCATCGATGGTAATGGACATCAACGAAATTCGTGAGTATCTGCCGCACCGGTATCCGTTTCTTCTGGTCGATCGGGTGGTGGAACTCGAACTCGGCGAATCCATCGTTGCCCGCAAGAACGTCAGCATCAACGAGCCGTTCTTCAACGGCCACTTCCCCCACCATCCGATCATGCCCGGCGTGCTGATCATCGAGGCGCTGGCCCAGGCCGCCGGTATCCTCGGCTTCAAGACCGTCAACAAGCTGCCGCGCGACGGCTACGTCTATTATTACGTGGGCAGCGACAACGTCCGCCTCAAGCGCCCGGTAATGCCCGGCGATCAGTTGCGCCTGGAAGCGCGGGTGATCTTCGCCAAGCGCAGTATCTGGAAATTCGCCTGTCGCGCGACCGTCGACAATGAACTGGTCTGCGAGGCCGACATCATCTGTGCCGAGAGGAAGGTCGCTTGATTCATCCAACCGCCATCGTCGACCCCGCCGCACGTCTGGCCGACGACGTCGAGGTGGGACCGTTCACCGTCATCGGCGCCGACGTGGAGATCGGCGCCGGGAGTCGGATCGGCCCCCATGTGGTGCTCAAGGGGCCGACCCGGCTGGGCGAGCGCAACCGTATCTTCCAGTTCGCTTCCGTCGGCGAGGACTGCCAGGACAAGAAGTACGCCGGTGAGCCCACGCGCCTGGTGATGGGCGACGACAACGTGGTGCGCGAGGGCGCGACCCTGCACCGCGGCACCGTTCAGGATCGTGGCGAGACCACCATCGGCAGCCGCAACCTGTTCATGGCCTATGCCCACGTCGGCCACGACTGCGTGATCGGCGACGACTGCATTCTCGCCAATCAGGCCACGCTGGGCGGCCACGTCACCCTCGGCGACTTCGTGATCCTCGGCGGTCTGACCGCGATCCATCAGTTCTGCCACATCGGCGAGCATGCCATGTGCGGGGGTGGCTCCATCGTCACCAAGGACATCCCCGCCTACCTGATGGTCAACGGCAATCCGGGCCAGGCGCATGGGCTCAACCTGGTGGGGCTCAAGCGTCGCGGCTTCTCCCGGGAGGCGCTCAAGGCCCTGTCGGAGGCCTATCGGGTCGTCTACCGCCAGGGGCTGACCCTCGAGCAGGCGCTGGACGAGCTGACCGCCCGCTATGCCGGCCAGGACGCGGTCGCGACCTTCATCGCCTCGCTCAGGGCCTCGACCCGCGGCATCATCCGCTGAGCGGCGCCACTGCGATGCGTGTCTATCTGGTGGCCGGCGAGCTTTCGGGGGACAACCTGGGCGTGGGGCTGATGCGCTCGCTCAGGGCGCGCCATCCGGATGTCGAGTTTCGCGGCATCGGCGGACCGCGGATGATCGCCGCGGGCCTGGAGAGTCTCTATCCGCTGGAGACGCTGTCGGTGATGGGGCTGGTCGAGGTGCTCAAGCACCTGCCCGGGCTGGTGAAGGTCCGGCGTCACCTGAAGCGTGACGCCCTGGCCTGGCGGCCCGACGTGATGATCGGCATCGATGCGCCCGACTTCAACCTGGGGCTGGAGCGCCAGTTGCGCGAGGCGGGCGTGCCCACCGTGCACTACGTCAGTCCCTCGGTGTGGGCCTGGCGACAGGGGCGGGTCGCGGGCATCCGTCGCGCGGTGGATGCCATGCTCACCTTCCTGCCCTTCGAGGCCGCCTTCTACCGCCGCCACGCCGTGCCGGTGGCCTTCGTCGGTCACCCGCTCGCCGACGAACTGCCATTGACCAACGATCGCCTCGCCGCGCGCCGTGAACTGGGGCTCGACGCCGAGTCGCCGGTGCTGGCGCTGTTGCCCGGCTCGCGCGGCAACGAGATCCGCTTTCTGGGGGCGACCTTCCTCGATGTCGCCGAGCGCCTGAGCGCCGAGACCGAGGCCCTGCAACTGGTAATCCCCGCCGCCTCGCCGCAGCGACGCCAGGAACTCGAGGCGCTGCTCGCGACGCGCCCCGGGTTGCAGGCGCGCACGCGATTGCTCGACGGCCGCGCCCGCGAGGCGATGGTCGCCAGCGACGCGGTGCTGCTGACCTCCGGGACGGCGGCGCTGGAGGCGATGCTCTGTCATCGGCCGATGGTGGTCGCCTACCGCATGGCGCCGGCGACCCACTGGCTGGCCCGGCATCTGGTCAAGACCCCGTGGATCTCGCTGCCCAACCTGATCGCCCGCGAGTCGCTGGTGCCCGAGCTGATCCAGGATGCCGCCACGCCCACGGCGATCGTCGAACACTTGCGCCCCTGGTTGAACGACGCCAAGGCACGAGCCGCCATGGAGTCGCGCTTCGCCGCCATGCACGCCGAACTGCAGCGCGGCGCCAGCGCCCGTGCCGCCGAGTCCGTATTGGCGGTGGCGGCAGGCAGGGCGTTGCCGGACGACGAGGCCCAGCGCGTCGAGGCGGGCGCATGAATCGGCCGCTGTCGTTGCCGCCATGTCGCCACGTCATCGCCGGCTATCGGGGCGGCGCCGAGATCGTCCTCGACTACACCGGCGAGCGTCTCGCCGGGGTCGACGAGGTCGGTCGCGGTCCACTGGTGGGGTCGGTGGTCGCCGCCGCGGTGATCCTCGACCCGCGGCGGCCGATCGATGGCCTGGGCGACTCCAAGGCGCTCAGCGAGAAACGTCGTTTGGCGCTGGACGCCGCGATCCGCGAGCAGGCGCTGGCCTTTGCCATCGGCGAGGCGTCGCCGGACGAGATCGACACGCTCAACATCTATCATGCCACCCACCTGGCCATGCGCCGGGCGGTCGACGCCCTGAGCGTGGCCGCCGAATACCTGCTGGTGGACGGCAATCGTCTGCCCGGGCATCATGTTCCCGGCCAGGCGGTGGTCAAGGGCGATGCCCGTCATCCGGCCATCGGCGCCGCGTCGATTCTCGCCAAGGTGGCCCGCGATGCCCAGATGGTCGCCCTCGACGCGCGCTTTCCCGACTACGGATTCGCCCGTCACAAGGGCTATCCGACACCGCAACACCTGGCGGCGCTGGAGCGTCTGGGCCCGCTGGCCGAGCATCGCCGCTCCTTCGCCCCGGTGAAGAAGCAACTCGATCTTTTCTAGCGGGCGGCCCGCCCGATATTCAACATCGCGAGTCCGTTATGACGCCCCCTTTCGTTCACCTGCGCGTGCACAGCGAATATTCCCTCGTCGACGGCCTGGTACGCCTCAAGCCTCTGGTGAGCGCCACCGCCGAGGCTGGCATGCCGGCCCTGGCAGTGACCGACGAGGCCAACCTGTTCGGTCTGGTCAAGGGCTACAAGGCCGCGCTGGGCGCTGGCCTCAAGCCGATCATCGGCGCCGATCTGTGGCTCGAGAACCCCTTCGACGAGAGTCATCCCTACCGGCTGACACTGCTGGCGATGAACGATACCGGCTATCGCAACCTCACCGAACTGATCTCGCGGGGTTGGCAGGAGGGGCAGCAGCAGGGCAGCGCGCTGCTCAAGAAGGCCTGGATCTTCGCCCAGAGCGAGGGCCTGATCGCGCTGTCCGGGGCCCGGGAGGGCGAGATCGGGCGCTTCCTGCTCGCCGATCACCCGGGCGAGGCCCGCGAGCTGCTCGCCGAGTGGGAGCGCCACTTCCCGGGGCGTTTCTACCTCGAGCTGCAGCGCACCGGGCGTCAGTACGACGAGGAGTGCGTGCACCAGTCGGTGGCGCTCGCCGCCGAGACCGGCACGCCGGTGGTGGCCACCAACGACGTGCGCTTTCTGACCCGCGAGGACTTCTGGGCCCACGAGACCCGGGTGTCGATCGGCGAGGGCAAGGCGCTCGACGACCCGCGCCGCGAGCGCAAGTACAGCGAGGAGCAGTACCTCAAGAGCCCCCAGGAGATGGCCGAGCTGTTCGCCGACATCCCCGAGGCGCTCGAGAACACGGTGATGATCGCCGCGCGCTGCAGCGTCGACGTGCGCCTGGGCGAGATATTCCTGCCCGAGTTCCCGATCCCCGAGGGCATGACCCTCGACGAGTTCTTCCGCAAGGTGTCCCACGACGGCCTCAGCGATCGCCTGGTGCAGCTCTTCGAGGGCGACGACGCCATCTACCCGGATCGCCACCGTGCCGACCACGAGGCGGCCTACCGCGAGCGGCTCGACTTCGAGCTCGACATCATCATCAAGATGGGCTTCCCCGGCTACTTCCTGATCGTGATGGACTTCATCCAGTGGGCCAAGGACAACGACATCCCGGTGGGCCCGGGGCGTGGCTCCGGGGCCGGCTCGCTGGTCGCCTACGCGCTCAAGATCACCGATCTCGACCCGCTGGAATACGACCTGCTGTTCGAACGCTTCCTCAACCCGGAACGCGTCTCGATGCCCGACTTCGACGTCGACTTCTGCATGGAGAAGCGCGACCGGGTGATCGACTACGTCGCCGAGCGCTACGGCCGCGACGCCGTCTCGCAGATCGTCACCTTCGGCACCATGGCCGCCAAGGCGGTGGTGCGCGACGTGGCGCGTGCCCAGGGCAAGCCCTACTCGCTGGGCGACAAGCTCTCCAAGCTGATCCCCTTCGAGGTCGGCATGACCCTGGCCAAGGCCCACGAGCAGGAAGAGGCGCTGCGCGACCACCTCGCCAACGACGAGGAGGCCCAGGAAATCTGGGACATGGCGGTCAAGCTCGAGGGCATCACCCGCGGCACCGGCAAGCACGCCGGCGGGGTGGTGATCGCCCCCACCAAGCTCACCGACTTCTCGCCGCTGCTCTGCGAGCCGGACGGCAGCGGTCTGGTGGTGCAGTTCGACAAGAACGACATCGAGGACGCCGGGCTGGTCAAGTTCGACTTCCTCGGTCTGCGCACCCTGACCATCATCGACTGGGCGCTGGAGATGGTCGACACCGTGCGCGCGCGCCAGGGGCAGGGACCGCTCGATCTGGACACCATCCCGCTCGACGACGTGCCGACCTTCGACATGCTCAAGAAGGCCGAGACCACCGCGGTGTTCCAGCTCGAATCCCGCGGCATGAAGGAGCTGATCAAGCGTCTCCAGCCCGACTCGCTGGAGGACATGATCGCCCTGGTCGCGCTGTTCCGCCCGGGGCCCCTGCAGTCGGGGATGGTCGACGACTTCATCAACCGCAAGCACGGCCGTGCCGAGCTGGCCTTCCCGCACCCCGACTACCAGCACGAGCTGCTCAAGCCGGTGCTCGAGCCCACCTATGGCGTGATCCTCTACCAGGAGCAGGTCATGCAGATCGCCCAGGTGCTGGCCGGCTACAGCCTGGGGCAGGCCGACATGCTGCGCCGCGCCATGGGCAAGAAGAAGCCCGAGGAGATGGCCAAGCAGCGCGCCGGCTTCATGGAGGGCTGTGCCGCCAACGGCATCGACAAGGACCTGGCGGGCAACCTGTTCGACCTGGTGGAGAAGTTCGCCGGTTACGGCTTCAACAAGTCCCACTCGGCGGCCTATGGCCTGGTCTCCTACCAGACCGCCTGGCTCAAGGCCCATTACCCCGGCCCCTTCATGGCCGCGGTGCTGTCCACCGACATGGACAACCTCGACAAGGTGGTGCCGCTGATCGAGGAGTGCCGCAACCTGGGGCTGACGGTGACGCCGCCCGACGTCAACGTCGGCGGCTTCAAGTTCACCGTCGACGAGCAGGGGCGGGTGGTCTATGGCCTGGGTGCGATCCGCGGGGTCGGCGAGGGCCCGATCGGTGCGATCGTCGAGGCCCGCGCCGACGGGGGGGCCTTCAGCGACCTGTTCGATTTCTGCCGCCGGGTCGACGCCAAGCGCATGAACAAGCGCACCCTTGAGGCGCTGATCCGCTCCGGCGCCCTGGATACCCTGGGGCCGTCGCGGGCGGTGCTGGCCGCCGCGCTCGACGACGCCCTCAAGGCGGCGCAGCAGAGCACCGCCAACGCCAACCTGGGCATGATGGACATGTTCGGCGAGGCGTTCAGCGAGCCCGAGGCCGGCGACGCCTATGCCGATTACCGCCAGGCCCGTGAATGGAGCGACAAGGAGCGCCTGGCCGGCGAGAAGGACACCCTGGGGCTGTACCTGACCGGCCACCCGATCGACGAGTACGAGCAGGAGCTCGCGCGCTTCGTGTCGACGCGGATCAGCGATCTGAAGCCGTCCCGCGAACCCCAGCGGGTCGCCGGCCTGGTGGTGGCCATGCGCACCATGAAATCCAAGCGCGGCGACACCATGGCCTTCGTCACCCTCGACGACCGCACTGGGCGCATCGAGGCGTCGCTGTTCGGCGAGCTGTTCGATCAGGTGCGCGGCCAGCTCGATACCGACCAGGTGCTGATCGTCGAGGGCGAGGTCTCCAGCGACGACTACTCCGGCGGGCTGCGCCTGCGCGGCAAGACGGTCACGCCGATGGTCGACGCGCGCACCCGTTTTGGCGAGGCGGTCGAGCTGTCGGTGGATGGCGCGCGCTGCAACGGCCGCTTCGTGTCGAGCCTGCGCGCCAGTCTCACCCCCTGGCGCAACGAGACCGGCCTGCCGGTGCGCGTGCGCTATCGCAACGACGCGGCCAGCGGCTGGCTGGAGCTGGGCAGCGACTGGAAGGTCGCCCCGGCCGACGAACTGCTCGCCGCGCTGCGCGACGTCGAGGGGCAGGACGGCATTCGCCTCAAGTACCGTGGCTGAGCCGTTGTCTTGCGTGAGGCCGCCAAGCTGCGATAATGCGCGGTTACCGCGCGCCTATCGGGACGGCGCTGCAAGATAGCCGTGGCCTCAGGCCGATTGTGCCTATTTCAAACAGCAGAAGCCTATGAATCCCAATTATCTGGACTTCGAACAGCCGATTGCCGAGTTGCAGGCCAAGATCGAGGAGCTGCGGCTGGTCGGCAACGACAGCAAGATCAACATCAGCGACGAGATCGCCAAGCTCGAGGAGAAGAGCAAGAAGCTCACCGAGTCGATCTTTCGCGACCTGTCCGCCTGGCAGGTCTCGCAGCTGTCGCGTCACCCCCAGCGCCCCTACACGCTCGACTACCTCGAGATGATCTTCGGCGACTTCGACGAACTGCACGGCGATCGCCACTTCGCCGACGACGCGGCGATCGTCGGCGGCATCGCCCGGCTCGACGACAAGCCGGTGATGGTCATCGGCCACCAGAAGGGCCGCGACGTCAAGGAGAAGGTGCGCCGCAACTTCGGCATGCCGCGTCCCGAGGGCTACCGCAAGGCCTGCCGCCTGATGGAGATGGCCGAGCGTTTCCGGATGCCGATCCTGACCTTCATCGACACGCCCGGGGCCTACCCCGGCATCGACGCCGAGGAGCGCGGTCAGAGCGAGGCGATCGCCTACAACCTGGCGGTGATGTCGCGGCTCGAGACGCCGATCGTCGCCACCGTGGTCGGCGAGGGCGGCTCCGGCGGCGCGCTGGCGATCGGCGTGTGCGACGAACTGACCATGCTGCAGTATTCCACCTACTCGGTGATCTCCCCCGAAGGCTGCGCCTCGATCCTCTGGAAGAGTGCCGAGAAGGCCTCCGAGGCGGCCCAGGCGATGGGCATCACTGCCGAGCGCCTCAAGGAACTCGGCTTCGTCGACAGCCTGATCGAGGAGCCGCTGGGTGGCGCGCACCGTCATCCGCAGACCACCGCCGACCGGCTCAAGACCTCGCTGCTGGCGAGCCTCGACCGGCTGGGCAGCCTGGACACCGAGGCGCTGCTGGCGCGGCGGTATGAGCGGTTGATGTCCTACGGCGCCCCTGCTTGATACCGGGCCTTTCTGCGCTCGATCAGGCGGCGTTGGAGAAGACCTCATCCTGCTCATTTAGCCGCAAGTAAACTCCGCGGCTTCGGTCTTCTCCGCCTGGCCTGATCGTCGCTCGAAGAGGCCTCTGCTACGCTCGGGTACCGAACAGTCATTGCGATGACGCTTGAAGCCCGGTGGTCGCGAATCGCCCCTCTGGAGCAGAAGGTTCTCAATGTTCCTGCAAGCTACCATTGATCGCGCCCTGGCCGAGACAGCGCCGGGGCGCGTCGTCTGGGTAGCGCTGTCCGGCGGTCTCGACTCCTGCCTGCTGCTGGCGCTCGTCGCCGAAGCCGCGCGGCGTCATCCGCGACCCATCCACGCCCTGCACGTCGACCACGGCCTGCAGTCCGCCGCCGCCGATTTCGAGCGTCACTGCCGCCGGCTCTGTTCGCGGCTGGGCGTACCGCTGTTCGTCGAGCGCGTCAGCGTCGAGCTCGCCGGCGAGGGGCTGGAGGCGGCGGCCCGCGAGGCGCGTTACGCGGCCTTCGCGCGACGCGTGGCCCCGGGCGAGGCCCTGTGGCTGGCCCAGCACGCCGACGACCAGGCGGAGACCTTCCTGCTCGCCGCGCTGCGCGGCAGCGGCGTGCGCGGACTGGCGGCGATGCCCGAGCGTCGCGACTGGCGAGGACGAGACCTGGCGAGGCCGTTGCTGGGGCTCGATCGCTCCCGGCTCGCCGCGGTCGCCGCCGACCTGGGCCTGAGCTGGTGCGAGGACCCGAGCAATGCCGACACGCGCCTCGATCGCAACTACCTGCGCCACGCTGTGCTGCCCCGGCTGGCCGAGCGCTGGCCGCAGGTGGCGCGCTCGCTGGGCGAGTCGGCCCGCCGCGCCGCCGAGGCCGACGGGTTGCTCGACGAATTCGCCGCCATCGACCTGCGCGGGGCCGGCGGCGATCCGGCGCGGCTCGGCGTCGCCGCCCTGACCGATCTGTCACGTCCCCGGCAACGCCTGCTGGTGCGTCATGCCTGCCAGCGGCTGGGCCTGCCCACGCCGCCGGCGGCACGCCTCGAAGCACTGCTCGATCAGCTCGCGGCACGCGAGGATGCCGAGGTGCACGTGGTCTGGCCGGGGGGCGAAGGGCGGCGCTGGCGCGGGCGTCTCTATCTTCAGGCGCCCGCCGAGCCACTGCCCGTGGGCTGGCGTGCGCCTTGGAATGGCCAGCCGGGGCGGGTGGGCGCAACCGCGGCGGACCCCGGGGTGCGCGTCGACTGGCGGTTGACGCAGGAATCGGGGGGTGTCGGGGAACTGCGTCTCACCGGGCGGCGCGGCGGCGAGATGCTGCGTGTCGCCGGCCGCGGCCGGCGCGACGTCAAGCGGCTGTTGCAGGAGGCCGGCATCCCGCCCTGGCGGCGCGGCAGCTGTCTGCTCGCCTGGCAGGGCGAGACGCTGGTCGCGGTGCTGGGCGTCGCCGTGGCCGAGGGGTGGTGCCAGGCTTACTGTCCGACGGCGAGCGGTTAGATCTCGACCGTCACCGGGTCGACCGCCAGTTTGTAGCCGGCGGCGCGCTGGTAGTCGATCTCCTGCTGCAGGTCGTTGAGCAGCAGCGACTGGTCGGCCAGGGCCTCGGGCAGCACCAGCAGCAGGTCGTCGCCGTCGGCGCTCAGCTGGAAGTCGGTGATCGGCTGCTCGGGACGCGAGTGATTGAGCACCACGGCCAGGCGCAGCAGCCGTGCCAGCCGTGCCGCGCGGGGCTGCGCCGGCGACGGCAGGGCCTCGAGTTCCTTGACGGCGAACTTGCGCCGGTGGGCGCGTACCAGAAACGCCAGCAACTGCTGCTCGGGACGCGAGAAGCCGGGCAGGTCACCATTCTCCAGCAGGTAGGCGCCATGCCGGTGGAACTGGCTGTGCGACACGGCCAGGCCGATCTCGTGCAGCTCGGCGGCCCAGGCCAGGAAGGGACGAATCTCGTCGCTGAGCTGCCAGGCGTCACGCACCTGATCGAAGGCGGCGGTCGCCGTGGCGGCGACGTTGGTCGCCTGGCGGGTGTCGGTGGCATAACGTCGCGCCTGCCCGGCGAGGGTCTGCAGGCGCGGGTCCTCGGCGCTGTTGCGCCCGATCAGGTCGTAGAGCACGCCTTCGCGCAGGGCGCCGTCGGCATAGCGCATGTGCTCGAGCCCGAAGGCCTCGAACACCGCCCAGAGAATCGCGACCCCGGCCGGGAACACCCGCGCGCGATCGGCCTTGAGGCCATCCATGGCGACCTTGTCGAGCTGCTTGCACTTGATCAGCCGCTTGCGTAGCTGCCAGAGCCCCTCGCGGGTGATGGTGCCTTCGGGCGCGTCGCCGGCCCCGGCGATCACCGCGGCGGCTGCCTTGATGGTGCCGCTCGAACCGATGGGGTCCGACCAGCCCAGGGACAGATAGTGACGACGGATGTTGGCCAGTTCGGAGAGGGCGGCGAGTTCGGCCTGGCGGAAGCGCTTTTCGTTGATCTCGCCGTCGTCGAAGAAGCGCCGGGTATAGGCCACGCACCCCATGTGCAGGCTTTCCAGCGCCTCGGGCACGAAGTGCTCGCCGATGATGAATTCGGTGGAGCCGCCGCCGATGTCGACGATCAGCCGCTTGCCGTGCACGTCGGCCAGGGCGTGGGCGGCGCCCAGATAGATCAGTCGGGCCTCCTCGCGACCGCCGATCACCTCGATCTCGTGACCGAGCAGGGCTTCGGCACGCTCGATGAAGTCGCGGCTGTTGGTCGCCGCGCGCAGGGCATTGGTGCCCACCACGCGCATGGCGTGGGACGGGATGCCTTCGACGAAGGGCGCGAAGCGTTCCAGGCAGGCCAGGGCACGCTGCATGGCGGCTTCATTGAGGGTATCGTCGTCGTCGAGGCCGGCGGCCAGCTGGACCTTCTCGCCCTGCTTGGCGACCACCTGCAGGTCGTCGTCGACCTGATTGGCCACCAGTAGATGGAAACTGTTGGAGCCCAGGTCGATGGCCGCCAGCCGGCGCGGTTGTTGAGGGGCAGGCGTCCTGCTCATGGGGCATTCCCTGTCGATGGCAATTAGCGCAAGGTTGCTGGCGCTCCGATGGCTTGTCAATCGGCCGTCATCGTCGTCCAATGGAACGTTGCGCATGTCATCAACGAGACGCGAGGGGGCAGCATGGCCGACAGCGCCATCGAAAGGATTTCCGGGGCACGCCTCGAGGCGGATCTCGAATCGCACGAGACGCTGCTGGTGGCGTTCGTCGCCGAGTGGTGCGAACCCTGCCAGACGTTGGTGCCGCGGCTGGAACGCCTGGCCGCACGCCATGAGGGGCGCTTTCGCTGCTATCTGGTGGATGTCGACCGTGAGCCCGACCTGGCGCAGAAGTACGGGGTGCGTGGCATGCCCACGCTGGAACTGTTCGAGGACGGCGATCTCGAGGCGACCCGGGTCGGGGCCCTCGACGACGACCAGCTCGAGCAGTTCGTGACCGCCACCCTGGACAAGTGAGCCGCGTTGCGCCGGGGCTTGCGTTTGCCGCCGGGCTTAACTAACATCGAGACGTTCGCCTGTTCCGAAAGCTTCCCGACCGTCGCGCGGTGCCACCGACGCGGTCATCGTCAAGTCGTCAGTTAGCCCGCTGTTCACCCTGCCACCGTTTTTGGCAGATTCCAGTTGTAAGGAAAGTAACGTCAGGCGAAAGGAACAGCGCCTCCCTCGATTCCGATAGTGCCCATGGCCTCGCCGCGAGCCGCCATGCGACAGCCATATCCGGCGAGAGGCTCACACCGGGCTCTGAACGCACCGCGCGGCGTACCGTCACCGCCTCCTGTCCTATCGGCCCGCAAGCCGCCACGCTGACAAGAGCTATTTCTGAACAAACGATGAATCTAACCGAACTCAAGCAAAAGACCGTTCCGGAGCTGCTGGAGATCGCCCAGCAGATGGGCATCGACAACCTCGCCCGCTCCCGCAAGCAGGACATCATCTTCGCCATCCTCAAGAAGCACGCCAAGAGCGGCGAGGACATCTACGGCGATGGCGTCCTGGAAATCCTTCAGGACGGTTTCGGCTTCCTGCGCAGCGCCGATAGCTCCTATCTGGCCGGGCCCGACGACATCTATGTCTCGCCGTCGCAGATTCGCCGCTTCAACCTGCGCAAGGGCGACTCGATCTCGGGCAAGATTCGACCCCCCAAGGAAGGCGAACGCTATTTCGCGCTGTTGAAGGTCAACCAGATCAACCTCGACAAGCCCGAAAACGCCAAGCACAAGATCCTCTTCGAGAACCTCACGCCGCTGTTCCCCCAGGAACGGCTGGTCATGGAGATCGGCAACGGCTCCACCGAGGACCTCACCGCCCGCATCATCGACCTCACCGCCCCCATCGGCAAGGGCCAGCGCGGTCTGCTCGTCTCGCCGCCCAAGGCGGGTAAGACGCTGATGCTGCAGAACATCGCCACCTCGATCACCCGCAACAATCCCGAGTGCCACCTGATCGTGCTGCTGATCGACGAGCGCCCGGAGGAAGTGACCGAGATGTCGCGCACGGTGCGCGGCGAGGTGGTCGCCTCGACCTTCGACGAGCCGCCGGCCCGCCACGTGCAGGTCGCCGAGATGGTGATCGAGAAGGCCAAGCGCCTGGTCGAGCACAAGAAGGACGTGGTGATCCTGCTCGACTCCATCACCCGCCTGGCGCGTGCCTACAACACCGTGGTGCCGTCCTCCGGCAAGGTGCTCACCGGCGGTGTCGACGCCCACGCCCTGGAGAAGCCCAAGCGCTTCTTCGGTGCGGCGCGCAACATCGAGGAGGGCGGCAGCCTGACGATCATCGCCACCGCCCTGGTCGACACCGGCTCGAAGATGGACGAAGTGATCTTCGAGGAGTTCAAGGGCACCGGCAACATGGAAGCCCACCTCGACCGCAAGCTGGCCGAGAAGCGCGTCTACCCGGCGCTCAACATCCGCCGTTCGGGCACCCGCCGCGAGGACCTGATCGCCTCCGAGGACGAGATGCAGCGCATGTGGATCCTGCGCAAGCTGCTCAACCCGATGGACGATACCGCCGCCACCGAGTTTTTGATCGACCGTCTCAAGGACACCAAGACCAACCTGGAGTTCTTCGAGGCCATGAAGCGCCGCTGATTTCGGCCGGCTGTGCTGTACCCGCACCCGCCTCGTCATCACCGGCGAGCACACTAGCCCGGGTGGTGAACGCGAAGGGGCGGCCTGCCAATGCCGCCCCTTCTGCCGTTCGGGCAGGCGGGTTCTCGCCTCACCGGGGTATTGTCGGCAATCTCTTACACGGCGTGACGTCTTGCGCTGACATGAAGGCATGGTCATCGGTCACTATGCTGAAGATGTCGCAGCATTGCTGCCGCATCACTCCAGAAGTTGCCCCACCCCCCGTGGGGCTTTTTTCGTGTCGATGCCCGGTGGTCAGCGGAGCCTGACGCGTGGCAATTCCTCCCAGCGTGTTGTCCAGCGGTTCGTGCGGTTTGCGCAGCGCAGGTGCCAGGCGGCATCGGGACTGGGCATGCCGAACTTCACCGTGCCGCGCCCCATCGTCCTGTTGAGCGTGTCGAGGGTGGCCATCAGGCGCTCGCTGCGCTGTCGGTCGGCGTCGCGCTGCGGCGTATCGAGCAGCGAGAGCTGCTGACGGTGGGCGTCGACCAGATCCAGCAGCATGACCCCGGCCTTCATGTAGCGATGCCCGTCGCGCTGGATGCGCTGGAGTCCGAGCCGGGCGGCATGCAGGATGTCGCGACTGTCGTCGGTGGGGCGATCCAGTTCGACGATCAGGCTGGGGGAAGACTGGGGCAGGTCCTGGCGGTGCGGGTTGGTCTTGAGGAAGACGAGCACGGCGCGACACAGGCTGTGCTGCTCGCGCAGCTTCTCGGCGCCGCGCTGGGCGTGTTCGCGGATGGCCTCGCGGAGCTCTCCCGGGTCCTCGGTGAGGCGTCCGAAACTGCGCGAGGTCATGATCCGCTGTCGGGACTCGGCGACGTCGTTCATCTCGATCGCCGGGACGCCCTGGAGCTCGAGCACGGTGCGCTCGAGGACCACGCTGAAGCGGCGGCGGATGCGCCGGGGGTCCTGGTTGCGCAGGTCCCAGGCGGTGCGGATGCCCATCAGGTGGAGGCGCTCGACGAGCCGGCGGCCGACCCCCCAGATGCCGTCCAGTGCGGTGCGCTGGAGCAGCCCCCGGGTCTCCGGGCCGGCGGCGGCGAGCACGCAGACGCCGGCGTCGCCGGGCGCTTGCTTGGCGGCGCGGCTGGCGAGCTTGGCGAGCGTGCGGGTGGGCGCCACACCGACCGAAACGGGGATGCCGGTGTACTGGCGCACCCGCTTGCGCAGCCGGCGGCAGTGCGCGTCCAAGGCGGGGGACGAGAAGCCCTCGAAACGCACGAACATCTCGTCGATCGAGTAGGGCTCGACCGTGGGGGCGAGTTCCTCGAGGACGGCCTGCACCCGCGAGGCCATGTCGCCGTAGAGCTCGTAGTTGGAGGAGAGCAGCACCAGGCCGTGGCTGCGCACCATGCCCTGGAGCTGGAAGGCGGGGGCGCCCATCGCGACACCCAGCGCCTTGATCTCGGCGGAGCGGGCGATCACGCAGCCGTCGTTGTTGGAGAGCACGCCGACCGGGACGCCTTCCAGGTCCGGGCGGAAGACCCGCTCGCAGCTCACGTAGAAGTCGTTGCAGTCGATCAGGCCGATCATGGCACGCCTCACACCGGGTATTCGTGGATGACCGCGCGGATCACGCCCCATACCTGGCAGTCGCACGAATCCAGCGGGATCGGGGCATAGCGTGGGTTGCCGGAGGTCAGGCAGTGGCGCGTGTCGAGGATCTCGTAGCGCTTGACGATCAGCTCGCCGTCGACGAGGGCGGCGACGATGTGTCCGGGGCGCGGGTCCAGCGAACGGTCGATGATCAGCAGGTCGTCGGCGTACATGTCGAACGCTTCCATCGAGTCCCCGGTGACGCGCATGAAGAAGGTGGCGCTGGGGCGCTTGATCAGATGCTCGTTGAGATCCAACTGGCGGCCCTCGTAGTCCTGGGCCGGAGAGGGAAAGCCCGACAGCCCGGCGCGGATGAGCGTTTCCGGATAGGGCAGCCCGAGGGCGCTGGCCGGTCTTTGCGGCCGGTAGAGGGTTGGCGGTGACATGGGGGTTCCCCGTCGGTATCGGTAACTGTATTCATGTACAGTATTCAACGAAGACAGCGCTTAGGCAAACACCAACCCCGTATCCGGCAGGGGCTTCGACGCTGGCGCCGGGGAGGCGCGCCAACGACCCGGACCCCAGGCCGAGCATCGCGCACGGCACCACGCAGGCTGTGGGCGGCGGGTCGGCGCGATCGGTCGTGATTTCCATTCGGCGTTGGCTGGCTGGTCATGACTCGGGCGCGTAGAATCCCGCCCAGTGCCTGCTGTCGTCCCCGCGCCCGGTGCCCGTGGTGGCAGGCTGACGGGCGACGTCGCGACATTCGCCGGGGTTCTGCATGACCATCAATCGCTGGGTGGCGTTACCGTTATCATGAAGTACAGGGATTTACGCGAGTTCATCGCGGCGCTCGAGACGCAGGGCGAACTGCATCGTGTCACCGCCGAGGTCGACCCCTACCTGGAGATCACCGAGATCTGCGACCGGACGCTGCGCGCCGGCGGGCCGGCGCTGTTGTTCGAGAACGTCAAGGGCCACGACATGCCGGTGCTCGGCAACCTGTTCGGCACCCCGCGGCGGGTGGCGCTGGGCATGGGACAGGACAGCGTGACGGCGCTGCGCGAGGTCGGCGAGCTGCTGGCCTTCCTCAAGGAGCCGGAGCCGCCCAAGGGCTTTCGCGACGCCCTCGACAAGCTGCCGGTGTTCCGCCAGGTGATGAGCATGGGGCCCAAGACGCTGCGCAAGGCGCCGGTGCAGGAGGTGGTGCACGAGGGCGAGGCGGTCGATCTCGACCGCATTCCCATCCAGCACTGCTGGCCGGGCGATGCCGCGCCGCTGGTGACCTGGGCGCTGGTGGTCACCAAGGGGCCCCACAAGACGCGCCAGAACCTGGGGATCTACCGCCAGCAGAAGCTGGGGCGCAACCGGCTGATCATGCGCTGGTTGAGCCACCGCGGCGGCGCGCTGGATTTCCAGGAATTCCAGCGGGCGCATCCCGGCGAGCCGTTCCCGGTGGCGGTGGCGCTGGGCGCCGATCCGGCGACCATCCTCGGCGCGGTGACCCCGGTGCCGGATACGCTCTCCGAGTACGCCTTCGCCGGGCTGCTCAGAGGCTCGCGCACCGAGCTGGTCAAGTGCGGCCACGCCGATCTCGAGGTGCCGGCGTCGAGCGAGATCGTCCTGGAAGGCTTCATCCACCCCGACGACGTCGCCGAGGAGGGTCCCTACGGCGATCACACCGGCTACTACAACGAGGTCGAGACCTTCCCGGTGTTCACCGTCGAGCGCATCACCCACCGCCGCGAGCCGATCTATCACTCGACCTATACCGGCCGGCCGCCCGACGAGCCGGCGGTGCTGGGGCTGGCGCTCAACGAGGTGTTCGTCCCCATCCTGCGCAAGCAGTTCCCGGAGATCGTCGATTTCTACCTGCCGCCGGAAGGCTGTTCCTACCGCATGGCGGTGGTGACCATGAAGAAGCAGTATCCCGGCCACGCCAAGCGGGTGATGATGGGCGTTTGGAGTTTCCTGCGTCAGTTCATGTACACCAAGTTCGTGATCGTGCTCGACGAC
This sequence comes from Modicisalibacter coralii, assembly GCF_004117855.1. Lineage (GTDB taxonomy): Bacteria > Pseudomonadota > Gammaproteobacteria > Pseudomonadales > Halomonadaceae > Modicisalibacter > Modicisalibacter coralii. The sequence goes on from NZ_QWBW01000016.1 coordinate 31,230, forward strand.
GACGTCGACGCGCGCCGCTGGGAGGACGTGATCTGGGCGATCACCACGCGCATGGATCCGGTGCGTGATACGGTGATGGTCGAGAACACGCCCATCGACTATCTCGACTTTGCCTCGCCGGTCGCCGGGCTGGGCTCGAAGATGGGCCTCGATGCGACCAACAAGTGGCCGGGCGAGACCGATCGCGAGTGGGGCCAGCCGATCGTCATGGACGAGAGCGTCAAGACGCGCGTCGACGCGCGCTGGAATGAACTGGGCATCCCGCTGCCCGACGAGGACCGCTGAATGCCAGCGCCCGCATCCATCGACATGAGGACAGCATGACGGCAAGGACCCTGACCTTTCAGGTGGCGTCGGTGGAGGATCTCACTCCCGACGTCTTCCGCGTGCGACTCGAGGGTCGCGCCGAGGCGGTGACTCATGCACCGGGGCAGTATCTCGAGCTCAAGCTCGATGACCAGACCTGGGTGCCGTTCTCGATCGCCAACGCCCATCGGGGCGACGGCAGCATCGAGCTGCACATCCAGCACTGGCCGGAGCGCGCCAATTCGCAGCGGCTGCGCGAGCTCATGCAGCATCTCGCCCGGCTCACCGTGCGCCTGCCGGGCGGCGAGTGCGTGCTCGACGCCGACAGCAACCGGCCGCTGCTGCTGATCGCCGCCGGTACCGGTTTCGCCCAGATGAAGGCGCTGCTCGAGGCGGCCTTCGCCGCCGACGATGCGCTACCGGTCGAGTTCTGGTGGGCGGTCCGCGAGCGTCGCGACTTCTACCTCGAGAGTCTGGCCCGCGACTGGGCCGCGCGTTACCCCAACTTCCGCTTCCACGCCGTCGCCGAGGAACCGCTCGAGGCCGGCTTCGAGGCCGAACGGGTCTTCGCCCACCAGGGGCGGGTGGATGCCGTGCTGGCCGAGTCGGTCGACGACGTCTCGGGCTACGACGTCTACCTGTCCGGCTCGCCGGGCATGGTCTATGCCTGCGTCGACGCCCTGGCGCCGCGCGGCCTGGACACGGCTCGCGTGTATTCCGACGTCTTCGCCTATGCGCCGCGGGACCCGCTCTTTCCGCCGCTCGAGCCGGTGGCCTCCGTGCATGACACCACGCCCGACCTGAACGGGACGCGGTCGTGAGCGTCGCGCCGATTCTGATCACCGGCGGCGGCCAGCGCATCGGCCGGCACTGCGCCGAACGGCTGGTCGACGACGGGCATCCGGTGATCGTCAGCTACCGCCGCGAGCGCCCCGAACTCGAGGCGCTGCGTCGGCGCGGCGTGGTGACCCTGCAGGCGGACTTCGCCGAGGCGGCCGGGATTCTCGATTTCATCCGCCGTCTGCGCGACGAGACCGACGCCCTGCGGGCGATCATCCACAACGCCGCGGCCTGGGTGGCGGACGACGACGACCCGGACGGCGCGCGCTTCGAGCGGCTGTTTCGTGTCCACATGCAGGCGCCGTACCTGATCAACCGGCATTGCCGGGACCTGCTCGAGGCATGCAGCGAGCCGCAGCGCGACATCATCCACATCACCGACCACCTGGCCGGCGGCGGGATGAGCGAGCATGCCGCCTATGCCGCCACCAAGGCGGGGCTCGAGAACCTGACGCGCTCCTTCGCCCGACGCTATGCGCCGAGTATCCAGGTCAACGCCATCGCCCCGGGGCCGGTGATGCTCGGCGGCGAGGATGACGAGGCCATCGCCGAGGCGGTGCGCCGGCGTTCGGCGATGGGCCTGGTGCCCGGGCCGGGCGTGATCTATCAGAGCGTTCGCTATCTGCTCGACAACCGCTTCACGACCGGCATCACGCTGCCGGTGGACGGCGGCCTGGAAGCGTGAGCGGCACCGGGCCCCGACAGGGCGCCGGGCCGATCGCCGGGGTTGCCAAACCCCGTCCAGCGTGTAGGATGAAAGGCGAGATTCACGGAGACGACCCATGCCCCGCCAAGCCCTTGCCGACATCGCCAGCGCCGCCCGCTTCCGGGTGGACGCCTGCGCGTGCCTCGGTCATGGCTATTGGTATTGGTTTACCGGCGGTGCGCCCGCCGGCTCGGCCACCTAGCCCGAGCCGGAGCGCACCCTGAACCGCAGGGTTGCCTCCCGAAAGAACCCCCGTCGGCAACCCGGCGGGGGTTTTTTCATGGGCACCAACCGATTGCATGACCGGCGAGTGCCGGACGCTCACGACCAGGAGACTGACTCATGACCCGCATGCCCTTCGTCCATCACGGCTTCGACACCGACTATCGCGGCGAGGGTTATTGGCGATTTAGCGACGCCCGGTCAGCGCAGTCAGCCACCTCTGGCCGGGTGACCCTGGGTGGCCAACGAACGCCCCGATGTCCCCGAATCCGCCATTGACGCGGACGCGCCAGGAAGTGAATCGCCATGAACGCACCCATGACCCTCGATCTCTCTGCCGTCGACTCCCCTCGGTCGGCCACCCATCGTCCCCTGCCCACCCCCGCCGAGCTGCGCCGCGAACTGCCGGTCGACGCTGAACTCGCCTCACGCCTCGCCGACCAGCGCCAGGCCATTCGCGATGTCCTCGCCGGGCGCGACGAGCGCCTGCTGGTAGTGGTCGGCCCGTGCTCGATCCATGATCCCGACGCCGCGCTGGAGTACGCCGAACGCCTGGCCGCGCTGCAGGCCAGCGTGGCCGATCGTTTGCTGCTGGTGATGCGGGTCTACGTCGAGAAGCCGCGCACCACGGTGGGCTGGAAGGGGCTGGCCTACGACCCGCACCTGGACGGCAGCGATGACATGGCGGCGGGGCTGGCCAGCGCCCGGCGGCTGATGCGCGACGTCGCCGCGCTGGGCCTGCCGGTGGCCACCGAGCTGTTGCAGCCGATGGCCGCGGCCTATTTCGACGATCTCTTGAGCTGGGTGGCGATCGGCGCGCGCACCACCGAGTCGCAGATCCACCGTGAGCTGGCCAGCGGGCTCGACGCCTGTGTCGGCTTCAAGAACGGCACCCAGGGCAATGTCGACGTGGCGGTGGCGGCGATGCAGTCGGCGGCGCATCCGCATCGCCACTTCGGGGTCACCGCCGCGGGCACGCCGGCGATGATCGAGACCCCGGGCAACCCCTTCACCCATCTGGTGCTGCGCGGGGGCCAGGACGGACCCAACCACGATGCCGCCAGCATCGCCGCCAGCCGCCGCGCGCTGGAGGCCGCCGGGCTGACACCGCGGCTGATGGTCGACTGCAGCCACGCCAATTCGCGCAAGGATCACCGCCGCCAGACCGAGGTGCTGCACAGCGTGGTCGACCAGCGCCTGGCCGGTGAGCGCGCGCTGATGGGAGTGATGCTCGAAAGCCACCTCTTCGAGGGCAAGCAGCCGCTCAACCCGGCCGCGCTGCGCTACGGCGTCTCGATCACCGATGCCTGCCTGGGCTGGGAGACGACCGCGCAGCAGCTCATGCGTGCCGCCGAGCGTCTGCGCGGCTGACCCGCTACCAGCGGAAGCGCTGCTCGATGCGCTCGCCGCGGGCGTCGGGGTCGAGACGCCGGCGCCACTCGGCCAGCGGATGGCTATCGGCGATGCGTCCGCGCAGCTCGCCCTGGCCGCTGTCGGGGTCGAGCGTCAGCGCGAGCGCCAGGACCTGACCCTGTTCCAGATTCAGCCGCAGCTCGGGGGTGCCGCCACGGCATGTGAGCTGCAGCTTGGCGTGACCCAGTTCGACCCGGGTCGGGGCGAGCAAGGTCACGCTGGAGGCCGTCAGCGCGCCGTGGCTGGCGAGACAGCGGGTGCCGCGCAGGGTGACCTCGAGCTGCCCCTCCCAGCGCGCCGCCAGCGCCAGCGGCAGGCGTGAGAGATCGAGCGCGTCGAGGTCGCCGCCGCTGAGCGTCCAGCGGGTGTCGAGGCCGTGCCAGACGCCGCGGGCATGCCAGGCGCCGCTGCCTTCACCCAGGGTGAGCGTCAGCCGCCCGGGCCAGGCCAGCTGCCAGTCGAGGGGGCCCAGGGCCAGTGGCCAGCCAGCGGCGCGCCAGGCGATGCGCGCCACGCGGCCCGCCGCCAGCGTCCCCGAGGGGGCGTCCAGGGTGATGTCCCGGGCCACCGCCGCCCGCGGGCCGAGGGTCGTCAGTGGCCAGGTCAGGGCCAACGTCGAGACGAAGACGAGGGCCACCGTCAGCCCCGCGCCGAGCATGCCCAGCACACCGATTGCGCGTCGCATCAGCGGCTCTCCATCGCGGTCACGGTGGTATCCAGCGGCGCCGACCCTGACCCCGCGCCCGGCTCTGATCCCGCTTCCGGCCCTGGTCTTTCGAGCTGACTACGCCAGTGCGCTACTAGCGCCAGGCTCTGCCCCTCGCGGCGTTCGAGCTGCCACGCCACCGCCCACCAGCCGTGCTGCGCCGCCCAGCGCGCGAAGTCGCTGAACGCCTCGGGCGAGGGCGCCTCGCCGTGGGTCGTGACGCCGCGCGCCGTCACCTCGATGCGGGTCAGCGCCAGACCCTGTTCCACCGCGGCGCTGCGCCAGGTTGCGGCGTCCACCGGGGTGATCGGCGGCAGCCGCTGCAGGTTCGGCGCCGGCCTCGCCGCGGCGAACGGCTCGCCACCCGCGGGCAGAGACGAGAGCGTGGCGTGGCCGGCGTAGGCCAGCACGCCGACCAGTGCCAGCACCAGGAGTCCTTTCTCCCGTCCCGAGCGCGCCGTCCACAGCGGCGCCAAGCGAGCGGGCAGACGGGGGGCGAATCGGCTCATGGCGTGGGCTCCGGGGTGTCGGCGGCGAGGGGGAGGTTCAGGCTCAGCTCGCCCGGCAGTGCGTGCCACTGCGCCTCGCCCAGCGTGGCGAGGACCTGACGGGCCCGGTTCACCACCACCGGCGCCGGCGGCTCGGGGTAGCGCCAGGCCAGGGTCGCCCGGTTGCCGCTGACTGCCAGCCGTGACAGCTGCCAGGGCGTCGCGGCGAGCTGTGCCGTGGCCGTTGCCAGGGCCTCGCTGAGCCGATGATTGCGCCGGGCCAGGGCGTCGATGGCATCGGCGCGTCTGACCAGCGCCGCCCGGGCGTCGGCCGGTGGCGGGCCGACGAAGCGCGCGGCCAGCGCCGCCGCTTGACGTTGGTTCTCCGAGGTGTGCCCGCGCCAGCTCGTGGCCAGCCACAGCGAGGCGTCGAGCAGCGCCAGCAGGGCGATGGCACCCGCCAGCCAGAGCGTACGTCGCTGCGGCTGCCAGGTGATCCCTTGCCGGCGCGCGCCGCTGTCATCGGCGAACGGCAGCGCGGCGGGGGGCTGAGCCGACAGCCAGGTGAGGCTGCGGAGCCGGGCCTGCGCGGCGGCCGCTTCGCCGCCATCATGCCGTTCGTCATCGTGTCTTTCGCCATCGCCATCGCCATCGCCATCTCCATCGCCGCGTTCGCCGTCGCGCTGCCGTGGCTGGCCGGTGTCGCCATGGGCATCGATATCGGGACCGGTATCGATATTGCCATCGACTATCTGGCAGTCACGTTCGCGCCAGGCCGGCGGTAGCGGCCAGTCGCGCGGCCACGCCAGCCACTGGCGAGCCTCCGGCGCGCCCGGCGCCACGGGCGCGGCCAGCCCCAGGCACAGCCGGTGGCTGCCGTCGTCGAGGGTGGTGATCTGATCCGGCGTCGCCGGCCGTGGCAGCGCCAGGAAGGCGCAGCTCCAGCCCGTCGGCGCCAGGCCGAGGCGCTGCGCCCAGGCGTGCCAGGCGGCGAGTTCGGCGCGTGGAAGGGCGATCAGCTCCAGGTGGCCGCGACCGCGCTGCAGCGCCTGCAGGTGGAGCTGGTCGACCGCTTCACTGGTCACCGTTTCCAGCAGCAGCGGCCATTCGCGGCGCTTGAGCCCGCGCGGCGCGGCGAGATGGAAGTGGCTGACCGCATCCGCCGCCAGCAGCAGGGTGACCGGGTGGCTGGCGGCCAGCCGCGTCAGCGCCTGCCACGCCTCAGGAGGGCTGGCATCGCTCAGGGTGTGCGGCGTGGCGCCCTCCAGGCACCAGTCGACACGGAGCCGGGTGTCGGCGTCCGTCTCTGTGTCGGCGCTGGCATCGATGAGCGGGGCGAGGCGCTGGCGCGGGGCGACCAGCAGGCGGGTAGCGGCGCGCGCCGGGCGTGCGGATCGGCGCATCAGGGTGACTCCTGGGTAAAGACGTTGTCCGCCGCCGGCTCGGCGGCGTTGGTCGAGATAGCGTCGGTCGACATAGCGTCGGTCGAAATAGCGTCGAGGCGGGCGCTGGGGTAGCCGCTGCGGCGGCTCAGCACCCGTACCCGCGCCGCCGGCTGGCGGGGATAGAAGGCGCTGGTGCCCTCGGCCAGCAGCAGGCGCTGGAAGTCGTAGTGGCGATCCGCCAGGCGGATGCGGATATCCAGCGCCACATAGTCCGGGGTCAGGCGCAGGCGGTTGGCGTAGCGTTCGAGCCAGGGGGCATCGCCGCCCAGCGCCTGGCGCACCGCGTCGAGGTCCGTGTAGCCCCCCGGCGGGCGGGCGCGCAGCAGCGTGGCCAGGGCGCCGCGGTCGACCTGGCCGACGAACAGCGCATCCAGCAGCGGCAGATCGCCGGGGCCCAGGGCGTTGAGATCGAGCCGCCAGGGGCCGTCGTCGGGCAGCGTGCAGAGCTCGTCGAAACGCCCGGCGCGGCGGCTGTCCAGCGGCGCCAGCCAGTTGATCTCGCTGGGATCGCGCAGCCAGGTGTCGGCGCTCGTCCGGGGCGGGTCGAGGCGCGCATAGTCGGCGCCATCCATGCCGCCGAGGCGGGCGATGTTGTCGGGATCGATCCAGTCGGCGAGGCGGGCGACGAAGGTATCCGGCGTCATCCCGGCGAGGCGCTCGCTGGCATAGGTCGCCACCCAGTAGCGCAGCTGCTGCTGGGCCAGCGCCGCCTGGCTGCCGCCCAGGGCGTTGAGGTTAAAGCAGGTGCGCAGGTCGTGCACCACCAGACGCAGCTCGCCGGCGTCGGTGGGATAGCGCAGCGGCCGCCCGGCCAGGGTCTGCCACCACAGGTCGGCGTGGCGCACCGCGGCATCGGTGAGCGCACGGCGGGCGATGATCTCCGCGCCGCGGGCGTAGAACTCGGCCTGGGTCTCCTGCTGCAGCAGTTCGAGACGGGTCAGCTCGCGCCGTCCCTGCAGCGTCAGCGCGCTCAGCGTGACGCTCACCAGCGCCAGCGCCAGCAGTACCATCAATAGCGCCGCCCCGCGCTGGCGCGGCGCCCACGCGGGCTCACGCCGGGTTGGCGGTGACACGTTCATGGCAGCAGCTCCGGCAGGACCACGGTCAGCGTCACCGGGCGCCCATGGCGCTGCCACTGCACGCGTACGCCCTGGGCGATGCCGTTCGGCGGGGGCGCGGCGAGCCAACGCCCGGTGACGAAGAACGTGAAAGTCACGGCGTCGACGCCGTCGAGTGCCGCCACCCGCTGCCACTCGGGCTCACCGGCGGCATCGAGCAGCCCGCTGGAATCGAGCGTCAGGGTGGCGCTATCGCGATCCCACTGCAGGCGCTGGCGGCGCAGACGGGTATAGAAATCACCCACCGGCAGCGCCACCGCGCCCAGCGAGACCCACTCCAGCCGTGCCAGGTCGGCACGATAGGTCAGCGGCAGGTTGAAGAGCCGACGACCCTCTGCGTGTATCGGGCGCTGCACCAGCGCCTCCAGACGCCGCGAGAGCAGGCGGCTGATATCGATCTCCGCGTCCAGCGGCGCCGGTTCGGCGAAGCGCTCGCGCGCACTCACCAACTGCTCGACCAGCGCCGCCACGCCGATGCCGACCAGCGCGGTCAGGGCGATGGCGATCATCACCTCGAGCAGGGTGAAGCCGCGCTGGTGCGGCGTCGTTGTTGCCGGCCCTCTCATGGCGGTGCCAGATAGAGCGTGAAGGTGAGCACCGGATGTGCGCGGGCCGGGGTGTCGTAGAGCGCCAGGCGGCCCTGACGCAGCCGCTGGATCGGCGTGGCGCCCACCGTCAGCCGCCACCAGCAGGTGTGCCCCGCCTGGCTCAGCTCGCCCTGCTGGGTGCCCAGGCGCGGCCAGTAGTGGTCGAGCGCCGCACGGCTTTCGAACTCCCGCGCGCACAGCAGCATGGGCGCGCGGCGCGCCGCACTCTCGGCGATGCGTACGCGCTGCTGCACGCCCTGGGCGACGATCGCCGCGATCAGCGCCAGGATGAACAGCGCCACCATCACCTCGAGCAGGGTGAAACCGCGCTGGCATGGGGCCTCGTGGTAGCCGGGCCTGGCACTCATCGCCCACGGCCTGTCACGCTGACTCCGAGCGCGTCCACCGCCAGGGTGCGGCGGGCGCCGTCGCTGGCCAGTTGGATATGCGCACCCACCACCTCGCCATCGGGCAGCCACACCAGCCAGGGCGTGGTGGTGTCGGCGGCCGGCGGCTGACGGCTGGGCTGCAGCGGCGGGTCCCAGCGCTGCGCCGCCAGCCCCAGGCGCTCGCCGAAGACCTGCCAGCCGTGGCCGGGCTGCCAGCTGACGAAGCGATAGCCGTCGCCCTGCGGCTGCCAGCCGATCACCCGCTGGCGCGCGCGGGCGACGTCCGCGGCCAGGCGGAAGGCGCCGGCCAGGTCGCGCGCCTCGCGGTCGAGCCGCTCGCCGGGGCGGGTGCCCGCCAGCCAGGCCACGGCGAGGCTCGCGCCGAGGGCGATGATCACGATCACCACCAGCAGCTCGATCAGCGAGAAGCCCCGGGTAGCGCGCGCGCTCACAGCATCCAGTTGCCGATGTCGGCATCGATGCCCTCGCCGCCGGGCTGGTCGTCGGCGCCCAGGCTGTAGAGATCGACCCGGCCGTGCTGGCCGGGGCTGGCGTAGTGGTAGGGGTGGCCCCAGGGGTCCTCGGGCAGGCGCCGGATATAGCCGCCTTCGCGGTAGTTGTCCGGCTGCGGGTCGCTGCTGGGGGGGCTGACCAGTGCCGCCAGCCCCTGCTGGGTGGTGGGGTAGCGGTAGTTGTCGAGACGGTACATGTCGAGCGCCTGCTCGAGGGTCGAGAGATCGGCGCGCGCCTTCTGCTGCATGGCGTCGTCCTGGTTGCTGAGCACGTTGGGGGCGACGATCGCCACCAGCAGACCGATGATGAAGATCACCACCATGATCTCGAGCAGGGTGAAACCGGACTGGTGGCCGGGGCGGGGAGCGCGTGTCATGCCGTTGCCTCTCTCGTCGTTGTCGTATCAGTCGTTTGCGTCATGGCTTGCGGGCCTGCCGGGGCGCTACAGCGCCACGCTGCTGTTGAGCTGCATGATCGGCAGCAGGATGGCCAGCACCACGGTCAGCACCACCGCGCCCATGACCAGGATCATCAGCGGTTCGAACAGCGCCAGGGCCATGTCGACGCGGCGGTTGAAGGCGCTCTCCTGGGCGTCGGCGATGCGTTCGAGCATGCGGTCCAGGGTGCCGCTGGCCTCGCCGCTGGCGACCATGTGCAGCAGCGAGGGCGAGAAGCGCCCCGACTCCTGCATCGCCCGGTGCAGGCTGATCCCGCTCTCGACGCGCTGCTCGATCAGCGCCACCGCCTCGCGCATGCCGTGGTTGCCCAGGGTGTCGCGGCTCACCCGCAGCGCTTCCAGCAGGGCGATACCGCTGCGCGTGAGGATCGCCAGGGTGCGGGTCAGGCGACCGGTATCGAGCAGCCGGATCAGCTCGCCCAGGCGCGGCAGGCCGAGCAGCAGGGCGTCGAGCCGCGCCCGCGGCGCCGGGCGGCGCAGTATCCGCGCCGCCAGCGGCACGCCCAGCAGCAACAGCGCGAGCAGCCACGGACCCAGGCTCAGCATCAGGTGGGAGAGGCCGATCATCAGCCGGGTCAGCCACGGCAGCGCCATGTCGGAGCGCTCGAACTGTTGCGCCAGGCGCGGCACCACCCAGGTCATCAGCCCGCTCACCACCGCCAGCGACACTCCCGCCAGCACCAGCGGATAGACCAGCGCGGTGCGCGCCTTCTGGCGCTGCGCCTGGACCCGTTCGAGGTGGTCGGCCAGGCGTTCGAGTACCAGCGCCAGGCGCCCGGCGCGCTCGCCGGCGGCGACCAGCGAGCGGTAGAGCAGATCGAAGCTCGCGTGGGGCTTCAGGCTGTCGGCCAGCGAGTGGCCCTCGCGTACCCGGTTGCCCACCGCCAGCAGCACCGCGCGCTCGCGCTGGCGCTCGGCCTGGCGGGTGAGGGCGTCGAGGGCGTCGCTGAGCGGAATGCCGGCATCGATCAGGGTCGCCAGTTGGCGCGTGAGCAGCGCCAGGCTGGTGGTATCGAGGCGCCCGCGGCCCGGGGCCTCGGCGGCACGCACCAGCGCCAGGCGGCGCGGGAACAGACCGCGTTCGTGCAGTAGCTGGCGCGCCTGGCGCTCGCTCTCGGCCTGCAGCACGTCGCGCTGGCGGCGGCCGTCGGGGCTCAGGGCCACATAGCGATAGGTGGGCATCGACTCTCCCCAGTAGCGATGTCGATATGGCGCCCGTCACGCATCGCGACGGTCATGACGGGCATCGATGGCGCCATAGTCTGCAGCCCGGACGATGGCAGTTTGAGGTCAGCGCGGGGGGCAAGCTCAGCGGTGGATCGCACGCAGTACCTCGTCGAGGGCGGTCTCGCCCGCCGCCAGCCGCGCCAGCGCCGCCTGCGCCAGGCTCTGGGCGCCGGCCTGGCCGAAGGCGTACTCGGCCAGCGCCGCCTCGGGGGCGCGTTCGTGGATCAGGCCGGCCAGATGGGCGTCGATAGGGATGAACTCGTAAAGGCCCAGGCGCCCGCGATAGCCGCTGTGGTCGCAGCTTTCGCAGCCCTGGGGCTCGGCCAGCCGCGGTAAAGTCTCGAGGCCGGGCAGCCACTGGGCATCGTCGGCACGGCGCGGGCGCCACTCACTGCACGCCGGGCACAGCCGGCGCACCAGACGCTGCGCCATCACCCCCTTGAGGCTGGTCGCCAGCAGGAACGGCTCGATGCCCATGTCGCGCAGCCGCGCGATCGCCCCCAGCGCGCTGTTGGTGTGCAAGGTCGAGAGCACCAGGTGGCCGGTCAGGCTAGACTGCACCGCGGTGGCGGCGGTCTCCAGGTCGCGGATCTCACCGATCATGATCACGTCCGGGTCCTGGCGCAGAATGGCGCGCAGGCCGCGGGCGAAGGTGAGCCCGGCGTGGGGGTTGACCGGGGTCTGGCCGATACCCGGGATGGCGTACTCCACCGGGTCCTCGACGGTGAGGATATTGCGGCTGCGGTCGTTGAGCGCGTTGAGGCTGGCGTAGAGCGTGGTGGTCTTGCCCGAACCGGTGGGCCCGGTGTTGAGCAGGATACCGTTGGGCTGCTGGAGCACCCGGCGATAGCGTTCGAGCACCGCCGGCGGCATGCCCAGCCGGTCGAGGTCGAGCAGCGCGGCGTGCTTGTCGAGCAGACGCATCACCACCCGCTCGCCGTGGATGCCGGGCAGGGTGGAGACGCGGATGTCGACGTCACGCCCGGCGGCGCGCACGGTGATGCGGCCATCCTGGGGCTGGCGCTTCTCGGCGATGTCGAGCCGCGCCATCACCTTGATCCGCGAGATCAGCACCGGCGCCAGCACCCGCGGCGGCCGCAGCGCCTCGCGCATGGCGCCATCCACCCGCAGGCGGATCACCAGCTCGCGCTCGAACGGCTCGACGTGGATGTCCGAGGCGGCCAGGCGCAGGGCCTCGGAGAAGACGCCGTTGATCAGCCGGATCACCGGCGCTTCGTTCTCGCTTTCGAGCAGATCCTCGGCCCGTGGAAGCTCCTGCATCAGGCTGTCGAGGTCGACGTGCTCGGCCAGCCCCTCCAGCAGCGCCGCGTTGTCGGCACGCTCGCCGTCGTGCAGTGCGGCCAGACGCGCCTCGAAGGTATCGCCGTCGAGCCACTCGCAGCCCTCGGCGCGGCCCAGGCGGCGCTGGATGTCCTGGAGTACCTCGAGCTGCAGCGGCGACGGCGTGTCGCGACACAGCAGGCGGTAGCCGTGCTTGCCCGGCGCCAGCGCCACCCCGGCGCGCTTGGCCAGCCGGTAGGGCAGCGGCGCGAGATCGTCGCCGGCGCTGAAGGCGGCGGTCGCGGTCATGGCGCCAGGCTCCCCAGGCGGCTGCGCTGGTCGGGGAAGAGGGTGCTCCAGCGCGGCTGGCCCAGTGCGCTCGGCGCTGCAATCGCCATCCCCGGTCCGGACGCCGCCGTGCCGCCGGCTACGGTGGTGGCCGCTTCCCAGGGCGCCAGCGCCTGGTCGTCGTCGAAGCCGGCGAGCAGCTGCTGGGCGCGCATATAGCGGTACTTGTCGGCGGTGGCGCTGTCCATCTGAGTGGCGTCGCGCAGCACCCGGGCGCGGATGAACACCATCAGGTTGCGCTTCTCCTGCTCGTCGCGGTTGTACTGGAACAGCTTGCCGAGCAGCGGAATATCGCCCAGCAGCGGCACCTGCGCCGAGGTCGAGTTGCCGGCGTTGCTGATCAGCCCGCCGAGCACCACGATGCCGCCGTCGCGGGTGATCACCGAGGTCTCGATCTCGCGCTTGTTGGTGACCACGTCGGAGGCCTGGACGTTGGGGTCGATCGACGACACCTCCTGAACGATATCCATGCGGATGGTGTTGTCGGAACTGATCGAGGGGCGGATGCGCAGGCTGACCCCGATGTCCTCGCGCTGGATGATCTGGTAGGGGTTCTCGTTGAAGGTGGTGGAGCCGGTGACGAAGGGCACCTCCTGGCCCACCAGGATATAGGCCTGGGCGTTGTCGAGGGTGGTCAGCGAGGGCGTCGACAGCAGATTGGTCTCGCTGTCGCTCTGCAGCGCGCCGAGCAGGGCGGCGAAGCTCACCCCGCTGTCGCTGATCCGGCCCACCCCGGCGCTGGCCCCGGTGATGCTGCCGAGCAGCCGCGCCAGCTGGCTGGTGTCGTTGCGCGCGGCGGCGCCGGCGATGGCGTTGATCCCCGGCTGGCCGTCGGCGGCGTAGTTGAAGCCGCCCACCGGCACCGTGCCGCTGCCGGAGAGATCGCCGAACAGCCACTGCACGCCCAGGCGCTTGGCGCGCGACTCGGTGATCTCGGCGATGATCGCCTCCACCGCTACCTGGGCGCGGCGGATATCGAGCTTCTTGATGATGCTGGCGTAGGCGTCGAGCCGCGCCGGCGGGCCGATCAGTACCAGGGCGTTGGTCGAGGGGTGGACGGCGAAGCCGACCGCGTCGTCGCCGCTGCCGAGGGTGCCGGCGAGCGCGGCATTGCGGCTGGTGGCGTCCGGTAGCGCAGGCAGCCCGCCGCGGCTACCCATGCCGCTGCTCGCGCTGGCGAAGCTGCCGCCCTGCAGCGCGCTATCGCCGCCGCCGGCGCGCTGCAGTAGCTGCTCCACCTGACTCTGGGGATTGGCACCGCCCGCGTTCTGCGGGCGTTCGCCGGTCAGCCCGCCGAGCACCGAGACCACCGATTCGGCGCTGACGTTGTCGAGATAGATCACCCGGGTGTTGCGCTGCTGCGCCTCGGCCTGGGGCTTGTCCAGCGAGGCGGCGAGCTGGCGCACCCGGGCCAGCCCGGCAGGGTCGCCGTAGGCCACCAGGGCGTTGGCGCGGGGGTTGGCCACCACCTTCACCTGACCGCCACCCTCGCGCTGCATCAGCGTGTCCAGGGTGCCGGCGAGCTCGTCGGCGGAGGCGTGCTTTAGCGGCAGTACCGCGGCCTGGAGATCGCGCTGGCGGTCCAGGCGTTCGGCCAGCTGGGTCAGCCGGCGGAGATTGTCGCGCCAGTCGGTGACCACCACCAGGTGGCTCTCCGGCCACGGCGTGACCGTACCCACCTGGCTGTCGACCAGCGGTTGCAGCACGCCGGCCAGGGTGGCGGCGTCGAGGTTGCGTGTGGCGATCACGCTGGTGGCGACATTGGCCCCCTGGGCGGCGTCGCCGAGCGGCAGCGGCTGGGTGCGCGAGGCCTGGGCCGGCACGATGCGCACCTGGCCGTCGGCGAGCGGTACCGTGGCGTAGCCGTTGATCTGCAGTTCGTTCTGGAACAGACGGTAAAGCTCGTCGGCGCTCAGCCGACGCTGGCTGGTCAACGAGATGTTGCCCTGCACCCGCGGGTCGACGATGAAGGCGTGGCCGGTGATCCGACCGACGCTGTCGATGAATTCGCGCAGGCTGGTCTGCTGGAAGTCGACGTCGTAGCGCGGGGTGGCGTCCGCCGCCGTGGCGCTGGTGTCATCCGCGGGGGGCTGGGTCTGTGACTGGGCCAGGGCCGGGGTCGGGAGCAGCAGGGCCAGTAGCAGTGTGACCACCAGTCGATACGGCAGGGGCCTCATGGGGATGACTCCGAAAGCGTGGATGAAGCGGCGGCAGGCGTGCCCGGCTCGACGCGGACGATGGCCCCGCGGGGCGTGGCGTCAGGCTCCGGCCAGGCCAGGCGCTCCAGACGTCCGTCGCGCGAGAGCACCACGCCCTCGCCATCGATACGCGCCAGGGTGATGCCCGGGGCGATGCGATCCCCCGGCATCAGCGCGCTCTGGCCGTCGGGGGTCGCCAGCACCACCAGCGAGTTCGCGCCCCGGCTCAGCGCCCGGCCGACCACTTGGTAGGGCAGATCGGTGAGCGGGATGCGCCGGTCCGCCATGGTGGCCTGCGGCTGCCATGCGGCGGGCAGCGGTGGCAGCGCGGCGGGGTCGAGGATGAAGGTTGTCGGTGCCGCGACGGGGGCGGCGGGGGCCAGCAGACGCGCCGTGCCGCTCAGCGCCTGGGCCGCCAGCCACGCCAGCAGACACAGCGCCAGCCACCGTGCCGGGGCGCTCAGCCAGGCCGGGGGCGTCATACGCTCAGGCGCGCCTGTGGATGCCAGCCGGGATGGCCCTCGACGTAGCGCGCCTCGACGCTCGGCGGCGTGGGAGCCGGCGGGGTGCCGTCGTGGTCGCCGAGATAGCGCTCCAGGCGTTGCCACAGCGGCTCGCCGCCGGCCTGGGGGCGGGCGCTGAAGCTGCGCCAGGTGAGCCCTGCCGGCAGCGTGTCGAGATGCGCACGTGCCCCCGCGGCGGCGCCGTAGTCGAGCGTCCAGCGGGTTGCCGAGAGGCGCGGCAGGTCGCGGCTGTCATTGAGGATCAGCGGCAGGCCCAGACTGCTGTCCAGCGCGCGTTCGAGCAGGCGCTTCAGCGCGTCGGGGTCCGGCGTGAGGTCGACGACCCGCGCCGGATGGCCGCCGCTCAGGCGCCACAGATGGTCGCGGGTGATCGTTTCGCCGGGGGCCAGCAGGGTGTCGTGGCGTAGCCCCGGGAGCAGCGCGCGGGTGGCGTCGCTATCCGCGCTGAGGGCGGCGGCGATCAGGCCATCCCAGCTGCCGCCGACACTGTCGCGCCGCCACAGCCAGCCGGGGGCACTGCCCAGCGGGCGGTCGAGCCAGCCGGCGTAGGGGGCGCGCAGGGCGTCGAAGCGTGCCTGCAGTTCGCCAGCCGCGGCGTCCGGCGTGACGTCGTTGCGCTGGAACTCGGCGTGGATCTGCCAGCCGCTCCGGGTGCTGCGACAGCTGAGATGGAAGAAGCCGCTGGCGTGGCTGCCGGGCAGACACAGCGGCACCGGGGCGCCGTGGGGGTTGTCCACCGCGATCAGCGTGGGCCAGAAATCCTGGCCGCGGGCGCCCAGCACCAGGTCGACCCGCGGCAGGCGTCCGGCCAGCCAGCGCGCGGTGGCGCTGCCGGTATCGGCCAATAGCACCACCAGCTCGGCGTCCTCGGCGGCCTTGGCCACGCTCTCGGCCAGGGCCTGGTACCACTGGTCGAGGGGACGAGTTTCATCCAGAGCGTTGGGATCGCTGGCGCCGACCACCGCCACCCGTACGCCGTCGCGCTCGAAGCGGGTCGCCGTGCTGACGCCGGTGGGCGGCGCGGCCAGATTGCCCAGCACCGGGCGCGCGTAGTCTCGGTAGAGTGCTGCGGCACGCTGCGGCCAGAGCACGCGCTCGTCGCTGCTGACCCGGGCATCGCTGGCGAGCAGACGGCTGGCGGCGACGCCGACGCTGCCGTTGGCGAGATGCCCCAGGCCGCTGCCGCTCCAGCACTGGCCGTTCTCCAGCGTCAGGGTGCGCTCGGCACCGAGTTCACGGCGCAGCCGCGCGAGCTGGGCGGCCAGGCCGCCATAGCCGGCGGTATGGCGCCGCGCGGCGCGGCGTGGGGTATACAGGTCGGCCCATTCGGCGCCAGCGCTGCCGGCCAGCGTGGTCACGCCGTCCGCGGTGGCCCAGGGCGCGCCACCGAGCAGCTCCGCCGGGCCGAGATAGGTGGCGGGGGCGACGATCCGCGTGGGGCCGAGACACTCCAGGGTATCGGCGACATAGAGCAGATCGACCTGGCGTCCCGGGGTCGGTGCGCGTGCAGTGCGCGTCGAGATCGAGGACGTGGCGCAGCCGCCCATGCCGGTACTGAGCAGCGCACCACCCAGGGCGCCGACGAGGCGACGGCGGGTGGGATCGCAGCGTCGCTCGGTGGCGGCGCGGGCGTCGGTGGAAAGAGGTGGCGTCATGAGGCTCCCGCGAATGATCCAACGCGGCGGACGGTCTTCGCCGCCGCCGGATTCGTCATCCTAATGACTGGGCGATGACGGTTTCGTGACCGCGCGGCGGGCGCGGCGCTGCCGCCAAGTCGTCATGGGGTTGTCACTTTGCTGCTCTAGGTTACCTCCGGGTAACGCAGCCCGGTGGCCGCAGTCACCGGGACGCCGAGTGGCCGGCGGCGCGCATCGCCGGCCCGGGCGCCGTGGACTGGCAGACCGTCATTAGTGGATCACTCACAGAACAGAGAGGGGACCCCATGAGCAAGGAAATCGAGGATCAGCGCATTCTCAACCAGAGCGTCAACGAGCCATTCTCGGCCGTGCTGTCTCGCCGGCTGTCGCGCCGCGGCATCATGCAGGGGGGCGCCGGACTGGCCGCCATGAGCCTGCTCGGCGGTTTCGGTCTGGCCGGCTGCAGCAGTGACGGTGACGACGACGACAATGGTTCCGCCGGTGGCGACAAGCCGGAAGCCACCCCGCTGGCGCTGGCGTTCGCCGCGATCCGCGGCTCGCGCACCGATGCGGTGGTGGTGCCCGAGGGTTACGTCGCCCAGGTGCTGATCCCCTGGGGGACGCCGCTCGACAACAGCGTTGGCGCCTGGTCTGCGGACCGTAGCGTGACGCCCGACTACCAGGCGGCCAGCGTGGGCATGAACCACGACGGCATGCACAACTTCGCGCTGAGCGACGAGAGTGCCTCGCGCGAATTCATCATGGCGCTCAACAACGAGTACATCGATCAGGGCGCGCTGTGGGCGCCCCAGGGCGGCCCGACCAATGCCGACAGCGGCGCCCGCCCGGCCGACGAAGCGCGCACCGAGATCAATGCCCATGGCGTGACCCTGGTCAAGTTGTCGCTCGGCAGCGATGGTCAGTGGCGTGAAGAGCGCGGCTCGCGCTACAACCGCCGTATCACCTCGGCCACGCCGATCGAGCTCGCCGGCCCGGTGCGCGGCAGCGACTACGTGGTCACCGCCTACTCCACCAACGGCACCCGCACCCGCGGCACCAACAACAATTGCGCCAACGGCTTTACGCCGTGGGGCACCTACCTCACCTGTGAGGAGAACTGGCCCAACGTCTTCACCAAGGCGAGCGATCGCTATCGTGACGACGACCGCCTCGGGGTGCCCACGGGCCGTGCCCGCTATGGCTGGGAGACCGCCCAGGGCGGGTCGAACGGCGAGTTCGCGCGCTTCGATGCCACGCCGAGCGCGGCCTCGGCGTCCGGCGACTACCGCAACGAGCCGCGTACCTTCGGCTACGTGGTGGAGATCGACCCCTACGGCAACACCGCCAGCGTGGGCACCGAGACCGCCGCGCTCAAGCGCACCCATATCGGCCGCTTCCGCCACGAGGGCTGCTGGCCGGGCAAGGTGATCGAGGGCGAGCCGGTGGTGCTCTACTCCGGCCACGACTCGCGCAACGAGTACATCTACAAGTTCGTCTCCAAGGCCAAGTGGGATCCCAAGGACGCCAATCGCCCGGGCCAGGACTACGATCGCCTGGCGATCGGTTCCAAGTACCTGGACGAAGGCACCCTCTATGTGGCGCGCTTCAACGCCGATGGCAGTGGCGAGTGGCTGCCGCTGACGCCGGACGCCACCACCCAGGACGGCCGGCCGCTGTGGCAGGCGCTCAATCTGGCCAACGCGCGCGATCTCGCCGGGGTGATCATCAACACCTGTGACGCCGCCGACTTCATGGGCGCGACGCCGATGGATCGTCCCGAGTGGGGCACCGTCGACCCCTCCTCGGGCGAGGTCTACATGACCCTGACCAACAACTCCAAGCGCACCGCCGAGGGCACCGCCGCCACTTACACCAATGGTGGCAGCGACGTCGAGGCGCTGGGCGCGGGTTACGCCACGGCCCCGGTCAACGCCGCCAACCCGCGGCCCGACAACGAGGGCGGTCAGGTCATTCGCTGGCGCGAGCCGTCACCGGCAGCCACCGATTTCGAGTGGGAAGTGTTCGTGTTCGGCGCCGCCGAGAGCGATGCCGACAACTTCTCGGGGCTCACCGAACTCAACCAGTTCGCCAGCCCCGACGGCCTGTGGTATGACGACCGCGGCGACGGCCAGGGTATCCTGTGGATCGAGACCGACAACGGCTACGACAATGTCACCGATTACACCAACGATCAGGTGCTGGCGGTGGTGCCGGGCAACGTCAGCCGCGGCCCGGGTGACAAGGCGGTGATCGATGCCGCCGACCAGGCCCAGCTCAAGCGTTTCGCCGTCGGCCCCAACGGCTGCGAGGTGACCGGTATCTTCGCCACGCCGGACAAGACCTCGCTGTTCATCAATATCCAGCATCCGGGCAACTGGCCGGCCGACCCCGGTGCCAACGAGCAGGATGCCACGGTTGCCGCCTCGGGCGAGGTTCGCCCGCGAGCCTCCACCGTGGTGATCCGCAAGCGCGACGGCGGTGAGATCGGCGTGTGACACGCGTCTGAACGGCCGACAGAGGAAACTGCGCCTCCCGGATGGGAGGCGCGGTTCTTTCTAGGCTTGATACGAAGATTGCCCGCGTTCGCCGACTTTTCGGGCAAAACCTAGGGCAGCATCGCCGGTGCCATGCGCCCATACAGGTTGAAGATGATCCACAGCGTGCCGCCGGCCATGAGGATCAGGATCAGCGTCGAAAAGAGGATCAAGTGCAGGTCCTCGCGCTTCTGCCTGGCCAGGGAGATGTGCAGGAAGAAGCGGAAATGCACCACGACCTGGACCAGGGCGCAGAGACCGATCGCCCACAGCAGGGTGACCCGCGGCCAGTCGCTCCAGGCCACCAGCGCGAAGGGGGGCAGGGTCAGGGCCAGCGCCAGGCCGTAACCCCACAGGTAGCTGCCCAGCTCGCGCCTGCGCTCCTTGTCGTCGACCACGCCGGATTGCCGTTGCGTCTCGCTCATGCCAAGCCTCCGAGATAGACCAGGGAGAAGATGCCGATCCAGACGATGTCCAGGAAGTGCCACAACAGCCCCAGGCGAACCAGCCCCGTCTTGACGCCGGTATCCAGCCCGTAGACCAGCATCTGGACGATCAGCACGATCATCCAGAGGCAGGCGGTGGCGACGTGCAGCCCGTGCAGCGGGACCAGCCCGAAGAAGGCGGACGCGAAACCGCTTTGGCTCGGCGCACCGCCCTTGTCGATCGTCACCCGGAAGTCGTGCAGCTCGAAGCCGATGAACGACAGCCCCAGCGCCAGCGTGACCACCAGCCAGAACAGCAGGGCGCCCCGACCGTTGCGGTACTTGAGGCAGTAGGCGGCCATGCCGTAGGTGAAACTGCTGGTCAGCAGCAGCATCGTCTCGATGAAGGCGCTCTTCATCTCGAAGAGGTCCTTGGGGCCGGGGCCGCCGGCCAGGGCATCGAGCTGGGTTACGTAGTTGGCGAAGAGCAGCCCGAAGATGATCAGGTCGCTCATCATGAAGACCCAGAACCCGAACACCAGCCCTTCGCAGGCGTGGTGGGCTTCCGGATGCGCGCGACCGAGGTTGAGGCCCGGGTGCCTGGATGGCGTCGTCATTGCACGGCTCCCGACACGGGGGCGGCGGGCAGCCCCCGGTTGCTGGTGTCTCGTTCCTGGTCACGCTTGACGGCCCGCGTTTCGGCGACCTGGCGCAGCCAGGCCTCGTGGGTCTCGCGGACTTCCGCGGCGCTGATGATCCTGGTGGTCTTGCGCACGAAGCTGCGCGCGATCAGCGCCGCGATCGAGACGCCGCCGGCGAGGAGCACCAGCCACCACAGGTACCACACCAGACCGAAGGCCATCAGAAAGCCGGTGGCGGTGAGGATCGGCCCCAGGGCGCTGTTGGCCGGCATCGTGATATCGCGGTATTCGGCAGGCCGCTGGTAGGCCTGGCCGAGGTCCTTCTCGCGCATGAAGGCGTCGCGACTGAAGACCTCGGGGATCACCGGGAAATTGTATTCCGGCACCGGGGCCGGAGTGGCCCACTCCAGGCTGCGGCCATCCCAGGGGTCGCCCACGGGCACCCGGTTGGCGTGACGCTGGCGCAGGCTCAGCCAGAGTTGCATGGCCAGGCTGAACAGGGCGAAGAGGATCACCAGCGCGCCGAAGCCCGCGATGATCGTCCACGGCAGGTAGGCCGGCTCGACGAAGCTCACGGTGCGCCGTGGCATGCCCAGCAGCCCCAGGGCGTAGAGCGGGAAGAAGGCCAGGATGAAACCGACGATCCAGGCGTAGGCGGCGCGGTAGCCCCAGCGCTCCTCGAGACGGAAGCCGAAGGCCTTGGGAAACCACATGTTGTAGGCGGCCAGCATGCCGAACAGCAGCCCCGGCACCAGCATGTTGTGAAAGTGCGCGACCAGGAACAGCGTGTTGTGGACCTGGTAGTCGATCGACGGGTTGGCCAGCAGGATGCCCGTCAGTCCGCCGAGGACGAACAGGGTGATGAAACCCAGCGCATAGACCATGGGGATCGTCACGCGTACCCGCCCGCGGAACATGGTCAGCATCCAGTCGTAGACCTTCACCCCGGTGGGCACGCCGATCAGCATGGTGGCGATGCCGAACACCACGTTGACGTTGGGCGACTGACCCATGGTGAAGAAGTGATGCAGCCAGACCGTGAACGACAGCACGGCGATGACCATGGTCGCGATCACCAGACCGGTGTAGCCGTACAGGCGCTTGCCCGAGAAGGTCGAGAACACTTCCGAGAACACCCCGAAGGCGGGCAGGATCAGGATGTAGACCTCGGGGTGGCCGAACAGCCAGAACATGTTGACGTAGTTCATCATGTCGCCACCGAGATCCTGGGTGAAGAAATGGAAATCCAGGTAGCGATCGAGTGCCAGCAGGGCCGTGGCCACGGTCAGCGGCGGCATGGCGAAGATCATCAGAATCGAGGTGCACAGCGCGGTCCAGCAGAACAGCGGCATGCGGAACAGGTGCATGCCCGGGGCCCGCTCCTTGTAGATCGTCACCGCGAAGTTGATGCCGGTCATCGTCGAGCCGATCGACGACAGGGTCACCGCCCAGATCCAGTAGTCGACCCCGGCGCCGGGATTGAAGGAGCTCTCCGTGAAGGGCGGATAGCCGCTCCAGCCGCCGGTGGAAAAGGGCGTGAGCACCAGCGAGACCATGACGATGGCCGCGCCGGCCGCGGTCAGGCCCAGGCTCACCGAGTTCATCACCGGGAAGGACAGGTCCCGGGCGCCGATCTGCAGCGGCATCACGTAGTTGATCACCCCGGTGAGGAACGGCATCGCCATGAAGAAGATCATGATCGTGCCGTGGGTGGTGAAGAACTCGCCGAAGTGCTCGGCCAGCAGGAAGCCGCCGTCCAGGCCGAATGCCTGCTGGGTACGCATGAACACCGCCTCGATGATCGCGCGAGCCAGCATGACCAGGGCGATGACGATGAACATGATACCGATGCGCTTGTGGTCGACGCTGGTCAGCCATTCCGACCACAGCACCTTCCACTTGCCGTGCCGGGTCAGCAGTACCACCACGGCCAGCGCCCCGAGCACCACCAGGGAGGCGGCGGCCGTGACGATGGCGGCGTTGACGATGTGCAGGGTGTCGGGCGTCTGGATCGCATCCCAGAAGGGCAGGGCATTCCAGTCGAGGCGTCCCAGCGCGATGTCCAGGAAGTGAGTCAGCGTCACGGCGTTTCCCCCTGCTGGTGATGGCGCGGTGATCCTGCCGGTGGCAGGGAAACCATGGCGTCGTCGGCTGCGTGGAGCGGTGTCAGGGCGGCGGCGGCCGCGACCGGGCCATCTACGCCGGTCGTGACGCGTTGAAACGCGAGCGGTGTCTGCTGCGCCGCTATGGAAACCGGGCCGGGAGCGAGGGCCTCGCCCGGGGTGCCCGCCACGATCGCCGAGAACAGGTCGTCCGGCGTGGCCGAGAAGCGCAGCGCCTCGGTCTGCCCGTCCTCGCCCAGCGCCCTGGCCAGTTCGCGGACGGTATTGCGGCCGTCGAGCACCTGATAGGTCGGGCGGTCGAGGGCATGGCCGTGCCGGCGGGCGCCCGCGATGAAGTCGTCGAACGCGGCCTCGGTCACCGCCTTGGCCGTGAAGTGCTGCTCGTGAAAGCGCTCGCCGTTGTACTGGGTGTTCTCGCCGCGATAGGTTCCGGGGTGATCGGCCAGAAGATGCAGGCGCGTGACCATGCCGTGCATGGCGTAGATCTGGCTGCCCAGCGCGGGGACGAAGAACGACTGCATCACGGTATCGGAGGTCAGCTCGAGTTCGAGCGGACGTTCGGCGGGGAAGACCAGTTCATTGACGGTAGCGATGTTCTGCTCGGGGTAGATGAACAGCCATTTCCAGTCGTAGCCCACGACCTGCACGTGCAGCGGCTTTTGATCCGACGGCAGCGGCTTGTAGGGGTCCAGCGAGTAGGTCTGCTGCCAGAGGAAATAGCCCAGGATCGCCACGATCAGGAAAGGCACGCCCCAGATGAGGTATTCCAGACGCTTCGAGAAGCTCCAGCGCGGCCGATAGGTCGACTCGCCACCGTAGCGGTATTTCCAGACGAGTACCGGGGTGAGCACGATGACCGGCAGCACCACCACCAGCGTCAGCGCGACGACGATCCAGAAGTGGGTGCGCTGGGCGGCGGCGACCGGTCCGTGCGGGTCGAGAAAGCTCAGGTTGTTCTGACTGCAGCCGGTCACGACAAGCAGGGCGAGCAGTCCCAGAAACGCACGTGCCAAGGGGCCCACATTGCGCGGCTGCACGGCGTTGCACGATCCTCCTGTCACGATCTGACTCCCTACGTCCCTGTCGGTTTGGAGGGGATGTCACCTTCATCGATCCGACACCACGAGCCTTCGGAAGGCTCTGCCGGGGTCGATGACGTCATTCCGACCATTCCCTGGTCGGATGGTTAGCGGGTCACATGGTGTTACCACACTCAGAAAACGTAGTGGATGTTCGGCGCCGGCTCAAATGGTGGTACGGGCCGAGGCGGTTCTCAGGCCTTGGCGGCATAGGCGTAGAGCAGCGTCTCCTGGGCGCTGATCGGGGCCGCGTCGCCGGGCTCCTGCTTGCGGTAGCTGCCGTCCTCCTGCAGCACCCAGCTCTGACAGTTGTCGACCAGGTAGGTCTCCAGGTCCTTGCGCACGCGCTGGGCGAGCTTCTTGTCGAGGATCGGGAAGCAGGTCTCGACGCGGTGGAACATGTTGCGTTCCATGAAGTCGGCGCTCGAGGCCCAGATCTCGCTCTTGCCGTCGTTGTGGAAATGGAAGACCCGGGTGTGCTCGAGGAAGCGGCCGATGATCGAGCGGACCCGGATGTTCTCGGAGATGCCCGGCACGCCGGGACGCAGGCAGCACATGCCGCGAATGATCAGGTCGCACTGCACGCCGGCGCGCGAGGCGCGGTACAGCGCGCGAATCAGTTGCGGCTCGGTGAGCGAGTTGCACTTGATGATCAGGTGCGCCTTCTTGCCCTTCTCGGCGAACTTCGCCTCGCGGTCGATCATCGCCACCAGCCGATCGTGGAGCACGAAAGGCGCGTGCAGCAGGGTGTGGATATTGCGTGGCTTGCCCATGCCGGAGAGCTGCTGGAAGACCATGTGGACGTCCTCGCAGAGCGTCTCGTTGGCGGTCAGCAGGCTGTAGTCGGTGTAGAGCTTGGCGGTCTTGGAATGGTAGTTGCCGGTGCCCAGATGGGCGTAGTAGCGCAGCTCGCCCTTCTCGCGGCGCACGATGTGCAGCATCTTGGCGTGGGTCTTGTAGGCCATCACGCCGTAGATGACGATCGCCCCGGCTTCCTGCAGCCGTGAGGCCAGCGCCAGGTTGTCGGCCTCGTCGAAGCGTGCCCGCAGTTCGATGACCACGGTCACTTCCTTGCCGTTGCGTGCCGCCTCGACCAGCGCGCTGACGATCGGTGAGTCGGCCCCGGTGCGATAGAGGGTCTGCTTGATCGCCAGCACCGCGGTGTCCCGGGCCGCCTCGCGCAGCAGATCCTCGATCGGAGCGAACGACTGGAAGGGGTGGTGGAGCAGCACGTCGCCCTGGTCGATCACCTCGAACAGACTGCCCTCCGGCTTGAGGTTCTTGGGCAGGCCCGGGGTGAACGACCGGTAGAGCAGATCGGGGCGGTCGATATCGCCGAGCACCGACATCATGCGCGTCAGGTTGACCGGGCCGTTGACCCGGTAGAGATCCTGCTCGTCGAGCTCGAACTGCTTGAGCAGGAACGTCGACAGCGTATCGGGGCAGTTGTCGGCGACCTCCAGGCGTACCCCGTCGCCGTAGCGCCGGGCGAGCAGCTCGCCGCGCAGTGCCGAGGCCAGGTCGGAGACCTCCTCGGGGTCCACCGACAGGTCGGCGTTGCGGGTCAGGCGGAACTGATAACAGCCGCGCACCTCCATGCCCGGGAACACCTCCTGGGCATGGGCATGGATCATCGAGGACAGGAACACATAGTCGGTGTAGCCCTCCTCGGCCAGGTGTTCCGGCAGGCGGATCACCCGCGGCAGCGAACGCGGTGCGGGCAGGATCGCCAGGCCGCCCTCGCGGCCGAAGGCATCCTTGCCCTCGAGCTCGACGATGAAGTTGAGGCTCTTGTTGACCAGCCGCGGGAAGGGGTGCGACGGGTCCAGCCCGATGGGGCTGATCACCGGCATGATCTCTTCGTCGAAGTATTCGCGAACCCAGTCGCGCTGTTGCTGCGTCCACTGCGCGCGGCGCCGGTAGCGGATGCGCTGCTCCTCGAGCGCGGGGATCAGTATCTCGTTGAGGATGCGGTACTGGCGCTCGACCTGCTCGTGGGCGATGCGCGATATCTCGGTCAGGACGCGGCGCGGCGAGAGCCCGTCGCCGCCGGTCTCCTCGCTGCCGAGCATCAGTTGATGCTTGAGGCCGGCGACGCGGATCTCGAAGAACTCGTCGAGGTTCGACGAGAAGATCAGCAGGAACATCATCCGGTTGAGCAGCGGATGCGAGGTGTCGAGGGCCTGCTCGAGCACCCGGATGTTGAACTGCAGGTTGGAGAGTTCGCGGTTGAAGTACAGCGACGGGTCGTCGAGGTCGGCCTCCGGCGAGGGCGTGGGCTTGGCGTGGATGCCGGTGCGGGTGCGATTGACCCGCAGCGGCGGCGCCTCGCCCGACGCCTCGCTGGCGGAGGTGTCCTGGGGGCTGTCCAGCGCGGCGGATACCGGTTGGCTGCGCGACTCTTCCATCGCAAGACTCCTTGGCGACGAGAGGGCGCGCGGCCCCCTCGATCATGAATTGAGAAGCTGGGCGGCGCGTTTGGCGAAGTAGGTCAGCACGCCGTCGGCGCCGGCCCGTTTGAAGCACATCAGCGACTCGAGCATCACGCCGTCGGCATCGAGCCAGCCGTTCTCGAAGGCCGCCATGTGCATGGCGTACTCGCCGCTGACCTGATAGGCGAAGGTCGGCACCCGGAGTTCCTGCTTGATGCGGTGCAGGACGTCGAGATAGGGCATGCCCGGCTTGATCATCACCATGTCGGCACCCTCGGCGATGTCCAGCGCGGTCTCGTGCAGGGCCTCGTCGCTGTTGGCCGGGTCCATCTGATAGGTGGTCTTGTCGGCCTTGCCCAGGTTGCCCGCCGACCCCACTGCATCGCGGAAAGGCCCGTAGTAACGCGAGGCGTACTTGGCGGAGTAGGCCATGATCCGTGCGTTGTGCAGCGCTTCCTGTTCGAGTACCGCGCGGATCGCGCCGATCCGCCCGTCCATCATGTCCGAGGGCGCGACCACGTCGGCACCGGCCTCGGCGTGGGACAGCGCCTGCTTGAGCAGGGTCTCGACGGTGCGGTCGTTCTGCACGTAGCCCTGCGCGTCGAGGATGCCGTCCTGGCCGTGGCTGGTGTAGGGGTCGAGTGCCACGTCGGTGATGATGCCCAGCTCCGGGCAGGCGTCCTTGATCGCGCGCACGCTGCGCTGGACCAGGCCGCTGGCGTTGTAGGCTTCCTCGGCGAATTCGCTCTTCAAGGCGGTATCGATCACCGGGAACAGCGCCAGTGCCGGGATCCCCAGGTCGGCGACCTCGCGGGCCTGTTCGACCATCAGGTCGAGCGACAGCCGCTCCACCCCGGGCATCGAGGGCACGGCTTCGCGACGGCCCTCGCCGTCGAGCACGAAGACCGGCAGGATCAAATCGTTGGGGGTCAGGGTCGATTCGCGCATCAACCGGCGCGAGAAATCGTCCTTGCGCATGCGCCGCATGCGCGTGGTCGGATACTGGCGTGGCGTTAACGGATTCAAACGGATATCTCCGGTCGTGAATGGGGTCGCGACCGCCATGCGACACAGCCTGACCGACGACTATGACAATGCCATGACAGCGGCGACGCTGACCCCGAGTATATCAACGCAGGCCGATACGCGAATGCCTCCGCTTGTCGCACCGGCGGCCAGCTTCTAGATTGTAGTTTCCCCGCCGCGCTGCATCGGGGTCCGCCATACCCATCGCCGCCGCCAGGCGCGCGCCTTCCAGGTCGGTCCGGGTCGCCGGTGAGCGTCTCGGACGAGCGTAGGAGAATGACGGCAATGAACAAACAGGTCGCGGTCATCCTGTCCGGTTGCGGAACCGAGGACGGTTCGGAAGCCCGGGAAGTGATACTCACCTTGCTGGGGCTCGATCAGCGCGGCATCGGCTATCGCTGTTTCGCGCCCGATGGCGACCAGCCGCGGGTCGTCGACCATCGCAGCGGTGAAGTCTACGACGCGACGCGCAACGTCCTGCGCGAGGCCGCGCGGCTGGGCGGGCGCGAGACGCTCGACCTCGCGGCGCTCGACCCCGACGACGTCGACGGCGTGGTGATCCCCGGCGGGGTGGGCGTGATCCACACGCTCTCGGACTTCGCCACGGCGGGTACCGAGATGAGCGTGCTGCCGCAGTTGCGCGACGCCCTGGTGCCCTTCCACGAGCGGGGCAAGCCCTTCGGCCTGATGGGCTACGCGCCGTTGCTGGTGCCGCGGCTGCTCGGCGAGGGCATCGCCGTCACCGTGGGCCAGAACGCCGAGCTGGCCGGGGCGATCAGCAGCATGGGCGGGCTGCACAAGAGCTGTGCGGTCAACGAGGTAGCGATCGACCGCGAGCACCGGGTGGTGTCGACGCCGGCCTTCCTGCTCGCCGGCGGGCCGGCCGAGGCCTCGACCGGCATCTTCAAGCTGATCGATCGGCTGGCGGAGATGCTCTGAAAGGGTGGCCGTGACAGCGCTGCCGGCGCGACGACAAGCGCCCCGGCTCCCTGCGCCGGGCACTTGCGGTCAGGGGCCGACGCGTCAGGCGTCGTCGTCGATGTCGTCCGATGGCGTCTTGCGGCGGACGATGCGGCCGAACAGGATGCCGATCTCGTAGAGCAGCCACATGGGCACCGCCAGCAGGCTCTGCGAGATCACGTCCGGCGGGGTCATCAGCATGCCGATCACGAAGCAGCCCAGGATAACGTAGGGGCGTTTCTTCGACAGGTTCTCGACGCTGGTGGCGCCGGTCCAGATCAGCAGGAAGGTGGCGATGGGGATCTCGAACGCCACGCCGAAGGCGAAGAACAGCTTCAGCACGAAGTTGAGATACTGGTTGATGTCGGTCATCACCGCGACGTTCTGCGGCCCGGCATGCACGAAGAAGTTGAACAGCAGCGGAAAGACCACGTAATAGGCGAAGGCGGCGCCCCCGTAGAACAGCGCCACGCTGGAGACCAGCAGCGGCACGGCGAGGGTCTTCTCGTTCTCGTACAGGCCCGGGGCGACGAAGGCCCAGGCCTGATGCAGCACGAAGGGGATGGCGATGAATACCGCCACCACCAGGGTCAGCTTGAACGGTGCCAGAAACGGCGAGGCGACCTCGGTGGCGATCATCTGCGAGCCCGCCGGCAGCAGCGCCATCAACGGGTCGGCCACGAAGCTGTAGATGTCGTTGGAGAAGGCGTAGAGCGCCAGGAAGATCACCCCGATGGCGATCACCGCGCGCAGCAGACGGCTGCGCAGTTCGACCAGGTGCTCGATCAGCGGTGCGTGGGAGGCGTCGTCGTGCGGCTTGTCGTCGTCACGCGGGGAGGAGGAGTCACTCATCGCGGCGCGGAATCCTTGTCGGCGGGAGGGGGCGGCGACTCGGCCGTGGTCGATGCCTCGACCGGCTCGTGGGCGGCGGTGTCGACGGCAGTCGACGACGAGGCGTCACGCCGGGGCTCGCTCTCGACGCTGCTCTCGACATCGCGGCGCGCCTTGTCGAGCCCCTCGTTGAGTTTCCGTTCCTGCTCGGCGAGCTTCTGGCGCAGTTCCTCCGCCTCGAGTTGCTCGTTGATCTCGCGCTGCATGCCGGCGACGCTGCGCCTGACCTTGCCGATCCACAGCCCCGCGGTGCGCGCGGCCTTGGGCAGGCGCTCGGGCCCGAGCACCAGCAGGCCGACCACGCCGATCAGCAGCAGTTCGAGAAAGCCGATGTCGAACATGATCGCCTACTTCTGTTCTTCTTTGCGGCTGTCCCGCTGTTCCGCCTCGGCGTCGTAGGTATGGCCCGTTTCCTCGTGGCGCACCTGCCGCTGGGTGGTGTCGTCCGTGTCCGCCTTGTCGTCGTCGTTCATGGCCTTCTTGAAGCCCTTGACCGCGCCACCCAGGTCGCCGCCGATGTTGCGCAGCTTCTTGGTGCCGAAGATCAGGATGATGATGCCGAGAACGATCAGCAGCTGCCAGATACTGATACCACCTAACATGAACTTTCTCCCCTCGGGCCAGGCCCGGATCTACTCGTTGTTGCGGGCGGCCTTCTCGTCCAGCCCGGAGATGCCGAAACGGCGTGCCAGCTCGTCGAGTACCGCCTGCGAGTCGATGCCCAGATGCGAGAGCATCACCAGGCTATGAAACCACAGGTCGGCGGTTTCGGCGACTACCGCCTGACGGGTGGCGTCATCGTCGGCGCGGGCATCCTTGGCGGCGATGATGGCCTCGGTGGCTTCCTCGCCGACCTTCTCCAGAATCTTGTTGAGCCCCTTGTGGTGCAGGGAGGCCACGTAGGAGGTGTCGGGGGCGGCCTGACGGCGGGTGTCGAGCACCGCGTCGAGCTGTTTGAGAATATCGCTCATCGATGACAATCCTGAGTCAGTGAGTCGAAAGGGCTTGGTTAAACAGGTCACTAACGCCAGGCGAGCAGCACGACGCCCACTGCCGCGGCGAGCAGCACCGGCCAGGGCTGCTCCAGCGCCCAGGCTTCCAGCGGCTGCCAGGCCAGCGCCAGGGCCAGCAGCAGCGCGCCGATGCGCAGGCGGCGTGCGCTGCGCCCGGTGCGTGCCATTGATGCCTGCATCTGGGCCAGCGACTCGACCTGCTGATGGCGCTGGCGGCGCTCGCTCTCCACCCGCGCCAGCGCCTGGTGGGCGAGCACCGGCAACTCCGGCAGTTGGCGGCTGAGCTCGGGGGCCTGTTTCTGCAGCGAGGCCCACAGCCCGCGTGGGCCGGCGCGCTCCTTCATCCAGCGTTCGAGATAGGGCTTGGCGGTCTGCCACAGGTCGAGGTCGGGATAGAGCTGCCGGCCCAGGCCCTCGATGTTGAGCAGGGTCTTCTGCAGCAACACCAGTTGCGGCTGGACCTCCATGTTGAAACGCCGGGCGGTCTGGAACAGTCCCAGCAGCACCTGGCCGAAGGAGATGTCCTTGAGCGGCTTCTCGAGGATCGGTTCGCACACCGCGCGGATCGCCGCGGCGAACTCGTTGGCGCGGGTGCCCTCGCCGACCCAGCCCGACTCGATGTGCAACTGGGCGACCTGGT
This sequence comes from Modicisalibacter coralii, assembly GCF_004117855.1. Classification (GTDB taxonomy): domain Bacteria; phylum Pseudomonadota; class Gammaproteobacteria; order Pseudomonadales; family Halomonadaceae; genus Modicisalibacter; species Modicisalibacter coralii. The sequence goes on from NZ_QWBW01000016.1 coordinate 61,399, forward strand.
AATAGTCCTGATGGAAGAACGCCAGCAGGTTGCGCGCCAGATAGTCCTGATCCTCGCGGGTCAGGCTGCCGACGATGCCGCAGTCGATGGCGATGTACTGCGGGTCGTCGGGCTTGCCGTGGGCGACGAAGATGTTGCCCGGGTGCATGTCGGCGTGGAAGAAGTTGTCGCGGAACACCTGGGTGAAGAAGATTTCCACGCCGCGCTCGGCGAGCTTGTGCAGATCGGTGCCCTGGGCCTCGAGGGCCGCCATGTCGGCCACCGGGATACCATGGATGCGCTCCTGCACGAGGATGCGCCGTCGCGTCAACGGCCAGTGGATCGTCGGCACGTAGAGCAGCGGCGAGTTCTTGAAGTTGCGCTTGAGCTGCGAAGTGTTGGCGGCTTCCTTGTGCAGGTCCAGCTCGTCGAACAGCGTCGCCTCGTAGTCCGACACCACCTCCACGGGGCGCAGGCGGCGGGCCTCGGGCACGCGCCGCAGCAGGCGCGCCAGGGTATACATCAGGCCGATGTCCTGGCGCATCACCCGATCGATGCCCGGACGGATCACCTTGACCACCACGTCCGCGCCATCGTGCAGCCGTGCAGCGTGGACCTGGGCCACCGACGCCGAGGCCATGGGGTCGGTGTCGAAATGCGCGAAGGCGGACTCGATGCTGCACTCGAGTTCTTCCTCGACCACCGTGCGGGCGCGCTCGCCGGGGAAGGGCGGTACCTGATCCTGCAGGCGCTTGAGCTCGTCGGCGATGTCCGGCGGCAGCAGATCGCGGCGGGTCGAGAGCATCTGGCCGAACTTGACGAAGATCGGCCCCAGCGCTTCCAGGGCCAGTCGCAGCCGTCGCCCGCGGGAATGGCCCCCGGTGGGTAGCAGGCGCAGCGGCGACAGGCGTACCACCAGGCGCAGCAGCGGCGGCAGGCGGTCGAGCGGGATCAGGCTGTCCAGCCGATAGCGGGCGACCACCCACAGGATGCGCAGCAGTCGCAGGCTCACGTCGTCGCCTCCCGGCGTTCGGCGAGCTTGCGCTGGAGCCGGGCGAGGCGTGCCTCGAGCCGGTCGGTGGCGACCTCGAGTTCGGTGAGATGGTCGCGCAGCACCTCGCGCTGTGAACTGCCGGGCAACAGCCGGGCCTCCTCGAAGAGGTACTCGGCGAGATCGGCGCGCAGCTCGCGCTGACCGCGCAGGCCGAAGCGGGCGAAACGCCGCATGCCCTCGGCAAGGGTGTTGGCCGGCACGTCGCCGAACCATTCGGCCAGCGCGCCTTCCCAGTCGAGGTCCAGATCCATCAGCAGGTCGCGGGCCGCCTCGAGTAGGTGGGTCTGGCCGCGCAGCGACAGCCGACCGTCGAACATCAGGTGTTCCAGCGACTCGCCGGCGAGCAGGGCGCCCAAGGCTTCGCTGTCGACCTCGACGACGGCGTCGGCGTCGCCTTCCTCGGCCTGCGGGTGGTGAAACAGCTTGAGGCCCTGCGCGTGGAAGGCGATCAGCAGTTCGAGCTGCGGGCGTTCCAGGCGCAGCAGCAGGCGCTTGCCGGCGAGCCGGCGCAATCGCGACGGCGCGGCGGGGTCGCGGGCGAGCAGGGTATTGAAGGTCTTCTCGGCACAGGCCAGCAGCAGGGGGGGAGTCAATGCCATCGGGTCCTCACAGCTTGACGCCGCGGTGGAGGGCGACGATGCCGCCGGTCAGGTTGGTGTACTCGACACGCTCGAGTCCGGCGCCTTCCATCATCGCCTTGAGGGTTTCCTGATCGGGGTGCATGCGGATCGATTCGGCCAGGTAGCGGTAGCTGTCGGCGTCGTTGGCGACGAGTTCGCCCATCTTCGGCAGCAGCCGGAAGGAGTATTCGTCGTAGACCTTCGAGAGCGCCTGGTGAGTTGGCTTGGAGAACTCCAGCACCAGCAGCCGGCCGCCCGGTTTGAGCACGCGGGCCATCGAGGCCAGGGCGGCGTCCTTGTCGGTGACGTTGCGCAGGCCGAAGGCGATGGTGATGCAGTCGAAGGTGTTGTCGGCGAACGGCAGGCACTCGGCGTTGGCCTGGACGTACTCGACGTTGCCGCCGGCCCCGTGGTCGAGCAGCTTGTCGCGTCCCACCCGCAGCATCGAGGCGTTGATGTCGGCCAGCACCACCCGCCCTTCGCTGCCCACCCGCTGGGCGAACTTGAGCGTCAGGTCGCCGGTGCCGCCGGCGATGTCGAGCACCGTCTGGCCGCGGCGCACCGCCGAACGCTCGAGAGTGATGCGCTTCCACAAGCGGTGGATGCCCATCGACATCAGGTCGTTCATCAGGTCGTAGCGCCCCGCCACGGAGTGGAAGACGTCGGCGACACGGGCGGCCTTCTCCTCGACCGGAACTTCCTGATAGCCGAAGTGGGTCGTGCGCTTGTTCATGGGCTTCCCTTGCTGTGCAGGTGGCGCGGCTCCGGCCTCGGCATGGGGCCGGCACGTTCCGGCGGCGGCGTGGCGAGCACGGCGGGCCGGGTTCGATGAAGTGGGCGCCATTGTAGCGTCGCCGGACGGGGCTTGTCTGCGCTTGGCGGCCATGCCGCCGCCCCGGGGGCGGCCACGGCGCGCCGCAGACGCGATGGGGCGTGGGCTAGACCGATTTCAGGGGAATGCCCAGCGGCTCGCGGGAGGCGCCGGCCGCCTCGAGCTGCTTCAGGTAATCGGCCCAGTAGGCGTCCTTATGGGTCGCCAGGTCGTAGAGGTATTCCCAGCTGTAGAGGCCGGTGTCGTGGCCGTCGTCGAAGTGCAGCTTGAGCGCGTAGCGGCCGGTCTGGGTGATGTTCTTCAGACCCACGTACTTCATGCCGGTCTGCAGCGTGGCGGTGTCGGGGCCGTGGCCGCGCACCTCGGCCGATGGCGAGAACACCCGCAGGTACTCGGCGGAGAGCCGGTAGCATTCGCCGTCGGCGTAGGCCAGCTCGAGTTCGCGGGCCTGCTTGTGATAGTGCACGCGGGTGGGGATCGGGGCGGTCATAAGAAAACTCCTGGCTGTTAAGCCATAAGCTGTAAGCCGTAAGTCTTGGCCCAGGCCAGGGAGAGATGCAAATGGAAGAGAAGAACCCCGTCCTTGGCCATTCTTCTCTTCCCGCCGCGAAGCGGCGCTCTTCCCGCTTACAGCTTACAGCTCCTCGTCAGAGGATGTAGCGGGACAGGTCCTCGTCCTTGGCCAGTTCGCCGAGCTGCGAGTCGACGTAGGCGGCATCGACCACCAGCGGGCCCTGCAGGTCGCCGCCCTGGAACGAGGCTTCCTCGAGCAGGCGTTCCATCACCGTGTGCAGGCGGCGCGCGCCGATGTTCTCGGTGCCTTCGTTGACCTGCCAGGCGACCTCGGCGATGCGCGCGATGCCGTCCTCGGTGAACTCGATCTCGAGGCCCTCGGTGGCCATCAGCGCCTGGTACTGCTTGGTCAGCGACGCGGAGGGTTCGGTGAGGATGCGCTTGAAGTCGTCCGGGGTCAGCGCCGAGAGCTCGACACGGATCGGCAGACGGCCCTGCAGCTCGGGAATCAGGTCCGATGGCTTGGAGAGATGGAAGGCCCCGGAGGCGATGAACAGGATGTGGTCGGTGCGCACCATGCCGTGCTTGGTCGACACCGTCGACCCCTCGATCAGCGGCAGCAGGTCGCGCTGCACGCCCTCGCGGGAGACCTCGCCACCACTCGACTGGCCACCGCCCTTGGCGACCTTGTCGATCTCGTCGAGGAACACGATGCCGTTCTGCTCGACCGACTCGACGGCGCGGCGCTTGATCTCTTCCTCGTTGACCAGCTTGGCGGCTTCCTCGTCGCGCAGCAGTTGCCAGGCGTCCTTGACCTTGACCCGCTTGGTCTCGGTCTTCTGCTTGTTCATGCTCGAGAACAGGCTCGACAGCTGCTGGGTCATCTCCTCCATGCCCGGCGGGGTCATGATGTCGATGCCGCCGCCGGCCGGGGTGATCTCGATGTCGATCTCCTTGTCGTCGAGCTGCCCTTCGCGGAGCTTCTTGCGGAAGGCCTGACGGGTCGAGGAGTCGTCGCGGGCGTGGTCGTACTCGCTGCCCCGCGGGGGCGGCAGCAGCGCGTCGAGGATGCGATCCTCGGCGGCATCGTCGGCCTTGTGGCGAACCTCTTCCTTGGCCTGCTCGCGAACCATCTTGATCGCCATCTCGACCAGGTCGCGGATGATCGACTCGACGTCGCGGCCCACGTAGCCGACTTCGGTGAACTTGGTCGCCTCGATCTTGATGAACGGCGCGCGGGCCAGCTTGGCCAGGCGCCGGGCGATCTCGGTCTTGCCGACCCCGGTGGGGCCGATCATCAGGATGTTCTTGGGGGTTACCTCGGGGCGCAGGTCGTCGTCGAGCTGCATGCGCCGCCAGCGGTTGCGCAGGGCGATCGCCACCGCCCGCTTGGCGTCGTGCTGGCCGATGATGAACTGGTCGAGGGCGTGGACGATCTCGCGGGGGGTCATCTGTGACATGTCAGGCGAGCTCCTCGATGACGGCGTTGTGGTTGGTGTAGACGCAGATGTCGGCGGCGATGTCGAGCGACTTGGCGGTGATCTCCTTCGCCGACAGCTCGGTGTTGTCGAGCATCGCCCGCGCCGCGGCCAGCGCGTAGTTGCCGCCGGAGCCGATGGCGATCACGCCGTATTCCGGCTCCACCACGTCGCCGTTGCCGGTGATGATCAGCGAGGCGGTCTTGTCGGCGACCACCAGCATCGCCTCGAGGCGGCGCAGGGCGCGATCGGTGCGCCACTCCTTGGCCAGCTCGACGGCGGCCTTGGTGAGATGGCCCTGATATTTCTCGAGTTGCGCCTCGAAGCGTTCGAACAGGGTGAAGGCATCGGCGGTGCCGCCGGCGAAACCGGCCAGCACCTGGCCGCGATAGAGGCGCCGCACCTTGCTGGCGTTGCCCTTGAGCACGGTGTCGCCCAGGGAGACCTGGCCGTCGCCGGCCAGGGCGACCTGACCGTTGCGGCGCACGGAAACGATGGTGGTCATGTAACGGAAACTCCGTTGCGGGGTGACGCCGTCGCGCCGGCGGCGTGGCACCCGATGACGAATGATGCACCGGTGTGAAACCAGTACCCGACGAAGGTGTGAGGCAGAGATGCGGGCGGCGTCGACGGAAATCAAGCGATGCCGCGACGGCCCGGGCGGGCCGTCGCGTGTCGGGCGGGCGGGGATCAGTTCTGCAGGCGGATCATCAGCGGTTCGATGCCCTGGGTGACCATCAGGTCCTGGGCCCGGGTGAGCTCGCGGGTGTCCTCGTAGGGGCCGACCTGGACGCGGTGCCAGGTCTGGTCGCCATTGGCCTTGACGTCGGTGATCTTGGCCAGCAGGCCGAAGTCCTTGAGCTTGCCGGCCAGGCGCCTGGCGTCGGCCATGTCCTTGAACGAGGCGGCCTGGAGCATGTACTTGCCGCCCTTGGCCGCGGCCTGGGCGGCGCCGCCGTCGTCATCGTCGCTGGGGCGCGGCGTGGATTGGTAGGCGTCGACCTTGGGCGCGACCACCTCGGATTCCGGCAGCAGGGTGTAGAACTCGAAGGTCGGCATGGCCGGTTCGTCCTTCGCCGCGGCACTCTCGCCCTGAGACCGGGACGCGGCCTTGCCGGCGGATGCCGCCTTGGTGTCCGCGGCCTCGGTGGCGGGCTTGGGCATCAGCGTCGCCACCGGCGCGGCGCTCTGCTGGAAATACTGCGACAGCGCGAAGCCGGCGATCAGGCCGATCAGACCGCACAGCCAGCCGGGGACGCGCGCCCCCTGACGCGTTTTCTGGCGCGGCGCCCGGCGGGTCGTGGCGCCCTTGCGGGGCGCGGCCTTGCGACGGTTGCCGTTTTGCGCGGCGGCGGTACGGGCCATGGTCTACATCTCCTCGGGAGCGCTCACGCCCAGCAGGTCGAGGCCGTTGCGCAGCACCTGACGCGCGGCCAGCCCCAGGGCCAGGCGCGCGTTGCGCAGGGCCGGCTCGTCGACCATGACCTTGACGGCGTTGTAGCAGCTGTGGAAATCGGCGGCGAGATCCTGCAGGTACTGGGCGACCTGCTGCGGCTCGCGACTGGCGGCGGCGTGCTCGACCACCTCCGGGTAGCGGGCCAGGCGGTTCATCAGCGCCTTTTCCGGGTCGCTGTCGAGCAACGCCAGATTGGCCATCGCCAGACCGTGGTCGAAGGGCACGCCGTCGGCCTCGGCCTTGCGCATCACGCTGCACAGGCGCGCATGGGCGTACTGCACGTAGTAGACCGGGTTGTCGTTGGACTGCGAACGGGCCAGGTCGATGTCGAAGGTCAACTGCGAGTCGGCGCGCCGCGCGGCGAGGAAGTAGCGGGTGGCATCGCGGCCCACCTCGTCGATCAGATCGCGCAGGGTGACGTAGCTGCCGGCGCGCTTGGAGAGCTTGACCTCGACCCCGGAGCGGGTCACCAGCACCATCTGGTGCAGCACGTAGTCGGGCCAGCCCGACGGGATGCCGGCTTCCAGGGCCTGCAGGCCGGCACGCACGCGGGTTACCGTGGAGTGGTGATCGGCGCCCTGTTCGTCGATCACCTGCTTGAAGCCGCGCTGCCACTTGTCGAGGTGATAGGCGACGTCGGGGACGAAGTAGGTGTAGTCGCCGTCACGCTTGCGCATCACCCGGTCCTTGTCGTCGCCGAAGTCGGTGGTGCGCAGCCACAGGGCGTCGTCCTGCTCGTAGGTGTGGCCCTTGTCGATCAACTGGCGGACCGTGTCCTCGACCTTGCCCCCGCTGTACAGCGAGGACTCGAGGAAGTAGACGTCGAACTCGACGCCGAAGGCCTTGAGGTCCAGGTCCTGCTCGCGGCGCAGGTAAGCCACCGCGAAGCGGCGGATGGCGTCGAGATCGTCCGGGTCGGCCGCGGCGGTGACGTGCTGGTCGTCGGCATCGACGGTCTCGCCGGCCAGATAGCTCCTGGCGACGTCGGCGATGTAGTCGCCGCGGTAGCCGTCGTCCGGCCAGGCCGGGTCGTCGGGCGTGATGCCCTTGACGCGCGCCTGGACCGAGAGCGCCAGATTCTGGATCTGCACCCCGGCGTCGTTGTAGTAGAACTCGCGGGTGACATCGTAACCGGTGGCCTCGAGCAGCCGGCACAGGCAGTCGCCGATCGCCGCGCCACGGCCGTGGCCGACGTGCAGCGGGCCGGTGGGGTTGGCGGAGACGAACTCCACCTGCACCTTCTCGCCGGCCCCGGTCATGCTGCGACCGAAGGTGTCGCCGGTATCGAGGATGGCGGCGACCACCCGGGCCACCGCGTCGGTGGCGGCGAAGAAGTTGAGAAAGCCCGGGCCGGCGATCTCCACGCGACGCACCGCCGGGCTTTCGGGCAGGGCGTCGACGAGCGCCTGGGCGACCTCGCGCGGCGGCTTGCCCGCGGGCTTGGCGAGCGTCATGGCCAGGTTGCTGGCGTAGTCGCCGTGGGCCTTGTCCTTGGTGGGGTCGACCTTGTACCTGGGGGCGGCGTCGGCGGGCACGATGCCCTGCTGCTTGAGGGCGGCCAGCGCCTCGTCGAGCAGCGCGATGATGGTGTCTTTCATGTGGCTTGCGTGCAGTATCCTGTGGCCCGGGCGAGCGGCGAGGTCAGCGGGGATACGCGACTCGCGGCGCCGGCGTGGAAAAGCGTCGCTCGTGGAGCATGGCCGCTCATTATCGGCAATTGCGGGTCGGCTTTAAACCCCAGCCCCTAGCGGGGAGCTGTAAGTCATGAGCTTTAAGCCGTAAGAAAACCTACCGGCCAGTTTTGCAGGGACAAAGCGATGGTGTCCCGGCTTACGGCTTACGGCATTCAAGCCAGCGTCTGCGGATCGACGTCCAGCGACCAGCGGACACGCCTCGCCCCGGGGTGGGCCTCGAGCCAGTGGGTCAGCCAGGCGCAGGCTTCGTGGAGCGGCGCGCGGCGCGCGGCGCTGAGCATCAACTGGACGTGGTAACGATTCTGGCGGCGCTCCATGGGCGCCGGGACGGGGCCCAGACAGTCGACCCCCGGGTCGCGTTCGCCGAGCCAGCCGCGTAGCGCCTCGGCGGCCTCGCCGGCGAGTTGGTTGGCGTCGGCCTCGCGCGGGCTCTCCAGGCGCAGCAGGGCCAGGTAGCGGTAGGGCGGCAGGCCGGCCAGGCGGCGATCCTCCAGCAGCGTCTCGGCCAGGGCGTCGTAGCCGCTCTCGGCGAGCAGGCGCAGGTGCGGGTCGTCGGGGTGCAGGGTCTGTACCAGTACCCGGCCGGGGCGTTCGGCGCGCCCGGCGCGTCCCGCCACCTGGACCAGCAACTGGGCGCTGTGCTCGAGCGCGCGGAAGTCGCTGGCGTAGAGGCCGGCGTCGGCGTTGACCACCACCACCAGGGTGACGTGGGGCAGATGGTGGCCCTTGGCGATCATCTGGGTGCCCACCAGCAGCGCCGGCTCGCCGCGGCGAATCTCCGCCAGGGTCTGCTCGAAGGCATCCTTGCGCCGGGTGCTGTCACGGTCGATGCGATGCACGGCGACATCGGGAAACAGCGCGCCGAGGGTTTCCTCGCTGCGCTCGGTGCCGGTGCCCAGCGGGCGCAGGTCGGCGCTACCGCAGTCGGGGCAGGCATCGGGCAGGCGATAGTGGCGCTCGCAGTGGTGGCAGGTGAGCTGCGGCGGCTGGCGGTGCAGGGTCAGGCGCGCGTCGCAGTGCTCGCATTCGGCGAGCCAGCCGCAGGCGTGGCAGGCCAGGGTCGGCGCGAAACCGCGGCGGTTGATGAACACCAGTACCTGGCTGCCGGCGGCGAGGGTCTGGCGAATGGCGTCGATCACCGGCGGAATCAGCCCGCCCTGACGCGGCCGGCCGCGCAGGTCGACGAGTTCCAGCCGTGCCGGGGCATGATGGCTGGCGCGGCGGGTCAGTCGCAGGTGGCGATAGTTGCCGGCGCGGGCCTGGACCAGACTCTCCAGCGACGGCGTGGCGCTGCCCAGCACCACCGGGATGGCGTCGCGATGGGCACGGGCGATCGCCAGGTCGCGGGCATGGTAGCGCAGGCCGTCCTGCTGCTTGAACGAGCCGTCGTGCTCCTCGTCGACGATGATCGCCCCGGGCCGGGCCAGCGGGGTGAAGATCGCCGAGCGGGTGCCGATGACGATCGGCGCGCGGCCCGCGCGGGCGGCTTCCCAGGCGTCCAGGCGCTCGGCGTCGGTGAGCTGCGAATGGAGCGCCACCACCGGCACGCGGAAGCGGCGCTTGAAACGCGCCAGGGTCTGCGGGGTCAGGCCGATCTCGGGCACCAGTACCAGGGCCTGGCGGTCGTGGGCCACCACGGCCTCGATCAACTGCAGATAGACCTCGGTCTTGCCGCTGCCGGTGACGCCCTGCAACAGGCAGGGGTGGAAACGATCCAGCCCCTGGTGCAGCTCGGCGAGTGCCGCCGATTGCTCGCGGTTGAGCGTCAGTGCCGGTTCGGCGAGCAGGCCGCCCTGGCGTGGCGCCGGGGCGGCGGTGAGCGGCTCCTCCACGCTGTCGGCCAGGCCCTTGTCGGCCAGCGCCCGGAGCTGGCTGCGCGTGAAGCCCTGGGCGCTGATCACCGAGCCCACCACGCCACGCGGGTGCTGGCGCAGCAACTCCAGCAGTTCCGCCTGACGGCGTGCCCGGCCCAGGCGCTCGGCAGGCGTGTTGCGACCGGCCTCGGTGAGTTGCCAGCGCTCGCGGGTACGCGCCTCCAGCGGCCGGCCCTGGCGCAGCAGCACCGGCAGGGCCTGATGCAGGGTGTCGCCCAGGGCGTGCTGGTAATAGCGGGCGGTGAAGCGGCACAGCCACAGCCAGTCGGCGGGCAGCGGCTGGGCGTCCAGACAGGCCGTGACCGGCTTGAGCCGATCAAGGGGCAGTTCGCTGGTGGCCCGGCACTCGACGACGATGCCCACCACCTCGCGCTTGCCCAGCGCGACCTTGACGCGCAGCCCCGGCTGCCAGCCGCCCTCGGGCGCGGGTTGACAGGGGCGGTAGTCGAACAGGCGGCGCAGGGGCGTGGGCACGGCGACGCCGAGCACCCGCGGCTCGGCGGTGTCGTCGGGGGTGGTGGACAATTGGCCTCCGCAAATGGCTTTGCTATAATGCCCGGCCTTCTTGCACCCTGGCGATGTCGGCCGGCGGGCGGGGAGGATAACCGGTTATCACAACCCGTGTGCGGTGCCCGACGGGCTGGAAGTCGAGCTACGATCGTCGCTCACGATGGCGAGGCCAGGCGGAATACCTCGAAGACGCGCAGTTTACACGAAGTCCATGCGCATTCTGAGAGGCATTCAACGCCGCATCGCCGAGTGCAGTAGATCATCGCCGGCTTCCCGGATCGGGTGGCGGCACACCGTCCAACGAGGCTCACGATGAAACAAGGTATCCATCCGGAATACAAGACGGTCACCGCGACCTGCTCCTGCGGTGCCACTCACACCGTTGGTTCCACCGCCAGCGAAGATTTCTTCCTGGACGTCTGCTCCAACTGCCACCCGTTCTACACCGGCAAGCAGAAGCAGGCGACCACCGGCGGCCGTGTCGAGCGCTTCAACAAGCGCTTCGGTGCCGCGCTCAAGCGCACGTAAGCCGGCGTTCCCGCCCGCCCTTGGCGCGGGCGTTCTGTCCGAGAAAGACCCCGAACCGCTCCGGCGGCTCGGGGTCTTTTCATTAGCGCTCTTCGCTGCACCGGGATGCGCCTCGCCGGGCTGCGGGTCACGCGGGTGCGTGGCCCGTTTTCGGTCGCTGGCCTCAGGCCAGCCGCGCATCGAGATGGTCGGCCAGGCGCATCGCCAGCTGAACCAGGGTCAGGGTGGGGTTGGCGTGGCCGCTCGAGGGGAAGACGCTCGATCCGCCGATATACAGGTTGTCCTGGCCGAACACCCGACAGTCGCGATCGACGACGCCGTGTTCGGGGCTCTCGGCCATGCGCGTGCCGCCCATGTGGTGGCGACCGGCCAGTTCGCCATCCGCGGGGAACTGCAGCGTGTCGTCGGTCAGCCAGGGATCGAGCCGGACGCGGCCGATGTCGCGGCGGCGCAGGTAGTCGCCCAGGGTCAGCGCGCAGTCGCGCACGGTGTGATGGTCCAGGGCGGTCTTGCGCCAGACCAGCCGCGAGCGGGGCATGCCCAGGGCATCGAGGTCCCCGTCGGCGAGCTCCACCCGGCTCTCGGGATGGGGCTGCTGCTCCCAGGCGGCACGCAGCACCACGCCGCAACAGCCGTTCGCGGCCAACGGGCGCTGCTTGATCCATTCGCCCAGCCGGGGGGCGGCCAGGGTGAGCTGCTCGACCAGTTCTCCGGTCTCGGTATCGCTCATGCGGTGCAGGCGTAACCCGCAATTGAGAATGCGATGTTCGGCGAGCATCGCCGGGGAGGGGGCGAGAAACACGCTCTGACTGGCGTCGAGCCCCAGCGCCGCCGGTTCGAGGATGATCGCCCGACCCAGGGTGGCGTGGGGGTGATCCATCCAGTAGCGGCCCAGCGTCGCCGGTTGCTTGACGACCTGGCCGTGGCTCCGGCGGTTGCACCACAGCAGCAGCCGCGAGTTCTCGATGCCGCCGCAGGCGAGCACGAACTGCCGCGCCCGGACACGGTATTCGCCACCCGTGTAGTCCTTGAAGACGGCGGCGGTGATGCGGCCGTCGCGGGTCTCCAGACCGAACAGGTTGGCGTTCGGGCAATAGTGTAGCTGCGGCGAGCGGGCGACCTCGTCGGCGCAGGTCTCCTTGAGCCGGGTTGCGGGGCCGATCGAGAAATGCACGCGCTTGAGGGCGAGGCCGGGAATCGTCGCGTCCGGCGGAATCGGCGAGACGCCGAGGATCGCTGCGGCATCGGCGTAGTAGGGGGCGAGGGCGTCGCGGTCGATCGGCCAGGCGGTGCCTTCGTCGGCCGGCTTGGCGGTGAAGTCGTAGGCATCCAGCGGCCGGCACATGCCGCCCCAGTGGTTGGTCGAGCCGCCGAAATAGCGCAGTCGCGCGGCGTCCAGGGGGATGTAGGGATCGCCGGCGACCGCGCCTTCGTAGAGCGCCTGGGAGCGCAGCGTGAAATCCTGCTCGCCGCCTTCGCAGAGCAGCACGTGCCGGCCGCGCCGCGCCAGGCGCAGGGCCAGTGACAGGCCCGCCGCGCCGGCCCCGATGACACAGACATCGGCGAGCGGATCGGCGGCGGCGTAGCGGGCGAGATCGTCGTGCATCACAGGTCTCCGCTGTCGAGCAGCCAGCCGTCGACCCACACGCCGAGATCGCGGCGGGGCACGGCGCCGACCCCGCCGTCGCCGGCGGCAAGCGGCGCCAGCCAGGCGGCGGCGATCGGGGTCAGCAGAAGCCCCAGCGCCTGGCGGCGGGTCAGCGTCGGCGGTGAGCAGCGGGTGGTGGTGGCGGTTCGGGGGGCGCCGAGGGAAGGCGGCGCATGGCGTCCTGGCATCTGGCGGCTCCGGCGTCTCGCAACAGGGAATGACGTGACGTTACTCCGGCGCCGGTTCCGCGACAATCAGGAAAGGTCCGGATCACATCATGATCGCGAGCAGGGCCGGCAGGTACAGGAACGACAGCAGCGTCGAGCACAGCACCAGGCCGGCGACGAATTCCGGCTCGCGTCGGGAGCGCTGGGCGAACAGGTAGTTGAAGACCGCCACCGGCATGCTCATCTGCAGGATCAGCACGCTCTGCGCCAGCGGCGGCAGACCCAGCAGATGACCGACGGCGAAGGCGAGCAGGGCCGCCGCGGGGATGCGCAGCAGGCTGAAGTGGAACCCCGACGCCAGGTTGCGCACACGGATGCGTGCCAGCGACACGCCCAGGGTGATCAGCATCAACGGCACGCTGAATCCCGAGATCAGGTCCACGGTGTTGGCCAGCCAGGCCGGCAGGGTGGTGCCGGTGAGCAGCATCGCGGTGGCTACCAGGATTGCGTAGACCACCGGCGTGCGCGCCAGGCTGCGCAGCGGCCGACCGCTGCGACTGGAGAGCAGGGTGCCGAAGGTGAACTGGACCAGCGATACCGAGACCATCGAGGTGATCGCGTAGGCGAAGCCGGCATGGCCGAAGGCATAGAGAATCACCGGCAGGCCCATGTTGCCGGTATTGGGAAACATCGTCGGCAGGATCACGGTGCGCCACGGCTTGCCCAGCACCCGCGCGATCACCAGGCTGATCAGCCCCATGCCGGTGACGACCAGCAGCGTGCCGAGCATGGTCAGGCCGAAGCTGCCGGGATCGATGTCGGCACCGTCGAGCGAGGCCAGGATCAGGGTCGGCGTGCCGATGTTGAAGACCAGTCGGGTGATGAACTCGACGGGATAGTCGTAGCCCAGGCGAACCCAGCCAAAGCCCAGGCCGGCGCCGCACAACACCGGCGCCATCACCGCGAAGAGTTCGGCGAGCATGCAGGATCCTCGTGAGAAGTCAGCGAAGGCCGGCAAGCGTACCGGCGTAGCGACCACCATTGTCCCCAGTCTTGCTGTTGCGGTGCAACACCGATGCCGGAAACACGGCGTTCTGGGCCCGCTGCCGTCGTTGCCGAGCCGCGGGCCCGTGCGCCACAGTGGTAGCGGCGAAGCGGGGAGGATACGCTGGGGGCTGGGCCGTATTCGAGGATGCCTCACCGCCGTCATGACGCCAAGAACCTCCAAGCATCCCGGTGCCCGGGGCGAGCCCCTGTCGGTCGGCTTCGTCCTGCTGCACCGCTTCACGCTGATGCCCTTCGCCGCCTTCGTCGACTGCCTGCGTCTGGCGGCGGACGAGGGTGACCGCAGCCGCCAGTTGCGTTGCCACTGGACCTTCATGACCAGCACCGGCGAGCCGGCCGTGTCCAGCTGCGGGGCGGCCGTCTCGCCCTGTCAGCCCTTTCGCAACCCCGACGACTTCGACTACATCGTGGTCATCGGCGGCGTGCAGGACGAAAAGGCCCGGGTGGATACCGCCGCGCTCGCCTACCTCAAGCAGGCGGCTTCCGCCCAGGTGCCGCTGGTGGGCGTGTGTACCGGCGTCTTCGCGCTCATCCAGGCGGGGCTGATGAACGGCCGGCGCTGCTGCGTGAGCTGGTATCACCATCGCGACATGGTCCAGCGCTTCCCGGCCATCGAGCCGGTGGCCGATCGGCTATACATCGACGACGGCGACCGGGTCACCTGTGCGGGCGGCGCCGCCGCGGCGGACCTGGCCGCCTATCTGATCGAGCGTCACCTGGGCAAGGCGTGGGCCATGAAAAGCCTGCACATCATGCTCCTGGAGGAGGCCCGCGCCGGCACCCGGCCGCAGCCGCAGCCGGTGGTGTTCGGCAAGATCGAGGATCGCCTGGTGCGTCGCTCCATCGCGCTGCTCGAGCAGCACCTGGGCGAGTCGATCTCCATGGACGTGCTCGCCGAGCGGGTGGGAACGTCGCGGCGCAACCTGGAGCGCCGTTTTCGCGAGACGCTAGGCGTGGGACCGCAGAAGTTCGCGCGTGACCTGCGGCTGCGCTACGGGCTCTGGCTGTTGCACTACACCGGCAAGAGCGTCACCGAGATCGGCGAGCAGTGCGGCTTCGCCGATACGGCGCATTTTTCACGCCACTTTCGTAGTACGTTCGGCATGACACCGTCGGAAATGCGCAAGCAGGCCGGCGACCCCGACAGCGACCGTGTCGACCCCTTCTTCCTGCATGTCGAGGGCCGCCCGGCGCTCTGATCGGCAAGGCCTTATCCTTCCGTCTCATGCGGTCTGTGGCACGAGGAGCCGGGTTCGTCGCGGCGGCTCTCGAGCGGCCGTGAACGATCCCTCGCCTGACTTGGACATTCATCAAGCCTGTCGCATTCGTTCAATCTTTGCGCGGCCGCGTCGCCTTTAATCGAAGCGTGAGGCGGCAGAGCCACATGGCGGGCGTCGAGGCACCCGGATCACTCCGTTTCCCGGGTTGCCGGTCGCCGCCGTATCCGAGGCACGCTCTGCCCATGACCGATAACAACAGGAGTCCATCATGAATCAGGTTGGTCTTGCCGCATTCGATTCCCAGGTCGCCGCCGCCATCGCCGACGAGGTGGCGCGTCAGGAAGCCCATATCGAGCTGATCGCTTCCGAGAACTACGCCAGCCGTGCCGTGATGGAAGCCCAGGGGACCCAACTGACCAACAAGTACGCCGAAGGGTACCCGGGCAAGCGTTACTACGGCGGCTGCGAGCACGTGGACGTGGTCGAACAGCTGGCCATCGAACGGGCCTGCGACCTGTTCGGCGCCGACTATGCCAACGTGCAGCCGCACTCCGGGGCCCAGGCCAACGCGGCGGCCTTCATGGCGCTGGTCAAGCCGGGCGATACCGTGCTTGGCATGAGCCTGGCCCACGGCGGCCACCTGACCCATGGTGCCGCGCCCAACTTCTCCGGCAAGCACTATCACGCCGTGCAGTACGGGCTGAACCCGGAGACCGGCGAGATCGACTACGACGAGGTCGAGCGCCTGGCTCGCGAGCATCGGCCCAAGCTGGTCATCGCCGGCTTCTCGGCCTATTCCCGGGTGGTGGACTGGCGGCGTTTCCGCGCCATCGCCGACGAGGTCGGAGCCTACCTGCTGGTCGACATGGCCCACGTGGCGGGCCTGGTCGCCGCCGGCCTCTACCCGAGCCCGATTCCCCACGCCCACGTGGTGACCACCACCACCCACAAGACGCTGCGCGGCCCGCGTGGTGGCCTGATTCTCTCCGCCAACGCCGACGAGGCGCTGGTCAAGAAGCTCAACGGCGCGGTGTTCCCGGGGCAGCAGGGCGGTCCGCTGATGCACGTGATCGCGGCCAAGGCGGTGGCCTTCAAGGAAGCCATGAGCCAGGACTTCGTCAACTACCAGCGTCAGGTCATCGCCAATGCCCGCGCCATGGCCCAGGTGTTCCTCGAGCGGGGGTTCGAGGTGGTCTCCGGTGGCACCGACGACCACCTGTTCCTGGTGTCGCTGATCAAGCAGGGCGTGACCGGCAAGGACGCCGACGCCGCGCTCGGCCGGGCGCACATCACCGTCAACAAGAACGCCGTGCCCAACGACCCGCAGAGCCCCTTCGTCACCTCCGGCCTGCGCATCGGCACCCCGGCGGCGACCAGCCGCGGCTTCGACGACAGCGAGTGCGCCGAGCTGGCGGGCTGGATCTGCGACATCCTCGACGTGCTCGCCGAGCGCGGCAACACCGACGCGGTGGAGGCCGAGGTCCGCGAGAAGGTCGAGGACCTCTGCGCGCGTCACCCGGTCTACGGGGAAGCCGCCGCCAACGGGCAGGCGACCGGCGCGGACGTGCCGGCCGCCTCCGCCCTGTAACGCGACACGAGTCAGGAGACAATCATGCAACGCTATTCGGGCTTCGGACTGGTCAAGCACGCGCTCAGTCATCACGAGAACTGGCAGCGCCAGTGGCGCAACCCCACGCCCAAGAAAGAGTACGACGTGATCATCGTCGGCGGCGGCGGCCACGGTCTGGCGACCGCCTACTACCTGGCCAAGGAGCACGGCATCACCAATGTCGCGGTGATCGAGAAGGGCTGGCTGGGCGGCGGCAATACCGCGCGCAACACCACCATCGTGCGTTCCAACTACCTGTGGGACGAGTCGGCGGCGCTCTACGAGCACGCCATGAAGCTGTGGGAAGGGCTCTCCCAGGACATCAACTACAATGTGATGTTCTCGCAGCGCGGCGTGCTCAACCTCGGCCACACCCTGCAGGACATGCGCGACATCCAGCGCCGGGTCAACGCCAACCGCCTGAACGGCATCGACAGCGAGGTCCTCGACGCCAAGGGCGTGCAGGCGCTGGTGCCGATCATGGACTGCTCCAAGCGTGCCCGTTACCCGGTGATGGGCGCCTCCTGGCAGCCGCGTGCCGGGGTGGCGCGTCACGACGCCGTGGCCTGGGGCTATGCCCGCGGCGCCGACGGACTCGGCGTCGACCTGTTGCAGAACACCGAGGTCACCGGCTTCAAGATCCTCGACGGCCGGGTGGTCGGTGTGCACACCAATCGCGGTGACATCGGCGCCAGGACGGTGGGCTGCGTCACCGCCGGCAACTCCGGGGTGATGGCCAAGATGGCCGGCTTCCAACTGCCGCTGGAGTCGCATCCGCTGCAGGCGCTGGTCTCCGAGCCGCTCAAGCCGATCCTCGATACCGTGGTGATGTCCAACCACGTCCACGGCTACATCAGCCAGTCCGACAAGGGCGACCTGGTGATCGGCGCCGGTATCGACGGCTACAACGGCTACGGCCAGCGCGGCAGCTACCCGACCGTGGAGCACACCCTGCAGGCGATCGTCGAGATGTTCCCGATCTTCTCGCGGGTGCGCATGAACCGCCAGTGGGGCGGCATCGTCGACACCTGCCCGGACGCCTGCCCGATCCTCTCGCGGACGCCGGTCAAGGGGCTCTACTTCAACTGCGGCTGGGGCACCGGCGGCTTCAAGGCCACGCCCGGCTCGGGGCACGTGTTCGCCTGGTCGCTGGCCAAGGGCCAGATGCACAAGCTGGCCGCGCCGTTTTCCATCGATCGTTTTCGCACTGGGGCGCTCATTGATGAGCACGGTGCGGCAGGCGTGGCTCACTGAGGGGGAATCATCATGTTTCATATCTACTGCCCCTACTGCGAGGAGCACCGCGAGGAAGAGGAGTTCCATCCCAAGGGCCAGGCGCACATCGCCCGCCCGGCGGACCCGGACGCCTGCTCGGATGCCGAGTGGGGCGACTACCTGTTCTTCCGCGACAACCCGCGCGGCATCCACCACGAGCTGTGGGTCCATGCGGTGGGCTGTCGCAAGTTCTTCAACATCACCCGCCATACGGTGACCTACGAGATTCTCGAGACCTACCGCATGGGCGAGCAGCCGACCATCACCGCCGAGAGCCTGGCGCGTGAGGAGAAAGCCGACAAGGTGCAGGTCGCCGATGGCGGCCAGCAGACCGTGGGAGCCAGCGACGCCGCCCTGGCGTCGATGAAGGGAGCGCAGGCATGAGCCAGTCATCATCACAGCCCAACCGCCTGGCGCAGGGCGGCCAGGTCGACCGCTCGCGCGAGCTGACCTTCACCTTCAACGGCAAGCGCTACGTCGGCCACCCCGGCGATACCCTGGCCTCGGCGCTGCTCGCCAACGGTGTCGACATCGTCAACCGCAGCTTCAAGTACTCGCGGCCGCGCGGCATCGTCGCCGCCGGCGCCGAGGAGCCCAACGCCGTGGTCCAGCTGGGCGCCTCCGAGGCCGCCCAGGTGCCCAACGTGCGCGCCACCCAGCAGGCGCTCTACCAGGGCCTGGAGGCGCGCAGCACCAACGGCTGGCCCAATGTCCAGCGCGACCTGATGGCTTCGGTCGGCAAGCTGGGCGGCTCCTTCATGCCGCCGGGCTTCTACTACAAGACCTTCATGGCCCCGGCCTCGATGTGGATGACCTACGAGAAGTACATCCGCAAGTCGGCCGGCCTGGGGCGCAGCCCCGCCGAGTCGGACCCGGACATCTACGATCACCTGAACCAGCACTGCGACGTGCTGGTGATCGGCGCCGGGCCCGCTGGCCTCACGGCGGCGCTGACGGCCGCCCGCAGCGGCGCGCGGGTGATCCTCTGCGACGAGCAGGAGCGCCTGGGCGGTTCGCTGCTCGACAGCCGCGAGCTCCTCGACGATGCCCCGGCCAGCCAGTGGGCGCAGGCCGTGATCGACGAGCTGGCGGCCATGGAAGACGTGACCCTGTTGCCGCGCACCACCGCCAACGGCTATCACGATCACAACTTCGTGACGCTGCACGAGCGGCGCACCGAGCATCTCGCCGATGTCGCGCCGCGCGTCGACGGCCGTCGTCAGTCACGCTCGCGGCTGCATCGCGTGCGTGCCGCCCAGGTGGTGCTGGCCACCGGCGCCCACGAGCGGCCGCTGGTCTATGCCAACAACGACGTACCGGGCAACCTGCTGGCCGGTGCGGTGTCGACCTATGTCCGCCGCTACGGCGTGGCGCCGGGACAGAAGCTGGTACTCACCACCAGCAACGATCACGGCTATCGCGCCGCCCTCGACTGGCAGGAGGCGGGTCGCGAGGTGGTGGCGATCGTCGACGCCCGTGACAACCCTGATGGCGAGCTGGTCGAGCAGGCGCGGGCCGCCGGCATTCGGCTCATCACCGGCAGCGCGGTGATCGAGGCCAAGGGCGACAAGCGCGTCAGCGGCGCACGCGTGGCGCGCATCGACATCGACGGCTTCCAGGTGGTCGGCAAGGTCGAGGAACTGGCCTGCGACACCATCGCCAGCTCCGGCGGCTACAGTCCGGTGATCCACCTCTCTTCCCACACCGGCACGCGTCCCGTGTGGCGCGAGGACATCCTCGGCTTCGTGCCCGGCAAGGTCAAAGGACTGACGCCGGCGGGCGGGGCGCAGGGCATCTATGCGCTCGACGAAGTTCTCGAGGATGGCGTCGCCGCCGGCAACCGCGCCGCCGAGGCGGCCGGTTTCACCGCGGCCCGGCTCGAATTGCCGCGGGCGGTGGCCCGTCGCGAATCGCCGGCCGTGGCGCTCTATCAGGTGCCCCACGAGAAGCCCACGCTGCGCGCGCCCAAGCAGTTCGTCGACCTGCAGAACGACGTCACCGCGGCGGGCATCGAGGTGGCCACCCGCGAGGGCTTCGAGTCGATCGAGCACGTCAAGCGCTACACCGCGATGGGCTTCGGCACCGACCAGGGCAAGCTGGGCAACATCAACGGCATGGCGATCGCCGCGCGCTGTCTCGGCCAGACCATTCCCGAGACCGGCACCACGGTGTTCCGCCCCAACTACACGCCGGTGACCTTCGGCGCGATCGTCGGCCGCCACTGTCGCGAGCTGTTCGATCCCGAGCGCTACACCGCGCTGCATCAGTGGCACGTCGAGCACGGCGCCGAGTTCGAGGACGTCGGCCAGTGGAAGCGCCCCTGGTACTTCCCGCGCACCGTCAACGGCAAGAAGGAGAGCATGCACGACGCGGTGGCCCGCGAGTGCCTGGCGGTGCGCCAGGGCGTGGGCATCCTCGATGCCTCGACGCTGGGCAAGATCGACATCCAGGGCCCGGACGCCCGCGAGTTCCTGGGTCGGGTCTACACCAACAAGTGGGCCAAGCTGGCTCCGGGGCGTGTCCGCTACGGCCTGATGTGCAAGGACGACGGCATGCTGATGGACGACGGCACCACCAGCTGCCTGGGCGACAACCATTTCCTGATGACCACCACCACCGGTGGCGCCGCGGGCGTGCTGGAGTGGCTCGAGCTGTGGCATCAGACCGAATGGCCGGAACTCCAGGTCTACTTCGATTCGGTGACCGACCACTGGGCGACGATGACCGTGACGGGCCCCGAGGCGCGCAAGCTGATGGCCGAGGTCACCGACATCGACCTCGACAAGGAAGCCTTCAAGTTCATGGACTGGCGCGAAGGCACCGTGGCCGGCGTTCCGGCGCGGGTCTTCCGCATCTCGTTCACCGGCGAGCTGGCCTACGAGATCAACGTTCAGGCCAACTACGCCATGCACGTCTGGAAGACGCTGTTCGCGCACGGCGAGAAGTACGACCTGACGCCCTACGGCACCGAGACCATGCACGTGCTGCGTGCCGAGAAGGGGCTGATCATCGTCGGCCAGGACACCGATGGTTCGGTGACCCCGGAGGACCTGAACATGTACTGGGCGATCGGCTACGACAAGCCGTTCCCGTGGATCGGCAAGCGTGCGCTGAGCCGCCCCGATACCCGGCGTATCGACCGCAAGCAACTGGTCGGCCTGCGCCCGCACGATCCCAAGGTGGTGCTGGAGGAGGGCGCGCAGATCGTCTTCGACCCCGAACAGGCGATTCCCATGACCATGGTCGGCCACGTCACCTCCAGCTACTACAGCCCGGTGCTCGACAGCGGCTTCGCCCTGGCCGTGGTCAAGGGCGGCCACCATCGCATGGGCGAGACCGTCTACCTGCCGATGGCCGACGGCAAGGTCCATGCCGCCGAGATCGTGAGTACCGTGTTCGTTGATCCCAAGGGAGAGCGCCAGAATGTCTGATGTGCGTCTATTCGACAGCCGCCCGACCGCCGAGGTCGAGGCCGAATCGCCGCTGGTGCTGAGCCAGCTCGACGAGCGCGCCCGGCGCGCGCCCGCCAGCCCCGGTGTCACGCTGCGCGAGCGGGCCTTTCTCGGCCACCTGATCCTGCGCGGCGGGGCGATCGTCCTCGACGAGGCGGTACGCCAGGTGCTCGGTGTCAGCCTGCCGGCGCGGCCCGGCGCGCTGGTCCTCGACGAGTCGGGCGAGCGCTCGATCCAGTGGCTGTCGCCGGACGAGTGGCTGGTCATCGTCCCCGACGGTGAGGCCTTCTCGCTGGAGCAGCGCCTGCGCGATGCCCTGGGTGATGCCCACTTCGCCATCGTCGACGTCAGCGGCGGGCAGACCGTTGTCGAGCTCTCCGGGCCGATGGCCCGCGAGGTGCTGATGAAATCCACGCCCTACGACGTCCACCCGCGGCACTTCCCGGCCGGCAAGGGCGTGACCACGACCTTCGCCAAGGCCACCGCGATCCTGCGTCGGCCGGACGAGGGGCGCTGGGAGCTGGTTCTGCGCCGCAGCTTCGCCGACTACTGCTACCGCTGGCTGGTGGATGCCGGCGAGGAGTACGGCCTGGCGGTGTCCACCGGCGACTGACGGACGTGCCCGGCAAGCGGTATGTCGAGAGGGCGCCACGGCGCCCTCTCGTTCTTTCGTCGGCTGATCGGTGTGTTTGAGGGTGTTTACAAAGTCGGCGAGCGAAGGCAAGACAAGGCAAAATCGGTCGAAAAAGCGGAGTTTACACGGGGTAAATGAGCATTTTGAGGCCGGTTTTAACGCCGTATTGCCGAGCGCAGGCAGTTTGTAAATACCCTCTAAGGCCGACACTGGCGTACCGTCTACAAGACGGGCCAACGACAATCACCAACAGGAGGCGCCATGAGCCGCACCCCCGATACCTGGATCATCGCCGCCCAGTGCCCCAGCCGGCTGGGCACCGTGGATGTGGTCACGCGCTTTCTCAAGGAGCAGCGCTGTTACATCACCGAGCTGCACTCCTTCGACGAGCGCCTGGGCGAGCGTTTCTTCATCCGCGCCGAGTTTCGCCCCGAGGACGGCTTCGATGCCGGGGCCTTCGAGGCCGCCTTCGCGCCGCGCGCCGCCGAATTCGACATGCAGTTCGAACTCACCGCGCCCGGCGCCCGGCCGCGCACGGTGATTCTGGTCTCCAAGGCCGATCACTGCCTCAACGACCTGCTCTATCGCTACCGTATCGGCCAGTTGCCGATCGACATCCGCGCGGTGGTCTCCAACCATCCCGATCTCGAGCCGCTCGCCGCGTGGCACGATCTGCCCTATCACCACTTTCCGATCACCGCCGACACCAAGCCCCAGCAGGAAGCGCAGATCCGCGAGGTGATCGAGGAGACCGGCGCCGAGCTGGTGATCCTGGCCCGCTACATGCAGGTACTCTCGCCCGAGATGTGCGAATTGCTCAGCGGCCGGGCGATCAACATCCACCATTCGCTGCTGCCCGGCTTCAAGGGCGCCCGGCCCTACCACCAGGCCTACGAGAAGGGCGTCAAGCTGGTCGGCGCCACCGCCCACTACATCAACAACGACCTCGACGAGGGCCCGATCATCACCCAGGGCGTCGAGCCGGTCGATCACACCCACTACCCCGAGGACCTGGTCGCCAAGGGGCGCGACATCGAATGCCTGACGCTGGCGCGGGCGATCGACTACCACGTCGAGCGTCGGGTGTTCCTCAACCAGGGGCGCACGGTGGTGTTCGCGCGCTAGAAGTGTGGTGATTGGCGAGTAACGACGTGCCGGCTCGTGGAAGCGCTTGGCTGCGCTGCGGGCCGGCATCGATGCGATGGGTAGGCTCAGTTCATCGCCTGGGGCAGATACAGCGCGATCTCCGGGAAGAGCCGCATCAGCGCGATGGCGACGATCATCAGCAGGAAGAAGGGGATCGTGGCCTTGGTGATGGTGATGATGTCCTTGCCGGTCATGCCCTGGATGACGAACAGGTTGAAGCCCACCGGCGGGGTGATCTGCGACATCTCGACGACGATCACCAGGTAGATGCCGAACCAGATCAGGTCGAAGCCGGCCTTGTCGATCAGCGGCATGATGATCGAGGTGACCAGCAGGATCAGCGAGATGCCGTCGAGGAAGCAGCCCAGCACCAGCAGGAACAGGGTCAGGATCACCAGCAGTGCGGTGGGCGAGAGGCCCAGGGTGGCGATGGCGTTGGCCAGTTTCATCGGCAACTGGGTGAAGCCCATCGCCGAGGAGAGAAAGGACGCGCCGGCGATGATGAAGGCGATCATGCAGGCGGTGCGGATCGCCGCGAACAGCGAGTCGAGGAAGATCGCCTTGTCGAAGTGGCCGTTGGCGCGGGCGATCAGCATCGACAGTACCACGCCGGACGAGGCCGCCTCGGTGGGCGAGGCGAAGCCGCCGTAGATGCTGCCGAGGATGCCGCCGATCAGGATCAGCAGCGGAATCAACTGCAGGCTGCCGCGCAGTTTCTCGCCGAGGGTGGTGGAGGCCTCGCGCCGACCGGCGCGACCCTGACGCTCGCCGACCAGCAGCGACCAGCCGATCAGGTAGGCCATGAACAGCACGAGCAACAGCAACCCGGGGCCGATGCCGGCGATGAACAGCCGCGAGATCGACTGCTCGGTGACCACGCCGTAGACGATCATCATGATCGACGGCGGAATCAGCAGGCCCAGCGTCGAGGCGCTGGCCAGGGTGCCGATCGCCAGGTTGGGGTCGTAGCCGCGCCGCTCGAGCTCCGGCAGGGTCATCTTGCCGACGGTGGCGCAGGTCGCCGCCGAGGAGCCGCACACCGCGGCGAACAGGCCGCTGCCGATGATGTTGGAGTGCAGCAGGCGGCCGGGCAAACGGTTCAGCCAGGGCGACAGCGCGCGGAACATGTTGTCGGCGAGCCCGGAACGGAACAGGATCTCGCCCATCCACACGAACATCGGCAGGGCGGTGAGATCCCAGCCGTAGCTGGCGCCCCAGAAGTCGGAGGCGAGGATCGGCCCCGGGTCGAAGCTCGAGAACAGCGACAGGGCGATCCAGCCGGTACCCAGCAGGGCGAAGGCGATCCACACGCCGCCGCCCAGCAGCAGGGCCAGGGTGGCGATCGTGACGAGGCTGAGGGTCAGCACGGCAGCGGTCTCCTCGGTGATGGTTGGCGTTGGCGCGAGTGCTCGGCGAGGCGGGGGCTCACTCGCCGCCGGCCTCTTCGTGCTGTTCGGGAGCGATATAACGGCCGGGCGCCGTGACGGCGAAACGCAGGGTCGTGAGCAAAGCCTCGAGCAGGGCCAGGCCGAGCAGCGCCACGCCGACGCCGAGCACGCTCTGCGGAATCCACAGCGGGATGGCGAGCAGCCCCGAGGAGACGTCGCCGTATTCCAGACTTTCGCGGATCAGCGCGATCAATTCCCAGCCAAGCATCAGGGTCAGCGCCAGGGCGACCGTCAGGCAGGTCGCCTCGACCCATACCCGCGCGGCGGCGGGCAGGCGCGAGATCACCAGCGTCACGCGGATATGCGCGTGGTGCACGAAGGTGTAGGCCAGGCCGAGGAAGGTGGCGCCGACCAGCAGGTAGGCGGCGATTTCCGAGACGCCGCTGATCTCCCAGCCCAGCCGGGCGGCGCCGAGCAGCGACAGCAGGCCGTCGAGGCAGCGAAACAGCACCTGCAGCGTGACCAGCCCACAGATCGCGAGCATGCACAGCGCGGCGCCCCAGGCGCCGAGGTCGTAGAGTCGGGCGAGTCGAAAGGTCATGGCGGTATCCAGGCGGCGGGGTGCGAGGCCGGGCCGGCGGAGTAGCGCCGGCCCGGAGGCGTCAGTTCTGCGCCTGCTGGCGGGCGCGATAGTCCTCGACCAGCCGCTTGGCCTGGTCACCGGCGCGCTCCTGCCAGCTCTGGAACAGCGTGTCGCCGGCCGCCTGGAGCTGTTTCTCGAGTTCGCCCTGCGGCTTGCTGATGGTGATGCCATGTTCCTCGAGGGCCTCGGCGCTGGCCGCGCGGTCCGCCTTGCTCATCTGCCAGCCACGGCGCTCGGCCTGCTTGGCGGCATCGAGCACGGCCTTCCGGGACGCCTCGTCGAGATGGTCGAAGGCGCGCTTGTTGACGAACACGATGTTCTTGGGGAACCACAGGTTGGCGTCGCTGAAGTTCGAGACGTAATCCCAGGCGGCCATCGACTTGCCGGTGGAGACCGAGGTGATCATGGCATCGACGCGGCCGGTGCTGAACGCGGTGGGGATGTCGGCCTCTTCGGTCTCGGTGGGGTTGCCGCCGAGATTCTCGACGAAGCGCTGGGTGTTGATGTTGGGGGCCCGCACGCGCAGCCCCTTGAACTGCGAGGCATCGGTCAGCTCGAAGTCGGTGTAGATGCCCTGCGACGGCCAGGGCACGGCGTACAGCGGCATCAGGCCTTCCTTGGCGAACAGCTCGGTGATGATCGGCTTGGAGGCCTGCCACAGGGCGTAGGCGTCTTCATAGCTGTTGGCCAGGCCCGGCAGGGTGTCGACCTCGTAGATCGGCGATTCGTTGGAGAGCGTCGAGAGGAAGATCTCCCCGGCCTGGACGGTGCCCCGGCGGACCGACGGCTTGATCTCGGCGTGCGAGATCAGCGAGCCGCCGCTGTGCACGGTGATCGCCAGTTCGCCATCGGTGGCCTTCTCGACGTCCTCGGCGAACTGCTTGGTGTTCTTGGTGTGAAAGCTGGCATCGCCGTAGGGCGTGGCCAGGTTCCACTGCTCGGCGGCCAGGGCGGGGGTGGAGGCGGCGGCGGACAGGGCGCCGGCGGCCATCAGCACGGCCAGCGGAGACAGCGAATGACGCATGGCAGAGACCTCGTGTTGTTGTTGAAAAGGTGCCAAGTCATTCTTCCGGCGCCCGCGGTCGAGGGTCAAATCGTTAATTCTTATTCCCAGTATCGGCCCAGGCTTTCACCTGCGGCAGGCTGGCATCGTCGGCATGATTGCGGTCGTAGTCGGCGGCGCATTGCCGCGCCAGATGCGCCACGCTGCGGCTGAAACGGGGGTAGCTCGCCGCCCGCCACACGGTCTCGTAGACCATCGCCGGCAGGGGCCGCGGCAGGGCCAGTCGTGCCAGTTCGCCGCGGCGCACGCTGTCGGCGACGGTGGAAACCGGCAGAACGCCCACGCCGAGCCCTTCGATGCTCATCCGGGCGATGGTCATCAGGGTGCTGGCGCAGTGGATCTTGGGGGCGTCCATGCCCTGCTCGGCGAGATAGGCGACCAGTTCGGTATAGGGCCGGGCCTGCTTGGAAAAGGAGATGAACGGCAGGGCGCCCGGCCCCTCGGCGTGCAGGCGCTCGACGTGCTGCGGGGCGACGAACATGCCCATCTCGTAGGTGCACAGCGGCGTTTCCTCCACGGCCAGGCCCGGCGCCACGCCGTCCATGGCGAACAGCATGTCGAGATCGTTGTCGGCAAACCGTTGATGCAGCTGGGGGGAGATGTCGACGGTGAGTTCCAGGGTCAACTGGGGATAGCGCTCGGCGAGACGGCGCATGAAATCGGGAAACCAGCTGTTGGCGATGGTCTCGATGATCCCCAGGCGCAGGGTGCCGGAGAACGCTTCCTCGTTCTGGAACAGTCGCAGGGCTTCCTCGCGGCTTTCCAGCAGACGTTCGGCATGGGCGAAGAACTCGCGCCCCCGCAACGTGGGCTGGATGGGGCGAGCGCCGCGGTCGAGCAGCGACTCGCCGACCGCCGACTCGAGCCGGTTGATGCGGTCGGAGATCGACGGCTGGGTCAGGTGCAGCCGGGTGGCGACCTTGCGAAACGAGCCCAGCCTGACGACCCAGACGAAGGCCTCGAGTTCCTTGAAGTCGAAGGTCATGGGCCGTTCAGGCCTTCTTGAACAGCAGCGTCTCGCGATCCTTGAAGGCCTTGAATTCCAGGGCGTTGCCGGAGGGATCGTAGAAGAACATGGTGGCCTGTTCACCGGGCTCGCCCTTGAAGCGCACGTAGGGCTCGATCTCGAAGGCCACGCCGTTCTCGCGCAGCTTGTCGGCCAGTGCCTGCCAGGCGTCCATTTCCAGCACGATACCGAAATGCGGCACCGGCACGCCGTGGCCGTCGACCGGGTTCTTGTGACTGGCGACCGGGGTGTCCCTGAGCGCCGGATTCAGGTGGCAGACGAACTGGTGACCGTACAGGTCGAAGTCGACCCAGGAATCCGAGGAGCGGCCCTCGGGGCAGCCCATGAAATCGCCGTAGAAGCGGCGGGCCTCGTCGATGTCGCGGACTTGGACGGCGAGATGGAACGGATCGCTGACGGCCATGGTGGCCTCCTCTTGCGTGATTGTCGTTGGGAGTGATGGTTCAAAGCTCATTTCAAAGCCGGTAGACGTGATGGGCCACCCGACGACAAGGCTTCGCGAGGGCGCTGTAAACCCTTCCTTGGGCGCTACCTTTGCCATCCATGGCAAAGGACCCTCGCTTCGCCTTGTCCCCGGCGCCCATCATGACTGGGGTTTGGAAACTAACTCTTAGGATTCTTCCCCTCGCCGGCGCGCATCGTCAACGCTTTTCGTGGCTCGCTCGGCCATGAAAAGTTCCGTCGATATTGGGCATCACGAAAAACGATTGGACCCGCTTCCTGGCGGTTCCTACAGTGGAAAACCCGGCGTTGCACCGCTTCATGACAACAATGACGAGGAGACTGCATGCCCCTTCCATTACTCAACTGCGACATGGGCGAGAGCTTCGGCAACTGGACGCTGGGGCTCGACGACGAGGTCATGCCGCAGGTCGACTGTGCCAACATCGCCTGCGGTTTTCATGCCTCCGACCCCATGGTCATGCGTCGCACCGTGGCGTTGGCGGTGGCCAGCGGCGTGCGAATCGGCGCGCATCCCGGCTACCCGGACCTGCAGGGCTTCGGTCGGCGCTCGATGGCCTGCTCGCCGGCGGAGGTCGAGGCGATGCTGCTCTATCAGATCGGCGCGCTGGCGGGCATCTGCCGCGCCGAAGGGGGGCGCGTGGCCTACGTCAAACCCCACGGCGCGCTCTACAACGACATGGCCCGCGATAGCGAACTGCTACGCGCCGTGATGCGTGCGGTACGCGCCTTCGATCCGGAACTGCCACTGCTGGTGATGGCCACCGCGGATCCGCGACCGACGCGGGAGCTGGCCGCGGAAATGGGCGTCACCCTGTGGTTCGAGGCCTTCGCCGATCGTGCCTACGACGCGAAGGGGCATCTGGTCTCGCGGCGCGAGCCCGGCGCGGTGCATCACGACCCGGCGACGATCGTCGATCAGGCGGTGCGCCTGGCGCGCGGCGAGGCGCTCGTCGCCAACGACGGCAGCGCCCTGCAACTGATCGCCGATACCCTCTGCGTGCACGGCGACAACGCCGAATCGGTGGCCGCGGTGCGCGCCATTCGCGACGCCTTCCGGGCGCTGGAGCGCGCATGACACCACGACTCGAGACGGTGGGCATGGATGCGTTGATCGTGCGCCTCTTCGACGCCATCGACGAGGCCAACATGCCCTGGCTGACCGCCGCCGACAGCGCCCTGCGCGCGGCCTTCGACGCGGCGCTGATCGATCTGGTGCCCTCCTATACCACCCTGCTGGTGCAGTTCGACGTGGCGCGACTCTCCCATGGCGAGGCGCGCGCCCGGATCCTGGCAGCCCTCGACGGTCTCGAGCCGGCGAGCAGCCAGCAGGGGCAGCATCACGTCATTCCGGTGTGGTACGACGCCAGCGTCGGCCCCGAGCTTTCGCGGATTGCCGAGCGCCTCGGCGTCGACGAGCAAACCGTGATCGATCGGCACTGCGCCCGCGACTACTGTGTCTTCGCCCTGGGCTTCGCGCCCGGCTACGGCTTCATGGGGCTGGTCGAGGAAGCGCTGGCCACGCCGCGGCTCAAGACGCCGCGCCAGACGGTGGCCGCCGGCAGCGTGGGCATCGCCGACCGGCAGACCGCGATCTACCCGCTGCGCTCGCCGGGCGGCTGGAACATCCTCGGCCGCAGCGCGGTGACGCTGTTCGATCGCGAACGCGACGGCTACAGCCTGCTGCGCCCCGGCGATCGGGTGCGCTTCGAGGCCGTCAGCCGCCAGGCATTCATCGACCAGGGCGGCGACCCATCCCCGCTGGAGGAGCGCCAATGACGCGTGAAACGACTCAGGGGTTGCGCGTCGAGCGGGCCGGTCCCCAGGCGCTGGTTCAGGACGCCGGGCGCTTCGGCGTGCGCCATCTCGGCGTGACCCAAGGCGGGGCGCTGGACTGGGTGTCGATGGGCTGGGCCAACTGGCTGCTCGGCAATCCGCCGGATGCCGCGGCGCTGGAGATCGCCGTCGGCGGGCTGGAACTGCATATCGAGACCAGCGGCCGCCTGGCGCTGGCCGGGGCCGATCTCGACGCCACCCTCGACGGTCATCCGCTGCCGCTCAATGCCGGTTTCGAGGTCGAGGCCGGCCAGCGGCTGGCCTTCGCGCGTCCGGTCAGCGGCCTGCGCGCCTATCTGGCGGTGCCCGGCGGCATCGACGCCGAGCCGGTGCTGGGCAGTGTCGCCAGCGTGGTCCGCGAGGGCCTCGGCGGCCTGGACGGGCGGGGCCGCGCGCTCGAGGTCGGCGACCGCCTGGGCTGGCGCGGTGCCGCGGGGCCCGCGCGCTACCTGCCGCGGGGCGTCGTGCTGCCGCCCTCCGCCGGGACGCATCTGGCGCTGGTGCCGGGCGCGCAGATCGCGCACTTCACCGGCGAGAGCGTCTTCGCCGCCTTCAACAGCGACTGGCAGGTGGACACCCGCGCCGATCGCATGGGGGTCAGACTGACCGGCCCCGAACTGACCTGCCGGCTGACCGGGATGGTCTCGGAAGGCATTCCGCTGGGCGCCGTGCAGGTGCCGGCCGACGGCCAGCCGATCGTGCTGCTCAACGACCGCCAGACGATCGGCGGCTATCCGCGGCTCGGCGCGCTGACGCCGCTGGCCTGTGCGCGGCTCGCCCAGTGCGCCCCGGGGGAGACCCTGCGACTGGCGGCGCAGACGCCGGACGCGGCCCGGCGGGCGTATCTGGCGCAATGGGCCCATTGGCAGTAACGTGCTCCGCTATCGGCGGGAAATGAGAATGATTCGTTGACGCAGGCGGCGTTTTCCTCAATGGTGTGCGCCTCACTCGCTATCCATCGAGGTCCGCATGGAGCTGCTGCGCGTCGTCTTCCGCGATCATCGCTGGCCGTTCATCGGGGTCATGCTGCTCAGTCTGGCCAGTGCCGGACTGGGCATCGGCATCATCGCCTTCATCAACCAGCGGCTGATTGCCAGCACCGATGCCGCGCTTTCCGCGTTGCCCGGTTTCCTGGGGTTGCTGGTGCTGTTGCTGGGGGTGTCGCTCGGCTCCCAACTGGCGCTCACCACCCTGGGGCACGATTTCGTCTACCGCCTGCGCGGGCGCTTGATCAAGCGCATTCTCGACACCGACGTCGAACGCCTCGAATCGCTGGGCAGCGCCCACCTGCTGGCCAGCCTGTCGAGCGACGTGCGCAACGTCACCGTCGCCTTCGTGCGCCTGCCGGAGCTGGTCCAGGGAGTGATCCTGTCCGTGGCCTCGGTCGTCTATCTCGGCTATCTCTCGAGCGCGATGCTCGCCGTCACCGCGCTGTGGGTGCTCGTGACCCTGCTGGTCGGATGGTGGATGGTGTCGCGGGTCTACGCCCATCTGCGTCACGTCCGCGACGCCGAGGACCGGCTCTATCAGGACTTCGAGGCGGTGATCGACGGGCGCAAGGAGCTGGCGCTCAACCGCCACCGCGCGCGGCGTCTCTATCATGAGGTCTATGACCTCGACGCCCGGGACTATCGCCACCACGTGATCCGCGCCGACACCTTTCATCTCAGCGCCAACAACTGGGCCAACATCATGATGCTCGGCGCCATCGGGGTGGCCTTCTACCTGGCCAATGGCCTGGGCTGGGCGGACACCACGGTGGCGGCGACCTATGCGCTGACCCTGCTGTTCCTGCGTACGCCGCTGATCCAGGCGGTGGGGGCGCTGCCCACGTTGCTCAGCGCCCAGGTGGCCTTCGACAAGCTCGAGGCGCTGGCGCTCGCCGAGGCGCAGCCGGGCTTCGTGCCCGGCACGGTGAAGGACGACTGGCAGACACTGGAACTGCGCGACGTCACCTATCGCTATCCGAGCCGCGGGGAGACGCCCGGTTTCGAAGTGGGGCCGATCGACCTGACGCTGCGGCGTGGCGAGCAGATCTTCCTGATCGGCGGCAACGGCAGCGGCAAGTCGACCCTGGCGCGATTGTTGACCGGGCTGTATCGGCCGCTGTCCGGCGAGATCCGCATCGACGGCGAGCCGCTCGCGCCCGAGCAGTGGCCGGCCTACCGGCAGTACTTCGCCAGCGTCTTCACCGACTTCCATCTCTTCGATCAATTGCTCGGGCCGGGCGGCGAGGCGGCGGATGCCGCGCTGCTCGATGCCTGGCTGGAACGGCTGGGCATGCGCGAGAAGCTGGAGTTCGTCGACCGGCGGGTGACGTCCACGCAGCTTTCCCAGGGCCAGCGCAAGCGTCTGGCCCTGCTGCTGGCGATCTGCGAGCAGCGCGACGTGCTGTTGCTCGACGAATGGGCCGCCGACCAGGACCCGGTCTTCCGCCGGGTGTTCTATCGCGAGTTGCTGCCGGCGATGCGCGAGCGCGGCCTGACGGTGTTCGCGATCAGCCACGACGACAGCTACTTCGTGCACGCCGACCGGCTGCTGGAGATGCGCGACGGCCGGCTCGCCGAACTCACCGGCGACCAGCGCGAGCGCGCCACTCGCGATGCGGTCTCGCGCATCGAATAGTCGGCGGCCGCGAAGGAAGCCGGGCGGTGAAGACAGGCCGGGAAGCCGGATGACTTTTTCAGTTGTAGTGGATAATGACAATCCTTATCATTTTCTTCCACAACTAGAAAACATTCAGACGATCATCCGAGGCCTTTCCCATGCCCCCATTCCCGATTCCGGCCGCCAGGCCAGCGCGGCTGCCGCTGGCGGTCCGCCATGCCCTGGGCCTGACGTTGCTGACCCTGCCCGTGGCCACCTTCGCCCAGGACGCGGCGGATGCCGCTGGTGATCCCGACACCATGGTCATCAGTGCCACGGCCCTGAAGGTCGCCACGCCGCTGGTCGAGACGCCGCGAGCCCTGTCGTCGGTCGACCGTGACGAGCTCGACGAACGCAACGTGCAGCGGCTGGACGAGTCGCTGCGCTACCGCTCCGGGGTCCTGTCGGGCCAGTACGGCGCCGATAACAACACCGACTGGTTCAAGATCCGGGGGTTCGATCAGGCCACCTATCAGGACGGTCTGCGGATCTACCGCACCGGTTACTACCAGTGGCTACCCGAACCCTACGGGCTGGAACGCGTCGACGTCTTCAAGGGGCCGGCGTCGATCCTCTATGGTGAAGCGCCCTCCGGCGGGCTGATCAACGCCGTCAGCAAGCGCCCCACCGCCGAGCGCCGCGGCGAGGTCGAGATTCAGGCCGGTAACCGCCACCATCGGCAATTCGCCTTCGATACCTCGGGGCCGGCCACCGAGAGCGGCGATGTGCGCTATCGCCTCGTGGGGCTCTACAAGGAGCGCGACGGCGATCTGGACGGCACCGATAACGAGCGCTACTACATCGCGCCGAGCCTCGAATGGGATATCTCCGATGACACCCGACTGACGGTGCTGACCAGTTTCCAGAAGGACGACGGCGTTCCCGTCAATCCGTTCAAGCTGGCCTACGGCACGCTGGAAGACACGCCCTTCGGCAAGGTCGACCCCCGGACCAACTACGGGGCGCCCGACTACGACAAGGACGAACACACCCAGACGGCGCTCGGCTACGAATTCGAGCACCGTTTCGATGACACCTGGCAATTCGAGCAGGACTTCCGCTACAGCCATCTGGACCTGGACCTGCGCAGCACCTACATGGACTTCGCCACCGGCGATGGCCGGACGGCATATCGCGGTCATCTGCAGCGCAAGGGCGATATCGATAGCTTCACCATCGATAACCGCATGGTCGGCAAGTGGTATACCGAGCGCACGGAGAACACCCTGCTGCTGGGGGTGGACTATCAGGACCTGAGCCTGGATGGCCAGGAGTTCGACGATTATGCCTACGACATCGTCGATATCTTCGACCCCCAGGGGGACATCGTCGCCGTTCCCGGCGATCGCTTGACGCGTCGCCAGATCGACAAGGATCAACTGGGTCTCTATGTGCAGGATCAACTGCGCATCGACGATCGCTGGGTGCTGCTGGGCGCCGTTCGCTACGATCATGCGGACGTGCGCAACGTGTCCGAACGCGAAGACACCACGGTCGACGAGACCCAGGCGGCGACCTCCTGGTCCGGCGGCGTGATGTATCTCGGCGCCAACGGCCTCAATCCCTATCTCAGCTATACCGAGTCCTTCCAGCCGGAGGCACAGACCAATACGGCCGGGGCGATCTTCGAGGAGATCAAGGGCAAACAGTGGGAGCTGGGCGTCAAGTACGCGCCGTCGACCTGGGATGGCTATGTGACGGCGGCGGTATTCGACATCGAAGAGTCGAACTCCTTCGCCACGACGCCGGCCGGCTACCAGACCCAGGAAGGGGAAAGGACCTCCACCGGCTTCGAAGTGGAGGGGGTGGGGTATCTCACCGATGCGCTCAAGCTGACGGCGGCCTATACCTACACGGATGCGCGTGACGAAGACGATGAGCGTGCCGGGCTGATCCCCCGCCATATGGCGTCCGCGTGGCTGGATTATGACTTCGAGGGCACCGCCCTGAACGGCCTGAAGATCGGCGCGGGCGTTCGCCATGTGGGCGAGTCGATCGATGGCACGTCGCGCGCCACGGTGCCCGACTACACCGTGAGCGACGCCATGGCCAGCTACGCGTTCAACCGCCACTGGACGGCCCAGGTCAATGTCAACAACGTGACCGACGAGGAGTACGTGGCCAGTTGCGACTACTGGTGCTACTACGGTGAGTCGCGCAGCGTGATCGGCAGCCTGAAGTACCGCTGGTAGCGGACCTCCAGTGACGCCATGACGGCAAAAAGCCCGGTTGATGACCGGGCTTTTGCGTGTCGGACGCTTTACCGAGACACCGGGGCGATCAGTTGTTGCCGCCCATGTTGTCCGCGGCGTCATCCGCGGCCTGCTGGGTTTTCTCGCCGGCCTTGTCGATTGCCTGACCGGCATCCATCAGCAGCTCGGAGGTCGCGGCCTTGGTGTTCTGCCAGGCGCTCTCGGCGGACTGCTTGGTGTTCTGCCAGGCTTTCGCGGTCGCCTGCTTGGTCTGATTCCACCAGTCGTTGGTGTACTCGGGCTGCTGGGTGATCTCCTGTTCGGTCAGGTCGACGTGCACCTTGTACTCGATGTTGTCGAGATCGTCGCCATTCTCGGTCTCGACGGTGAAATGGCCGGTCTGGATGACGTACTGCTTGGAGCCCATGTCGAGCAGGTTGCCGGTGTCGATCACCAGCGCCTGAACCTGCATGTTGTCGTCGAGCAGCACGTCCTCGACGTCGCCGATCTCCTCGGAGGGATTGTCCTTGCCGTAGACCTCGGCGTCGGTCAGCTCGTCGGCGGAGTAGAGGCCCTGCGGGGCCGCCGTGGCCGCGGTGGCCAGGGTCAGACCGCCGGCGAGCAGCGCGGTGAGAATCGCCTTGTCGAGGGGCTTGCGCATAGCCATATCGTTGCTCCTTGTGAAAATTCCGTTTCGTGGATGTCGCCTCGTGTCCTGAGGCGCCGATGCAGCGACCCGCGGTGCGGGAGAGGCGTCCCGGAAGCGGCCGGCCCTGGCCGCTTCCGGAATGGCGTAACGTTGCCTCACATTCTGCTACGTCGTCTTTCTCAACATAGGGGTTGGCGCAGATATTTCAACCGCTTGGCGACGATTCGTCGATGTGGGTGGTTCACAGCAACAGGCCCTGGGCGTCGAGCGCCGCGACACCGCCGAGTTCGATGGCCAGGTCGGCGACCCCGTCGCCGTTGACGTCGCCGTGCAGGGTGCCCTCGTCCAGGCGCAGTTCGCCGGCACGACCGGTGAATCCCGCCTCGTCGCGCCAGACGAAGGCCTGATCGCCGTCGCGGGTCAGGTCGGCATCGATGCCCGACAGGTCGATGACGTCGCCCTCGTCCAGGGAGAAGCCCTCGATGCGTGCCGGGGCTTCGGGACCGGCGGCCTGCAGCGTGCGGAACACGAAGGTGTCCGCGCCGTCACCACCGGTGTGCACGACGGGTCCGGAAGCCCCGCCCGAGGACACCTCGCCCTCGACATCCAGGTTGGCGAGCGGCGTCTTGTCCGCGTCATAGGTCTTGTAGGCGAAGCGCCAGGTCTCGCCGGGGGCCAGGCTCAGCGGCTGGTCGTCGCCGATCACGTAGTGGCCGGCCGCATCGTCGGCGACGATCTCGGCGTTCCACAGGCTGCTGAGGCCGGAAGGCAGGTCGAAGGCCAGGGTGACGTCGTCGAGGGTCGCCGCGGAGGTGTTCTCGACGAACACCTCGCCGACATAGCCGCTGCTCCATTCGCTCTTGATATGCGTGGTGATGCTCGTCACGGCGTCGGCATCCAGGGCGTCGCCCGGGTTGGCGTCGGTGGCGAAGAGGCCCTCCGTTTCCAGCGTGGCCGACCGGCCGTTGAGGGTCAGCGCCTCGGGCAGCAGGGATTCCGCGGCATAGGCCTTGAACGAGAAGGTGATGCTCTCGCCGGGCGCCATGACCGTGGTGGCGCCCTCGTAAGCGACGGTATAGCGGCCATCATCGGCGCTCACCAGGCTGGCGTTGTAAAGCTGATCCAGGTCGGTATCCAGGTCGAAGGCGATCGTCGGATCGACGAGGTCCTCGTCGCCATGGTTGGTCACCGTCACGCGCATGACGTAGCCGGTCGACCAGCGATGGACCGGGGTCAGTTCATAGCCGAGGGCGCCGGCATCGTCGCCATCCGCCGGCGGGGCCGGGATCTCGGTAGTGTCGTCGGGCGCCGGGGCGTCCAGCGGCGGCTCGACGGGAACATCGGGCGTGGCATCGGGGCCCGGTTGCTCGTCATGGACGGGCATGGGGGCGGGCTGGGCATCGCCGTCGCCGAGAATCGCTTCCGGGGAGGGCGTGACGAAGGCCTCGCCCTGGCGGACCTCGCCGGTACGCAGGTCGAGTACCTTGCCGTCGGCGAAGTAGGCCGCTTCCATGTCGATCAGCGTGTCGTCCGTGCCGGCGCCGTCCACGCGCCAGTGGCCCGCGGCATTGCGCTCGAGGGTGTAGGTCGCCAGGACCTCGCCGAAGAGCGCGATATCGAACCCCGCGCCGCCGTCGAGAAGGTTGTCGCCCCAGCCGTCGCCGCCGCGCAGGATGTCGTCACCGGCGCCGCCATGGAGGCGGTCGTCGCCCAGCCCGCCGTCCAGATAGACGCCGTCGTCGGAGCCGTGGATCACGTCGTCGCGCCGCGAGCCGATCAGGTAGTCGAAGGTGACCCGGTTGGTGGACATGTCGGTAATGGCGCCGAAGCTTTCACCGCCCGAGTTGGTCCACAGCGAGGTCGACATGCCGTCGTTGGCCTCGGTACGGATCGAGCGTTCGACGTGAACCGTGTTGTGGTGATCCTGCCCGCCGTGGAAGTTGATGTCTCGGTCGGTCGACGAGACGTGAACGTCGTTGCCGACCGAGGAGCGCCAGGAGGCGAACAGCACGCTGTGGCGCATGCCCGAGTCTTCCAGGTGGGTCAGGGTGCCGTCGTACATCTCGCGCAGTTCGTAGGCATAGCCGATGCCGCCGCTGCCCTTGTTGAAACTGCCGTGGGCGCCCAGTGCCTCGGCCTCGAGGTCGAGCGAACGGGCGAATTCGAAAGCGGTGCCCGGCCCGTTGATTACCTGGATGTCGTCGAGGCGGGCATCGGTCGTGGCGTCGAACCTGACGGCCTGGTAATCCTTGAAATCCGACAGGGTGTTGGCGAACTTGCCCGGGTCGGGCTCGCCCAGTTCATAGCCGATCGAGAAGCCCGACAGGGATACCTTGTCGAGGGCATCCACCTTCTCGATCCTGGCCTCGCCGCCCGCGAAGGTGAAGTGAACGCCACGGTCCAGGGTGACCTGATCGCCGTCGACGGCCACGACCTTCGCCATGCTGGTGCGCAGCGGGGCGTTGTACTTCTGCCAGGAGTCGTCGCCGATCTCGGCGAAGTACTCGGCGGTGTTGTCCTGCCAGAGACGCACCGTGTCGCCGACGGTCAGGCCGTGATCGGCGGCGAGATCGAGGGTCCGGCTGCCCTCGACGGCATCGCTTTCCAGTTGGCCGGCGAAGCGGGTGTTGCCGCCCGCGACGAGAATGCCGGTGTCGGCATCGTTGTCGAGCGCCTCGTCGGTGAAGACGATGCGGGTCGCGTCGGAGCCGGCACCGGCCAGGGTGATGTCGGAACGCGAGACGGTGATCGAATCGTCGAAGCGATAGGTTCCCGCGCCCAGATGGATAGTGGCACCCTCCGGCGCCTGGTCGATCAGCGCCTGCAACTGCGCGGCGGTGATGTCGGCATCGACCGTGATGTCGTCGGCGAGGGTATCGCCGCCCCCCGAGATCAGATCGCCGATGGCATCGATGAGATCGCCGATGTCCGAGAAGAGGCCGCCGTCGTCCTCCGAAGTCGGTTCCTCGACCGGCTCGGGGCGGGCGACCGCGTCATCGTCGGTGGCGGTCAGCGCATGACCGTTGAGGGTGAATCCGTCGGGTCGTTGCGGAGCATCGCTGGCGACCTTGAACTTGAAGCGAACCGTATCCCCCGGCGCGATGGTGCTGTCGCTGCCGGTTTCACCGATCAGGTAGCGATCGGCATCGTGCGAGGCGATCGAGGCGCTCCAGATATCGGTGATGGTGCCGGGCAGATCGAAGCCCAGGCGGTAATCCTCGATGGGGCTGTCGCCGTTGTTGGTGACGAAGATTTCCATGACGGCGCCAGTGCTCCACTGACTGTGGGTCTTTACGTCGATCGATGCATTCATGATGACCACCTGAAGAAGACATGACTCACCTGGCATCGCTCGCACCGCAAGGGGCGGGCAATGTCCTCGCTTGGGTTATCGAGAGGCGCTACCGCAAGAGGCCGGAGACGGCGAAGAGAGAGCGGCAGAGGGGCAGTCAGTCGCCCAGTGGAACTTCCATGGAATGCATACCTCGCAACCGAAAAAGACTATCGGCGTTCATTAGAGAAGCTTTAATGAAGAAAATTATCCCTATTTGTCAACTTGTAGGGATTTGTCAGTCACGGGTAACCGGCAGGGGCGTTAGAACGCCTTTCACAACCGGTAGACGAAGTAGGCTTCTCCGGTGGCAGGGCGTCGCGAGGGCGCTGTAAACCCCTCCCTGGGCGCTACCTTTGCCATCCATGGCAAAGGACCCTCGCTTTGCCCTGCCCCCGGCGCCCATCATCAGAGGATTTGGAAATGCGTTCTTGGTCGCGTGGGAGGGAAAGGCGGCAGCGAGATGGTGGGAGCCTCGGGTTGGTACGAACAGTCGGCGAGCGCAGGCAGCTTTCGGGCAACGCTAGAGCTTTCGCAGCCCCCACAGGAAATACGCCCCACCCACCAGCGAGGCGACCAGCCCGGCGGGAATCTCCTGGGGGAACAGCCACTGGCGCCCCAGCCAGTCGGCGACGACCATCAGCAGGGCACCGACCAGCGCCGCGCCGAGCAGGTGGTCGCGGGCCCGCGAGAAGCCCAGCAGACGCGCCAGGTGGGGGGCCAGCAGGCCGACGAACGACAACGGGCCGACCACCAGGGTGGCGCAGGCGGTGAGCAGGGCGACCAGCCCCAGCAGCGCCAGCCGGGCGCGGCCGACCGGCAGGCCCAGTGCCTGGGCGGTGGAGGCCCCCAGCGGCAGCAGGTCCAGCCAGCGGGCGAAGGGCGCCGTCGCGGCGGCGAGAAGCAGCGCCAGGACGACCACGGCGAGCGCGGAACCCGGGCCGACGTAGTAGGTCGAGCCCGACATCCAGGCGATCACCTGCTGACCGCGCGGGTCGCCGCCGGCCAGGACGAAGCTGCGCACGGCCTCGAACAGGGCGGTGACGGCGACGCCGGTGAGCAGCAGCGGCTCGGGCCGAAAGCCGTGGCGGCGGTTGAGCGCCAGCAGTATCAGCAGGGTGACCAGTGCCGCCAGGGTGCCCACCGCGAGCAGGCCGAGCGGGCCCATCGGCGGCAGCAGGTAGATCGCCAGGATCAGTCCGATCGCGGTGCCGCCGCTGATGCCCAGGACCTCGGGGCTGGCCATGGGGTTGCCGGTCAGCCGCTGGATCAGCGTGCCGGCCAGCGCCAGCAGCACCCCGGCGCCCGCGGCGGCGAGGACCCGGGGCGCGCGCCAGGCCAGGGCCGGCGCCTCGCCGGGCAGGCTGAATTGCCAGCCGTCGGCACCCTGGCCGAGGCACAGCGCGACGGCGGCGGCGAGCAGCAGCGCCACGCCGAGCAGCCCCGCCCGGCGAACGGGCGCGGAATGACGCCGCACGGGGGCGCCGGTCGAGACCGCCGGACGCTGCCCGCTCAGGCGCAGGCGCGGCAGCAGCCACAGCAACAGCGGGGCGCCCAGCGCGGCGGTGGTCGCGCCGGTGGGGATCAGGGTCGGCAGCGTGCCGGAGACTCTTTGCAGCAGCAGGTCGGTGGCGGTGAGCAGCAAGGCGCCCAACAGCGTCGCCCACAGCAGCCGCGCGCCGAGGCGGCGTGCCCCGAGCAGGCGCACGATGGCCGGCGCGGCCAGGCCGATGAAGCCGACCACGCCGAGCACGCTGACCACACAGCCGGTGACGAACACCGCCAGGCCCAGCCCGGCCAGGCGCAACTGCTTGAGCGAGACACCCAGGCTCCTGGCGTTGGCATCGTCGAGTTCGAGCAGGCTCAGCGGGCGCAGCAGGGCGGCGGCCAGGGCGGCGGCGATCGCCAGTCGCGGCAGTAGATAGACCACGCCGTTCCAGTCGGTCTGCGCCAGCGAACCGGCGCCCCAGATCATCAGCCCCTTGAGGGCCTCCTGGTGGAACAGCAGCAGCACCATGGCCAGCGCGCCGCAGTAGAGATTGACCACCAGCCCGGCGAGCACCACCACCATTGGCGCCAGGCCGCGTCGCCAGGCCAGCGCGAACACCAGCCCCATGGCCAGTCCGCCGCCGGCGAGCGCCACCCATTCGCGGCCGCCGACGAGCAACCCCGGGGCCAGCAGCGTGGCGGCGAGCAGGGCCAGGTTGGCGCCGCTGGCCACGCCCAGGGTGGTGGGCGCGGCCAGCGGGTTGCGCAGCACCTGCTGCATCAATACCCCGGCCAGTGCCAGCCCGCCGCCGCCGAGCAGCGCCATGGCGAGCCGCGGCCACCAGCTGAAATGGGCGACCCACTGGGCCTCCTGGCCGGCTTGCGGGGCGACGAGCCCCTGCCAGGCGGCGTCCAGGCCGATCCCGTCGTGCAGCGTCAGGCCGGCCAGCGCCAGGGTCAGCAGGGCGAGCAGCAGGCAGGCGCGGGCGGGCGTCAGCCGGGGGTGGAGTGGCGAGCGGGCGGCGATCGCTTTCATGAGTCGCGGCTCCGTGATGCCTCGAGCGCCGCGGCGAGCTGTTCGGCGAAACGCTCGGCCGAGGGCAGGCCGCCGAAGCTCCACACCGGCGGCAGGTGCAACACCCGACCCTCCCGGACCGCGGCGAGGTGCTGCCAGAGGCCGTTATCGGCCAGCGACTGCTCGACCCCCACCGGCAGAGGATCGACGACGACCAGTTGGGCGTCGATGCCGGCGAGCGCCTCCAGCCCGACCAGCGAGAACCCCCAGGCGTTGGTGGTGCCTTGCCAGGCGTTGTCGAGGCCGAGGCGCTCGGCGACCGCCTGATAGAGCGAATGCTCGCCGAACACCCGCACGTGGCGGGCGTCCATGAACTGCACCATGAGCAGCGGCCTTTCCCCCTCGGGCAGCCGCTCGCGCAGATCGGCGATGCGTGCCTCGGTGGTCGCGATCAGCCGTTCGGCGGCCTCGGGTCTGCCGCCGAGCCGGGCCAGCTTGCGGGTGGCCGCCAGCAGGTCGGGCCATAGCGCGTCGCTGCCGGCGTAGAGGCTCACCGTGGTGACCGGGGCGATGTGCGAGAGGCGTGGCTCAAGGCTGGCGAACATCGGCGAGATCAGGATGCGGTCGGGGTCGAGATCGACGAGCAGCTCCAGGTTGGGCTGAACGCGCAGGCCCAGATCGACCACCGTGTCGGGCAGTGACGGCTCGGCGACCCAATCGCGGTAGGCCGCCGTCTGGGCGACCCCCAGTGGCGGCATGCCGAGTGCCGTCAGCGTTTCGGCGATGGTCCAGTCGAGGGTCATCAGGCGCGGCGCGGCGGTCGCCGGCCCCGCCAGCAGGAGCGTCAGGACCATGAGCCCGATAAACCACCGGCAGTGATCCCATGAACGTCGTGGTCGGGGCGGCGAGGAGCGGCAAGCGGGACGGCCGACGGGCAGGCCGGGCCCACGGATAAGCGCGTTGACCATCAATTCAGCACGGCGATCGGATGATCCCCGCCGGGGTGCGTCATCACGTGCATGGGGATGCCGTAGATCGCTTCCAGGGTGGTGTCGCGCATCAGGGTGTCGGGCGCGCCTTCGGCAAGCAGCCGCCCGCTGTGCAGTGCCACCAGGTGGTCGCAGTAGCGCGCCGCCATGTTGACGTCGTGGAGCACCACGATCACCCCCAGGTTCAGCTCGTGACAGAGCCGGCGGATCAGTGCCAGCACTTCCACCTGATGGGCGATGTCGAGCGCCGCCAGCGGCTCGTCGAGCAGCAGGAAGCGGCTTTCCTGGGCGAGCAGCATGGCCAGCCACACGCGCTGGCGCTCGCCGCCGGAGAGGGTGTCCACCAGACGGTCGGCGAAGGCCTGGGTATGGGTGAGTTCGATGGCGCGCTCGACCTGTTGGCGGTCGGCGTCACTGGTGCGGCCGAGCAGGCCCTGCCAGGGGTAACGCCCGAAGCCTACCAGTTCACGGCCGGTCAGCGCCTCGGCGCCGGGCAACTGCTGTGGCAGGTAGGCGACCTGGCGGGCGAATTCGCGATTGCCCCAGGCGTCCAGCGGCCGACCGTCGAACTGGATATCGCCATCGCTCGGCGCCTGCTGGCGCGCCAGCAGCTTGAGCAGCGTCGACTTGCCGGAACCGTTGTGGCCGATCAGGCCATAGACACGACCTTCCTGAAAGGTCAGGTCGGTCGGCTCGAGCAAGCGTTTGCCGTTGACCGAGAAACTGGCGGCGTTGACGTCGAACATGGCGGTATTCCCCGCGGGGCTGGCAGGTCGAGACGCAATCCTAATAGAAATACGAATGCGTATCAAAAAGTACCGAATCCGAACGTCCGGCCCGCGGGGTGGGCCGGACGGCATCGGTGGGGGCTCAAGCCATTCCTAGAAGCGATAGCTCAAGGTAGCGCGCACATTGCGCTCGGCACCGAAGTAGCAGTATTCCAGCGAGTTGCACGAGGCGATGTATTCCTCGTCGAGCAGGTTGCCGACGTTGAGACGCGCCTTGACGCCCTGGAGACCGACCTGGCTCAGGTCGTAACCCAGCGTGGCGTCGACCAGGGTGTAGTCGGGGACCTGCTCGGTATTGGCGCGGTCGGCCTGGATGTCGGCGTAGTAGCGCACCCCGAGCCCGGCATCCAGGCCGTCGAGCGCACCCTGGTCGAAGCGGTAGTTGCCCCACACGCTGGCCTGGTGGCGCGGCGCGTAGATCGCCTGATTGCCTTGCTCGCCCGGCACGTCGCTCCTGGCGTAGCTGATGTCGGTGTAGCTGTAGCCCGCTTGCAGGCGGAAGTTGTCGGTGACGTGGGTGCGGGCCTGGAGCTCGACGCCCCGGGACTCGATCTCGCCCACGGAGCGATACGGATCGGTGGGCTGCTCCTTGGTCGCGACGTTTTCCTGGTCGATGCGGAACAGGGCGATGCTGTAGCGGTCCCGGGTGCCGGGGGGCTGGTACTTCATCCCGGTCTCCCACTGCTCGCCCTCCATGGGCTCCAGCAGGTCGCCGTCGGCGTCGACGAAGCTGGTCGGCGTGAAGGCAGTGTTGTAGCTCAGGTAGGGGGCGACGCCGTTGTCGAACAGGTAGAGCACTCCGGCACGGCCGCTGAACTGGGTATCGTCCAGGGTACTGTCGTTGCCGGTGAGGTGATCGGTGTTCTCGATGTCGACCCAGTCATAGCGACCGCCCAGGGTGAGGCGCCACCGATCGATCGCCATCTGGTCCTGCAGGTAGACACCGGTCTGGGTCAGCGCGTGGCGTTCGTCGTTGGTGACGCCGATCTCCCCGATCGGCTCGGCGCCGTGGTGGGGGGCGAACGGGTCGATGGACGGAAAGGAACCCGAGGTCCACACCACGTCGTTCTTGCGGTGCTGGTAATCCAGGCCGGCCAGCACGGTATGCTCGATGCCGCCGCCGTGGAAGTCGGCTTCCAGCTGGTTGTCCACCGTCCAGGCCTGCAGCGATTCGCGGCCGCCGGAGTAGTAGCGTCTCAGCTCGTTCGACTCGCCGATCCAGCCGTACTGGTAGACCTGATTCAGTTCCACGTCGGCATTCAGGTAACGCAGTTTCTGACGCGCGGTCAGGCTGTCATTGAAGCGATGCTCGAGGTCGTAGCCGACCATGCGCTGGTAGCGCTCGAAGGTGTCGTAGTCGTCCTCGCCGTCGAAGAAGGTGTTGTCGATCTTGCGACCGTTGTGGGAGACCGCCGAGCCCTCGTAGGGCACGCCGGAGTGATAGCCGCCCTCCGGGTCCTTCTGCAGGTAGGCCATCAGGGTCAGGCTGGTATCGTCGGTGGCGTCCCAGGTGATCGAGGGCGCGATGGCGTAGCGCTTTTCCTCGATGGGGCCGAACTGGGTGTCGGCCCGGCTGGCCTGGCCGACCAGTCGGTAGGCCACCCGGCGTTCGTCGTCGAGCGGGCCCGAGACATCGAAGCCGGCGCTGCGCTGGGCGTTGTCGCCGATCGAGAAGCGCAGCTCGCGGTGGTCCTCGAACAGCGGCTTCTTGCTGGTCAGCGCGACCAGGCCGCCGGGCGAGGAGCGGCCGTAGAGCACCGAGGCCGGTCCCTTGACGATCTCGACGTTCTCCAGGAAGTAGGGATCGATCACCATC
The DNA here is from genome assembly GCF_004117855.1 of Modicisalibacter coralii. Classification (GTDB taxonomy): domain Bacteria; phylum Pseudomonadota; class Gammaproteobacteria; order Pseudomonadales; family Halomonadaceae; genus Modicisalibacter; species Modicisalibacter coralii. The sequence goes on from NZ_QWBW01000016.1 coordinate 105,486, forward strand.
GAGCTGTAGCCGTTGGCGTCGCCCATCACCTTCAGGCCATCGAGGTAGGTATTGCTCAGGCTGCCGTCCGAGAAGCCGCGCATCACCAGGTAGTCGTAGCGGTTGGAGGCACCGACCTGGTTGGTGTAGACCCCGGGGGTGTACTGCGTCGCCTCGCGCAGCGTGCGCACGCCGCGTTCGTCCATTTCCTCGCGACCGACGTTGGACACCGATTGCGGCGTCTCGAGTGCCGGGGTCTCGGTCTTGGTCGCCGCCTGGCCGGTGACGGTGACGGTATCGAGCGTCGCGGCATCGCCGTCGGGGGATTGCGCGGCGGCGGTGAGCGGCAGCAGCGATGCACCGAGCAGCCAGGCGGTGGTCGGTCGGCGGAAGCGATGGCCCTGCATGAAGACTCCTTGTGTCGGATACCGGTTATTCTGTTATTGAGAATTATTCACTGTTGAGATCCGCTTCGCCTATGTCGGGCGCCGGAACGGCTATGCCGGATGCCGGTATCGGCTGGACACGGGAGCTTTCGGGAATGCCGGGTGTCGCGGGGCGACATCATGGGGCTTCGGGGACGTGGGGATTCAGCGGATCTCGCTGGGCGAGACCCCATAGCGCTGGCGGAAGGCGGTGGCGAAGTTGGTGGCGTGACGGTAACCGACCTGAAGGGCGACCTGCTGGACGCTCAGACCCGCGCGCAGCTGGCGGTGGGCCAGTGCCAGGCGGCATTCGCGCAGGTAAGCGAAGACCGAGCGGCCATAGGCCAGGCGAAACTTCTCGCGGAGGGTGCTGGGGCTCATGCAGGCCAGTTCGGCCAGCGAGGCCAGGGAGTGCGGCTGGCCCGGCTGGGCCTCGAGCCGTTGGCGCACGCGATCGAGCAGGCGCCGATCGCGCCAGGGCAGGGGGGCCGGCGATTCAGCGGCTAGCGGCCACTGGGCGACGCCGCAGGCGAGCAGTTGCAGGGCGAGGCCTTCCGTCAGCAGCGCCCCGGCGTCGCCCAAGGGCGGGGCGTCGAGCCAGTCGTCCAGCGAACGATGCAGCCCGGCGGGAATCGACAGCCGCCACATGCCGGTCGTCGGCGCCTCGAACGGTGCCCTGGCCAGCGCCGCCAGGCGCGGGTCGCCGGCGAGCGCGTCCGCCGTGAGCGTCAGGTTGACGGCGCGCACCCGACGCTGGGCGACGTGCCGGGCACGCAGCGCCTGGTCACGGCCGTAGGCCAGCACCAGCCCGTCGCCGGCACTGAGCGCTTGGCGGTGTTCATCCAGGGCCAGCTCGGCCCGACCTTCCAGCATCACGATGATCGACAGGTGCGCCGGCGCGTCCCGCCGGGCATGGGTCTCGTAGGTGCGATGCACGACCAGGTCGGAGCCGACCAGTTGGCAGCCGCGCCCGGGGCGATGCTCGTCGACCCGGCCCTCGGCGATCGTCAGTTCGTCGCCGCACCGATCGCCCGGCGGGACGGGAAAGCGATGCGTCAGGTGATAACGCCGCTCGTAGGCGGTGAAATCGGCAATCGTCAGCCGCCGGGGCGTGGGTGTCGCGGCGTGAGTGGCGGTCGCGGGGGATGACATGGGCTCGACGATCTCCTGTCGCCATGGCCGTGCCGCGCCATCGGCGGGCGCGCACGTCTCGGGACACGGGAATGGTCTGAGAATGATAATCGTTTGTTGGAGGGGCGCCAATAGCGCCACCGCTCGTGCCATGCTCGCCGGCAGGGACGCGGCGTCAGGCGGGGATGGCGATCAGGCTCAGCAGGTGATCGCCGAGCCGGCCGACCTGCCCGGTCAGGTACGTTCCCGCCGGCCAGTCCGGCGAGAGTGAGGCGAGCAGTTCCAGCGTCGCCGTGGTCATCGCCTCGTCACTCGCCACGAGGCGGGCATCCTGGAAGTAGAAACGCACGCCCACCAGCGGAAACAGCGCCTTGAACAGGCTTTCCTTGAGCGAGAAGACCTGGGTGACGAAGGTGCCACGATCCGCCGGGTCCATGGCGGTCAATCGCTCCCTTTCCCCGGGGGTGAGGATCTGCGCGGCCAGCCGCTCGGCCCGCTCGGGATTCATGGGCAGTTCGGCGTCCAGGCCGAGGCCGCGCCAGGCAGAGCGACTGGCGACGATGCTGGCGGCCAGGTCGCCGCTGTGGGTGATCGAACCGACCACGCCCGCCGGCCACGAGGGTGCCCGGCTGGGCGTGCTGCCGGGGACCGTGGCACGCCCGGTCAGCCGGTGCAGCGCGGTGTGGGCGCACAGCCGCCCGGCGAGGTATTCCAGTTGGCGCTTGGGAGCCGCGTCACGCACGCTGTCGGGTGGCTCGACCGGCCCGCCGGCCCAGGGCTCGGGCATGAAGCGCTCGCGCTGAAAGCGCAACCCCATCCAGTGGGCCCCCACGAGCGGCTGCGGCCATGGCCAGTCGGGTAGCCAGGGCCCGCAGCAACCGGGCAGGGGCGTGTTGGTGTCGGCCATGCGCGTCGTCAGCGGTCGACCAGGGTGGCGTCGAGGCGGATCGGCACCTCGTCGCCGATCTGCTCGTAACCCAGCAACATCAGGACCGAACGCGCATTCTGGTCGCTCATCAGCGCCTGGCCGTCGAGCACCACCCGCTGCGCGTTCTCGACGTGGATGGTGTCCGCCGATTCGCGGGTGAAGCGCACCTCCAGCGGCTCCTGACGGTTCCCCTTGTCGCTCTGCACGCGCAGCATCAGGGTCTCGGTCAGCGATTCCCCCACGCCCAGCGCATCGAGCCGCGCCGGCGGAAACTGCGTGACCACAGTGGCCAGCGGGGTGTCCGCCAGGCCCGAGAGCCAGGTGGGCAACTGACCCAGCTTGTCCATCACGTCGGTCTGGTTGAGGCGCAGCGGCAGGCGCAGGGTGCCGTCGCCGCTCAGGTCGCCCTGCAGACGGCGGACACGGTGAGTATGCGGCACCGGCCCGCTGGGGGTTATCTCGACGATGGTGGCGGTGACCTGGGACTGATCCGGTGCCAGTTGCCAGGCCGCCTGGGCGGGCAGCGCGGCCAGCAGCAGGCCGGCCAATCCGGCCGCCGCCAGGCAGCGGCGTGAAAGCGCAGAACGCGCGTGAGCGAAGCGGACATCCATGCCGATTCCTCCCTGGAAGGGTACGCAGCGAGAATACCAGCCGGCTGCTGGTCTCAGCCATTGGCATTCGCTATCATACCGCCCGCGTTGCACGGGCCTATAGCTCAGCGGTTAGAGCAGGGGACTCATAATCCCTTGGTCGCAGGTTCAAATCCTGCTGGGCCCACCATTAAAATCAGCATCTTACGAGTTTGGCTTGGTGAGTCCCATAGTCCAAGGGTACAGTTTCGGTACAGTGCCGATCCTTCAGCCCCCTGGAGATTTTCATGGCCACCATCGTCAAGACCCCCTCTGGTAGCTGGAAGGCCGTCATCCGCAAGACCGGCTGGCCCACCACCGCCAAGACCTTCCGCACCAAGCGAGACGCCCAGGATTGGGCACGCCGCACCGAAGATGAAATGGTGCGTGGCGTCTATATCCAGCGCAGCGCCTCGGAGCGCATGACGCTCGAAGCAGCCCTCAAGCGCTACCTCACGGACGTTAGCCCTACCAAGAAGCCCAGCACCCAAAAGAGCGAACGCCACAAGGCCAACACGCTGATTGAGCACCTGGGCAAGTACTCCCTCGCGGCCCTGACGCCGGAACTGATCGCCAACTACCGCGACACGCGGCTTAACAGCATTGGCCATCGGGGCCAACCGATCAGCGCCAATACCGTGCGCCTGGAGCTCGCCCTGCTCGGCCATCTCTACACCGTGGCCATCCAGGAATGGGGCCTCGGCCTGACCTACAACCCGGTCCAGAACATTCGCAAGCCCAGCCCCGGGGAGGGGCGTGACCGGCGCCTGAGCCCCGACGAGGAGAAGCGCCTGTTCGCCGTGCTCCGGCAGCACAGCAACCCGATGCTGGCCTGGATCGCCAGAATCGCTCTGGAGACGGGCATGCGCTCTTCGGAGATCCTGACCCTCACTCGCTCCCAGGTTGACGTAAAACGCCGCGTGGTGCGTCTCACCGACACCAAAAACAACGAAGCCCGCCTGGTACCACTGACCCAGGCCGCCACAGAGGTGTTCAAGCAGGCGCTGAACAACCCAGTACGACCGTTCGACTGCGAGCTGGTGTTCTTCGGTGAGCCTGGCAGGGATGGAAAGCGCGGCCCCTATGCGTACACCAAGCTCTGGAACCAGGCAAAGAAGCAGGCCAGGCTCGATGACTTTCGCTTTCATGACCTACGTCATGAAGCCGTCAGCCGGCTGGTGGAGGCGGGGCTATCCGATCAGGAGGTCGCCGCGATCAGTGGGCACAAGTCAATGCAGATGCTGAGGCGGTATACGCACCTTAGAACGCATTTCCAAACCCCGATGATGATGGGCGTCGGGGGCAAGGCGAAGCGAGGGTCCTTTGCCATGGATGGCAAAGGTAGCGCCCAGGGATGGGTGTACAGCGCCCTCGCAACGGTCCGACGCCTCGGGCCTTGCCACCGAGGAAGCCCATCCCATCCACCGGTTCTGAAAGAAGCTCTTAGGGCGGAAGATTTAGTTGAGAAGCTGGATAGACTGAGTGAAATATAATATGTATGACATAATATGGAGTAGTTTGATGTGGCCGTTCTCAATCCAAGGCAGCCGCTAAGTGCAGAAAAAAATCGACTATTAGCTGTCACTTATTGGCGCCTATAGGAATAGAAAGATTTAAAAATCGTGTGGTACGGCCATGTGTTAAACCTGTAAGAAAGACTTGTTGACCTGCTGAAATTATCGGACCTGCTTTCAGCAGGAGCCATGCTGGGTCTTTCTTGCGATGTATACGGAAATATTTTTTAACGCAATTGCCTACAACACAAAAAAGCTTGGAGCATAGTGAAATGCCACTGGTTACACGAAACGTTTTCATTGATACAGAATTTTTTGTAAAGGCCAATTTGGATTTCCATTCAAGGACGATTAAGTCTTTTGAGGATCTGTGCAGTGATAACGAGCTAAATCACATGATGAGCACAATTGTCGTTAGCGAGGTCAAGAGAAAAATTAGTGATCATATCAAGGATGTATTGAAAGGAATCAATAATTTTAGGCGCAAAGCCGCTGTGCTGAAAGGGTATGACGAAGAAAGTATTAAGAGTCTATTCGTAGAGATCAATGAGGTCGATTTAGAGGAGAAAGCATTAGCAGCGTTTGATGATTTCATTGACGCATCGAGCGCCTCAGTTATTGATATGAGCAAAGTCAATGGTGACGAAATTATCAATATGTTTTTTAACCAGCAAACTCCATTCAGCGCAAAAAAACCGAATGAATTTCGTGATGCATTTTCGCTTCTCGCTATTCGCTCTGCATTAAGGGGGCAGGAAAAGGTTTATGTTGTTTCTGCCGATCCAGATCACAAGGCATTTTGCGAAAAGAATGAGAGTTTTGTTAGCGTCGATACGCTGAGTGAGCTTCTAGATATTTACAACAAGCATAATAATCAAAGGTCACAATTTGTAGAAGAGTTCTTGCTCCACAAGAAGGAAGATATTAAGAAGACAATCAAAGAGCAATTAGAGCAAGCGGAAGCTTATAATTTTTCTACATGGGAGGATGCGGAGCTTGATTCTTTTGAAGTGATTGAAGTCGAAGATTTTGAGCCTCAAATAATCCATCTGGACGACGAAAGTTGCCAGATCATATTCGACGTCAGTGTGAAGCTTCATGCGGATGTGAGTGGGCCGGACTATGTAAATGGCTTCTATGACAAAGAAGAGGGTGTCATCCATACATTTGATACTACTTCGCGTCAGGAGGAAGAAGAGAAAAGTTTTTCAGTGGAGTTGGATCTTTCTTTTGAGGCTGATGTTGAAGAATTCATCAATGACGAATTCGAATTGCACATTCAAGGCATCGGCGGAGGGATCGAGTTTTCAGTTGAAGAGATTCCTTGGGAAGATCCACGGATGTGAGAATTGGCGGTCTCAATGAGCAAGTGCGTCAGATGTTGCACTTGCTCATTGAGACTGCCCTTATTCAGTAATGTATTCTGTATCGTATTTCGTATTGTAAAGAATATGAAATGAGTAGCAAAAGGCTCAAGGGTACTCCACTTGCGAGCCAAGCCACGAGATGATTAAGGGAGATAGAGTAATAAGAATAATAATCATATTATTATTCTTATTATGCAGGCTTTCGGAAGCCTGGAATCCGGCTCTGTGAGATTTGCTTCGGATTGTGTTTTTTTGTTAATCACTTGATTGGTATATTTTTTATCAAGCCTGTTTGCATCCTGGTTGATCAAAGTGATATATCTTAAAAATCAAAGTGTAGCATATTGACTGATAATTGTAGCTTGCTGATTTGAGCTGTTTTTTGAATTGGTTAGTATTGCTTTCATCAATGTATGATTGATGAGGGCTAGCTATGACTGTAGATGATTACCTTGTTGGCCGGTTTGGCCTTCTGATGAGCATATCTGACCTGGCGGACCTGCTTGATCGCTCTCCAGATGGCGTGCGTGTATCCCTATATAGTGATACTGAGGTTTCAAGAAAGCTAAAGCCCACGATGGTGAAGGTAGGGCGTCGTGTCTATTTCCGGACGCTCCAAGTAAAAGACGCTCTGGATTTGGAGCCTTCTGAATATGGCGCGTGTTAGTCCCTCGGTAGTACAGAATATCCTGGGTAGGGTAGTTGCTTATCATGCCGCATTCACGCTCCTTCCCGGCGTTTCAGTTCCTGGTGCAGTCTTCCTTAGCCAAGCATTTTACTGGACACGTAACACCAAGGCGGAGGAAAGAGGCGGGTGGTTTTATAAAAATCAGCGTGGCAGAGATAGTTGGGAGTCAGAAACAGGACTTTCTCCAAAGCAGCAGGCTAATGCTAGGAAAGCGCTAGTGGAAATTGGTGTATTGGAAGAGGAAAGGAGAGGTGTACCTGCAAAAATGTGGTATCGGGTGAACTGCGAGCGCTTGCTTGAGCTTCTGGCGGAGCGATTCGACGACGAGCCTTCTGGAAGTGATTGTAATTCCCAGTTTTTCCCTTTGGTCGATTCTACTATCCCTTCTGGCAAATCTGGTGATCAGTATGGTCAAACCTTGATTCGACCAAAGGGCAAATCTATTACAGAGAATACAACACAGAGTACATCAAGAAATAAAAGCGAGGCGGCCAAGGCCAAGAGCCATCCTAGGCCCGAATCAAAATTAACGCGGGCATAGATGGCTGAGTTATTGGGCCAGCAAAGAGCAGACCTCATAGCCAGAAACTACGGCAGCAACAAAGTTGGAGTTCCTGCAGTAGAAGAAATGCGCAGAACCCTTCGCACATGGAATCCAAGCGGCGCGGAACGGGGGTGATGGCCCCGACCGCGCCTAACCACGACTGCCTGCATAGGAGGCATACATGGCTAACAGACAGGGAATCACACCCGTCTTCACCGACAGTGGCCTGTCACGGCTGTACCGATCACACGCTGTCGAACAGCACGCCATCCAGAGTGAGATTCAAACTCTGGTGATCATCGCCGGTTACGCTTGCGACTTCCTCACCGAAGGGTTGGAAGCCCTTCCCGAAGACTTCTTCACCTGTATCGAGGAGATGAAAGAGGTGATGGAGTCCATCGACCTGAAAAGTCTAGATTTTGAAAAACGGTCGCTCGCGCTCCAGAGAACAAAGCGGCGACTGGAGGCCAAGGCGACCCGCCAGAATCGTCAAAAGGAGGTTTGATTATGAGCATCACAATTTCGTGCGCACGAAAAATCGCTGGTGTCGCTCTCGCGGCCACCGTCGGTCTTTCGCAGCCAGCCATGGCGGGCGGGATTCCCGTGATCGACGTGTCGAGCCTGACTCAGCAGATTTTGCAGGTCCAGCACATGCTTAACCAAATCGAGCAACTGAAAAGCCAGCTCGAAACGGCCAACAAGGAGCTGGACAGCATGAGCGGGGTTCGCGGCCTGGGCAACGTCATCGACTCGGCCTATGACACCGCCGTGAACGTCGATCCTAACCAGGTGCTGAGTGACGCCGGCATCAGAGGTGCGAACGAACATGGCCTGACCGGCGACGTGGCGGACCTGTACGACAGCGGCAACCAGAACACGGCGACCTGGCTTGGCCAGTCCCAAAAGTCCCTGGAGCAAGCGCAGGAGCGTTTCAGCGAGCTGACGGGCTTGGTGGCTGAGGTCAACAACAGCCCGGACCAGAAAGACATTCTGGACCTTCAGGCCCGTATCGGCGCCGAACAAGTCATGCTGCAAAATGAGATGGCCAAACTGTCCATGTTCCGTTCGCAGGCCGAGGCCAACCAGGCGCTTCACGCTCAGCGGGTTCAGCAGATGCGTGTCGCTTCATCAGGAGAACCTTTCGAGCTTGATTGGTAAGGAGGCTTTATGAGTACCAGGAAAATTTCGTGCGCACGAAATATCGCCGTTGTGGTTCTGGTCAGCGTTGCGCAGTCCGGGTGCTTTGATGACACCCCGGATACTGGCCCGGTGCAGACCGTGGACTGGTACAAAACGCATGACGACGAGCGCAAGGTGACACTGGAGACGTGTGGCAACAACCCTGGCGAACTCCAGGAGGCGCCGAATTGCATTAATGCACTCCAGGCGGAGCGGGCACTGTCTAGCGGTGAGTCCTTCGAGCTCGACCTGTCTAGCCTCAAAAGCGAGGAGGACTCATGAACCTGTTTGAAGGCATGTTCTCCGTGGTTGATCAGGCACTGGACCAGTACATCGTCAACACGGCTACTGACCTCATCGCTTACATCACTCCAATGTTTACCAGCATGTTGATCGTCTGGATTGCCATCTGGGGCTATTTAATGATGTTTGGCAAAGTCAGTGAGCCCTTGCAGGAGGGTGTTTTTCGCATCCTTCGCATCGGCTTCATCATGACAATGGGACTGACGGTCGGTACCTATATGGGCGTCGTGGTGGACGTGCTAGCTCACGGCCCGGAAAAGGTAGCAGTAGTCATCACGGGGTCCAATGGAGGTGCCGCGGCCATTTTGGACAGCCTGTTTTCCCGCGTTCTCGCCGTAGCTGATCAGGCCTGGGATAAAGCGGGAGTCATGAGTGGTGATTTCGGCATGTATTTAGTGGCAATTCTGATCATGGTGTTTGGTGGTGGTGTTGCCATCGTAGTGGCTTTTCTCCTGCTGGCCAGCAAGGTGGCAACGACAGTGCTGTTGGTGATTGGTCCGCTCTTTATCATCGGCCTGCTGTTTAACAGCACCCAACGCTTTTTCGAGAGCTGGCTGGGCATGGTGATTAATTTCGGCATGCTGCTGGTTTTGGGTTCCGCCATTGGACGCATGGTCATCGATGTCAGCGAAGCGTTCATGAACATCGTGGAATCCTCGGCAGGCAGCATGGCCAGTATGACCACAAGCGCCTATCTGATTGCTTTTTTTGCTCTTGGCATCTTCGTGCTTAAGCAGGTGCCGGCCATTGCTTCTGCATTGGGCGGTGGTGTGGCATTGGCAACTCAGGGCGCTCTGGGCTCTGCTATGTCCGCGATGCGTCCCTCAGCCATCCGCCGTCAGTATCGCGGCGTTCAACGTGATGCACGCTTAGCAGGCAGTGCGGCAACCTCTCCTTACCGTGGCGCAAAGTCTGCCTATCGTGCCTACCAGAAGCGTTTCGGTGCTGGCAACACGATGACAGGAGGATAAGTCATGAATACCAATATCAAGTGGTTAGATACCTGGCGCGTCCGCGTGGCGCGGGTAAAGCGTGGGGTGGGGCTGGTCATCTCGGGTCTGTTACTGGTGGTGGGTATCCTGTTGTCTGTGGCGTTGCTCCCTGAACTGCCTGGTTTGGTCAGCGTCGCTCTTACTGGCGATGGCGAGGCTGCTCGTACCCTGTTTGTCTGCGTGGCCGGTATTGCCGTGTGTGTTCTCCAGTGGCTATGGCGCGCAACGATATATCCCGAGCTTCGGCGTGATCCATCTCAGAAGGAGACCTTATGAGCTACCGGCGCTTGACACCCGAAGAGATCGAAGACCTGCGAGCTGAGATGCGTGCCTCTGGGCAGTGGATGAAAGCTGAGCTGGCCAAGCGTCGCCGGGAGCATGGAGAGACGGAAGCGGTTGAGACAAGTGCCTCCCCTATTACTAATGGCGAAGCCTCCCGATCAGCCCCTGGCGACGAGCAGGTTTGAGACAGGTCCATGCGTATTACTAATGGCGAAGCCTAACGCATATCCCTGTGGTTGCTAGCCTCGCCCGAGGAGCCACCATTTTTCTTACGTACGTACGTACGTACGTACGTACGAAAGGAAAGTCTGGGTTTAGAGCGCCTTTCAAAACCTGCCTTGAAGCTTGTTCAGACAGACCAAGGAACAGCCCAACAGCGTAAAGGCATAATGGATATCGACTCGCCGCTCATAGCGCGTGGTAAGTCGCCTCATCCGGCTCAGCCACGCAAAGGTTCGTTCGACAACCCAGCGATGGCAGCCGAGTCGCTGACTATCCTCGACACCTCGACGAGCAATACGGGGCTGAATGCCCCGTCGCTGACAGGCTCGGCGGCAACGGCGATGATCGTACGCCTTGTCCGCATGGAGTTTGCCGGGACGCCGGCGAGGC
>NZ_QWBW01000017.1 GCF_004117855.1 Modicisalibacter coralii
GCCGCGCGCCTCGAGCAGCTTGAGGGCGTCGCGGGATTTCGAGCAGCGCGGGTTGTGATAGAGCGTCAGAGCGGACACGCCGACTCCTTGATTTTCAAGGGTTGATGATGCCGTCCATTCTACGGGGGCGGCCGAAGGGCCACAACGCATGGCCGTCCCGCTCAGGATTCAGGGGGCGTCAGCCGGTCGTAAAGCCATACGCGCCGGCCATCGGCCAGGGTGGTCTGTATCCGACGATAGCGCACGCCCAGGTGTTCATAGCGGTCGAGCTGCGCCAGTTCCTCGGCATCGACCGTGAGCACCAGGCCGGGCACTCGGGCGCCGGGCTGGGGTTCGACGTCCAGGCCGTCGCGCTGGTGATCGTCGAGCACGCCGGGCTCGGGGTCGCCCCAGCGGCCGTAGACCAGCCAGCGCACCACGCCGTAGCGCAGTGTGCCGTAGACGAAGACGGCATGCTCGCCCGGCGCGATCGGTTCCAGGTCGGCAGGCCGCTGATAGCCATAAGGGCTGGCGAAGGTGAACCACAGATAGACGATGGCCGCCAGCGGCGCGGCCAGCAGGGCCGTGGGTACCCAGCTCAGTCGTTTCATCGAAACTCTCGCGTGTCGCAACGAACCCGAGACCTTGCCACAAGCCACGGGTGGCTGCCCAGCGGTGTCAGCCAGGGGACGTTGCGTCTTAAGTCCGGACAGAGAGCTTTGCTACCATCGAGTCATGACCACCACGGAGGGCGTAGCCATGAATCGTCACCAGGACGCGGATGCCGATTTCGAGGCATTGATGGGAAATCAGGTGCGCCCGCTGACCAAGGGCCGGGACAAGGCCGACGTCGCGCCGACCTCGCGCCCGCCCAACGAGGCGCAACTGGCCCGCCGGGCCAGCGCCGAAGCGCAGGAGGAGGTCGCCAACTTCCTCAGCGAGGAATTCGTCGACCTGATCCCCCACAACGACCCCATCGAATATCGCCGCCCCGGCGTGCAGACCGGGGTCGCCGACCGCTTGCGACAGGGCGGTTACCCGCCGGAGGCCCGGTTGCACCTGATCAAGCAGCCGGTCCGCGAATGTCGCCGGGAACTCTTTCGCTTCATCCGCGAGGGCATCGACCACGACCTGCGCTGCCTGCTGATCGTGCATGGTCGCGGCAAGGCGCTGGACAGCCACGCCAACGTGGTGCGCTCCTACGTCGCCAAGTGGCTCACCCAGTTCGACGAGGTTCAGGCCTATGTCTCCGCCCAGTCGTTTCACGGCGGGCTGGGCGCGACCTACGTAATGCTGCGCAAGTCGCTGCGTGCCCGGGCACTCAACCGCGAACGCCAGCAGAAGCGGCGGGGTTGAATGCGACACGGCGCCACCCGAAGGCGGCGCCGTGTCGACGGGGCGGGGGTCAGGCGGTCTCGCGCAGGCGCCGCTCGAAGAGCGCCTCCTTGACGTCCACCGCGGGCTGATAGCTGACGCTGAAGGCGCCCAGCGCGCGCAGGGCGTCGTCGAGGCGCTGGTCCTCGCGCAGCGCCAGGGCGTCGAAGCCGCAACGCGTCATGTAGAACAGCTGGTCGACCAGCACATCGCCGATCGCGCGGATCTCGCCGCTGTACCCATACCGCTCGCGCAGCAGCCGGGCCAGCGAATAGCCGCGGCCATCGGTGAAGGCGGGGAAGTCGATCGCCACCAGGGGCGCCTGGCGGAGCTGTTCGGCCAGCTCGGCGTCGAGTTCCGTGTCGCTGGGCAGCCAGGGCGCCAGCTGCGGCTCGTCACGGTGTGCCTGCCACAGCGCCAGGGGCACGATGGTCGGGCGCTCCTCGGGCAGCGTCTGGTCATCGCGTGACAGCGCCCAGGTGTCCTGCTCGGGTCGGCCGAGCTTGATCAGGCTGGTATCAGGCATAGACACGCTCCTTGAACGGCTTGATGCCGATGCGACGGTAGGTATCGAGAAAACGCTCGTCCTCGTGGCGCTGGGCGAGGTAGACCTGCAACACCTTGTCGATCACCTCGGGGACGTCCTCGCGGTAGAAGGAGGGGCCGAGAATCTTGCCCAGCGAGGCATCGTCGCGGGCGTTGCCGCCCAGCGAAATCTGGTAGTACTCCTCGCCCTTCTTGTCGACGCCGAGGATGCCGATGTTGCCGACGTGATGGTGACCGCAGGCGTTCATGCAGCCGGAGATGTTGAGATCCAGCGGACCCAGGTCGTAGAGAAAGTCGAGGTCCTCGAAGCGCTCCTGGATCGCCTGGGCGATGGGGATCGACACGGCGTTGGCCAGCGCGCAGTAGTCGCCGCCGGGGCAGCAGATCAGGTCGTTGAGCGTGCCCACCGTGGGGTTGGCCATGCCCAGTTCCTGGAGGTTGTGCCACAGCGCCTGGATCTCGTCGACCGGCACGTCGGAAAGCACCACGTTCTGCTCGTGGGTGACGCGCATCTCGCCGAAGCTGAAGGCATCGGCGAGATCGGCGATCGCCTCCATCTGGTCGGCGGTGACGTCCCCCGGGGCGTGCTCGCGGCGCTTGAGCGACAGCGTCACGGCCTTGTAGCCGGGCACCACGTGGTCGGTCACGTTGTTGGTGACGAAGCGCGCGAAGGCGCGATCGTCACGCCGCAGTTGCTCGTAGCCGGCGATCGCCGCCTCGTCGACCGGGCGGCGATCCGGCTCGGGGAAATGCGCCCTGGCAGATTCGACCGCGCTCTCGGTCAGCGTCTGCGGGCCGTCCTTGAGGTGCGCCCACTCGTCCTCGACACGCCGGCGATACTCCTCGATGCCCAGCGCCTTGACCAGGATCTTGATGCGCGCCTTGAACTTGTTGTCGCGGCGCCCGAACTGGTTGTAGACCCTGACGCAGGCTTCCAGGTAGGTCAGCAGGTGCTGCCAGGGCAGGTCCTCGCGGACCACGTCGCCGATCATCGGCGTGCGGCCCATGCCGCCACCGGCCAGGACCCGCACACGCAGTTCGCCGGCCTCGTTGCGCCACAGGCGCAGCCCGATGTCGTGGACCTGAATGGCCGCGCGGTCGTGATCGGCGCCGGTCACCGCGATCTTGAACTTGCGCGGCAGGTAGGCGAATTCCGGGTGCAGGGTCGACCACTGGCGGATCAGCTCGCACCACGGGCGCGGGTCCTCGATCTCGTCGCCGGCGATCCCCGCGAACTGGTCGCTGGTGGTGTTGCGGATGCAGTTGCCGCTGGTCTGAATGGCGTGCATCTGCACCTTGGCCAGCTCGCCGAGGATGTCCGGCACGTCCTCGAGCTTCGGCCAGTTCAGCTGCAGGTTCTGCCGCGTGGTGAAGTGGCCGTAGCCGCGGTCGTAGCGGCGGGTGATGTCGGCCAGGGCGCGCAGCTGCTGGCTGGAGAGCATGCCGTAGGGGATCGCGATGCGCAGCATCGGCGCATGGCGCTGGATGTAGAGCCCGTTCTGCAAGCGCAGCGGACGGAACTCGTCCTCGCCCAGGCGCCCGGCCAGATAGCGATCCATCTGGTCACGGAACTGGGCGACGCGCTCGTCGACGAGCGTCTGATCGTAGGTGTCGTACCGATACATACCGGATATGTCCTGCTAGTCAGGGCGAAATGGGATCCGTGCCGTTGGCACAGACCATACTCCGTTCCATTTATTCTATGAAAGAATAAATAGGCATACTTTTTGATTTTGAAGTTATTAAGCTCTGTCTGAAAAGTCGGCGAGCGATGGCCAGACAAGGCAAAAATTGACGAAAAAGCGCAGTTTACAAGCCGTAAATGAGCATTTTGAGTCAATTTTTAACGCTATATGGGCGAGCGCAGACATTTTTCAGACAAAGCGTAAGGCATTCGAACCGGCCGCGTCGCTCATACCGCCAGGCGCTGCCAGCGTCGACGCTGCCAGACCCGCGCGAAGATCAAGGAATTGAGCCCGCGATAGCCCAGCTGGGCCCACCAGATGCCGAGCAGGCCGTAGCCCTGGACCACGCCGACCCACCAGGCCAGCGGCAGGAACAGCAGCCATTGCAGGGCCAGCGTCAGCAGCATGACGGTGCGATTGGCGCCGGCCCCCAGCAATGCCTGGGCGAGCACGATGGCCGCGGCGTCGAGCACGATCATCAACGCCGTCAATTGTAACGGGACACGCCCCATCTCGACCAAGCTGCCGGGCAGGAACAGGCCGAGCACCTCGGCGGGGAACAGCAGCATCGGCAAGGCGAGCAGCGTCAGGCTCAGCCAGGCCAGGCGCACCACGTCCCAGCCCCAGCGATGGGCGTCGTCCGGCGTCTCCCGGCCCAGCGCCTGACCCACCAGGCTCATGGCGGCCAGCCCCAGACCCACGCCGGGCAGAATCAACAGCAACGACAGGTTGACCAGCACGTGTCCCACGGCGACGCTGGCGGTGCCTATGTGGGCGAGAATCCAGAACAGCACGGCGTAACCGCCGGCGAACCACAGTTGCTGGAAGGAGTGCGGCGCGGCCAGGCGCAGGGTGGTCGCGAAGACCCGCCGTGGCGGCCAGCGCCGATGCCCGCCGCGACGATCGCCGGGCAGGTGTCGCCAGGTCTGGGCGGCCCACAGCAGCACCCCCAGGTACACTGCCGCGGCGGAGCCGGCACCGGCGCCGGAGGCGCCCATCGCCGGCAGCCCCGCCAGACCGAAGACCAGACCGGCGCTGATCGCCACGTTGAGTGCCTGGGTGATCAGGATGATGCGCAGGTAGACGTGCGCCTGCTGAATACCGTTCCAGTAGCCGCGAAAGCAGACGATCAGGGCGATCGGCACCAGGGCGGCGACCCGCCAGCGGAAATAGCCCGCGGCGACCTCGTTGACTTCGGGGGCGGGCGTCATCAGGCCGAGCAGTTGCGGGGCCTGCCAGACACACACGAGACTCAGCGGCAGCGCCACGGCCAGGGCGATGAGCAGCCCCGCCTGCAGCGGCTGGGCGAGCCCGGCTCCAGCCGACTCGCCGTGACGCCGCGCGGTCTGCGCCTGGACCCCGGACGACAGCCCCAGAACCACGGCGGTGACCAGGAACATGGCGTAGCCACCCAGCCCCACACCGGCCAGCGGGACCTCGCCCAGGGTACCGACGAAGGCGGCATCCACCAGGTTCATCAGGCTCTGGGAGAGCATGCCGCCGATGATCGGCAGCGCCAGCCTGAGGATGGCGCGGCTGCGGGCAACGTCGACCATTCAGTCCGGATCGTAGCCCAGCACCGGCGACAGCCAGCGTTCCAGCTCGCCCAGCGGCATGCCCTTGCGTTCGGCCAGGACCTCGACCTGATCGCGGGTGATCTTGCCGGTGGAGAAATACTTCGACTGCGGGTGTGCGAAATACCAGCCGGAGACCGCCGCCGCCGGCCACATGGCGAAACTTTCGGTGAGCTCGAGCCCGGTGTTGGCCGTGGCGTCGAGCAGGCGGAACAGCGTGGCCTTCTCGGTATGGTCGGGGCAGGCCGGATACCCTGGCGCCGGCCGGATGCCCTGATACTTCTCGGCGATCAATTGATCGTTGTCGAGGGTCTCGTCGGGCACGTAACCCCAGAACTCCTTGCGCACCCGCTCGTGCATGCGTTCGGCGAAGGCTTCCGCGAGTCGGTCGGCCAGCGCCTTGACCATGATCGCGTTGTAGTCGTCGCCGGCCGCCTCGTAGCGGGCGGCGAGTTCATCGGCGCCGTGGCCGGTGGTCACCGCGAAGCCGCCGATCCAGTCGGCCTTGCCGGACTTCTTGCCACTCGTCTCATAACGAGGCGCGATGAAGTCGGCCAGGCTGTAGCACACGCCGTCGCGGTTCCTGGTGGTCTGCTGGCGGATATGGAAGAGCCGCTCGACGACGGTTTCACGCCGCTCGTCGGCATACACTTCGATCACGTCGTCGTCGACGCAGTTGGCCGGCCACAGGCCGATCACCCCGCGCGCGGTGAGATGCTTCTCGTCGATCAGCTTGCGCAGCATGGCCTGAGCCTCGGCGAACAGGGTGCGCGCCGCCTCGCCGACCACCTCGTCGTCGAGGATCCTGGGGTACTTGCCGGAGAGCTGCCAGCTGAGGAAGAAGGGCGTCCAGTCGATCCGCTCGACCAGTTCCTCGAGGTCGTAGTCGTCGAACACCTTGAGACCGGTGAAGGTCGGCTCGGGCGGCGTGTAATCCGCCCAGTCGGGCTGGAAGCGCCGCTCGCGGGCCTCGGCGTAGCCGAGATCCGCGGCCTTGGGCCGGCGCCTGGCGTTGCGCTCGCGGACCTTTTCGTACTCGGCGCGGATCTCGGCGACATAGTCCGCCTTGAGCCCGGCCGAGAGCAGCCGACCGGCCACGCCCACGGCGCGCGACGCATCGGTGACGTAGATCACCGGGTGCTCGTAGCCCGGCTCGATCTTGACCGCGGTGTGCGCCTTGGAGGTGGTCGCGCCGCCGATCAGCAGCGGGATGTCGAAGCCCTGGCGCTGCATCTCCTTGGCAACATGGACCATCTCGTCCAGCGACGGCGTGATCAGGCCCGACAGGCCGATGATGTCGGCGTTCTCGTCGCGGGCGGTCTGCAGGATCTTCTCGGCCGGCACCATCACGCCGAGGTCGATCACCTCGTAGTTGTTGCACTGCAGCACGACGCCGACGATGTTCTTGCCGATGTCGTGGACGTCGCCCTTGACGGTGGCCATGACGATCTTGCCCTTGGCCTGGGTCTCGCCGCTCTTCTCGGCCTCGATGTAGGGGATCAGGTAGGCCACCGCCTGCTTCATCACCCGGGCCGACTTGACCACCTGGGGCAGGAACATCTTGCCGGCGCCGAACAGGTCGCCGACCACGTTCATGCCGTCCATCAGCGGCCCCTCGATCACCTCGATGGGGCGCTCGGCGCGTTGCCGGGCGAGTTCGGTGTCTTCCTCGATGTAACTGGTGATGCCCTTGACCAGGGCATGCTCGATGCGTTTCTCGACCTCCCAGCCGCGCCACTCGAGGTCTTCCTTCCTGGTCGCGCCACTCCCGTCATCCTTGTAGCGCTCGGCGAGTTCGAGCAGCCGCTCGGTGGCGTCCGCGCGGCGGTTGAGCACCACGTCCTCGACCGCCTCGCGCAATTCCCCGGGCAGGTCGTCGTAGACCGCCAGCTGGCCGGCATTGACGATGCCCATGGTCAGCCCGGCCTGGATGGCGTGATAGAGGAACACCGAGTGGATCGCCTCGCGCACCGTATTGTTGCCGCGGAACGAGAACGACACGTTGGAGACCCCGCCGGAAACCATGGCGTGGGGCAGGTGGCCGGTGATCCAGCGGGTCGCCTCGATGAAGTCGACGGCGTAGTTGTCGTGCTCCTCGATGCCGGTGGCGATGGCGAAGATGTTGGGGTCGAAGATGATATCCTCGGCGGGGAAGCCGATCTCGTCGACCAGCAGCCGATAGGCACGCTCGCAGATCTCGGTCTTCCTCGCGAGGCTGTCGGCTTGGCCGCTCTCGTCGAAGGCCATCACCACGATCGCCGCCCCGAAGCGCCGGCAGGCCAGGGCCTGCTCGCGGAAGGCGTCTTCCCCCTCCTTGAGCGAGATCGAGTTGACCACGGCCTTGCCCTGGATGCACTTGAGGCCGGCCTCGATGATCGGCCACTTGGACGAGTCGATCATGATCGGCACGCGGGCGATGTCCGGTTCCGAGGCGACCAGGTTGAGGAAGTGGACCATCGCCTCCTGGGAGTCGAGCATCCCCTCGTCCATGTTGATGTCGATCACCTGGGCGCCGTTCTCGACCTGTTCCAGGGCGACTTCCAGGGCGGTGGTGAAGTCCTCTTCCTTGATCAGCCGCTTGAAGCGTGCCGAGCCGGTGACGTTGGTACGCTCGCCGACGTTGACGAACAGCGAGTCGGCTTCGATGTTGAACGGCTCGAGACCGGACAGCCGGCAGGCGGCCGGGCGTTCGGGGATGCGTCGTGGCGTCACGCCCTCGACGGCATCGCGGATCGCGGCGATGTGCTCCGGCGTGGTGCCGCAGCAGCCGCCGATGACGTTGAACAGGCCGCTCTCGGCGAACTCGCCGACGATCGCCGCCATCTCCTCGGGGGTCTGGTCGTACTCGCCGAACTCATTGGGCAGCCCGGCGTTGGGGTGGGCCGAGACCAGGGTGTCGGCCTTGGCGGAGAGCTCTTCCAGGTAAGGGCGCAGTTCGGCCGCCCCCAGCGCGCAGTTCAGGCCCACCGACAGCGGCCGGGCGTGACGGATCGAGTTCCAGAACGCCTCGGTGGTCTGGCCCGACAGGGTGCGACCCGAGGCGTCGGTGATGGTCCCCGAGATCATGACCGGCAGCCGCGCACCGCGCGCCGCGAACAGCTCCTCGAGGGCGTAGATCGCCGCCTTGGCGTTGAGGGTGTCGAAGATCGTCTCGATGAGGATCATATCGACGCCGCCGTCGATCAGCGCCTCGGCGGCCTCGTAGTAGTTCTCGCGCAGGGCGTCGAAGGTGACGTTGCGCTTGGCCGGGTCGTTGACGTCCGGCGACAGCGAGGCCGTGCGGCTGGTCGGTCCCAGCACCCCGGCGACATAACGCGGCACGCCGGTCTCCGCGCCGACCGCATCGCACACCGTGCGGGCCAGGCGCGCCGACTCGCGATTGAGCTCGACGACCAGATCCTCCATGCCGTAGTCGGACTGCGACAGGCGCGTGCTGTTGAAGGTATTGGTCTCGACGATGTCGGCGCCGGCCTCGAGATAGTCGCGATGGATGCGACACACCAGCTCCGGCTGGGTCAGCGCCAGCAGGTCGTTGTTGCCCTGGAGCTGGGTCGGCCAGTCGGCGAAACGCTCGCCGCGAAACGCCGCCTCGCTGAGTCGGGCGTTCTGCAGCATGGTCCCCATGCCACCATCGAGGAGCAGGATGCGGCGTTCGAGACTCCGTGCCAGCGTCTCGGGGAGGCAGGCGGCGAGCGAAGGCGGAAGCGACGAAAGAAGCGTATCGGCAGCCATGGTCGGCAGGTGTCTCCAGCGATGTCGTTATGTCGGTGGCCAATGCGGATCGCGGCAAGCGGCGGCCCGCCGCCCGGCAAACACGCCCGACGAGGGTCGAATATGCTACCAGAAACGCGCCGCTGGCGGGGATCCCGCGACAAAACCCAGTATTTCACTCAGGATTGTGCCGTGGGCGGTTTTTTCTTACCATTGCATAAAACCTGCATTTCCCTGACGGACCGAAACGATGAGCGAGAGCATCCAGATCACCGACAGCGCACAGGACTACCTGGCCGAGCTGCTGGCCAAGCAGAACGTCGACGGTATCGCCGTGCGTATCTTCATCACCCAGCCGGGCACGCCCTACGCCGAGACCTGTCTGGCGTATTGCCGCCCCGGCGAGGAAGAGCCCACCGACGAGACGATGACGCTCGACAAGATCAAGGTGTTCGTCGATACCCACAGCGTGCCGTTTCTCGAAGAGGCCGTGGTCGACTTCAATGCCGACCGCATGGGCGGTCAGCTGACCATCAAGGCGCCCAATGCCAAGATGCCCAAGGTCAACGCCGACAGCCCCCTCGAGGATCGCATCAACTACATCCTCTACAGCGAGATCAACCCCGGCCTGGCGGCACACGGCGGCGAGGTGCGGCTGATCCAGCTCACCGACGAGAACTTCGCCGTGCTGCAGTTCGGCGGGGGGTGCCAGGGCTGTGCCGCGGTCGACCTGACCCTCAAGGAGGGCGTCGAGAAGACCCTGGTCGAGCGCATTCCCGAGCTGGCCGGGATCCGCGACGTGACCGACCATACCGACACCACCAACGCCTACTATCGCTGACCTCTGAGGCCCGGGCGACGCCTCGGGCGCATTGCGCCGAACACATTGCATCGAACACATGAAAAGGGCCGCTCCGGACATCGGGGCGGCCCTTTATCGTGTGAACCCGCTCCCCGCGGGCGGCGCGCTCAATAGACGAAGGGCGGCAGGGGCGCTCGTGCCACCCGCGCCTCGAGGTCGCGCTGGCGATCGCGGGCCTCGTCCCGCGCGCGTTCGCTGTCGGCCAGTTCCGCCGCCAGCCGTGCCTCCCGGCGTTCGCCGTCCTCCCGGGCCGATTCCGCCTGCTTGAGTGCCCACTGGGCCTCACGGTGTGTCGCCTGTTCCTCGGCGAGCTCGCCACGTACCGCCTGCAACGTCTGATCGCTCTCGCGTAGCCGCGTTTCGAGCGCTTCCAGCCGCTGGTTGAACTGCTTCTCGCTGCGCTGGCGTTCCTGACGCGCATCGTCGAGCAGCGTCATCAGGCGTGCCTCGGCGGCTTCGTTGCGCTGCTCCTCCTGGGTCAGTTGTTGGCGCCATTCCGCCTCCTTCTCCGCCAGCGCGCTCTGATGGGCGTCCACCAGGCGCTCGTTATCGGCCTGCAGGCGGGTCAGCCGCTCGTGGGCCGCGTCCCGTTGCTGCACGAGCTGAGTCTCACGCTGTTCGGCCCCCTCGAGGGCAGCTTCCAGTCGCGCAAGGCGGGCGCTGGATTCCTGCAACTGCGCCTGGGTCGCCACCAGATGCTCGTTGAGCGCGGCCTCCCGCTGGCGGGCGTCCTCGGCCTCCCGTCGGGCGCGCTCCGCCTCGGCGCGCGCCTGTTCGATGGCACGATCCGCTTCCTCGCGATAGTGGGCCAGCCCCTCGACGGCGCTCTGCTGCGCCTGCTCCCAGAGCGCCTGCATCAACGCCTCGACGGGCTCGGGGATCGCCCGGGCGGGTGGCTGATCGCGATTCTCCTCGCGCTGCGCGCGCCATTCGCGCAGGTGATCGCTGATGGTGGTGAAACTGCCCGTGCCCAGCACCTCGCGTACCTTCTGAACGCCCGGCGTTTCGCCACGCTGCAAGAGGGTATCGATGGCCCGTCGAACATCCTCGTACTGCACGCCACTGCGCGCCATGACTGCCTCCTTGGTCACCTGGGAGCGCTTGCTCGAGACAGCGATTCTAGCCCAGAAGGGCACGATCGTCAGCTTTTTACATATTACGTAATATGGATAATTACGTATTAAGCGGATTAAAAATTCATGATTACGCGGCTTATCTTGATTATTGGCGCCATGCCCGGGACAATCTCCCGCCAGGTGGGATGCCAGCGAAAGGGGGAGCATGGACAGCCGAGACATCACGGCGGGGTGGAGCGACGGTGACGCGCCCCCGCAAGCACGGGCAGCGCCGGAAGAGGCGGCGCCGGTCCCGGGCGGCAACCCGCCGCTGGAGGCCGCCACCAGCGCGCCCCTGGTGGCGCTCGATTCAGGTCCCGTCACGGCGCCGGATCACGTCCATATCGCCGCCGACAACGACGTGGAAGCGGTGGCCCTGTGGCTCGACGAGTACACCGCCACGCCGCAGACGTGGCGGGCCTATCGCAAGGAGGCCGAACGGCTGCTGCTGTGGCTGGACGAGCAGGCGCTCACCCTCGGCCAGGTCGATCGCTCGGTACTGCAGCGCTTCGAGGCCTTTCTCACCGATCCGCGGCCGGTCGAACGCTGGATCGGGCCGCCGCGTCCGCGTGACCACCCCGGGTGGCGGCCGTTCCGCCGGCCGCTGTCGGCCGCGAGCCGCCGCCAGAGCCTGGTGATCCTGCAGGGGCTGTTCGCCTGGCTGAACGAGGCCGGCTGGGTCGCCCACAACCCGTTCCGGCTGATGCGCGACAAGCGTCGGCGTCTCGACAACCGCCAGCCGGGCATCGAGCGCTACCTGGAACGCCCGGTCTGGGAGTGGCTGTGGCGCTGGCTGAACCGACCGCCCGACGACCAGGCCACGCCCCGTGAACGGCACCTCTGGCAGCGGCGGCGGCTGATCTTCGGCTTTGCCTATCTCCTGGCGCCACGCATCGGCGAAATGGCTCAGGCGCGCATGCGGGACTTCACGTATCGCGAGGGAGGCTGGTGGTGGCGGGTGACGGGGAAGGGCGCCAAGCTCGCGAGCATCCCGGTGCCCGACGACATGATGCGACTGCTCGCTGAATGGCGCCGCAGTCTGGGGCTTGTCGCGCTACCCGATAGCAGCGAAGCGACGCCGGTGATCCGCGCCCTGGATGGCAGGCGCGGGCTCGGCGACAACCAGCTCTATCGGTTGATCAAGACGACCTTTCACGAAGCGGCCCGGGATCTGGCCGACGATCCGGCGGGGCACCAACTGCCGCCACATCTCG
The DNA here is from genome assembly GCF_004117855.1 of Modicisalibacter coralii. GTDB lineage: Bacteria > Pseudomonadota > Gammaproteobacteria > Pseudomonadales > Halomonadaceae > Modicisalibacter > Modicisalibacter coralii. The sequence continues at coordinate 12,061 of NZ_QWBW01000017.1, forward strand.
TCGAACAGCTCGCCCGGGCCACCCCGCACTGGCTGCGCCATACCGCGCTCACCCATCAGGCCCAGGCCGGCGTCGAGCTGCGCTTTCTCGCCCGGACCGCACGCCACTCGCGACTCGACACCACGGCGCGCTATCTTCACGCCGAAGCCGAGGAGTGGCAGCAGCAGGTGGCCATCCACCGCCTCGATGGCACGCGGCGGGCGGACGACGAGGGGGGCGAGTCGTTATAATGCCGACATCGAGCAACGAGGAGAGACCATGACTGCCCAGCAAGCCCAGGCGGAACTGATCGAGGAATTCGACATCTTCGACAACTGGATGGACCGCTACCAGTACATCATCGACATGGGCAAGCAGTTGCCGGCGTTCCCCGAGGCGCTCAAGACGCCGGAGACCAAGATCCACGGTTGCCAGTCCAACGTCTGGATCCATCACCAGCGTCAGGGCGATACGCTGCATTTCCAGGCGACCTCGGATGCCGCCATCGTCTCCGGTCTGATCGCCGTGCTGATGCGCATCTACAACGATCGCTCGCCGGCGGAGATCGTCGCCACGCAACCCAGCTTTCTGGAGGAACTGGGCCTCGACAAGCATCTGTCGCCGACCCGTTCCAACGGCCTGCACGCCATGCTCAAGCGCATCTATGCCGTCGCCGAGGCGGAAACGGCCGCCTGATCGCGGCGCCGTGCGGTCGGGCCTATGGCCGACGCGGCGCATTCGACAGCCGTGAAGCCGACGCCCGGCAACAGGTCTCGTCGAGTTCCGGGTCGTCGCGGCACAGCTGCTCGCTGGGGCCGCCCGGAACCGGGTCGAGGCCGCCGGGCGAAGCGGGATGGCAGCGCAGAATACGTTTCACGGCCAGCCAGCCACCGCGCCGGAGGCCGTGACAGCGCAGCGCCTCGAGGGCGTAGTGCGAACAACTCGGCCAGAAGCGGCAGCGCGGGCCAAGCAGGGGGCTGATCAGCAGTTGATAGCCCTTGATCAGCGCGACCAGTGGCGCTATCGCCAGGCGTCGCACCGGTCGTGCAAAGAGACCGTCAGCGCGATTGGCCATACAGTTCGCCGGGATCGACGAGGGCATCGGCATCGACCTCGCCGCGTTCGGCCCCCAGAGCGATGTAGAAACAGCTACGCCGGCCGGTGTGGCAGGCTGGCCCCTGCTGATCGACTTTCACCAGCAGGGTATCGCCGTCGCAATCGAAGTGCGCCGATTCCAGCCGCTGCAACTGTCCCGAGGTTTCGCCCTTGCGCCACAGTTTGCTCCGCGAGCGCGACCAGTAGCAGACCCAGCCAGTGGTCAGGGTTTCCTCGAGGGCCAGGCGGTTCATCCAGGCCATCATCAATACCTCGCCGCTGTCGTGCTGCTGGGCGATGACGGGGACCAGGCCATCGTCGTTCCAGCGCACGGCGTCGAGCAGGGCGTTGGTGGAACGGGTCGTGCCGCGCTCGGCGGACTCGAGGGTCTTGAACAGGGTCGTCATGGTAACCGGGCTCGTGGAGTCAGTGGGTCGGGAAGGGACGTTTCAGGAAGAGGCCACGGCCGACGTCGCACGGCAGGCGTCGCAGGCGCCGAGCAGCTCGATGGTCTGACGTTCGACCTGAAAGCCCATGTTCGCCGCGCGGGCGCTGAGCTGGGCACTGACCTCGTCGAGATGCAGCTCCTCGACGCGACCGCAATGGCGGCAGATCAGCAACTGGAAGCCGTGGCGATGCTCGGGGCAGGAGCAGGCAACGTAAGCATTCAGCGATTCGATGCGATGCACCAGCCCCTGCTCGATCAGGAAATCCAGCGCCCGATAGACCGTCGGTGGGCGGGCGGCCCCGTGCTCGGCAGCCAGCTTGTCGAGCAGGTCATAGGCCTTCAGGCCGCCGGGCGCGGCGGCGATCATTTCCAGCACGCGCCGCCGGATCGGCGTGAAGCGCACGCCGCGGCGCTGGCACTGGCGTTCGGCCTGCTGGGTGAGGGTCTGCGTATCGGGCATGAAGCGGGTATCGATATCCGTGGAGCCTCCATTCTACGCGTCCGGCCGATGGGCGGCCAGACGCCTGCCGTCACGATGCCGCCTGGAGTTCGCCGCGGCGGGCGAAGTGCGTCTGGGCGAAGGCCACGCGTTCGGCGACGCTCTTGCCGTCGGGCTGACGCTCGACCAGATCCAGCCGGGGTCGCAACCCCTCGCCGTTGGTCATCTGGATGGCCAGGCCGGGGCGGGCGTTGAGCTCCAGCAACATCGGCCCGTGATGACGATCGAGAACCATGTCGGTGCCCAGATAGCCGAGGCCGGTCATTTCGTAGCAGCTGGCCGCCAGGTTCAGCAGGGTGTCCCAGGCGGGCACGCGCAGGCTGGCCAGGTCATGACCGGTATCGGGATGATCGCTGCGTGGGCGGTCGTGCTGGACGCCGCGCAGCGCCAGGCCCGAGGCGATGTCCAGGCCCACGCCGACGGCCCCCTGGTGCAGGTTGGCCTTGCCGTCGGAGGCGGCGGTGGAAAGCCGCATCATGGCCATGACCGGATAGCCCTTGAAGACGATGACCCGGACATCCGGCACCCCCTCGTAGGTATAGGCCGACAGCGTCTCGTCGAAGGCGATCAGCGACTCGACCAGGGCCACGTCCGGCGTGCCGCCCAGCGAATACAACCCCGACAGGATGTTGGACACGTGGCGCTCCAGGTCCTCGCGCTGCAGACGGTGGCCGCTGGGCTTGATGTAGCCGTCGCCATCGTGATGCTCGATCACCAGAATGCCCTTGCCGCCGCTGCCCTTGGCCGGCTTGATGACGAAGCCGGGGTGGGCGTCGACCATGGCGGCCACGCGCTTGACATCGAACTGGGTGGTGACGGTGCCGATCAGCGCCGGGGTGGTGATGCCATGCTGCTGGGCCAGCAGCTTGGTCTTGAGCTTGTCGTCGACCAGCGGATAGCGGCTGCGGTCGTTGTAGCGGCCGATGTAACGGATGTTGCGGCGGTTCAGGATCAGCGCCATGAGAATCAGCTGCACGCCGAGGAAATTGAAGGTGAGGTGGCGAATCCACGGATTGTTCATCGCCAGATAGGCGAGCACCGCGGTCAGCAGGCTGCCGCCACCCTGGATCAGTACCTCCTTGGGGCCTTCTTCCTCCCAGAGGATCGACATCCGTTCGATGGTCCAGCTGAGAATGATCATCGGGAAGAAGGTGATGGTCAGCCCGGCATTGAGTCCCAGTCGATAGGCGAGCACCGAGAACAGCGAGATGATCGCGATCACCGTGATGATCACTGCCGAGACCCGGGCCACCAGCAATAGATTGAGGTGCGACAGGTAACTGCGGATCACCAGCCCCACGGCCACCACCAGCAGGAACCCGATCAGCCCGGTGAACAGGGTGGTCTGGATGAAGGCCAGGGCGATCAGCACCGGCATGAAGGTGCCGGACGTCTTGATGCCGATCAGTACGCGCAACAGCACCACCACCAGCGCCCCGATGGGAATCAGCAGGATGGTCTTGAACAGCGATTGCTCCTCGAGCGGCAGACTGTGGATCGAGAAGTTGAGCAGCGTATCCTCGGCGAGCTGATTGCGTACCGCCACCGCCGCGGGCTCGTTGTGGCGGATCATCGAGAACGTCACCTGCGAGCGGCTGCCGCCCTCGACCTCGAGAACCGACTGTCCGCCGGCGCCCCACAGCAACAGGTTGTCGGGCCGCCCCTGCTCGCCGGTGACCGGATCGATCAGCATCGATCGGTCGTTCTCGAAGACCTGGACCCAGGGCGTCAACGACTGTCGCCGTCGGCCATCCTCGAGCATCAGGCCGTTGACCACGCGGGCCGGCACACCGGCCTGATTGAGCAGGCGGACCAGCAATTCGGGGCGCGGATACTGGGTCAGCAACAGGCGGGCATTCTCGCCGGCGTCGTCGTCGCTGAAACGGCCGACCAGTTCACGCGCGAAGGTGAACGGATCGGCGGAACGCTGATGGGAGCGCGCGATGATCGCGCGGGCCGCCGTATCGTAGGGCCGCTCCCAGGCGACGTCCCGGGGGACCTCGGGAGGCACCGCCGGCGGCGCCTTGGCCCCCGGCGCGACGAGCAACTGTACCGAATAATAGAGGCGTTGCGTGCCCGTCGCCTCACGGATCGCCCACTGCGCGCGCCGCGCCCCCTGGTCGTCGAGAAACGACAGGCCGTAACCCGACGAGGCGGTGTTCTCGGTCAGCACGCGAAACCCCTGCTGGTGCGTGGGCAGGGCAAGGTCGATCTTGGCCGGGCCGCCATCGGCGACGAAATTGACCTGGGCCTCGATCTCCCAGACCTGACGCTGTTCACCCGGTGTCCAGGGAACCTCGAAGGCGATGTGGCGGTAGAGCGTGACGGCGACGCCGGTCACCAGCAATACGCCGACCAGCAGATAGAAGGGCAGACGGGACATGCGCGTTCCTTATTCGTCGTCGTCGTTATCGGTGGCCTCGTCCCTGGCGGCCGCGGAGGCGGGGGCCCCACCGGGGTATTCGGGACGGTCGTAGAGATAGTGCCGGGCAACGTCGACGACGACGATGTCCCGCATGAAGCGCCGCCCCAGGAGTACCGGATAGGTGAGGTGGGTACGGTCGTTGAGGGTGAACTCGACGTTCTGCTTGATCGGACCCAGGCGCATCAGCAGGCTGATCACCGGTCGGCTTTCCTCGCCGGAGGCCTGGATGATCCGCACCCGGCGCGTGATCTCCGCCTCGATCCATCGATCGCGGACGCTGTCGACGACGACGGCGTCGTCCTCGAGCGCCAGCTTGAAGCGCACCCAGTCCTCGCCGTCGCGCTCGAACTCGGTGATGTCGCGGGCCGACAGCGAGCCGGTATTGGCCCCGGTGTCCAGGCGCGCCTTGAGGTAGGTGCCGAGGGTCGGGAAGCCGACCCATTCACTGCGCCCCACGACTTCCATGTTCTCGAGGGACGGATCCACGCTGGTCGGGCAGTCGGGGACCTTGATGGCGGGCTCGCTATCGCGTTGCTGGAGATCGCCGCGCAGTGCCTTGAGCTGCAAGGTCGCCGCCCGGACATCGCCCTGCAGGACGGCCAGACGCTGTCCCGTGTCGTCGCGACGGGCGGCGTCGACCGCACACTGCGCGGCCAGGGTGTTCTCGAGTTCGGCGATGCGGTCATCGAAGCGCGACGTGGTCAGCAGCGTGTCGAGGCGCGGATCCTGGGAAGCCGGCAGGGCGCAGCCCCCCAGTAGCAAGAGCAGGCCGGCGGCGATCGCCGGCCTCGAGTGTCGAATCGGCATGACGGGGATCCTTGTCGACCGTGTCGGGGCCGTCGGTCGCTGGCGACCGACGGCACGGGGTCTCAAAATGCCGAACGATGATAAGGAGCGCCATCGCCCCTGTCCACGCCGGTCAGCCGTGACCCGCGCTGGAACCCTCGGGATCGGCGGCTCCGGCGTCCCGTGCGGCGTTGTGATCGCGGGCCAGCAGCAGATAGAAGGCCGGCAGCACGAACAGCGTGAACAGCGTGCCAATGCCCAGCCCCGCGGCGATGGTCAGGCCGATGTCGAAGCGGCTGACCGCCCCGGCGCCGGTGGCGATCAACAGCGGGAACATGGCGACGATCAGTGCCACCGAGGTCATGATGATCGGTCGCAGACGAATCGAGGCCGCTTCGATGACCGCCTCACGCTTGTTCAGGCCACGGTCGTGTTGCAGCGTGTTGGCGAACTCGACGATCAGGATGCCATTCTTGGCCACCACGCCGATCAGCGTGATCAGCCCGACCTGGGTGTAGATGTTGACCGTCGACACCCCGAGCGTGATGAAGGCCATCGCCCCGGCGATCGACATGGGCACCGAGACCAGAATGATCAGCGGGTCGCGCCAGCTCTCGAACTGCGCCGCCAGCACCAGATAGATCACCAGCAGCGAGAGGAAGAAGGTCACCATCAGCGCGCTGCCCTGGTTCATCAACTGCCGCGAGGAACCGGTGTAGTCGATCGAATACTCGGCGGGCAGGGTCTCGCTGGCCGCCTGGTTGAGCCAGTCGAGAGCGTCGCCGAGCGCCACGCCGGGGCGCGGCACGCCTTCCAGGGTGATCGCATTGAGTTGCTGGAACTGGGTGCGCTTGGAGGGTTCGACACCACGCTCGAAGCTCACCACGCTCGACAAGGGCACCTGAGCGCCGGAATCGGCCTCGATGTAGTAGTTGTCGATCATCGAGCTATCCAGACGGTAGGCCTGCTCGACCTGGGGGATCACCTTGTAGCTGCGGCCTTCCATGCTGAAGCGGTTGACGAAGCCTTCGCCGAGCAGCGTCGCCAGCGCCTGGCCGACATCCGCCATCGACAGCCCCAGGTCGGCGACCCGGTCGCGGTCGACCTGGATATGAGTGACCGGCCGGTCGAGATCGATCGACTTGCGCAGGAAGGCGAAATTGCCGCTGGCCATGGCCTTGCCGAGCAGCTGGTCGGCGGCGGCGCTGAGATCCTCGAAGCTGTTGCCGGTGGTGATCACGAACTGCACCGGCAGGCCGCCGCTGGAACCGGGCAGGGAAGGGCGCGGGAAGGCGGCGGTCTGCAGGCCGGTGACCTGGGACAGCGCCGCCTGGACGTTGGGCAGCACGCTCATCTGCGAGACGTCGCGCTGGCTCCAGGGCTTCATCTTGAACCCGCCGAATACCGTGTCGGCGCTGGTGCCGCCGAGGATCATGAAGGTCTCGTCGTAGCCATCGATGGTCTCGACGCCCTGCTGGATCTGCGTGGCATAGCGCTTGAGGTAATCCAGCGTGGCGGTCTGCGGCGCCGTACCCTGGAAGAAGATGATGCCCTGGTCCTCGGTGGGGGCCAGCTCGTTCTGGCTGGTGATGAACATGAAATAGATCGACACCAGCACCACGGCGGCGAAGACCACGATCACCGAGACCGTCTGCAGGGCCCGTGAGAGCAGGGCACGGTAGCCGTTGGCCAGGCCGTTGAAGGTACGCTCGACCAGCCCCTCGAACCGCGACGGATCGCCGTGGGGCTTGAGCACCTTGCCGGCGAGCATCGGCGACAGCGTCAGCGCGATGATGCCGGAGACGATCACGGCGCCGGCCAGGGTGAAGGCGAACTCGGTGAACAGCGAGCCGACCAGGCCACCCATGAAGCCGATGGGGGCATAGACCGCCACCAGGGTGGTGGTCATGGCGATGATCGGCGTGGCCATCTCGCGGGCGCCATTGAGGGCGGCCTGGAAACGGGTTTCGCCGGCCTCGATATGGCGATGGACGTTCTCGACGATGATGATCGCGTCGTCCACCACCAGGCCGATCGCCAGCACCATCGACAACAGCGTCAGCAGGTTGAGCGAGAAGCCCAGCACCAGCATGACGAAGGCGCCGCCGATCAGCGACAGCGGCACGGCCACCGCGGGGACCAGGGCGGCGCGAAACGAGCCCAGCGACAAGAAGATCACCACCAGCACGATGATCAGTGCCTCGGCGAGGGTCTTGATCACCTCGTCGATCGAGTCCTCGATGAATTCCGAGGCATCGTAGGGCAGTACCACGTCGAGCCCGGTGGGCAACTGGCTGCGGATTTCCGGCAGCGCCTCGCGAACGGCGCGGGCCACGTCCAGCGGATTGGCGCCGGGCGCCTGTTCGATGGCCATGAAGGTCGAGGGCGTACCGCTGTACCAGGCGACGCTGTCGTAGCTTTCGGCGCCGAGGTCGGTGCGCGCGATGTCGCGCAGACGGATCAGGTTGCCGTCATCGTTGCGAACCACCATGTCGGCGAACTGTTCGGGATCGGTGACGTCGGTGCTCGCGGTGAGGTTGATCGCCACGAACTCGCTGCGGGTCTTGCCGACGCCGGCCTGATAGTTGTTGTTGCGCAGGACGTCGACGACGTCCTGCGGGCTGACGCCGAGCGCGGCCATGCGCTGCGGGTCGAGCCAGATGCGCATGGCGAAGCTCTGGCCGTAGAGTCGCGCCTTGGCGACCCCGGGCAACGCCTGGAGCTTGGGCTGGACTACCCGCGTGAGATAGTCGGTGATCTGCGGTACCGGCATCTCGTTGGAGTAGAAGGCTAGGTACATCAGGGCGGTGGAATCGCCGGTCGTCGACTCGATCACCGGACTTTCGGCAGAGGCGGGGAGTACGCTGCGCTGACTCGCGACCTTGGCCTGGATCTCGGCCAGGGCGGCGTTGGCATCGTAGTTGAGCATCATGTGCACCTCGATCGTCGAGGAACCCTGGATACTGCTCGAATCGATGTAGTCGATGCCGTCGGCCTCGGCGATCGCCTGCTGCAACGGCGTGGTCACGAAGCCCTGGACCAGTTCGGAACTCGCACCGGGATAGCTGGTGGTGACCGTGATCACGGTGCTCTCGAGTTCGGGGTACTGGCGGACCTCCATGTCGAGCGTGGAGCGCAGGCCCATCAGCAGGATCAGCAGGCTGATGACGGTGGCCAGGACCGGCCGGTGGATGAACAGGTCGGTAAATGACTTCATCAGCCCTGCGCCTCCGGCGTCGTCTCGCTGGACGCTGCCTCGCCGGATGAATCACCGCCGGGCTGGGCTGCCGTCGCGCTCTTGCCGTCACCGTCCTGGTCAACAGGCTTGATCGCCTGACCGTCGCGCAGGCGCAACTGGCCGGCGGCCACCACGCGGGCACCGACCTCGAGGCCCTTGACGATCTCCACCTGGTCACCGCGGACACGCCCGGCGGTCACCTGGGTGCGCTGGGCCACGGTCTGTCCCTGATCGTTTTCCACCACGCGGAAGACGTAGTCGCCGTAGGTGTTGAAGGCCAGCGCCGTGCGCGGCAGGGTCAGCACGCGCTGGGTATCCGGGGCGAGGGTGCGCACGTCGGCGAACATGCCGGGCCTGAGCCGATTCTCGGGGTTGTCCAGTGTGGCGCGCACGGCCAGTGTCCGACTGCTTTCATTCACCGCCGGGGCCACGGCTTCGATCTTGCCGGTGAAGGCGCGATCCGGGAACGCCGCCACGTGCACCTCGACCTCACGGCTGGCCTGGACGCGGTCGAGCTGCTTCTCGGGGACGCTGTAGTCGACGTAGATGGGGTCGAGCATGTTGAGATCGACGATCGGCGTGCCCACGGCGATGTACTCGCCGATGTCCACCTGACGCAGCCCGACCACGCCATCGAAGGGCGCGCGAATGGTCTTCTTGTTCAACTGGGCCTGCTGCTGGGCGACATCGGCGCGGGCCGCCTGATAGTTGGCTCGCGCCTCGTCGTACTGTGACTGCGAGATCGCCTTGCGCGGCAACAGGTCGGAATAGCGCCGGAACGTTTCGTTGGCCAGACGGGCCTGGGCCTGGAGCGCCGCCAGCGCCGCCTGGTCGACGCTGTCCTCGAGCTGGATCAGCACGTCACCCCGCGAGACGCGCTGCCCGGACTCGAAGGCGATCTTGCTGACCACACCGGCCACCTCGTTGGAAACCGCCACGCCGTTGATGGCCCGCAGCGAGCCCACCGATTTCAACGCCGGTCGCCAGGGTTGGGCTTCGAGCTCGACGACCTCGACCGGCGCCGGCGGCTGGGCCTGAGCCATCTGCTGGCCCATCTGCTGCATCTGCCAGTATTTCCAGCCGAAAATGCCCCCCAGAACGATGGCCAGCAGGACGATCACGACGATCATGCGTAGGGTGGTCTTCATGGGGGAACTTCCTGAATGAATGCGTTTTTCTTGGTGTGCGGACGTCGGCGGCGCGACCGATGACACAAACGCCACATCATGCGATGTTCATGCAGCAAAGACCAGTCCCGTCTCGCCAACGTCGATCAACGCCGAGGACACGGTCGGCGATGGCTGGTGACCCAGTCAGCTGTTAACGCCGTGTGGGCGGGCGCAGACATGTTCAAACAAAGCGTAAGCGCCGGGTGTGACAGTGCGAAGACGGCAAGGATCCAGGCAATGACGCGACCGCGTATGTCTCGCCAAATGCATTATTTAACATAATATAGATTATGCGAACCAAAGGATCGGCAAGGTCAGTCGGTTCTCGACCGGTTCTCGGTAATTCGATCGCGACACGCGCCCACGGCGTATCCGTTCGCATTGGGACCCGGCTGACAGGCAATGCCGGCCACGTGATCGTCACTCGCCACATGGCCGGAAGACGGCGTGCGCCAATCCCATTCAGCCCGTTCGGTCAGCCGTAATGCGTCGAGCCGCCGAGGAACAGCTCGCCGGCCTCGCCGAGCGTTTCGGTCAGCGTCGGATGCGGATGCACGGTCAACGCCAGGTCCTCGGCGACGGCGCCCATCTCGATGGCCAGCACGGCCTCGCCGATCAGCGACTCCGCCTGGGGCCCGACGATCCCGGCACCCAGCAACCGGCCACTGCCAGGCTCGACGATCAGCTTGGTCAGGCCGTCATCGGCCTGCAGCGTCAAGGCGCGCCCGGCAGCCTGCCAGGGAAACTTGAGCACCTGGATCTCGCGGCCCTCGTCGCGGGCCTGGGTCTCGGTCAGGCCGCACCAGGCGATCTGCGGCACGGTATACACCACGGCCGGCACCGCGCGGGCGTCGAAGGCCGCCGCTTCGCCGGCTGCGGCGCGTGCCGCCACCTTGCCCTGGTGCATGGCTTCATGGGCCAGCAGCATGCCGCCGGTGACGTCGCCGATCGCATGGATATGCGATACGTTGGTGCGACATTGCGCATCGACCTCGATGAAGCCGGCGTCATCACAGTGCACGCCGGCCTTGTCGAGATCCAGCCCATCGCTGTTGGGACGCCGGCCCACCGCGACCAGCACCCGGCTGAAGCGGTGATCGCGCGAGCCATCCGCGTCCTCCAGCGTGACCCTTACCTGGCGCTGCGTTTCATGCAGCCCGGAGACCTGGGTCTCGAGGTGCACGGCCTTGAAACGCGACGCCAGTGTCCTGGCGAGCGGCTCGACCAGATCCGCGTCGGCATTGGGCATCAGGCGCTCGGCCATTTCCACCACGGTCACCTGACTGCCCAGCGACTGATAGACCATGCCCATTTCCAGACCGACGTAGCCGCCGCCGATGACCAGCAACGAGTCGGGAATCTCCTCGAGTTCCAGGGCATCGGTGGAATCCATGATCCGCCGGCTCGCGGCGATATCCACGTCGGGCAGCGCGACCGGTCGCGAGCCGCTGGCGATGATCGCCTGCTCGAAGCGCAACGTGCCCGAGACGTCGTTACCTTCGACGGTCAGGTTCTGCTCGTCGGCAAGGCGCGCGCTGGCCCTGACCAGTCGCACACCGCGCTGCCGACACAGCCCTTCCAGCCCGTCGGTGAGCGTCTTCACCACCTTCTGCTTCCACTGACGGAGCGCATCGGCATCGATCTCGGGCCTGGCGAAGCGCAGGCCCATGGTCTCTGCGGATTCGCTGGCGTGGATCAACTCGGAGACCTCGAGCAGGGTCTTCGAAGGAATGCAGCCACGCAGCAGGCAGACGCCGCCGACCGGTGTCTCGTCGTTGATCAGCGTCACGTCCAGGCCCAGCTTGACCGCCTCGAAGGCCGCGGCATAGCCGCCCGGCCCGCCGCCGATCACGGCCAACTGCGTGCTGTCGGGCAGCTTGGAAGATGTGTGCTTTCTTGCCATGGTCGTCCATTACCTCCGGCAACGTGGCTCAGATCTTGAGCAGCAGCGAATGTGGGTCCTCGAGGGCGCCGATCAGCGTGGTCACGAAGCTGGCGGCATCCGCGCCATCGTTGGCGCGGTGATCGAAGCCGAGCGACAACGGCAGCATCAGCCGCGGCTTGATCTCGTAGTCATCGAGGTCGCCGTGCACCACGGGTTCGAGTCTGGCCTGCCCCATGCCCAGGATGGCGACTTCGGGCGGGTTGATCAGCGGCGACAACGAGGTCCCGCCCATCGGCCCGGGGTTGGTGAGGGTCATGCAGCCGCCCTCCATGTCCTCACGTGCCAGCTCCCCCGCCTTGGCCTTGTCGATGATCGCTTTCAGCTCGGCGGTCAGCTCGATCATGTTCTTGCGATCGACGTCACGAATCACCGGCACCAGCAGGCCCTGGTCGGTGGCCACGGCCACGCCGATATGGAAATAGCGCTTGAGGACGAGTTCCTCGTTCTCGGCATCCAGGCTGGCGTTGAAGCGGGGAAACTGCTTCAAGGCGTAGACCATCGCCTTGAGCATCAGCACGGTCATGGTGAACTTGCCGCCGTTGCTCTCGGCGCTGGGTTCGTAATCGCGACGAAACCGTTCGAGGGCCGTAATGTCGGCCACGTCCTGATGATAGACGTGAGGGATCTCCTGCCAGGACCGGGACATCCGCTGGGCGGTGGCGCGGCGGATCGAGCGCATCGCTTCGCGCTCGGTCTCGCCCCAGCGCGAGAAGTCCGGCAGCCCGCTGGATTCTTGCCGGGATGGCTGTTCGGCCGACAGCGTCTCCCGGGCGGCTGCGCCCTGCTCTCCCTGTGCCGCGGCCTCGACATCGTCCGCGGTCACCCGGCCCTGCGGGCCGCTGGGCTCGACATCGTGCAGGTCGACGCCCATCTCGCGGGCGATGCGCCGTGTGCTGGGCGCTGCGGGGACCGGCTGGCGGCGATCGGTATGCTTGCCGTTGGAACGCGTTTCGCCCTCCTGTCGAGAGCCCGTGTCTTCCTGGGCACTCTCGTCCTGAGCGCTCTCCGCGTCATCTTTCTTCGACGCCTCGCTATCGGCTTCCTGCGTCTCGTCTTCGCTCTCGCGAGAAGACGTATCCTCCTCCTGGTCCTGCGTCGCTTGTTCGTCCTGTGACTCGTCGGCAGTGGCTTCCTCTTCCTTCTCGCCGTCGGGTTGGTAGGTGATCAGCGCGTCATCGACCCGGACGCGATCGCCGGTGCCGGGATGCACGGTCTCGACGGTACCGGTGAACGGCGCGGGGATATCCGTGGCGGCCTTGTCGGTCTCCACCGTGAGCACGGTGTCGCCGTCGTTGACGTGATCGCCCTCGCCGACATGAATCTCGAGAACTTCCGCTTCCTCGAGCCCCTCGCCAGGGTCGGAAAATCTGAACGTTTCGCTCATGGTCCCTTGGTCCTCAATCGTTCAACACGCCGCGGGCGGCTGCCAGGATGCGTTGCTGATCCGGCAGATAATCCTGCTCCCGGGCGAACAACGGTACGATGGTGTCGAAGCCGGTCACGCGGCGCACGGGGGCCTCGAGATAATAGAAGGCGTCCTCGATCAGCCGGGCCATGATTTCGCCCGCCGGGCCATAGGTGCGATGCGCTTCGTGGACGATGACCACCCGCCCGGTGCGGCGTGCGGATTCGGCGAATCGCGAGTGATCGAGCGGCGACAGGCTCAGCAGGTCGATCACCTCGGCCTCGATGCCGTCCTCCTCGGCCAGGGTATCGGCGGCCTGAAGGGTCCGATGGAGCATCGCGCCGTAGCTGATCAGGGTCAGGTCATCGCCTTCGCGGGCAGTCCGCGACTCGCCCAGCGGCAGGGTCTCCTCCGCGTCGGGCACTTCCTCGCGAAAGGCCCGATAGACGGCCTTGGGCTCGAAGAACACTACCGGGTCCGGGTCGCGAATGGCACTGACCAGCAGCGCACGGGCGTTGCGCGGCGTCGAGGGGACGACCATCTTCAGACCCGGGGTATGGGCATAGAAGACCTCCTTGCTCTCGGAGTGGTGCTCGAGGGCATGCACCCCGGCGCCATAGGGCATGCGCAGCACCATCGGCACGCTGTGCCCGCCGCGACTCCGCCAGCGCATGCGCGCGGCGTGGGCTTCCATCTGGTGAAAGCCCTGGTAGCTGAAGCCCGAGAACTGCATTTCGCAGACCGGCTTTAGACCATTGATCGCCATGCCCACCGAGATGCCCGTCAGCGCGGTCTCGGCCACCGGCGAATCGATCACCCGCCGTTCGCCGTAACGCGCCAGCAAGCCGTCGGTGATACGAAAGACCCCACCGTCGACACCGACATCCTCGCCGAGCACGACCACGGACTCGTCGTTGTCCATTTCCTGGCTCAGCGCCAGATTGAGCGCATCCGCCATGTTCAGTTCGGCCATCGGTCACTCTCCTTCCTTGAGTCGATCGGCGAACGATTGCCGTTGCGATTCGAGATACTCGGGGGTGTCTGCATGGATGTGATCGAAGATCACCTGCGGATCGTTCAGCGATTCGATGCGTTCGTGGGCCGCCTTCCAGGCCTCGTCGACCTGCTCCTCGATCGTCTTCTCGAGCTTGTCGATCTGCTTGTCGCTGAGCCAGCGCTTCTTCTTGAGATAGCTCTGCAGACGGGCGATCGGCTCACGCCCCTGCCACTTCTCGACCTCTTCCTCGTCGCGATACTTGCCGGGATCGTCCGCGGTGGTATGTACCGTCAGCCGATAGGTGACGCATTCGATGAGGGTCGGACCCTCACCGTCCCGGGCACGCTTGGCGGCCTCCTGGACGGCGGCATACACGGCCAGCACGTCGTTGCCGTCGACCTGCAGCGAGGGGATCGCGTAGGCCAGCCCCTTCTGGGCCAGGGTCTTGGACTCGCTCTGGCGCCCGCGCGGCATCGAGATCGCCCAGTGGTTGTTCTGGCACAGGAAGATCACCGGGGTCTTGAACACGCTGGCGACGTTCAGCGCCTCGTGGAAGTCACCCTCGGACGTGGCGCCGTCGCCGAAGAAGGTGATGGTGACTTCATCGAGCTCGCGCAGACCGGAGGCGTAGCCGATCCCCACCGCATGGGGGATCTGGGAGGCCACGGGGATGGAGATGGGCAGATCGTGGCTGCCCTGCTCGATGGCGCCGCCTTCGCTGTAGCCGGCGTTGTAGAGCAGCAGGTTTTCCGGCGGAACGCCACGCCAGAGCATGGCCGACGTTTCCCGGAAGGCCGGAACGAACCAGTCATCGTCGCCGAGTGCCGCCATGGCCGGGACCTGGGACGCCTCCTGGCCCTTGGCCGGGGCGAAGGTGCCGATCCGCCCCTGGCGCTGCAGGGTGAGCATCCGTTCGTCGAGGCGTCGGCTGAGCAGCATCGTGCGATGGATGTCGAGCAAGGTGTCCTTGCCGATGTCCGGCTCGAGCTTTTCATCGACCCGGCCCTTCTCGTCGAGTATCGAGAGATACTCGACGGCGTGTTCCAGTCTGACTCGCTTCCTCGGCATGACGTCCCTCCGCGGATTCAGTGAGTTCCCTGTCCCGGCCGCGCTCCGTGCGACCTTGCGACGACTACTGACTGTAGAAACCCTGCCGAGGTATTGCCAATCATTACCGGGCTACCGATCTACGCCGGCCGGTCGATGCCGAGCACACAACGCAAGACGCCCCCGCCATGGGCGGGGGCGTCGTTTTTTTGCGCGGTCTTGCGTCGGCGAGCGCTTAGAGCTCTTCGGCGGGCGCGTAGGAACCATCGGGACGATGGTCTTCCTTGCCGGTCAGACCCGGCGTGAAGACACAGGCCAGCACCAGGGTCTCGGAGGCACGCAGCATGTGGTCGTCATGCTGGTCGAGGATGTAGATGTCGCCCGGGCCGATGGGCCAGATCTTGCCATCGGCCAGGGTTTCCACCTCGCCCTTGCCTTCGATGCAGTAGACCGCCTCGAAGTGGTGCTTGTAATGGATGTGCGTTTCGGTACCGCCGAAGATACGCGTGATGTGGAACGAGCAGTTGCCGCCATCGTCGGCCAGCGAGAGGCGGGTGCTGTCCCAGTTGCCATTCGCGGCCGTGACCAGACGGTCGGTCTGGCGAGCTTCTTCGAGATTGCGAACGATCATAGCCGTTTTCCTTTTCTAGTTCGTGAAGGAGCGCGCCATCCTCGATCCGGGCACGCTCCACCGGGCTTTGCCGGCCTCGGTCAGGCCAGAGCTTCCTTGGCGCTCGCCTCGAGAATATCCAGCCCTTCGATCAGGTCTTCGTCGGAGATGGTCAAGGGGCAGAGGCACTTGACGACTTCGCCGTCCTGGCCGCTGGTCTCGATGATCAGCCCCTTCTCGAAGGCCTTGTGGGTGATCTTGTCGGCGATATCGCCGCTGGCCACGTCGATGCCGCGCATCAGGCCGCGGCCACGCTCGGAGGCCGGGAAGCCGTTCTCGGTGAGCCAGGCGGCGATCTTCTGGAAGCGATCCTCGACCACGCGACCCTTGCGCTGCACGTCACGCTCGAGGGTGTCGTCGCTCCAGTACTTGCGCATCGCGGCGGCGGCGGTGACGAAGGCCAGGTTGAAGCCGCGGAAGGTGCCGTTGTACTGGCCCGGTTTCCACTTGTCGAGCTCGGGGCGCATCAGCACGTGGGCGAACGGCAGCCCGAAACCGGACAGCGACTTGGAGTTGGTGACGATGTCCGGGGTCACGCCGGCATGCTCGAAGCTGAAGAACTTGCCGGTACGTCCGCAGCCCGCCTGGATGTCGTCGACGATCAGCAGGATGTCGTGGGCGCGGCAGATCGATTCGAGGCGCTTGAGCCAGTCGAGGCCGGAGACGTTGATGCCGCCCTCGCCCTGGACCGTCTCGACGATCACCGCGGCCGGCACGTCCAACCCGCCGGACTTGTCGCCGAGCAGCTTCTCGAAGTAATCCAGGGTGTCGACGGCATCGCCCATGTAACCGTCGTAGGGCATGAACGCGGCACCCTGGGTGGGGATGCCACCGGTCGCTTCACGGAACTTGCGGTTGCCGGTGGTGGCCAGCGCGCCCATGGTCACGCCATGGAAACCGTTGGTGAAGGTGACGATGTTGTGCCGCCCCTTGGCGACACGGGCCAGGCGGATCGCCGCCTCGACGGCGTTGGTCCCGGTCGGGCCCGGCAGGTGGACCTTGTAGTCCAGGCCGCGCGGCTTGAGGATCACTTCCTCGAGGGTTTCCAGATACTCGCGCTTGGCGGCGGTCCAGAAGTCCAGGCCGTGGACGATGCCGTCGCTGGCCAGGTAATCGACCAGCGCCTGCTTGATGTGCGGGTTGTTGTGCCCATAGTTGAGGGTCCCGGCGCCGGCCAGGAAGTCGATGTATTCGCGACCGGTCTCGTCGGTCAGGCGGGCATTGCGCGCCTGGGTGAAGACGACCGGAAAGGAACGCGAATAGGTCCGGACTTCGGATTCCATGCGCTCGAGAATCTGTGTCTGCATTGAACGACCTCCGGGTCGATGACAAGTGACTGATTAAAAGCGTGTGACGATGATGACGCGTTGCGCGGTCAGATGCGTTCGGGATCGAACGGGCCGATCCGCACCAAGTTTTCGGGATCGTGCTCCCCGCCCAACTGGTCGGTGGAGAAGTATTCGCGACTGTTCAGCGGGGCCTGCCAGCGGTCGGCGAGGCGCTTGAACAACCCCCAGGACGCCTGATTGTCCGGCGTGATGGTAGTTTCCAGATGACGAACGTGGGCCAGTTCGGGGCGCCGCATGACGGCCTCGACCAGACGCCGGGCGAGCCCGGTGCCACGTGCCTTGTCGCCCACGGCGACCTGCCAGAGGAAGTAGGTTTCCGGGGAGTTGCGCTTGGGGTAACCGGACACGAAGCCGACGATGTCCCCCTCCTCGTCCGTGGCGACGGCACAGCTGTCACGGAACTGCGTGGCCAGGAGCAGATAGGCGTAGGCGGAATTGACGTCGAGCGGCGGGCAGGACTTGACGAGTTCGTAGATGCCCCAACCGTCATCGGTGGTCGGCTTGCGAATGAACAACGGGGCGTGCTGACGCCCGACCACGGCATCCGCGACGCTGGGCTTGGCCAGTTCCGCCGACGGAGTGAAGGATTGCGTTGTCATGGTCATGGGATCGATTCGCCATTGCGAGTTTGAATTCAACCTTAACAGGCGCTTAGCGATAAATCAAAAATATGGTTATGCCGGGAGGCAATGTCCATAAAGGCGGGTTATGTAAGCCGCAAGACGCCTACCGTCGATGACACTGGCAGAAGCTCACCGCCCTTTTATGCACGGCGACTGTGTCGAGCCCGTGACACGGCCATACCGATCGCCGACCGGTGCGCTCCGGGCCCGGGTCGTCAATCAGTCTAGGCAAGGCTGGCGGTCACGGCGAGGCCGGAGATCGAGAAGCGGAGATTCCGCGAGAACGAGCGGATGCCGCGGGGAGGCGGGCGACACGCCCGGAAACGATGAGGCCGCCCGGAGGCGGCCTCGTGAGACGGGGTATCAGCGACGCGTCGGCGTGCGCATGGTGACGAATTCCTCGGCCCCGGTGGGGTGGATGCCCACGGTGGCATCGAAGTCGCTCTTGGTCAGACCGGCACGCACGGCGATGGCGATGCCCTGGATCACCTCGCCGGCTTCCTCGCCGACCATGTGGGCGCCGAGCACCCGATCGCTCGCCTCGTCCACCACCAGCTTCATCAGACAGCGTTCGTCGCTGCCCGACAGGGTATGTTTCATGGGCCGGAAGTCCGCGGTATAGATGCTCACGGCCTCGTATTCGGCGCGCGCCGCCTCCTCGGAGAGCCCCACGGTACCGATGTTGGGGTGACAGAACACCGCGGTGGCGATGTTGCGATAGTCCAGCGGCCCCGGCGGGTTGGCGGTGAAGTGATGCTGGACCATGTGCATGGCCTCGGCCAGGGCCACCGGGGTCAGTTCGGGGCCGCCGGTCACGTCACCGAGCGCCAGGATCGAGGGAACCGACGTCTCGTAGCGGTCGTTGACCTTGATGGTGCCGTCGGGATTGAGCGCGATGTCGAGCTGGTCCAGCCCCAGGCCACGGAGGTTGGGCCGGCGCCCGGTGGCGGCCAGGACCGTATCGACGACCAGCGTCTCGCCGTTGGTCAGGGTGACCGCGAGGCCGTCGTCACGCTTCTCGATGCCCTCGATGGTGGTCTCGAAATGCAGATTGACGCCCTTCTTGGCCATCTCGTCGCGGGTGAACTCGCGCACCTCGTGATCGAAGCCGCGCAGGAACAGCTCGCCGCGGTAGACGAGATGGGCATCGCTGCCCAGGCCGTTGAAGATGCTGGCGAACTCGACGGCGATGTAGCCGCCGCCCAGCACCAGGAAGCGCTTGGGGAATTCGTCGAGATCGAAGACGCGGTTGGAGTCGAGCACGTGCTCCCGACCCGGAAAGTCGGGCACCCAGGGCCAGCCGCCCACGGCGACGAGGATCTTCTCGGCGCTGATCGATTCGCCGTCGACCTCGACGGTGTGGGCGTCGACGACCCGGGCCCGGCCGTTGATCAGGCGCACGTCGGCATTGTCGAGCAGGCGCCCGTAGATGCCGTTGAGTCGCTTGATCTCGGCAATCTTGTTGTCACGCAGCGTCGCCCAGTCGAAGCGCGGCGCCTCGGCAAGCTGCCAACCGAATCCGGCACTGTCCTCGAAGGCTTCATGAAAATGTGCCGCGTAGGAATACAGCTTCTTGGGCACGCATCCGACGTTGACGCAGGTGCCACCCAGGTAGCGATCCTCGGCGATGGCGACGCGAGCCCCGGTCGCCGCCGCGGTACGTGCGGCACGCACGCCACCGGAGCCGGCGCCGATGACGAACAGATCGTAATCGAACTCAGCCACGTTGCTCTCTCCTGTCTACTGTTGGCGGCGATGATAACAGCCGTGCCGTCCGCCCGGGAGGCCCGGGCCATTGACCCTCTCTATACCGTTGATAAAGAATGCAAGCCGCCGCGCGGCCCGACCACAAGGAGTCCTTTTCCATGAAAAAAGAAATGCAGCGTCTGCTGGAACGCAACCGTGACTGGGCCGAGAGCGTCCGTCGGCAGGACCCGGATTTCTTCGCCCGCCTGTCGCAACAGCAGAATCCGGACTATTTGTGGATCGGCTGCTCCGACAGTCGCGTGCCCGCCAACCAGATCGTCGACCTGCCCCCCGGCGAGGTCTTCGTCCACCGCAACGTCGGCAACATCCTCAATCACAGCGACATGAACGCCCTGTCGGTGGTGCAGTTCGCCGTCGACGTGCTCAAGGTCAAGCACATCATGATCGTCGGCCACTACGGGTGTGGCGGGGTCAAGGCGGCGATCACCGGCGGCGAGTTCGGCATCGTCGACTACTGGCTGCACTCGATTCGCGAGCAGTACAGCCGCCATCGCCAGGACCTGCAGCAGCTGCCGCTCGAGGAGCAGGTCGACCGCATGTGCGAACTCAACGTCAAGGCCCAGGTCGCCAATCTCTGCCAGACCAAGATCATCCAGCGCGCCTGGCTGCGCAAGCAGCCGCTGGCCGTTCACGGCTGGGTCTACGGGCTCAATGACGGTCGCGTCAACGACCTCGACTGCTCGGTCGAGGGGCTCGAACAGGTCTCGCAGCTCTATCGCGTCGACCGCGTCGAGCCGATTCCCGGCGACGATTGACCGCCGGCGGCGTCATGGCCATCGCGGCGATGACGCCACTCCCCGCACTTTTGCGACGTTTTCCCGCTGCCCTTCCGAAGGCTCGCCGGACACCGCCCCACCAGCCGGCCGATACGCCGGGCGCATGACCCCAGTCAGTTTTTCGATTGTCCGCCTGTCGGGGGCTCACTATGGTGGTCATGGGACCCAAGGGTCATACAACGAACAATCAACCTTCAGGTTATGACATGACATTCAAGAAAACGCTGCTGGCCTCTCTGGTAGGCGCTTCACTCTGTCTGCCGATGGCGGCCCTCGCCCAGGACGTCAACGGTGACGGTAAAGACGTCATCCTGCGCGTCGCCTATGACGCCGATCCGGTGTCCCTGGACATCCACGAGCAGCTGTCCGGCGGCATGCTGCAGCTCTCTCACCTGACCTTCGACCCCCTGGTACGCTGGACGCAGGACCTGACCTTCGAACCACGCCTGGCGACGGACTGGGAACAGGTCGACGACACCACCATGCGCATGCATCTGCGTGAAGGCGTCACCTTCCACAGCGGCAACCCCTTCACCGCCAAGGACGTCGTCTGGACCGTCGAGCGTCTCAAGCGCAGCCCCGACTTCAAGGCGATCTTCGACCCCATCGCCAGCATCACCGCCGTCGACGACCACACGGTGGAGTTCAAGACCAAGAAGCCCTATCCGCTGCTGCTCAACCTCGCCACCTACATCTTCCCGATGGACAGCGAGTTCTATTCCGGTACCGATGCCAACGGCAAGCCCAAGGACGCCATCGTCAAGAACGGCAACTCCTTCGCCTCGCGCAACATCTCCGGCACCGGGCCATACCGGGTCACCGAGCGTCAGCAGGGTGTCAAGGTCGAGTTCGAACGCAACGAGAACTACTGGGACAAGGATTCCCCGGGCAACGTCGATCACATCGTGCTGACGCCGATCAGCGAGAACGCCACCCGCGTGGCGGCACTGCTCTCCGGCGACGTCGACTTCATCGCCCCGGTCCCGCCCAACGACCTGCAGCGCGTCAAGGCCGACAAGAACGTCAAGCTGGTGACCATGTCCGGCACCCGCATCATCACCCTGCAGATGAACCAAAAGCGCGTCGACGCCTTCAAGGATGCCCGCGTGCGCCAGGCGTTCAACTACGCCATCAATCAGGAAGCCATCGCCGATCGCCTGATGAAGGGCTTCGCGACACCGGCCGCGCAGCTCTCGCCCAAGGGCTACGCCGGTCATGACCCGGATCTCGAGCCGCGCTACGACCTCGAGAAAGCCAAGCAGCTGATGAAGGAGGCCGGTTACGCCGACGGCTTCAGCATCACCATGCTGGCACCCAACAACCGCTACGTGAATGATGCCCAGATCGCCCAGGCGGTGGCCGCCATGCTGGCGCGCATCAACGTCACGGTGGATCTCAAGACGCTGCCCAAGGCCCAGTACTGGGGCGAATTCGACGACCGTGCGGCCGACGTGATGATGATCGGCTGGCACGCCGACACCGAGGATTCGGCGAACTTCTTCCAGTACCTGACCGAATGCCCCGACCCGGACACCGGTGCCGGCCAGTACAACAGCGGCAACTACTGCAACCCGGAACTCGACGAGCTGGTCGCCAAGGCCAACCTGGAGACCGACCGGGACAAGCGCGCGAAGATGCTGCAGGCGGTGGAAAAGGGCCTCTACGATGACGCGGCCTTCATTCCGCTGCACTGGCAGGATCTTGCCTGGGCGGCGAAGAACGAGGTGCAGATCGAGCCGGTGCTCAACGTCATGAACTTCCCCTACCTGGGAGACGTGGTCGTCGAGCAGGACTGACGTCGCCACGGCCGTTCGCCGGTGTTTCCGGCGAACGGCATCACGCCAGAGACCTCAAGCCAAGGAAAGCGCTTCGATGCCTCGCAAGGGGTGTCGCCGGCGTCTTTCGTTTCCAGACAGGACCTGCAATCCATGATTGCCTTTCTGATCAAGCGCCTGTTTCACGCCTTCCTGGTGATGTTCGTCATCAGCGTGATCAGCTTCGCGATCCAGGACAACCTCGGCGACCCCATCCAGCAGATGGTCGGTCAGTCGGTCCCCGAAAGCCAGCGTGCCGAGTTGCGCGAGGAACTGGGTCTCAACGACCCCTTCCTGGTCCAGTACCTGCGCTTCGCCAAGAACGCCCTGCACTTCGACTTCGGCTACTCCTATTTCTACAACGAGCCGACCACCGATGTGGTATTGCGCCACCTGCCCGCCACCCTGGAGCTGGTTTTCGCGACCACCGTGCTGATCATCCTGCTGTCGGTGCCGATCGGCGTGTACAGCGCCATCCGCCCCCGTTCGCCGCTCTCCCGACTGTTCATGGGGGTGTCGATCGTCGGCATCTCGATCCCGGTGTTCCTCACCGCCATCGTGCTCATTCAGATCTTCGCCATCGGCGTGCATGTCTCGCTGTTCCCCGCCGATACCGGCTGGGGCGCCTGGCTCAACGACCTGCTTTCGACCGACGGCGGCATGCCGGCCTACGGCCGCGGTGACGTGACCCATGTCATCGGCACCTGGAGCACCAACTTCGCCTCCCTCGAGGGACTCACCTACCTGGTGCTGCCGGCGATCTCCCTGGCCTCGATCATGCTGCCGCTGTTCATCCGCCTGATACGCGCCGAAATGATGGAAGTCCTGCAGTCCGAGTACGTCAAGTTCGCCAAGGCCAAGGGCATCAGCATGCGCCGCATCTACTTCCTGCATGCCCTGAAGAACACCATGCTGCCGGTGATCACCGTCGGCGGGGTACAGATCGGCACCCTGGTCGCCTACACCATTCTCACCGAGACGGTGTTCCAGTGGCCCGGCGTGGGGCTGATGTTCCTGGATGCCATCCAACGCTCCGACATTCCGCTGATCATCACCTACCTGATGGTGGTCGGCCTGATCTTCGTGATCACCAATACGCTGGTCGACCTGATCTACGGACTGGTCAACCCCACCGTGAAGCTCACAGGTAAGCCCGCATGACGACCCCGACCCAAGCTGCTTCGGTCCCCTCGCGCTGGGCCCGCTTCCGCCATTCCTATCTGGTCTACAGCTTCAAGCGCGACTGGATCGCCCAGGTCTGTCTACTGGTGTTCGTCGCCATGGTCGCCGCCGCCGTGCTGGCGCCCTGGTTGTCACCGATGAACCCCTACGACCTGGCGCAGATCGACATCCTCAGCTCCGAGCTGCCGCCCTTCTGGATCGACGGCAGCGACCCGCAGTACGTGCTGGGCACCGATGCCCAGGGCCGCGACCTGCTGTCGACGATCCTCTATGGCGCCCGCGTGTCGCTGATCATCGGCTTCGGCGCGGTGATCCTCCAGGCCCTGCTGGGCGTCACCTTCGGCCTGCTCGCCGGCTACCTGGGCGGGCGCGTGGATGCCTTCCTGATGCGTCTGGCCGACATCCAGCTGTCGTTCTCCACGCTGATGGTGGCGATCATCGTCGGTGCGGTGATCAAGGCCACCTTCGGCGGCGCCATCTACAGCGAGTACGCGGTGATCATCCTGGTGCTGATCATCGGCCTCGCCGAATGGCCGCAGTACGCGCGCACCGTGCGCGCCTCGGTGCTCGCCGAACGCAGCAAGGAGTACGTCGATGCCGCCCGGGTGATGGGCTTTCGCGCCAAGCGGATCATGTTCCGTCACATCCTGCCCAACACCCTGTCGCCGATCTTCGTGATCTCCACCGTGCAGATCGCCAACGCCATCATCTCCGAGGCCGCGCTGTCGTTCCTCGGCCTGGGCATGCCCGAGACCCAGCCGTCGCTGGGCTCGCTGATCAAGTCGGGCTTCGACTACCTGCAGTCGGGTTCCTGGTGGATCACCCTGATCCCCGGCGCCGTGCTGGTCGTGCTGGTGCTGGTCATCAACCTGCTCGGCGACTGGCTGCGCGACGTGATGAATCCGCGACTCTACAAGGGCTGACGTCATGGCATTACTCGAAGTCTCCAATCTGGACGTGCGCTTCGCCCTGCGTCAGGGCGAGGTCAAGGCGCTGCGCGACGTCAGTTTCACCCTGGATCGCGGCGAGCGGCTGGGCATTGTCGGCGAGTCCGGCGCCGGCAAGTCGGTGGCCGCCTTCACCATCCTCAACCTGATCGCCAAGCCCGGGTACATCGCCGGCGGCAGCATCCGCTTCGACGATCGCGAACTGACCGGGATGAAGCCGCGCCAGTTGCAGCAGATCCGCGGCAACAAGATCTCGATGATCTTCCAGGACCCGATGATGACGCTCAATCCGGTGCTCACCATCGGCGAGCAGATGGTCGAGTGTCTCAAGGCGCACCGGCGCATCCGCACCCGGGCGGCCCGCGAGATCGCCCTCAACAAGCTGCGCCAGGTCCACATCCCCTCGCCGGAGAAGCGCCTCGACCAGTACCCGCACGAACTCTCCGGCGGCATGCGTCAGCGCATCATCATCGCCATCGCGCTGTTGCTCGACCCGGACATCATCGTCGCCGACGAGCCGACCACCGCGCTGGACGTGACCATCCAGGCGGAGATCATGTCGCTGCTGCTCGAACTGTGCGAAAAGCACAACGTGGCGCTGATCCTGATCACCCACGACCTGGGGGTGGTCAGCCAGGTCACCCAGCGCACCCTGGTGATGTATGCCGGCCGGGTGATCGAACAGGGCCCGACCCGCGAGATCATCAACGACGCCCAGCACCCCTACACCCAGGGGCTGATCAACGCCCTGCCGCAGATGGCCACGCCGGGCAGTCGGCTCAACCAGATCCCCGGGGCGATGCCCACGCTGGCCAAGATTCCGCCGGGCTGTGCCTTCCACCCCCGCTGCAGCTTCGCGTTCAACGACGACGGCTCGCCGCGTCGCGATTGCCGGGAAGTGATTCCGGGCTTCGTGCGCTCGGGCAACTGCGATGTCGCCTGTCACATGGTCCGCGACCTGGTCGACAGCGACGCGAACGCCGGCGACCCCGTCAAATTCCAGGAGGCCCCATGACCCAGGTGATGGCCCAGAACGCGTCGCCGGCCACCACGGCGCAGGCGGGCGACACACTCGTCGAGATCCGTAACCTCGAGAAACACTTCCCGCTGTCCGGGGACTTCCTCGAGCAACTGCGCTTCAAGGGTGGCAAGCTGGTGCGCCGCCAGGAGTTCGTCCACGCCATCAACGGCGTCGACATCGACGTCAGACGCGGCGAATCGCTGTGCGTGGTGGGCGAGTCCGGCTGCGGCAAGTCGACCGTGGCACGCATGGTGATGGGGCTTCTGCACCCCACCGGCGGCGAGATCCGCTACGACGGCGAACGTATCGACAACCTCTCGCCGCGTCAGCTCTTGCCCTACCGGCGGCGCATGCAGATGATCTTCCAGAATCCGTATGCCTCGCTGAATCCGCGCATGACCATCCAGCAGACCCTCGAGGAACCGCTGCGCTTCCATCATCCGGACTGGAAGGCGCCGCAGATTCGCGACAAGGTCGCTGAAGTCATGGATTCGGTGGGTATCGATCCCGAATGGGGCAAGCGCTTCGGCCACGAATTCTCCGGGGGCCAGCGCCAACGCATCGCCATCGCCCGCGCCCTGGCCGTCGATCCCGAGTTCATCGTCGCCGACGAGCCGATCTCGGCACTCGACGTATCGATCCAGGCGCAGGTGCTCAACCTGTTGATGGACGCCCAGGAAACCCACCATCTCACCTACCTGTTCATCACCCACGATCTGTCGGTGGTCGAACACTTCGGCACCCGGGTGGTGGTGATGTACCTGGGTCGGGTCTGCGAGGTCGCCGAAACCCGCGCGCTGTTCGCGACGCCCCGCCACCCCTATACCCAGGCCCTGCTCTCGGCGATTCCGCGCCTCGAGGACGACCGTCCCGACTACATCCGGCTGTCCGGTGAAGTACCGACGCCGGTCAACCTGCCATCGGGCTGCGTCTTCCACGGCCGCTGTCCCCACGCCAACGAACGCTGCCGACGCGAAGTACCGCAACTGATCGATGCCCAGGGCACCCAGGTTGCCTGCCATGCCGTCGAGGAGGGGCGGATCTAGGCAATCCTCGCTATAGGCCGATCGCAGTGTCATGTCACAATGTCCCGCCGGCCCCGGAATGGTTTCCGGGGTCCGCCAGCGCCGTGAACACGACACACGCCCGCTCTTGTCTTTCGTCAGGCGTCGCCGCAAACGAGGTATCCGATGGAGATTCGCTGGCTGGAAGACTTCATCACGCTGGCGCGGACACGCCATTTCTCGCGTGCCGCCGAAGCGCAGAACGTCACACAGCCGACCTTTTCACGCCGTATCAAGCTCCTCGAGGAGGAGATGGGCACCACGCTCGTCAATCGTCAGACCCTGCCGCTGTCGCTGACGCCGGCCGGCGAGGAATTCCTGCGCCTGTGCGAACAGATCACCGAACGCGTGCGTCTGACCCGTGAGCGTATCCGACAGCTCGACAACGATCAGGCCCGGCGGATCGTGGTGGCGGCGCCGCAGAGCGTGCTTTCCTATCTGCTGCCCGACTGGCTGGCCCGCCACCAGCTCACCCACCAGGTGGAGCCCTATCTGCGCGCCACCAGCTGGTTGCTCGCCGACTACTTCGAGGCCCTGGATCGCGACGAGTGCGACCTCGCCTTCTGCTACTGGCCGCGTCAGCATGTCGCCCTGGAGCTCGACACCAGCGGTTACGACCACCTCCTGGTCGACGAGGACACCCTGATCCCGGTGAGCGCCCCCGACGACGCCGGCAAGCCGCGCTTTCGCCTGCCGGGTCACCGCCGTCACCCCCTGCCCTTCATCGCCTACCACCCGCAGGGGCTGATCAAGAGCGTGATCGAGGCGCACCTGATGAGGCTGTCGCAGCCGGCGCATCTGATCACGCTCAACGAGAACGTCCAGACCGCCAACATCAAGGAGCTGGTGAGCCAGGGTTACGGCCTCGGCTGGCTGCCGCTGCGCACCATCCGCCGCGCTCTGGAAAGCGGCGAACTGGTCCGTGCCGGCGCCCATCAGTGGGACATCCCGCTGGAGATCCGGCTCTATCGCAGCCGACACAACCGCCACCCCGGCCTCGATGCCCTCTGGCGACAGCTACAGGAGACACAGGATGACTCATGACGCCCTCGAGGCCGCCCATGCCACGCATCTCGACGCCCTCGAGACCGCCTACGCCGCGCTGCTGGAAGCCCACGGCTACGACGGCGTGCTGCTCTACAGCGGTCATCCCCACACCCATTTCGCCGACGACCAGCAGGCCAGCTTCGCGACCTTCGCGCATTTCCTGCACTGGGTGCCCCTGCCCGGGACCCAGCACAGCTGGCTACTGGTCCGTCCCGGCCGCACGCCGCTGCTGCGCTTCCACGCCCCCGCCGATTTCTGGCACCTGACGCCGCGCCTGCCCGATGCCGCCTGGGCACGGCGCTTCACGATCGAAGCCACCGACGAAGCCACGCCGCCACATCCCGGCGGCGGACGCATCGCCCTGATCGGCGAGATCGACCCGACGCTGGCCCAGGCGATCGGCGGCGAGCTCAATCCGCCGGCCCTGCTCGCGGCCCTCGACGAGCTGCGCGTGCGCAAGAGCGACTACGAGATCGAGCGGCTGCGCGAGGCCAACCACTTGGCGCTGGCCGGCCATCACGCCGCGCGCGAGGCGTTC
The DNA here is from genome assembly GCF_004117855.1 of Modicisalibacter coralii. Taxonomy (GTDB): domain Bacteria; phylum Pseudomonadota; class Gammaproteobacteria; order Pseudomonadales; family Halomonadaceae; genus Modicisalibacter; species Modicisalibacter coralii. The sequence continues at coordinate 39,892 of NZ_QWBW01000017.1, forward strand.
GAGGCCGGCGCCGCCGAGCTCGATATCCAGCTCGCCTACCTGGGGGCCAGCCGCCAGCGCGAATCGGACGTGCCCTACCAGAACATCGTCGGCCTCAACGGCCATGCCGGGGTCCTGCACTACCAGCACTACGATCTCGAGGCACCGGTTCACCGGCGCAGCCTGCTGGTCGACGCCGGGCGCCGCGTGGCCGGCTACTGCGCGGACATCACCCGTACCTGGGCCGGCCGCGACGCCGACGCCCGCTTCGCGGCGCTGATCGACGGCGTCGAGCGCTTCCAGCAGGCGCTGATCGCCGATATCGCCGCCGGGGTCGATTTCGTCGCGCTGCACGAGCGCATGCACCAGGCGCTTGGCGAACTGCTCCAGGCACAGGGCGTGATCCACTGCGATCCCGCCTCGGCCGTGGAGCGAGGCATCACCCGGGCCTTCTGCCCGCACGGGCTCGGCCATCTGCTGGGATTGCAGGTGCACGACGTGGCCGGGCGGCAGGACGATCGGGGGCGGCCGTTGCCCCCGCCGGCCGACGATCCAGCGCTGCGCCTGACCCGTCGCCTCGACGCCGGGATGGTGGTGACCATCGAGCCGGGACTCTACGTCATCCCCCTGCTGCTCGATCCGCTTCGCGAGACGCCGGCCGGCCGGGACATCGACTGGCCGGTCGTCGAACGCCTGGCGCCGCACGGCGGTATCCGCATCGAGGACAACGTGGTCGTCACCGTTCAGGGTGCCGACAACTTGACCCGGGGCATGGCGTCGCCACGCTGACCGACGTCGCGCTTGCCAGATGGCGGCTGCGGGATATGCTGGAAGAGAACCGAGACCGAGGCCGTCATGTCACGCACCATCGTTCCCGCCGATTTCGTGGCCGCACCGGGGCTGGGCAATCGCCACGTCCAGACCCTGCTGCCACTCATGCGGGCCCTGCGCCCCCTGGAACGCGACACCGAGATTCTCAATCTGCCGGACGGGGACTTCGTCGAACTGGCCTGGGTCCGACCGGCGCCGTTGTCGGACGAGGCGCCGATCTTCCTGCTGTTCCACGGTCTCGAGGGGTCGTTCGACTCGCCGTATGCCCGCGAGCTGCTGGCCACGGCCAGTCGGCTCGGCTGGCGCGCCGTGCTGATGCACTTCCGGGGCTGCGGTCAGGGGCCCAATCGCCTGGCACGCGCCTATCACAGCGGTGACACGGCCGACGCCTACTGGCTGATCGGCCAGCTGGCTAGACGCTATCCGCGGGCCTTGAAGGTCGCTGCCGGCGTATCGCTGGGCGGCAACATGCTGGTCAAGCTGGTGGCCGAACAGGGTGGCGACGGCCTCGACCTGGCCGGGGCCATCGCCATCGGCGCCCCGCTCGACCTAGCGGCCAGCGCCGATGCGCTCAACCGGGGTTTCGCCAGGGTCTACCAGCGTCATCTGCTGAAGTCGCTGAAACGCAAGATCGCCCACAAGCTGGAAAGCCACCGCTCCCTGCCGATCGACCTGTCGGCCCACCAGTTGGCGCAACTGGATACCTTCTGGGCCTACGACAACGCGGTGACCGCCCCGCTGCATGGTTTCAGCTCGGCCAGCGACTATTACCGTCGTGCCTCGGCGGGCCGGTTGCTTCGCGACATCGAGTTGCCGATGCTGGTTCTGCACGCCGCCGACGACCCTTTCATGCCGGCGGAACTGTTCGAGCGGCTGCCGGCACCCGGTGACGCGGTCCGCCTCGAGATTGCCCCACGCGGTGGGCACGTGGGGTTCGTCGAGTCACGACACGGGCGCCTCGGCTCCTGGCTGGCCAGGCGTGTGGCGCGTCAGCTCGGCGACTGGATGACCGTCACACGCCCCCTGAGTGCCACGGCGCAAGGCGACTGACCGCCCTGCCGGGCGATCGACACCTTCCGCGTCTCAGCCGATCGGGCAACTGACCCCCGTGCCCTTGAGGCCACAGTAGCCGCCCGGGTTCTTGGCCAGATACTGCTGATGATATTCCTCGGCGTAATAAAAGGCCTCGAGCGGCGCGATTTCCGTGGTCACCGCCCCCATGTGTGCCGTTTCCAATGCCTGCTGATAGCAATTTCGGCTCTGTTCGGCCTTTTTTTGTTGTTCGGAGGTAACGGTATAAATGGCGGAGCGATACTGGCTGCCGATATCGTTGCCCTGGCGCATCCCCTGTGTCGGATCGTGGGCTTCCCAGAACACCTGCAGCAGCTCCGGCAAGCCGATCTCGGCGGGATCGAACACCACGCGCACCACCTCGGCGTGTCCGGTGAGGCCGGTGCAGGTCTCCTCGTAGGTGGGATTGGGGGTATAACCACCGGCATAGCCCACCGCCGTGACGTAGACGCCCGGGAGCTCCCAGAACAACTGTTCCGCGCCCCAGAAACAGCCCAGCCCGAGTACGATCTCCTCGTGACCCGCCGGGAACGGCGGTAGCATCGAGCGGCGGTTGACGGCGTGAATGCCGCTGATCGACATTGGCTCATCGCGCCCCGGCAGGGCCTGCTCGGGCGTGGGCATGCGCTGTTTGTCTCTGATCCACATGGGGTGTCTCTCTCTTGAAGTCGACTATCGAATTGTCTGCCGCCTGTCCCTGCGGCAGCCAGCGAACGTTCGCCGGCTGCTGCGCGCCGGTCCTGCAGGACCTTCGCCGGGCGCACACGCCCGAGGCCCTGATGCGGGCCCGTTACTCGGCCTTCGTCATCCAGGACACGGCCTTCCTGCAGGCCAGTTGGGACCCGGCGACACGGCCGCCAATGGCCGACCTGGAAGCCTCCGCCCCACGCTGGTGCCGGCTGACGGTCATCGACAGCGAGGACGCCGGCGACGGCACGGGACGCGTTCGCTTCACGGCGGTCGGTCGCGAGTCCGGCGGCTTCTTCGTGCTCACGGAAAGCAGCCGGTTTCGCTTCGACAGCCAGGCCGATCACTGGCGCTACGTCGATGGCGATGCCGACTGGCGCCGCCTCGACGTGGGGCGCAATGCCCCCTGCCCCTGCGCCAGCGGGCTCAAGGCGAAGCGCTGCTGCGCCCGAGACTGAAACTGTAGATGAGGTCGACGGCCTGGGCGGCTCCGGTCACGGCCTCGACATACAGATTCTGCATCAGCTTGTAACGCAGCGTCAGTTCGGCGATCGGCGAAAAGATGCCCACGCCGTAGCTGACCTGCAGGTCATCGAACAGCTGGCCGCTGACCACCACCTGGCTGTCCTCGCCACTGCCCGCGGTGTCGAGGCTCAGATCCTGGACGCCGAAGGCCTGTCCGAGCTGGCCGATCGCCCCGCCGGTGCGTGACAGTGACAGGCCGATCAATGCCGAGGTCATGGCCCCGTCGGAACCGGTGTCGTCGGGCGCCCGCCCGCGCAGCAGGTAGGACAGCGCGCGACTCTCGGCCATCGCCGGCTCGGAAAACACCTCGAGCCGGGGCTGGGAGGCCGGCCCGGTGACCCGCAGGCCGGCGATCACGTCGTCCTCGGTGGCATCCGGATTGCGGATCGCCTCGAACTGCAGCCGCGGCTGGGAAGCCGGGCCGCTGAACAGCACCTGCCCCTGGCGGATCAGCAGATCCTGACCGAAGGCCTCGTAGCGCCCCCCGACCAGATTGACGTCCCCGAACAGCTGAACCGGACCATTGCCCTGGCGCACCTGCAGGCTACCCTGCAACGCGGCCTGCAGGCCGTAGGCCTCGAGCTGCACATCGGGACCGATATGCAGGTCGATCTGGACGTCGAGCTGCATGCCCGCCTCGGAGAGCGTCTGGGCGGTGGCCTCGTCCGCCCCCTGCGAGGCCTGTTCGGCCGCCTGGCGCGCCTTGCGGTCGGCGTCGGCCTGATCCTCGCGGGTGATGATCACTTCGTCGCTGCTCGGCGAGACCGCCGACGGCGGGATCTGGCCGACCTCGAGCCGTGCCCAGGGCACATCGACATCGCCGCGTACCTGCAGCCGCTGCGGCGTCGCCTGGATGGCGAGATCCGGTGCGACGTGCAGTCGGCCGAATTCCGGCATCGCCACCAGCAATGGATCCTGGGTGGCGTCGAGCGAGATATCGGCCTGCCATTGCGGGAGCTCGTCCCAGCGCGCCTGACCGGATAGCAGCAGGCGCCCTTCCTCGCCGGCCACGTAGCCGTCCAGGTCGGCCCGGTGGCCGGACAGCGCCATCGCGACCCGGCCATCGGCGACGCTCAGCGGCAGGTCACGGCCACTGGCTTTCAGCCCATCGAGCACCAGCCTGCCATTCAGCTCGGGGTTGGTCAGTGCCCCGGCCAGGGTCAGATCGCCGTCGAGCGTCCCCTCGAGACTCTGCAGGCCGGTTGCCAACGACCGATAGGGGGCGAGGCGCAGGGCCTCGAGGCGCAGGCGACCTTCGAGCCCGGCCTCCCCCGTGGGCTCGACGACGCGGGCGTTCAGGGTCACGTCGCCGGCGTCGGCCAGCGAGACACTGGCCTTGACGTCGGCTGCCGCCGGCGAGGCGTCGAGGCTCAGTCCGAGCCGGGTCTCGGGCAGCGACCAGGGCTTGCCATAGGCATCCTGGCCCTGCAGGCCCAGACGGCCGTCGAGGTCGCCCCGAGCCCGCCAGCGTTGCCCGCCCGCCGACCAGTCGAGGCTCACGGTGCCGCCGGCCTGGCCCTCGGCAAGCCAGCCCTCGGGCAACAGCGGATCGACCAGATCCAGCGGCAGCGCCTCGAGGGACAGGGCGGCCTGGCCCTGCTCGGCGGACGCCGCCAGTTGACGGGTGGCGCAGAGTCGCCCGCCCTGACGGCGGCTCAGGCAGAACGGCTGAAGAGTGAAGCGGCTCGCCGTTAGATCGATGGCAAAGGCCGTGGGATCCCCGAGACGCAGGTCGCCCCGGTCGCTGTCGAGCGACAGCCGGGTCAAGCGGCCGCGATACCGCGTGCGTGCGGCATCGAGCCCGCCCTCGACGGCCAGGGCGGCCCGCGTCAGTGGCGTGTCGTCGGCGGCATCGACATCCAGTGTCAGGCGGTGATCGGAGAGCTTGCCGACCAGATCCAGCGCGACCCGCGTCAGACGGCGGTCGGCGGCCTCGAGGTCGGCCGCGTCCAGCGTCACGTCCAGCGTCGGATCGTCGATCCCCTGCACATCGGCGTCGAGCGACACTCGCGCGACACGCTGGTCCGCATAACGCAGATCGCGGCCCTCGAGGGTGGCGCGTACCTGGGGGGCGTCGAGCGTTCCGGCCAGCGAAAAGTCGCCCTTCGCGCTGCCGCCGAGCGCCGGCAACAGGCTATCCAGGGCCGGGGCATCAAGCCGGCCCTGCATGTCGAGCCTGTCGGCGATGTGACCCTGAGCGGTCAGCCGGTTGCGCCCCTGGCGCAGATCCAGGGTATCGATCTGCCAGTGCATGTCGCTGCCGCCGTTCAGCTTGGCCTCGAGCGACAAGGCGCGCTCCTGCAACGTCCCGTCGATGGTCAGTTGCGGGACATCCAGCTGCCAGCCCGCGTCGCGCATGGCGAAATGAGCCCGGACATCGCCATCCAGCGTCCCGCTGACCGCCTGGGTGACGGCATCCAGCGAGAAGCGCTGAAGGTTCACGCTGGCCGTGACATCCAGCGAGGGCGCCCAGCGGGCCTCGCCGTGGCTGATCAGCGCCCCGTCGGCCGAGGCCAGCGACAGCGGCTGCCAGACGAAATGCTCGAGATCGCCGTTGCCGGTCAGACCGACCCGAACCGTCTGCGGAATCGCGCTCCCCGAGACCTGCCCCTGCAATGCCACCCGGTAGTCTTGCAAATTGCCGTGCGCCTTGAGCTGCAGGTCCCGAACCCGATAGCGAGGCTCATCGGCGGTGTCGGGGGGCGACGCCGGGGCGGTATCCACGGCGTCCTTCTCGCCGACCTCCGGCGGTTCGGCCATGCCGGGCAACGGCCAGACGAGCGACGTCGACTGCAGCACGACGTCGAAGGGAATCCGCGCGGCGAGAACGTCGGCGGTGGCCTCGAGACGGGCCGTGACGGGCCCCTCGGCCGCCAGATCGACGCCCAGGTCCGCCAGCGAACCGGAGACGTCGAGAGTGACTCGCTGCCCGGCAAGCGGGGCCCGATGCACGACACCCTCCAGGTGCGCGCTCAGCGGGTAGTCGTCCTGCAGAGTGACCCGCGCCGCCAGGCGGGCATCGGCCTCGGGCGAGGTCACCGCCAGGCTGTGCAGACGCACATCGTGCCCTTCGCCATCGAGGCGCAGCGCCAGGCGCTCGATGCGACGCGGGTCGGGCCCGTCGAGACGAAAGTCGTCGATGACCAGGCTGGGCACATGCACCGCCAGGGGCAAGCGGATATCGGGTAGCTCCAGGCCCGGCGCAGGCTCGCTGGACGTTTCCCCCGGCTCGCTCGCGGCAGGCCCATCGGGGGCCTCGGTGGTGGCGACGCCCGCCCCGGCAGCCGGTTCGTGCAGGGCCACGCTGGCATCGATCGCCGCGCTCGAAAGCCCGACGTCACCTGCCCCGGACGATGGCGCGAGCGTCTGCCCGGCCGTGCCGGACAGCGCGAGGCGAGCGCCATCGAGACGCGTGGGCAGCAGCGTCAGTTCACTGCCGGAAAGCCGCGCACCGCTGGTGAAGCGCCGCCAGTTCAGTCGAGTCCCGTCGGCGAGCTGCACGTCGACGTCGCGCAACGACACGCCGCGCAGCTCGATGGGAAACGGCACCACGATCGGCGGCAGACCGCCGGAGGATGCCGGCTTTTCGGGAGGTGGCTCGTCGTCGCCGGCCACCAGACGCACGTCGGCGCCTTCCACCTGCAGGGCATCGAGGCACAGCTTGCCGTCGAACAGGCAGTCGTCGGCCCAGGCCAGATGCAGGCGATCGATACGCACGTGAGCCGACCCCGCCGTCAGGACCAGTCCGGTCACGGTGAACTCGTCGAGCGGCGCCCCCGAGACGCTGTCGACCGACAGCCAGCCGCGCTGTTCGCCCTGCCCGACCAGCCAGGCCGTCCCCCAGGGCGACAGCGCCAGGCCCAGCAACAGCAGCACCAGGCCGATCAGCCAGAGGGGAAACCACAGCAGGAGACGCAGTGACGGAATCAGAATTCGGGCCCTATGGCGAAGTGCAGACGCCACGAGTCCTCCTCGTTGTCGAAGGGATGAGCGATGTCGAGCCGGATCGGCCCCACCGGCGAGACCCAGCGCACCCCGAGCCCCGCCCCGGTGGCCAGTTCCTGCGGCCACCAGTCGTTGAAGGCGTTGCCGGTATCGACGAAGGCCGCGCCCCACCAGTCACCGGTCAGCCGGCGCTGCGCCTCGAGGCTCGCCACCAGCAATTGTTGCCCACCAAGCAGCTCGCCATCGTCGTTTTCCGGGGCCAGGCTCTCGTAGCCGTAGCCACGCACACTGCGATCCCCCCCGGCGAAGAAGCGCAGCGACGGCGGAATCTTGTCGAAGTCGCCGGTGCTCATGGCACCGACGCTGGTGCGACCGATGAACCGCCAGTCGCTGCCCAGCGAGCGGATCCACTGGGAATCCAGCGTACCGCGCACGAAGCGGGCGTCCGACCCCCAGGCGGTGTCCGACACGGCCAGCGACAGACGCTGGCTGTCACCCCAGGTGGGGAAGCGCGGGTTGCGCGTGCGCGTCCGGCTCCAGGTGACCCCGGGATAGTAGAGCAGGACCCGTTCATCCTCGTCGGCCTGCTTGAAGTCCTCGTAGGTCGAGCGCGCGAAGATCCGCTGCGTCCAGCCGTTGTCGAAGGTCCAGAGCCGGGCGATTTCCACCGAGGCCTCGAGACTCTGGGTATCCTCGTTGTCGAGATTCTTCAGGCCGTACTGCAGCTCGTAGCTGTCCTTGAGCGGATTCTCGAGCGGCAGGGTGTAGGTACCGCTGAAGGTCTGCTCGGGGCCCGAGAGATACAAGGAATGATCGAGGCTGTCGCCGTCGTCGTTGAGCCAGGGCTGCTTCCAGGAAAACTGCAGCCGCGGCCCGACATCGGTGGCATAGCCCACGCCGACCTCGAACTGATGGCGGTCGGCGGGGATCAGGCTGATGTCGACCGGCACCCGTGGCGGGCCCGGCGTGGCCAGGTCGCGGGCCGCCGTCACGGCGCCGGGCTGCAGGAGCACGTCGGCGGCGTCCGCCGGCGAGCCGGACGCGGACTCGCGCACCGTGGCCTCCCACCAGTTGCGCTGGGCCTGGGCCACCGGCGCCGGCCGTTCGATCCGCGGTCGCACCCCGATACTGCGAAACCAGTTGGTCTGACCGAGACGCTGGTTGTACTCGGCGAGCTTGCCCGCCGCGTAGGGGTCGCCCGCCGCGAACGGCGACATGTTGCGCAGGCGCTCGAGCGCGATCTGGCTGCCCTCGAAGCGGATGTCGCCGAAACGGTAGCGCGGACCGCTGGCCATCGTCAGGTAGATGCGCGCGCTCTGCTCCCAGGGCCGCACCTCGATGCGATGCCGGGTGAAGTCGGCGTCGAAGTAGCCACGTTCGAGCGCCAGGGTCGACAAGCGGTTGCGCAGGTTCTCGTAGGGGGCATGCAGGAGCGGCTCGCCCTCTTTCAGGGGCAGGTCTTTCAGGGCCTGGCGGAACGCCTTGTCATCGCTGCCCTCGCCGGTGACCTCGATGTCGAGTTCGCGAATGATCACCCGTTGTCCCGGGTCGACCGCGACCCGGGCGCCGTCGATCGTGGCGTCACCGCCGCGCAGTGTCACCGACACCGTCGGGCTGTAGTAACCGTAGGCCTTGAGTGCCTTGCGTGTGCGCTGCTCGATTTCGGCGACCAGGCGCTGGCGCCCGTAGTCCGCGGCAGTCAGGGCGTCGAGATAGTGGCGAACGTTGTCCGCCGGCGGACCGGAGACACCCGTGACATCGGCATCGAGCGCCAGGGCCGGGGCGCTGAACAGCAAACCGGCGGCAAGGCACGCAGGCGTGAACCGGGGGTGGCGCATCGTTCAGCGTCCCGGGCCGAGGCGCACGGCGACTGACGGCGCCGCGAAATGACCGCGTCCCGCGGACGTCTGGCGGTGGCGGGTGACCGATGCTGGCATGCGCTCCTCGATTCCTTGAGTGGCTGGCGTGTCGTTATCCCGGGCGAGGCCGTCAGCGGTTGCCGAGGCTCTCGAGCGTGGCGTTGATCGCCACTTGATTCTGGCGCAATTCGGTGATCGCCGCGCGCAGTTCGCTGACGCTCGAATCGAGTGTCTGCCACTGTGCCTGACGCGAGTCGGCACCGTCACTCAGGGCCGCCACCCGGCCGGCCAGATCGCCGAGTCGCGAATCGAGGTCATCGAGCGTCTTGCCCATGGCCTCGACCCGCGTCGTCAGCGTCTGCGAGGCGTCCTCGAACGACGCGATACGCTCACGGAGCTCGTCCCGCGAGGCTTCCAGCGTATCGAGCCGGGTCGCCAGCGCCTGACGGCCTTCATCGCTCTTCTGCTCGAGGGCATTCATCGAGCGCTGGGTGGCCGACAGCGTGGCGGTGAGACTGTCGCGTTGCTGGCGGGCAGCGTCGAGCCGCTGCTCGAGAGCGGCGAGCGCCGAATTGTCCGCCGCTTGCTGATCTAGACTCTCAACGCTGCCCGCAAGTTCACTGATTCTGTGATCGAGCGCTTGTTGTTCATCGCTCAGCTGACCGATGCGCTCCTCGAAGGTGGAGGCGGAAACGCCCCGGCCGTCGTCGAGCCCGTCGAGCCGGGCGTGCATGTTGGAGATCTGACCCGCCAGCTCGCGCTGCGTCTCGTGCCACGACTGACGATCGACCCAGTACCAGCCGGACAGCACGCACAAACCGGCGAGCAACAGCAGGCAGACCAGCCAGAGTGGCCCGGTACGCCCCCCGCGGCTGGCCGCCCCCGCACGGTGATGTTGCGTCAATTCGTCCTCCGGCCCCGGTACGATGGGGTTCAGGCGTGGTTCGTGATCACGATCCGCCATGGGGTCTCCTCGTCGGCATATGGTCGCAAGTGCGTGGCGAGCCCGGCATCGATCGATTCCCGGCGATGCTAACGGAATTGGCGAGCATACCCCAGACTGCTAACATACCGCGACGCCACTAACGCAGATGCTTGGTATTGTAAGGTTTTTTATCAGGTTCTGTATTCCACGGCGATCAATAAAAGGAGATAACCTTGGCATTTGAACTTCCCGCCCTGCCCTATGAGAAAAACGCGCTGGAACCGCACATCTCTGCGGAAACGCTCGAGTATCATTACGGCAAGCATCATCAGGCCTACGTCACCAAGCTCAACGACCTGACCCAGGGCACCGACGACGCGAACAAGTCTCTCGAGGAGATCATCCAGTCCGCGTCCGGGGGGCTGTTCAACCAGGCCGCCCAGGTCTGGAACCACACCTTCTACTGGCACTGCCTGTCGCCCAACGGCGGCGGCGAGCCGAGCGGCGCCCTGGCCGAGGCGATCAACGCCAAGTTCGGCTCCTTCGAGGCCTTCAAGGAGACGTTCAACACCACGGCGGCCGGCAACTTCGGCGCCGGCTGGACCTGGCTGATCAAGACCGCCGACGGTGGCGTCGACATCATCAACACCGACGATGCCGACACCCCGATCGCCCATGGCCAGACCCCGTTGCTGACCATCGATGTCTGGGAGCATGCCTACTACATCGACTACCGCAACGCCCGTCCCAAGTACCTGGACGCGGTGTGGAACGTCATCAACTGGGACTTCGTCGCCCAGAACTTCGGCTGATCGCTTTCGGGCCCAGCCCGAGCGTCACTGAAACGAGAAGCGCCTCGCAATCCGCGAGGCGCTTTTGCATGACCGGGTGCCCCGTGGCTGGACCGGGCCTGAAAGACTGGTACCAGGTTGGTATTTCGGTCGTCTTTACCGGGAAGAAACACCTAGAGCGCCTCTGCCACGACCGCCTCGAAGGCTCGCGAATCCTGGTCACTGAAGAAGCATAGCGTCACGTCCAGCGAGTGGCACGGCAATGCCTCACCCAGCGCATCGAGCACCACCCGGGCGGCCGCGTCGAACGGGTAGCCGTAGACACCGGTGGAGATCGCCGGAAAGGCGATGCTGCGGCAGTCGTGCGCGTCGGCCAGCGCCAGGGCGTTGCGATAACAGTTGGCGAGCAGATGCGACTTGTCCTTGGTCTTGGCGTAGACCGGGCCGACGGTGTGAATCACGTAGCGCGCCGGCAGCTCGAAGCCGTCGGTCAACGCAACCTCGCCGTCCGGCAGGCCGTCGGGCCAGTCAGTCTCGCGCAGACGCTGGCAGGCCTGCTTGAGTTCGGGGCCGGCGGCGCGATGAATGGCACCGTCCACACCGCCGCCGCCCATCAGCGAATGGTTGGCGGCGTTGACGATAGCATCCACCTCCAGCCGGGTGATGTCGCCGGTGATCACGCTGACCCGACGGTCGAACCACGCCTTGTCCATATTGCCTCCACTGTTGCCTGACACTGGATTCGTTCCTGAGCGTAGCAGTGAGGCTCAGACCAGGCTCTCGAGCCACTGCTTGAGCTGCGGCCCCTGCATGGCACCGGACCGGCGGGCGATCTCGCGCCCCTCACGGAAGACGATCAAGGTGGGAATGCTGCGGATGCCGAAGCGTCCGGCCAACGCCGTCTGCGCCTCGGTGTCGAGCTTGGCGAAACGCAGGCGTGGCTCGAGCTCGCCGGCGGTGCGCGCGAAGACCGGCGCCATCATCTTGCAGGGCCCGCACCAGCTGGCCCAGAAATCCACCACCACCGGCAGCTCGCTGCGCATCACCAGCGCCTCGAAGTTGTCGGCGGTCAGGTCCAGCGGCGCCCCGGTGAACAGGGCGTTCCGGCACTTGCCGCAACGCGGCGCGTGCCCGAGCCGTTCGTCGAGCACACGGTTCATGGCCAGGCAGTGCGGGCAGGCCAGCTTCAGGGAATCAGCCATCTCGGCCTCCGGAATGGGTGTCACCGAGACCGAATATGGTGGCTACGCTGAGGGCGATCAAGCTTTCGTCGAATCGCGCCGCCGGCAGGCTCCGGCCGGCATCCAAGAACCGCGGGCGCGGCTATGCTGCGATGACGGACACTCAGGGTCCGGTCCTGCGAGGATTCCCGGCGATGAAAGTTCTCGACTATCGGCGTCTCGGGTGGGGCGCCATGGGGCTGTGTCTGTGCATCAGCAGCGTACTGGCGGGCGAGGTGGATCAGGCGCTGATCGATCGCGGTCGCTACGTGGCCGCGGTCAGTGGCTGCAACGACTGCCACACGCCCGGCTACGCCCAAAATGACGGGCAGACCCCAGAGGCACAATGGCTGACCGGGGACCGGCTGGGCTGGTACGGCCCCTGGGGCACCACCTACCCGAGCAACCTCCGCCTGCTCGCCGCTCAGCTCGACGAGTCACAATGGATTGCAATGGCACGCAACCTGAAATCGCTCCCACCGATGCCCTGGTTCAACCTCAATCGCATGAGTGCCGAGGATTCGCGAGCGCTATACCACTATCTGCGCTTCCTGGGGCCGGCCGGCGAACCGGCGCCCGCCTACCAGCCGCCGGGGGTCGAACCACAGTCGCCCCATGTCACCTTCCCGGCCGGTCCCTGAGAGGCCCCTGTGCCATTCGGACTCATGCAGGCCAACCACGACCCTGTTATCGTGCAGGGTCGTCACTGACCGTTCGAGCCCGCTGATGCCCTCCCGTTCCCGGCCCCGCATCCTGCTGCGTCTGTTGCCTCTGCTGCGCCCCTATCGCTGGCGCGCCTGCCTCGCCGGGCTGGCCCTGCTCGTCGCCTCGTCGAGCGTACTCCTGCTCGGGCAGGGGCTGCGCACGGTGATCGATCGGGGCTTCCTCGATGCCGACGTCGCCCGGCTCAACCGCACCCTGGCGGTCATGCTCGCCGTGGTGGCCTTGCTCGCCGCGGCCTCGGCGCTGCGCTACTACCTGGTGACCTGGATCGGCGAACGGCTCGCCGCCGACCTGCGCCGCGACGTCTTCGGTCACCTGCTGACCCTGGAGCCGGCCTTCTTCGAACGGAACGGTGCTGGCGAGATCCAGTCGCGGCTCACCGCCGATACCAGTGTGCTGCAGAGCCTGTTCGGTTCGTCGCTGTCGGTGGCCCTGCGCAATCTGGTGATGCTGTTCGGCGCGGTGGCGCTGATGCTGGTGACCCAGCCCTGGCTCAGCGCCCTGGTGCTGCTGGGCATCCCGCTCACCGTGCTGCCGATTCTCGCCTTCGGACGCCGCGTGCGCCGCCTGTCGCGGCACAGCCAGGACCAGATCGCCGAACTCGGGCGCTACGCCGGAGAGGCACTGAACGGCATCCGCACCCTGCAGGCCTTCGACCACGAGACGATCGCTCGCCACGACTACAACCGCACGGTGGAGGCGGCCTTCCAGGTCGCGGTGTTCCGTACCCGCCAGCGCGCCTGGCTGACCGGGATCGCCATGCTGGTGATCTTTGCCGCGGTTGGCGTCATGCTCTGGCAGGGGGGCCATGCGGTACTCGCCGGCACGATGAGCGCCGGCGAACTCTCGGCCTTCGTCTTCTACGCGGTACTCGCCGCCGGCGCCGTCGCCGCGCTGGCCGAAGTCGCCGGCGACGTGCAGCGAGCGGCCGGGGCCGCCGAACGGCTATTCGAACTGCTCGACGCCCGCCCGCGCATTCAGGCGCCGCCGGTGCCCCGCCACCTGCCCTCGCCGGTGCGCGGCGAGATCCGGATCAGCGCTCTGCGCTTCGCCTACCCCGGGCGCCAGGCAACACCGGCGCTGGATGGGCTCGACCTGCACATCCGCCCCGGCGAGCGGATCGCCCTGGTAGGGCCGTCCGGCGCCGGCAAGAGCACCCTGCTGCAACTGCTGCTGCGCTTCTACGACCCCGACGCCGGCCGGCTGACGCTGGACGGCGTCGATCTGCGCGACCTCGACCCAGGAGAGCTGCGCGGCGCCCTGGGCATGGTCGCCCAGGAGCCGGTACTGTTCACCGGCAGCGCCGCCGACAACATCCGCTACGGTCGACCGGGCGCCGACGACGAGGCGGTACGCGCCGCCGCCCGCGACGCCCATGCCCTGGCGTTTCTCGAGGCGCTGCCCGCGGGGCTTGACACCCATATCGGGCCCGGCGGCGTCCAGCTTTCGGGCGGTCAGCGCCAGCGTCTGGCGATCGCCCGCGCACTGCTGCGCGACCCGGCGGTACTGCTGCTCGACGAGGCGACCAGCGCGCTGGACGCGGAAAGCGAACGGCTGGTCCAGGCCGCGCTGGACCGGTTGATGCGCGGCCGCACCAGCCTGGTCGTCGCCCATCGCCTGGCCACGGTGATCGCCGCCGACCGTCTGCTGGTCTTCGACCGCGGTCGCCTGATCGGCTCGGGGACCCACGACGAACTGCTCGCGAGCACCCCTCTCTATCGGCATCTGGCGAGCCTGCAGTTCGCCCTGGATGTGTCGTGAGCCCGCGCGACTCGCTCACGACGAACGTTCGATCGTGACAGCGGTTCCATGGTAAATAGTTCCCCCGGACATATGCCCGCCCTGGAGGACACGACATGCCCCAGCTCCGCCTGGGATTCATTGGTATCGGCCTGATGGGCGCACCGATGACCCGCCGCCTGCTCGACGCCGGCTTTCCGGTCACCGTGTGGAACCGCAGCCCGGAGAAGACCGGCGACGTCGTGGCCGCCGGCGCCCGGGTCGCCGGCTCGATCGGCGAGCTCGTCGCCGATGTGGATGTGATCATGTTGTGCCTGGCGAATACCCAGGTGGTCGAGTCGACGGTCTTCGGCGACGACGGCGTCGCGGCACACGCCCGTGGCGATCAGTGGCTGGTCGATTTCTCCAGCAGCGACCCGCAGGCGACTCGCACCTTCGCCCGGCGGCTCAGCGAGTCCTGCGCCACCCCCTGGGTCGATGCGCCGGTCTCGGGCGGCGTGGCCGGCGCCGAGAGCGGCAGCCTGGCCATCATGTGCGGTGGCGAGGCCGAGCACATGACCGCCCTTCAGGCAGTCTTCGCGCCCCTGGCGGCCCGCGTCACGCACATGGGCCCGGTGGGTAGCGGGCAGGTCGCCAAGCTCTGCAACCAGATGATCGTCGGCTGCAATGCGCTGGTGATCGCCGAGATGATCGCCCTGGCCGAAGCCAGCGGCGTGGACGCCGGGCGCCTGCCTGAGGCCCTGGCCGGCGGCTTTGCCGACTCCAAGCCGCTGCAGTTGCTTGCCCCGCGCATGGCCGCCGACGATTTCGACGCTCCGCCCTGGCATCTGCGCACCCTGCTCAAGGATCTGGACATGGCCCTCGCCCAGAGCCAGCGGGTGACCAGCGCGGCCCCCATGACCGGCCTCGCCGGGCAACTGATGCGCCAGCACGCCGCGCAGGGCCACGCCGAGGACGACCCGGCGACGCTGGTGCTGCGCTACCGACCGAACGAAAATCGTTGAGGCCGGTCCCAGCATGGCATTCGGCGCGATCGGACGTTTTGGGCACATAGCCTTCAAGGATCGTCGGCAACGGCCGATAGGTCGATATGTCATTAACGTTTTCCCAGCGAACGACGTTTTCCAAGCCAATCTGGCAGCGTTGTCGTCGGTTCGGGCCGGACTTGCCCGAGCCATTTGGCGATCGACCAAGGCCGACCATGTCATGCGGGGAGCGGCGGACCGGGATGGACCGCCACCCCACCCGGACAAGTGAGCTGATGCCCCTTCCAAGCCCTAGCATGCTGTTTCGTGTCCTCCCCGCGTTGTGTACGCTCTTCCTGCTGGCCGCCTCGGCGCTCTGGCTGCTGGCCCGCGCCGACGATATGCCGTGGATTTCCGACGTGGTCACCGGCCATCGGCTGGCGTTCCTGACGCTTCTGCTGGCCGGCTTCGTCACGGCGATCTGGCTGGTGGTCCGCCAGCTGTTCACCCGACCGATCCACGAACTCGTGGACTACGTCAGGAGCCAGCACGAGGGGGTCCCCGAAGCCGCGCCCTCCCATCTGCTGAGCCGACACGACGATATCGCCTACCTGACCCGCGAGATCGAGCATCTGCTCGAGACCCTGCGCTCCAAGAACGAGCAACTGCTCGCCGAGACCCTCAACGACCCGCTCACCGGACTCGGCAACCGGCGACTGCTGGAGCAGCGTCTCGAGATCGCCCTGCCCCTCAGCCGACGTCGCATGACGCCGCTGTCGGCGCTGATGATCGATGTCGATCACTTCAAGCAGTACAACGACCATTACGGGCACCCGGCCGGCGACGAATGCCTGAAGGAGATCGCCAACGTCCTGCGCGATATCTTCCGCCGCGAGACCGACATCGTGGTGCGTCTGGGCGGCGAGGAGTTCCTGGTGGTGCTGCTCGACAACGAACTCGATGATGCCACCCGGCTGGCCGAAGCGATGCGCAGCATGCTTCAGGCGGTGGGCATTCCTCACGAGCACTCGCCGACCGCCGAGGTGGTCACCGTCAGCATCGGCGTCGCCACCGCCCCGCCGGGCACCCCGATCGATCTGGACAGTCTGCTGGCCTGTGCCGATTCCGCGCTCTACCGCTGCAAGGCAACGGGCCGCAACTGCACGGTCAGTCACACCGTGGGGGTATCGCCGGTGCCCGTTGAGGCGTTACGCCAATCCTCGTGATCCCGTCTCGGGCTTACAAAACGCTACCCGCCGCGCCTGACTTGGCGTTGGGCCGCGCCAGAATACTGTATATAATTACAGTAATCACAAGGATATCGATACCGCTATAGCGCTATATTTCCGATAAATAGCTCCATAGGGCTATTTCCCAATAGCCCTTATTGGCTATTTTTTCGGAAATGCGCGAATATAGCTATTGGTGGCAGCCACGGAGTCTTGTCATGCCCATCCTCGGCGTCCTGACCGGCGATGTCGTCGGCTCGCAGCAGATTCCCGACAAGGAACGGCTGCGCGATGTGCTGGAAAGCGCCCTGGCGCTCATCGAATCGCGCTTCCAGGCGCGCAGCGATCGCTATCGGGGGGACGGCTTCCAGGTTGCGCTGCCCACTCCCGCGCAGGCAATGACGGCCGCCGTGCTGATCCGCAGTGCCCTGATCCAGGAATCGGCGTCGCGGCAGACGACCTGGGATGCGCGCATCGCCGTCGCCGCTGGCGAGGGCACGCTGCCCGCCGAAGGCGCCCTGACCGATGCCCAAGGCCCGGCGTTCGTGCTCTCCGGGCATTGCCTGGATGCCCTCGCCGATACCGACCGGCGCCTGGCCGTGGCGTTGCCCGACGCCTTCGCGGACCCGGCGCTCACGCTACTCACCCGCTTCGCCGACGACATCATCGGCGGCTGGTCGCGCTACTCGGCCGAAGTGGCCTACCATAGCCTGCTTCACGAGGAGTCCCAGCAGTCACTGGCTCGGCGGCTGGGGCGCGCCCAACCCACCATCAACCGCCGGCTGGCGGCGGCACGCTGGCCCTTGATCCGCGACTACATCGCCTTCATCGATCAGCGCCTGAGCGAGGTCGAGCCATGAACGTGGCCGCCCTGTCGTCGCTGTTGCTGCTGCTGATGGCCCATCTGGCCGGGGATTTCCTGTTCCAGGGCCGCGCCTGGGTACACAGCAAGCAGACGCATCACCATCGCTCCCGCGCCGTCTATCTGCATGCCGGCGTGCATACCGGCCTGGCCCTCGCCGCCTTGTGGCTCGGCGGCTGGACGAGCGCAGCGGCCCTGATCGCGGCCGTGGTGATCGGCGCCACCCATCTGGCGATCGACATCCTGAAGAGCTACAGCCCGGCGCGGGTGCGCTACTTCCTGCTCGATCAGGCGCTGCATATCGCCGTGCTGACGGGCGTCTGGCTGTGGCTGAAGGCCGAGCCGGGCTGGCTGGCAACGCTGGCCCACTGGCTGCTGGCCCCCGGAACGCTGCTGGTGGCGCTGAGCTATCTGGTGATCCTGCAACCGCTGTCGATCCTCATCGCCCAGGTGATGCGCCGCTGGAGCGATCAGGTCGACAACCGCGGCATGCTGGCCGACGCCGGCGCGCGCATCGGCATGCTCGAGCGCTTCCTGGTACTGACCTTCGTGCTCGCCGACCAGATGATGCCGATCGGCTTCCTGCTCGCCGCCAAGTCGGTGCTGCGCTTCGGCGAGTTGCGCGAGGACCGCGACCGCCGGCTCACCGAATACGTGCTGCTGGGCACCATGCTCAGCTTCGCGCTGACCCTCAGCCTTGGCCTCCTGGTGCGCCACGCCCTGACCATGCTGTGAGCTTTCTCAGCGCGGGTAGTGCACCAGGTTGTGAAAGCGCGCCACGCGTTCGCCGTCGTTGCGGTAGCCGTGCGGCCGATCGGCCTGCAGCCGGGCCACGTCACCCGCGGCGAGATGCCGCCACCGTCCCGCTTCCGCCACCGCCATGACGCCGTCGACGACGATCACGTGCTCGACGACACCGCTGCCGTGGGCGCTCGACTCACTGCACGCCCCCGGCGCGAGTTCGACGGCGAACATCTCCAGGCCCAGTTGCGCGTCGAAGGGCACCAGCACGCTCACCTGCATGCCGACGCTGTCTCGCAGCGGCGGCGGGGCCGAGGTGGCGGGCGGCGATTCGCCGACCAGGAAGGCGGAAAGCGATACCCCGAAACCGCCCGCGATCTTCCACAGCGTCGCCACGGTCGGGCTCGACTCGCCCCGTTCGATCTGGCCCAGCATCGCCTTGCTGACGCCCGTGGCCTGTGCGCAGCGGGTCAGGCTCCAGCCACGGCCCTGGCGCAGGGCCTTCAATGTCGCCGCAATGTGGGGGGTCGGGTCGGACACGTCACACTCCTCGTCGCTGCCCAGGGCACGGGCGTTCGGGATCGGCCGCCATTGTACGCGATGACGCACGGTGCTATGGTCGCCTCGATGTGCGTTATAACGCACGATCCTCGCAACCCGGAGCCTCCCATGCCCGCGTCGTCCCTTCTGCGCGATCTCTCCCCGTCGGCGCTCGTCGCCGGTTTCGTGGCGGTACTGGTGGGCTACACCAGTTCGGCGGTGATCATCTTCCAGGCCGCGGAGGCCGCCGGCGCCGGCCCGGCACAGATCGGCGCCTGGCTGAGCATGCTGGGGCTGGGCATGGGGCTCACCTCGCTGGGCCTGTCGCTGTACTACCGCGAGCCGATCCTCACCGCCTGGTCGACGCCCGGCGCGGCCCTGCTCGCCACCAGCCTGCCCGGCTACAGCCTGCCCGAGGCGATCGGCGTCTTTCTGTTCTCGGCGGCGCTGGTGCTGCTCTGCGGAGTCACGGGGCTGTTCGCACGCCTCATGCAACGCATCCCGCCGTCGATCGCCGCGGCCATGCTGGCCGGCGTACTGCTGCGTTTCGGTATCGACGCTTTCGCCGCCCTGCGCGTGGACTTCCCGCTCGTCGGGGCGATGTGCGCCGCCTATCTGATCGGCAAGCGCTGGCTGCCGCGCTACACCATTCTGCTGGTGCTGGCGACCGGCCTGGCGGTGGCCTGGGCCACCGGTGATATCGAGACACAGCGCAGCGCGCTGCGCTTCGCCGAGCCGGCGTTCATCATGCCCGCCTTCTCGCCGTCGGCGCTGATCGGCGTGGGGATCCCGCTGTTCGTGGTCAGCATGGCTTCGCAGAACGCCCCGGGAGTGGCGACCCTGCGCGCGGCCGGCTATACCGCGCCGGTCTCGCCGTTGATGATCTGGACCGGTCTCGCCACCTTGGTATTGGCGCCCTTCGGCGGGTTCTCGGTATGCCTGGCGGCGATCACCGCGGCGATCTGCATGGGGCCGGAAGCACATCCCGACCCGGCACGGCGCTACACGGCCGCCGCCGCCGCGGGGGGCTTCTACCTGCTGGCCGGGGCGTTCGGCGGCTCGATCGGCACGCTGTTCGACGCCCTGCCCCAGCCGCTGATCGCCGCCGTCGCCGGTCTCGCCCTGCTGTCGACGATCGCCAACAGTCTGCACCAGGCGCTCGACGACGCGAGCGAGCGCGAAGCGGCGGTCGTGACCTTCCTGGTCACCGCCTCCGGCGTCACGCTGCTGGGCGTGGGCGCGGCATTCTGGGGGCTGCTGGGCGGCCTGGCGGTACTCGCCCTGCGGCGGCGGCCCCGAGCAGCGGGTCGAGAGGCGATCAGCAGCGATGCGGAACCCACCGCAGATGGCGCCACTCAGCGCGGCTAGACGATCGCCTGAAGCGCTTGCCGTCGATCTGCAACCGCTCAGGCCGAGCGACGCGAGGCGGCATCATCGGGAATCACATCGACCGCCACGTCGAGTGTATGCTCGCCGCCGCCGCTCATCACCCCGTTGAGCGGCGGCACATCGGCGTAATCGCGCCCCCAGCCGATGACGATGTGCTGTTCGCCGGGCAGGCTGCCGTTGGTCGGATCGAGCTCCAGCCAGCCCCAGCCCGGCAGGAACACCGCCAGCCAGGCGTGCGACGCGTCGGCGCCCACCAGCTTGGCCTGCCCGGGCGGCGGCAGCGTCTCCAGGTAGCCACTGACATAGCGCGCCGCCAGGCCCTGCGACCGCAGGCAGCCGATCGCCAGATGGGCGAAGTCCTGGCAGACCCCGCGGCGCTCGTCGAGCACGTCCATGAGCGGTGTCGCCAGCGTGGTGAAGCCGGGATCGTAGGTGAACTCCTCGTGGATCCGGCGATTGAGATCGATCACCGCGTCGAGCAGCGAGCGACCGGCCGGGAAGCTCGGCGCGGCGTAGGCCGCCAGACGGGGGTGGCAGCGGATGAACGGCGAATCGAGACGGAACTGCCGGGCCTGCAGGCAGCGCCGCTCGGCGGCCCGGGCCAGAATGTCGCGACAGTCCTGCCAGTCGCCGGCCGGCGCGCCCGGCAACGGCGGTCGCGGCAGGGTCTCGAGCCGGGTGCGCACGGTGACCTCCAGGCTCGAATGGATATCCTGGATCGCGAAGTACATCACCCGGTTGCCGAAGAAGTCGCTGCGTTCGCTGCGCACCGCCGGACGCGGCGTGATGCTCACCTGCGAGGCCTCGCAGCGCTGCCAGGGCAGCTCGCGCGGCAGCATGCGCGCCTCGTTGTGACACAGCGTCACCGGCGCGCTGTAGGTGTAGCGGGTGGTGTGACGCAACTGGTAGATCACGGCTGCACCTGCATCTTGATCAGCTGGCGCGGCGCCTCGACGTGGCTGAAGTGGCTGTGAGCGACGGCGTCGGAGAGTTTCCCCAGCGGCTCGAGCAGCGCCTCGAACAGCGCCGCCAGGGCCTCGCGGGCCGCCGCCGAATCATGAACGTGGGAAAGCACCTCGATATCGGCGAGCTGCAGCGTGCTCATGGCCTGGAGAATCAGCCGCTGCTCCTGACGCCGATACGGGGTGCTCGAGTCGGCGGTCTGTGGCAGGCGTTCGATCTGCCGACACAGCCGCTTGAGCATGTAGCCCACCGAACGCGGATTGCCCTCGTCGAACAGCAGCAGGTCGAGAATCGCGGTGGGATGCAGTTCGCTGCGGTAGCGCCGCCGGTAAGCGGTGACGTTATCGGTGGTGGCGAGCACCACCTCCCACAGCGCCACGCCCGGCTCGCGGGCTCCGATCAGCGCCAGCTGCAACAACTCCAGGCTGTGCAGTACGCGCTCGATGAAGCGCCCGATGTCCATGAAGCGCCAGCCGAAATGATGCGGCATGGTCTCGTTGCACAGACCGTAGAAGGCCGACAGCTGAGTGACGATCTCCTCGCAGGCCCGTCGTCCGGCACTCGCCGAGGGCACCTGCGGCAAGGCGTTGATCTGACGACGCAGGTGGTTGAGCACCCGCCAGGCATCGTCGCCCAAGTGATCGCGCACCGCGCGGCAGTTGCGCAGTACCTGCTGAAAACAGGCCGGCAGTCCCCCCGGCTGAGCGTCCTCGAAGAGCGTCAGCAGACACGTGCGCAGGTCGCCGAAGCGTCGCTCGGCGGCCGCCGCTTCGGGCCACTTCAGGGACAAGGCCTCGAACAGATCGGCGAGGATGATGTCGGCGTATTCCTGCTGATCCTGTTCGAGCAGACGCAGCAGCGCCTCGCGCAACAGCCGCGAGCGCACGTCGAGCCGCTCGCCGTAGCGCCCCAGCCAGAACAGGCTGTCGGCGACCCGGCTCGGTAGATCGACACCGTCGCGGGTCACCACGATCGGCCCCGAGGCCTGGCGCAGCAGGCTGACATGCGGCTGCGGCTTCTCGGCCAGTACCCAGACGTCCTTGACCACCTCGCTGGCCAGCGACGGCGTGCCCGGGCTACCGACCCAGGCGAGCCCGCCCGGCATGGCGCGGTAATCCCGGTCGCCGTCGCGCTCGCCCGGCTCGCGGGTGACGAAGGTGCGCAGATTGAACGGTGCGGGCTGCAGGCGACGCGCGGCATCGTCATAGACCGGCGCGGTGGCCGGCGCGATCGGCCGCTGGGCGACATAGCGGTTGGGCCGGGCGATCACCGCCTTGCGCAAGGCCTGCGCCTCACCCCGGCTCAGGTCCGCCACCTCGACCAGCCGGGCACCCGGTTCGATGCCACGGATCACCAGGGTGTCGAACTCGGCGAGCACCGTCTCCAGCGCGGCTGGATCGCCGCACCACCAGCTCTCCGGCGCCGCCAGCGCTAGCGGCTCGCCGAGCAGGCGCTGACAGAGCGCGGGCAGGTACGGCGCGAGCCCGGGGTGTTCGAGCACGCTCACCCCCAGCGGGTTGGACAGCACCACACAACCACTGCGCGCCGCCTGGACCAGGCCGGGCACGCCGATCAGCGAATCGCCACGCAGCTCCAGCGGATCGCACCAGGCATCCTCGAGCCGGCGCAGGATCACGTCCACCGGCTTGAGCCCGCCCAGGGTACGCATCCACACGCGCTCGTCGCGCACCACCAGGTCGAGGCTCTCGACCAGCGAGAGATTCATGTAGTTGGCCAGATACGCGTGCTCGAAGTAGCTGTCGCTGTCCGGTCCCGGGGTCAACAGCACCACGTTGGGCTGGTCGCGATGCAGGGTCGACAGCGACGCCAGGCCGCGATGCTCGGCCTCGAGAAAGCCCGCCAGGCGCCGCWGCGGCGCCTCGCGGTAGAGCGTGGGCATGGCGCGGGCGAGGATGATGCGGTTTTCCAGGGCATAGCCGGCCCCCGACGGCGCCTGCACCCGGTCGGCGATCACCCGCCACTGCCCGGCGGCATCGAGCACCAGGTCGATGCCGTGAAAGATCAACCCGGTGGGCGGCTTCCCGTCGCCATCAGGAGGTCGGTCACAGGCGAGCAGGAAACCGGGGTGCTCGAAGATCAGCTCGGGGGGCAGCAGGCCCTCCTCGATCAGCCGGCGCGGCCCGTAGAGATCGGCGAACAGCGCATCGAACAACCGGCTGCGCTGGGTCAGGCCGACCTCGAGCGCGCGCCAGCTGGCGGGATCGATCGCCAGCGGCAGCGGATCGACCCGCCAGGTACGCAGGCGACCGCGAGCGTCGTCGTGGACGTTGAAGGTCACGCCGTTCTCGTAGAGCAGCCGCTGGACCTCGTCGGAGCGCTCGGCGAGACCGGTCTCGCCGAGCGCGGCCAGCGCCTCGAGCAGCCCGCGCCAGTGGGGGCGCAGACGGCCTTCGCCGTCGAGCAGGGCATCGAAGCCGGCGCCCGGCGCATAATCGCGGAGCAAGGTCTCAAGCGCCTGCGCCGTTTCGGGCGGCAGCGGCGCATCGAGGGTGAGGGCATCGCGCAGCAGCGCGGCATCCGGCAGACCGGGAACATCATGACCCAGCATCGAAAGAGCCCTGAGGTGATGAAAGCCGACGTCATGATACCGCGTCAACGCCCCGCCAAAGCATCGATCTGGGCGCTTGCACGACGGTATATGTGACGCCTCGAAGGCCCTGCCCCGCCCCTTCGAGGCTCGCGTTCACGGCAGGCGCCGCAGATCCAGGGTCATCGGCAGCTCCAGGCTCGGCGTCTCGCACGGGGCGCTCATGGCCCCCTGAGTATGGCCTTCGGCCCAGAAACGCGCCAGACGCCGCGCCTCGGCCTCGTTGGCGTTGACCGGAAAGGTCTCGTAGTTGCGCCCGGCGGGATGCGCGACATGGTAGGTGCAGCCGCCCACCGACCGCGCGTTCCAGGTATCGACGACATCGAAGACCAGCGGTGCCTGCACCGGAATCCGCGGGTGCAGCGCCGAGGGAGGCTGCCAGGCCCGAAAGCGCACCCCGGCGACCGCCTCGCCGACCCGGCCGGTGGGCGTCAGCGGCACCCGGCGCCCGTTGCAGGTGACCGCGTAACGGTCGCCGCTCATGCCCTCGACACGCACCTGCAAGCGCTCCACCGAGGAATCGACATAGCGCGCGGTGCCGCCGCCGGCGGTCTCCTCGCCGAGCACGTGCCAGGGCTCGATCGCCTGGCGCAGCTCGAGCCGGACATCGCGATAGGCCACCCGGCCGTGCACCGGAAAACGGAATTCCAGGAACGGCGCGAACCATTCCTGCCGAAAGTCGAAACCGTGACGGCGCAGATCCTCGAGCACATCGCCGAGATCGTTCCACAGGCAGTGCGGGAGCAACCAGCGGTCGTGCAGCGCCGTTCCCCAGCGCACCAGCTTGCCGCGATACGGCCGCTCCCAGCAGCGCGCCACCAGGGCGCGAATCAGCAGCATCTGCATCAGGCTCATGCGGGCATGGGGCGGCATCTCGAAGGCGCGCAGCTCGACCAGTCCCAGGCGGCCGGTCTCGCTGTCCGGGGAATAGAGCTTGTCGATGCAGAACTCGGCGCGGTGGGTGTTGCCGGTGATGTCGGTGAGCAGGTGACGCAGCAGGCGATCGACCAGCCACGGCTGGGGCACCTCGCCCTCGGGCATCTGGGCCAGCGCGATCTCCAGCTCGTAGAGGGCCTCGTGGCGGGCCTCGTCGACCCGCGGTGCCTGGCTGGTGGGGCCCAGAAACAGGCCCGAGAACAGATACGACAGGCTGGGATGATGCTGCCAGTAGGTGAGCAGGCTGCCCAGCAGGTCGGGACGCCTCAGAAACGGCGAATCGGCGGGCGTCGCGCCGCCCAGAGTGACATGGTTGCCGCCGCCGGTACCGGTGTGGCGGCCGTCGAGCATGAACTTCTCGGTACCCAGGCGGGCCTGGCGAGCCTCCTCGTAGAGGGTCTCGGTATTGGCGACCAGTGACGGCCAGTCTCCGGCCGGCATGATGTTGACCTCGATCACCCCCGGGTCGGGGGTGATCAGGAACTTGGTCAACCGCGGATCGGCCGGCGGCGGATAGCCCTCGACGACCACCGGCATGGCCAGTTCGGCGGCGGTGTCCTCGATGCTCGCCACCAGATCGAGGTAGTGCTCGAGTCGCGTCAGCGGCGGCAGGAAGACGTGCACCCGGCCATCGCGCGGCTCGACGCACAGGCTGGTGTGGATCACCGCGTCGTCGCCATCCTCGCTGGGCCAGGCCTGGTCCTGCCACGTCTCGCCGCCCGGCTGGCGGTGCAGGCCGTGACCGGCATCGCCGGTGTGGTGGGCGTGCAACTCGCTGTAGCGACGCATCACCTCGCCGTGGACGTCGCCGAGCGCCTGGCGGAACTCGAACAGCGACTGGGGATGCGGCGAATCCGGACGCTCGACCCACGGCAGCGCGGTCAGCGGCAGGCGCAGGCCCATCGGCGAGTCGCCGGGGACCAGATAGAGATGGTCGCGCTTGAGCGGCCAGTTGCCGCTCTCCCAGGCATGGTCACGCTCTTGGGCATGGCGCAGCGGCAGCGCGAAGCCGGTGGCCTCGCCCAGCCCCCGTTCGAGCAGCTGGCCCAGGCGGCGGCGTTCCTCGTCGTCGTCGAGATCGTAGTCCCGCGGGTCGAGATTGACCGGCAACATGCGCTCGCGCCACAGGTAGTAATAGGCATCCTCGTAACCGGGAATAAGATGACGGACATCGAGCCCCAGGCGCCGCGTCAGGGCCTCGGCGAAGCGCCGGGCATCGTCGATGGTGCAACGCGCCGCCTGGCGATCGTCGGCGAGCAGCGCCTCGTCGCGCCACAACGGCACGCCGTCGCGTCGCCAGTAGCAGGCCAGCGCCCAGCGCGGCAACGACTCCCCGGGATACCACTTGCCCTGATGGGTGTGCAGCAGCCCGCCCGCGGCGAAGCGCCGGCGCAGGCGCTTGAGCAGGTCGCCGGCGAGGCGGCGTTTGGTGGGCCCCAGCGCCGCGGTGTTCCATTCATCGCCGTCCATGTCGTCGATCGACACGAAGGTCGGCTCGCCGCCCAGGGTCAGCCGCACGTCGCCGGCCGCCAGACGTTCGTCGACGACCTCGCCGAGCGCCATGATCTCGGCCCACTGCGCCTCACTGTAGGGCTTGGTGACCCGCGGGTCCTCGTGGATACGCTCGACGTGCATGGCGAAATCGAAGTCGACCTCGCACTCGTCGGAGAAGCCGCTGATCGGCGCCGCGCTGGACGGCTCCGGCGTCGCCGCCAGCGGGATGTGCCCCTCCCCCGCCAGCAACCCCGAGGTCGGGTCAAGGCCCACCCAGCCGGCGCCGGGAATGAACACCTCGGTCCAGGCATGCAGATCGGTGAAGTCGACCTCGGTGCCCGAGGGGCCGTCGAGCGCCTTGACGTCGGCGGCCAGTTGGATCAGGTAGCCGGACACGAAGCGCGCCGCCAGCCCCAGGTGGCGCAGGATCTGCACCAGCAGCCAGGCGCTGTCGCGGCACGAGCCGCTGCCCTTGGCGAGGGTTTCCTCGCAGCTCTGCACCCCCGGCTCCATGCGCACCAGATAGGCGATGTCATGCTGCAGGCGCTGGTTGAGCTCGACCAGGAAATCGACCACGCCCCGCGCCTCCGGCGATACCGCGCTCAGCCAGTCGCGCAGCCGCGAGCCCGCCTCGCGCACCTCGAGATAGGGCGCCAGCTCCTTGGCCAGCCCGTCGGGATAGGCGAAGGGAAACGTCTCGGCGTAGGGCTCGACGAAGAAATCGAAGGGATTGATCACGGTCATCGGCGCGACGAGCTCGATATCGACCGTCAGTTGCGTGAGCTTTTCGGGGAACACCGCGCGGGCGATGAAGTTGCCGAACGGATCCTGCTGCCAATTGAGAAAGTGCGGGTCGCCGTCGATGGTCAGCGAATAGGCCTCGATCGGCGTCCGGCAATGCGGCGCGGGTCTCAGGCGGATCAGGTGTGGCGAGAGGTTGACCGGGCGGTCGAAATGATAGCGGGTGTGGTGCTGCAAGGCGACGCGAATCGTCATATCGGCCCCCGTTGGCTCGACGAATACCGGTGCTACCGGCGGATGCCCTTCACTATCGACCGGGGGCGCGCCCAGCACAACCTGCAACATCGTGTCTCAACGCTCGGCGAGAGGCGATCGACGACGAACTGGTATAGCTTTAGGGAAGCCCACCCACTGGGCAACGGACCGACATCGCGACCCACGCCGGTCGCCAGGCGAGGTAACGCCCATGAGTCTCATCGATTGGCAGAACTACCGCAGCAACGATTTCTACGACGAGCTCCTGGCGGCCCCCGGCCAACCGCGCCCCGCGGCCCGGGAACTCTGCGACATCCTCGCCGGCTTCACGCCCCAGGACCTGTCGGAGCGCAAGGCTGCCGCCGAGATCGCCATCCAGACCATGGGCATCACCTTCACCGTGTACTCCGAAGGCAGCATGATCGATCGCGCCTGGCCGTTCGACATCGTCCCGCGGATCATCCCCGCCGACGAATGGCGGCGCACCGAGGCCGGGCTCAAGCAGCGCGTCGAGGCGCTCAACCTGTTCATCGACGACCTCTACCACGACCAGCGCATCGTCAGGGACAAGCTGCTGCCCGCCGAGGTGCTGGCCCAGTCGGTCAATTTCCGCCCGCAATGTCGCGGCATCGACCCGCCCCACCACGTCTGGGCGCACATCTGCGGTTCGGACCTGGTGCGCGACGCCGACGGCACCCTCTACGTCCTCGAGGACAATCTGCGCGTGCCCTCGGGCGTGTCCTACATGCTCGAGAACCGCAACGTCACCAAGCGCGTGCTGCCCGAAGTCTTCGCCACCGGCCGCATCCTGCCGGTCGACGACTACTGCGCGCAGCTCTATGACATGCTCGCCAGTCTCTCGCCACGGCCCTACGACGAGCCGCAGGTAGTGGTGCTCACCCCGGGCATCTACAACTCCGCCTATTACGAGCACGCCTACCTGGCGCAGCAGATGGGCGTCGAGCTGGTCCAGGGCTCCGACCTGGTGGTGGATGACGACGACATCGTCTACATGCGCACCATCGAGGGGCTGACGCGGGTCGACGTGATCTATCGCCGCATCGACGACCTGTTCCTCGACCCGGAGGTCTTCAATCCCGCATCCACGCTGGGCGTCGCGGGGCTGATGCGCGCCTGGCGCGCCGGCAAGGTGGCACTGGCCAACGCCCCCGGCGCCGGTGTCGCCGACGACAAGGTGGTCTACGCCTTCGTGCCCCGGATCATCCGCTACTACCTCGACCAGGAAGCCATCCTGCCCAACGTGCCCAGCTACCTGTGCATGTTCGAGGAGGACCGCCGCTACGTGCTCGATCACCTCGACGAACTGGTGGTCAAGCCGGCCAACGAGTCCGGCGGCTACGGCATGCTCATCGGCCCCCGCGCCACGCCGACCCAGCGCGCCGAGTTCGCCGAGCGGATCAAGGCCGACCCGCGCAACTACATGGCTCAGCCGACACTGAACCTGTCTACCGCGCCGACGCTGTGCGACGGCAACGCCGAGCCCCGCCACGTCGATCTGCGCCCCTTCATCCTGTCCGGTACCGACATTCAGGTCACCACCGGCGGGCTGACGCGGGTGGCGCTGGTCAAGGACTCGCTAGTCGTGAACTCCTCGCAGGGCGGGGGAAGCAAGGACACCTGGATCGTCGAGACCGAGGGGGAGTGAACGCCATGCTGTCGCGAGTCGCCGAGAACCTCTACTGGATGGCACGCTACCTCGAGCGCGCCGAGGACACCGCCCGCCTGGTCAGCGTCAACACCCACCTGCTGCTCGACCTGCCCCATCAGACCGCCCTGGGCTGGTCGACGCTGATCGACATCACCGGCAGCGACGCGACCTTCGCCGAGCTGTACGACCGGCGCAACGAGAAGAACGTCGTGCACTTTCTCTGCCTGGAGCGCGAGAACCCGGGGTCGATCCTCTCCTCGCTGGCCGGCGCCCGGGAGAACCTGCGCACCACCCGCGACGTGGTTTCCCGCGAGATCTGGGAGCAGATCAACGAGATGTATCTCGAGGTCCGCGACCAGGCCGAGAACGCCCTCGCCCCGCGGCGGCGCGACGCCTTCCTCAAGCGCCTGGTCCGCGGCTGCCAGACACTCACCGGGCTGATCGAGGGCACCCTGAGCCATTCGGCGGCACGCACCTTCATCGAGATCGGTCGTCACCTCGAACGCGCCGACATGACCACCCGCATCGTCGACGTGCGCTCGGGCAACCTGCTGCCCAAGGGCCCCGAAGAGCTGCGCCCCTTCGAGCACCTGCAGTGGATGAGCGTGCTCAAGTCGCTGACCGCCTATCAGATGTACCGTCAGCAGATCCGCCTGCGGGTACGCGGACCGGACGTGCTGCGCTTTCTGCTCCAGGACCAGCACTTCCCCCGGGCCGTGGCGAGAACTCTCGAGGCACTGGCCTGGGACCTGCAGTCACTGCCCCGCCACGACCGTGCCCTGGCGGCGGCGGCGCTGGTGCGCGCCGACATCCTCGAGGCCGACATGCAGGCACTGGCACGTTCCCCAGACGAGTTGCACGCCTTCATCGACGAGCTGCAGATCGGCTTCAATACCCTCCACGACGCCATCGCCAACACCTATTTCGCGCGCCTGGAAGACACCCCGCGGGGGCTGGTTCCCGGCCAGGAGGACGACGAGGAAGCCGATTAGTGCAGTGTATCGCCAGTAATACGAAACAATAGCGGTGCATAGTGATGCCAGCCAAGGCGCGGACGGCTTCCCAGCCTACAGCTGACACTCCCAACGGATTATTCAACTATCCCCAAGCTCATGCTTGTATTCCCAGCAACCGCCTTACGCCACTAATCAACGCATTGAAACTGTGAGAATGGTTTTGATCGAGCGACAGATGGGGGCCCATCGACCGAGAACCTGCGACTTTCTGGTATGAGGACACCAGACGTTTTAACTCCTGATGAGGGCTACCTAATCTATCTGGCGATCGATATTTAGTTTTTTCCTGCTGGCGGCTCAGGTTCCTAATACAAAATGCGCGCTCGACCGCGACAAGATCACCCAAATAAAAAGATTCAAGCTCACGACAAGCAATACGTACCAACACATCTTCGCGCCCAGCCTGGCGGCATTTCTCAACCAAAGCAGCCTTGACGTCGGTGCAAACACCACTATCCTGATCCCGAAGCACGACGAAAACCGTGTCTGGTTGCTGCCAGGCGCGCAACCTTTTGGGAAGGCGCTTTTCTAAATCCTGTTTGCCCTCGAAAACGATATACTGGACTTGGATATCCTCAGGTATCAATCGAGGTAGTAGACCTTTCAACATTTCGCGAGCAGAGGGTTCTTCCAGAAAGAAAACCAGTTGACTCATTGCGGATCCGCTCCTCCGAACAGGCCCTCTTTCCAGAGATAACCCATCTGGTCACCTTCATCGGCAAATGCCACTAGCTGGGCATCCTCACTTGCACGCCGAATCTGCGTACACCCCTGCTCTTTGATCAGCCAGTATATCTCATCGACCTGCACAGCGTTGAGAAAATCAGGCGAGTGCGTGGATACAAAAACCTGACCGCCACGCTCGGCATAGCCACGAAACTCCTCGGCCAGTTCCCACAACAGAGTAGGATAGAGCTGATTTTCCGGCTCCTCAATACATAGCAAGGGATGTGGCTCAGGGTCGTAAAGCAGCACCAAATAGGCAAACATCTTGATGGTGCCATCAGAGACATAGCGATCGATAAAAGGATCCCTGAACGATCCATCCTGAAAATTCAGGATTAAGCGTCCATCCTGCATTAATACAGGTTCCACATCCCTAACTCCAGGCACGCGATGCTTCATCGCCTCGACAATCTGCTGAAAAATTTCCGAATAGTTCTCGTAGATATTTCTCGCTACGAGCTGCAAATTGTCGCCACTTACCGACAGATGTTCGAAATCACCGATCGACTCTTTGCTACCCCGAGCAAGGTTAATATGAAAGTCGGAAACATGCCAGTTTTCGATTAACTGTCGAAAAGCACTTGCAGCACGAAAGCGCTCGAACTGCCCTAGCCCTTTAATAGCGAGTACATCTTTGCCAACATTTTGCTGCTCACGCTCAAGCTGCTCATTCTGTTTATCAAAGTCTTCCTCATTGATAATGGCGTAACCAGAACCGCCCTCGAAATCGAGAAAATGATACGGTGAGCCGTAGCGTCCGCGCTTGTAGCGCAGAACTTCTCGCTTGACGGTTGGCTGGCGAGCATCCAAGCCAATTTCCAGAAGATAGGTAATAAGCCGTTCGATACCCGCAATTTCCATGCGGAACTTGATCTCGAAGCTGATACAGTCGTCGGCATTGGCACCGCGGCTCAATACCTCTTTGAAACCGCCTCTGGCCTGAAGCGCGTGTCGCACGTTGTAGGTCAGACAGTCCTTAAGAAAGCCAAACACATCGAATAAAGTGCTCTTCCCGCTACCATTGGCCCCAACGATGACGCAGAAGCGCGGGATATCCGTCATCGCAGTGTTTTGAAAGCCTTTGAAATTGCAAATACGGATCGACTCGATACGCATCGTCATACCTCCTGTCAGAGTTCGAGCCCGTCTACCCACTCGTGTGGCCGGTCTCGTGATAAGCGACAACAGTCACGCTCCAAGAGCCAATCTATTCACTATGGTTCGCGTCCATTCCATCCAATGCTTGCAGTCACACAACGCATACAGATGGTATACGAGCTGGCGAAACGAATCACCCTCTATGGCGCAGACACCAACTGCTATCCAGCATCTGATTTCACCTTTCTTCCTGCAGCGGCGGATCAGGGCAATCCTAACAGCCCGACACGCGCGCGGCGGAGCCCACTGAGCTATCGCCACCACGGTCACTAGGTACTCAAGTGCTACTTCCAAGGCCAAGCTGCCATTTTTAGACTCGCTCCGGTATAGACATGGTGATCTAGCAGAAGTCGACGAATCTACTCACGGTCGTCGCAATAACAACATCTAGCTTTGATCTCTCGGTAGGTTATTCATTCGGGGCCCTACAGCTCGATGAGGTTATACAACTCGCCGTTGTACGAAGACTCCCCTCCATCGAGTCCTGCCGTCGAGTGAAGCCGACCCTCGCCTTGGGACTAACCCGATGCCTGATGGATCAACTGGTGCACATAGGCCAGCTTGTCGCGGATCGCCGGGGTGACCACCTCGGGCACCAGGTCGGTCAGGCCCATCTCGCGGTTGAGTTCGTTGACGCCCAGGCCGACCTGATGGAACGCCGCCAGCATGCGCGTCAGGCTGGCGTCGTGATCCGCCGCGCTCACCCCCAGATGGTGGGCGGTATCGAGGACCGCGACGATGTCCAGGTAGAAGGCGAAGGTCTCGGCGAAGTCCTCCCACGGGTGCATGGTGGCGTAGGCGGAGACGTAACGCTGCGCCCAGTCGTCGGGCGGCCCGCTCTCGTAGTAGCGCTCCAGCGCCTCGCCGTAGGGCGGCGAGTCGTGGTCGCCGAAGACCTCGCGCGAGGCAGCTTCGTCACGCCCCTTGACCAGCAGGTCCCAGTAGTAGTGGCCGATCTCGTGGCGGAAATGGCCAATCAACGTGCGATGGGACTCGTGCATGTCGACGCGCAGCCGCTCGCGCTCGACATCGTCGGCTTCCTTGACGTTGATGGTGATGTGCCCCTCGGCATGGCCGGTGTAGACCTTGTCGGTGCCGGCGGTGCTGCGCCACAGACCGGCGTCCGGCAAGGCATCGGCCATGAACGAGAAGCTCAACGGCGGCTCGAAGCCCTCCTCGGCGGTGCCGTGGGGCAGCCCCAGCAGGTCGAGGGTATAGAACAGCCGCCGCTTGGCCGCCTCGAGCGCCGCCCAGCGCTCGCGATGCCCCTCGATCGACAGGTCGGGCACCACATCGTTGTAGCGACAGCAGTCGCACAGGGCGTCCGCCTCGCCGTTGCCGTCGAGCGGTATCATGCGGTTGCAGACGTCATGCTCGAGATAGTTGAAGCACTTGAGCAGCGCCGCACCGCACTCGGCGTTGGTACAGCGAAAGCCCCCCTCGGCGAGCGGTTCGAGCGCGCTGATGCCCTGGCACACCGGACACCAGCCCACCTCGCGCTGACAGCTGAGACATCGGGTGTTGTCGAAGAACAGCCGGCTACCGCAGGTGCAGGAATAGGTTCTCATGCCATGTTCTCCCGAACGTGAGCGCTCCATCGCCCTCTCTGCATAGCCGTTCGCGAGGCGGCTGGCAACCGGTTCGCAGTGTCGCGCGTCAGTCGTCGCGCAGGCTCCGCATATGCCCATCGCGCTCCATGGCCACGTGCCAGCTCAGCGCCTGCTCCAGGCAGTGCGGCGTCTGGCCGCCGCGCCGCAGGGCAGTCTCGAAGTAGCGTCTCAGCGCCGGGCGATAGGCCGGGTCGGCACAGTGCTCGATGATCAGCGGCGCGCGTTCGCGAGGGGCCAGTCCGCGCAGATCCGCCAGGCCGTGCTCGGTCACCAGGATGTCGACGTCGTGCTCGGTATGATCGACATGGCTGACGAAGGGCACCAGGCTCGACACGTCGCCGTCCTTGGCCAGCGACTTGGTGATGAACACCGATAGCTGGGCGTTGCGGGCGAAATCCCCCGAACCGCCGATGCCGTTCATCATCCGCGTGCCGCAGACGTGGGTGGAATTGACGTTGCCGTAGATATCCGCCTCCAGCGCCGTGTTGATGGCGATCACGCCCAGCCGACGCACGATGCCGGGGTGGTTGGACAGCTCCTGCGGACGCAGGATCAGGCGGTCGCGATACTTGGCGAGATTGCCCCATACCGAGTCGCCACGCGCCTCGGACAGGGTGATCGAGCACCCCGAGGCGTAATCGAGCTTGCCGGCGTCGAACAGCTCGAAGGTCGAATCCTGGAGCACCTCGGAATACATGGTCAGGTGCTCGAAGGGGCCATGGGCCAGGCCGGTGACCACCGCGTTGGCCATGCTGCCGATACCCGCCTGCAGCGGCAGCAAAGAGCGGGTCAGCCGACCGGCCTCCACCTCGGCGGTGAAGAACGCCGTCAGGTGATCGGCGATGCGCTGGGTATCGGCGTCCGGCGGCAGCACGGTGGACGGGCTGTCGCGGCCGTCGGTCACCACGATGGCGGCGATCTTCGCCGGATCGATGGGAATGTAGGGCGTGCCGATCCGCGAATCCGGCGCCACCACCGGAATCGGCGTGCGATTGGGGCGCATCTGGGGGATGTAGATGTCGTGCAGCCCCTCGAGTTCGGCCGGCGCCGACAGATTGAGTTCGATGATCACGCGCTTGGCGAGAATCGCGTAACTGGCCGAGTTGCCCACCGAGGTGGTCGGCACGATACCGCCCTCCTCGGTGATCGCCGCCGCCTCGACCACCGCCACGTCCAGGTCATGGAGCTGATGATTGCGCAGCAGCTCGACGGTCTCCGAGAGGTGCTGATCGATGAACATCACCTCGCCGGCATTGATCGCGCGACGCAGCGTACCATCGACCTGGAAGGGCATGCGGCGGGTGAGCACGTGGGCCTCGGTCAGCAGCTTGTCGAGATCGTTGCCCAGCGAAGCGCCGGTCATCAGGGTGATCGACAGCGGATCGCGCTGCGCGCGCTCGGCCAGCGCCCTGGGCACGGCCTTGGCCTCGCCGGCGCGGGTGAAGCCGCTCATGCCCACCGTCATGCCGTTCTCGATCAGGGCGGCGGCCTGCTCGGCGCTACGCTCGAGTGACTCCCATCCGGGCAGGCGACAACGGGCCCCGATACTGGTGACGGTCATGACAGGCTCTCCGGCAATGCAGACAATGATGAGGGCGGGGTCGACGAAGCGTGTCGACAATCGCAGCCCAAGAGGATTGCACGCTAACGAGGGGCTCGCCAACACCTTCGTCGTAAGACCTTGGTATAGGAAACACGCCATCGGCGGGTCCCTCGCCGCCAGCCGTGTCGGCCATCATTGGCGCCTCCCGTCGCCCCTGATACCGTTCCCCGATCCTTTCAGGCCGATCACTCAGGAGAGCCGCGCATGGTCGATATCACGCTGACGTCATGCCGGGGCGGCGACATCACCCCCCATCTCGAGGCGCTCGCGCGCCTGCGCATTCGTGTCTTTCGCGACTTCCCCTATCTCTACGATGGCGATCTCGCCTACGAGGCCGATTACCTGTCGCGCTACGCCGAGTGCCCGGACAGCCTGTTCGTGCTGGCCTTCGACGGCGACACCCTGGTGGGCGCCGCCACCGGCATGCCGCTCGACGCCGAATGCCAGGCCTTTCGCCAGCCCTTCGAACGCGCCGGCATCGAGCCCCGCTCGGTCTTCTACTACGGCGAGTCGGTGCTGCTGCCGGCGTACCGGGGACAAGGCATCGGCAAGGCCTTCATGGCCGAACGCGAGGCACACGCCCGGCACCGGGGCTTTTCCCGGGTCGCCTTCTGCGCCGTCGAGCGCGCGCCGGATCATCCGCACCGACCCGCCGACCATCGACCGCTGCACGGCTTCTGGAACGCGCGGGGCTATCGCCGCCAGCCGGCGCTGACCACGACCTTCGCCTGGAAGGACGTCGGCGACGACCGGGAGACCGAGAAAACCATGGTATTCTGGCTGCGCGAACTCGAGGACCAGGAGCCGGCATGACCCGCATGATCGACGTCGCCACCGCCCAGTACCCGATCGACGCCCTGCGCGATTTCGACGAGTTCCGCGCCAAGGCCGAACGCTGGGTGCAGAATGCCGTCAATCACGGCGCCGACCTGCTGGTACTGCCCGAGTACGGCGGCATGGAACTCGCCTCGCTGCTGCCCCCGGACGTGCGGGACGATCTGCACGCGCAGCTCGACGCCCTGCAGGCACTGCGCGACGCGGCGATCGCCACCTGGCGCGCGCTGGTCGAGCGCCATGGTGTGACGCTGCTGGCCCCGTCGATGCCCTGGCGGGTCGCGCCGGGCCGCTACGTCAATCGCGCCTGGTTGCTCGCCCCGGGTCACGCCGACTTCCAGGACAAGCAGATCATGACCCGCTTCGAGCGCGGCCCCTGGGGTATCTCGCCGGGCGACCCCGACACCGATGGCGCTCTCAAGGTCTTCGATACGCCGGTGGGTCGCCTCGGCGTGCTGATCTGCTACGACAGCGAATTCCCGCTCCTTGCCCGGAGCCTCGTCGAGGCCGGCGCGGAACTCTTGCTGGTGCCCAGTTGTACCGACACCGAGGCCGGCTATCACCGGGTTCGCTGGTGCGCCCAGGCACGCGCCATCGAGCAGCAGGTCGCGGTGATCCATTCGCCCACCAACGGCGAGGCCCTGTGGTCGCCGGCGGTGGACGTCAACGTCGGTC
This sequence comes from Modicisalibacter coralii, assembly GCF_004117855.1. Taxonomy (GTDB): domain Bacteria; phylum Pseudomonadota; class Gammaproteobacteria; order Pseudomonadales; family Halomonadaceae; genus Modicisalibacter; species Modicisalibacter coralii. Next base: position 76,202 of record NZ_QWBW01000017.1, read on the forward strand.
GCGCCGCCGTCTACACCCCCTGCGATCAGGGTTTCCCGCCGGACGGCGTGCTCACCCGCGCCCACGACGACACCCCCGGCTGGCAGTTCGCCCGGCTGGACCTCGACGCCATCGCCGCCCTGCGCGAGTCCGGGCAGGTCGACAACCACAACGACTGGCGGCATCAGCGCCAGCGGCTGCAACCCGCCAGGGTGTCGCTGCGCCAGGCCCGGGCCGGCGCTGCCCGACAGGAGTGACCAAGCCCCTGCCGGGGCTTTTGCCGCGCGCAGGGCAACCCCGTACAATGCCACGAATCGCCGATTCAGGCCCCTCAACGAGTCACTGAAGGAAACGCCGGACCCATGCGCGCCAGTCAACTCTTGATCGCCACCCTCAAGGAAGTCCCCGCCGACGCCGAAGTCGTCAGCCATCAGTTGATGCTGCGCGCCGGGATGATCCGCCGTCTCACGTCGGGGCTCTACACCTGGTTGCCGATCGGACTGCGCACCCTGCGCAAGGTCGAACGCATCGTGCGCGAGGAGATGGACCGTGCCGGCGCCCAGGAAATACTCATGCCGGCCGTGCAGCCGGCCGAGCTGTGGCAGGAGTCCGGCCGCTGGGAGCAGTACGGGCCCGAACTGCTGCGCCTCAAGGATCGTCACGATCGCGATTACTGCGTCGGCCCCACCCATGAAGAAGTGATCACCGATCTGGTGCGTCGTGAGCTGTCGAGCTACAAGCAGCTGCCGAGCAACTTCTATCAGATCCAGACCAAGTTCCGCGACGAGATCCGCCCGCGCTTCGGGGTGATGCGCTCGCGGGAATTCATCATGAAGGATGCCTATTCCTTCCACGCCGACGAGGCGTCGCTGAAGGCGGGCTATCAGGTGATGTACGACGCCTATGTGCGCATCTTCACGCGCCTGGGCCTGGACTTCCGCCCGGTGATCGCCGACAACGGCTCGATCGGCGGCACCGGTTCCCACGAGTTCCACGTGCTGGCCGATTCCGGCGAGGACGACATCATCTTCTCCAGCGAGTCCGACTACGCCGCCAACATGGAGAAGGCCGAGGCCCTGCCCGCCCCGCTCGGCGAGACGCCGGAGCGCCCGGCGCCGCAGGAGGAACTGCGCCTGGTCGACACGCCTCATGCGCGGACCATTGCCACCCTGGTCGAAGAGCACGGACTGCCGATCGAGAAGACCATCAAGACGCTGATGGTGCATGCCGCCGACGGCGGATTGATCGCCCTGCTGGTTCGCGGCGACCACGAACTCAACGAGGTCAAGGCCGAGAACCTGCCCGAGGTCGCCACCCCGCTGACCATGGCCAACGAAGACGAGATTCGCGCCGTGGTCGGCGCCGGCCCCGGCTCGCTGGGGCCGGTGAACCTGGACATGCCGGTCGTCATCGACCGCAGCGTGGCGCTGATGAGCGATTTCGGCGCCGGTGCCAACATCGACGGCAAGCATTACTTCGGCATCAACTGGGAGCGTGACGTCACCCTGCCCAGGGTCGCCGACCTGCGCAACGTGGTCGAGGGCGACCCGTCGCCGGACGGCAAGGGCACGCTTTCGATCAAGCGCGGCATCGAGGTCGGCCACGTCTTCCAGCTCGGCACCAAGTACTCCGACGCCATGAATGCCACCGTGCTCGACGAAAACGGCAAGCCGGCCACGCTGTGGATGGGCTGCTACGGCATCGGCATCACGCGGATCGTCGCCGCGGCGATCGAGCAGAACCACGACGCCGCCGGGATCATCTGGCCCGATGCCATCGCCCCGTTCCAGGTGATGCTGGTGCCGATGAACGCCCACAAGTCGCAGCGCGTACGCGACACCGCCGAACGGCTCTACGAGACGCTGCGTGACCAGGGCTTCGACGTGCTGCTCGACGACCGCGATACCCGCCCGGGGGTCAAGTTCAACGACCAGGAACTGATCGGCATCCCCCATCGCATCGTCATCGGCGACCGCGGCCTCGACAACGGCGAGCTGGAGTACAAGGGGCGTCGCGACACCGACAACACCATGATTCCCGCCGACAGCGTCGCCGACTTCCTGCGTGAGCGGCTCGCGGGCTGACCGTGCCCGGCGGCGGCACCGGGCGTTACGAGGGGTGGCAGCCGGTCTCGCGTTGTGCCCCGCCCTCGCCCTGGCCGCCGCCAATGTTCCGGCGCAGGTCCCCGGGACGTTGCTCGATACCCTGGAAAGCGTGACCCATGCCCGCGGCACTCAGGCCGATGCCGCGACCTCGGCCTGGATCGCCACCATGCAGGCGCGTCTGGCGCCGCGGCTGGGCGATCCCCGGGCACGCCGTCGTCTGTTGGCGCGCATCCATGCCGAAGCCCGACTGGCCGGCCTGAGCCCGGAAATCGTGCTGGCGGTGATTCAGGTCGAGAGCGGCTTTCGCCGCGACGCCGAATCGAGCGCCGGTGCCCAGGGCCTGATGCAGGTGATGCCGTTCTGGAAACGTGTCATCGGCCGGCGCGACGACGATCTCTTCGACCCCGTCACGAACCTGCGCTACGGCTGCACGATCCTCGGTTACTACCTGCGGCTCGAAAGCGGCGATCTGACCCGGGCCCTGGCCCGCTACAACGGCAGTCTGGGCGAGACCGGCTACCCGGAACGGGTGTTGCGGGCCTGGCAGACACGCTGGTGGCTGGCCGCGACGCTCGAATGAGCGACTTGACGAAACCGGGATAATGGCTCAGAAATCGATAAGGATCCCAGCAATTCTCCGTTGCCAACGCCATGCCCCCCGTTCGATGTTCGCTCCCCGCCCGCCCGCACAGGACTCCCCCGCGTGATCGCCACCCTTCGCCGTTGCCTCGGTCTCGTCATCTTCAGCCTGGCGCTGGTGGCCAGTCGTGCCGCGGAGCGTCTGTTGCGCGGCTCTTCGCCATGCTTTCCACGGCAAACCTTCTCGAGCCGACTTTACAGCCGCGTCAACGGCCTTCAGGCCAACCTGTTGACCTGGCAGGCCCGCCTGCAGCCGCATGACGTCGATCCGCTGACGGGGATCGGCACCTGCCAGGCCGCGCTGGCGGAAATCGACCGGCTGATCGAGCGCGGTAAGCCCTTTTCGCTGGCGAGCATGAGCATCGACAACATCAAGGCGATCAACGAGCGCCTGGGGCATGCGGTGGGCGATCAGTTGCTGGTGTCGCTGGCGCGACGCCTGATGCGTCTGGAGATCCACCGCGGCCGCGTCTACCGCCTGGGGGGCGACGAGTTCCTGATACTCGCCGCCCCACCGGCCGCCGGCGAGTGCTTCGACGAGCGTCTGCGCGAACGGCTCTGCCAGCCGCTCGAGCTCGACGGCACCTCGTTGATCCCGTCGCTGTCGCTGGCCGGTCTGCGCTATCCCGAGAATGGTCAGGACGCGCGTCGCCTGCTGCGCCGTTCGCGGATCGCCCTGGCCCACGCCCGCCAGGCCCACGACGGTTACCACGCCTACGAAAGCCGGCTCGACCATCACCACGAGCGCGAACGTCAATTGCTGCGCGACATGGTCCTCGCCGTCCGTGAGCAGCAGTTGAGGATCGTCTACCAGCCCAAGATCCGCATCGCCGATGGCAGCGTGGTGGGTTTCGAGGCACTGATGCAGTGGCAGCATCCCGATCTGGGCCTGCTGCAGGCCGACGAATTCCTGCCGCTGGCGGTGGACTCCGGTCACATGGCGCTGCTGGGCGACTGGATGCTTCAGCACGTGATCGCCCAGATGGCGGTCTGGGTGCACGCGCGGCACCCCCAGCACGTTGCCGTCAACCTGTCCGCCGTGGACCTCGAGGACGCCCATCTCGGTCAGCGCATTACCGGCTGGCTCGAGGCACACGGCGTGGATCCGCGGCTGTTGATGCTCGAGATCACCGAGCAGTCGATGATGCGCGAACCGACGCTGGCCGCGCGCCTGCTCGCCGAACTGCGCGACCTGGGGATCCGGGTGGCCATCGACGATTTCGGCACCGGCTACTCGTCGCTGGCCCAGCTGCGCCGGTTGCCGCTGGACGTGCTCAAGATCGACAAGTCCTTCGTCCTCGAACTGCCCGCGCAGCCGGAGGATGCGCTGATCGTCAACGCCAGCATCGCGCTGGCCCACAGCTTCGGCCTGGAGGTGATCGCCGAGGGGGTCGAGACCCCTCAGCACCTGCGTCTGCTCGCCGAGGCGGGCTGCGACCAGGCCCAGGGCTACCTGATCTCTCACGCTCTCGACGCCGACGAGGTCCCCGCCTGGCTGGAAGCCTATCGACGCCGGCCCCTGAACGCCTTGCGCGGCGTGAACTGAGCGCTCGGTGGAACCGCCGACATCCTCCGGGGTCAAAGCGCTTACAGTCATGGAAGGAAGAGCCGCATGCTTTCGGACGCGATCGAGATCAGGAAGATCACCACGGGCGAGACGACACGCTACGAAGTCTACGACAGCGACACCGGCACCAGCCTGGGCCTCTTCGAGAGCCGGGAACGTGCCGAGACCGAGCGACACCACCTCCAGCAATCCGCACGGGCGCTGCACATCCGCAGCAGACACGACGACACCGACACGGGCTGAGCCGTCGGGGGATCGGGAAGCGCGGATGGCACCGATATAAAAAAGCCGGCCCCTGAGGACCGGCACATGGGGCAAATGCCCCTCCCTGACGACATCGTTCGATCCTGAACGACCGGTGAGAGCGGTTTGCCCCGCCGGTCGCTCATGAGCGATCCGATGTCCTCACTGTAACCAATCCCGTCGCCGCGACGCCTGATCTGGATCAAGACCGCCCCCTGCACCTGTCGCAGCCAGTTCACCCACTTGATCCCGGTCAGTTTTTCGCGGTTATCAGCCGAACTTGCGGTCCTCCACCTGCGCCGCTTCGACGTCGCCGGGCAGCGGGTGCCCCTTGGCCAGCTCGGCGCGGGTCGCTTCGCGGATCGCCAGGATCTCGACGTCGTAGCGCAGGGCCCGGCCCGCCAGCGGATGGTTGGCGTCCACCGTGACCCGGTCGTCAGTAACCTCGAGGATCGTCACGGCACGCGGCCCGTCGGGTCCCTGGGCCTGAAAGCGCATCCCCGGCGCCAGCGTCTCGGCGCCACCGAAGGCACTGCGCGCCACCGGCTGCACCAAGGCCTCGTCACGCAGGCCATAGGCCTCGGCCGGTTGCAGGGTCACACTCAGGCGAGCCCCTTCGGCCTGGCCCGCGAGTGAGCGCTCGAGACCGGCGACGATGTTGTCGTGACCGTGGAGGTACTCCAGTGGGGTGTTGCGCTGGCGTGAATCGTCGAGTACCTCGCCGGCATCGTCACGCAGGGTATAATGCAGGGTCACCACTCGATGGGCGGCGATGGTCATGGCGGTCTCCACAAGTCGATGGGAAGGGAAGTCGTGACAGATCAACGACGGCGCAGATGCTCGACCGGCACCTCGAGACGCTGCTGACCATGCAGGAGGTTGAGCAGCACGATCGCCCGCTCCTCGCCTTTCTGGCGCTCGAACACGGCGCTCAGGGCGCGGAACGGCCCCTCGCCGATCTCCACCGCTTCGCCGGCGCGGAAATAGACGTTGACGCCGCGCGCGTCGACGCTGGCTGCCGCGTTGCCGCGCAACGTCTCGACCAGGGCGTCATCGACGGCCACGGGAGCGTCGCCGAAACCCACCAGCTTGAGCACGCCACGGGTCGAGCGGATCGGCCGCCAGTTGCTGGCCAGCTTGTCGAGGCGAATGAACAGGTAATACGGAAACAGCGGCTCGTCGAGCCAGCACAACTTGCCCCGGCGCTTCTTCTGAACCTGCAGCACGGGATGAAAGATCTCGTAGCCCTGGTTGGCCAGATTGTCGCTGGCCCGGAACGATTCGCCACCCTTGCATTGAATCAGATACCAGCGGGGGATGGCGTCGTCGCTGCTCTTGTCGATCGCGTCATTCATGCACTCATCCTTGCGTCAGCCGCTCGACCCGGCGAGTGGCTGGCGAGCATTGATCTCCGTGCGTCCAACCACGTAAGTTAGCCGCTTATCGATGTCATCCTACCATCGTTGATCGCCGTGATTGAGCGGCCCACGTCAAATTCCGCATTCCAGGCAGGAGAGCTTCACCATGCCCCGTAACGCCCCCCATCGCTCCTGGCGAGACGCCCTGGCCGTATACTGTCAGGCGCCCGTCGTCGCGATGCTGTTTCTGGGCTTCGCCGCCGGGTTGCCGTTCCTGCTGGTGTTTTCCACCCTCACCGCCTGGCTGCGCGATGCCAGCGTCGATGTTACGGCGATCGGCTTCTTCTCGTGGATCGGCATGCTCTACTCCATCAAGCTGGTCTGGGCCCCGGTGGTCGATCGTCTGCCACTGCCGGGGCTGACACGGCTGCTCGGCCAACGACGCGGCTGGATGCTGATCGCCCAGTTGACGATCGCCGGCGGCCTGGTCGGCCTGGCGAGTCTCGATCCCCGCGAGAGCCTGGCGCTGGTCGCCGGCTTCGCCCTGCTGGTGGCCTTCGGTGCCGCCACCCAGGACATCGTCATCGACGCCTTTCGTATCGAATCCGCGGGCGAGGAGGTCCAGGCGGCCATGGCCTCGACCTACATCATCGGCTATCGCGGGGGGCTACTGGCGGCCGGCGCGGGAGCGCTCTACATCGCCGACCTGGCCTCGTGGCACGTCGCCTATCTGAGCATGGCGGCACTGGTCGGGGTGGGGCTGATCACCGTGCTGCTGCGCCCCGAGCCACCGCGCGCCTCGCTGGCCGGGCAGTTGATCCACGAGCCCCGGGTACGCGGCTTCCTGCGTGCCAACCGTCACCGCCCCCGGGTCTGGCGCCGCCTGGGCGCCTGGGTGACGGGCGCGATCGTCTGCCCCTTCACCGACTTCTTCACGCGCTACGGCCGCCAGGCACTGTGGCTCTTGCTGCTGATCGGCCTGTTTCGCATCAGCGACCTGTCGATGGCGGCGATGGCCAACCCGCTGTACATCGACCTGGGATTCTCGCTGTCGCAGATCGCCAACGTCAGCAAGGTGTTCGGCATCCTCATGAGCATCACCGGTGGCGTGGTCGGCGGGCTGCTGGTGGTGCGCTACGGGATCGCCAACATGCTGCTGCTGGGGGCGGTGCTCGCGGCGGCCACCAATCTGCTGTTCGCGGCGCTGGCCACCCTGGGCGCGGAACTGCCCATGCTGGTGGTGACGATCATGAGCGACAATCTCGCCAACGGCCTGGCCAGCACGGTGTTCATCGCCTTCCTGTCGAGTCTCACCTCGCGCGCCTACACCGCGACCCAGTACGCGCTGTTTTCCTCGCTGATGACCCTGCCGGGCAAGTTCATCGGCGGGTTCTCGGGGGTCGTGGTGGCCAATCAGGGCTATGCGATCTTCTTTCTCTGGTCGACGGCGCTGGGGCTACCCGCGATCCTGCTGGCCTGGCGGCTGAGCCGCGATCCACGCCTGATGGCGACACCCCACGCCGGCCAGGGGCGCTGAGATACTCTCTCAGCGCGCCGGCGGCGACTCGGCCAGCCGTCGCCGCTGTTCCGAGAGCCACTTGAGCGCCCCGCGGGTGGCCACCCACTGATCGCGCATCAGCGCCCGGTACTGCCAGGCCTCGGCCTTGGTACCGGGTTCGGGCACTTCCACGGCCAGGGGTACCGGCTTGGGGTTGTCGGCGCACATCATGGCGATGGCATGGCCGTTGAGAGCCTGGACCGCGTCCAGCGAGTCCTCGGCATCGTCGAAGCGCTCCAGCCGATAGAGCGCCAGCACGCGGCCCATCAGCACACCCAGCAGCGGGGCGTCGTCGTCCGCCGCGGGCTGATCGCTGAGGTCGAGGGCCTCGCGGTCGCGTCCTTCTCGCAGCAATTGATCGAGCACCAGTTCGCGCAGCCCCAGATTGTCCTGGTCGTCGAGCACCAGCAGGCGCTCGGCCAGATGCCGCGAACGCTGCCGGTCGCCGCGCTCCATGCCTACCACCAGCGCCAGCCCGGCGCGCAGGATCACCGCGTTGTCGGCATCGTCCCAGGCGAAGCGCCCCTGGAACGCCTCGAGCTGCTCCAGCCAGTGCTCCAGGCGTCGGGCAAGCGGGGCGAAGAAACTTTCGGCCATCCACGGCAGACTGCCGAAGCGGCTGGCCAGCGCCATGCTCAGGGTCTGCACCACCCGCGGCGAATCCAGCCACTCGGGGTGCGAACACAGTCCGACCAGCCACTCCCCGGCCTGCGGCCAGGGGTCGTCCTGGAAGCCCAGCGCCGCCTCCTCGTCGACCTCGACGCCGAAGACGTCGCGCCACGCCGCATCCAGGGTGTCCTCGCGGGCGGTGGAGTGATACTCGATACGTCCGTCCTCACGCCGCTGGAAATGCAGCCGCGGCGGGGTGGGCAAGGCCTCGAGCAGGGCCTGGAGGTTGATCAGGGGCTCGGCCAGGGCTTCCTCGGAATTGACCATCTGCTCGGCGAGCGTGGCCCCGGGGTTGTCGGCCAGATCGGCGAGGAACTGCAGCTGGTCGGCGTCCAGATCGCCACGCCGGGCAAGCCGGCGGAACCAGAAGCGGGCACGTTCGCCGGCTTCCTCGGGGTGCCCCTCGTGGAGCAGCAGCATGGCCTCGATGTAGGCCAGGGTCGGCGAATCGGGCAGGGTCTGCTGGGCGCGCACGAAGGCCTCGCGGGCGCTGGCCAGATCGTCGCTGTCCAGATGCATCAGGCACAGCCGCTCCAGCGCCACGCCGCGCAGGAACAGCGGGCCGCGTTCGAGAATGGCGTCGAGCAGCGCGGCGCGCTTGCGGTTGAAACCGCGCTCCTGGTAGATGTCGATCAGCAGCTCGAAGGCCGGCTCGGTCTGTTCGGGCAGCCGGCTCCAGTCGGCGGCGTCGAAGAGCGTCTCGAGGATCTGCTGGGCGCGTCCGCGCTGGCCGCTCTCGGCGGCGATCAGCCCGGCTTCGAGCAACGCCTGGGCCGGCGCCCTGCCGCTGTCCAGCGCCGCCTTGAGGAGATCGCCCTTCCAGTCGCGCAGCGACAGCATCCACATCAGATGCGGCGGCACCGCACCGGGCAACTGGACCCCGCCGCAGCAGTGTTTCATCTTGCGACCGGAATCGCACCAGCAGGGTTCGTTGGGGCCCGGCCGGGCCAGCGGCTCACAGGCGAAGTCCAGCCGCGCCAGCGGCGTCTGGTTCCAGAGTTCCGGCGCCAGGGCCTGTGCCTGCGCCAGGTTGCCGCCCAGATACTTGACCCCTTCCTCGCGTGCCCAGGCCATCAGCGTGGGATAGTGTTCGTCGTCCCGGATCGCTGCCAGCGCGCCCCCGGCGTAACCCAGCAGCTGTTCTACCCACATCGCCAGCATCGCCACCCTCCTCGGAAAATCCGTGCAGTCTAGCATGCCCGGACGGCTCCACTCACCAGCCACGAACGGCTATGGCATGCGCCATCCGCGGGTGCTAGGGTAACGCCTGCCCACCTCGTCGCGTACAAGGACCTTCCGCGTTGTTCCTGCCGTTCCGCCGCGCCCGTCAACCCTCATCCGAAACCCCGCAGGTGCGCCTGGAACGCGAGGGCCGGGACGAGATTCGCCGCATCACCGCCGCCGTGGAGAAGGTGCCCTGGACGGTGAGCCTGATGCAGATCCTCTGGACCGCCGGCCCGGTGACCCTGCTCGGCGCCTGGGGCGGTTATCTGCTGGGCTACGGCAAGGCCCCCACCGCCGACAACTACATCTTCTTCATCTCCTACACGGTGATCACCGGCGCGGCGGGGATCATCGCCAACGTGCTCCACAACCTGACCGGCGGACGCCGTGCCGAACGCACCGCCAACAAGATCGAGCGGGTGATCAAGAGCCTGCCGGAGCTGCTGCTGGCGACCCGCAACCTGATCGTGGAGAATCTCGAGGGCGATGCCCGACGTCGCGAGGCGGCGGCCATGCTGCTGCGCAAGCAGGACCTCGCGCCCGAGGGCGTCGAACTGGCGGCCATCGAGCTGCTCGACGATCGCGACAGTGCGCGCATCATCGCCCAGGTCGATATCTATCGGCGGGTCGGCCTGCATGCCCGCATCCGCGATCTGGTGGCCCTCTATCGTGACACCCTGGAGCCGCAGTTCGCCGAGATCGCCGAACTCGCCCCGGACGCCGCCACCCTGCTGCGCGACCGCTTCGAGGGACGCGCCCCGGACCTGCGCCAGGGCGTGCCGCGCGACAGCAACTTCATCGAACGCGTGCTGGCGGCCATCGAGGAAGACAACGACCTGCTGATGACCCTGCAGGACGTCGAGGAGATGCTGATCCTGGCCTTCGAACTGATCAGTGGCCGACGCATTCCGCTGTTGACCTTCGAGTATCGCGGCCGCTGGCGACTGGCTCAGGCCCTCGACAATCTGGAAGAGGCGCGCGCCCGCTACCGGATCGCCCAGGCGACCGGCCTGTCGCGCCTCAAGGCATTGACCGCCTATCTCGCCGAGCAGTCCGGCACGCTGGTCGAACATGCCGCCGCCGGGCTGCGCGCCGAGGTGCTGCTCGAGCGCTCGATCCAGGCCATGGACGCGCTGACCGAGCAGATCCAGCATCTCGCCCCGGAAGTCGCCCGCGGTCGCGACGAGCGTCGCGCGCAGCTGCGCCAGAAGGCCGACCTGCTGACCAACGCCATTCGCCTCTACAAGGCCGCCTACAGTGCCTACGAGGCGGTCGGCCGCAGTCATGCCCAACTGCTCAAGCGATCCCAGCGCTGGGACGAGATCAGCGCCCGCCTCGCCGACCAGGACACCCGCCTGCGCCTGGGACCCGGCCGCCGCGGCCTGCGCATTCACGAGCGCGTCATCGCCCTGGACGACGCCGCCAAGGCCGAAGTCTGCAAGCATCTGGCCCGCCACCTGAAGAGCGCCGGCATCGAACAGCCCCGGGCATCGCGTCCCCAGCCGCTGGAGCGCGACGCCCTGCTCGCCGTCGGCATGGACGTCGCCAAGCGCCTGGCGATCGAGATCGCCCTGGCGCTGGAGCCGCACATCCAGCTCTCGCGGCCCGAGGTGCAGCGCGCGATCAACGGCTCCAACGCCGCCGACTTCGGCCAGGTCGAGCCCAACCTGTCGGCCGGCGCCAAGGCGGCGCTGGGCGCGGCCATGGTCAAGGAGATCGACGTCGATCTGTCGCGGACCGCCGAATCCCTGGCGCTGGCCCTGGTCCGCCACTATCGGGTGGATCTCGACCCCGCGGCGCGGCGCTTTCTCATCAAGCAGTACGGCGCTCGCGAGAGCACCCTCGACATGCTGGTCAACTACCAGGCCAGCCACCCGCGCAGCGAGGCGCGCTCGATCAGCTATCTCAGCCAGCGCCCCACCGTGGTGAGCGCACCGCGCCGCGACTGGTACCGGGCGCTGGTCCAGGCCAAGCGCGCCCTGGGCTGACCGGCGCGGCAACTTGCCGCTGCCGCGTCATACTGGAAGAATATCCAGACACTCCGACACACAGCGGCCTCGCATGCGCCTGATCATCGCCGAAAAACCCAGCCTGGCCCGGGCCATCGCCGACGCCCTGCCCGGCAACGTCCAACGCCGCGACGGCGCCCTCGAGGTCGGCGACAACGTCGTCAGCTGGTGTCTGGGCCACCTGCTCGAACAGGCCGCCCCGGATGCCTACGACCCGCGCTTCAAGCAGTGGCGCCTGGATCATCTGCCGATCATCCCCGACACCTGGCGGCTCACGCCACGCCCCAAGGCGCGGGGCCAGCTCAAGGTGCTGCGCGAGTGGCTCAAGCGCGCCGACCGCGTGGTGCATGCCGGCGACCCGGACCGCGAGGGGCAATTGCTGGTTCAGGAGGTGATCGAACATCTCGGCTGGCGGGGGCCCGTCGAGCGTTTGCTGATCAGCGACCTCAACCGCCCGGCGGTGGTCCGCGCGCTGGATACCATGGCCGACAATCGCGACTACCAGCCGCTCTACCGGGCCGCCCAGGCGCGCTCGCGGGCCGACTGGCTGTACGGCATCAACCTTTCGCGCGCCTGGACGCTGACCGGGCGTCAGGCGGGTCACGACGGCGTGCTCTCGGTGGGCCGGGTGCAGACGCCGGTGCTGGGCCTGGTGGTACGCCGCGACAACGAGATCGCGCGCTTCGTGCCGCGGCCCTTTCACGTGCTGTGGGCGGACCTGCGCGTCGCCGCCGGCACCCTACGCGCCTGGTGGCAGCCCGGCGAGTCGCACCCGCTCGACGATCAGGGGCGGCTGCTCCAGCGCGGCCCCGCCGAGGCCCTGGGTGCCCGACTGCCCGGCGCCGAGGGCCGGCTCACCGGTCTGGAGGCCCAGCACAAGCGCCAGAGCGCGCCGCTGCCCTACTCGCTGTCGGCGCTGCAGGTCGATGCCGCCCGTCGCTACCGGCTCTCCGCCAAGCGCGTGCTCGACCTCTGTCAGTCGCTCTACGAACGCCACCAGTTGATCACCTACCCACGCTCCGACTGCCGTCACCTGCCCCGTGCCCATCGGGACGAGGCGCGGGCCACCCTGACCCGCGCCTGCCAGGGCGACGAGATGCTCGCCGGGTGGCTGAACGGCGCCGACTTCGCTCGCCGCTCGCGGGCCTACGACGACGCCAAGGTGGGCGCGCACCATGCCCTCGCCCCCACCGGCAAGCCCTTCGATGCCGCACGACTGTCGCGCGAGGAGGCCGACATCTTCCGGCTGATCGCCCGCAACGTGCTGGCACAGTTCTATCCGGCCCTGGAGACCCGGGAGATCAAGGCCGAGTTCACGATTCTCGACGAGCGTTTCCGCGCCCAGGGCCGCGAGATTCTCGTGCCCGGCTGGAAGCCGCTGTTCACCACCCGCGACGAGGCACCGCCACTGCCGCCGCTGACCGAGGGCGAATCGGCCACGGTCGTCGAAGCAGGGATCGACGACAAGGAAACCCGGCCACCGGAGCCGTTCACCGACGCCAGTCTGATCAAGGCGATGATGAACATCGCCCGCTATGTCGACGACCCCGCGGTCAAGCGCACCCTGCGCGACACCGACGGCCTGGGCACCGAAGCGACCCGCGCCGGCATCGTCGAGACCCTGCTCGACCGCGGCTATCTGGTGCGCCAGGGCGGCGCCCTGCGCGCGACCCGGACCGGCCAGGCGCTGATCGCCGCCCTGCCCGATGCCGCCACCCGCCCCGAGCGCACCGCCCTCTGGGAGCAGCGCCTGCGGGCGATCGCCGAGAGCCAGGACCAGCCGGCGCCGTTTCTCGACGCCCTGATCGGCGACCTGCGCACACTGCTCGCCGCCGCCGACAGCGAACGCATGCGTCAGGCGCTGAGCGGCGCCGAGGGGTTCACGGCCGGCAAGCCGACGCGCGGAGCGAAGCGCACCACGAACCGTCGCGGCAAGACCGGCCGAGGCAAGAGAACCACCACGGGGCGGCGTACCTCGCGCACTCGCAAGGAGACCTCCTGATGGCCGCGCCCTGGCTGATCCTAGGCGCGGGCTCGCTGGGTCGTCTACTCGCCGCCCGGCTGAGCGGTCGGCAGGCGCTGGCCCTGATCGGCCGCCGCGCCAGCGTCCGGGCGCTGAATCTGACCACGCCCGAGGGCCGCACGACGGATCACGCGGTGCCCCGCATCGTCATGGCCGACGCCCTATACCGGCCCGGCCTGGTCCACGTGACGACCAAGAGCCACGCGGTCGAGACGGCGCTCGAAGAGCTGGCCGGGCACATCGCCGCCGATACACCGCTGGTACTCTGGCAGAACGGCTTTCAGGTCCAGCCCCGGGTGACGCGCGACTGGCTCGGCCCGGTGCTCTGCGCGGTGACCAGCGAGGGCGCCTACGTCGACGGCGAGGATGGCATCGTGCACGCCGGTCACGGCACGACCCATCTGGGCAATCTCGACGGCGAGCATGCCGCCCTCGCCACCAGCGTGGCACGAACCCTGAGCGCCGCCGGCCTGCCCGGCCGGGCCTGTGACGACATTCGCCGCCGCCTGTGGCACAAGCTCGCCGTGAATGCGGCGATCAACCCCATGGTGGCGATCCATCGCATCCGCAATGGCGGACTGCGCGACCCTGCGCATCGGCCGCGCGTCGCGGCGATCATCGCCGAGGTCGCGACCGTCATGGCCGCGGAGCGGATCGAACCGCCGCAAGCCGGCTGGTCGGCGCATGTCTGGGGGGTGATCGAGGCCACCGCCGGCAATCGCGCCTCGATGCTGCAGGACGTGCTCGCCGGACGGCCCACCGAGCGGGAGGCGATTCTCGGCCCGCTGCGCGAGGCGGCGGCCCGTCATGGCTTGGAGACGCCTGTCTTGGAGACGTTGTGGCGCGATACCCCTAGCTGATGCTGGTAAAGAAAAGCGGGAAGGAAATTCGCCTGTAAAGCCAAACGGAGATAACGGTATAAATAGAATGGTAGCGGTATAACCCTGCAGTGCGGCGGCTACCCGGTCACGACCAGCGAACGCCGCCCTTCGAGCAGAAGCCCGGCGCGCCTTCACGCACCGGGCTTCTCCAACCGGCCAACGCACGACCGGCCTAGCCGGTGTTGCGCAGCCCCGCGGCGATCCCCGCCATGGTCACCATCAGCGCCCGCGACAGCGCCGGGCTGATCGCCCCGTCGGCATCGCGGTTACGCTGCAGCAATTCGGCCTGCAGGCCGTGCAGCGGATCGATGTAGGGATTGCGCACGTCGATCGCCTGACGGATCAACGGCGTGCCCTCGAGCAGTTCGTCCTGATCGAGGATTCGCAGCAAGGCGCCGTGCAGCCGGTCCAGGCGATCGCGCAACGAGGCCCCCAGCGACTGCAGGGCCGGCTCGTCGACGAGACGCTGCTCGTAGTAGGCGGCAATGCCCCGGTCGGCCTTGGCGAGCAGCATCTCGAGCATGTCGAGGTAGGTGCCGAAGAACGGCCAGTGGCGGCGCATCTCGCGCAGGCGCTCGAGGCCGTCGGACTCCTCGATGCGGGTGGCGAAGGCCTCACCGCTGCCCAGCCAGGCGGGAAGCATCAGCCGGGTCTGGGTCCAGGCGAAGATCCAGGGGATCGCGCGCAGCGACTCGACCCCGCCCTCCTGACGGCGCTTGGCCGGACGCGAGCCCAGCGGCAGGCGCCCCAGCGCGCCTTCCGGCGTCACGGCACGGAAGTACGGCACGAAGTCGGGATCCTCGCGGACCACGCCGACATAGGCGCCATGGGCGATCTCGGCCAGCCGGTCCATCTCCTCGCGCCACTCGGGCTCGGGCGACGGCGGCGGCAGCAGCGTCGCCTCGAGCACCGCGCAGGCGTAGATCTCCATCGAGCGCAGGGCGATGTCGGGTTGGCCGAACTTGAAGCGGATCATCTCGCCCTGCTCGGTGACGCGCAGACTGCCGTTCACCGAGCCGGGCGGCTGGGAGAGGATGGCCGCATGCGCCGGGCCGCCGCCGCGGCCCACGGTGCCGCCCCGGCCGTGGAACAGCGTCAGGTTGACGCCGTGACGCCGGCAGACCTCGACCAGGGTCTCCTGGGCCCGATACTGGGCCCAGGCGGCGGCCAGCTGGCCGGCGTCCTTGGCCGAGTCTGAGTAGCCGATCATCACCTCCTGGGCGTCGCCGGCCATCTCGCGGTAGCCGGGCAGTGCCAGCAGTCGGTCGATCACCGCGCCGGCCCGGTCCAGATCGTCGAGGGTCTCGAACAGCGGCGCGATGGGCAGGCGCACGTCGCCGCCCACCTCCTTCATCAACAGCGCCACCGCCAGCACATCGGACGGATGCCCCGCCATCGAGATGATGTAGGTGCCCAGCGCCTCGCGATGTTCCTGGGCGATCACCCGGAAGGTGTCGATCACCTCCCGCGCCTCGGTGGAGCAATCCCAGCGCCGCGGGATCAACGGCCGTGGCGAGACCAGTTCGCCGAGCAGGAAGGACTGGCGCTGCTCCTCGTCCCAATCCTGGTAGCGGCCCAGGCCCAGATAGCTGGTCAATTCGTCGAGCATCTGGGTATGACGGCTCGATTCCTGACGGATGTCGAGCTTGGTCAACGACACGCCGAACACCGCCACGCGACGCAGGGTGTCCAGCAAGGCGCCGTTGGCGATGGTGTCCAGCCCCACGTCGCACAGCGACCGGTAGCAGGTGAGCAGCGGCGCATAGAGCTGGTCGCGGGTCTCGATGATCGGCCCACCCTCGAAGGGCTTGCCGTCGAGACACGCCTTGGCCCAGTCGCGGGTCGCCTCGACCCGGACGATGAGCCGTTTGAGCAGCGCCCGGTAGGGTTCGGGCTCGTCGCCCACCTCGGCCTTGAGCGCGCTGTTGGCCTTCCACATCGACAGTTCGGCCTTGAGCTGCTCGAGATCGCGCAGGTAGAGATCGGCGGCCATCCAGCGCCCCAGCAGCAGCACCTCGCGGGTGACCCGGGCGGTGACATTGGGGTTGCCGTCGCGGTCGCCGCCCATCCAGGAGGCGAAACGCAACGGCGAGGCGTCCAGCGGCAGACGCTCGCCGGCGGTGTCCAGCAGCAGGTTGTCGAGATCGCGGTGGAAATCGGGCACCGCCTGCCACAGCGAGTTCTCGATCACCGCGAACCCCCACTTGGCCTCGTCGACCGGCGTGGGGCGTTCGTGGCGGATCTCGTCGGTGTGCCAGGCCTGACTGATCAGTTCCTGCAGACGGCCGTGGACGCGCGCCGCCTTCTCCGGATAGTCGAGCGAGCCCTCCATCGCCGTCAGGCACTCGTCGATGGCATCGTACTTCTGGATCAGCGTGCGCCGGATGACCTCGGTGGGATGGGCGGTCAGCACCAGTTCGACACGCATCCCGGCGAGCGTCTCGATCACCTGGCGCGGGCTGTGGCCGGAGCGGGTGATGCGTCCGAGCAGTTCGCCGAGCACCGGCTGCGACCCGGGCTTGTAGTCCTCGACCCGGCGGAATCGCGCCCGGTAATGCTGCTCGGCGATGTTGGCCAGGTTGAGAAACTGGTTGAAGGCGCGGGTCACCGGCAGCAGATCCTGGTCGGGCAAGGCGCGCAGATACTCGATCAGCTCGCGCTGCGAGCCGCCCTCGCCCTGACGCCCGCCCTTGGCCAGCGCGCGGATCGCCTCGATCTTGTCGACGAAGCCGGGGCCCAGGTCGTCGGCGATGGTGTGCCCCAGACTGTCGCCCAGAATCCGGACATTGTCGCGTAGCGATTCGTGCAGGTCGTCACTCATTGAGGCTCTCCTTGGAAGGGTTCCTTTCATGGCGCTTGGCGGCGTCCCAGTGGCGGTCCATCTCCGCCAGCGACACATCCTCGGGGCGCCGTTGCTGGTCGGCCAGCGCCCGCTCGACGTACTGAAAGCGCCGCTCGAACTTGGCATTGGTCCCGCGCAGCGCGCGTTCGGGATCGCTGCCCAGCCGTCGCGCCAGATTGACCACCGCGAACAGCAGGTCGCCGACCTCCTCGCCGGCGTGATCGACGTCGCCCTCGGCCAGCGCCTGCTCGACCTCGTCGAGCTCCTCGCGGATCTTGGCGATCACGCCGCGCTCGTCGGGCCAGTCGAAGCCGACCCGGGCGGCCCGCTTGGTCAGCTTGGCGGCCCGCGACAGCGCCGGCAGATTGCGCGGCACGTCGTCGAGCACCGAGATGGCGGCCCGCGCGTGACGCTCGTCGGCCTTGAGCGCCTCCCAGTTCGACTTGACCTGGCGGGTCTCGACCTCGGCGGCGCTCACCCCCTCGCGCCGCGAGGCCAGGGTGCCGTCGGGAAAGACGTGCGGGTGCCGGGCGAGCATCTTGGCGGTCAGGGTATCGACGACGTCGTGAAAGTCGAAGCGCCCCTCCTCCTCGGCGAAACGGCTGTAGTAGACCACCTGGAAGAGCAGGTCGCCCAGCTCGCCGGGCAGCTCATCGAAGGCCCGACGCTCGATGGCGTCGGCGACCTCGTAGGCTTCCTCCAGGGTGTGGGGGACGATCGAATCCCAGTCCTGCCTGACGTCCCAGGGGCAGCCCTCGCGGGGATCGCGAAGCACCGCCATCAGGCTCAGCAGGTCGTCGAGGCCGTGTCGGCGTGCGTTCATGATGGCGCTCCCGGCTGGTTGGCCCCGCTGCGCAGGCGCTTGACGTCGATCACGTTGGGCAGTTGCTGGATGCGCGAGAAGATTCGCCCCAGCGCTTCGAGGCCGTCGACCTCGAGGGTGATCTTCATGCGCGCCACGTTGTCGTCCTTGTCGGTCCGCGTGTTGACGCTGAGCACGTTGACCCGGTCGTGGCTCAACACGTGGGTGACGTCGCGCAGCAGCCCGGAACGATCCCAGGCCTCGATCTCCATGTCGACGGGATACTGGGTACGCGACTGATCGCCCCACTCCACGTCGACGATGCGCCCCGGCTCCTCGCTGCGCAACTGCAGGATGTTGGGGCAATCCTGACGGTGGATGGTCACGCCGCGCCCCTGGGTGATGTAGCCGATGATCTGCTCGCCGGGGACCGGATGACAGCAGTTGGCCATGGTGGTCTTGAGATTGCCCACGCCCAGCACGGTGATGCCGTCGTCGGGGCTCTTCGCCGTCCGCCGGGGCTTGGTCAGCAGGCGATCGAGCTGTTCCTCGTCGTCGGTATCGCCGAACAGCTGCTGGGCCTGGTGAAGCACCTGACCGATGCGCAGGTCGCCGGCACCGATCGCCGCGTACATGTCGTCGGGGGTCGGGTAGTTGACCGCGCTGGCCAGGGTCGCCAGGTCGAGGCCCTCGATGTCGAGCCGGCGGAATTCCTTCTCGAACAGCGCGCGGCCCTCCTCGAGGTTCTGGTCGCGCGCCTGGTGCTTGAACCACGACTGGATCTTGGCGCGCGCCCGCGACGTGCGCACGAAGCCGAGATTGGGGTTGAGCCAGTCGCGGCTGGGCCCGCCCTTGGAGGCGGTGAGGATCTCCACCTGCTGGCCGGTCTTGAGCTTGAAGGTCAGCGGCACGATGCGGCCGTCGACCTTGGCCCCCCGGCAGCGGTGGCCGACCTCGGTGTGCACCCGATAGGCGAAGTCGATCGGCGTGGCGACCCGTGGCAGGTCGATGATGTGGCCGTCGGGGGTGAACACGTAGATGCGGTCCGGCGCCACGTCGCTGGACAGCCCTTCGCGCAGGTCGCCGAGTTCGCCCACCTCGTCCTGCCATTCCAGCACCTGGCGCAGCCAGGCGATCTTCTCCTCGTAGCTGCGGCTCTTGCTGCCCACGTCGTGGCCCTTGTAGCGCCAATGGGCGCAGACGCCGAGCTCGGCCTCCTCGTGCATGGCGAAGGTGCGGATCTGAATCTCCAGCACCTTGTTCTCGGGGCCGATCAACGCCGTGTGCAGCGACTGATAGCCATTCTTCTTGGGGTTGGCGATGTAGTCGTCGAACTCGTTGGGCACGTGATGCCAGCGCGAATGGACGATGCCCAGCGCGGTATAGCAGTCGGCGACCTCGGGCACCAGGATGCGCACCGCGCGCACGTCGTAGACCTGCGAGAAGTCGATGTGCTTGCGCTTCATCTTGCGCCAGATCGAATAGATGTGCTTGGCGCGCCCGTCGACCTCATAGCGCGAGATGCCGTTCTGCTCGAGCAACGATTCGAGCGTCGTGACCACATCCTGGATGTAGTGATCGCGGTCGACACGCTTCTCGGCGAGCAGCCGGGCGATCTTCTTGTACTCGTCCTCGTGAAGATAGCGGAACGAGAGATCCTCGAGCTCCCACTTGAGATGCCCGATCCCCAGCCGGTGGGCCAGCGGCGCATAGATGTCGAACACCTCGCGCGCCACGCTCAGGCGCTTCTCGCGCGGGGCATCGCGAACCTGACGCAACGCGCAGGTCCGCTCGGCGATCTTGATCAGTGCCACGCGCACGTCATCGATCATCGTCACCAGCATTTTGCGCAGGTTTTCCTGCTGATTGTGCTGGGACAGCCCCTGACAGGGGGTCTGCTGCTGGCTGATCGCCGCCATGTTGAGCACGCCGTCGATCAGGCGCGTCACCACGGCACCGAAACGCTTGCCGACCTGTTCGAGACTGATCTGACCCTCGCGCACCGCGCGATACAGGACCGCCGCTTCGAGGGCTTCCTGATCGAGCTTCAGTTCGCCGAGGATGTCGGCCATCTCCAGGCCGGTACGAAAACTGGAACCGTCGGCCATCCAGGCCTTGTGGGGTTTCTCGGTCTCGCGCGCCAGGCGGTCGGCGAGTTCGCAGGCGGCTTTCATTTCGCCGACGTCGCGCAGGCTGACATCGTCCTGCAGGCGCGCCAGCCAGCGATCGATGTCGACCTGACCGTCGGCGGTCAGTGGTTGATCTTCGCGAACCTTGACCATGTGTCCTTGGGTACCTCTCCCCGGTTGTTCGGTGACCCGCCGAGCGCTGAACCGGCGGATCGGGTTCGTCAGCGCTCGCGCTCGAACAGCAGCATCGACTCGAGATGCGCGGTCTGGACGAACATGTCGGCCACGGCGGCCCGGCGGATGCGATAGCCGGCATGCACGAGGCGTGCCGCATCGCGGGCCAGCGTGGCCGGATCACAGGCGACGTAGAGAATGCGCGGCACGCGGGAGGCGGCCAGGTCGAGACACGCCGC
The DNA here is from genome assembly GCF_004117855.1 of Modicisalibacter coralii. Classification (GTDB taxonomy): domain Bacteria; phylum Pseudomonadota; class Gammaproteobacteria; order Pseudomonadales; family Halomonadaceae; genus Modicisalibacter; species Modicisalibacter coralii. Next base: position 96,643 of record NZ_QWBW01000017.1, read on the forward strand.
CTCGGCGCCCTCCCGGGGCGGGTCGAGCACCACCACGTCGATCTCGCCGCCGAAGCCCGGCGAACGGGTCAGGTCGACCTGACGTGCCTCGACATGGTGCAGGCCATTGGCCGCCGCATTGTCGCGCAGTCGCGAGACCATCGCCGGGCTGCCTTCCAGCGCGAGCACCGCGCCGGCCTCGCCTGCCAGGGCCAGGGTGAAATTGCCGACCCCGGCGAACAGGTCGACGATGCGCTCCTCGCCCCGCAGCGCCAGCCAGTCGCGCGCGGTACTCACCAGCTGTCGGTTGACCTCGGCGTTGACCTGCAGGAAATCGCCGGGCTCGAAGCCCACCACGACATCGCGCGCCCCGCCCTTCAGGGTATAGCGCAATGTCCCGGGCTTGCCGAGCCAACGCCATTGCGGCTGGTCGCGTCCCACCTGCCAGACGACATGCACGCCGTGCGCCTCGCCCCATTCGCGCCAGCGCCGGGCGTCCGCCGGGTTGTCGCGCAACTGGCGGACCACCACCACGCGCGAGTCGTCGCCGGCGAGGAGCTCGATATGACCGACACGGCGCACCGCCTCGAGCGATGCCAGCAGGTCGCGCAACGGCGTGAGCAGTTCCCCCAGTTCGGGCACCAGAATGGGGCATTGATCGATGTCGACCAGGTGGTGACTGCCCCGGGCACGAAACCCCAGATGGCAGTGGCCGCGACTGTCGAGCCTGACCCCGAGCCGCGCCCGGCGACGATAGCCGAGCGGCGCGCCGGCCAGCACGTCCACCGCGACGCCGAGTTCGATGCCGTGGCGTTCGAGCTGGTCGACGAGCACCGAGCGCTTGTGGGCGCGCTGGGCATCGACGGCGAGATGCTGCAGGTCACAGCCCCCGCACCGACCGTAGTGCGGGCACGCCGGTACCGCCCGCTCCGCCGACGAGTGCCGACGGTGACGCACGTGCGCCTCGTCGAAGCGCTGGCGGCGGCGGTGGACGGCGATCTCGACGACTTCACCGGGCAACGCGTCGTCGACGAAGACGGTCTTGCCGTCACCATCACGGGACACCCCGCGCCCGTCGTGGGAGAGCCGCTGAATCGTCAGCGCCGCGCCGTCGCTCCCGGCTTCTTGACGCCGGGGAGCCGTCCGGGTCGTCGGTTTCGAAGACGTCCGCGCGGGACGTCGCTTGCCGAGCATCGCCATGTCAAACCTCGGGGGCGAAGAGCCCCGTCGACAGGTAGCGGTCGCCCCGATCGCAGACGATGAACGCGATCACGGCATTCTCCACCTGCTCGGCGATGCGCAGGGCGCCGGCCAGCGCCCCGCCGGAGGAGACCCCGGCGAGGATGCCTTCCTCGCGCGCCAGGCGCCGCATGTGCGCCTCGGCCTCGTGCTGGCCGATGTCCAGCACGCTGTCGACCCGCGAGGCGTCGAAGATGCTGGGCAGGTAGGCCGCCGGCCAGCGGCGGATACCGGCGATGCTCGCGCCGTCCTCGGGCTGCAGGCCGACGATCTGGATCGCCGGATTGCGCTCCTTGAGATAGCGCGAGACCCCCATGATGGTGCCCGTGGTCCCCATCGAACTGATGAAATGGGTGATCGTGCCCGCGGTCTGCTGCCAGAGTTCGGGGCCGGTGGTGCGGTAATGGGACAAGGGGTTGTCGGGATTGGCGAACTGGTTGAGCGGCTTGCCCTCACCACGTTCGATCATTGCGTCAGCCAGGTCGCGGGCGCCTTCCATGCCCTGCTCCCGGGTCACCGTGATCAGCCTGGCGCCGTAGGCCGCCATCGCCTGCTTGCGCTCGCTGGACGCGCTATCGGGCATGATCAGCACCATCCGATAGCCCTTGATGGCGGCGGCCATGGCCAGCGCGATCCCGGTATTGCCCGAGGTGGCCTCGATCAGTGTATCGCCCGGGGCGATCTCGCCGCGGGCCTCGGCCTCGCGGATCATCGACAGGGCCGGGCGATCCTTGACCGAACCGGCCGGATTGTTGCCTTCGAGCTTGGCCAGCAGGGTGTTGTTGCGGCCCGCGCCGATGCGCTGCAGGCGCACCAGCGGTGTATTGCCGACGCTGTCCTCGAGTGTGGGAAATTGCATGGACTCTTCCTTTTGGCCCCGTATGAGCCACCCGTGGCGTGGCGGAACTCCGCCGCCACGGACGCACCCGGGCGGTGATAAAAACTCCCCGCATTATATCCCCGCCGTGCGGCAGTGGACAGGCAACCCCCCCGCCTGTGGCATACTCGCGGCATCGTCACCGTCACGGATGCACGTCATGTCCTTGTGGTTCCGACTGATCGTCGCCTCGCTGGCGATGCCGCTGCTGGCCCTGGCCCTCCTGGGAGGCTGGCAGCTCTATGCGACCGATACCTGGCGGCGCGATGCCCTGGTCACCCGCGTCACGCAAGCGGTGGAGCTGGTGAGACCGGAACTCGTCGCGGCGTCGCGGGACGAGCGGCTCGACTCGCTGCTCGGGCGCCTGGAAGCCCTCGACGGCGTCGCTGCGGTGGCCCTCGATCCGGCGCCCCCCGCGTCGGCGGCCGCCGGCCTGCACCGCGATGCGGGGCGCTGGCACGTGCGCCTCGCCCTGCCCGGCAGCCCACCGGCGTCCTCGGCTCCCCTCTGGCTGGACGTCACCCTGCGCCAGGGGGTGCTGGCCCTGCCGTTCTACCGGCAACTGTCGGAGCTCGCCCTGACCCTGCTTGGCGCTGCCCTGATCCTCGGCAGCGCGGCGCTGCTTCTGCCACGACGACTCTTTGCCACGCTGCAGGCCCAGCGGGACGTGCTGCAACGCGTCGCGTCCGGCGATCACGACGCGCGCCTGCCGGCGTCGCCCTTCCGCGAGCTGGACGATACCTCGCGTGCCATCAACGCCCTCGCCGACCATCTGCGTCAGGAGCACGAGGCGACGCACACCCGCATCGAACGCACCACCGCCGACCTGCGCGAGTCGATGGAGACCATCGAGCGACAGAATCAGGAACTGGATGGCGCCCGCCGCCAGGCGCTCGAGGCCAGCCGCGTCAAGTCAGAGTTCCTCGCCAACGTGAGTCACGAGATCCGCACCCCGCTCAACGGCATCGTCGGCTTCTGCCGGTTGCTGCATCGCAGCCCCCTCGACGAGCACCAGCGCGAGTGGCTCGGGCATGTCGAGCAGGCCGCCGACAATCTGCTCTCGCTGGTCAACGACATTCTCGACTTCTCCAAGCTGGAGGCCGGCAAACTGCCGCTGGACACGGTGGAACTCGATATCGCCGAGCTGGTCGACGAGGTACTGCTGCTCGAGGCCCCCGGTATCCAGAACAAGGGCCTGGAGATGCTCGGCCTGGTCTACGACGACGTACCGTCGTCGCTGCTCGGCGATCCGCTGCGCATCAAGCAGGTGCTGACCAATCTGACCCACAACGCGGTCAAGTTCACCGACCGGGGAGAAATCCTGGTGCGCGTCCAGGTCGAGGCGGACCATGGCAGCGAAGCGGTGATCGGCGTACGCGTCAGCGACACCGGCATGGGCCTGCCCCCCGAGGTCCGTCAGCAACTCTTCCAGCCCTTCGTCCAGGGCAGCGTCTCGCGCAGCACCCATCCGGGGGGCACGGGGCTGGGTCTGAAGATCTGCAAGCAGCTGCTGGACCAGATGGGCGGCGCCATCGACGTGACCAGCGAGGCCGGCACGGGCACCACCTTTCATGTCACGCTGCCACTGCGACTCGGCCAGTCCGGCGCCTCCCGCGCCGCGCTGCAGGACCTCGGCGGGCGGCATATCGCCCTGTTCGAGCCGCACGGGCCGAGCCGCCTGGCGCTGCGCCACTGGCTGCGCAGCGCCGCGGCGGTGGTGACGATCCTGGATACGCCGGCGACCCGCGAGACCCTGCCCGACGGCACCGACCTGCTGATCGAGGCGCTGCCCCACGCGACACTGCCGGCGCGCGAGCGCCTGGCAACGCTGGACTGCGCCATCCTGCTGCTGCGTCATGGCGAGCCCGACGACGACCCCGACCGGTTGCCGCCGCGCTGCCGAACCTTCCTCAAGCCCTTGACCCGCCAGCGCCTGGCCACGGCACTACACCAGTTGCTGGTCGACGAGGCGACCGGCCTGACGTCGCCCCCCGCCCCACTGCCGACGGCCGCGCCGGAGCCGCGCCGAACCACCGCGCGCCATCGCGTGCTGACCGTCGACGACATCGCCTCCAACCGTCTGCTGGTCGAGGAGTGGCTCAAGCATCGCGGGGTGGAGTGCGTGACCGCCCGGAACGGCGAGGAAGCCCTCGCCCTGGCCCGGGCGCAGCATTTCGACCTGGTGCTGATGGACATTCGTCTGCCGGGCATGGATGGCATCGAGACCACGACCGCCCTGCGGCGCCTGGACGAACACTGGGCCAACTGCCCGGTCGTCGCCCTGACCGCCCATGCCCTGCCCGAGGACACGCGCGCGCTGGTGGATACCGGCATGCAGGCGGTACTCACCAAGCCGCTCGACGTGACGGCGCTGGATCGCCTGCTCGCGACCTACCTGGACCTGCCCGACGCGCCCCGCGACGACGCTCCGGCGCCCGCCACGCGGCAGGTCGCCCCGGCAGGCACCGACGACGAGGAACTGCCGGTGGTCGATACCGACCTCGGCACCACCCTGGCCGGCGGCCGCCCGGACCTTGCCCAGCGCATGCTCGACGATCTGCTCGAGAGCCTCGACGAGAGCGAGGCGCGCCTGCGGCAGACCTACCAGGCCGGGGACGAGGAAGGGTTTCTCGACGCCGTTCACCACCTCAACGGCGCCTGTCGCTACTGCGGGGTACCGCAGTTGGCACTGGTCGCCGAGACGCTCGAATCCCGGTTACGGGCGCAGGGCATCGATGCCGTGGCGGATATCCACGAGGCGTTGCTCGATGCCCTGCAGCGGCTGCGCGACTGGCGGTCCGAAACCACCTCGCCGGCGGCCCACTGACTCAGTGCTCGTGGGCGTGCTCGTGATCGTCGAGGGCGGCCACGAAGCCCGCCTCGTAGCCGGCGACGACCCGCCGCTTCATCTCGGCGACCGCCTCCTTGAGCCCCACGAACAGCGCGCGGGCGATGATCGCGTGACCGATGTTGAGTTCGGTGATGCCCGGAATCGCCGCGATCGGCTCGACGTTATGGTAGTGCAGGCCGTGACCGGCATTCACCGTCAGCCCAAGCTCCAGCGCCAGTTCGGCGGCCGCCGCGACCCGCGCGTGCTCGACGCGCGCACTCTCGCCACGGGCCTCGGCGTAGGCGCCGGTGTGCAGCTCGATCACCGGCGCCCCCACCTCGTAGGCGGCGCGGATCTGATCGGGCTCGGGGTCGATGAACAGCGAGACTTCGCAGCCGGCCGCGGCCAGACGTTCGCAGGCCGCGGCGATCGACTCCCGCGCGCCGACCACGTCCAGACCGCCCTCGGTGGTCAGCTCCTCGCGCTTTTCCGGGACCAGGCAGACGTTGTCCGGGCGCAGGCGTTCGGCGAAGGCGAGCATCTCCGCGGTGACCGCCATCTCCAGATTGATTCGGGTATTGAGCACCTCGGCGAGGCGCAGCACGTCGCGGTCCTGGATGTGCCGCCGGTCCTCGCGCAGGTGCAGCGTGATGCCGTCGGCGCCGGCCTCCTCGGCGAGCAGCGCCGCCTGGACGGGATCGGGGTAACGCGTGCCGCGCGCCTGACGCAGGGTCGCCACATGGTCGATGTTGACGCCGAGCAGAATGCGGGGAGGATGCATGGGGGTCTCCTGGGAAAGCGGGTAATCAGGAGACAAGAGTAATGACGGAAGACGGAAGACGGAAGACGGAAGACGGAAGACGGAAGACGGAAGGACAGGATGACCGCCCGGGTGCAGAGGCCGCGCGTCCCGAAACTTTCCAATCAGTGTCCCGACCCCCGGCGGCGACGCATCGCCAGCTGGTGCATCAGTTCCCGCGAACGCAGCGGCTTCGCGCCCAGCAGCGGCGCCAGCGCGGCGCGCATCAGCGACTTGGCGGCCCCGGCGAGTCCCGGGCTGGCCCAGTCGCCCTGGGCGAGCAGGCGCAGGGTGCGCCCGTCGAGGCCCTGCCCCGCCGGGGCCCGCGCAAAGCGCCGGGGACCCGCCTGATAGACGTAACGCGCCTGCGGATCCAGCTCACGGTCGTCGAGGTCGAGGAAGACCGGTTCGGCGTCGAGGGTCTCGAGCAGGCTCGCCTCCAGGCGGCGCAGCGCCGGCGCCCGCCCGGCCGGGTTGGGCAGCGCCCCGAGGGCGGCGGTATAGAAGGCGAACACCTCGGCGGTGGGCAGCATCGGTGGCAACAGGCGGGTCAGCAGCTCGTTGGCGTAGAGCCCGCACAGCAGGCCCTCACCGGCCAGCAGCAGCGCCGCGCCGTGGGTCTCGATCAGACGCAACCGCTTGAGTTCGTTGTCGCCACTCCAGGTGACGTGCAGCGGCGCGAAGGGCTGCAACCGCGAACGCGACTTGCTGCCGGCACGCTGCACGCCCTGGGCGACGGCCCGCACGCGGCCGTGATCGAGCGTGATCAGCTCGACCAGGGCGCTGGTCTCGCGGTAGGGGCGCCGATGCAGCAGATAGGCCGGTTGCGGTGTCATCACGGATCCAGTGCGCTCTCAGCCGAAGCCCGAAGCCGTCAGTCCAGATCGTAGCCCAGGCTCTTCAGCGCCCGATCGTCGTCGGACCAGCCGCGCTTGACCTTGACCCACAGGTTGAGCATCACCTTGGCATCGAAGGCCCGCTCCATCTCGAGGCGCGCCTCGCGGCCGATCTTCTTGATCCGCTCGCCGTTCTCGCCGATCAGGATCTTCTTCTGCCCCTGGCGCTCGACCAGCATCAGTGCGCTGACGTGCACCACCCGTCCCTCGTCGCGGAACTCCTCGATCTCCACGGTCATCTGGTAGGGCAGCTCGTCGCCGAGCTGGCGCATGACCTTCTCGCGCACCAGTTCGGCGGCCAGGAAGCGCTGGCTGCGGTCGGTGACCTGGTCGTCGGGGAAATGATGCGTACTCTCGGGCAGGTACTGGGCCAGCTCGCCCTCAAGCTCGGGCACGTTGGTACCGTGCTTGGCCGAGATCGGCAGGATCGCCGCGAACTCACGCTTGGCCTGCAAGCGCTCGAGCCACGGCAAAAGCTCACTCTTGTCCTTGAGCCAGTCGACCTTGTTGACCGCCAGGATCACCGGGGCACGGACATGCGTGAGCTTGTCGAGCACCACGTCGTCCTCCTCGGTCCAGCGCGTGCGATCGACCAGAAACACCACGCAGTCGATGTCGCGCAGGGCCTGGGTCGCCGCCTGATTCATGAAGCGGTTGATGGCCTTGTTGCGATCCTTGCTCTGGATGTGCATGCCCGGGGTGTCGACATAGATGAACTGATCGTCGCCCTCGGTCTTGATGCCCATCACCTGGTGGCGCGTGGTCTGCGGACGCCGCGAGGTGATCGAGATCTTCTGGCCGAGAATCCGGTTCATCAGCGTCGACTTGCCGACGTTGGGCCGGCCGACGATGGCGACGAAACCACAGCGCTGTGTCATGAACGACCTCCTCGCGGCTCGAGCAGGCTCAGGGCCTTTTCGGCGGCCTCCTGCTCGGCGTGACGCCGGCTGGAACCGACGCCCAGTGTATGATCGGCCAGCCGGTCGACGTGGCACTCGACGGTGAACGTCTGGGCATGGGCCTCGCCCTCCACCGAGATCACCTCGTAGCGCGGCAGCGGCGACTGGCGCGACTGCAGGAATTCCTGGAGGCGTGTCTTGGGGTCCTTCTGGGTGTCGTGCAGATCGATCGACTCCAGACGCGTGCCGTACCAGGCCAGGATCCGCGCCTTGACGGCGTCCATGCCGGCGTCCAGGTAGATGGCGCCGATCACCGCTTCCATGGCATCGGCGAGAATCGAGTCGCGACGATACCCGCCGCTCTTCATCTCGCCGGAGCCCAGGCGAAGCTGATCGCCGAGATCGAACTCACGGGCCACTTCCGCCAGGGTCTGGCCCTTGACCAGCCGTGCCCGCAGGCGCGAGAGCTGCCCTTCGCGCGCCTGGGGGAACCGCTGGAAGAGGGCTTCGCCGATCACGAAATTGACGATGGAATCCCCCAGGAATTCCAGCCGCTCGTTGTTGTCGCCACCGAAGCTGCGGTGGGTCAGGGCCAGTTCCAGTAGCGCCGGGTCACGAAAGTCGTGACCGATGCGGCGACTGAAGGCGTGTTGCGAGGTACTCACGAAACGTCCGCTCTCGAGATGGCGTGAATGGTCGACTGCGCGGTTCAAGGAATCAACCGCACCGAACTGAAGCTGGGCAGACCGCCGTCCCAGTGCATCCACACGGCGAAGGCCTTGCCGACGATGTTGGCTTCGGGCACGAAGCCCCAGTAGCGGCTGTCGTTGGAATGGTCGCGGTTGTCGCCCATCATGAAGTAATGCCCGGGCGGCACCACCACCTCGCGCATCTGCGGGCCGGGATCGCGAGGGTTGTTGTAGATGGCGTGCTCATGCTCGCCCAGCCACTCCTTGAAGCGCACTTCGCCGGGCGCCTTTTCCGGGTTGCGATCGACGACTTCCTTCTTCACCGGCTCGCCGTTGACGTAGAGCTGCTTGCCCTCGTAGCGGATCCGATCACCCGGCAGGCCCACCACGCGCTTGATGAAATCCACCGACGGGTCCTCCGGGAAGCGGAACACCATGACGTCACCGCGCTGGGGCTCGCCGAGATCGAGGATCTCGGTGTGCGCCACCGGCAGACGCAGGCCGTAGGTGAACTTGTTGACCAGGATGAAATCGCCGATCTCGAGGGTGGGGCGCATCGACCCGGAGGGAATCTGAAAGGGCTCGATCACGAAGCTGCGCAGCAGCAACACCACCAGCAGCACGGGAAAGAACGACCGGGCATAGTCCACCGGCCAGGGTTCGCGGCTCAGCTTGTTGCGGCGCGACTCGTCCAGCGAGCCCCCCTCGCCCGCTTCGGCGGTGGCCAGCCGTGCCTGACGGCGACGACGCCACCAGACCAGGTCCAGCAACCAGACCAATCCCGTGACGGCGACGGCCACCACCAGCAGTAGCGAAAAGTTCATGTCTGTCTCGATTCCTAGTCATTGACCTTGAGTACGGCGAGGAAGGCATCCTGCGGGATCTCGACGCGGCCCACCTGCTTCATGCGCTTCTTGCCGGCCTTCTGCTTCTCGAGCAGTTTCTTCTTGCGCGTCACGTCGCCGCCATAACACTTGGCGGTCACGTTCTTGCGCAGCGCCTTGACCGTCGAGCGCGCCACCACCTGGCTGCCGATGGCGGCCTGGATCGCCACGTCGAACATCTGGCGTGGAATCAGTTCCTTCATCCGCTCGACCAGCGCCCGGCCGCGCCCCTGGGCGTGATCGCGATGGACGATCGCCGCCAGGGCGTCGACCTGATCGCCGTTGATCAGCACGTCGAGGCGTACCAGCTTGGCCGCCTGGAAGCGCTCGAAGCTGTAATCCAGCGACGCATAACCCCGCGAGATCGACTTGAGGCGATCGAAGAAGTCCATGACCACCTCGCTCATCGGCAGTTCATAGGCGAGCTGGATCTGGTTGCCGAGGAACTGCATGTCGAGCTGCACGCCGCGGCGCTGTTCGCACTCGGCGATGACGTTGCCGACGAACTCCTGCGGGACCAGGATGTTGGCACGCACGATCGGCTCGCGCATCTCCTCGACGCTGGCCAGGTCGGGCAGCTTCGACGGGTTGGAGACGTAGCGCGTCTCGCCCTTCTCCATCGCCAGCTCGTAGACCACCGTGGGCGCCGTGGTGATCAGGTCCAGGCCGTACTCGCGCTCGAGACGTTCCTGGATGATCTCCATGTGCAGCGTGCCCAGGAACCCGACCCGGAAACCGAAACCCAGGGCATCGGAATTCTCCGGCTCGTAATCCAGCGAGGCGTCGTTGAGCGCCAGCTTCTCCAGGGCGTCGCGGAACTCCTCGTAGTCGTCGGAAGTGACCGGGAACATCCCCGCGTAGACCTGCGGCTTGACCTTCTGGAAACCCGGCAGGCGTGGCGTGTCGGCGGTCTTGGCATGGGTGATGGTATCGCCCACCGGCGCGCCGTGGATGTCCTTGATCCCGGCGACGACGAAGCCTACCTCGCCGGCGCGCAGGATGCCGGTCTGCTTGCGCTTGGGCGTGAAGATCCCCACCTCGGTGACGTCCCAGTCGCGCCCGGTGGACTTCATGCGAATCTTGTCGCCCTTGCGCAGCGTGCCGTCGAACAGGCGGATCAGCGACACCACGCCCAGGTAATTGTCGAACCAGGAGTCGATGATCAGCGCCTGGAGCGGTTTCTCGGCGTCGCCCCGGGGCGGTGGAATGTCGCGCACCAGGCGCTCGAGCAGTCCTTCCATGCCCAGCCCGGTCTTGGCCGAGACCTGACAGGCGTCGACCGCGTCCAGGCCGATGATCTCCTCGATCTCCTGAGCCACGCGATCGGGGTCGGCCTGGGGCAGGTCGATCTTGTTGAGCACCGGCAGCACCTCGAGATCCTGGGCGATCGCGGTGTAGCAGTTGGCCACCGACTGGGCCTCGACGCCCTGGGCGGCATCGACCACCAGCAACGCCCCCTCGCAGGCGTAGAGCGAGCGCGAGACCTCGTAGGAGAAATCGACGTGCCCCGGCGTGTCGATGAAGTTGAGCTGATAGGTCTGGCCGTCTTCCGCCTGATAGTCCAGCGTGACCGACTGGGCCTTGATGGTGATCCCGCGTTCGCGCTCGAGATCCATCGAGTCGAGCACCTGCTCCTTGAGCTCGCGTTCGGTCAGCCCGCCGCACAGTTGGATGATCCGGTCGGCCAGCGTCGACTTGCCGTGATCGATGTGCGCGATGATCGAAAAGTTGCGTATATTGTTGATGACCTTGCGGTTTTCAGCGTCTGACATGCAATTGAACCCGGTTCGTGTACACGCACGCGTGCGGATCGGGACCGTCTGTCCCGGGCGGCGTGTCGAAGAAGATGGCGGCATTGTACCGACATGCCTCCGGCAAGGACAGCGAACGCCGTTCGGGGGACGACAGCAGAACGGGGCCCGCAGGCCCCGTTCCGGTCACGCACGAGCGTGGTGTCGGGTCATTCCGCCTTGCCGAGGCGCAGCGCCACGAACAGCGAATGGCCATCGCGATACAGGCGTACCGGTACCGCACGGTCCTGTGTCACGCCCTCGATCGCCTTGGCGAGCTGCGTCGCCGACTCGACCGGCTTCTGATCGAGCGAGACGATGATGTCGCCGCTCTGGATACCGGCTTCGGCCGCGGCGCCGGTGGGGTCCACCTGCACGATGCGCACGCCGTGATCGAGACCGAGGCGGCCGAGTTCGTCGTCGCTCAGGTCGCGCACCGCCACGCCCAGGCGGGTCTGCGGGTCCTGGGCGCCGTCGTCGGACGCCTGCTGCAGCGCCTCTTCTGGCCAGTCGCCCACGGTGACCTTCTGGGTCATCTGCTTGCCGTTGCGCAGCACGTCCAGCTTGACGGTCTCGCCGGGCGACACCTTGCCGATCAGGCGCGGCAGCTTGCTCGACTGATCGACCTCCTCGCCGTCGACGGCGAGGATCACGTCACCCGCCTTGAGCCCCGCCTTGGCCGCCGGGGAATCGTCGGCGACATCGGCGATCAGTGCGCCGCGCTGATTCTTCAAGCCGAAGGACTCGGCCAGGTCGCGGGACACCGGCTGGATGACCACGCCCAGCCAGCCACGGCTGACGTGCCCGGTCGCCTTGAGCTGATCGGCGATGTCCATCGCCACGTTGATGGGGATGGCGAACGACAGCCCCATGAAGCCACCGCTGCGGGTGAATATCTGCGAGTTGATCCCCACGACCTTGCCGTCGAGGTTGAACAGCGGACCGCCCGAATTGCCCGGGTTGATGGCCACGTCGGTCTGGATGAACGGCACGTAGGCATCGGTCGGCAGGGTCCGGTCGATGGCGCTGACGATACCCGCGGTCACCGAATGGTCGAAACCGAACGGCGAGCCGATGGCGGCGACCCACTCACCGACCTCGAGATCGTCGGAGTCGCCGATGTTGAGGGTCGGCAGGTCCTTGGCATCGACCTTGAGCAGCGCCACGTCGGTCTTCTTGTCTTCACCGACCAGCTTGGCCTTGAGCTCGCGCCGGTCGTTGAGGCGGACCACGATCTTGTCGGCGCCATCGACCACGTGGGCATTGGTCATGATGTAGCCGTCCTGGCTGATGATGAAGCCGGAGCCCAGCGAATGCCGCTCCTCGGTGCCGCCGCCATTGCCGCCGCCGCGCGGGCCGAAGGGGATCTGATCACCGAAGAAATGGCGGAATATCTCGGGGACGTCCTGCTGGCCCTGGCCGCCCCACGGCCCCATGCTGCGGCGCTGCACCTCCTGGGTCGTCGAGATGTTGACGACCCCGGGGGCGGCCTGTTTCACCAGCTCGGTGAAGTCCGGCAGATCGCGCGCCTGCGCGCTCTGCACGGCGAATGCGGCTACCACGAGCATCAGCCACAAGGAGAGCTGTCGTGTGATGCGTTGCATTGAGAACTCCTGCTTCGTGTTCCTGGGAACCCGGCCACGACGAAACCGTGCGGGGCGGCACCGATGTCCTCTCCTCGCGAGCTGCCGGGAGGCGGGATCGAACGTCACGGGCGTCGCCACGACGAGACCGTCGCGGACAGGCTCGATCGCGGATCGCTGTTTAGCTGTCGGTGAGCGCAAGTAACGAACGAGTGACATTCATGCGCTCGGGGGGTTTGATGCACGAGGCCGCGGAGAGTTCAGTCCGCCTCGCGAAATCGGCGCAGCTCGTCCCCTTGCCGTCACGCACGCCGCACGGCGGCGCCGGGGGCACGGTCGGGGATCGGCGAAATGCCGCACCGCCCTCCGCCCGGTCCGATCAAGCGTCCGCGAATCGCCTCAGCACGTCACCCTCCATGCGGTAGCGCACCCATTCCGACTGAGGCTGCGCCCCGATCGAGCGATAGAAATCGATGGCGGGCGTATTCCAGTCGAGCACGCTCCATTCCAGCCGTCCGCAATCGTTGCTCCAGGCCTGTCGAGCCAGGTGCTTGAGCAGCAGCTTGCCCGCGCCGAGGCCTCGGTGGTCGGTGCTGACATAGAGGTCTTCCAGATAGAGACCATTGCGGCCTTGCCAGGTCGAATAGCTGAAGAAGTACACCGCGTAACCGATGGGCCGACCGTCACACTCGCAGATCAACGCCCGGGCCGTTGCCTGCTCGTCGAAGAGACTGTGCTCGATATCCGCGAGGCTGGCCGTGACCTCGTCCAACGCCTTCTCGTAGTCGGCCAACTCGCGGATGAATGCCAGTATGCATGGTGCATCGTCGATGGTGGCCGGGCGAACGTGCAGGTTCACGATGGGAGTCTCCGCGTCGAATGGATGCCCCATCATGACGGCAGAGGTATACTGCATGTAGTGCATTTTCATCATCTTTCAGTGAACAGCATGCATCCTTCCCTGCGCCGTCTCGACCTGAACCTCCTGCTGACATTCGACGCCCTGTACCGCCATCGCACGGTGGCCAACGCCGCCGCCGAACTGGCCATCAGCGCGTCCGCCTTCAGCCACGCGCTCGCCCGGCTGCGCTCGGCGCTCAATGACGAGCTGTTCATCCGCCAGGGCAACCGCATGCACCCGACCCAGCGAGCCGACCTGCTGGCCCCGGCGGTGGCGGCGAGCCTGAAGCTATTGTCCGACCAGCTCGGACAATGGGAACCCTTCGATCCCGCCACCAGTCAGCGTACGTTCGTGTTCGCGGCCACCGATTACACGGCCTTCGAACTGCTGCCGGGCCTCATCGGACAGCTCCAGCGGGCCGCCCCCGGCCTGCGTCTACGGCTGATCGCCTCCGATCGCAAGGTCTCCATCCAGGATCTGGCGTCCGGACGCATCGACTTTGCCCTGGGCTACAGCGAGGATCGCGAGACGCTGCCTGCCGGTATCGACAGCGAAGCGTGGCTGACGGACGATTACCTCGTCATCGCCAGCAGGCATCATCCCCGGATACGAGACACGCTGGACCTTCCCCGCTATCTGGCAGAACGGCATGCCGTCGTCACGCCCTGGGGAGAAGCTCGGGGTGTCGTGGATGGGGTGCTCGCCGGCATGGGCCTCGAGCGGGATGTCGCCCTGCAACTCCCCGCGGTGATGACGGCCCCCTTCATCATTGCCGAAAGCGAGTTGCTGATGACGATTCCACGCCGTGCCGCCGAGGCACTGCGTGCCGCCACCCCCATCGACCTGTATCCGGCGCCGTTCGCGATTCCGCCCTACACCCTCAAGCTCTACAGCCATAGCAAGTATGCCCGCAGCGACGCGCACGTCTGGATGTCGCGCCAGTTGAAAGAGCATTTCGCGAAACAGCATCGGGCGCCCTTCGAGAGCCCACGAACGCCGTGAGCCGAGAGAATCCCCGATCAGGGTGAGGCGGTTTTCGAGGCGGCGGGGCGATAATCGACGCGATCGGCCACCCGCGCCAGCACCAGCGGCGGGACTTCGCCCACCACCACGATCTGGAAGACGCGGTCGTCGAGCCGCACGTGACGGACGGCGGCATGCGAGATCCCCAGACGGTGCAACCCGGGGCGCAACGCGGCGTCCGGGCCGCGCAGCGGCTCGATGAACAGACTGAAACTGGACAGACCGTCGCTGTAGAGCCGTTGCGACAGCGGCTCGGCCTCGACGCCGTGGCCATCGGGCAGCGACAGCGGCCGGTACCCCGCCGGCAGCCACCCGGGCCGCCAGAGCCCCGGCGGCGGGTCGTCCGCCGGCTCGAACGCGACCGCCCGCTCGTAGAGACGTGGCTGGCCCAGTTCGGTCATCTGGAAGGTTTCCAGGACCCGGCCGTCGAGACCGATCAGCACCTGCTTGAGCGGCAGTCCCGTCTCGCGGTCCAGCCACAGACGATGGCCATAGCGAAGGTTGTCGAGCGGCGCGACGTCCAGACGCACGACGTTGCGCCCGGCGATGCGCGATTCGCCGTCGACGGAAAACCGATAATGGGCGTCGAGACGCGCCATGATCGCCGAGGGCGAGGTACGACCGGAGCCGATGGCGCCCGAGAGATCGTCGCGCCCGACGCGCCCCTGACGCCGATAGACCACCGGCGGGCCGTCGAGATAGCTCGCCACCTCGTGCTCGGTACCGTCACGGATCTCGTGGGACAGCGCCAGGGTGCGCACGCCGGCGCCACTGATACGCACCGCACGGGCCTGGAACTGATAGCAGTGGCTGGCCCAGAGGCTGCGCTCTAGCCAGTCCCGGGGGGTGGTGTCCGACGACGGCGCGTCGGCGAGCTGGCGGCAATCGAAGCCGGTGGTGGCGGAGTCGGGCTGGGCCAGCACCGTGGCGCTGGCCAACAGCAGGGTCAGCGCCGCCAGGCAACGGGAGGGCGCCAGCCGGGGCATCAGTGCCCTCCCAGGGATTCCTGGGCTGAGGCACGCAACAGCGGCATCCAGGTTTCGCCGGAGCGATAGGCCGCGCCCTGGGCGTGGCGGTCCAGATAGCGCTGCAGCAACTGCGCCTGCTCGAGATCGCCGGCCTGGGTGGACTGGGCGCCGGGGGCCATGAACATCGGGCTCTCGAAACCGGCGCCCACGGTCATCAAGCCGTTGTTGCCCGCCGAGAGGGCACCGGGAGAAAAGGCCGGATACTGGGGAAGATCGACGAGTTCGGCGCCGCCCGATGCCCTGGACCGCGTCTCGTTGGCCGCCATCCCGGGAGCCGCAGCGCCGGCGCCGCCGCTGGAAGATGTCGTGCGGGTCGCCATGTCCGGCGAGGTGACCGGGCTCGAGCCGTTGTAGACCTGCACGCCGGTGATCACCATCAACGACACCGTGGCCGCCACCGCGGCGCTCCCCGCGAACGACAGGCCGCCACGTCGGGCCACCGGTTCATCGGCGACACGGGGACGCGGCTCCGCTTCGATGCGCGCCATGATCCCCGCCGAGAGATCGGCGCTCACGTCGACGTCGCGATCACGCGCCATGAGGCTGCGTGCCAGATGATAACGTCGCCAGACATCGGCATCCCCGGGAGACTCGTCCAGCGACTTCAGCACGCGCCGCAATTCGAGTTCGTCTCCCTCGTTGTCCATCAACGCGGACAGCGATTCCCGTAGATTGTCGTTCATCTCACACCCTCACAGTCGACAAGACGATGGAACGATCGCCGTCGTGCCCTCTTCGGCACGGCATCTGTCGTGCGCCATGCGTCGGCGCTCCATCGGTTTTCTCGCATCCGATGATGCGAACACCCCCTGTGACGTCAAAAACGCCAGACAGTTCAGCGGGGTCGGGCAATTTTCTCGCGCTCCCTCATTCATGGATCATGTCCTGGCGATGCGCGCCGCTGAGCAACGGCTGGATATGCCGGTCCACCGCCTCACGGGCACGGAAGATGCGCGAACGCACCGTGCCCACCGGACACTGCATGATGTGCGCGATGTCCTCGTAGGACAGCCCGTCCATCTCGCGCAGCGTGATGGCGGTGCGCAAATCCTCGGGCAGTTGCTCGATGGCCTCGAAGACGGCGGCCTCGAGCTGATCGCGGGCGATCGCCGCCTCGGGAGTCTCGATGTCGGAAAGCCGCCCGCTGTGATCGACGACCTCGGCATCGCCGATATCCAGATCGCTGCCGGGCGGGCGACGCCCCTTGGAGACCAGGTGGTTCTTGGCGGTGTTGATGGCGATGCGGTACATCCAGGTATAGAAGGCGCTCTCCGAACGGAAGTTGCCCAACGCCCGGTAGGCCTTGATGAACGCCTCCTGGGCGACGTCCTGGACCTCGGCATGGTCATGGACGTAACGCCCGATCAGGCCGATGATCTTGTGCTGGTATTTCTTGACCAGCAGGTCGAAGGCCCGGTTGTCGCCCCGCTGGGCGCGCTCGACGAGTTGCTGATCGGTTTCCCGAATGCCCATTCAACGCCTCTCCGGCCGAACGACACGGAACGGATGACGGCCGGCGGGCGCGTAATGCCGCAGGCATGGCATGGCATGATTGAGGGTCATTGAGTCAACCTGGGACCTGGTAAGGGAACGTTTAGCGCCTAAGTGTTCCTGTTTCTGTCGCCTGCATCAAGACGAGCGACGATTTTAGCCGTCCGGTGAACCACGCCGGCGATTGATTTCCCGGGGGCCGCCGGGCGATAGTAGAGGGATCACTCCGACACGCATCCACAGGTAGCTGAATGTCAGAACAGCAGGTCAACAACCTCAACGTCCTCGCTCAGGACGTGCTGATCACCCCCGAAGCGCTGAAACAGGAAATTCCGCTCTCCGACCGCGCCGAACAGACGGTCATCGAGGGTCGCCGAACCATTCAACGCATTCTCGACGGCGAGGATCCCCGGCTGCTGGTCGTCATCGGCCCCTGCTCCATCCACGATCCCGAGGCGGCCCGCGACTACGCCCGCCGTCTACGCCAGCTGGCCGACCGGGTCAGCGACAGCCTGTATATCGTCATGCGCGTCTACTTCGAGAAACCGCGCACCACGGTGGGCTGGAAGGGGTTGATCAACGACCCCCACCTCAACGATTCCTTCGACATCTCCGAAGGCCTGCACATCGCCCGCAACCTGCTGGTCGAGCTGACCGAGATGGGCCTGCCGCTGGCCACCGAGGCGCTCGACCCGATCTCGCCCCAGTACCTGCAGGACTGCATCAGCTGGTCGGCGATCGGCGCGCGCACCACCGAGTCGCAGACGCACCGCGAGATGGCTTCCGGGCTGTCCTGCCCGGTGGGCTTCAAGAACGGCACCGACGGCAGCCTCGACGTGGCGGTCAACGCCCTCAAGTCGGTCGCCCACCCGCACAATTTCCTGGGCATCGACCAGGCCGGTCAGGTGGCGGTGATCCGTACCCGCGGCAACGCCTACGGCCACGTGGTGCTGCGCGGCGGCAACGGCAAGCCCAACTACGACAGCGTCAGCGTGGCGCTGGCCGAACAGGAACTCGCCAAGGCCGGCGTCAGCGCCAACCTCATGATCGACTGCTCCCACGCCAACTCCAACAAGGATCCGGCCCTGCAGTCGCTGGTCATGGACAACGTCACCAACCAGATCCTCGAGGGCAACCGCTCGATCATCGGCCTGATGGTCGAATCCAACATCGGCTGGGGCAATCAGTCGATTCCCGAGGATCGCAGCCAGCTCGAGTATGGCGTGTCGATCACCGATGCCTGCATCGACTGGGACACCACCGAACGGGTGCTCGCACAGATGGCCGACAAGCTCGCGCCGGTACTCGCCAGGCGCCGCAGCGCTGTCTGACCCCCGGCGGCACCCCGCAGCGCGACGCCCGGGGCCCTAGCGGCCCCGGGCGTCGGCTCGCCATGGCACGATGCGTGACGACCGCGACGCTCAGCCGGCCGGCTGGCCATCGATCTCGCGGCGGAACGGCGGCAACGAGTCGAGCAGGGCCCGTCCGTAGCGCCGCGTCAGTACCCGCCGATCGAGCAGCGTGATGCGCCCCTCGTCGGCCTCCTTGCGGATCAGCCGCCCGCACGCCTGAACCAGCTTGATCGAGGCATCCGGCACCGAGATGCGCATGAAGGGGTTACCGCCGCGACTCTCGATCCACTCGGCCAGGGTCGCCCCCACCGGATCGTCGGGCACGGCGAACGGCAGCCGGGTGATCACCACATGGGTCAGGTAATGCCCGGGCAGGTCGATGCCCTCGGCGAAGCTCGCCAGGCCGAACAGCAGGCTCCCCTCCCCGGCGTCGATACGCTTGCGATGGCGATCGAGCAGCTCGCGCTTGGGCAGCCGATCCTGGGCCAGCACCCGCGTGCGCAGCGCCTCGGGCAGCGCCTTTTCCACCGCACGCAGCTGGGCCCGGGACGAGAACAGCATCAGCACCGCCTCGCTCTCGTCCAGCGCGGCGACGAAGTCGACGATCGCCCGCTCGTGGGCCTCGCGATCGGCCGGGTCGACCGCCTCGCGAGGCACGCTGAGCACCGCCCGGGAGTAGTCGAAGGGACTCGGCAGCCGCTGGTAACGATAGCGGTTGGCCAGCCCCGCCCGCTCCTGCAGGCGCTCGAAGCGCCCCAGCGCGGTCAGGGTCGCCGAGGTGACCACGGCCCCATAGCAGCTGCCCCAGAGATGCCGGGCCAGGGTCTCGGCCGCCGAGACGGGGCTGGCGGAGAAGGTCAGCTCGCTCTCGCCGCCCTGGCTGTCGAAGGTCAGCCAGCGCGCCTGCGGCGGCTCGCCCTCGACGTCGTCGGCGGCCATCGCCTGCCATAACCCATGGGCTTCCAGCGCCCGCCCGTGCAGCAGCGCCACCAGCGGCAACCACGCCTCGGCCTGTTCGCGCGCCAGTCCGGTGGTCTTCTCCGGGTCCAGGCTCTCGCGCAGGATGCCGACCATGGTCTCCAGGTTGCGCGACATCTCGGCGAACGGCACGACCAAGCCCTCGGCCAATTCGCGCAGCGCCGGCGGTAGCCGCCCCATGGCGAAGCGGTGGTGGCGGGTCTCGCCGGCGGCCCCGTCGGGCAACTCGGCCAGCTGGTGGCCCAGTGCATAGGCCTCGCCGAGGCGCGGCTCCAGGGCGGCGATCGCCTCCGGGAATCCGGCCAGCAGGCGGGCCAGCGTCGGCTGCCCGGCGAGCGCGGTATTGAGCTCGGTCAGCGACTTCTTGAGCGTGCGCAGCCAGCGCAGCGTGGCGTTGACGCCGAAGCGGTGATAGAAGTGCTCGAGCGCCTTGTCGGGCAGGTGGTGGCCCTCGTCGAAGACATAGATGCAGTCCTTGGGCGGCGGCAGCACCACACCACCGCCCAGCGACAGATCGGCGAGCACCAGATCGTGATTGGCGACGATCACGTCGGCCTGGTCGAGCCGACGACGGGCACGGAAGAAGGCGCAGGCACTGAAGTGGCCACAGCGACGGTTGGTGCACTGGCGGTGATCGGTGGTCAGCCGCCGCCAGTCCCCGGGCTCGATCGCCTCCGGCCAGCTGTCGCGGTCGCCCTCCCAGCGGCCACTGCCGTAGGCCTCGGCGAGCTCGTTGGCGAGCGCCGGGAAGCGCTCGTCGCCGCGCGCCTGGGCGGTGGGCTCGAACAGCGACAGCGTGGGGTTCTCCTCGCCGCCGTCGAGGGCCTGATCGAGCTTGGCCACACAGAGATAACGCCCGCGCCCCTTGGCCAGGGCGTATTCGAAATCGAGCCCGCTGTGACGCTTGAGCGCCGGCAGGTCCTGGTGCAGCACCTGTTCCTGGAGCGCCACCGTGGCGGTGGCGACCACCAGCCGCTTGCCGCGCGCCCGGGCCACGGGCAGGGCCGCGAGCAGATAGGCCAGCGTCTTGCCGGTCCCGGTGCCCGCCTCGAGCACGCAGACGTGCTCGTTGGACAACCGCCGTCCGCTGTCGTCGGCCTCGATCCCCGCCAGGGTGCGGGCGATCTCGGCGATCATCAGCCGCTGACCGTAGCGCGGCGTCAGCTCGAGCCCCTCGAGCACCCGGCGGTAAGCGTCCTGAATCTCGCCCTTCAGCGCCTCGTCAAGCATATCTGTCCTGGCTGTAAGCGTTGAGCCGTAGGCGACAAGCGGAACCCATTCCCGCCGAGCGCAACCGGCCAAGGCTGCAAGCTCCTTGACTCAAGGCTTACAGCACATGGCTTGCGGCTGCCGTCAAAGCAGCCCCTCGGGCGGATGCTCGCAGGGCAGCTTGTCGTCGATGAAGCGCTCGATCTCGGGCAGCGAGAAGGCGTCCTCCTCACCGACGAAACTGATCGATACGCCCTTGGCGCCGGCACGCCCGGTACGCCCGATACGGTGCACGTAATCCTCCGGGTCCTCGGGCAGCGTGTAGTTGATCACGTGGCTGACGTCGTCGATGTGGATGCCGCGACCGGCCACGTCGGTGGCCACCAGCACCGTCAGCTCGCCCTCGCGGAAGCGTTCCAGCGTCTTGATGCGCTGGCTCTGCGGCACGTCACCGGAGAGCATGGCCACGTCGATGCCAGCCTTGCGCAGCAGATCGTCGAGCTTGCGCACCAGGTCGCGGCGGTTGCCGAACACCATCACCCGCTCGAAGCTCTCCTGCTTGAGCAGGTTGACCAGCAGACGCTGCTTGTCGTCGT
The DNA here is from genome assembly GCF_004117855.1 of Modicisalibacter coralii. Lineage (GTDB taxonomy): Bacteria > Pseudomonadota > Gammaproteobacteria > Pseudomonadales > Halomonadaceae > Modicisalibacter > Modicisalibacter coralii. Next base: position 117,686 of record NZ_QWBW01000017.1, read on the forward strand.
CGCTGACCAGGTAGACGCGCTGGTCGATGTCCGCCGCGTTGTCGACGGTGACCTCGATCTCGACGTAGGCCGCCTCGTTGGTCCACTGGCTGGCCAGATTGAGGATGTCCTGGGTGAAGGTCGCCGAGAACAGGAAGGTCTGGCGCTCCTCGGTCTTCGGCGTATGACGGATGATGCGCTTGACGTCGGGGATGAAGCCCATCGACAGCATGCGATCCGCCTCGTCGAGCACCAGCACCTCGGTCTGGCTCAGGTCGACGTCGCGCTTCTGCTGGAAGTCGAGCAGACGCCCGGGCGTGGCGACCAGGATATCGAGCTTCTTGGCGAGCTGATCACGCTGTTTCTGGTAGTCCATGCCGCCGACCACACTGGCCACGTTGAGCGAGGTGAAGCGGGCCAGGGCCTTGGCGTCCTTCTCGATCTGCAGCGCCAGTTCGCGGGTCGGCGCGATGATCAGCGCACGCGGCGTGCCCGGCTTCTGACCGTCCGGCGCCTCTTCCTCGAGGAAATAGGCGAGAATCGAGATCAGAAAGGCCGCGGTCTTGCCGGTACCGGTCTGGGCCTTGCCGACCACGTCGCCGCCGAGCAGCGTGTGGATCAGCGCCTCGGCCTGGATCGGCGTGCAGTACTCGAACCCCAGGGCATGGATCGCCCGCATCAGCGGCAGCGGCAGATCGAAGTCGTGGAAACGCCACTTGCCGGCGACCGGCGGCACCTGGAACTGCCGCAGGTCCCAGCTGGACTGCGATTTGCGCGGCTTGCGACGCCGCCGCTTGGGCTTGCGGTTCTGCGCCGGTGCGGCTGTCTTTTCCGACTCACTCATAGGCTTGCGGTTCTGTTCCGATTGCGTTGAAGGATAAAAACGAGCGCCATTGTAACAGCCCTGGCCGATCAGGGCCCGCGCTCCACGATACGCCCGGGGCACGCCTGTCTCGGCAGCGCGCGAAACTGATAGAATGTCGCCAGCCTCGACTCAGGACGTATTCCATGACGCGCAAGAAGAAGACCCGTTCGCTGGCCGACAAGGTGACGATTCGCACCGGCCGGCGCAAGGACTATCGCCAGTGGCGACACGACAACCCCGGCGAAGTCACCTCGTCACGCCGCTTCAGCCAGAAGAAACGCCAGCAGCGCAAGCTCCAGGCCGCCCGCAAGCTGGCTCGCCAGCAGCAGGCACGGACGCTCGATGTCCACGGGCATGACGACACGCCGAAGGGAGACACATGATGCGCCTGGTCTCTTTCAACATCAACGGCGTGCGGGCGCGCCTGCATCAGCTGCAGGCGCTGATCGACACTCACCACCCCGACGTCATCGGCCTGCAGGAGACCAAGGTCCACGACGACGAGTTTCCGCTCGAGGCGGTCCGGGGGATGGGCTATCACGTCCACTACCACGGCCAGAAGGGCCACTATGGCGTCGCCCTGCTCACCCGCCAGGCACCGGAGGCCGTCTTCTACGGCCTGCCCGAGGATGGCGAGGACGCCCAGCGGCGCCTGATCGGCGCGCGCCTGACCGGCGACGACGGCGAGCCGCTGACCGTGTGGAACGGCTATTTCCCGCAGGGCGAGAACGTCGATCATCCGACCAAGTTCCCCCACAAGCGGGCCTTCTATGCCGGCCTCGCCGAGATGCTCGAGCGCGACTACCGTCCCGACCAGCGGCTGGCCGTGATGGGCGATTTCAACATCTCACCAGCGGACATCGACATCGGCATCGGCGAGGCCAACCGCCGGCGCTGGCTGCGCGAGGGCAAGACCAGCTTCCAGCCGGTGGAACGCGAGTGGCTGAAGCGTCTCGAGGACTGGGGGCTGGTCGACGGCTACCGGCTCTGCCATCCCAGCGACGCCGACACCTTCAGCTGGTTCGATTACCGCTCCAAGGGCTTCGACCGCGACCCCAAGCGCGGCCTGCGCATCGACTACATCCTGGTCACGGCGCCACTCGCCGAGCGGGTCACGGCGGCGGGCATCGACTATCCGCTGCGCGCCATGGAAAAGCCGTCCGACCACGCCCCGGTGTGGCTCGAACTGGACCTGTAACCCCCGCGTCCCACCCTCAACCACCGGACGCCTCGTTCTGGGCCCCGTCGCCCTGCGCACCGTCGTCGAGCACCGTCAGCCAGGCCCGTGCCTGCTCGGCGCCGGCGTCACGGGCGGCCGCGAACGCCTGCCGCGCCGCGCCGATGTCACCCTGCTCGAAGGCCGCCACGCCCTCGAGCAGCCAGTCGCGCGGTTGTGCCTCGCCGGTTTCGCGCGCCTGGCGCAGCGCATCCACCGCCGTCTGCCAGCGCCCCCAGCCGTAGGCAAGCTCGCCCAGACGACGCCAGTCGTCGCCCGCCCGGCTACGTTCGGCCACCTCACGCCAGGCGGCGAGCGCCTTGTCGCGGGCCCGGGCGGCACTCCACGCCCGGGCGAGCAGACGCCGCTCCTCGAGATCGTCGGGCAGGCGCCCCTGCTCGAGCGCCGCCACCAGGTGTTCCGCGGCGCGGGCCGGCGTCCCCCCGGCCAGATGCAGCTCGATGAGCCGACGCAGGTCGTCCTCGCCGGACAGCGCGCCGCGACGCCAGCCGGCCTCCCAGATCGCCGCGGCACGGCCGGGCTGATCGAGTCGCTGGGCGAGCCCCGCGGCGCGGCGCCAGGCCTCGGCGGGCACGTCGTCGCCGGCCAGCCAGCCATCGATCACCTCGAGCGCCGCCTGGTCGCGCCCCGCCCGCTGGTAGACCGCGGCGGCGAGCGACTGCCAGCGCGCCGGGATGCCACCGGCGCGGCGCGCCCGGTCGACCCACTCAGCGGCACGCTTCCAGCGCTCGAGTTCCGCCTGGGCCTGCGCCATCAGCCAGTAATCGGCGGCCTCGCCCTGGCCGCTTTCCAGCCAGCGCCCCAGTAGTTCGGCGCCCTTGTCGGTCTGCCCGGCACGCAGGCGCAAGCGGGCCTCCTGCTGCAACCAGCGGCGCCGGTAGCGCGATTCGATGCCGTCGACACCCCGCGCCTCGGCGAACAGGTCCGCGGCACGCGCATCCTTGCCCTGCTCCGCCGCGGCCGTCGCCGCAATCTGCAGGAACAGCGCCCGCGCCCAGCGATCGGCGGCGTTGCCACCCTCGAGCCGTTCGGCGGCGGCTTCGGCATCGCGGCGGAGCGCCGCCGGATCGCCGTTCTCGAGACGCGCCTGGAGGCCCTCGAGACTCTTTACCATGTCGTCACGCAGCGCCGGCGCGGCGTCAACCGCCCCGGATACAAGCAACAGACCCGCGGCCAGCCAGCGGGCGAATCGGTGGTAATGCAGTCGCATGCTTGCCCTCACCCCTCGAGACGGAATACCAGACGCTGACGCGCCTCGCGCGGCTGCGGGGCGCGCTTGAACTGCCAGTCGGCGATCGCCCGCAGCGCGGCCCGGTCGAAGACGTGCCGCGGCTCGGCATCGATCACCCGCAGCGAGTCGCGATCGACGCTACCGTCGGGACGGATCGTGAAACGCAACTCGACATAGCCCTCGATCCCCCGTCGCTGTGCCCGGGAAGGATACGTCGGCGGCACCTTGCGGGTCGGTTGCGGCGAACTCACCACCCCGGGGTCGGTCGGCGGCGCCTGGCTGGCCTCGGCCTGGGAGTCGCTGGCCGGCGCGCTCGCCGGGGCCTGCTGCTGTTGCGCTTCGACCATCGACACCGACATCGCCTTCTCG
>NZ_QWBW01000018.1 GCF_004117855.1 Modicisalibacter coralii
GGCCGGATCATCGGGCCACCTCCACGGCGACGAAGCGCTTCGGGCGATGACGCGGCGGCACCGGCACACCCTGCACCACCAGACGTTGCTCCCAGGCCAGCAACGCCGCCAACGCCAGTTCCTGCTCCTCGGCATACTCGCTCAGCGACAGTTGCCGGGATGAGGCATGAAATAGATGGCCCAGCCAGTAGGCCTGTGTCGAGGTCAGCTCGTTCATGGTGCCCTCCTTCATGATGGGAGGCACCAGTCTGTCGTTGATGAATCGTGCCCGGAAGATGGGGTTTATGGAGCGCTTACCAGAACAGCACGCCCACCGCCAGGGTGGTGCACAGGGTGATCGAGAACCAGCGCCAGCGCGACAGCAGTGGCGTGGCGTCGTCGCCACCGATGCGGATCGTGCCCAGCGGCGAGAAATAGACCACCACCGCGAGCAGCAACAGATAGAGGCTCCCCAGGCTGAACAGCCACGAGAAGCGATCGAGAATCGCGTCGTTGAGCGCGCTGGCGGTCGCCAGGAACGCATCGAGATCGACATAGCTGGCGACCACCGCCGCCATCAGGATCAGGAAGGTCGGCCAGAACACCAGCGGCCGCAAGGCAGTCTGCATCAGGTTTCTCCGATTGTCATTGTCACTCGTCCCATGCGTCGAGATCATGCAACGACACTCTACCCAGGCTCAGCGCCGCGGGGACAAACGAACAATCGGTATGGGGCCATGCGCTACACGCATGGCCCGGGCAGGACTCGCGCCACTCTCGCCCAGGGCACGGCCGCCCGCGACGCGAGCGCGACAGACGACCGGCAAAGCGACAATCGCCGCTTGCGCTCCGTCAGTGGGCGCGAATCATCGCCGCCAGATCCTCGGAAACCGGCTTCAGCACCTTCGACCAGGAGAGATAGGGCATGCTGGCGGTGCCGTTGACCAGCACGCTGAACGAGCCCCGGTGCCTGAAGGTGGCGGCGCCGGAGCTGCGGTCGGAAAGGCAGCCCTCGGTCAGCCTTCGGCCATGCAGTCGCGATGCACCTTTTCCTGGAAAGACTCTACCGGGTTGCTGCCGCTGATATCGTAGGCGTAGGCCTTCTCCGACAGCGAACGCCACCAACGGCTCGCCTTGCCCATATCATTGGTCTCCAGGCCTCTCATGACCTGGCTCTTAGAGAGTCCATCCAAGCGTTTTTGCATGATGTCTTTCGCCACCGAGGCTTGTATCATGCAATCCGCCTCGTGCTGAGCCGGGTTATTGGCGGCCTGCGCCTGCCCCAGTGTCAGCAGGCTGCCCATCATTACTGCTACAATCTTGAGTTTCATGAACCCAGCCTCCTTGTAGAAATCAGGAAACAAAAAAAACGAAGCCCATGCTACGCGGAACAGAGAAATGAAAACCTATCGCGCAAACACGCCCTCATTCAAAACGAAGGATCAAGAAAGCCTTTTTCTTTAAGAAGACTTATGAAATTATTATATTTTTCACCAGACTGCCTATCATTAAATATTTTGACAACATCAATTGCTGAACGCCCATGAATATCTTCTCTCTCAGGATCAGCACCAGCTTCCAGTAGTGCCAAGGCGGTCTCATACTCATCACCAACCACAGCATTTATGAGTGGCGTCCTTCCGAACTGGCCGGAGAAATCAACATCAGCTCCAGAGTCTATCAAGGCTTCCACTTGCTTCAACCGCTTATCAGTCATAGACAAGAAAAGCAGTGTGTCATGCTCATCGATAAGCGTATTGGGATCAGCCCCTGCGCTCAAGACAGCCTTAATAAAATTTGGATCTGGGTTTTTATAAGCCTGATATAAGAGAAAGGTTTTATCATCAGGATTTTCCTTATCCCTTATGGTCAGATTAGGATCTCCTCCATGTTCCAGTAGATAACTCAAGCCATTTATATTAAGCTGCATCGTTACAACCCAGAAAAGCGGCGTCATCTCATCTTTGCCAGCTGCGTTGGGATCAGCACCTCGATCCAGCGCCCGCTGCATCGCTTGGATGTCACCGTCGCCAGCCGCTCGGGCCAATGCCAGCTGGGCTTCATCCTTGAAATAATACGCGGGCTGTTTGGAGTATCCCGTACAGGCCGGTAAAGTCAGCATCGACAGCAGTGCCGCACACAACCACATTGTCAATCGCATCAAAGGCTCCTTGCCTTTTATTCAAGCGGGTCAGCCTATACTTCGCTTTCAGGGCTTTCCCTGCCGGAGTTCAGGGGCAGTTGGATTTCATCAGTCCATGGTATGCTAGAAAACCAGTGCTAACAAACAATGCCACTCCTGTTGCACAAGCAGTTCTCAGACTCATCTGGTTAATCCCTATCTAGTTGCCCCCTGTACCGAGGCACTCTGCCGCCTAGCGTCACATCTCAGGAAAACTTCCAGAATGCTTATAGACCGACTACTGGCCGTGTATGGAATCGCTCAACCGCTGTAACACACTGGCGTGTTGATTTTCCCACACCATCGAAAATGGTGGGTCAACAGTACCGCCACCAGAACACCGGTGATAACCATGTATTCAACCACACCGGCGGCTCGTTGCCGCCAACATACGGATTTAGCCATACTTATTGAATACCGCACATCCTGCCGTGCTTAAAAAGCACACTCCAAATTTATTGGAAAATTCTTCACGACTGCTCCTGAGTTCTCTCGCAAACTAAAAATCAAAATCACCTAACGGAACCGCCAAGCATTTACAGAAATATTTTTTCATCAAAAACCTCCCTGCTTTCTCTGCATCCACTTCAGCCATATCAGCCATTTTTTTTGAATAGCCTTCCTTGTACTCCTTCTCTAAAATCGGATAAATCACCCCTCTAGGATCGTAGGTATCTTTGATCTGATCCATTAGCGATGACAATGACATTCTGTTTGCCGCTTCGGTAGCTCCGGCCTTCATATACATCTCATGGGACTTATAATACCCCATGGGAATTGTTGCACCACCTGCCACCGCCACGCGACATTCAGAGTATCTTTTTTGTTTTGCAACCATCTCCTCATACTTTTCTTCGTCGCCACTTTCTGCATAATACTTAACCCTGCGATCATAAGGCGGGGGGTCCGCAGGCATTGCACCGGGGCAGTTCTTCGCTTCCCAGTCATCGACAAACAGTTTCTTCTCACCTTCAGCTGAAACTGCTAACAATGGATAAAAAATGAGCGCAATCCAGAACACCCTGCAGAACAAAAAATTAACATTACTCACACCTCCCCCCCTCAAGAAATTATTACCAATCAAACGAGACAAAAACCGAAACTGACTCACACCATAAACCATCACACCCATAGGCAGGCTCTTGCTATCTTTGCCATGACTATGCGCGCCAGATTAACCGTTGCCCCAACTTCCACGCAGAAGCTAAAACGAAGGGTCAAGATAGCCCTTTCCTTTTAACGCCTTTACAAATTTCCTATAATCCTCACCAGACTCTCTATCATGAAACAACTTAACAGTATCTACAACAGATTTCCCGTTAGAATTTTCCAAACCAGGATCACCACCAGCATTCAAAATCGCCAAGGCAGTCTTATATTCTTGACCGATGACAGCAGAATATAAAGGGGTGTAATCGAATTTACTCCTAATGTTGACGTCCGCACCATATTTAATGAGCATTTCTATCTGGCCCAGGCGTTTATCCGCCATGGACTGGGATAGGAGAGTATTTTGATCATCATCCACGATGATATCTGGGTTAGCACCCGCCTCAAGAACCGCTTCGATAAACGCCGGTTCCGGGTTCCTATAGGCTTGATACAGCAAAATAGCCTTACTACGGCCAGGCGCGTCTTTGTCCACCGTTACCAAGTCAGGATCACCACCATGGGCTAACAGGTAACGGACTGCCTCGATATTCGGTTGCATGGTTACCGCCCAGAAGAGCGGTGTCATGCCATCCTCCCCCATGGTATTAGGGTCAGCGCCGCGATCAAGCGCCCGCTGCATCGCCTGGATGTCACCGTCGCCAGCCGCTCGGGCCAATGCCAACTGGGCTTCATCCTTGAAATAATAAGAGGGTTGTTTGGAGTACCCCGCACAGGCCGGTAGAGTCAGCATCGACAGCAATGCCGCACACAACCACATTGTCAATCGCATGAAAGGCTCCTTAACTTTGGTCCGAATGGCAGCAGCTTTTGATGCGCTTCAAGGGTACTCCCTGCCGAATTTTCCGGGCGAGAGATATCGCCATTCCATGACGACTGGAAGAGCATGAATCATTAGACAATCTGCCACCCAGCTACAAAACAATTGGCTTTACATTGAAAGCCCAGTCGTCAAGACTGCACAAACCCCAGAAGCATGGCTTACCGGATGATTCCCTCTTTCTCATTGCCCCCCCTGTCACCCACACGCACCATGCACGACCTTATATTCAAGGCCATACTAGCGTTTCTCAAAATGCTGCCATGGCAGGGAAAGGCACTCGCAAAAACACTTTTCCATCATCAATTCTTTTGCCTTGTCGGGTGACGACTCTGCCATGCTGACCACTTCTTCAGAATAGGCTTCTCGATACTCTTTTTCCAAAATCGGATAGATTGGCCCATTAGGGTCATATTGATCTTTTGCTTTTTCCAGGATGGATTCCAGCGACATCCTTTCCGCCGTCTCGACCGCTCCAGCTTTCATGTACATCTGATAAGAACGATAATGCGCTACAGGTATCACCACACCAGAGGTTATAGCAACATTACAACTCACATATCGATCATGCTTCGCCACCACTTCGACATATTTATTCTGGTTATCCATTTCCGCATAGTGCTTAATTCTACGCACATAGGGCGATGAATATATATCCTCTGCCGGCACTGCCCCAGGACAATTGGCAGCCTGCCAATCATCTGGCTCTGGTGTACCTTCTTCTGCCATGGCAAAGAGCGGAAAAAGGGCTAGTACCAGGAAGTATGGGAACCGCGGCAAAACTGTGAGACCGAACATCTCGACTCCTCGAATCATGAACAGCCCGGTGCGCAGAGACACTCATTCGCCTTGGTGAAACGCCCTATCAGGGATAGGCAAAGGATGGCATGCAAGACCGATGGACAGGCTGCCAGGCTTTGTAAGAAAACTGTCTGGACTCGGCAATACAGCGTTAAAAATCGGCTGGAGCGCCAGCCCGAGCTCGGCGCCCCCGTCAAAATGCTCATTTACACCCCGTAAACTGGTACGCCAGCCCGGTCCGCTTTTCGCCGATTTTTGCCTTGTCTTGCCTTCCCTCGCCGACTTTTCGTACAAACCCTAAAGAGCCTTGAGCAATCACTTGTCCCGTCGCCAGGGCATGCGCACACCACCATCAGTCGAGGGGGCAAAGTCTCAGGACAGAACGAAACGCACTCGGAAACGACCGGCAGTCTATCACTCGCTCGTCGGCCATCCTGTCAACGGGTGCGCAATCCGGCGTGCGACTTTCAAGGCAATTCTTGTAAGCAATGTCTTACCCATGCCCCTCGCAGATGCGGCGGATCTCTCAATAAGCGCGAATCATCGCCGCCAGATCTTCAGAGACCGGATCGAGGACCTTCGACCAGGAGAGATAGGGCGTGCTGGCGGTGCCGTTGACCAGCACACTGAACGAGCCCCAGCGCCCGCTCCGGGTGCGGAAGTAGCCGCCCAGGGCGCGCACCGCGAAGGGCTGGTTGAGCGTGCCGGTCTTGAGCATCACGTGGTCCTGGAACAGCGGGTCGCCGCGGCGGATGAAGCGCATCGGGCCGTTGACCGGCAACTGCAGGCCGGCGACGAAGGTGGGAAACAGCGCCGGGCGCTGGTACATGGCCGCGAGCAGCGTGTTGACGCCCTGGGCGGTGGTGCGGTTCTCGGTGGTCAGGCCGCTGCCGCTCTTCAACGTCAACGGGCCGTGACCGGGCAGCGACTCGGCGAACGCCGCGACCGCCGCGCCGCCCTCGGGCAGCGAGGCGCGGGGGGTGTCGACCAGATCCAGGCTCAGGGTGTCGGCCATGAAATTGTTGGAGTAGTTGAGCGTGCGCAACAACAGCTCCTGCAGCGGCTTGCCGTCGACCGCGGCCAACCGGGTCGCCGCCACGGGGGGTTGGGTCCTGCTCACCGCCGCCCCACCGGAGACCTCGATCCCGGCGCGACCGAGCATCGCCAGCAGGGTCTGGGCGGTCTGTTCGGCGGGGTCGGAGCTGGCACGATAGATGGCCCGGGGGTAGGTCCCCTGGGCGATCTTGCCGCGCACCACCAGCACGTCGCCCTGGGCATCGGTGACCCGCTCGGCATCGAGCCGGGTATCCCCGCCCTCGGCGACGGTGGTCACGTGGTTGTCGATGCGCGTGGTGGGTTTGACGGTATCGCAGCTGAGGATGCGCGCCTCGCCGCCCACCGTGTGCCCGGGCAATACATTGAGACACCAGCTGCCGTAGTTGACCGCCGCCGCGGAAAGCAACGCGCTGTAGGCGTTGTCGGCGCGGGATTCGGCCCGGCAACGGTCGGTGGTCACGCACTCGACCGGGCCGAAGCGCCACTGGCTGACCACCAGTTGGCCCTTGACCGACTCGACGCCCTGCTGACGCAGGCGCTGGATCAGCCGCCACAGGTCCTCGGAGACCAGCGCCGGATCGCCACCGCCCTCGAACACCAGATCGCCATGCAGGACGCCACGCGAATCGACCGCCCCGGTCGACACCAGCCGGCTGGTGAAGCGATGTTGCGGCCCCCAGCGATCCAGCGCCGCGGCGGCCATGTAGAGCTTGGACACCGAGGCCGGCGCCAGCGACCGCTGCGGGTCGATCTCGGCGAGCACCTCGCCGCTGTCGAGCAGCCGCGCCTGGGCGCCGATCCGGTAGCCCTGGTCGGCGAGTCTCGCCACGTGATCGAAGCCCGCGGCCAGGACGGACGACGCCCCGCCCATGAGGAGCAGGCACAGGACGGTGATGAAGGCACGCGGCATGATGTTTCCTCGACGTAGGGGATGAGTGGCCCGAACCGAAGACACTAGCCTAGTGGGCCGAGACGTCCGAGAAAACCTGAATCACCACCACCCCGCCGATGATCATCGCAATGCCCAGTACCGCCGGCAGATCGAGCGACTCGCCGAACCACACCACCCCGATCAGCGTGACCAGCACGATCCCCAGCCCCGCCCAGATGGCGTAGGCGATGCCCACCGGCAGGGTGCGCAGTACCAGGGTCAGCAGATAGAACGCCAGGGCATAGCCGACCACCACGCCCACGCTCGGCCACAGCCGGGTGAACTGCTGCGAGGCCTTGAGTGCGCTGGTACCGATCACTTCGGCGACGATCGCCATGAACAGGTAGACGTAGGCCATTCGGCTCCCTCCCGAAAGAATCTCGCTGCACGCCAGCGTTGCAGCCTGGTCCGATGGCCAAGGATTCTACGCTTTGTCTGAAAAATGTCTGCGCTCGGCCATACGGCGTTAAAATTTGACTCAAAATGCTCATTTACGGCTTGTAAACTCCGCTTTTTCGTCAATTTTTGCCTTGTCTGGCCATCGCTCGTCGATTTTTCAGACAGAGCTTGGCCGTGATCCCGGGGATGTCGAATCCTCAAGGCCCGGGCACGAGCCCCGGATCGTGGGGCAGATCGAGACACAGCCGCCACAGGGGCTGGCCGCTTTCGGCGTACTTGCGCTCGAAGGGCGTGAGGTAGCTCCCCGCCGGCGCGAAGGCACCCACCGCCGGCGCCGCGAGGCCGGCCTCGGCCGTTGCCAGCGCGAACTCCTCGACATAGACGCGCCAGTTGGAGCGCAATTCGAGACGCCCGCCCAGCGCCAGCAGCGTCGGAAAGACCGAATGACCGTGCCAGCGCAGCTTGAGCTGGGAGGCCTTGGGATAGGGGTTGGGATAGAGCAGATAGTGATGGCTGGGCCGCCAGCCCTCGGCCAGCGCCAGGCGCCAGAAGTCCACCAGATCGGCCCGCACCAGCAACGCGTTGTCGGGCAGCTCGCCGTGGTCGCGCGCCAGGCGATCGGCGCTGCGATCGATGCCGATCACCGCATGGCCGGGATGACGCCGGGCCAGCTCGCGGCTCGACAGGCCCACCCCGCACCCGGCATCGAGAATCAGCGGCCGGTCCTGCGCGGCGAACCAGTCCCTGGCGCGGGCGAAGGCGTCGCGGGTGTGATCGGCGATCGGCTTGCGCCAGGGGTGGCTCAGGGCGCGGGCAACGCGACGCGGGAGAGCATCGTGGGGGCCGCGCTGATTACTGGTGACGGAGCGGGAAATGGCGTGCATGAGCATTCGGTTGACGTGGACGGCGCCCAGTCTACCAGCCCCCGCCGGCAAAAAAACGGCGCATCCGGAGAGAACGCGCCGACACCAACTCGTATGACTCAAACAGCCGTTTCATCATAGCCCGATTCATGAGCGCATTCAAACAATCGTTTGACGACCGGATCGATCGATCTCCTCCTCTCGGGGTCGCTGCGTCGTGCCCGCGGCATGACGCCACTACGGGCCAGGTGCTATCATCGCGCTCCGGGCCCGGCATGGCGCACGCTGCGGCCCGGCTGTCTCGCACACCGATGCAACCCTGACGGTGCTGCGCTGTCAGGACTCGTAGACTCAACAGCACAACGAGGGATGTGGCTTGTCACAGTTACCCGTGATTGTCGGCATGGGCGGTGTCAATGCCGCCGGCAGAACCTCGGGCCACCAGGCGTTCAGACGTACGGTGCTCGACGCCCTGCCCGCCGAGGAACAGCAGCGCACCGTGGTCGGCCTCGCCGCCATGATGCAACTGGTGACCCGCCAGGCCGACGGCCACTGGCAGGACATTCACGGTAATCGCCTCGACGACGCCGAGATCGCCGCGCGCTTCCGCCAGCAGGTGATCGATCACACCCTGATCCGACGCATCGAGGACGAGGCCTTCAACGCCGACGGCATCCCCGCCAACCGTCAGGCCCAGTTGCGCCTCGACGCGCCACTGGTCTTCAAGGTGCGTCGCCGCCAGCTCCCCGACCCGCTGCCGGAAACCTGGCAGGTGCGCGATCTCGACGGCCGTCAGGTCGAGGTCAGCGTGCCCGCCGGCGTGCTCGATGTGCTGCTGCCGGAGCGCCGTCAGGCGCTGGTGCGCGCCGCCGGCCAGCTGCCCAGCGGCTTCGCCCCCGACCGTCTCTACCGCAGCGTGCACCACCCGCGCGGGCTGTCGATGGCGGTATTCGGCGCCAGCGACTGCCTGGGCCAGAGCGGACTCGACTGGGAGTCGCTGCGCGACGGCCTGGACCCCGACCAGATCGCCGTCTATGCCGGCAACTCCATCGGCCAGCTCGACGATCCGGGCTGGGGCGGCCTGCTCAAGAGCTTCGTCTCGGGCAACCGCGCCACCTCCAAGCAGATGCCGCTGGGCTACGGCCAGATGCCCGCCGACTTCATCAACGCCTACGTGCTGGGCAGCGTCGGCGCGACCGGGGCCATGCTGGGCGCCTGCGCGAGCTTTCTCTACAACCTGCGCCTGGGCATCGAGGACATCCGCAGCGGCACCCGCCGGGTAGTGATGGTCGGGACCAGCGACGCTCCGATCACCCCGGAAGTCGTCGAGGGCTTCCGCAGCATGGGGGCCCTGGCCGACGACGACAGCCTCAAGGCGCTCGACGCCCTGAGCCTGCTCACCGACGCCGACTACCAGCGCGCCTGCCGGCCCTTCGCCCGCAACTGCGGCTTCACCATCGCCGAGGCGAGCCAGTTCGTGCTGCTGATGGACGACACCCTGGCCCTGGAGACCGGCGCGCAGATTCTCGCCTCGGTGCCCGGCGTGTTCGTCAACGCCGACGGCTGGAAGCGCTCGATCTCCGCCCCGGGCATCGGCAACTACATCACCCTGGGCAAGGCGGCGACGCTGGCCCGCGAGATTCTCGGCGAACGGGGCCTGCGCGAGCGCACCTTCATTCACGCCCATGCCACCAGCACGCCCAAGAACCGGGTCACCGAGTCCCACGTGCTCGATGCCGTGGCGCGCGCCCATGACATCACCGACTGGCCGGTCGCTGCGGTCAAGGCCTTCGTCGGTCACTCCCAGGGCAGCGCCGCCGGCGATCAGCTGGTCAGTGCCCTGGGCAGCTTCGCCCATGGGCTGGTGCCGGGCATCCCCACGCTCGACGCGGTCGCCGACGACGTCCACGGCGAGCGGCTGCGGCTGTTCCGCGAGCCGCTGACCTTCGAGGCCGACGCCGCCTTCATCAACGCCAAGGGCTTCGGCGGCAACAACGCCACCGGCCTGCTGCTCTCGCCGGCGGCGACCGAGCGTCTGCTGGTCAAGCGCCACGGCCAGGCGGCCGTCGACGCCTGGCGCGAGCGCGCCGCCGATGTCCGGGCGCGCGGCGAAGCCTACCTGGCACGCGCCGATGCCGCCGACTTCGCGGTGATCTATCGCTTCGGCGAGGGCGTGCTCGAAGGCCCCGAGCTGGGTGTCGACGCCGACGGCATCCGGATTCCCGGTTACGCCCGCCCGGTCTCGCTGGCGGTGGACAACCCCTTCGGCCGGCTCGACGATTGATGCCGCGCCGCCGCGCGGGCGATTGTCGCGGTACCGGCCCTCGGCTACGCTGAGGGCCGACCCCGGCGGCACGTCAGGCCCGGACGACAGCGCAAGGCGTCGGCCGCAGCCCGTTTCGAGACAGGATTTGCCCATGAACATCGTCGTCTACCCCGGCACCTTCGACCCCATCACCAACGGCCATTTCGATCTCATCGAGCGTGCCGCGCGCATCTTCGACAAGGTCGTGGTGGCCATCGCGGCGAGTCCCGGCAAGCGCCCGGTGATGGATCTCGATGTCCGGGTCGAACTGGCCCGGGACGTCGTCGACGGGCTCGACAACGTGACCGTCACCGGCTTCAGCGGCCTGCTCACCGAACTGCTCGACCAGCAGGGGGCGCGGATCATCCTGCGCGGCCTGCGCGCGGTGTCGGACTTCGAGTACGAACTGCAGCTGGCCAACATGAACCGGGCCCAGGCACCGCATGTCGAAAGCCTGTTTCTGACCCCCGCGGTCGAGAACTCCTATATTTCCGCCACCATCGTGCGAGAGATCGCGCGCCTGGGGGGCGACGTCAGCCGTCTCGTCCATCCGCGAGTCGCTGAAGCGCTGCGCGCCCATTTCGATACCGAGCGTCAGCCAGGCCACTGATGATCCGCTGCGAGGACATGACCCCATGGCCCTGATGATTACCGACGAATGCATCAACTGCGATGTCTGCGAACCGGAGTGCCCCAACGATGCCATTTCGGCCGGGGAGGCGATCTACGTCATCGACCCCAACCGGTGCACCGAGTGCGTCGGCCACTTCGACGAACCGCAGTGTCAGCAGGTCTGCCCGGTGGACTGCATCCCGCTCGACCCCGAGCACCGCGAGAGCCGCGAGCAGTTGCTGAAAAAGTATGAGCTGATCAGCGCGGCCTGAGCCGCGCACTGCTCCCGCGCCGAAGTAACACCGTGGGGGCGCGAGTGCCCCTGCCCTCCCCTCTCGGGGGCGGTCTCGCGCTAGTGCGCAAACCGTCGATTCGCACCGTGCCGCCGGCGCGCGTATCCTGAGCGCCTTTCGACGATGCCAGCCCCGCATCCGCACGCGCCACCCCACGAGGACGACCGTTTGCCCACCGCCAACGCCCCCAATCGCCGGGTCTGGACCCTGGCCTGGCCGATCATTCTCTCCAACGTCACGGTACCGCTGCTCGGCCTGGTGGACACCGCCGTGGTCGGCCATCTACCGGAATCGCGCTTCCTGGCCGGGGTGACGCTGGGGGCGACGCTGTTCAGCTTTCTCTACTGGGGCTTCGGCTTCCTGCGCATGGGCACCACGGGGCTCACCTCGCAGGCGGTGGGCCGCGAGGACGACACCGCGGTGCGCAACCTGCTCGGCCAGTCGCTGCTGCTGGCGGCGCTGATCGGCACGCTGCTGATCGCGCTGTCGCAGCCGCTCACCGCGCTCGGCCTGTGGCTGCTCGACGGCAGCCGCGAGGCCACCGCACTGGCCCGGGAGTACGCCGCCATCCGCTTTCTCTCGGCGCCGGCGGTGCTCGCCAACTATGCGATCCTCGGCTGGTTTCTCGGCCAGCAGAACAGCCGCGTGACGCTGGCGATCATGGTCACCACCAACAGCGTCAACATCGTCCTCGACCTGATCTTCGTGGCCGGCCTGGGGATGACCAGCGACGGCGTGGCCTGGGCGACGGTGATCGCCGATTACACGGCGCTGGCGCTGGGACTGTGGCTGGTGCGACGCCAGTTGCGTGCGCTCGGCGGACGCTTTCTCGGCGAACGACTGTGGCGGCTCGCGGCCTACACCGAGCTGTTCCAGGTCAACGGGCAGCTGTTCCTGCGTACCCTGGGGCTGCTCTTCGCCACGGCCTTCTTCACCCGCCAGGGCGCCAGCCAGGGCGACGTGATCCTCGCCGCCAATGCCGTGCTGCTGCAGTTCGTGATGCTCACCTCCTACGGGCTGGATGGCTTCGCCCATGCCGCGGAGGCCCTGACCGGGCGCGCCATCGGCCGACGCGACTGGCGGGAATTCGTCAGTGCGGTAGCGGCGGCGACGCGCTTCTCGCTGCTCACCACCGGCGCGGCCATGCTGGTCTTCGCCGTGGCCGGCCACCTCCTGATAGCGCTGCTCACCGATCTGCCCAAGGTGCGCGACGTCGCCGCCGACTACCTGCCCTGGATGGTGCTGATGCCGGCACTGGCGGTCTGGAGCTATCTGCTCGACGGGGTATTCATCGGCGCCACGGCCACCCGCGAGATGCGCAACAGCATCCTTGCCGGGCTGGCGGTCTACCTGCCGGCCTGGTGGCTCGCCACCGGGCCGCTGGGGCTGGGCAACCATGGCCTGTGGCTGGCCTTCGTGCTGTTCACGGCGGTGCGCTCGGCGACGCTGGGCGGCTACTATCTGTATTACCGGCGCACGCGCTGGAGCGGCCAGGCATCCGCGGCACTGCCCGGCGAGCGTTGAAGCCGGTTGCGGCGCCGCCCCGAGGGGTGCGCTACGGTTGGAAAAAACCTCGACAACAAACGAGACTCGTCATGCTCAAGACTCTGTCGCGACCGGCGGTAAAACTGGTCGAACGCTACCTGCCCGATCCCTATATCTTCGTACTGCTGCTGACGCTGGTCGCCGCCGCGGCGGCGATCGGCGTCGAGCGCCAGACGCCGCTGGCGGTGCTGCGCTTCTGGGGCGACGGCTTCTGGAACCTGCTGACCTTCTCGATGCAGATGCTGCTGGTGCTGGTCGCCGGCTTCATGCTCGCCAGTTCGCCGCCGGTCCAGCGCATCCTCGCCCGGCTGGCCGCCCAGGCGGGCACACCGGCGCGGGCGATCGTGCTGGTGACGCTGGTCTCGCTGGCGGCGAGCTGGCTCAACTGGGGGTTCGGCCTGGTGGTCGGGGCGCTGTTCGCCAAGGAACTGGCCCGCCAGATTCGGGTCGACTACCGTCTGCTGATCGCCAGCGCCTATTCGGGCTTCGTCGTCTGGCACGGTGGGCTGGCCGGCTCGATCCCGCTGGTGATCGCCACGCCGGGTCACTTCGCCGCGGACCGGATCGGCGTGATTCCCACCAGCGAGACGATCTTCTCGTTTTTCAATCTGGCCATCCTGGTGGTGCTGTTCGCGGTGGTACCGCTGATCAACCGGCTGATGCTGCCCGACGAGTCGGACAGCGTCTACGTCGATGCCGACAAGCTGGGCAAGCCGGCCTCGGCCGAGGCCCGCCCGCTCATCGAACGTCCGGCCGAACACCTCGAGAACAGCAAGACCCTGGCCTGGCTGGTGGGCATTCCGGGTCTGCTGTTCCTGCTCGATCACTTCCTGCTGCGCGGCGGCGGGCTCAACCTGAACATCATCAACTTCCTGTTCCTGTTCCTGGCCATCGTGCTGCACCGCACGCCACGCCGACTGCTCGACAGCCTGCACGAGGCGATCAAGGGCGGCGCCGGCATCGTCATCCAGTTCCCCTTCTACGCCGGGATCATGGCGATCATGGTCCAGTCCGGGCTCGCCGAGACCCTGTCGCAGGGCTTCGTGTCGATCGCCAACGCCCAGACCCTGCCGTTCTGGTCGTTCATCAGCGCCGGCGTGGTCAACCTCTTCGTGCCCTCCGGCGGCGGCCAGTGGGCGGTCCAGGCACCGGTGATGCTGCCGGCGGCGCAGGCGCTGGGCGCGGACATCCCGCGCATCGCCATGGCGGTGGCCTGGGGCGACGCCTGGACCAACCTGCTGCAGCCCTTCTGGGCCCTGCCGGTACTGGCGATCGCCGGGCTCAAGGCCAAGGACATCATGGGCTTCTGCCTGATCCAGCTGTTCGTCACCGGCGCGATCATCGCCCTGGGGCTGACTTTCGTGCCCTGACCCCCGGCCGGCACTCATCATGGCGGGGCAAAACGTGTTACACCTAACGGCAAAACCACCGGCAGGACACACGATGAATCCCGACGACATGCCCCGCCAGCACGAACTGACCATGACCGTGCTGATGACGCCCGACATGGCCAACTTCAGCGGCAAGGTACACGGCGGCGCGATCCTCAAGAAACTCGACGAGGTGGCCTACGCCTGTGCCAGCCGCTACTCCGGCAGCTATGTGGTGACGCTGTCGGTCGATCAGGTGCTGTTCAAGCAGCCGATCCACGTCGGCGAACTGGTGACGTTCCTGGCCTCGGTCAATCACGTCGGCCGCTCGTCGATGGAGATCGGCGTCAAGGTGGTGGCCGAATCGATTCAGGAGAAAGTCATTCGCCATACCAACAGCTGCTACCTGACGATGGTCGCGGTCGACTCCCAGGGCCAGCCGGTCGAGGTGCCGCCGCTCAGGCTGGAAACGCCGCTGCAGCAGCTGCGCTTCGAGAAGGCCACGCTGCGCAAGGAACTGCGCAAGCAGGCCGAGCAGGCCTCTCGCGAGCACGACGCCCAGTACACGCATCAACCGCGTTGAGCGGCTTGACCGTCACCGCCCGCCAGGAGGCCGAATGAAATCGTCGCCGCTCAGCGAACGCCTGGGTCTGGCCTGGGACCTGCTGATCATCACGCTGGTGATCGTCAATCTCGGCCTGCTGCTGTTCGACAGCCTCTATCTGCTGCCCCCGTTGCGCGAGGGCTTCGCGGCCGTCGCGCCGGGGCTGGAAGCGGCCTACGCCGATCACATCCACGCCCACTTCTTCGCGATCGACCTGGCGTTCGTCAGCGTCTATGTGCTCGACGTGCTGTTCGGCTGGGCGGTGGCGATCATCGAGCACCGCTATCATCGCTGGTTCTTCTACCCCTTCGTGCACTGGTACGACGTGCTCGGCTGCATTCCGCTGGTCGGCTTTCGCTGGCTGCGCGTGCTGCGCGTGTTCGCCCTGCTCCACCGCCTGCAGCGCCTGGGACTGATCGATGTACGCCGCTGGGCCCTGTTCCAGGGGGCCCACAAGTACTACGAGATCCTGCTCGAGGAGATCTCAGACCGTGTCGCGGTTCGCCTGATCGGCAGCATCCAGGAGGAGGTCCGCCACAGCAACACCCTGTCGCGGCGGCTCGCCGACGAGGTGGTGGCGCCGCGCAAGGAACAGCTGGTGGAGGAGATCGCCGAACGGCTGGAAACGGGACTCGAGGGTATCTATGCCAACAACCGGGCCCTGATCGCCCGCTACGTCAGCGCCCTGGTGGGCCGGACCCTGCAGGAGAGCCCGGAAATCCAGCGCCTGCACCGGCTGCCGATGGGTCGGCAGTTCACCGGCGCCATGGACCAGGCACTCAGCGACCTGGCCAGCCGGCTGATCCACGAAGCGGTCGGCGGCCTGCGCTCGCCGGAGTTCTCGCAACTGCTGCGGCGCGCCGCCGACAGTGGCATGGATGTGCTGCTGGTCAGCGACCGGCGCAGCGAGCGGATCACCGAACAGGTGCTGATCGAGGTCCTCGAGCTGCTCAAGGAGCAGGTCGCCACCAAGCGCTGGCAGACCAAGTACGACTGATCACTCGATGGCCAGCAGCGTGTAGGGCGCCTCGCTGGCATGGCGCTCGTCGCCGCCGAATGCAACCGGCCACGGGGCGCTACAGGGTACGCCAGGGGTGGCCCGCGGGTGCCTCGAGGGTGGTGGCGATCGCCGTCAACGCCCGCTCCAGGGCCGGCCGGTCGGGTGCCGCGCTGGGGCACAGCCGGATCGCCTGGGGCACCGGCTCGCTGCCCACGCAGAACGGCTCGCCGCCGGTCACCCGCACGCCGTGCCGCTCGAGCTGACCGAGCAGCGCACCGGCCCGCCAGCCCTCGGGCAGGTTCAGCCAGAGATGCGAGCCATGGACCTGCCCCCGCGGCGAGTAGGCTGCCAGCCGCGCCAGGGCCAGCCGCTGCCGTTCCGCGGTCTCCTCGACCTGCCAGGCGAGCAGGCGGTCGGCCGCCCCGCTGTCGATCCAGCGACACACCGCCTCGACCATCAGCGGCGGTACCATCCAGCTCTGCGCCAGCAGCAGATTGGCCAGCCGCTCGTGAAGCACCGCCGGCGCCCGCATCACGCCGACCCGCAGCCCGCCGGCGATCACCTTCGAGGTACTGAACAGGTACAGCGTGCGCTCCGGCGCCAGGCGATAGAGCGGGGTATCGCGCGCCTGGGGCGGCATGTACTGAACGCCATCCTCGACCAGCCAGATGTCGTGCTGCCTAGCCAGCTCGACCAGTTGGTGGCGGCGGGCTTCAGCGAGTCGCGCGCCGGTGGGATTGTTCTGTTCGGGGGTCACATAGACCAGCCGCGGTGGCTGCTGGGCGCAAAGCCGCGCCAGGGCGTCGACATCGATCCCGTCATCGTCGAGCGGCATCCGCAACAGCTTGCGGTGGCACTGCTGGGCGGCATTGATCAGCCCGGGATAGGTCAGCGCCGCACAGGCGATACGCTCGCCGGGTTGGGTCAGGGCGTGCAGGGCGAGAAAGATCCCGTGTTGGCCGCCCAGGGTAATGGTCAGCTCGTCGGCGTCCATGGGCAAGCCCAGCGCGGTCAGCCAGCGCGCCAGAACGGCGCGATGCCGGGTCGTGCCGCGTTCGCCCTGATACCCCACCGCCTGTGCCAGCGCCTCGGGGTCGGCGGCGATCGACGTCAATGCCTCGGCGAGTCCGGCGGGCCGGTCGGGGTGCGGCGGGGGCAGACTGAGACTGAGATCGATCAGCCCGGGCGGCGCCTCGGCGGCGACGTGGCGAAAGCCGCTGTCGGGCGCGGCGCGCTCGCGCACATAGGTGCCACTGCCGACCCGCGCCTCGACCAGATCGCGACGCTCGGCCTCGGCATAGGCGCGGGTCACGGTGCCCACGGTGACACCGAGAGCATCGGCAAGCCGGCGTTGCGGCGGCAACCGCTGGCCGGGAGTCAGCTCCCCGTCGGCGATCGCCGCGGCGATGGCATCGGCCAGTGCGCGATAGCGGGTGCCGTCTGACGGCAGTTCGGGTACCCAGAATGTCATGGTGACAATAAATCCGTTGACGCCCTATCTGCGCCAATTATCCTTCCTTTACGCGCACAATTCAAAGAACCCTTAAAAATTGTAGGCATACAATATGGAAGCGTTCGCCACCCTCGGCCCTGCGGCCCTCTACATGATCTCGATGACCCTGACCCCCGGTCCCAACAACCTGATGCTCACCGCCTCGGGGGCCAACTACGGCTACTGGCGGACGTTGCCACACATCCTCGGCATCCTGGCCGGCTGCTGCGTGCTGTTTTCGGCCATCGCCCTGGGCCTGGGCCTGCTGTTCGAGCGCTATCCGCTGTTCCAGTCGCTGCTCAAGATCGTCGGCAGCGGCTATCTGCTGTACCTGGCCTGGAAGATCGCCAGCGCACCACCCCCCGACCTGAGTCTGCGCGGCAGCGGCCGGCCGCTGACTTTCTGGCAGGCTGCGGCCTTTCAGTTCGCCAATCCCAAGGCCTGGGTGATGGGCCTGGCGCTGATGGCGGGTTTTCTGCCGGAGGGCGGTACCCCCTGGCTGGCTGCGCTGCTGCTGGCCGGGTTCGCCGAACTGGTCGCGCTGCCCTGCATCTCGCTGTGGGCGGGTTTCGGCATCGCCGTGGGGCGCACGCTGAAAACGCCGCGCGCCTGGCGGATCTTCAACGTGACGATGGGGGCGATGACGGCGGGCTGCGTGATCTTCATCCTGGGCTGAAGGCCGGCCGCCGTGGCAATTCTTGGCAATCGCTTAAGTTTAGCTCGCTCGTGACGATATGAACTATTACGCAACGTCACGGGATGTTACGGCAATGCATGAGCCCCCGGCGGTCCTCTTCGCCCGCCAACCGATCTACGATCGCCGCCGCGAACTGGCCGGCTGCGAGCTGCTGTTCCGTCCCGCTCCGGGGGCCACTTCAGCACCGTTCGACGGTGACTTCGCCACTCGCCAGGTGCTGCTCAGTGCCTTCACCGAGACCAGCCTGCGCGATGTCTGCGAGAATACCCCGGCGTTCATCAACTTCGGCGCCGCCACCCTGACCGAGACATTGCCGTTCCCGCCCGGCGAGATGGTCATCGAGGTGCTCGAGACCGTTCCGGCCAGCGCCCCGGTGATCGCGGCGCTCAACCAGCACCGTCTCAATGGTTACCGGATCGCCCTCGACGACTACCGGCTCGAGGACAGCGGCCATCCACTGCTGTGTTTCGCCGATATCGTCAAACTCGATTACCCCGAATACAGCACCGACGGTCTCGCGCGGGTCATCGCCGCCCTGCGCCGCGATTACCCGCGCGTCCGGCTGCTCGCCGAGAAGGTCGAGACGCACGAGGACTTCGAGCGTTGTCTCGCGGCCGGCTGCGACCTGTTCCAGGGCTACTTCCTGGCGCGGCCCGCGCCGGTCCACGGCCAGCACCTGCCCAGCGACCGGCTCTCGGTGCTGCACCTGCTCGCCGAGCTCAACCGCCCGGATATCGGCTTCAACGAGCTGAGCGCGATCATTCGTCGCGACCCCTTCATCAGCGTACGTCTGCTGAAGATGGCCGGCAGCGCCTACTTCAGCCGCTCCCGCGAGATCACCTCGGTGCAGATGGCCGTCACCCTGCTCGGCAAGCGGCGCATCCTCAGCCTGGCCAACCTGATCGCGCTGACCCGGCTGGACGACAAGCCCCACGCCCTGCGACAACTGGCGCTGGCGCGCGGCGAACTCTGCCAGGCGCTCGCCGATCAGTTGCTCGACAACGGCGGCCCGGGATTCACGGTGGGCCTGTTCTCCTGCCTGGATGCCTTCTTCGATCGTCCGCTCGATCAGGTCCTCGACGAACTGCCGCTACACGACAGCCTGCGCCGTGCCATCCTGCATCATGAGGGCCCGCTGGGGCAGATCCTGGCGACGGCCAAGTCACTCGAGTGCGGCAAACTCGACGCCTTGGACTGGACGGGCCTGACGCGGCTCGGCCTGACGCCCAACGCACTGTCCCGGGCCCAACGGCGGGCCTTCGAGGCGGTAGGCGCCCAACGCTGAGCGGGCAACGCTGCCCTCAACCACAGTCAACCCGGGTAATCCGCCCACTCGCATCGAGGTGCAGATCCAGCCGCTGCGGCCGGTAATCCATGGTGTAACCCTGGCCCGGGCGCATCACGCGCACCTCGGAAGCGCCGCTGAGCGCGGCGGCGCGCGCCTGCAGCGTCTCGCGATATTCCCGCCCCTGCCAGTCGGCCAGCGCCGACGCCCCGCAGGCATCCTCGCCGGTCTGGCTCATCGGCGGCGGCGGTGGCGCCGGGGCCGGCTCGCGCAGCGGCGAACCGCCGCACCCGCCCAGCACAACGGCAGCGACCATCCCGGCCATGACGCGTCGAATCATCTTTCTCTCCTTGCACAAGGGACTCACCGAGGCGACCACTCGTTGATCCTGCGTCGGACGGTGTTATGGACGCCGCGAGGCACCCTCGATAAGGTCCTGAAATGTGGAGCCATCCAATGTCGATGGCTAGGCTCAATGGAACGACGCACGATACCGCTCATCGTACCCCGTCACCGACAAGAGGATGGAAGCTCATGGTCAGGATTGGCAATGTCTTGGGTCTCGTGGCCGGCACGCTGCTGGCGGCCGGTCAGGCCGTGGCGGCCGAGCCGCTGCGCGTGGCCTCGAAGATCGATACCGAGGGCGCCCTGCTCGGCAACATGATGGTCGCCCTGCTCGAGAACGCCGGCTACCCGGTCGAGAACAAGCTGCAGCTCGGCCCCACCAACATCGTGCGCAAGGCCCTGCTCGAGGGTGAGATCGACCTCTATCCCGAGTACACCGGCAACGGCGCCTTCTTCAGCAGCACCACCGACGACCCGGCCTGGAAGAACGCCGAGCAGGGCTATGAGAAGGTGCGCGACTGGGACCGCGAGAACCACGGCATCGTCTGGCTCGAGCCGGCGCCGGCCAACAACACCTGGGCCATCGCCGTGAAGCAGTCGCTGGCCGAGGAGAACGGCCTCGACACCATGGCCGATTTCGGCCGCTGGGTGCGCGACGGCGGCGACGTCAAGCTGGCCGCCTCGGCCGAATTCGTCGAGAGCGATGCCGCCCTGCCCAGCTTCCAGAAGGCCTACGACTTCACACTCTCCCAGGATCAGTTGCTGGTGCTCTCGGGCGGCAACACCGCCGCCACCATCCGCGCCGCCGCGGAGGGCACCAGCGGCACCAATGCGGCGATGGTCTACGGCACCGACGGCGCCATCCAGCCGGCCGGGCTCAAGGTGATGGACGACACCCAGGGGGTGCAGATGGTCTACGAACCGGCCGCGGTACTGCGCGAGTCGGTGCTCGAGTCGCACCCCGAGCTGCCCGAGCTGTTCGGACCGGTGTTCGCCAGTCTGGACCGCGAGACCCTGCAGCACCTCAATAGCCAGATCCAGGTCCAGGGCCTGCCGGCCAAGCAGGTGGCCCGGCGCTATCTCGAAGATCACGACTTCCTCGAGCAGTAGCGTCGCGTGCCGGCCGTTTTCCGACACGCCGACCGGCGCCTCGTCGCCAACCGGGTCCTGGCGACCCTGCTGGTGGCGGCGGTCGCCGGCAGTCTCCTGCTGCCCTTCGCCGCCATGGCACCCAACCGGCTGGTCTCGGGCGAATCGGTGGCGCTCGTCGCCGCTCTGAGCCCCTGGCAGACGCTGGTGCTGCTCGGCCTGGCCCTGGTACTGGGCGTGGCCTGCCTGGCCCGCCCGCTGGGCGAGCACCGCGGCGCACGAACGGCGCTGATCGCCGCGCCACTGGCGCTGCTGGTGGTGCTCTACGGCCTCGGCGATTACGCCACTCGCGCCCTGGCCGACGCCTCGCCCGCGGCGCGGGTCTCGCAGGGCGCGGCCTTCTGGGTGGCGGTATTCTGCTGTGCCTTGATGATGGTCGATGCCTTCCAGCGCCTGCGCACGCCGTTGTGGCTTTGCAGTATCTACGCCCTGGTGGTGCTCGGCGGTATCGTGGCGCTGTTCGCCGCCGGCACCTTCGATGCCCTGGCGATCATGCAGGAATACTTCAACATCGAGGACGCCTTCGCCGCCCAGTTCGTCACCCATCTGGTGCTGGTGGGCCTGGCGCTGGGTCCGGCGCTGGTCGTCGGCCTGCCGCTGGGGCTGCTGGCCCACCGTCGGCCCGGCGCGCGCGGACCGCTGTTCGGGGTGCTCAACTTCTTTCAGACGATTCCCTCGATCGCGCTGTTCGCGCTACTGGTCACCCCACTCTCGCGGCTCGGCGACGCGCTGCCGTGGCTGCGCGAGTGGGGCGTGTCGGGGATCGGCGCGGCACCGGCGATCATCGCGCTGATCATGTACTCGCTGCTGCCGATCGTGCGCAACACTCACGCCGGGTTCGCCGGGGTCGCGCCGGCGACCCTCGAGGCGGCAAGCGGCATGGGCATGACCGCCACTCAGGTGCTGTGGCGGGTCGAGATTCCCCTGGCCCTGCCGGTGATCCTCTCGGGGTTGCGCATCGTCACCGTCCAGGCGATCGGCCTGACCGTGGTCGCCGCACTGATCGGCGCCGGGGGGCTCGGCGCCTTCATCTTCCAGGGCCTCGGTCAGTACGCCATCGACCTGGTGCTGCTCGGCGCGGTGCCGACCATCGCCCTGGCGGTGGTCGCCGACTTCCTGCTGCAGATCCTGGTCACCGTCAGCCGCCCCGCCGGGGCCCGCTGAGCCGCCCCACCGAGAGACGAGGAATGATCGAACTACAGGGCTTGACCAAGACCTACGACGACAAGGACGTCGTCCAGGACATCTCGCTGCGTATCGAGAGCGGCGAGTTCGGCGTGCTGATCGGCCCCTCCGGCTGCGGCAAGTCGACCACGCTGCGCATGATCAACCGGCTGATCCCGCTGACCCGCGGGCGCATCCTGCTGGGCGACGAGGACATCAGCCATCTCAAGCCGGAGACGCTGCGCCGGCGTATCGGCTATGCCATCCAGTCGATCGGCCTGTTTCCGCACTGGACGGTGGCCGACAACATCGCCGTGGTCCCCCGGCTGCTCAAGTGGCCGAAATCTCGCATCGATGCCCGCATCGACGAGTTGCTGGATCTGTTTCACCTCGCGGCCGGCGAGTTCCGCGACAAGTACCCGCACCAGCTCTCCGGCGGCCAGGCACAGCGCGTCGGCGTGGCACGGGCGCTCGCCGCCGATCCCGAGGTCCTGCTGATGGACGAGCCGTTCGGCGCCGTCGACCCGCTGACCCGCGAGGTGCTGCAGAACGAGATGCGCCGCGTCCACGAGCGGACCCGCAAGACTATCGTCTTCGTCACCCACGACATGGACGAGGCGCTCAAGCTGGCCTCGCGCATCGCGATTCTCAACGCCGGTCGCCTGGTCCAGTACGACCGCCCCATCGAGCTGCTGACCCAGCCGGCCGACGCCTTCGTCAGCGACTTCATCGGCAAGGCCGACCTGGGCCTCAAGCTGCTCTCGCGGCGCTGGGTGAACCAGTACCAGGATCGTGCCCGCACCACGCCCGACGCGGCCTCCGGGCGGCCTTCCCACTACTGGGAGACCGACGCCACGGGCCGCCCCACCTGTCTGCATGGCGGCCGGCTCAGCGACGGCGATCCCGAGGCGCGCACCGCGGTCAACGACGAGTGGATCGCCACCCCGGGGATGCCCATGAAGGAAGCCCTCTCGCGAATGGTCTGGTATCGGGTGATGGTGCTGCCGGTCATCGACGAGAGCGGTCGGCTGATCGGCGAGGTGAGCATGGACGGCGTGATGGGCCGCCAGCCATGAAGCGGAACCTTCCCCACGGGCGCGATGCCCTGCTGCTCGTCCTCGGCGTGGCGCTGATTCTGCTGGTGCTGTTCATGGACGCGCTAGCGCCGCTGTTCCGCGCGGCCTTTCCGCAGCTCGACACCGCCGTCTACGCCCGCGAGAGCTTCCTCAAGCTCACCCTCGACCACCTGGCCCTGGTGCTGGTGTCGTCGCTGATCTCGGTGAGCGTGGGCGTCGCCGCCGGGCTGTTCGTCACCCGCCGCGCGGGGCGCGAATTCGAACCACTGGTCTCGGCGCTGGCGGCGATCGGCCAGACCTTCCCGCCCGCGGCGGTACTGGCGATCGTCGTCCCGCTGGCCGGTTTCGGCTTCGTGCCGACCATCGTCGCGCTGACGCTCTACGGCCTGCTGCCGGTGGTCCAGAACACCATCGCCGGACTGGGCACGGTGCCGACCGACACCCTGGAGGCGGCCCGCGGCACCGGCATGAGCGCCACGCAGATCCTCTGGCGGGTGGAACTGCCGCTGGCGATGCGGGTGATCATCGCCGGCGTGCGCGTTTCGGTGATCATCAATATCGGTACCGCGACCATCGGCTCGACGGTCGGCGCCCAGAGCCTGGGCACGCCGATCATCGCCGGGCTGGTCGGCGACAACATCGCCTACGTGATTCAGGGGGCGGTTCTGGTGGGGCTGCTGGCGATCGTCAGCGATCTGCTCTTCGAACGGCTGGAGCGCCGTTATCGCTTCGGTAGCTAGTGGAGCGGCGCAGTGCCGACAGGCGGGGCGTTGCTTGACAACCCGGCGGTAGCCCGCCGGGCGTCGGTACCGAGACTCAGCTGGCGGATTCCTGAATTTCTTCGCCGCCTTGTTCGATGTCTTCACCAGCGCCGTGCATGGTGTTGCAACCGCTCAGTACGCTGACACTCACCAGTGCCAGGAACATCAGTGCCGTCAGTTTCTTCATATTGAGTCCTCCCTAACTAGCCAATGAAGTCACCGCCAGTAGAGGCATCGGTCGTGCCACTCGGCAGAGCGCTCCGGCTCCCCCTGACGGTGCGGGTGACAAGACGTCACACCTGCAGCCTAACAGGCCGTGGGCGATTTCGCACACCGGGCGTTCACTGACCGGCGGCCTCCTCGATTTCCGAACCCACCTTCTGCACGTCCCGGCCGAAACCGTGCATGGTGTTGCAGCCCGCGAGAAAGACCAGCGCCGCCAGTGCGGCCAGCAGTAGGGTCTTGCGCATGTTCGTCTCCTGAATGACACACTCCGCCTTGTTATCGCCGATCGCCGCGTCGCGCACAAGCGGTGTCGCTTAGAAGAAGACCAGCCGCAGGATAATGGCCACGATCACCACCAGCGTCAGCGCCTTGACCCACTTGGCGCCGCGCGGCCCCATGTTGACGCGCACCGCCAGCCAGGCGCCGCTCATGCTGCCCACCGCCAGCAGCAGACCGTAGGCCCAGCGCACCTGGCCGTCGAGGAGGAACACCGCCAGCGCCGGCAGCGTATAGACCAGCACCACGAACACCTTGAAGACGTTGACCTGGGCCAGGTCGATCCTGAGCATCCGGTAGAGGACGGCGATGAACAGCACGCCCACCCCCACCTGGATGAAACCGCCATAGACCCCGATCGCGAACATCGCCAGATAGACCGCCGGGGTCAGTCGTTCCGGCGTCAGCGCCCGCGTATCGAGCCGCGGCTGCGGCAGCAGCATCATCACCGAGGCCGCGACCATGGCGACCACCAGCACCGTCTGGAACACCGCGTCCGGCACCTGCAGCGCCAGCCAGGCGCCGGCCAGGGACCCCAGCACCGCCGGCACCGACAGACGCAGGCTGATGCCCAGGTCGCGGGCCCCGGCACGGAAGAAGTTGCCCACCGCACTGACGCTCTGCAGGACGATGCTCACCCGATTGGTACCGTTGGCCGCCTGTGGCGGCAGGCCCAGGAACATCAGCAGCGGCAGGGTCAGCATCGAGCCCCCCGCCGCCAGCACGTTGATGAAACCGGCGACGCCGCCGATCGCCACCAGCGCCAGCCCTTCCAGCCAGGTCATCGCGACTCCTTTCGAGGCCGTCCATGGTCACGCCGGAACGCCGCGCCCCCGCCGTGCGCTCCATACGAGCACCGCGACGAAGATCGCCACCCCGACCAGATCGACGGCGAGCATACCATGCGGCCAGAGCATCAGGGCGCCGATCGGGAACATCAGCAGGCGCAGCCACCAGGACAGCTCATGCTCCAGATAGCCCTCGAGGCCGGCGATGATCGCGTAGATGCCGAACAGCGCCAGGGCGAACACCTGCAGCATCTCCTCGGGGGTGCCGGTGATCAGCGGCGACCAGACGAACAGCAGCGGCACGATGTAGAGCCCCTTGGCGATCTTCCAGGCGGTCAGCCCGGTGCGCATCTGCGGCGTCTCGGCGATCGCCGCCGCGGCGAAGGCGGTCAGGCACACCGGCGGGGTGACGTTGGAGTCCTGCGACAGCCAGAAGATCACCATGTGCGCGGCGACCAGCGACATGGTCAAGAAGTGCGGCGACAGCGCCTGCTCGTAGAGCTGGCTGGAGAAGGTATCGGGCACCTTGTCGAGCAGCGCCTTGGCATCGGCCGGACTCATCGGCGCCGACAGCGCCTGCAGTTGATCGGGGGCGGCGAGCATGAAGATCGACTTGGCCTGCTGCGGCAGGTCGCCGGCGACGATCAGATCGACCAGTTGGGCATGCGCCATCAGGTTGTAGAGCGCCGGCGCCGAGAGCGTCGCCAGCACGATGTACGAGGCGGTGACCGGCAGCCCCATGCCCAGGATCAGCGAGGCGATGGCGACCAGCACGATGGTCACCAGCAGGCTGCCGCCCGCCCAGTCGGTGATCATCAGCGAGAAGGTGTTGCCGATGCCGGTGGTCGAGACCACGTTGACGATCAGCCCCACGGTGATCAGCAGGATCGCCGTGGTGATCATGTTGCGGGTGCCCTGGACCAGCGCCTCGACGATCAGCCTCGGGGTCATCGGCTGCTTGGACAGCCAGGAAGCGACGACCACCGAGACGATGGCGATGCCCGCCGCATAGGTCGGCGTGAAGCCGTAGATCAGCGCCCACACCAGCACGATCAGCGGCAGCAGATAGTGCCAGCCGTTCTTGAGCACCGTGCCGATCTTCGGCGCGTCGGGGTCGTCGAGCTGCTGGGCGTTGCTGCGCTTGGCCTCGATGCGCACGAACATCGCCACCGACAGGAAATAGAGCAGCGCCGGCAGCGCGGCGACGCCGATGATGGTCAGATACGACACCTGAGTGTAGGAGGCCATGATGAAGGCCCCGGCGCCCATCACCGGCGGCATCAGTTGCCCGCCGGTGGACGCCGACGCCTCGACGCCCGCGGCGAAGCGCGCCGGGAAGCCGGCCTTGCGCATCAGCGGGATGGTGATCACCCCGGTCGACACGGTGTTGGCCACCGCCGAGCCCGATACCGAGCCCATCAGCCCCGAGGAGAACACCGCCACGAACCCCGGGCCGCCGATGAAGCGCCCGGCCGCGCAGCGGGCCAGCTCGATGATGAACTCCCCGGCGCCGGACTTGACCAGGAAGGCGCCGAAGAGGATGAACATGAACACGTACGACCAGGAGATGCGGGCGATCGAGCCCAGCATGCCCTCGCCGCCGATGTAGCTGCGAAACAGCACCGTCTCCCAGCTCAGGCCGGGAAAGTTGAACACCCCGCCGACGTACTTGCCCCACCAGGCCACGTAGGTCAGCGCGATCAGGCACAGCACCGGGATGAACCAGCCGGTGGTACGCCGGGCGAACTCGAGGATCAGCCCCACGGCGAGAATCGACACCACCCAGTCGCTGGTGACGAAGGTCACGCCCCGGTCGTAGAGGGCATCCTCGAAGGCCATCAGGTACAGCGCGCAGCCGATCGCGGCGACCGCCAGCAGCACGTCGACGGCGAAGATCGCGCGGCGGGCGCCGGCCTGACGCGGCCGGGCCAATGGCACCGACAGCGCGCACAGCGCGCCGAACAGGCCGAAGTGCATGGCGCTGGTCCACAGCGTGGAGAGCGTCGAGAAGGTATTGAAGTACAGATGCACCAGGGCGATGAGGATGGCGAAGGCGAACAGGAAGCGCCCCAGCCAGGGGTGCTGGAGGCGTTCGTCGGCCTCCTGGGCATCCTCGTCGCGGATCGAATCGAGTGTTGGGTCGCTCACGGCGATCTCCTGAAGAGCGGCGTGCGTCAGATCATGACAGGGGAAGCGAAAGGCGCCACGAGCCATGGCGCCTTTCGGCGGAGGTACCTTTCCGGCCAGGTTGACCGGGAAGGTAACCTCGTGACGTACCGGTGCTTATTCGGCGCCGTCCGCTTTCGGCATCAGCCGATCGGGGATCTCGATGCCCTGCTCCTCGAAGTAGCGGGCCGCGCCGGGATGCAGCGGCATCGGCAGGCCGGCGATCGCCTTCTCGATGGCCATCGCCTTGGTCGCCGGGTGGATGTTCTGCAGAAACGGCAGGTTCTCGTACATGGTCTTGGTGATCGCGTAGACGTCGTCGGCCGGGACGTCGGCGCGCACCGCCAGGATGTTGGGCTGGGCGATGGTATGGATCACCTCGTCCTGATTGGGATAGGTGCCCGCCGGAATGTCATAGGGCGTCCACAGCTCGAACTCGCTGTTGACCTTCGCGAGCTGCTCGGCATTGAAGTCGAGCGTGGTGATGTCGCCGCCGACGTTGGCGTAGGCGCGGGTCACCGCCGAGGCCGGCACCCCGGCGGGGATGTTCATGCCCTGGATGGTGCCGTTCTGCAGGGCGTCGGCGCTCGGCCCGTAACCCAGATAGGCGATGTCCATCTTGTCCGGCTCGATGCCCAGTTGGCCGAGAATGTAGCGGCCCGAACCCTCGGTGCCCGAGTTGCGCGCGCCGATCGAGAACGCCTTGCCGTAAAGGTTGGTCATGTCGTCGATGGTGCCGGAGTCGACGATCGCGTCCTTGACCACGAAGTGCTCGACGTTCTGCCACAGCATCGACACGCTGCGCAGGTTCTTGTAGGCCTTGGGTACCGGCCCGGTGCCCTTCCAGGCATAGGCGCCGTAGAGCCCCTGCAGGATGCCGAACTGCGCCTCGTCGGCATCCATCAGCTTGAGGTTCTCGCCGGAACCGGCGGAACTGATCGCCGAGACCGAGATCCCGGTCTTGGGCTCGAGCTTGACCTTGACCAGCGTCGACAGCGCCACCCCCACCGGGTAGTAGGTGCCGCCGGTGGTGGCGGTGCCCATGATGTAGTGGTGTGACCCGTCCTGGGCCAGGGCGGAAGAGGCCGAGACGCCCAGCGCCGCGGCGGTGGCCAGGCCGATGGCCGACTTGAGGAACTGACGCTTGTGCATGCCGTTTCTCCTTGTGGGAATTGGCGGTTATTGTGGTGAGGCCCACAAGACGTAGCAAAGCCCTTGCCAGTTGGCGAAAATGCTTTTCCGACAATTACTTGCCGATCTCGCCGCAGCAACTCGCCCCCGCTATCGGCAGAAAATGGCCGATGGCGAGCCCAGCGATCGGCCAATTCTTGCCGATCCTCGTGCCGCCACGGCCCCTCAGAGGGGGTCTACAAATTCGTCGAGCGAAGGCAAGACAAGGCAAAATCGGATGAAAAAGCGGAGTTTACATGGGCTAAATGAGCATTTTGAGGCCGATTTTAACGCTGTATTGCCGAGCGCAGGCATTTTGTAAACTCCCTCTCAGGAGACACCGCCATGACCGACTTCTCCCTGCACCAGCGCCTCGCCGCCGACACCCACTTGATGGTCGACCTGCCGCTGTGTCAGGTCCGGCTGATGGACGACATGCGTTTCGCCTGGCTGATTCTGGTGCCGCGTCGCGACGCCGTCGTCGAAGTCGACGACCTGAGCGAGGCCGAGCAGGACCGGCTGTGGCACGAGGCCACCCGGCTGGGCGCGGCGCTCAAGGCCGAACTCGATGGTGACAAGCTCAATCTGGCGACACTCGGCAACCAGGTGGCGCAGCTGCACTTCCACGTGATCGTGCGGCGCCGTGACGATGCCGCCTGGCCCGGCCCGGTATGGGGGGTAGGCACGCCCGAGCCCTACCCGGCCCGGGCGGTGGAGGCGTGGCGGGCACGCATCGAACGTCTCGCCGCGCCGCTGATGGCGGGTTGAGGGAAATCAGGCGCCGGGCGGCAACCCCTGCTTGGCGAGCACCGCCTCGACGGCCTCCGCGATATCGCCACTCCCTCGTCGAGATCAGTGGCATGTGGCGCGCGAAACCACCCGAGTCGACGAGCCACGGGGTGCCGAGCCCGGCGCGAGGTGGGGTTCAGCGGCCGGGAACGCCGCCCACGCAGTAGTACTTGGTCTCGAGATATTCCTGCATGCCGGCATCGGCGCCCTCGCGCCCCAGCCCCGACTGCTTGACGCCGCCGAACGGCACCTGGGGGCCGGTGATGTCCATGGTATTGATACCGACCATGCCGACCTCCAGCCGGCGCATGAACTTGCGGATGCGCGCGTCGCGATGGGTATAGACGTAGGCGGCGAGGCCGAAGAGGGTATCGTTGGCGGCCGCGATCACCGCATCGTCGTCATCGAAGGCGCAGATCGGCGCCACCGGCGCGAACGACTCCTCGCCGGCCACGCGCATCTCGGCGGTGAAGTCGGCGACCACGGTGGGCATGAAGAAGCGCGGCCCCGGCGCCTCGCGCTGGTCGCGACCGAGGATTCGCGCGCCCTTGTCGCGGGCCTCGTCGACCAGCGAGCGGGCCTTGTCGACGGCGTCGCGGTTGATCAGCGGGCCGATGGCGTTGTTCTCGTCGAAGCCGTTGCCTACCGCCATGGCGTTCATGCGCGCGGTGAAGCGCTCGACGAAGTCCTCATACAGCGAGCGGTGCACGTAGAGCCGATTGGCCGCCACACAGTCCTGGCCGCTGGTCTGGAACTTGGCGGCGATGGCGCCCTCGACTGCCTCGTCGAGGTCGGCATCGTCACAGACGATGAACGGCGCGTTGCCGCCGAGCTCCATGGCATTGCGCTTGACCGTGTCGGCGCTCTGGCGCAACAGCGAACGCCCCACCTGGGTGGAGCCCGTGAACGACAGCGCCCGGACCCGGTCGTCGGCGCAGACCCGCTCGGCGAAACGCTTGCCGCTGCCGGTGACCACGTTGAACTCGCCGCGTGTGAAGCCGGCGCGCTCGGCGAGCACGGCCAGCGCCAGCGCCGAGAACGGCGTCTGGGTCGCGGGGTTGACCAGCGTCGTGCAGCCCGCCGCCAGGGCGGCACCGACCTTGCGGGTGATCATCGCCAGGGGGAAGTTCCAGGGGGTGATCACCGCGGCGACCCCGACCGGCTCCTGCACGGTACCCAGCGAGACATCGGGCTTGTCGGCGGGAATCGTCTCGCCGTCGGCACGGCGTGCCTGCTCGGCGAACCAGCGCAGGAAGCTGGCCGCGTAGTCGACTTCACCGCGCGCCTCGGCCAGCGGCTTGCCCTGCTCCCAGGTCATCAGCCGCGCCAGCGCCTCGCGATGCTCGGTCATGCCTCGATACCAGGCGAGCAGCCTGTCGGCGCGTTCCAGCGCCGAGGTGTCGCGCCATTCGGCGAAGGCGCCCAGCGCGGCGTCGATCGCCGAGTCGATGTTCGCCGCCGACAGGTCGGGCACCTGGCCGATTGTCTGCTCGGTGGCCGGGTCGTCGACCGCCTGACGCGCGTCATCGTCGGCGGTGATCCAGTCACCGCCGACGAAGGCGCGTTCACGCAGCAAGGTCTTGGGATCATTCGTCATTGCCGTTCCTCCCTGAAGCCAATGAAAAGTGCCATCGGCGGGGGCCGGCATGCCGGAACCAGCAAGGTGTGAGCACAGGATCCATCGAGGATCGGCGATGAGCTATCCCTGGTCGCCCGGCATCGCCCCTCGTCGTGGCGAGGTACCCGGAGTATAGGTGCCGCCGCCAGGACCCCCAAACCGGCGTTTTTCAGTGGTCGGCGCCGGCCTCGAGAAAGGCCTCGCGGCGCAGGCCGTGGCGGTGCATCTTCTGATTGAGAGTGCGTCGGGGCAGGTCGAGTTCCTCGAGCACCGCCTGGATGTTGCCGCGATGGCGTGCCAGCGCGGCGCGCAGCAGCGACGCCTCGAAGGCCGCCAGTTGATCGCCGAGCGAGCCGGTCGCCGTGGTGCCGGCCTCGCCCGCCAGTTGCGGTACGTCCAGCCCCAGGGTGAAGCGCGTCGCGGCGTTGCGCAGCTCGCGCAGATTGCCCGGCCAGGCGTGATGGCCGAGGCGCGACAGTTGCTCGCCGTCGGCCTCGCGCTGCGGACGCTGATGGACTTCCGCGGCCTGACGGCAGAAATGGTTGAACAGCAGCGCGATGTCCTCGCGGCGTTCGCGCAGCGGCGGGATGCGCAGCTCGGCGATGGCCAGCCGGTAGTAGAGATCCTCGCGGAACTCGCCGCACTCGGCGAGCGCCAGCAGGTCCGCCTTGGTCGCCGCCACCACCCGCAGGTCGAGGGCGATCACCCGGTTGCTGCCCAGCCGGGTGACCTCGCCCTCCTGCAGCGCACGCAACAGCTTGACCTGAGCCGCCAGCGGCATCGACTCGATCTCGTCGAGAAACAGCGTGCCGCCGCTGGCGTGCTCGAGCTTGCCGACCCGGGTCTCCAGGGCGCCGGTGAAGGCGCCCTTCTCGTGGCCGAACAGCTCCGATTCCACCAGCTCCGGGGCGATCGCCCCGCAGTTGAGCGCCACGAACGGCGCCGTCTCGCCCGGACCGAACTCATGCAGGCAGCGGGCCACCACCTCCTTGCCGCTGCCGGTCTCGCCGGCCACCAGCACGTTGGCGCGGGTCGGTGCCAGGTTGGCGATCTGCTCGCGCAGGCGACACATGCCCGGCCCCTCGCCGAGCAGCCGGCCGGCCAGCCCGCCCTGGCGCAGTGCCTGCCGCAGACGGCGATTCTCCTCGCCCAGCCGCCGTCGCTCGCGGGCACGGCGCACCCGTTCCTCCAGACGCTCGGGCTCGAACGGCTTCTCGATGAAGTCCCAGGCACCGCGACGCATCGCCTCCACGGCCATCGGCACGTCGCCGTGGCCGGTGATCAGCAGCACCGGCAGCTCGGCATCCCGTTCGCGTACCGCGGCGAGCAGCGCCAGGCCATCGAGCCCGGGCATCTTGACGTCGGAGATCATCGCCCCGCAGTCGGCGCCCTCGCCCAGCTCGGCGAGGGCCGTCTCGCCGTCGGCGAAGGTGCGCACCGGGAGTTCGCCGAGCTCGAACCACTGGGCCAGCGATTCGCGCACGCCGGGGTCATCGTCGATCAGCCAGATCGGCAGTTCGCTCATGTCAGGGATTCCTCGCGGTCCCGCCGGGCCGGCACCTGGCGAGCCCGGGGCAGTTCGACGCTGAACGCCGCCCCGCCGCCGAGCGACGCGGGGCGATTCTCGGCACGGATGCGGCCCTCGAGATCCTGAACGATGCCGAAGGCGATGAACAGCCCCAGCCCCAGGCCGTCGCCGACCGCCTTGGTGGTGAAGAAGGGATCGAACAGGTGCTCGAGCACGTCCTCGTCGATGCCCGGTCCGTTGTCGGCGATTTCCAGGGTCACCCGGCTCTCGCCTTGCGACACGCTCACCGTCAGGCGCGGCGCCTCGATCTCGCGCAACGCATCGAGGGCATTGCGCAACAGATTGGTCAGCAGTTGCTCGACGCGCACCGTATCACCGGCGACGAGCAGGCTTCCGGCAGCGGCGTGCTCGGGCAGTTGCACGTCCAGCGCCACGCCCTGACGCGCCAGGCGCTCCTCGAGCAGGTCGAGGACGAAATCGAGCCGCGCGGCCAGGTCGACCGGCTCGCGCGCGCCGCCCTTGCGAGCGAACAGCTTGAGCTGGCGAATCAGGGTGGCGAGTCGCTCGGAGAGCCCCTGGATGCGCCGGAAATTGTCGCTCGCCGCCTCATCCCGGCCCCGTTCGAGCAACCGCGCCCCGCTCGCCGCGTAGGTGCGGATGCCGGCCAGCGGCTGGTTGAGTTCGTGGGCGATGCCCGCCGCCATGGTGCCCAGCGCCGCCAGCTTGCCGGCCTGGACCAGCTCGGCCTGGGCCGATTCCAGCTCGCGGGTACGCGCCGCGACACGGCTCTCCAGGCGCTCGTTGGCCTCGCGCATGATCCGCGCCTCGCGCTCGCGCAGCCACAACCGCTGCTGGCGCTCGCGCAACCACAGGCCCAGCAGCAGCAGGGCCAGGCACACCGCCCCGGCGAGCAGCACCGCGTTGCGGGCACTCACGTAGAGCGGACGCACCGGCACCAGGTAATGCATCCGCCAGCCCAGGGTGTCGAGCGCCCTGGCGGTGGTGAAGAAGCGCTCGCCGAGCGCCCCCGACTCGACCCACAGCGAGCCGTCGTTCAAGCGCTCGCCCAGCGGGGCGAGCGCGGCCCCCTGAAACTGACGCTGGGCGCGCACCTCACCGAGCGCCGCCGCATCCAGCCGGCCCAGACGGCGAAAGCGCCACTCGGGACGACTGGACAGGATCACCACACCGTTGGCATCGGTGAGCAGCACCTTCTCCCCGGCCTCGCGCCAGTCGGCCTGCAGCGACTCCAGCGACACCTTGATCGCCAGCACGCCGCCGATCGTGGCATCCTCCGCCGAGGCCGTGCGCACCGGCGCCGAGACGAAATAGCCGGGCCGCCCGGTGGTGCTGCCGACGGCGAAGAACTCCCCCTGACCGCCCTCGATGGCGGCGCGAAAGTAGGGCCGGTACTCGTAGCGATGGCCGATGAAGCTGGCCGGCGTGGCATGGTTGCTGGCCGCCAGGGTCAGCCCCCGGCGGTCCATCAGGTAGATCGCCTCGGCCCCCGAACGCTCGGCGACCCGCTCGAGATGGCGGTTGACCCGGCGAATCACCGCGGGGCGATCCGCCAGGGCGCCGCGCACCAGCGGCTGGCGGGCGAGCAGGTCGGGCAGATAGGTGAACCGTTCCAGCGCCCCGTCGAGACTGCTGGTGTAGAGCGCCAGGCGCGCCTCGGCGTGGCGCCGCGACTCGCGCAGGGCATTGTCGAACTGCCAGTGCCACACCCACCACAACACGGCGGCGATCAGGACGGCGCCCGAGGCGATCAGCAGACGGCGCAGGCGCCGACGGCGTATCGGCCCCACTCAGGACGCCCCGAGGCGCGCGCGGATCTCGTCGAGCAGGGTAGCGAAGCGCTGCGGCTCGATCCCGCGACCGGACTGGCGCCCGGACAGCGCCAGCCACGTGCCCCTGGCCGCCGAACGGGCCTCCAGGGTCAGCACATAGCCGGACCGCGCGGCGAGTACCGCATCGACCCGGCCCAGCTCGGCATCGGCCAGACGGATCACGAAACCGTGATCGACCAGCACCGCGATCCCCGCCTCGAGCGCCGGACGCATCTCGGCCGGGACCACCAGGCTGCGGGTCTCCGGTGTCGGCGCGACGCTGGCGCAACCGCCGAGCAACAACGTCAGCGCCAACGCTCCCCACAGGCGTTTCATGGCCGAGCCCCCGTATTGAGCAGACGCGACTCGATGGCACCGCTGACCTCGCGGCAGAAGGCGTCGCGATTGTAGGGACGGGCATCGACCACGTAGCCGCCGTCGTCGACCACGCTGGAATCGCGGGTCAGCCTCACGTCGTTCTCGCCGACCACCAGCGACAAGCGTTCGACCTGGACCGGGTCCTCGCGGAAGCCGACACCATAGCCCACGCCCAGCGCCGAGCGGCGTCCGAAGCTGCTCCACAGCGACGCCCCACCGAACCAGTGGTCGTCGACGGCGCCCAGCCCCGGCCGACTAGTGGTGCGCTCGGCGCCGACCACGCCCAGCTCGAGGTCGGTGCTACGGATCGTGAAGCCGCGCGCCTCGAGCTCGGGGATGGCGGCACGCACCCAGGCCTCGCGGCTGACCCCGGCGTCGCGCAGCCAGGTGCACGAGGCCGGCATGTCGGCGGCAGGCTGGGTCAAGGGGTCATGGCCGACGGCCTGACAACCGCCGAGCAGCAGCCCCAGAAGGGGTAGCAGAGTCCCGATTCGTCTCGTCATGGCGTGTGCCCCATCGCGTTGTCGAGTCCGCGTTCGCGGCTCGTCATTCCCAGCTTAGCGTGCCTTGCGGCGCGACGGCACCCGTCTTGCCATCTCCCGCGCCGGGACGATTCGCGCTAGGCTGACGGACTGTGCCGAGCCTTCCCGAGACCCCGACGCCAGGGCGGCTGCGAGGTCCCTCACGTGGCCCACGACAAGAGGACGCCAATGAAGATCCTGATCGCCCCCGATAGCTACAAGGACGCCCTGCCGGCCCGCGAGGCGGCCGCGGCGATCGCCCGCGGCGCTCGCCGGGCACGCCCCGACACCGAACTCGTCGAGTGCCCGATGGGCGACGGCGGCGAAGGCACGCTGGATGCCCTGCTCGCCGCCACCGGTGCCGAACGCCGCCTCGCCAACGTGCACGACGCCCTGGAACGCCCCGCCCGGGCCGCCTGGGGCTGGCATGCGGCGAGTCGCACCGCCTATGTCGAGCTCGCCGAGGCCAGCGGCCTGCAGGCGCTCCTCCGCGACGAGCGCACCGCGCTGCACAGTTCCACCCGCGGCGTCGGTGAACTGATCCTCGCCGCCCTCGAGACCGGCGCCGAACGGCTGATTCTGACGCTCGGCGGCAGCGCCACCAACGACGCCGGTGCCGGCATGCTCGTGGCGCTGGGCGCGCGGCTCGAGGACGCCGCCGGACGGCCGCTGGCCCCCGGCGGTGCGGCGCTGGCCGAGCTTGACCGGCTCGACCTCTCGGGGCTCGACCCACGCCTGGCCTCGCTGACGGTGGAAACCGCCGTGGACGTCGACAACCCCTTGACCGGGCCGCGCGGGGCGAGCGCGGTGTTCGGCCCGCAGAAAGGTGCCAGCGAGGCGGACGTCGAACGCCTCGACACCGCGCTGGGGCACTTCGCCGATCACGTCGCCCACGCCCTGGGCCGCGACGAACGCGATCATCCGGGCGCCGGCGCGGCGGGCGGCATGGGCTTCGCCGCCCGCGCGCTGCTGGGCGCCGAGCTGCGCCCGGGCATCGAGCTGGTAATGGCCCAGGCGGGCTTCGACACCCAGCTCGCCGGCGCCGATCTGGTGATCACCGGCGAGGGCCAGCTCGACGGCCAGAGCCTGGCCGGCAAGACACCCATCGGCATCGCCCGCCGGGCCCATGCCTGCGGGGTGCCCACGGTCATTCTCGCCGGGCGCCTGGGGGACGGCTGGCAGGCCGCCCACGCCGAGGGCGTGAGTGCCGCCTTCGCCCTGGCCGATGGCCCCATGGCGCTCGACGAGGCCCTGTCGCGCTGCGCCGAGCTGCTCGCCGACCGCGCCGAGTCGGTGGTTCGCCTGTTCATCGCCCAGGCCGATCCGATGTCATGATGTCGTGAGCCAAATCAATAGGATGGGACTATCCCCACGATGTAGAGTGTTGTCTGTCACCGCTCGATGAGTCCCGCTATCATCGAGGCAATTCGTCACACAGGAGGCTTTCCCATGTCGGATACCAACGCCATCGGTCTGCATCAGAGCAGTGCCAACCAGCTGGCCGAACAGCTCAACACGCTGCTGGCCAACTACCAGATCTTCTACATGAACGTGCGCGGCTATCACTGGAACGTGAAGGGCCAGCAGTTCTTCGAGCTGCATACCAAGTTCGAGGAGCTCTACACCGACCTGCTGACCAAGATCGACGAGGTCGCCGAGCGCGTGCTCACCCTGGGGCACCAGCCGCTGCACGCCTACAGCGACTACGTGAAGACCGCCGCCATCGCCGAGGACAAGAACGTCCACGACGGCGAGGCCTGCGTGCGCGGCATCGTCCAGGGCTACCAGACCCTGATCGAGCTGCAGCGCGAACTGCTCAGCCTGGCCTCGGATGCCGACGACGAGGGCACCGCCTCGCTGGCCAGCGACTACATCCGCGAGCAGGAAAAGACCGTCTGGATGCTCAACGCCTATCTCGGCTGACGCCGACTCGCTGACGTCCGCCCGAGATCGACGCGCCGCTCACCGGAGCGGCGTTTTTCATGCCCGGCCGGTTGTGGAAGTCACTGCATTGCCTATCCTTGGGGTGTCCCCGCTGACGCGACCCCCTTGTCCGCACGGACGGTCGCCCCAAGGTCAGAGGGGCAAGGCGGCATTCGGCCGCATCGCTCACTGTGCCGCAAGGAGGTAGCCATGAGCCAGAAACTGAGTGGCAAGCGCGTCGCCATTCTCGCCACCGACGGGTTCGAGGAATCGGAACTCGCGGTGCCGCGCAAGGAACTCGATGCCCAGGGCATCACGGTGCATATCGTCGCCCCCGAGAAGAAAGGCATCCGCGCCTGGGCGGAGACCGACTGGGGCGAGACCTACGATGTCGACGTCGCCCTCGACGACGCCGACGTCGCCAGCTATCACGCCCTGGTGCTGCCGGGCGGCTTGTTCAATCCGGATAGCCTGCGCATCAACGAAAAGGCCCAGACCTTCGCCCGGCACTTCTTCGAGGCCGGCAAGCCGGTCGCGGCGATCTGCCACGGCCCCTGGTTGCTGATCAACGCCGGCGTGGTCGAAGGGCGCAGGATGACCTCCTTCCCCTCGGTGGCCCAGGACCTGAAGAACGCCGGCGCCGAGTGGGTCGACGAAGAGGTCGTGGTCGACAGCGGCCTGGTCACCAGCCGCAAGCCGGCCGACCTCGACGCCTTCTGCCGCAAGCTGATCGAGGAGATCGGCGAGGGCCGTCACAGCCAGCAACACGCCTGATCGACACCACGTCGGATCGCTTGCGTCCGCCTCGCCCGACGAGGCGGACGTTTTGCGTCTGGCCACCGCTGATACCGTTTCCCGGGAGAGCCCCATGACCCGCCGCCCGTCACAGTCCCTGCGCAAGCTGCTGCGTCTCGCCGCCCGGCCGATGAAATCGGATCGCGGTCGCGGCGGCATCGTGGTGCACGCCTACCGGGGCTACGGCTCGGCGAGTCAGGTCTACCTGATGGGCCGGGTCTTTCACCAGCCCAGCCTGGGACTGCCGCTCGCCGAGGGCACGCTGGCCCGCGATCTGGCCGACGTGGTACGCCGCGGCGTGCGCTGGGGCGTCGGCGGCGCCGAGGTCACCCTGCGCCTGAACGGCAGCACGCTGACCGTGACCACCGACCGTGACGGCTACTAC
The DNA here is from genome assembly GCF_004117855.1 of Modicisalibacter coralii. Lineage (GTDB taxonomy): Bacteria > Pseudomonadota > Gammaproteobacteria > Pseudomonadales > Halomonadaceae > Modicisalibacter > Modicisalibacter coralii. The sequence goes on from NZ_QWBW01000018.1 coordinate 38,291, forward strand.
GATGCCTGGATGCCGCTCGACGAGCCGTTGCCGCAGGATCGCAGCTGGCACCGCGCCGAACTCGACGTGCGCGTCGACGACGCCCACACGGTCAGCGGCAGCGCCGAAGTCTACGTGCCGCCGCCGGCGGTGGACATGGTGGTGATCAGCGACATCGACGACACCGTGATGTACACCGGTGTCGCCAACAAGCTGAAGATGTTCTACCGACTGTTTCTCGAGAAGGCCGACCGGCGCACCGCCTTTCCCGGTGTCGCGCCCTTCTACCAGGCATTGTTCGCCGGCGCCGACGGCCAGCGACGCCGACCGATGCTCTACGTCTCGCGCGGGCCCTGGAGCATCTACGAGGTCCTCGAGGCGTTCTTCCAGCGCAATCGTATCCCGGTGGGGCCGATTCTCTTCCTGCGCGAATGGGGGCTGAGCCTGCAACGCCCCTGGCCACGCAAGGCCACCGATCACAAGGCCCGGGTGATCGAGCAGATGCTCTCGCTCTACGACACCCTGCCGTTCGTGCTGATCGGCGACAGCGGCCAGCAGGACCCCGAGACCTACGCGCGCATCGTCCGCGAGCATCCGGGGCGGATCCACACCATCTACATTCGCAACATCAACCAGGACGCCAGCCGCGCTGCGGCGATCGACCGCCTCGCCGAGGAGGTCGGCGAGGACGGCTGCAGCCTGCTGCTGGCGAGCAGCAGCGTGCAGATGGCCGAGCACGCCCACGACCAGGGGCTGATCTCGAGCGCCGGCCTGGAAGCGGTACGCCGCTCGCCGGATCTCGCCGACACGCGCGACGGCGACGCCGCCTGAGCGCCGCGCCGGCTCCTCAGGGGGCGCGCCCCTCGGCGAGCGCCTCGATCATCGCCCGCAGCAGTTGCCAGAACTCCGCCACCGAGTCGAGTTCGGCACGTTCGTCGGGCGAGTGGGCGCCGCGGATCTGCGGACCGAACGAGATCATCTCCAGCTGCGGATACTTGCCGCCGAGAATCCCGCACTCCAGTCCGGCATGGATCACCTTGACCGCCGGGTCGCGACCCGTCAGGCGCTGGTGAATCTCGCGGAAACGCGTCAGCAACGGGCTGTCGGGGGCCGGCGTCCAGCCCGGGTAGGCGTGTTCGACGCGGGTCTCGGCGCCGATCAGTCCGAACAGCGCGCGAAAGCGGTCGGCCATGTCGGCGCAGGCGCTGTCGCGCAGCGAACGCACCAGCGCGCAGAGATGAAAGCGCCCTGCCGCGAGACTGACCACGCCCAGGTTGTTGGAGGTCTCGACCACCCCCGGAACCTCGGCACTCATCCGCTCCACGCCACACGGGGCAACGTGCAGCGCCGCCAGCRGSATCYCGCTGGCGGTCGAGGTCAGGGCCTCGCCGGGGACCTGCTCGAGCGGCTCGAGGGCCAGCGTCAGGCCGTCGTCGACCCCGGCCAGCTCGGCGACCAGTTCCGCCTGCAGCTCGGCGAGCCGTGCCTGGGCCGCATCGCCTTCGCCCTCGCTCATCACCAGGCTGGCGAAGGCCTCGCGCGGCAGGGCGTTGCGCAGCGTGCCGCCCCGATAGTCGACCAGCCGCACGCCACACGGCGCCAGCGCACGCAGCACGCGCACCAGCAGGCGGTTGGCGTTGCCGCGCCCCTTGTGGATGTCGATCCCCGAGTGGCCGCCGACCAGCCCGGTCAGGGACAGTTGCCAGGCGCGCTCGTCGTCGCGCACGGCGCTTTGCGGCAGGCTGGCCTCGACCACCACGTCGGCACCGCCGGCACAACCGATGTAGACCTCGCCGCGGTCCTCGGAATCCAGGTTGAGCAGCAGGTCGCCCTCCAGCCAGTTCTCGGCCAGGCGCAGCGCCCCGCCCATCGACGACTCCTCCTCGACGGTGAACAGCGCCTCGAGCGGCCCGTGGCGCAGCGTGTCGTCCTCGAGCACCGCCAGCGCCGCGGCCACGCCCAGACCGTTGTCGGCTCCCAGCGTGGTGCCCCGGGCGTGCAGCCAGCCGTCGGCGATGTAGGTCTCGATGGGATCGCGGGAGAAGTCGTGGAGCTGATCGGCGTTGGCCTGGGCGACCATGTCCAGATGGCCCTGGAGGATCACCCCCGGGGCCTGCTCGCAGCCCGGCGCCGCCGGCTTCTTCAGGCGCAGGTTGCCCGCCTCGTCGACATCGTGGGCGAGGCCGCGAGCCGTGGCCCACTCGACGATGGCGCGCGCGATGCCCGCCTCCTGGCCGGACGGACGCGGCGTGTTGCACAGGGTACGGAAGTGACGCCACAGCGGGGCCGGCGTCAGCGTTTCCAGGTGTTCGTTCATAGAGGGGTATCGATCCTGATCGGTCTGTCGCGTGTCATTGTAGCGATGAAACGCCGGCAACGAAGCCCCCCCAGAAACGCCGACGCCCCGGCGTGATGGCCGGGGCGTCGGGGACTCAGAGAACGCAGCCGCGTTCAGTACTGATCGTCGTGATGCTCCTCGTAACGGGCGTCGATGATCGCCGTACCCGCCGCGGCGATCAGCACGATCATCACCGTGCCCAGCACCCAGGCGAAATACCAGGCGCCACGCTCGCCCAGCACGATGGTCAGGGCGATCGCCACCACGGCGATGAGCAGCCAGAAGAGAAAGATCAGAATCTGTTTCATGGTGCGCGCTCCGCAATCAGTAGGCGTGTTCGTCGTGGGCGATCGATTCCGGCGTCACCTTGCCGCGCATCACCCAGAAGGCCCAACTGGTGTAGATACCGATGATCGGGATGAAGACCGCGGTGAAGGCCAGCATCCAGCCCAGCGTGCCCAGGCTCGAGGAGGCGTCCCAAACGGTCAGGCTGTGGCTGGGTTCGCTGGAGGACGGCATCAGGAACGGGAACATCGCCGTGCCCAGCGTGACCAGGGTGGCGGCCCAGGCCAACGCGCCCAGCCACCAGGCCAGGTGCGACAGGCCGGCGCGGGCCGCGGCGATGCCGCCCAGCACGGCCAGGTAGACCGCCGCCGGGATCAGCCACAGCGCCGGATGCGCGCCATAATTGGCGAGCCAGGCACCGGACGCGGTTTCCACGGTCTTGTTGAGCGGCAATGCCGGGCCGGCGGGATCGCCGCCCGCGGTGATCTCGTAGCCATGCATCATCGACACCCAGATGCCGCAGATGGTGAACACCGCCAGGGCCGCCAGACCGGCGACGGTGACCAGCCGGCAGGCGCGCTCGCGAATCACCCCGGTACCGCGGTTCATCACCATCGCCCCGCCCTGATAGAGCGCCAGCGCCAGCGACATCACCCCGCACAGCACGGCGAAGGGGTTGAACAGGCTGATGAAGCTGCCGGTGTAGTAGGAGATCATGTTCCAGGAGAAGTGGAAGGGTACGCCTTCCAGCATGTTGCCCATCGCCGCGCCGAAGACGATCATCGGTACCGCGCCGGAGACGAACAGCATCCAGTCCCAGGCACCGCGCCAGCGCTCGCCGGGCAGCTTGCTGCGGTACTCGAAGCCCAGCGGACGCACGATCATCGACCACAGCAGCACCAGCATGACCACATAGAGCCCCGAGAAGGCGGTGGCGTAGATGGTCGGCCAGGCGGCGAACACCGCGCCGCCGCCGAGGATGAACCACACCTGGTTGCCGTCCCAGTGCGGGGCGATCATGTTGATCACCGCGCGACGCTCACCGTCGGTACGGCCCAGGTAGCGCAGCGCGGCGCCGACGCCCATGTCCATGCCGACCATCACCGCCAGGCCGATCAACAGCACGCCCAGCAGTACCCACCAGGTCACCTTGAGTAGAATGTACGGATCCATGGCTCAGGCCTCGCTCCACTGGGATGAATGACGTTGAGAGGTCGGCTCGGCAGGCGATTCGTGCTTGCCCTCGCTCGGCCCCAGGCGGATGAATTTCACCATCAGGAACATCTCGATGACGATGAACAGGGTGTAGAGCAGTACGAAGCCAATCAGTGAGAAGACCATGTAACCGACGCTGTGGGTGGAGGCAGACAACCAGGTCGGCAGTTGGCCGTAGACCGTCCACGGCTGGCGACCCAGTTCGGCGACGATCCAGCCGGCCTCGTTGGCGATGAACGGAACCGGAATCATCCACGGTGCCAGGCGCAGGAACCAGTTATGCCGATGCAGGGTACCGCGCAGCGAGTAGATGACCGCGAGGATCAGGAAGGCCATCATCAAGAAGGCCGTGACCACCATGACGCGGAATGACCAGAACACCGTCGCCACCGGCGGAATGGTGTCGGCCGCCGCCTTGGCGATCTGCGCATCGGTGGCCTGGGAGACGTCCTCGGCGTAGCGCTGGACCAGCAGCGCGTAGCCCAGGTTGTCCTGATGGGCGTCGAAGGTCGCCCGTGCCTCGGCATCGTCGGGGTTTTCGCGCAGGGTCTGCAGCGCGATCAGTGCCGGGATACCGTCGCGGATCTTGGTCTCGGCGTCGGCTTCCAGGTCGTTCACGCCGGGGATCGACTCGTCGAAGGTGTGGGTGACCAGCGGGGTGAGCAGGTAAGGCACCTGGACCTCGAAGTCGTTGCGCTTTTCCTCCTGGTTGGGCCAGGCGATCAGGTTGAAGCCGGCCGGTGCCTCGGCGGTTTCCCACAGCCCTTCCATGGCGGCGAGCTTGGTGGGCTGGGCGCTGCCGTTGATGAAGCCCAGGGCGTCACCCAGCGAGATCACGCCGACGGTGGCGAACACGCCGAACAGCGCGGCGACCCGGAAGGAACGCTTGGCCAGCTCGATGTGGCGGCGACGCAGCAGGTAGAAGGCGCTGATGCCCACCACGAAGATCGCCGCGGTCACGTAGCCGGCGATGCTGGTGTGGACGAACTTGGCCTGGGCCTCGGGGCTGAAGATCAGATCCGGCAGGCTGGTCAGCTCCATGCGCATGGTGTCGGGGTTGAACACCGAGCCGACGGGGTTCTGCATATAGCCGTTGGCGACCAGGATCCACAGCGCCGAAAGGTTGGAGCCCAGCGCCACCATGTAGGTCACCAGCAGATGCTTGCCGCGGGACAGCTTGCCCCAGCCGAACAGCATCAGGCCGACGAAGGTCGACTCGAGGAAGAACGCCATCAGCCCTTCGATGGCCAGCGGCGCACCGAAGATGTCGCCGACGAAGTGCGAGTAGGTCGACCAGTTGGTGCCGAACTCGAACTCCATGGTCAGCCCGGTGGCCACCCCCAGGGCGAAGTTGATGGCGAACAGCTTCGACCAGAAGTGGGTCATCTGCCGGTAGATGTCGCGCCCGGTGATGACGTAGATGGTCTCCATGGTCGCCAGCAGGACCGACAGGCCCAGCGTGAGCGGCACGAAGAGATAGTGGTACAGCGCCGTGGCCGCGAACTGCAGCCGCGACAACTCTATGACGGTGTCTAGTTCTTGCATGGCGGAGGTGCTCTCTATGATCCCTGCTGCGAAACCGGCGCCCGATGCGAGACGCAAGCGAGACCGGGGAAAGATACCCAATCAGGGTAAACCAACGCCCGAACGGGCCTTTTGACCTGCATCAAGGGCCGTTCAGGGGGGTGGCATCGACAGGCCGCGACGCGGCGTCGCAGGCGCTTTCATCGTCACTGGCGCCACCCGACAGGCCGCCCCCGGCGAGACGTCGGTAATCGGCGCAGTCGCGCATCAGCGTGGCGTGATCGCCCGCGGCCAATAGACGACCCCGTTCGAGCATCACCACGCGATCGACGTCGCGCACCCAGGCCATGTGGTGGCTGATCAGCAGCAGCGTGCGCCCCGCCAGATAGCCGTCCAGGTTGCGCCACAGGCGGGCCGCGGTGGCGTTGTCCAGCCCCTCGCAGGGCTCGTCGAGGATCACCAGGGGCGCGTCGCGCAGCAGCGCCCGGGCGATGCCCAGGCGACGGATCTGGCCACCGGACAGCTTGAGCCCCTCCTCGCCCACCAGGGTGTCGTAGCCCTCGGGGAGCGCCAGGATCTCGTCGTGCAGGCAGGCCAGCCGTGCGGCCTCGATCATCGCGTCCTCGTCGGCCTCGGGGTTGCCGATCAGCAGGTTGTCGCGCACCGTGGCGTGGAACAGGTAGATCTTCTGCGGCACGTAGGCGATGCGCGCGCGCAGGTCCTCGCTGCGATAGTCGCCGATCGGTCGGTCGTCCCAGTGCAGGGTGCCGCGCTCGGCTTCGACCAGCCGCAGCAGCAGCTGGGCGACGGTACTCTTGCCGGCGCCGCTGGGGCCCACCAGGGCGAGACGCTCGCCCGGGGCGATGGCCAGATCGAGGCCCTCCAGCGCCGCCGCGCCCTCCGCCGCGTGGCGCACGCCGACTCCGACGAAGCGCAGCGCATCCCCCGCGGGCGCATCGGCCGGGGTCCGGGGCTCGGCCACTGCCGGGCGCAACGCCTCGAAGGCGCGCAGCCGACGGGTCGCCGCACGCATCTGGCCCAGTGCCTGCCAGGCGCCGGGCAACTGGGCCACGGCCTCGAAACAGCCCATCGCCAGCAGCACCACCGGCGCGAAGTCCACTGCCGATACCCCCGGTGACTGCAGCCGCGGCACCATCAGCCAGGCGGTGGCCAGCACCGCCAGATGGGTGAGAACCAGCACCCCGGCCTGGGACAGCCCCGAGAGCCGCGACAGGCGCGCCTGACAGGCGATCCAGCGCCGCCCCAGTTCGTCGACCCGGCGGCGGCGTTCGTCGAGGGCACCGAACACCGTCAGCTCGCCGAGGCCCTCGACGGCGTCGACCACCTCGGCCTTGAGCGCCGCACCGACCTCGACCGCCTCGGCCCCGGGACGCCGCCCGAGCCGCTCGACCAGCGCCGGCAACAAGGCCCCGGCCGCCAGCAGCAGGGCCAGATCGACCAGCGCCACCGCCGGGCTGTAGACGGCGAGCACGGCCACCGCCCCGGTCACGCAGACCAGCGCCACCACCGCCGGGGTCAACAGCCGCAGGTAGACGTTGTCCAGGGTGTCGATGTCGGCGCGGATGCGCGCCAGCAGGTCGCCGCTGCGCAGGCCCTGCAACTGCAGCGGCGAAAGCGGCTCCACCTGGCGGTAGAACCACACCCGCAAACCGGTGAGCAGACGCAGCGTGGCGTCGTGGCTGACCAGCCGCTCGAGATAACGCCCGCCGGTGCGGGTGATCGCCAGGCCGCGGATCAACGCCGCCGGCGTGAAGTAGTTGAAGTCCGCCGACGCCAGCCCCGCCGCCGCCATGCTGGCCAGGAACCAGCCCGAGACGGCGAGCAGTGCCATGTTGGCGGAGACGGTCACCACGCTGAGCAGGATGCCCAGCACGAAGTAGCCGAGATAGGGGCGGGCCAGGGTCAGCCACCAGCGCAGATCGCTCATCACAGTGCCTCCCCGGCAGTGCCCGAGACCAGCCGGGCATAGCGCCCGCCGGCGGCGAGCAGTTCATCGTGGCTGCCCTGCTCGCTCACGCGTCCGCCCTCGAGCACCACGATGCGATCGGCGTGGCGCACGGTCGCCAGACGGTGGGCGATGATCACCAGGCTGCGCCCCTCGCCCAACGCCTTCAGGGCCGTGACCAGGGCGCGCTCGTTGTCGGCATCGAGATGCGCGCTGATCTCGTCGGCGACCACGAAGCCGGCGTCGCGCACCAGGGCCCGGGCGATCGCCAGACGCTGCGCCTCGCCGCCGGACAGACGCAGGCCGCGTTCGCCGAGCGGCGTGTCGAGCCCTTGCGGCAGGGCGGCGACGAAGTCCCGAGCCTGGGCCTGCTCGAGGGCACGCCACAGGGCCGCGTCGTCGACGCCCCGCCCCAGGCAGAGGTTGTCGCGCAGCGTGCCGAAGAACAGCCGCGGCTGCTGCGGCACCCAGGCCAGGGTCTCGCGCCAGGCAGCGATGTCGATCTCGTCGAGGGCCACGCCATCGACGCTGACCGCACCGCGATCGGGGCGCAGCAGGCCCAGCAGCATCAGCGCCAGGGTGCTCTTGCCGGCGCCCGAGGGGCCGACGACCGCGACCGTCTCGCCGGGGGCGATGCTCAGCGAGACGTCATCCAGCGCCGGCTGGCGCGGCACCGGTGCCTTGCCGGCGGTGGCGTCATCGTCGCTGGCGACGTCGTCGGCGGGATAGGTGTAGCCGAGCCCGGCCAGCTCGACCCGCGGCACCTGCCCCGGGCCGAGACCGTCGCGCCGCGTGCCGGTCCACTCCAGGGTCGGCGCGTCGAGCAGTTCGACGATGCGCTCGGCGGCCCCGAGGGCTTCCATGCGCGCGTGATAGACCCCGCCCATGTTGCGCAGCGGCAGGTAGAACTCCGGTGCCAGCAGCAGCACCAGAAAGCCCGACTCGAAGTCCAGCTCGCCCCACAGCAGCCGGAAACCGATCAGCACCGCGACCAGGGCGATGCTCACCGTGGCCAGGAACTCCAGCACCAGTGACGAGACGAAGGCCAGGCGCAGCACCTTGAGCGTGCTGGTGCGGTACTCGTCGGAGAGCCGTTCGATCAGCCGCGCCTCGCGCCGCCCCAGGTTGAAGACCTTGAGGGTGGTCAGCCCCTGCAGGGCGTCGAGGAAGTGCCCGGAAAGCTGGCCCATGCGCCGCCACTGGCGCTGGTTGAGCTTCTCCGCGCCCTTGCCGATGAAGATCATGAACACCGGGATCAGCGGCGCGGTGACCATCAGGATCAACGCCGAGACCCAGTCGATGGGCAGGATCACCGCCAGGATCGCCAGCGGGATCAGCGCCGCCAGCGCGGTCTGCGGCAGGTAGCGGGCGTAGTAGGCCTCGAGGTGTTCGACGCCGTCGGTGACGGTGTTGACCACGTCGCCGGTCTGGGCGCCGCGCTGCCAGACCAGCCCCAGCGCCTGCAGCTGGCCCATCAGGCGTTCGCGCACCGCGAGCTTGACGGTGCTCGCCGCCGTGAAGGCAAAGTGTTCGACGGCGTAGGTCAGCCCGCCGCGCAGCAGCAGGATCGCCAGCATGGCGGCGAACGCCGGCCACAGCGTGGCCAGCGGCGCCTGCTGGAAGATCGCGCCATCGGCGACGTGGGCGAGCAGGGTCGCCTGGACGATCAGCAGCACGCCGCTGGCGAGCCCCAGGCCGATGGCCCAGGCGACGGGCGTGCGTACGCGGCGGCTCTCCTGCTTGAGCCAGCCGAGGGGAGTGGTCGTTGTGGTTTGCATCGCGGAACCGGAGTCAGGGAGTCAGTCTGGTTATGGGACGCGGCGCACCGCCGTCCATTTCGGGCCAGTCTACGCGCTGTGCGCCTTCACCCCTTGACCTGCATCAACGTGGTTCACGATGCTGCGCCTCGAGCGCCTCGCTCAGGCGTGCCGCCAGCTCGCGCCGGTGCTGCAGCCGGGCCTTGCGCCCCGCCCCGCCCTCGTCTCCCGCCGGCGCGTCGCGGCCCAGAAAGAGCGGCGCCACCAGGTCGTCCCACGCCTCATCGCTCAAGGTTCGCGGCGACTGGTGACGCACGATTCGAAAGGCCCGCGCCAGCCACGGCCGCACCAGCGCCAGCTCGCCGCCCCCCGCGGCGAACCAGGCGGTGCGCTCGCGGGTCGCCGCGTCCAGCGCCGGCACCGGCGCCTCGTCGAGCAAGCGGGTGACCAGCCGGGGGGGCAGCGCGGCCAGCGCCGTGCCCAGCAGGCTCGGCAGCAGGCGCTGGAAGTCGTCGCGCCACCCCGACAAACGCGCCTCGGCAGCGGCGTGAAGCGCACGCCCCATCATCAGCGCGTGTTCGCCGCTGGCGGCCTCACGACTCAGCCCCAGGCGCAGACTGACGAAGCCCTGGGCGCGCCAGAAAGCGAGCAGCGTCGGCTCGGCACCGTAGCTGACACCCAGTTGATCGATACCGGCATCGTGCGCCCGCGCGGCCAGCGTCGCCACCAGCCGCGTGGCGATACCGCGCCGCCGCGCGGCGGGATGCACGGCGATGCGCTGGATGCGCCACCAGCGCGCCTCGGCGGCCTCGCGCCAGCCGCCGTGGGCGGCCAGCGACTGGGCGAGCAGATGCCCCCGCGGGCGACGCCGACCGAGCCGCACCGCCTCGGCCAGATCACGCGGGAAACCGCCCTCGGCCTGCGCCAGACAGACCCCCACGCAGTGCCCCGCGACGTCGGCGGTGAGCACCTGCACGTCCGGGGCATCGAGCAGCTGGCGCAGGTCGCCCGGCGTGGTGCGGTAGTGAGCCTGGACCAGCAGGCCGAACAGTTCGGCGAGGCGGCGCTCGTCGCCGGCCAGGGCCGCGCGGTCGAGGGTGCGATAGCGCAACCCGTCGCCACGCGCGAGCGCCGCCGCCACGTCGGCGTCCGTGGCGGGCTCGGCGTCGAGCAGCAGCAGGTCGCGGGTCAGCGCTTCGAGCGGATCATTCGGGGCCCAGCGCACCGGCGCGTCGAGCGAACAGGCGCGCCAGTCGGGGGTATCGCGGTCGAGTCGCGCGCGAAAGCGCACCGCGAACCCCCGCCCGGTGCCCTCGTAACCGTGCACGGTGGTGGCGAAGGCGAGCCGCGGAAACGCCGCCAGCCAGCGTCCGAGCAGCGGCGCGGGGATCGCCGCCGCCTCGTCGACGAACAGCGTGGGCGGCGAGCGCGGATCGACTCCGGGGCCGGCGAGCGCCGGCTCGACGGCGTCCGGCGCCAGAAAGCGCAGCACCGAGACACCGCGCGAGGTGTCGACCGAGAACGCCTGGCCCTCGCGCCGCCCCTCGGGCAGCAACGCGGCGAGGCGCGCGAAGACCGGCTCCACGGCGGCGGATCGCGGGGCGGTCAACCACAGCTCGCTCTCGCCGGCGGCCAGTCGCCGTGCCGCGGCGATGCCCAGCGCGGCACTCTTGCCGCGGCCGCGATCGGCGCTGATGACCAGCGGACGACGCCGGCGCAGGCGTTCGAGGCGTCTCACGGCCTGGGCCTGATCGGCCGTCAGGCAGTCGGCGTCCTCGACGGGAGACGGCGCGAAGGCCGGTGCCGCGGGCAGCGCGAGTGTCGGCAGGGCGGCGGCGGCCGGCCAGTGCAGGGTCAGCGGCGAGGCGGCGAGCTGCCGGGCGAGGCGGCCGAGCGTTCGTGCCGGCAGGCTCTCGCGGGCATGCGGCCAGGCGGCCAGGCGCGCGTAATCGGCATCGGGACAGGGAACGCCCTCGCGCCAGGCACGCGGGGTCAGCAGCACCAGCAGCCCGCCGGCGCGCACGGTGCCCGACACGGCGCCGAAGGCGTCGGGGTCGAAGCCGCCTGTTGCGGAGACGCCATCGATCACCACCAGATCGTGCTCGCCGCCCAGTCGGGTGCGTGCCTTGGCGGCGGGCAGCGCCGCGATGCCCGCATCCGGTGACGCGGGGCCCAGCCACAGAGGGTCCCGCCAATCGCCGGCACGCCACAGGGCCAGCCCCCGGGCGACGGCCTCGGCGGGCTCGCCGTCGACCCACAGCAGGGCACGGTGGCGGCGCGCGACCAGGCAATGGCGCAGCGAAGCGAGAGACTCGGTCAGGGAAGCGTGCATGGCGCACAGGATGCGTCATGCGCGCCGCCGAGGCCAGCGCGGTCAACGGCACAGGCCTCGGCGATGGGTGGCGGGCCGGGACGCCGTGGCGGCGGCCCGGTGGAGCGACTGAGGGTTCGACTCAGCTCAGCTTGGGCATGCCGGTGATATAGCCCACCGCGGCGCCGTAGCGGTCCTTGTAATTGGCGCGCACGTAGGGGTCGAGCGTCTCGCGGACCTTGTCGTGCAGCGGGCTTTCCCAGTCCCCGGGGTGCTGGAAGTTGCTCATGATGTAGGTCCAGCCATTGACCGAGTCGACGGCTTGCAGGCCGGTGGACTCGGCACCCGCCGGGCACGACATGAGACGGGCCAGCTTGCCGCTGTCGACGTTGTAGGCCCACAGGAAGTTGTTGACGTGGTTGCCGCTGTCCTCGCCGATGAACAGCGTGCGCAGCTCCTCGGAGTACTTGATGTTGTCCGGGTTGGCGATGCGCTCGGCATGCGCCGTGTTGCCCAGCGCGTCGGGCTCGGCCAGGTCCTCGCCGACCAGGTTGGGCGGCACCGCCATGTGCACCGACACCCACTCGCTGTCGATGGGCTGGCCGTCGCTGTCCTGCTGGCCACCGCGCAGGGTGTGCGCGTAGACCGCGCCGGCGACCGGCCCCTCGACATGGATCTCGTTGCTGCCGTCGGTCATCGTCTTGTAGATGTAGGACATGGCCGAATAGGCCGTCTTGTCGGCGGCGTTGACGGTGGTGCCTTCCATCTTGGTGAAGCCCATCGACGCGCCCTTGAGCGCCGCGTAGCGATGGGTCTCGAGGAAGGCCGCGGCCTTCTCCATGCCCGGCTCGAGCTTGATCCAGTTGGTCTTGCCGCTGTAGGGGATGCGGGTGAAGCTGGCGTCCTGCGGGTCCTCGGTGCGGATGTCCATGATGTCCGCCGCCTGGATGCCGTCGTCGACCAGTTTCTGGATCTCGGCGCTGGTGGCGTGTCCCAGGCGGATCCAGCCGATGTCGCCGGCGCCGGGCCCCACCCCGGAGACCTGGCTCCACTTGCCCACGTACAGCGTGCCGGACGACAGGTCCCGCGGCTGGTCGGCGACGAACATGAACAGCCCGCCGTTGGTGGCGTCGTCGCCCATCAGCACGGTGCGCTCGTCGGGCATGACCTGAATCAGCTCGTGGGAAATGCGCCCGAGGTTGTAGTGCTTGACGACGCTGCCGCTGCCGTCCGGATGGACGGTGACTTCCGGCAGGTGGCCGTAATTGTAGGGCGTACCGCGCGTCTCGTCGCCGAACAGATGCCGGCAGAAGCTCTTGAACTCGGCGTCGTCGGCGACCGCGGCGTCCGGCTCGTACTCCTCGCTGGCCAGGTGCGTGCCCCAGGGCGACAGGCTGGCGCCGCAGGTGATCCACAGCCCGCCCACCGGCGAGGTGTCGACGTTGTGGTACTTGACCAGTGTCAGCTCGCCGGTTTCCGGGTTCTGATCCAGGGTCAGCACCGCGATCGGCGAGGGCAGCCGGCCGTACATCGACTCGTCGGCGCCGTTGCGGGTGGTGTACTCGAACTGCACGACGGCGAACACCGGATTGCCGTACACGCCATCGACCCGGGCATTCTCGACCGTCAGCAGGCTGGTGCCATCCGGGCAGTCGGAGAAGAACTGGCGATTGCCGGCCGAGGGATCCAGGATCGGCCGATTGTCGATGTCGTAGTAGCCGCCGGCGACCAGCGTGCCGCCCTGGCCGTCGGGCACCCGGTCGCCGGTGATGAAGAAGGGATGATAGGCCAGCTTGACCTGGCGACTGGTGCCGTCACTCATGTGCAACTGCATCGCCGAACCGATGGTGGTGGTCGCCATGGCGGCCGGGTTGCTCAGCGAGGGCGCCGGCATCGGCAGGAAGCTCACCGAGGCCAGGGTGACATCGCCGGCGGCGAGCGCGGAACCGCTGGTCGTCAAGCCGGCGAGCCCGCCGGCGAGCGGCAACAGCGGAGCCCCCGCCATGAAGCCGAGCAGGCGGCGGCGGTTGCTATCGACAGACTGGGTCATGAGATGGTCCTTGGTCATCAGGCGGATCGGGTCACGGTCGACCGGCGCCGACGGTGCGTCGCGCCGGGTCGCTACGACCGGATGATCGCGCGCCAAGATGACGCGACGCTGACAATCATGTGTCCGTCACGACACTGCCCAGCGCGGCACGCTGGGCAGCGATCAGAAGGCACCACCCAAGACCCCGCCGGCCTACTCCACCAGCAGGTGTTCGAGGCGGATCGGCAGGTCGCGGAGGCGCTTGCCGGTGGCGTGATACACGGCGTTGGCGATCGCCGCGGCGATCCCGGTCAGGCCGATCTCGCCGACCCCGCGGGCCCCGAATTCATTGAAGGCGAAGTCCGGGTGATCGAGCAGCTCGACGTCGATCTCCGGCATGTCGGCATGGGTGGGGATCAGATAGTCGGCGTAGTTGTTGTTGACCAGCCGCGCGTCGCGCGGATCGTAATCGAGGCCCTCGAGCAGTGCCATGCCGATGCCCATGACGATGCTGCCCTCGACCTGATTGCGCGCCGTGGCGGGATTGATGGCCCGGCCGATGTCGAAGTCGCTGACCACCCGCGAGACGCGCAGCCGCGAGATGCCCGGGTCCCAGCGCACCTCGACGAAGTGCGCGCCGAACGAGCGGAAGCTGTAGCGGGTCTTCTCGTCGCCCGGCGCAGCCTGGCCGTCCCCGGTGACACTGGCCAGCCGGAGGCCCTCGAGTACCTCGGCGAAGCCCACCCGACGGCCGCCACCGTCGGTCAGCGTGCCCTGCTCGACGCCGAGGGATTCACCCGCGACACCGGCAAACGCCCCGCCATCGCCGGTGGCGACCTCCTTGAGGGCGTCGAGGGCCTGGCGGGTGGCCGCAGCCACCGCCGGCAGGGTGGTCGCCGTGGCCATCGAACCGCCGGAGAGCGGCCCCGCCGGCAGGCTGGACTCGCCGAGGCGTACCTCGATGCGCGACAGCGGCACCCCGGTCAGTTCGGCGACGGTCTGGGCGACGACGGTGTAGGTACCGGTACCGATGTCCTGGGTGCCGCAGGCGGCGGTGACGTGGCCGTCGGCGTGCAGCTCGACCCTCGCGGCGCAGGGCTGACGGCCGGCGAACCAGGTACAGCTGGCCATGCCCCAGCCGAGGATCTCGTCGCCGTCCCGCATCGCGCCGATGCCCGGCTCACGCCGCGACCAGCCGAAGCGGGCCGCGGCGTTGTCGTAGCAGGCATCGAGATGCTTGCTCGACCAGGGCAGATCCTTGCCGGGGTCGCGCTCGGCATGATTGCGCCGGCGCAGATCGAGCGGGTCGATGCCCAGCTCGCCGGCCAGCTCGTCCATCGCGCATTCCAGGGCGAACAGCCCCGACACCTCGCCGGGGCCGCGCATCGGGCAGGGCGTGCCGTGGTTGACGGTGACCAGCCGCTGGCCCACCGCGACGTTGTCGCAGGCATAGAGGCTGGGCGTGGCCGAGCCCACCGCATCGACATGGGTGTGCACGGGCGAGGTCTCGGTGGTGCTGTCGTGGCGGATCGCGGTGAGCCGCCCCGCCTCGTCGGCGGCCAAGCGCAGGCGCTGACGCGAGGCCGGGCGATTGCCGGTGGTGGCCATGTCCTGCTGGCGTGGCATCACCGTGCGCACCGGCCGCCCCACCTCGCGGGCCGCCGCCGCGGTGGCCACGGCATGGGGCCACATGAACAGCTTGTTGCCGAACCCGGAGCCGATGTAGTGCGAGACCACCTCGACGTCCTCCTCGGCGATGTCGAAGATCCGCGCCATCGCCTTGCGCTGGAAGAGCACCCCCTGGCTGGATTCGTGGACCCGCAACCGGCCGTCGCGCCACTCGGCGAGGGTGGCATGGACCTCCATCGGCACATGGCTCTCGGCGGCGATGGTGTAGGTCCGGTCGATGCGCACGGGAGACTGCTCCCAGGCTTCCCGGGGCTCGCCCCGGGAACGCGCCTGCCCCGCCTGCCACTCGCCGTCGCGGTCGGTGTGCAGCAGGCCGCTGATCGCCCCGGCTTCCTCGTGATACTCGGCGCGCACGGCGTGGGCCGCGGCGCGGGCCTGCTCGAAGGTCTCCGCGACCACCAGTGCCACAAGCTGGCCGTCGTAGTAGATGCGGGTGTCCTCGAACGGCAGGCGCACTTCGCTGACCACGTTCTGCTGCGCCATGCTGTTGGGCGACCGGGCCAGGGTCGGGAAATGGCCGTGGTGGAAGATATCGACCACCCCGGGCATCGCCCGGGCGGTTTCCAGGTCGAGCCCGGCAAGCGTGCCGTGGGCGATGCTCGCCGGCACCGGGTAGCCGATGAGCATGCCCGGCGCGCTGTGATCGACGGCGTAGTCGGCGCGGCCGGTGAGCTTGAACTCGCCGTCCACCCGCGGGGTGCGCTGGCCGATGGTCTGGGTCGTCATCCCTGATTCCCCCGTGTCGTGGTGGTCGTCCCGGCACGCGCAGTCGCGTCACGCAGGGCGCGCACGATCGCCTGGCGGGCCAGCGGGATCTTGAAGGCATTGTGCTCGCGGGGCACCGCGTCCTGCAGCGCCGCGTCGGCCGCCACCTCGAAGGAGCTCGCCACCGCCGGCTGGCCGTCGAGGGCCCGCTCGGCCTCCACCGCGCGCCACGGCTTGGTCGCCACGCCACCCAGGGCCAGACGCACGTCGCTGATCACCTCGCCCTCCAGGGCGACCACGGCGCCCGCCGAGGCCAGGGCGAATTCGTAGGAGGCGCGATCGCGCAGCTTGAGATAGGCCGCCCCGCCGCCGACCAGCGGCGTGTCGAGGGTGACGTGGGTGATCAGCTCGCCGGGGGCGAGTTCATGCTCGATCTCGGGGTGCTCGGCGGGCAGGCGATGGAAGTCGTTGAAGGCGATCTCGCGCCGGCCCTCGGGCCCTTCGAGGGTCAGGGTCGCGCCCAGGGCGGCCAGCGCCACGCACATGTCCGAGGGGTGGGTGGCGATGCACTGCTCGCTGACGCCGAGCACTGCGTGCATGCGATTGATGCCGTGCAGGGCATCGCAGCCGCTGCCCGGCTCGCGACGGTTGCAGGCCGCCGCGGCATCGCGGTAGTAGGGGCAGCGGGTACGCTGCATGACGTTGCCGGCGGTGGTCGCCATGTTGCGGATCTGGGTCGAGGCGCCGGCGAGGATCGCCTGGGCGAGCAGCGGGTAGTGTTCGCGGACCAGCGGGTGATGGGCAAGCTCGCTGTTGGTCACCGCCGCGCCGATGCGCAGCCGACCGTCGTCGAGGCGTTCGACCTCGGCCAGCGGCAGCCGGCTGACGTCGATCAGTGCCGCGGGACGCATGACGTCGAGCTTGACCAGGTCGATCAGGGTGGTGCCACCGGCGATATAGGCACGTCGGTCGTCGCCGCCGTGGATGGCGATCGCCGCGCCGGAATCCGTGGCGGTGTCGAAGGCGAAGGGTCTCATGCGTCCCCTCCCCGGCCGCGCGCCTCGGACTCGGCCTGACGGATCGCCGCGAGAATGTTCTTGTAGGCGCCGCAGCGGCAGAGATTGCCGCTCATCGCCTCGCGGATCTCGGCGTCGGAGTCGCCGATCCGCCCGTCGTCGAGCAGCGCCGCGGCGGACATCATCTGCCCCGAGGTGCAGAAGCCGCACTGGTAGGCATCCTGATCGAGGAAGGCCTGCTGCACGGGATGCAGGGCGCCGTCGCGGGCCAGGCCCTCGACGGTGGTGATCGCCCGGCCCTCGCACATCGCCGCCAGGCGCAAGCAGGAATTGATCGCCCGGCCATCGACATGCACGGTACAGGCGCCGCACTGGCCGTGATCGCAGCCCTTCTTGGTACCGGTCAGGCCGAGCCGATCGCGCAGGGCGTCGAGCAGTACCACGTTGGGCGCCAGGGTGAGTCGGTGGGTCTCGCCGTTGACGGTGAGCGTCACCGTCAGCGCGTCCGCATCCTGCGGGGGCGCGTCGGAATGGTCCATCATGCCGGTCCTCATCGAAGCGGGTCGGGGCCCGGGCGGCGTTGTCAGGACGCCGCCAGGGTCCCATTAACCCTAGGTAAGGAATCCGAGGAGGACAAACGCGACGCTAGCGCGTCACGCCTCGATCTTTCTCAGCAGGAACACCAGCGGCACGCTGGCCAGGTAGATCAATCCCAGCCACAGGAAGATGTCGTTGAAGGCCATCACCATCGCCTGCTGCGAGACCCGCTGGGCGATCATGCCCACCGCGGCGTGATAGGCATCCGGCACCGAGCCGGCGAGCATCGCCTGATACTTGGCGATTTCCGCGACGACCACCTCGCGGCCGGTGTCGATCGCCGGAATCAGCGCGTTCCAGTGGAAGTCCTCGCGGATGTCGCGCACCGTGTCGAGCAGCGCCAGACCCACCGCGCCCCCCAGGTTGCGCATCACGTTGAACAGCCCGCTGGCGTTGCCCACCTCGGCGGGCGGCAGGGTGCCCAGCGCGATCCGCGAGGCGGGGATGATGCACAGGATCAGCCCCATGCCGCGGATCACCTGGGGCAAGCAGAACTGCCAGAAGCCCGACTCCACGGTCAGATCGGCGTTCATCATGGTGCCGATGCCCACCAGCAGCAGACCGGCGAGCAGCAGCACGCGCAGGTCGAGCCGGTTGGAGAGCTGGCCGACCACCGGCGCGCAGCAGAACATCGTCAGCCCGGTGACGAACATCACCTCGCCGATCTGCAGGCTCGAGTAGTGACGCACGTAGCCGAAGAACAGCGGCATGATGTAGACCAGCCCGTAGAGCGCGATGCCGATGATGAACCCCAGCCCGGCGCCGAGCGCGAAGTTGCGGTTGGCGAAGGCATGCAGATCGACGATCGGATGGTCGTGGCGCAAGGTGCGGGTGAAGAACCACACCCCGGCGAGGACACAGACGACCGTCGTGATCAGGATCCGGTCGCTGGCGAACCAGTCGTCGCCGGGGCCCTCCTCGAGGACGAACTCCAGCGAGCCCAGGAATACCGCGATCAACACCAGGCCGATCACGTCGAGCCGCCGGGCCACGGCATGATCGGCCTCGTCGATGTCGAGGAAGGTCCAGGCCGCCCAGCACACCAGCACCCCGGGCACAACATTGGCCAGGAACAGCCAGTGCCAGCTCATCAGTTCGGTGATGTAGCCGCCCACCGTCGGCCCCACCGACGGCGCCATGGTCACCACCATGCCGATCACCGCCTGCACGCTGCCCATCACCCGCCGCGGGAAGATCGAGAAGCTCACCGCCTGGGTGATGGGGATCATCGCCCCGCCGGCGAACCCCTGGATGGCGCGCAGGATCACCAGTTGCTCGATCGAGGTGGTCAGCGCACAGCCCAGGCTGGCCAGGGTGAAGCCGGCGCAGGACAGGGTGAACGCCACCCGCGTCGACAGGATCCGCGTCAGCATGCCCGACAGCGGGATCATCACGATCTCGGCGATCAGGTAGGCGGTCTGTACCCAGGAGATCTCGTCCTCGCTGGCCGACAGCCCCGACTGGATCTCGTTGAGCGAGCTGGCGACGATCTGGATGTCGAGGATCGCCATGAACATGCCGAACACCGCGGCGATGAAGCCGATACGCTGCGGCCAGGGCGGCATGTCGCTGACGCCCTGGCGGACGCTGCCGACAGCGGCTTCGCTCACGAACCGCTCCCGGCGGCCGGCGATCCGGCGGCCGGCGATCCGGCGGCCGGCGATCCGGCGGCCGGCGATCCGGCGGCCGGCGTCCCGGCGGCCGGTGTCCCGGTGGCCGGCGTCCCGGCAGACGCGGCCAGTTCACCGCCGTCGTCCGGGTCCAGCTCGCGGGTATCGACCTCGGGGACCACCGACAGCCCCGAGCGCAGCCGGCCCAGGGCATCGTCGGGGCCGGTGACGCGGATCTTCACCGGCACCCGCTGGACGATCTTGTTGAAGTTGCCGGTGGCGTTGTCCTGCGGCAGCAGGCTGAACTCGGTGCCGGTGGCCGGCGACAGGCTGTCGATCACGCCGGTGAAGGTGATGTCCGGATAAGCGTCGACGTGGATCTCCACCGGCTGGCCGACGCGCATCCGCGCGAGCTGGGTCTCCTTGTAGTTGGCGACCACGTAGGCGGATTCGATGGGCACCAGTTGCAGCAGCGTCAGCGAGGGCTGGGCGAGCGTGCCCGCCTCGGCGGTGAGATTGCCGACCACGCCGTCGCGCGGGGCGACGATACGCGTCTTCTCCAGCTGATGGCGGGCCCGGGCCAGATCGGCCTCGGCGGCGTCGCGATTGGCCCGGGCACTGTCGACGTCGGATTCGGCGACCGCCAGTTGACGCCTGGCCGAGATCACCGAGGCTTCGCGCGCGGCGAGCGTCGCCCGGGCGACACGCAGGGCCGCCTGGTCGTCCTCGCGCTGCTGACGCGAGGCGTAGTTGCGCGAGGCCAGCTTCGACGAGCGTTCCAGATGCTGCCGGGCCTGGTCGACATCGGCCTGGGCGGCCTCGACCTGGGCCCTGGCCTCGTCGATCGCCGCCTGCTGGAGTGCCACCCGGCGCGTCGCCTGGGCGATCGAGGCCATCGCCACGGCGAGCTGCGCCTGCGCCTGGCTGACTTGGTCGCGATAGCTGTCGTCGTCGAGGCGCACCAGCAAGGCACCGCGTGCGACCGACTGGTTGTCGTCGACCGCCACCTCGGCGACGCGCGCCGAGAGCTCGGCGCGGATGGCCACGCTGTCGGTGTGCACGTAGGCGTTGTCGGTCTCCTCGAGGAAGCGGCCGGTCCGCCACCAGTGCCAGCCCCACCAGGCCAGCGCCGCCAGGGCCACGACCGCGACCAGGGCGACCACGACCTTGCCCGCCTGTTTCATGTTGCCTCCTCGATTCGCTGCGCACCCGGACGCCATTGCCGGATGACGGACGCTATAGTGTAATGAATGCTACACTACATCGCCACGCCGAACGACATCGCCCACCGAGGAGCCAGCGCATGCCCCCTTGCGACCGTGACACGCGCTCATCCCCGCAGACCAACGCCCGCGGCCTGGCACGCCGGGAACGCTTGCTCGACGCCGCCCGCGACGTGTTTCTCGAACAGGGCTACGCCGGCGCCAGCGTCAACGAGATCGTCGCCCGCGCCGGCGGCTCGCTGGCCACGCTGTACAAGCAGTTCGGCAACAAGGAGGGGCTGTTCATGGCCGCTCTGGAGCGGCATATCGCCACCGCCTGGGTGGTGCTCGAGGAGGGGCGTCGCGAGGCGACGGTCCCCGAGCAGGTCCTCTATGACCTGGGGCGGCGGATGCTCGAGCTGAGCCTCGACCCGGGGGTCATGCGACTCAAGCGGGGGCTGGCCTTCGAGGCCGAGCGAGTCCCCGAACTCGGCGAGATGTTCCTGAGTCGTGGGCCCGACCGTATCCGCCGGGAACTCGCCACCTACCTCGCCGAGCAGGTCGCCCGGGGCCGGCTGGTCATCGACGACCCCCGCGAGGCGGCCGGCATGTTCATGGGCATGCTGCTCGGCGAATGGCATATCGATGCGCTGCTCGGGCGACGTATCTCGACCACCACCGAGGCGTGTAACGCGCGAGCCCGCCACTGCACGACGGTGTTCCTGAGAGGCTTGGTGCCGCGCTGAGATGCTAGGCTGACAGGGTCAACACCTGGCCATTGAGCGCCCGCCCACCACCTCCGCCGAGAAAGCGGGCGCAGTCCGCCACCGCCACACTCGAGGCCCCCTGCGGACAGAGCAGGTTGATGCGGGTCCCCGGGCCACTGGCCTCGGCCAACCGCCGCACCAGCGCCGCCAGGGCCTCGCGGACCATGCTCGCCGCCTGACTGTCGCCCTCGGGCGCCACCGCCACCAGGCGGCCCCCGCCGCGGCTGTGCATCCAGGCGCGGGCCACCTGCAGAAGACTCGACGGTCCGGCGACCTGCTCGCTCAGGCGCCGCTCCAGGGGCACGCTGCGCGCCAGCGGTCGGGGCGCGCAGACCAGCACGTCGAGCCGCGCCAGGCGTCCCAGCAGCGCATCCAGCGCGCCCTCCCCCGCGACCCGCCCGAAACGGTCCTCGCGCTCGCCGCCCAGTCCGTCGAGCACCCGCTCGAGGCTCTGTGCATCGGGCGTGAGCAGCGCCACCGTCGCGCCCTCCTCGAGGAAGGCCCGGGCGAGCGCCTCGAGCAGCTCGCCGCCACCGGCGATCAGGACCCGTTTACGCACAGCGATCCCCTCCTCTCACAGGAGGCCCGGCAGCCACAACACCAGCGCCGGAAACACCAGGCACAGGATCAGCCCGGTGAGCTGCAGCAGCACGAAGGGGATGATCGAGCGGTAGATGGTGCCGATGCCGATCTGCCCCTCGGTTATGCCCTTGAGGTAGAACAGCGCATAGCCGAACGGCGGGGTCAGGAAGCTGGTCTGCAGATTGATCGCCACCAGGATCGCGAACCAGATCAGCAGCGCCTGGCCCGACAGGCCGTAGCCGAAGTCGAGCGCCTCGATCACCGGGGCGACCAGCGGCAGCACCACGAAGCTGATCTCGATCCACTCGAGGAAGAAGCCGAGCACGAAGATCAGCCCCATGATCAGCAGCATCAGCCCGTAGGGGCCGAGCCCGGTGCCGGTGATCAGCGACTCGATCATGTAGTCGCCGCCCAGGCGCTTGAAGACCACCGAGAAGCAGGTCGCGCCGATCACCACGAACAGGATCATCGCCGAGGTCCGCGAGGTCTCGCGCACCGCCTCGCGCAGGGTCGCCCAGTCCAGGCTGCGCATGACCAGCGCCAGCAGCAGGCTGCCCGCGGCGCCGATCGCCGCCGCCTCGGTGGGCGTGGCGATGCCGGCCATGATCGAGCCGAGCACGGCGACGATCAGCGCCACCGGCCCCAGCAGGTCGCGCAGCAGCGCCAGCGGCAACGGGGTGGTGTCGGCGTCCGCCGCATCGCGGTCGGCGAGCGGCGCCCAGTCCGGCTTGAGCCGCGCGGTGATCAGCAGGTAGGCGACGTAGAGCGCGCCCAGCAGCAGCCCCGGCAACAGCGCGGCCTTGAACAGCGCGCCCACCGAGACCTGCAGGATCGAGCCCATCAGCACCAGCATGATCGACGGCGGGATCAGGATCCCCAGGGTGCCCGAGGCGGCGATCACCCCGCAGGCCATCTCGGCGCGGTAGCCCTGCTTGAGCATCACCGGCAGCGCCAGGAGGCCCAGCATCACCACCGAGGCGCCGATGATGCCGGTGCTCGCCGCCATCACCACGCCGAGCAGTGCCACCGAGACGGCCAGCCCGCCATGGGTGCGACCGAACAGCCGCTGCAGGGTCAGCAGCAACCGACGGGCGACCCCCGAACGCTCGAGCATCAGCCCCATGAACACGAACAGCGGGATGGCGATCATCAGCCAGTTCTCGATCACCCCGCCGAAGATGCGCGAGCCCACGGTACCCAGGAACGGCAGCGGGATGTCGCCGATGAAGGCGAAGGCGATGCCCAGCCCGCCGAGCAGGAAGGCCACCGGATAGCCGGTGAAGATGCCCGCGAGCAGGGTGACGATCATCGTCAGGGCCAGGGCGTATTCCGCCAGGAACTCAGCCATGGATCTCCTCCCGGGTATCGTGGGCGGGTGTCAGGTGACGCGGATCGAACAGGCCGGCGAGGTTGTGCAGCACCTGACCCAACGCGCCCAGTGCCAGGAACACCAGGCCGATCGGCAGCATCGCCTTGATCAGGTAGCGGTCGGTGAGCCCGCCGTAGTTGGAGTGCTCGCCGGAGAGATACGACATCATCACGAAGTGCTTGGAGAGCCAGGCCACCAGCAGGCAGAACGGAATCAGAAAGACCAGGTGGCCGAGGATGTCGATCACCGCCCGGCCACGCGGCGAGAGCTTCTGATAGACCAGATCGACGCGCACGTGGCTGTCGTGATGCAGTGCATAGGTGCCGCCGAGCAGGGTGAGAATCCCGAACAGGTGCCACTGCAGCTCGGTAATGCTGTTGATGGTCAGGGCCTTGCCGAACAGCACCATCGGGGTCTGCCATTCGGCGATCTCGTTGATGCCCAGGGCGTTGAGCGTCACGGTGGTGAGCACGGCCAGCGTCACCAGCAGCACCAGCCAGCTGGAGACGCGACCCACCCACAGCCCGAGCCCGACCAGCGGTCGGGCCAGGGCTTCGCACACCGCGCCGCCTCGACTGCGCCAGGGCGCAAGGTCGGCGTGCGGCATCAGGCGCCTCCTTCGGACCCGGCGTCGTTATCGCGGATCGGCTGCGGGTCGGGCAGCGCCTGCAGCTCGTACCACTCGTCGATCAGCTTGACGTGCTGCATCAGCGACTTGTAGGCCTCGGCGAAGGCCGGGTTCTGGTCCATCTCCTCCTGGCGCACCTCGACCCAGGCATCCTGCAGCGCCTTGATCACCGAGTCCGGGAAGCGCTTGACCTGCACGCCCTTCTCCTCGAGCTTGTGGATGGTGCGCACCTGCTCGGGAGGCGCCTCGGCCATCGCCCACTGCAGGGTGGCGCGACAAGCGGTCTCGAACTGTGCCTTGCGCTCGTCGCTGTACTCGTCCCAGACCTGCTGATTGACCAGCAGCGAGAACCAGCTCGCGCTCTGGTGCCAGCCCGGGAAGTAGTAATACTTGGCGACCTCGTCGAAGCCCATCGCCGCATCGACCTGCGGCACCGAGAATTCGGTGGCGTCGACACGTCCGCGCTCCAGCGCCAGGTAGATCTCGTTGCCCGGCACCAGCTGGGTCGAGGCGCCGAGCTTGTTGAGCACCTTGGCGCCCAGCCCCGAGATGCGCATCGACAGGCCCCTGAAGTCCTCCGGCGAATTGATCTCCTTGTTGTACCAGCCGCCGGTCTCCTGGGGCGAGATGAAGCACGGCAGCACCTTCACGCCGTAGGGATCGTAGGCCTTCTGCAGCAGCTCGGTGCCCTCGCCGGCCCACATCCACGACATGAAGGCTTCCGGCGAGGGCCCGAACGGCAGCGCGCCGTAGAGGTTGGTGATCGGCACGGTGCCGGCCCAGTAGCCGATCCAGTCCCAGCCGGCCTGCACGGCGCCCGACGACACCGAGTTGAAGACCTCGAAGGGCGGCACCAGATCGCCCGGCTCGTGGACGCGTAGCGACACCGCGCCGCCGGTGGCGGTCTCGAGTTCCTGGGAAAGATGTTTGGCGCCGGCGCCGAGGAAGTTCTGGGTCGAGAAGGTGCTGGCCACGTCGAGCTGCTTGGGCCCCTCGGCATGCGCGGGGACAGTGACCGCGGCGGCGACCGCCAGGCCGACCGCCGACGCCAGCAGCGAGCGAGTGGTGACGGAACTTGGCATGGTGCGTTCTCCTTGAGCGTTGTTGTTGTCCCCCATCCGGGGGTTCGAAGGAGACCAGCAAGGAAGCTGCCAGGACACCGAAAACCCCTTTATTTTCAGAACCCTGCGGACAACAAAAATGCAGTAACGGCGGAGCGGGCGGCGGGGCGAGGCCAGGGACGACCCGAAGCGTCCGGAAAATCGGACGCTCAGGCGGCGAGAAACGCTGGAGAGGGCGCGGGGCACGTGAACCAGGGCGTCCGGCATTTCGGACGCCGTCCGCCCATGCGGACGCTCAGGCGGACTGGCGGTCGCTGACCAGCCCGTGACGGGCAAGCTTTTCGTAGAACGACGATTTGGCGATCCCCAGCCGGCGCGCGGCGCGGGTGCGATTGCCGCCACACTCGCGCAGCGCCCGCTCCAGCGCCTCGCACTCGGCGCTGGCCAGCGCCGCCTTGAGCGACAGGTCGCACGGCGCCGGGGTGGCGACACTGCCCCGCAGGGCCTCGGGCAGGTCGTCGACGTCGAGTCGCGATCCGCCCAGGTAGAAGGCCGCCTCGAGCACGTTCTCCAGCTCGCGAACGTTGCCCGGCCAGGCATGCCGACACAGGCAGGCCAGCGCCGCCTCGCCGAGCACCGGACAGCGCCGGCCGCGACGTTCGGCGAGCCGGGCCAGCAGATGCCGGGCCAGCACCGGGATGTCCTCGCGACGTTCGCGCAGCGGCGGGATCGTCAGCGGCACCACGTTGATGCGATAGAACAGGTCCTCGCGGAACTCGCCGCGCGCGACCAGGCTCTCCAGCGGCCGATGGGTGGCGGCGATCACCCGCACGTCGACCGGCACCAGCCGGGTCGCGCCCACCGCCTCGACTTCGCGATCCTGCAGCACGCGCAGCAGCTTGACCTGCATCGCCGGCGGCATGTCGCCGATCTCGTCGAGGAACAGCGTGCCGCCGTGGGCGAGCTGGAACTTGCCCGGCTTGCCGCCCTTGCGCGCCCCGGTGAAGGCGCCGTCCTCGTAGCCGAACAGCTCGGCCTCGAGCAACTGCTCGGGAATCGCCGCACAGTTGAGCTTGATGAAGGGCCCGCCGGCGCGCTCGGACAGCCGGTGCAGGGCGTGGGCGTAGAGCTCCTTGCCGGTGCCCGACTCGCCGCGGATCAGCACCGAGGCATCGCCCGGCGCGATCTTGCGCACCTTGGCATTGAGTCCGCGCATCGCCTCGCTCTCGCCGACCACGTCGGTGAGCTGCCAGCGTGCGCCGGCGCGGGCGTCGAGCGCCTGCCGATAGTAGTCGACCTCGGCTTCGAGAGCCTGAACCTGGGCGTTCATCTGCCGCCACTCCCAGGTGTCGTGATAGATCACCGTGCCGATCGCGCCGACGACCCGGCCGCCGCTGCGGATCGGGTAGCGGTGGGCGATCATGTGATGGCCGCGCACCAGTTGCAGTTGGGCGAGTTCGGCCTTGCCCGATGCCAGCACCTCGGGCATGCGGGTATTCTCGATCACCTCGGCGACCGGGCGGCCCAGGGCGGCGACCGGATCGACCTCGAGGAAATCGGCGTAGGGAGCGTTGAGGTAGGTGATGCGCCCCTCGGCGTCGACCACCACCACCCATTCGGTCATCGCGTCGAGGCCACGCAGCAGCAGCGTCGCGTCCCATTGGGTCGGCTGGATGTCGGCGAGCGATTCATTGGCCATGTCAGCCCCGGCGTCGGTATCGTGGGTGTGGCTCCAGCGTCGCCACTGCCGCCGGGCGTGGCAAGACGACCTTGGGTGAAGCCGCCACGGCGATGTCGCACAATCGCACAATTCAGTGGCGGGACACGTCCGACCGGCCCATAGTGGAAGAGCCCGCCCCGCCTGTCGTTGGAGA
Organism: Modicisalibacter coralii; assembly: GCF_004117855.1. Taxonomy (GTDB): domain Bacteria; phylum Pseudomonadota; class Gammaproteobacteria; order Pseudomonadales; family Halomonadaceae; genus Modicisalibacter; species Modicisalibacter coralii. Next base: position 64,795 of record NZ_QWBW01000018.1, read on the forward strand.
CACCCGGGCGCCGCCACCCTACGCTGGAAGCACCACCACCCGACGATCACCATTCCCTATGCATGACATGGACTACCGCGTGCTGCATCAGGCACGCGACTGGGCCGGGGACGGCCACACGATCTGGCTGTGCACGGTCATCTCGACCTATGGTTCCTCGCCCAGGCCCCCGGGCGCGCTGCTCGTCGCCCGGGGCGACGGCACCCATCTCGGCTCGCTGTCAGGCGGCTGCGTCGAGGAGGCCTTTCTCGACCAGCTCGCCGCCGGCGAGTTTTCCGCCCCTGCCACCGTGCAGCGCTATGGCGAGACCCCCGCGGCCAGCGAGCGTCTCGCCCTGCCCTGCGGCGGTGTCCTCGAGGTGCTCGTCGAGCGCCGACCGGCCACGCCGGACTGGCTCGACCACCTGGCGGCCCTGTGTGATGCGCTGGCCGGCCAACGCCGTCGGGTACGCCGGGTCTCGCTCGGCGACGGCGGCTTCGCTGACCGCCCCCTCGAGGTCGACGGTCCGGCGGTCGAGCATCGCGACGACGCGGTGACGATGCGCATCGGCCCGGTGGTGCGCCTGATCGTCGCCGGCATCTCGCCGGTCGCCGAGGCCTGCGCCCGTTTCGCCCACGAACTGGGCCACGAGGTGGTCGTCTGCGACCCGCGCGAGGCGGCCTGCCGGACGTTCGCCGTCGAGGGCGTGCGCGTGGAGCCGGTGCTGCCCGCCTCGTTCATCGCCGCGGGCGGCTGCCATGGCGCCACCGCGGTGGTGGCGCTGACCCACGACCCACGCCTCGATGACCTGACCATACTCGAGGCGGTGCGCACTGCGGCCTTCTACGTCGGTGTGATGGGCTCGCGACGGACCTCGGACGCGCGCGCCACCCGGCTGATGCGGTCGGGTGGGCTGGGGCCGGAGGAGCTCGCCCGCATTCACATGCCGATCGGCCTCGACCTGGGCAGTCGCACGCCGGCCGAGATAGGTCTGGCGGTGGTGGCCGATATCCTGCGGGTCTATCACGGACGCGACCGCCATGCCCTCTGAACCCAACGCCGCAAGCCGCGCCGTCGCCGCGCTGGTCCTGGCGGCCGGCCAGTCGCGCCGTTTCGGCAGCGACAAGCGCGTCGCCCCGCTGCCCGGTCGCGGCACGCTGCTCGCCGCCACCCTGGCGACGCTTCGCCCGTACTTTCCGGAGCTCCGCGTGGTCATCGGCCCCGACGACGACCCCGCCAGCCTGGGCGTCCCCGCTGACGTCATTACCCTGGTCAACCCCGAGGCACCACGCGGCATGGGCAACACACTGGCGGTGGGCATGCAGGCGATGCAGCGCGACAGTCGCGCGCAGGCGGTGGCCGTGATGCTGGGCGACATGCCGTGGGTGCGCGCGGCCACCTTCGAGGCACTGATCGGCGAGGCCCGTGCGGATCGTATCGTGCGACCGACCTTCCAGGGCGTGGGGGGCCACCCGGTGGTGTTCGGGCGGCATTTCTGGCCGGCACTGAGCCGGCTCGACGGCGACGACGGGGCCCGCCGACTGCTGCGCGAGCATCCGCAAGCGTGTATCGAGGTGCCCGTGGGCGACGCCGGGATTCTCAAGGACCTCGACGAGCCCGACGCCCTTGCCCCGAGTTGAGCCCGGTCCGGGTCAGGCGCCGAGCGCGGCCAGTCGCTCGCGGGTGGTCTCGGCGCCCATCGCCGCAGCCAGTTCGAGGGCGGTCATGCCGTGGCTCTCGCGGGCCCGCGGATCGGCGCCCCGCGCGAGCAGGAAGTCGACGATCTCGCCGTTGTCGAACATCGCCGCGAACATCAAGGCGGTCTTGCCGTCGGGCGTGGTGCCGTCGACGGCGGCACCGTGTTCGAGGAGTAGCCGAACCATCGGCAGATTGCCCTTGAAGGCCGCGCCGGCCAGCGGATTCTGGCCCCTGTCGTTGTAGAGCTCCGGGTCGGCGCCGTGTTCGAGCAGGACCCGCGTGGTCTCGACATGGCCGTGGTAACTGGCCAGCATCAACAGGCTGTCGCCGTTGTGATTGCGCATGTTGGGCGGCAGCCCCTGGGCCAGCCAGTGGCGGAAGTTCTCGGCCTCGCCCTCACGTGCCGCGTTGAAGATCTGCGTGGCCAGGCGGATCGTCTCCTCGTCCGGGCCGTCGTGCGGCGACTGCGATTCATTCGCCATGCGCTGTTCTCCTTCACCAGTGACATTCGCTTCCAGCATAAGCCCTCCACCACCCGACGTATGCCTATGCCCCCGATCGATGGGGTCAATCACTGGCCGGCCACGGTTCCTTGGCCTGATGACGAGTCGCCGCGTTGGCCAGCAAGGCTGCGCCCGGATCCCACTGCCCCCCATGCCAGAGAGCGGTTGCCCGACATAAAAAAACTCCCGACCCCATGGGGGGCCGGGAGCTGTTTCCCTGCGTCACCTGTTTTTCTGGGTCGTTGACACTCGACGAATCGGGACCAGCGCGTGTGTCGGTTACGATGCGTGACGGGTACTTTGCCCGTCCATGCCTTGCGTCGAGTAGTCGGCTGTGACGACACGCCCATGATGCGTCGCGGCTCGTCGCCCCGCAATGGCCGGAGAATGAGTTGTGACAATCTGTGACATTCTCCCCTCGTCGGCCTCAATCCCGTCCACTCAATGCCAGTCGCGTGCCGAGGCCGATGAGTGTCACCCCCAGGCCGCGTTCCAGCCAGGCCCCCAGACGCGGACTGCGCCGCAGCGCGCCGGACAGCCAGGCTCCGAGATGCACCAGTGGCGGCTCGACCAGCCCGGCGACGACGATGATCAGGCAGCCGTGCAGGAACAACTGCGCCGGGGCGGGTCCCGCGCCGGGCACCACGAACTGCGGCAGGAAGGCCAGGAAGAAGATCGCCACCTTGGGATTGAGCACGGCGACCAGCACGCCCTGGCGAAAGACCGCCCGATGCCCGGCCGGGCGGGTCCCGCTCTCGAACTGCCAGGCGCCGCCGGCACTGCGTAGCGCCTGGATGCCCAGCCAGATCAGGTAGGCGGCGCCGACCCACTTGACCAGCGAGAAGGCCAGCGCGGAGGTGGCGAGGATCGCCGACAGGCCCAGCGCCGCCATCAGCACGTGCACCCCGGCCCCGCACCAGATCCCTAGCATCGCCGTGTAACCACAGCGGCGGCCGCCACGCGCCGTCTGACCGAGAATGAATGCCATGTCCGGTCCCGGCGACAGGTTGAGCAGCACCGCCGCGGTGAAGAAGATCAGCCAGTGGGCCAGTGAATAATCGAACATGCTTGTCTCCCGTGGCATCGCCATGACACCGGCGATCATCGTTCCAGGCGTCGCACTCCGCCACCTGCTTAGCGTCCGTGAAGGCGCGTCAGTGCGCCTCGTCCCAGTTGGCCCCCGACTCGGCCTCGACCACCAGCGGCACCTTGAGCTCGGCGGCGGCCTGCATGCGCCGCTTGACGGTATCGATGAAGCCCTCGACCTGGGTCTCGTCGACCTCGAAGACCAGCTCGTCGTGGACCTGCATGACCATCCAGGCGTCGAATTCGGCCGCGCCGTCGCGCGGGTTGAGCCAGCCGTCGACGTCGATCATCGCGCGCTTGATGATGTCGGCCGCGGTGCCCTGCATCGGGGCGTTGATCGCGGTGCGTTCGGCGGCCTGACGACGGGCGTGGTTCTGGGCCTTGATCTCCGGCAGGTAGAGGCGGCGGCCGAACACCGTCTCCACGAAACCGTCCTCGGCGGCCTGGGCGCGAATGCTGTCCATGAAGCGCGCCACGCCGGGGTAACGGTCGAAGTAACGGTCGATGTAGGTCTGCGCCTGATTGCGCTCGATGTGCAGCTGCTTGCCCAGGCCCCAGGCGCTCATGCCGTAGATCAGCCCGAAGTTGATCGCCTTGGCGCTGCGCCGCTGCTCGTGGCTGACCTGCTCGGGGGCGATGCCGAACACCTCGGCGGCGGTGGCGGTGTGGATGTCGCGCTCCTCGGCGAAGGCCTCGAGCAGCCCCGCGTCCTCGGAAAGGTGCGCCATGATGCGCAGCTCGATCTGCGAGTAGTCGGCGGCGACGATGCGATAGCCGGGCCGGGCGATGAACGCCTGGCGGATCTTGCGCCCCTCCTCGGTGCGGATGGGGATGTTCTGCAGGTTGGGGTCGGACGACGACAACCGGCCGGTGGCGGTCACCGCCTGATGGTAGCTGGTGTGGATGCGCCCGGTGCGCTTGTTGACCAGTTGCGGCAGCTTGTCGGTGTAGGTGGACTTGAGCTTGGTCAGCCCGCGGTGGGCGATGATCACCTTGGGCAGCGGGTAGTCCAGGGCCAGTTCCTCGAGCACCGCTTCGGCGGTGGACGGCGCGCCCTTGGGCGTCTTCTTGAGCACCGGAATCTTGAGCTCGTCGAAGAGGATCTCGCCGAGCTGCTTGGGCGAGCCGAGGTTGAACTCGCGCCCGGCGATCTCGAAGGCGTCCTTCTCGAGGTCACGGATACGGCCCTCGAGTTCCTGGCTCTGGGCGTGCAGGCGTGCCGCGTCGAGCGCCACGCCGGTGCGCTCCATGCGCGACAACACCGGGATCATCGGCCGTTCGAGGGTGTCGAGGACCTCGGCCAGACGCCCTTCGGCCTCGATGCGCGGGCGCAGCTCGTTGTGCAGGCGCAGGGTGACGTCGACATCCTCGCAGGCGTAGGGCACCGCCTGCTCGAGGGCGATCTGGTTGAAGGTCAGCTGCTTGGCCCCCTTGCCGGCGACCTCCTCGAAGCCGATGGTCTTCTCGCCCAGGTACTTGAGTGCCAGCGAGTCCATGTCGTGGCGGGTCGCCGTGGAGTTGAGCACGTAGGACTCGAGCATGGTGTCGGTCAACGCCCCGACGACCCGGATGGCGTAGCGGGCGAGCACCGAGATGTCGTACTTGAGGTTCTGGCCAATCTTGCCCTTGGCCGGGTCCTCGAGCAGCGGCTTGAGTGCGGCGAGCACGGCGTCGCGGTCGAGCTGCTCGGGGGCATCGAGGTAATCGTGGGCGAGCGGGATATAGGCCGCCTCACCCGGTTCCAGCGCCAGCCCGATACCGACGATCTCGGCTTCCATGTAGTCGAGGCTGGTGGTCTCGAGATCGAAGCAGAAGGTCTCGGCCTCGGCGAGCCGCGCCAGCCAGGTATCGAATGCCTCCCGGGTCAGCAGGGTGTGGTCCTGGCGGGCGGGCTTGGCCAGGGTGACATCCTCGGCGGTCTCGTCGGCCCCGCTCGATGCCGCGCCGGGGACGTCGTCGACGCCGGTATCGCGGCCCTCTAGCAGCTCGGCGAGCCAGTTCTTGAATTCCAGCTCGCGATACAGCGCGGTGAGCGCCTCACGGTCGGGATGCGCGATGTGCAGGTCGTCGAGCCCCACCGGCAGTTCGCAGTCGGTCTTGATGGTCGCCAGCTGATACGACAGGTAGGCCTGCTCGCGGTTGGCCTCGAGCTTCTTGTCGAGGGTCTTGGCCCCCCGGAACGACAGCGTCTTGATCCGCGCGAGGTCGGCGTAGATGGCATCCAGGCCGCCGCCGATGCCCTGCAGCAGGCCCAGCGCGGTCTTCTCGCCGACGCCGGGCACCCCGGGGATGTTGTCGACCTTGTCGCCCATCAGCGCGAGGTAGTCGATGATCAGTTCCGGCGGCAGGCCGAACTTGGCCTCGACGCCTGCGACGTCGAGGGTCTCGTCCTTCATGGTGTTGACCAGCGTGATGTGGCGGTTGACCAGCTGCGCCATGTCCTTGTCGCCGGTGGAGATCACCGCATCCCGGCCGGCCTCGGTGGCGAGCCGCGCCAGGGTGCCGATCACGTCGTCGGCCTCGACCCCCTCGATGCACAGCAGCGGCACGCCGAGTGCGCGGATGCAGGCGTGCAGCGGCTCGACCTGGCTCTTCAGGTCGTCGGGCATCGGCGGACGCTGGGCCTTGTACTGCTCGAAGAGCTCGTCGCGGAAGGTCTTGCCCTTGGCGTCGAAGACCACCGCCATGGAGCTGTCGGGATACTGCCTGATCAGGCTCTTGAGCATGTTGAGCACGCCCTTGACCGCGCCGGTGGGCTGACCGCTGGAGGTGGTCAGCGGCGGCAGGGCGTGGAACGCCCGGTACAGGTAGGAAGAACCGTCGACGAGGACGATGGGCGGGGTGTCAGCCATGTCGGTACCTAAGCGGGGCAGCGTTCGATGCGCCCATGATACGCAAGCCGGCCGGGCCCGTCAGGCGCCGGCGATGCCCGTCACCCCCGGTCGAGCCGGCGCGTCTTCCATCGGTCTTGACTAAAGTCAGTGCATGACGCCGCGCATTGCGCATACACTGGCGGTAACCCGCCCGACGACTCCGGAGGCCCATCATGAAACCGCTTCGTCTGCTCGCCGCGCTTCTTCTCGCCCTGCCGCTGCTGGCCGGTACGGCCGCGCCGGTACTGGCCCAGGACACCAACGACGACTCGGTGCAGCCGGACGTCACCGTGCGCCAGGAAGAGGATCGCACGATCCGCGAATACCGCGTCAACGGTCAGCTCTACGCGATCGAGATCAAGCCCAAGCACGGCCCCTCGTACTATCTGGTCGACGACAACGGCGACGGCGACTTCCACCGCAGCGACGCCCAGCGGGTCGTCCCGCCGCAGTGGGTGCTGATCTCCTGGTGAACGCGGCGCGGCCACCCCTGACAGCCATGGGTGGCAGACTCGCGCCCCCCACTGCAAGGGGCGCGCTCGAGTCGCTACAATAGCGCGCTTGGCAATCAGGGCGAGACCACCATGGCCGTATTCACCCCGCTCGACGACGCCCAGGTCGCGAGCTTTCTCGAGCGCTTCGATGCGGGCCGCCTGGTGACGCTCGAGGGCGTCGCCAGCGGTACCGAGAACTCCACCTTCTTCGTCACCACCGATCGACGGTCGCTGGTGCTGACCCTGTTCGAGCAGGGCGAGCACGACGAGCTGCCGTTCTTCGTCGATCTGCTCGACTATCTCGCCGACCACCGCCTGCCGGTCCCGGGTCCGTTGCACGACCGCGAGGGCATTGCCCTGCAGAGCCTGGCCGGCAAGCCGGCACTGCTGTTTCCGCGGCTGCCCGGCAAGCATCCCAGCGCTCCCAACCTGGCCCAGTGCCGGGCGCTGGGCGATGCCCTGGGGCGCATGCACCATGTCGGCCAGCGCTTCGACGGCCAGCGACCCAACCCGCGCGACCTGCATTGGCTGCTGGCCAATCATCATCAGGTGATGAGCTATCTGCCGCCCGAGGATCAGGCGCTGATGGCCGACGAGGTCGACCTCTACCAGGGGGTGTTCGGCGACGCCGACAGTCTGCCCCGGGGCGCCATCCACGGCGACCTGTTCCGCGACAACACGCTGTTCGACGGCGACGCCCTGGGCGGCATCATCGACTTCTACAACGGCTGCACCGGCGATCTGCTGTTCGACCTGGCGATCGTCGTCAACGACTGGGCCAGCGACGACGACGGCCGGCTCGATCCGTCCCGCCACGACGCCCTGCTCGAGGCCTATCTCGCCCGCCGGCCGCTGACCGGGACCGAACGCGAACAGTGGCCGATGATGCTGCGCATGACCGCCCTGCGCTACTGGCTGTCGCGGCTGCTGGTGATCTACGTCGATCCGCCGGCGCACGAACTCACGCCCCACGACCCGGCGCGCTTCCGGACCATCCTCAAAACGCGCATCGCTGAAGGCAACTTGCCCCTGCCGGGCTAGGCGCTGCTATCCTCGCTCACTGAATCGCTGACAGACCGGACACGCGGCCGCATAATGCGCCGCGTTTCGTTATCGGGTCGCCCCGTCTCGCCGAGGAGAATGCCATGACCGCCACTGCCGAGCAGGCACGCCGTACCTACAACATCGACCAGTGGGGCAGCGGCTACTTCGATGTCGACGACCACGGCCACGCCATCGTCCGCCCGCTGGGCAGCGAGGCCGAGGGGCCGGCACTGCCGCTCGACGCCCTGGTCGACGAGCTGCGCGGAGCCGGCCTGCAGTTGCCGGTGCTGGTGCGCTTCACCGACATCCTCCACGACCGGGTCGAGCAGCTGTGCGCGGCCTTCGACACCGCCATGGCCGAGGAGGCGTTCAATGGCGGCTACACGGCGGTCTACCCGATCAAGGTCAACCAGCAGCGCCGCGTGGTCGAGGAGATCCTTGCCACGCACGAACGCGGCCGCGACCGCGTGGGCCTCGAGGCCGGCAGCAAGCCGGAACTGCTGGCGGTACTCGCGCTCTCCGGCGACGGCCCGTCGCTGATCGTCTGCAACGGCTACAAGGATCGCGAATACATCCGCCTGGCGCTGATGGGCGAGCGCCTCGGGCACCGGGTCTACCTGGTGGTCGAGAAGCTCTCCGAACTGCCGTTGATCCTCGAGGAGGCCGCGCGACTGGGCGTGACGCCACGAATCGGCCTGCGCGCGCGCCTGGCCACGGTGGGCCGCGGGCGCTGGCAGAACACCGGTGGCGAGAAGTCCAAGTTCGGCCTCACCACCAGCCAGATCCTCGAGGTCGTCGAGCAGTTGCGCGGCGCCGGCGCACTGGCGAGCCTGCAGCTGGTGCATTTCCATCTGGGCTCGCAGATCGCCAATATTCGCGACATCCAGCGCGGCCTGCGCGAGTGCGCGCGCTTCTACCAGAGCCTGCGCGAACTCGGCGCGCCGGTGGACACCGTCGACGTGGGCGGCGGGCTGGGCGTGGACTACGAGGGCACCCGCTCGCGCAGCTTCTGCTCGGCCAACTACTCGATGCTCGAGTACGCCCGCAACGTGGTCTACGCCTTCCGTCAGGCCTGTGACGACCAGGGGCTGCCACAGCCGCACCTGATCAGCGAGTCGGGCCGCGCGCTCACGGCGCATCACGCGGTACTGATCACCAACGTGATCGGCGAGGAGCGCGTCAGCGAGGCCCCGCCGCCCCGTCAGGTCGAGGGCGACCCGCAGCTCGACGAGTTGTGGCGGGTCCACGACCTGCTGTGCCGGCGGGTCGACCCCCGCGGCCTGATGGAGGCCTGGCACGACCTGGTCCAGGCGATCGGCGAACTGCACGAGCGCTTCGTCATGGGCCTGACCGGCATCACCGCCCGCGCCGAGGGCGAAGCGGTGTATTTCGCCGCCTGCGCCCGGCTGCGCTCGCGGCTCGACAATCGCAACCGCGCCCACCGCGAGATCATCGACGAACTCGCCGAGAAGCTCGCCGACAAGCTGTTCGTCAACTTCTCGCTGTTCCAGTCGCTGCCCGACGTGTGGGGCATCGAGCAGGTCTTCCCGGTGCTGCCCCTGACCGGGCTCGACCGGCCGACGACCCGTCGCGGGGTGATCCAGGACATCACCTGCGACTCCGACGGTCGCATCGACCGCTACGTCGACGGCCAGGGCCTGGAGACCACCCTGCCGCTGCCCGAGTGGGACGATGACGACGACCGGCTGCTGGGCCTGTTCCTGGTCGGCGCCTATCAGGAGATCCTCGGCGACCTGCACAACCTGTTCGGCGACACCGACTCGGTGGACGCCTCGCTCGACGCCGACGGGCGCTGGCGGCTGTCCAACGTGCAGCACGGCGATCGCGTCGCCGACGTGCTGCACTACGTCAATTTCGACGCCGCGGTACTGCGCGCGCGTCTCGATGCCCAGCTCGAGGCCAGTTCACTGGACGCCGAGGAGCGCGCGCGCTTCATGGACGACCTCGCGGCCGGCCTGGAAGGCTATACCTACCTGGAGTGAGTCCTGAGCCGGCGTCACGGCGCGGTGCGCGTGGTCACCTCGACCCCGCCGTGGCTAGCCCCGGCCGCCAGCGCCAGGCGCAGCTCGGCCCCCCGGGGCAGCACGCCGACCCCGGCGGGCGTGCCGGTGAGTACCACGTCGCCGGGTTCGAGCGTGAAGTGGCGGCTCATCTCGGCGAGCAGTTCGGGGATGGCGAACAGCATGTCGCGGCTGTCCCCGGTCTGGCGACGCTCGTCGTCGATGTCCAGCGTGAAGTGCAGGCTCTGCCAGTCCGGTTCGCCCTCGACGGCGGCAAAGGCCGACAGCGGGCAGGCGGCATCGAAGGCCTTGGCGATCTCCCACGGGTGGCCCTTCTCCTTGAGCCGCGACTGCACGTCGCGCCGGGTCAGGTCCAGTGCCAGCCCCAACCCCGCCACCGCCCGGGCGGCCTGGGCGGGTGTCGCCGCCGTCAGCCGCTCGCCGATCAGCAGCGCCAGCTCGGTCTCGAAGTGCACCTCACCGTGGGCGAACGGCGCCTCGAGCGGCGCATCCAGGCTCACGGCGGCCGTCGACGGCTTGATGAACAGCAGCGGCTCGCTGGGTACCGGGTTGTCGAGCTCGCGGGCGTGCTCGGCATAATTGCGCCCGACGCAGACGATCTTGCCCAGCGGTTCGGCGAAGGACTTGCCGTCGGTAAAGTGCGCAGTGAAGGCCATGGCCTGGCTCCCTGTAACGATCATGGAACCCGCAGTCTACCCCAGCCGGGTGCACGAACGGCAACGGCCCCGCTGTCGGGGCCGTTGGCCTGTCGCTGCCTCGTCGTGAGGCCGGTGGCTCGGCGTCACTCGGGACGCCAGGTCTCCTCGGGGCGATGGGCGAGGAACGCCGGGCGCTTGCGGCGTGCGCCATAGGGCTCGACACAGGCGTTGTCCCAGCGGTTGTAGACGAAGAACACGTTGCTGCGCGGGTCGGGGGACATGTTGGCGTTCGAGCCGTGCAGGGTGTTGCAGTCGAACAGCAGCAGGCCGCCGGCCGCTCCGGTGGGCGACGCGATGCCGTTGGCATCGATCAACCGCTCCAGCGCGTCAGTGCCGGGCACGCCGAACTCCTGGGTCTTCAGCGACTGCTTGTGATGATCGTCCGGCGTCTCGCCCAGGCAGGGCACGAAGACCTTGTGCGAGCCGGGGATCAGCATCAACGGGCCGTTGAAGTGATGGTTGTCGGTCAGCACGATCGAGGCGCTCACCGCGTGCATCGCTGGCATGCCGTCCTCGGCGTGCCAGGTTTCGAAGTCCGAGTGCCAGTTGAAGCCCTTGCCGTGAAAGCCCGGCTTGTAGTTGATGCGCGACTGATGCACATAGGCATTGCCGCCGAGTATCTGGCGCACGCGACCGGTGAGACGCGCGTCACGCGCCAACTGGGCGAAACGCTGCGACAGGAAGTGCACCGCGAACAGCGAGCGGATTTCCTGGCTGTCGGGCTCGGTGATGCTGAAGTCCTTGCCACGGAAGTCGTCGTTGTCGAGCAGCGCCTTGAGTTCGGCGCGCAGCTCGGCGACTTCCTCGGCAGAGAGAAAACCGGGCTCGAACAGGAAACCGTCGCGCTCGAAGCGGTCGAGCTCGTCCGGGCCCAGGGGGCCGTCTTCGGCCCGGCCCCGGACCACGCCTTCCTGGCGCGGGATCCAGAGCGTCTCGGGGCGCCGGGACAGCCGGGTGGGGTAGTGGTCACGTCGCTGGGATGCCGTGGCAGCACGGCTGCGGGATGCGGTCTGTACTGACATCCAATCACCTCCGAAGTTTGTGATCAGGTTCAGATCCAGTCCTATGACGATCGATTCGCTGGCTTGTCGATAGGGATCCTTTGATGCCTCAGCGGGTACGTATCCTAGAAGATTCCCCCTATCTTGCAACCACCCGCCCTGGTGCACGCGCATCGCCGCCGCAACGGCCCCCGGCTGGGCCCCGCCGTACGGCTCGACCTCCCGCCCGGGCTCGTTTGCCGCGTCGAACCCGATGCCGACTCGCCTGTCCAAGTCGGTAATCGACCGGGGCGAGGTCATCCCGGCCCGCTGTCGAGGGGCTTCTCACATCGCGCCCCAAGCACGCAACCTTTGGCACAACCCACGCGAAAGTAAACCTACGTTATCGCAGGGAGGCTACCGATCATGGTTTCTTTTGCGCTTTTTGCAGGACTGCTGATTAGGAGAGTGCGTGCGACACGTGAGCAGTCACATGTTGAAGCGTTTCGGGCATTTCGTCTCGCTGAGCGAGGCAGAAACCGCTCTGCTGAGCGAACTGGAGCGCGACTCCCGGCCGGTGGCGGCGGGAGACTGGCTGTGGCACGAAGGCGATCCGGCGGACACCCTGCTGGTCCTCAGCGAAGGCTGGGCCTGTTCGGCCCGTTATCTGCCCGACGGCAGTCGCCAGTTGCTGGAAGTCTTCCTGCCCGGCGACATCCTGGGTATCTTCGAACTGGTTACCGGCGAACGGCGCAACGACGTCTCCATGCTGACCGACGGCCAGGTCAGCGAGTATCCCTACACTCGCGTTTTCGAGCTCTTCGAACGCTCGGAACGGCTCAAGACCGCGCTCTTCGCCATCGCCAACCAGCATCAGGCCATGCTGGCCGAACGCCTGGTGAGCGTGGCACGCCGCAACGCTCGCGAGCGTCTGGCTCACTTTCTCTGCGAGTGCCGCGCCCGGTTGCCGGGCTCCATGAACGACACGGCCACCCAGAGTTTTCTGCTGCCGTTGTCACAGCAGGATCTGGCCGATGCCCTGGGCATGAGCACGGTGCACGTGAGCCGCACCTTCACTGCCCTGGCCTGCCTGGGGCTGGTACGCCGCCAGCACTTCCACATGGTGATTCTCGACCCGCGACGCCTCGAGTGCATGGCCGATTTCAACGGCGACTACCTCGCCTGTGACCATCAGGCGCTCGTCCGCCCCCCGGAGCTGATCGCCGGCGGGCCCTGAGATCGAGGCGTCTTGAAACCTTCCATGCTTCCCGGTCGGAGGGACAAGCCCTTCCCCCGACAGTGACGGGCGAATGAATCTCGGCCGCACCGGCTGGGATTCGCCATGCGTTGCCAACCCATTGTCGCCCCACTATGTTGTCTACAACCCTCATGAAAATCGAGGGCTCCAATAATGACAACGGCAGGGGACATTATGCGATCCGATATCGCCAAGGGACTGCCGTGGCAACGGTTCATTCCGTTGTATCCCAAGGGCAGGGTGGGCCGGCATCTGCGATGTCTCGGCGTGCTGGCCTGCCTGATGGGCCTGGGGTGCCTGATCGTCTATGCGACCGGCGGCACGGCTTACGCCTATCCGTACCTGATGCTGATTCCGGTGATCCTGAGCGCCGCCTGGTATCACGTCTACGGCGGCCTGACGGCCGCCTTCGTCGCCGCCTCCCTGTTGGCGTGCCTGCCGCTCGAGGTGGCCACCGGGACGACACAACCCATCAGCAACTATCTGGTCCGGCTGAGCCTGTATCTGGCGATCGGCGGTTTCACCGGGTGGCTCTTCAAGATGCTGGAAGAGGCCAATCGACTGCGCGAGATGGTCTTGCGCCACGATCCCCGCTCCGGCCTGCTCAACCTGGTCGCCCTGGAGGAGTCGCTGTCGTGCGACGTCCTCGCGCCCGCCGAGCAGCGGGCCTCGATGGCCCTCTTTCTGGTTCGCATCACCGACATCACCGACGTGCTCGAGGCCCTGGGGGCGGATGCCACGGACGCCCTGGTCACCGCCCTGGGCACACGCTTTCGGGTGGAGTTCCCGGCCATCGAGGGCGTCTATCGCTACGGCAACGCCGAAATGCTGCTGCTGTTCAGGGACATCCGGCGCCCCGACATTGCCCGGCTCGCCGAGGCACTGAGCGAGGCCGGTGAACGCAACATCGTCATCCAGGACCTGCCCATTCGCCCGCAGCTGGTCTTGGGCAGCGCCCTCGGCCGGCGTGACGGCAATCTGTTCGACGACCTGATACGCGAGTCACGCATGGCCATGCTCGCCGCGCTCGAGCATAAACGCAGCCACTGTCACTATTCGCCGGACTATCAGCGACGCACGCTGCAGACGGTCCAGTTGATCTCCCGCGTGCGGCGCGGCGTCGAGCGCGAGGAGTTCGAGCTGCACTATCAGCCCAAGATCCGCCTGGCCGATGGCCGGGTCTGTGGTTGTGAAGCCCTGCTGCGATGGCGCAGCGATGACGGCAGCCTGGTGGCGCCGGGCCTGTTCATGCCCAAGGTCGAGGATACCTCGCTGATCGCGCCGATCACCGAGTACGTGACCGAACGTGCCTGCCGCTTCGTCATGCAGCATGACGAGCCCGTGAGCATCAATTTCTCGGTACGCAACCTCTACGACGAGAGTCTGCTCTACCGATTGCAGGCGCTGGTCGAATCACAGGGTATCGACCCCCGACGCCTCGAGGTCGAGATCACCGAAGGGGCGCTGATTCAGGACCTGGCCTTCGCCAAGGCCGTCATTCAGAAAATCCGCGACTTCGGTGCCGGCGTCAGCATCGACGATTTCGGAACCGGCTTTTCCTCCTTCAAGTACCTGCGCCACCTGCCGATCTCGGGGCTCAAGATCGACCGTGCCTTCGTGCAGGATCTCGAGAGCGACCCTCGCGCCCGGGCGCTGATGAAATGCATGATCGAGGTCGGCCATGCCCTGAGCCTGACGGTCACCGCCGAAGGCGTCGAGACCGACGAACAGTACAAGATATTGAGCGACCTGGGCTGCGATCAGATACAGGGGTTTCTCATCTCGCCGGCCCTGCCACCCGAGGCGTACCTGGCCTGGCGCCGGACTCATGCCGCCCGCGCGCTGCCGGGCATGATTCGGTGAGATTCCCAAAGACGACGGCGCTCCCCGCACGCCTTCCCCCTGACGCCGTCACGTCTTGTCCGGGCCTTTACCGCTACACCAACTGCAAGTAGAGCAGGCGGCTGCCTGACGAGGTCCCGGTCAACAGTTGCAGTCCGTCGGCGAGTTCCACCTTGCCGCCTACCGGTATTGACTCCCCCGTTCCCACATTCACCAACGCCGGCATGCCCTCGTTGACCAGGAACCAACGTGCCTTGTGGTGCACGAAATAACCGACACGCGATTTGTGCCTCTCGGCCAGTCGCTCGTTGGGCACGATCGTTCGATCGATGTGCCAGGGAAAGAGACTCTGATTGGAGTAAACCATCAACCGATGGTTATCCGGCCGGTAGCGGTCGCCTCGCTTCGAGTAAAGATTGATCACCGGCAGTCGCCCCCGATAGGGCGTGCCACAGAAGGGGCAGCGTGGCGCCCTGGTGTTGTCGAAGACGAACCAGCCTTGCTGGCAGTCACGATTCTGGCACGGTTGAATCAGGTCGACCGTCTTGATCAGTGCCGCCTCCCACTCGTCGGCACTGGGCCGGCTGCGAGGCTCGTGCAACCCCTCGATGAAGGCCCGGTCGAACAGTGCCTTGAGATAGGGACCGGTCACGGTATAGGGCAGCCGACTCGGGTCCTTCCACGGCATTTCGGTCGGTTTGGCCTCGCTGGGATCGATGCGGTTGCTGGCATCATCAGGGTGCTCGACGAACAGCGCCTCGGCCCCCATGGTCAGACGCTCGTCCTCGCCGGGGTCCTCGGCATGCACCTTTTTGCCGCGCAGCGGGTGCCGCAGCAGCAACAGGGTGTAGACCATCACGGCCAGCGCATGCCGATCGGTCAGGATGCTGGGCAGGGCACGGTTCGGGTCGGTCTTCGGCAGATGGCTACTTGCCACGCACTCCGGGGCGATAAAGTCGGGCGTGCCCACGACCTCCGGCGGGAAGCGATCGGGAACCACGAGTCCGTCGACATCGATGATGCAAACCTGGCCCTTGGTGGGAGCCAGCAGCACGTTCTTGTAGCTCAGGTCGCTATGCGCCAGCCCCGCCGCGTGCAATCGCCGCACGGCGCGTGCCAGACGCAGGCAAAGCTGCAGGTAATTGAGCCAGCTCCCCCGCTCGCGCGCATCGAGAAACTTGAACTGGTTGTTGGGTGACGCGAACCACTTGCCTTCCTTGTCCTTGCCCTGAATCTTGAGCATGTCGCCATTCAACGAACCATGCTCGAAGAAGAAGTGGTCCTTGTAGAAAGGCGCCACGATGCCGACCCGTCCATTGTGCTCCACCGTCGCGGTGGGCCAGCAGAATAGCTGTTCCCAATAATCGCCCTGGGTGTCGTCGAAAATCCGCTGACGATAGGTGCCGGTGATCATTTCCAGGCGCTGACGCGCTGCCGCATCCAGGGCGTTGCGGTAGAACGCCACCACATAACGCTTGTCAGGACTGGCATAGACATCCTTCATGCCACCGCTGGCGATGATCTTGTCACGAAACTCGACCCGCTCGCCGTTCGAATCGGTCAGGGTGATGATCGATTCACTCATCCGTAGCGTCTCCCGAGTCGGCATTCGCCACCCGACCGTCCCGATACAGCACCGCCAGCGTCCGGTCGTCGTGATGACGCTCGATGAAGAAATCCAGGTACTCGAGCAATGGGTCCCGCTCCTCCTCACACCGCGGTGCGGCCAGGACCGGAGCCAGTTCTCCGTATAGCGACCACCAGCCTGCGGCTTCCTGCATGGCGTTATCGGAATCGAACTTGGGATCGGTCACGCCATCGGTCGCCAGAATCAGCGCGTCGAGGGTTTCGAATACGCCGACCTTGACGCGCTGATAGAGGCTCTGCCCCTCCTGGAACAACGGGGCATCGAGAAAGCGGGTCTGCCCGGCATGCTGCCCCGAGTCGGCACTGTTCATGAGCGTCGCCCGACAGCCCTCGAAGAGCGCAGCGATCGCCCCGTCGCCGATACCGAAGGTCACCACCACGTGCCCTTGCGAGGTTTGCTTGTGCAGCGCCAGCAGCAGGGTGGTCGAAAAGGCCTTCAGGGGACGACCGGAGGCCTCGGCTTCGTCGTGGATCGCCCGGTGCCCCCGATGTACGGCGGTAATGATGGTCTCCTGCAGGGGGATCACCAGCGCTTGCGGCATTCGCGAACGATCACCCTCCGCCCACCACGTCAACACGGCCCGCTCCAGCTCGGCACCGGCGTTCTCGTCGAGAGTCGAAAGCAGGGTATCGCGAGCGGTCGTCGTCGCCAGCAGGCTACCTTGTCGGGAAAATTCACAGGAACCCGCGCCATCGCCAACCAACAACAGGTTCCAGCCTGATGTCGTGCGATCGATCACGCCTTCGTCATCCCGCTGACCGCCACGATGGGCGTGAGAGCGACCGCGCAGCGATCCCACGGCCATACGCCAGCCATCGCCCGCCGCCAGCCGTTCGACCACGGCGTCGGGCTTGGCGTAGGGCGCATTCGGGTCGGACGCCCGGTTCTGCCAGAGGTCCCGTGA
Organism: Modicisalibacter coralii; assembly: GCF_004117855.1. Lineage (GTDB taxonomy): Bacteria > Pseudomonadota > Gammaproteobacteria > Pseudomonadales > Halomonadaceae > Modicisalibacter > Modicisalibacter coralii. Next base: position 81,844 of record NZ_QWBW01000018.1, read on the forward strand.
ACTCGGGATCAGCGCCAGCTTGAGTGTCAGGCGCTCGACCGGCTCATCGCGACTATCGACTCCCACCATCGACAGCACCACCGAACCGCTCAGCGTCGGCTTGCCCTGCAGCCACCGCGTCTCGGTCAACGTCAGGCCGGTGCCGGCATCGTCCTCGAGAACCAGGCGCGACGGCAGGTGGTCGATCACCGCGTCGAGCTCGACCTCGTAAACCTGGCCGACGCGGCCGTTGGGCAGGCTCTCGGTGCGGGCCGGCACCGGCGGTGGCTCGGGCGGGGGGGCCGACGATACCGGAATGTCGCCGGGCTGCAGAGAGGCGGCGGCGTGCGGGTCATCCGAGTCGGTATCATGATGTCCAGACACTGTGGTTTCCTCGCTGATGGCGATGCCCGGCGTGAAGCCGTCCGGCTGGACTTCTGGCGCTTGGTGCTTCTCGGCGCTCTCGGCAAAGTGCCGAGCCAGCTTGTCATGCAATTGCTCTCGAAACGCGTCGATCATCTCCGCCGCGTCGGTCTCGGTCATCACGCGCTCCATCAGGCTATCCTTCAGTCGCTGCCGAGGATTCGCGTACATCAAGCTGGAGAGCACGCGGGTGTAATACGCTTGCGACCGCCTCACCCTTGCCCCCTGCCGATATCGAAACGGCTACCACCACCGTCGCCGAACTCGATGGAGGCATCACACCAGGGGCAGGTCTGCACCCCGGGCCCGTTGCAGCACATCAACCTGCCACAACGGCACATCGCAAACGACGTGGCCGCTGCACAATGCGGACACGGCGGCACGCCCTCGAGCTGATCGCTGCTAACCGTCGAGGCACTCCCCCCTTCAGCACTCCATTCGAAATACGTTTCGCTCAACGGATAGGCACCCTCGAGTCCGTAGACGCCCTGCCCTGCAGGCCCACCGAAGCCCCCTGGCACCGATATGGCGTTGTACTTGAGCAGGTACGGCTTCCGGCTGCGATGGCAACGCCCGGTAAAGACGACGACCTGATCGTCGACTGGCGCCGCATCGCCATCCTTGACCAGGCTGATCCCCACCTCCTCGGCCTTGGCCAGTGAAATACCCGGTGCGCTCTGGCCCATGTCGAGCGCCTGACTCTGAGCGGCGACCGACGCGGAGACCCATCGCGCGAAGCGGCTCAGATCATCGTCACCACCGGCCCCCAGGGCCACGACATCATCGGTGAGCTGCTTGAGTATCCGGGCATCGGCGGCGCCGCCCAGGGTCACGGCAATCAGGTGGGCACGACTGGCATACTGCTGGCGCCAACGACGAATCGCCGCCTCGGTACGATCGGTCGGACGGCCATCGGTCAGCAGGTAGACAACCGGCTCCCAGTCACCTCGTCGATCGGGCGTGGTCTTCTTGACATCGACCTCGATACGCGTCATCAGCTCATCGAGCGCCTCGCCCAGCGCCGTGCCGCCCCCCAGGGGCAAGCGCGGCGGATAGAAGCTCATCAACTCGACCAATGGCACCACCATGCCCGCCTTCCCGGCGAAGGCGATCACCGAGATGTACACAGTCTCCAGGGCGTTGGGATCCTGACGAAGCTGCTCGACGATCGACTCCATGGCAGCCTGCAACTGAACCAGTGGCTCGCCAGCCATGGACTCCGAGACATCGAGCACGAAGAAAATCGGTAAACGTCGCATCACGGCCTCGCGTTACAAGACAACCTGAACTTCGTCGGGCGGCGGCGGCAAGGTGATGTCATCGTCAGCACCATGCTGCTGGCCGCTGGCGTTAGCCGCGATGGAGGCCGAAACCCACTGGAAGTACGTGGCGAAACCGGCACTGTCCATGGTCTCGAGACTCACCGTCTTGGTCGCGAACTTCTTCAGATGCTCCTGCTTGGCCTTAGGGCCCGCGGCACAGGCGATGATCTCCGAGAACTTCATCCCCTTGATACGCTTTACCGCCGCCTCGAAGTCCATCAGGTCCGACGGTGCGCCATCGGTCATGACGAACAGCATCGGTCGAAAGTCGCCCTTCTGCTCGGCGGTCGAAGTGATGACGTCCCGCTCCACACAATCGCAAACCTTGTCGAGACCTTCCCCCATATGGGTCGCTCCGGAACGGGGCAGCTCGATGTCCTCGACCTGGGCGTCGGCCAACGGCTGCAGGGGGAGCAGCTCCTTCACCTGATGATCGAAGGTAATGACCGAAAGGTACACGGTCTCCAGCGCATAGGGATCCTGGCGCAGAGCCGTCAGCATCGCTGCCAGCCCAACGTTGACCGACTGAATGGGCTCGCCGCGCATGGAGCCCGACGAGTCGATGAGCAAATAAATGGGTAGTCGACGATCCATGGTGACTCCTGGCCTCAATCTTTGTGCAGGTCGATGACATTGATTTCTCGAGGCGGCGGCGGCAGTTCCGCAACGCCATCGCCGCCGCCGGACTCCACGGACTGGCTGGTCATCGAGACGCTTGCCGACACCCAGGCGAAGAAAGCGCGGATCGACTCGGCGTCGTTACTGTCCAACCGAACCACATCCGTGGCGAACCGCTGCAGATCCGCCACGTCGGCCTCGGCACCCGCCGCGCAGCCAACCACCTTGGCCACGCTGACGTTCTTCATGGCCTGGACACCGGCCTCCAGGTCATCATTGGCAACGCCATCGGTGAACACGAAGACCAGCGGGCGCCAGTCACCCTTGGCATCACGGGTCGCTGTCTTGACCTCCCGGCGGATTCCCTCGGCGGTCAGCGTCAACGCGGCGCCAAGGGACGTCGAACCATCCGGACGGAGCGTGGGCGGCTGGAAGGTCATCAGGTCGGACAACCCCACGGTATGCTCGGCTTTCGAGCTGAACTCGATGACCGAGAGATGCACCGTCTCCAGGGCGAAAGGGTCTTGTCGCAACATGTCGACAAGCGCCTGCAGCCCTTGGTTGACGGCATCGATCGGCTCACCGGCCATGGAATAGGACTTGTCGAGGACAAGGTACACGGGCAGTCGTCTCATGGATTCCTCATGACGGTTAGTGTCGGTAGTGCGCGATGGTGGGTCGACGTCGCCGATTCCCCGAGACCGCTCGGGACGCGACCCACCAGGCATGATAGGAGCATGGCAGGCCCATCAGACGTTCCCGCCGCCGCGGCCTACTTCCGACCCGCCTTCCAGCGGAAGCCGAAGCCGTACTGCTTGTCCGCGACCTGGTGGCCCGCGAAGTAATTCACTTCCTTGGAGATGTGCAACGCACCGTCTCGATTTTCCAGCATTGCGATCACGCAGAAGTTCTGCTGGCTGCCACTGGCATCCATGCGGATCTCGATTTCCGGTTGGTCGGGCGTCTTGATCACGACACGGCCATCGGTCTGGGCCCAGTTGGGCACACCCTCGTAGATGAAGGCGAAGATCATCACACGCTTGACGTCGCTCCAGTGCTTGCCATTGATATAGAGGTTTTCGCCGGCATTCACCGCCCCCGTTCGATCGTCGCCATCCAGGAAGATGTAGGGAGCACTGTCGAGGCTACCGAAATGCCGGCCGAGGGCCTGCACGATGCCCTTGGTGCCATCGCGAAACTCGTACATGCACCCCAGGTCCAGATCGATGCCCCCCGACTTGCCGCCACCCAGTAGCGAGCCCAGCAAGCCTTTCTTGGCGCCGCCACCGCCGCCCGGGTTCCAGTTCAGGTTGACGTGGATCTTGCCGAAAGAGCTCGACGTCTTTTCCAGCGATATCGTGTCGCCCTTCTTGTCCAGGGTTATCTTACTGAGATTGATCGACTTCTTGGCCTCGGGACCGGGCTTGGCCGCTGACGGCGTCTCACGAGGCGTGGCCTGGCCGGCGCCACCCTCGACCTCGACGCCAAAGTGTTCGGCGAGCGGCGCCATGCCGCCGGCAAACCCCTGGTCGACCACTTTCACCTTCCATTCATCATTGCGACGATACAATTCACAGACGATCAGGGATTTCTCGGGACGTCCGGCGCCTTGGCCGTCGAACGTGAAGTCGTCGCCTGCGCCGAAGAGCCGAAAGCTGTAGCCGCCGGCCAGTGCGGACAGGCCTTGCTCGACGGTCAGGACGAAGGCGATGCGCTCCAGGTGCGGCGGCACCTTGCTCAAGTCGACGCTAAACGTTGACCCGTCTTCCTGCGACACCGCACCGGAGGCATGACGTGGCTGATTGAAGAAGACGAAATCGACATCGGACGACACCTTGCCAGTCTTGGCGAGCAGGATCGCCGAGGCATCCAGGTCGATGGACGATGCATGGTCGACATTGAACTGCAACGTCAGCTGCGACGTCGAAAGCTTGGCATTCTGGCCAGCGACGAGAGGGTTACTCATTGCTTACTACATCCTCGGTTAAGGCAATTGCCGACGGTCATACCGCGATTTCGGCGCAGCCACTGACGGCAGGGCGGCTGGCCATACCAGCATTCGCAGAGATCGCCAGCGTCGACAATGGCAAAAGTCTCATGACGTGGCTAGAGAAACGTCGAGCCGACCTCGCAACCACTCCCATTGTCGGCGATCACTTACAAAAGCAATGGCAAATGTCTTACACGCTTGACCGGCGCTGCAAGAAGGGGGTAAAGAGCACTGGAAAGCAAGGAACTTCATGGTTAAATTGATGTCCTTTCCTGCAACCTCATTGACACTCCGGGTATCTTGGAGGCAGCAAGCCGTAACGCACCTTTCGGCCTGCGACTTATAACCTTCTGTCGCTCAAGGCTTTTCCATTCGACCCACGGACATCCGAGAAAGGCAAGAGTTTTTTTACACGCCTGTCAAAACCCCTCCAAATGGGGCAGCGGAAACGACAGGATATCCATTGAAACGACAATGATTTTTAGTAACCTACGCTGAAATAACCGCTCATCATACGCTATCACTAGAGGTAAGCATGCTCAATTCCATCGTTGCGAAAGCCCGTGAATCCTTCTCGTCCCTCAAGGCAGACGCCCAGAAATTCAAGAACGACAGCTTCCTGAATGCAGCCATGGCAGCCAGTGCCATGATCACCGTTGCCGATGGCACCATCAGCCGCGAGGAAAAGCAGAAGGCGATCGCCTTCGTGCGCGCCCACGATGCGCTCAGTGTCTTCGACCCCAGCGAAGTTGCCAAGCGTTTCAAGAATTATCTGGATGCCTTGGACGCCGACAATCCCGACACGGATGTCGATATCGCCGAAATCACCGCCATGAGCGACATCGGCAAGGTCAGGAAAAATCCGGACCAGGCACGCATGGTGGTACGCCTGGCAATCGCCATCGGCGGCGCGGACGGCGACTTCGATGCTCAGGAGCAGGCTCAAGCCTCCAAGATCGCCAAGGAGCTGGGTCTCGATCCGGCAGAATTCGGCCTGTAAAGAGACGCTCACTACATGGACTTTGGCTTTCCCGTCGAGGCGGTCGTCATTCTGGCGATCGCCGTCGTGGCATCGGTGTGGCTCGACCTGTTCTCGCATCGCAATGCCGAAGAAGTCACCTTCAAGAACGCCGCCGCCTGGTCGGTCTTCTGGATCGCCCTGGCATTGGCCTTCTATGGCTATCTGAACCTTCGCTATTCGCCGGAAGCCGCGAGCCTTTTCCTGTCGGGTTATGTGCTCGAAAAAGCACTTTCGATCGATAACATGATGGTATTCGTGGCAATCTTCGCGAGCTTCAACATCAAGGGGATCCTCCAGCACCGGATCCTTTACTACGGCATTGCTGGCGCCTTGGTCTTCCGCGCCATCTTCGTCGCCGCGGGCACTGCAGTGTTCGGCCTTTCCCACTGGATCGAAGTCTTGTTCGCCGCCATCGTCCTGTGGACCGGTGTCAAGATGTTCATCGGCAGCGCCGATGACGAGGCGTCCGAGGATTACTCCGATCACTGGTCCGTTCGGTTGACTCGCCGTATCGTGCCGGTGATCCCACGACTGGTCGGCAAGCATTTCCTGGTGCGCAAGGACAAGGCTTATGAGGTCGCCGAACGGGAAGGCTTCGAGCTGCCAAAGCGGGCGGCCTTCTATGCCACCCCAATGCTGCTGTGTCTGATGTGCATCGAGATCTCCGACATCATCTTCAGCTTTGACAGCGTACCGGCCATCATTGCCGTCACGCAGGAGCCCTTCCTCGTCTACGCCTCGGTGATCTTCGCGATCCTCGGGCTGCGTAACCTCTACTTCATGCTGGCCGCCGCCGCCAAGTATCTCGTCTACCTGGAGAAGGCTGTCGCGCTGGTACTGGTGTTTATCGCCGCGAAGCTGGCAAGCTCGGCGCTGGGCATCTACCACATCGACCATCAGGTCAGTCTGTTCGTGGTGCTGGCATTGATCCTCGGAGGCGTCCTGATAAGCCTGGTGTTTCCGGCCAAGGAAGAGAGCGTTAGCAACAACAACTAGGTATCCGATGCCCCCTTCGGGGGGCATTGGCAAGTACCCGACGGGTATTTGCCAGTGCCTCTTTGCCAGGTGCTATCCCGTTTATCGCACTAAAGGAGCGTTACATGATCGATCTGAGCAAGGGCAGCCGCATCAACCTGTCCAAGGAAGCCCCCGGCGCCACGAAATTCACCCTCGGCATGGGCTGGGACACTCGCATCACGGATGGCGCCGACTTCGACCTGGACGCCTCTGCACTCCTGCTGGACGCCAATGATCAGCCCGTCGGCGGCACCAGTTCCCTGGTGTTCTACGGCCAGCTTGCGTCACCGTGCGGCGGCGTCGCTTCTTCCGGCGACAACCGCACCGGCGAAGGCGACGGCGATGATGAGACCATCACGGTCGACCTGACCCAGCTCAATGCCGACATCGCGAAGATCGTGCTTGTCGTTACCATCCACGAAGCGGATGCCCGCGGCCAGAACTTCGGCATGGTCAATAACGCTTTCGTACGCATCCTCAAGGATGGTAACGACGAGCCGGTCGCACGCTACGACCTATCCGAAGACTACTCCACCGAAACCGCGGTCATCTTCGGTGAACTGTACAAGAAGGATGGTGACTGGCGCTTCGCTGCCAAGGGCGATGGCTTCGCCGGTGGCTTGGCCGCCTTCCTCAAAGGCTACGGCCTCCAGTAATTTTTCATCCGGCCAGGGACGATCCTGGCCGACTTCAATCAATGACGACTCGGGAAACGTGACGAATGGCTATTTCTCTTTCCAAAGGCGGCAACATCTCGCTGAGCAAGGAAGCCCCGGGGATCAAGAAGATCCGCATCGGGCTGGGATGGGATGCCCGTGTCACCACGGGGCAGGACTTCGACCTCGATGCCAGCATTTTTCTGACCAATAGCGAAGGCAAGTGTCGCCAAGATCAGGACTTCATCTTCTACAACAACCTGAAATCCACCGACGGTTCGGTGGAGCACATGGGTGACAACCGCACCGGCGCAGGCGACGGCGATGACGAAGTCATCAAGGTCGACCTCGAGAAGGTCCCGTCAGACGTCGACAAGATCGCCGTTACCGTCACCATCCATGACGCTCAATCGCGTGGACAAAACTTCGGCCAGGTCGAGAATGCCTTTGCCCGCGTCATCAACGACGAGAGCGATCAAGAGATCGTGCGTTATGACTTGTCCGAAGACTACTCGGTGGAAGACGCAATGATCTTCTGCGAAGTCTATCGCAACAACGGTGAGTGGAAGTTCCGTGCCATCGGCCAGGGCTTCAGTGGCGGTCTCGCCGACTTGGCATCCAAGTACGGTTTGAATGCTTCCTGAATCGACACTCGGGTGGGGGCTTTTCTTGCCCCTACCCTTTGAGCTGGAGAAGACGGCATGTCGATGAAAGCCAAGCTTCGAGCCGATCTGATCGGTGCGGGCGAAGGGGCCTTCTGGTTAGTGATAACCTGGCTCGTGACTTGGGGAATGATGGTGCATAACGACTGGCTTTATCTGCTGGCGTTCGGCTTGTCGGTTCTGGCCGGCGGCGTATGCTTCCTGCATCGACGTTCGGCGATCACCATGGGGCGTTATCGTGTCAGGGTCGGTCGCACGGAGATGTGGTGGCACCTGCTGGTAATTCCGGTGCTGTTGGCACTGGTGATCTGGACCATTCTGGAAAGCCTGTTCGGCGGGATCGACGATGCCCGCTACAAGCTGGTACTTCTGGCCAGCTTGAGCACCGCCGGCTGGGTGGTTTACTGCCTGACCAACATCTTGAAGCGGGTTTTCCAGAGTTTCCGGAACAACCGGAAAAGACCGGCATGAGTACGCAGAACATGATCCACGGTATTCAGGCGGGTCGTCTGACACTAGAACTCACCGACAATGGTCACCGACTCGACGAACTCCTCGCGTTCGCCTCGCGTCTCAACCCTCGCCGGGGGTACCTGTTCGTGTCGCGCGTCCTGGGCAAACACATTCCGGTTCGCCCGACAAAGATGGATGCCATTCATGCCGAACTCGCAGAATCCATTCGTCTACTCGGTGACACAGCCTATGTGGTGGGCATGGCCGAGACCGCCGTGGGCCTTGGCGCCGGCATCGCTCGTCACCTGGGAGACTTGCATACGCATAGCGTCTTCCACCACACCACGCGATTTCTGGTACCCGACCCCTGGATACGTATCCGGGAGGCACATTCGCATGCCGATACCATGCACATGGCACGGCTTTCCAGCGAGGCCGCACTAGCCATCGAGGGCACCCGGGATCTGGTACTGGTCGACGACGAGATATCGACCGGTTTGACCCTGGCGCAACTTGCCAGCACATTGCTCGCCCAGCCCGAGCTGGCCCACGTCAAACGGCTGCACATCGTCTCGCTGGTGAGCTGGTTGACCGACGCTGCCCGGTCCCGGCTGTTGGCGGCATTGCCGAGACACGTCGATGTCGACTTCGTGCAGTTGATGGCCGGCACGTTCGACTTCTCGCCGGATCCCACCTACCAGGCGAGCTTGCCGGGCGATGTCGACACCGACTTCTGCGATGTCTTGCTGACCTCCAGCGAGTCGCCTGATACTCCCCGCCCCCTTGAACGAGAAGGCCTTTACGGCAAGATTCTCACCGCGACGCCCCTGGCCCCCTCACGGGAAATAGAACTGCACCGGAGACTCGACCCTAGCCGACCCCATGTGGTCTATGGCATGGGCGAGTTTCTCGATGCCCCTTTCCGGCTGGCCCTGGATCTCGAGAAGCAAGGCATGGATGTCCTTTTCCAAAGCTCGACACGTTCACCGATCGCACTCGGCGACGCCGTGACATCCCGCCTTGAGCACCCTGCTCCCGGTAATAATGGCAAGACCCACTTCTTGTACAACGCCCCATTACGCCATACCCCCCTGGCCTTCGACGGCATCGGCCGTCCGGCATTGAGCCAGGCACTCGAAGCAGCTCACCGGCGTCTCGCCGGGCAAGCCGATGGAGTCATGGCATGAGCGGGGGCCGACTTATTCTGCTGACCGATCTGGACGACACACTGTTTACCAGTGAGCGGTCCCTGCCCGATACGGCGACCGGGGTAAACCTGGCGGCCGTCGATGGCCAGGGGCGACCACTATCCTTCCAGACCCATCAACAGCACACGCTGTGGCGATTGCTCGCGGAATCGGCAGACCTCATCGTTCCGGTGACCGGTCGAACCAGCTATGCACTGGAACGTGTTGCACTGCCATTCCGGGGGGGCTATGCCGTGGTCAGCCATGGTGCACTGGTCACCCAAAACGGGCGGGTACACCCAGCATGGCGGGCACGCCTGGCGCCTCGACTCGACGAGGCGCGAAGCGTCCTTGCTCGGGCTCATGCCGCACTGCAAGCAACTCTGCCAAGTGCCTATCCGGCACTGGACGTTTCACTGCGCCTGCTCGAGGATCTCGAGGTGCCTGTGTATCTATCAATCAAGGCATCCGGAACGCTGCCCGATGAGGCACATGACCTGTGCGCACGCATCGCCCGGGAGCATGGGCTGAATCTCCACGCCAATCGGCGCAATGCCGCTCTGCGCCCACCCTATACCTGCAAGGCCGAGGCCTGCCGCTTCCTGCTCGACGAGGTCGTTCAGCGCCAGCCCGAGGATACCGTGATAACCCTCGGTGACAGCCTATCGGATCTGCGTTTCATGACCCGGGGAGACATGGCCTTGATACCCACGCAGAGTCAAATCTGGAACCAGCTGAAGGATATCGCACAATGACTGCGGCCGCGCTCGCCCCTCTGCATGGCTCCTATCTGCCGGATGACTGCCAGTTCCTGCTGACCCCGATCGAGGCGGACTACCTTACCATCGAGGAAAAAGAGCGCCGAATCCAGTCGGGCCAGGCTCACTACAGCGAGATGATTCATCGCGAGTCAGCGCCCAGCCCTCGCTACCTGGCACTGTTCGAGACGCTCTGCGAGCGCTATGCGCCTCGCCTCGCCAATGAAGTTCGTCAGCTCGCAAGCCAGATCGTCGCTGACCTGGGACACAGCGACACGCCACTCGTCCTGGTGAGTCTGGTGCGGGCAGGAACACCGGCCGGCGCCCTTCTGCGCCGCGCGCTGATCAACCATGAACATCAGGCCTGCCATCATTACAGTGTCTCGATAATCCGCGACCGCGGCATCGATAGCATCGCGATGGATTATCTGCTGGACGATGTCGGCGTCGACCCCCGACGTGTCGTCTTCGTCGATGCCTGGACAGCCAAGGGTGTCATCACTCGCGAGCTTCGTCAGGACATAGCCCGCTACAACGACACGCGCCGAGCCAGGAACAAGGACACCATCGTTCCGCGGCTGGCGGTGATCTCGGACATTGGCGGCACTGCCGACTACGCGGCAACCTGCGAGGATTACGCGATCCCCTCCGGCATACTCAATGCCACCGTGTCGGGTCTCGTTTCGCGCTCGGTGCTCAATCATCGAGTGCCGGCCGGTGCCTTCCACGGCTGCGTGGTGTACCACGAACTCGCCGAACACGACCGTAGCCAAGCCTTCATCGAGCATGTCGCTGCGCATCTGGTCACACCGAGCCCAGCGGTCGCCCCTCCGTCGGACGCCGACCGGACCCGCCAGCAGGCCCTGATGCAGGCAATGCTCGACCGGATCCAGCGCGACTACGCGGTCCATGATATCAACCACATCAAGCCGGGCATCGCCGAAGCCACGCGGGTGATGCTGCGCCGTGTACCGGCCTTGTTGATGGTGCGCGACCCGGCGCATCCCGATGTCGAGCATCTTCTGCTGCTTGCCGAGGAAAAGGGCGTGGCAATCGAGGTACGCCCCGACATGCCTTTTCATGCCTGCTCACTGATCCAGGCCCTGGTTCATCAGGAGGCGCCATGATGACCTGCCCTCGCTATGGCGATATGGGCGCCTCCCTCTATGTACCGGCGACCCACAAGTCGCTCGAGAGCATTCTTGCCGATGGCTGTCATGGCGCACGGTCACTGATCCTGTGCACCGAGGATGCCGTGGCAGCCGATGCGGTGGCCTGGGCCGTTCGCCGCTTGATCCGAACGCTGCAGGCCGCTCCCGCCCAGGTAACATTTCTACGTTTCGTGCGGCCACGCAATCCGTTCGTGCTTCGCCAGTTGATAGAAGTGCCCGAGGCCCTGGCACGCCTCGATGGCGTGGTGATCCCCAAATTCGACGATACCTCGGCCCCAGAGTGGCACGACGTGCTCGAGCGTTGCCCCCAGTTGCCCGTCATGCCAACCCTCGAAACCCCCTCGCTATTTCGCGAGGACACCGCCTTGGCGACACTCGAGGCCGTCCAGAGCCTACGCAACCCGGTGATCGCGCTGCGTATCGGCGCCAACGATCTACTGGGCGCCATCGGTCTCAAGCGCCAACCAGGTCAAACGGTCTACGAAACGCCGCTGCGCTCGACACTGGAACGCCTGATCACGCTGTTCCGACCGGCGGGTTATGAACTAGCCGCGCCGGTCTGCGACCTGATCGGCGAGACGGAGACGCTCTCCCGTGAAGTCGCCCAGGACATCGCCTGGGGCTTCTATTCCAAGACCTGCGTACATCCCTCCCAGCTGGCAGTGATCGAAGAGCATTTTGCCCAGGCCTTGAGACGTCAGAAACAACAGGCCCACGCCTTGCTCAACAGCCACGATGCCGTTTTTCAGGATGCCGGCCAGATGCTGGAGCAAGCCTGCCACAGTCACTGGGCAAGGCGTATCGCCACCCTGCAGTCCACTTCATAGCCCAATAACGCGAGAGAACCGAGATGATCAACCTTACCAAGCCCGACGAAACGGCAACGATCGACCTGAGCAAGGGAAGTTCCGACATCGTGGTCCGCGCCCAATGGGTCGACAATGGCGATGGCGACGATGGCAACGACGACCTCGACCTGCGCTGCTCGATCCTGCATCCGGGTGACAAGATGTACTTGGTGGACGGCGAATATCGCGGCTCGCTTCAGGAACCGCCGTTCGCCCATCACCACGGCGACGTCCAGAGTGCCAGCGTCGACATGCCCGGCGAAGAGGTGATCACCGTGGCGCGTGATATCGCCAAGCGGGCCGGCGGCCCCGTGGCTTTGTGCTTCAGCGTCTACTCGGCGCTGAACAATGGCGCGGTCTCGGTCGCCTCCCTACGCCCGCAAATGAAGATGAGCTGTGGCAACGATGAGGTCGTTTGCAGCTTCGATTTCAACCAGGGACCCGGCGCCAACAATCCCAACATCTACACCTATGTCATCGGCTACGCGATTGTCACCGAGGACGAAGTCATCCTTGCGCCATCCGGCAAGACCTCGAAGCCAGGTCAAGAAGAAACACCGTGGATCTTCTGGAAGAATGACTCTATCGATATCGATATTGTCGGTCCAGCCGTCTTCAAGGGTGCCCAGACCAAACACTCCGAAAAGTACAACAAGCAAGCCAATATTTCGTACCGTTTCGTGAATGTTCCCGCAACACCGAAAAAGAAAGGCCTGCTAGGCGGCCTATTCGGCTAACGAGAGCAAGCCGGGCCGAGGCCGCTCGGCGTTTTCCGTCGTAATAGCAGTACACTCATTCATAGGAAGGAAATCGTATGGCTATCAGTCTGTCCAAGGGGCAACGTATCAGCCTGGAAAAACAGGATGGCGGCACGCTCGACTATATCGAGATCGGTGTTAACTGGGGGGCCATCGAGAAGAAAGGTTTCTTCGGCGGCAAGAAGCACGTCGCGGTCGACCTGGATGCCTCAGTAGGCCTGTTCGATGCGCAGGGTAATCTGGTCGATACGGTCTTTTTCCAGAAGCTCACTTCGTCATGCGGCTCGATCAAGCACAGCGGCGACGACCGAGTCGGTGATACGGGTGGCGACGATGGCCAAGACAACGAAGTCATTCAGATCGACCTCAAGAGCGTCCCGGCCAACGTCGACAAGCTGGCGCTGGTTCTGAACTCATTCTCGATGCAGAACTTCGGCGAGATTCCCTTCGCAGGCATCCGTATCCACGACGGAAAAGCTGGCAAGGGCAACATCTTCGCGACCTTCGACGTCGCGAATGACCCCTCCTTCTCGGGCCGTGTAAGCATGATCATGGGCAGCGTATACCGTCACGAAAACACTTGGAAGTTTCGATCCATCGGCGCCGCCATCCCCGAGAAGCGGCTGCAGGATTCTCTAGCCGCCTTCGCTCGTGATTACGCAAACTGAATCCTTCACTCAAGGAGTGGCGGGTCCACCAAGCGCTCAGTCGCACCGCCCGATATCGAGGATGCCGGTGTTGCCCGGCTATCGACTCGCCGGCGGACCTCGTGACTGACTGAGCGAGGCAGTGCCGCTAAACCAAGGCTGGCGGCACCGCCGCCGGGCCGTGGCGACATGCTATGCCCCGCGACACAACCTGGGCATACCGGAAACTTAAGAACGCGTTTTCAAACCCTGATGATGATGGGCATCGGGGGCAAGGCGAAGCGAGGGTCCTTTGCCATGGATGGCAAAGGTAGCGCCCAGGGATGGGTTTACAGCGCCCTCGCAACGGTCCGACGCCTCGGGCCTTGCCACCGAGGAAGCCCATCCCGTCCATCGGTTATGAAAGCAACTCTAAAGCCCTCCCGAACGCGGCCGGGTCAAAACCGGGCATCGGCTGGAAAACTGTCCATCAGGCTTCCTGATGGGCAGTTTTCGCTATATCGCCGGCGAACTTCGCGAGTAGGCACCGCAGCCTGGCCATCATAACGGCCCTTCAGTCGCGATCAGAACGCTTCCCATGCCTCCGTGGTACTGTTTCCGAGCTTCCGGCGCTCGGGCACGGCAGGAACAGGGGCTCGAGCCGGCTCGGACGCCGGAGAGGGGGGCGCGACCACGTACTGATCGCTGGTGCGGAATTTTGCGATCATCCCGGCCAGCGTTTCGGCCTGTCCCTTCAGGGACGCCGCGGCCTGACTCGTTTCATCCACCAGCGAGGCGTTCTGCTGCGTCGCCGAGTCCAGTTGGGTCAGGGCGATGTTGATCTGCTCGATGCCACTGTTCTGTTCACGGGTGGCAATCGAGATCTCCTTCATCAGATTGGACACCTGCCTGATCGCGGCCACCGAGGACTCGATCGTCTCGCCGCTGCGCTTGGCCTGCTCGACGCCGCCCGCAATGTCCCGGACCGTGGTCTCGACCATCTCGCGAATGCTCTTCGCCGATTCCGCACTACGACTCGCCAGTGAACGGACCTCCTGGGCGACCACGGCAAAACCCCGTCCCTGCTCACCGGCGCGAGCCGCTTCGACCGAGGCGTTCAAGGCGAGAATATTGGTCTGGAAGGCAATCGAGTCGATGATCTCCACGACGGCGTTGACCTGCCTGGAACTCTCGGCGATCGCCTCCATCAGTTGCGTGGTGCGTTTTACCTCGACGCCCCCCACCTCGGCGGCATCCGCCGCGTCACCGGACAGCCGGTCCGCCTCCTGAGCGGAATCCGTGTTCTGGCGAACCGTCGACGCCATCTCCTCCATGCTCGAAGCGGTCTCCTGGAGCGCGGCCGCCTGAGCCTCCGTCCGCGAGGCCAGGTCCTGGCTGCCCAGGGCGATCTCGTTGGAACCGGTGAACACGCTCTCGCTACTGCGACGAAGTTCCCGAACCAGCCCGCTCAGGTTGTCCTGCATGTCGTCCAGCGCCGCGAACAGCACCGAGATCTCATCGCGTCCATCGCGGTCGATGTGCGACGTCAGATCCCCATCGGCAACGCGCTGCGCGACGCCGACGGCACGATGCAGGGGTCGGGAGATACTCAGGGTAATCACGTAGGCCAACACCACCGCCAGCATGAGCGCGATCGCGGCGAACATCACCAGCGACCAGAGCGAGATCCGGTACTGCTGATCGATCTGCCCCCTGGCGAGAGCCACCCGCTCCGATACCGCCACGTCGATCTTCTCCGCCAGGTCCTCGAGGCGATAGATGGCATCCTTGTACTGGCTGAAGGCCCGATTGGCCTGCGCCGTCTCCCGGATTTCGCCGCTGACGATCCGTTCATGCACGGAGCGGAAACCCGCTGCATAAGCTTCCAGCGCCTTTTCGGCATCACCGTAGAGGGTCTGTATCGCTTCCTGACGAGCCAAGCGCCCCCCTTCCTCGAGCGCGGCCGCCAGGGCCTGCCGCGACGCCTCCCACTTGCCGAAATAGGCATCGGACTTCTCGGCATCCGCAATGTTGATGAAGGTATCCTTCTCGAATCGGCGCTCTTCGAGTGCCAGCGTCTGGATCGTCGCCGCGTTGTTGCCCAACGCGATGTCCTCGTTGAGCGTTTTATCCGTTATGGCCTTTATCGAGTAGAGCCCGAGGGATCCGGTGGCGAAGGTCCCGAGCAGCAATGCCAGAACGGCGCCAAAGGCAATTCCCAACCGAGTGCCTATCTTGAAACGTGAAAGCATGTGCCACTCCTCAGTGGTTGTCGTTTCGCGGTTGTGAGGAGTATCGGTATCGGGCGGGGCTTCTGAAACAGGAAAACGGCTTTTCAACGCGGCTTTTGCAATGTTTCACAAAGTCGACTTAGCCAGACATCCGTCGAGCGAATCCGACATAGCCATAGGCACTGCACTTCTGGAACCGTGAGCGGGAAAGGAACAACAGGGTGGGAAAGGAACGGACGGGGGCGCTCGAGGTGAGCCGCGATCTTCCGCAAGATTCGCAGCGCATTGAAAGAAGGGCGGCGGAATTGCCGCCAACCCTCTGTTTTCACTGGTGCCGACGAGTGGACTCGAACCACCGACCTACGCATTACGAGTGCGTTGCTCTACCAGCTGAGCTACGTCGGCGCGGGTTGAATGTTACTGGCTCGTCAATGAAACGACAAGCACCGGTGATCAGGCTTCGTCGTCGCCTTCACGGCGCAATTCCTCGGCGAGGTTGCGCAGGTACCCAGGCGTCACCGACGACATGCCCGCCTCGCTCATGGCATTCGCCAACCGGAGATAGGCATCCGCATCGCTGAGGGCGAGCTTGGCCTCTTCCAGGTCGAGCTCCGTCATCACACTACACTCTCCTTGGCTGCCCTGACGTGACCACGATGCGTCGCTGCGCCATCGAGGGGCGTCAAAGATGCCACACTTTTGCCTCTACTCAAATGCCGAACCAACGATTGCCGACGTCGCACCGCATATTCCGTAGCACGCTTCCTGGCACGATGAGACGCGCAAAAGAAAGCCCCGCAGGGGGTACGGGGCCAAACGTTGAGGGTCGCTCGCGGGCATCCTTGGCGATCATGACTCCTGTCGTGAACGTGCCTTGCCTGCCCCGCCGGCCATCCATGGCCTGAGCGTCCTTGCTTGCCTGGACAATCGTCCTGATTGCCGCTTACCCAAAGCCTAGACAACAAAACCTTTCTGTACAAGTTTTGAGTAACTTTTTTCTTCCCACGCCACTCAGTGCTTGATCAGCGTCCCGTCATCGTCGTACAGCGGGTAGCTGCCTTCCGCGTCGTGATCTTCCGGACCGACCAGCGACGGAGTGAATACGCAAAGCACCGTCATGCCCTTCTCGCTGCTGAGAATGTGCTTCTGGTGCTTGTCGAGGGCGTACATGACACCGGGCTTGAGGTCCCATTTGCCGCCTTCGGTCAGGTCCTCGATCTGGCCCTCGCCCTCGATGCAGATCACCGATTCCTTGTGGTTCTTGTACCACATGTGCAGGGCCTCGCCGGGCTTGATGTAGGTCTCGTGCAACGAGTGACCCATGCCATCGGCGCGCAACGTGTAGCGGCGACTGATGAACTTGTCCTCGTCGACGGCGGTCTGCTCGGCATCCTTATGGTCACGAACGATCATCGAATGCTCCTCCTTGCTTTCGATCGATAAATGAAAGGCGTCTTTGGCTGCTCGCCGGCAGGAGGACACCCGGCTCCTGCCATGCTAGGGCACGGTGGCATCTCACCGATGCGCCCCGCTGCAACCGCGCGGCAATCAACCGTACTGGGCCGGATCGGGCACCGCCGGATGGCGCGCCGGGTGTGCTTCCATGTAGGCGTGACAGGCGCGCAATACGCGAACGTCGTCGAACTTGCCGCCCGCCAGCTGGAACCCCACCGGCAGCCCGGAGGCGGTGAACCCGCAGGGGATCGACGCCGCCGGTTGCTGACTGAGGTTGAAGGGATAGGAGAACGGTGCCCACTCCTCCCAGTCGCGCATGTTGCTGCCTGGCGGTACCTCATGATTGATCTCGAAGGGTTCGAGCGGCACCGATGGTGTCATCAGCAGATGATAGTCCTGATTGAAGTGCTCGAGCTGCTCGGCCAGACGGGCGCGATCGGCCTGCGCGCGGAACAACTCGACAGCGCTCCATGACTCGGCATGCCGAGCATTGGCGACCAGGCCGGGATCGAGCTGCTGACGCTGCTTCTCGCTGCACTGCGACCACAGCTCCAGCGAGGCGGTGAACCATAGCTTGCGGAAGATATCGATCGGCGATTCGAAGCCGGGCTCGATCTCGACGATCTCGGCACCGAGTTCCTCGAGACGCTGGGCCGCTTCACGGACGCGCTCGGCAATCTGCGGATCGACATCGGCATAGCCCAGCGTCGGCGAGTAGGCAATGCGCAGCCCGCGCAGGTCCTGATCGAGATCGGCTCCCCAATCTTCCGGCTGGCCACGTGTCGCGTAGGGGTCACGGTAGTCGTAACGGCCGATCACGTTGAGCATGCGCACGGAATCCCGCACAGTGCGTGTCAGCGGGCCGATATGCGACAGCGAGGGTTCCTGGGCCGGTGGCCACTGCGGCGTCCAGCCGAAGGTCGGCTTGAACCCGAAAACCCCGGTAAAGGCGGCAGGAATGCGAATCGAGCCGCCCGAGTCGCCACCCTGGTGCAAGACGCCCATGTTGAGCGAGGCCGCCGCGGCGGCGCCGCCCGAGGAGCCGCCAGGGGTCAGACGGGTATCCCACGGATTGCAGGTAGCCCCGTAGACGCGATTGTCGGTGACCGCCTTCCAGCCGAATTCGGGGGTGTTGGTCTTGCCCAGCAGTACGGCACCGGCCTCGCGCAGCCGGGCCGCCGGGGGGGCATCCGACTCGCAGAGCGTATCCGGCACCGTGAGCGAGCCCTCTCGGGCCGGCATGCCGGCGACATTGGTCAGGTCCTTCAGCGAAGCCGGCACGCCATCGATATCACTCAATGGCTGGCCCTGGCCCCAGCGACGAGCCGAGGCACGGGCTGCCTTTTCGGCGCCCTCCCGGTCCACGTGGACATAGGCATTGACCTTGTCGTTGAAGCGGTCGATGCGATCCAGCGCGGCGCGGGTCACCTCCAGCGGGGAGGCCTTCCCCGTGCGAAAGAGTTCGACCAGACTGCCGGCGTCCATCGTGCCTAGATCCGTGTCACTCACGTCATCCTCCCTGAATTGCGTGGTTGATACCTGAATAAACGTAGCGGAACGGGCTGCGGAGAACCAACCCTGGGGGCCTGGGCCACATCCGCCTTGCCTTGTCGACTACGACACTGCCAATGAGTTCGCCGATTGCGGCGCGTGATCTTTCGTGTCGGACCTCCCTTTTGGACGGCGGCTCTAGTAAATTCAGAGCCTCGCTCGCAAAACCAGGCGGATATCGCTGTGCAACAGCCAAGCTTCCTTCACCCCCGATACTGACGACACAAGGATGTGGACATGCAGGAACCGGTAAGCTGTGTCACCAAGAACCTCGGTCATCACGTCAATCTGCGCGACTCCGACATCGCCTTGCTCAAGGACCTGGAGAAGGACCCGCGTCAGGTCGAGAAAGGCACGGTGCTCTGGGAAGCCCAGGACACGCCCACCCAGCTCTATACCCTGCGCTCCGGCTGGGCCTATGCCTTCCACTGCTCCGAGAACGGCGCCCAGCAGGTCATCGACATCTTCCTCCCCGGCGACGTCATGGGTCTGCGCGACGCCACCTCGGTGACCCACTACACGACCGCGACGATGCTCACCGACGGCGTTATCTGCCCGTTTCCCACCGTGCGTCTCGAGGACCTGTTCACCAAGTCGCCGCGACTGGCGCTCGGTCTGCACGCCTCGGCCGCACGTCAGCAGGGAGTGATCACGGAGCGCCTGGTGAACGTGCTCAGTAACGATGCCTGCTCGCGCCTTGGCCACTTTGCGCTGGAAATCTATTACCGTCTCACTCGCATCGGGGAGGCCACCGGCAACGCGTTCATGATGCCGCTGACACAGCGCCAACTGGCCATGCTGCTGGGCATGAGTGAAGTCCATGTCAGCCGCACCATGAGTGAGCTGGCCGATCGCGGACTGATCACCCGCCAGCGCCAGAGCTTCTTGATCAACGACCTGGAGACACTCTCCAAGATTTCCGATTTTCGACCCGAGAAATTCACGGATCGCATCAACCCGTGCCTGTCCCACCTGTTCCAGTAGCGGTGACGACGAAGGGCGGCAAGCAGCGACGCCACCCTTCGCCCCTGCCCCCTATGAACGATGTCACCCAACATTACTAACAGATCGGAGCGGGTCGTTTATTCAACACAGGTTAATTCACGACGAATCGGAGCAATATCCGGGCCTCGACAAGGCCAGCTGATAGCCGAATCTCCCTAGGTGACATCGACAACCAGGCGGCTTGTGGCGATAAAGGCAAACACCGCCCAGGCGTCTCGGCAGGCGCAAAGCCAAGAATATTTCGGGAGGCTGCGGGCAAGGATCAGTAACATTTTCCTGCTTGCCGAACCCGGTAAACCTTGCCACGGTGTCAATATCACAGAGGATGTGATGAGAACCCACGGATCGCCATACGGGATCCGTCTTTACGCCGTGCCGTTCGGGTTCGAACACATCACCACTCCCGGCCGGCAGCGCACAAGGAGTCGTGCCATGCCTGCACAGGAACGCTACATGGCCAGGAACATCGGCCATCACCTCAGTCTTTCGAAACGCGATCACGCCCTGCTCGCCGAGCTCGAGGCCAGTCCTCGACCGGTTGCCAAGGGCACGGTGCTCTGGGAATCGCGAACCACCCCGGATCAGCTCTACACCCTTTGCGAAGGCTGGGCCTACACCAGCCAGTGCTCGGCGGACGGATCGCGCCAGATTCTCGATCTCTTTCTACCCGGCGACATCATGGGGCTGCGCGATCTCACCTACCATGATCACTCGACGACGGCGGTGATGTTGACCGACGGCGTGGTCAGTCCCTTCCCGATCGACCGGCTTCCCAGATTGATGCGCCGCTCCGCCAGGCTGGCCTGGGCCTTGCAGGCCTCCGCCGCACGGCAGGAGGGCTTGATCACCCAGCGCATGGTCAACGTCCTGAGTCACGATGCCGCGTCGCGTATTGCCCACTTCGTCCTCGAGGTACACCACCGCTTGCAGCGCATCGAAGAAACCTCGGGCGACAGTTTCGACCTGCCGCTGTTGCAGCGGCAGTTCAGCATGCTGCTGGGCATGAGTTCCGTCCACGTCAGCCGCACACTGGTGGAAATGGCCAATCGAGGACTGATACAGCGATCGAGACGCAATATCCGCCTGCTCGATTTTGAGGCTCTCAATCGCATGGCGGACTTCGACCCGAACACCCTCAACGACAACCTCAACCCGCATATCCCGCTGACTGCTGGATAGGTCGTCATTGTCAATGTGTCACGACGGACAACGCTAGAAGTACACCAGAAAGGCGTCGCAGAAACGAGGCGACCGGCCCTCGAGGCCGGTCAGCAGGCACATGCTCGGGTGCGAAGGTTGGTGCTGCACGTGCAGGGCAGAGAATGTCAGGCTCGTGTAACGAAACGATGACAAGCAGGTCGTCAACGTGATCTAACAACTCCCGTAAGCGATCCAACAACCCCATCTGTACCGGCCTGACTCAGGCCGGTAGGGTGTCCTTCCACTGCCAGGGAAGCAGTACGTCGGGGTCGTCCTCGTCGCCGAGGGTCGGCAGCGTCTCGAACACGAACTGCAGGTACTCGTAGGGCGAGAGACCGTTGACCTTGGCCGTCTCGATCAGGCTGTAGATTGCCGCGCTGGCCTGGGCCCCGCTCGGTGTGTGGCTGAACAGCCAGTTCTTGCGGCCCACCACGAAGGGGCGGATGGCGTTCTCCGCCGGGTTGTTGTCCAGCGGGATCACC